>NZ_CAJQYY010000001.1 GCF_907164575.1 Paraburkholderia gardini
CGGGGCCCCCCCCCCGCGCCCCCCCCGGGGGTTCCCCCGCCACGACATACACAGGCCGGACGGGCACGCTGTCCTGCCAGAAACATCCGGCGGCGATCGCGTATCCGCATTGCCGCACATGCGTGCGATTCCCGTTCAATCTGTTGTCCAGCAGAGCGTGTGTTATCGCGCTCGATGAGGCGCGCGGTCGTCCCGTCGCCACATGGCGTCCGTTTTTACGCAAATGCTGTTGTCACCTGGAGCCATTGACCAATCATGGAAATCTTCGATGCATTCCACCTTGCCAGGTTGCAGTTTGCGTTCACGGTTTCGTTTCATATCATTTTTCCCGCGATCAGCATCGGCATGGCCAGTTTCCTCGCCGTGCTGGAGTGGCGCTGGTTGCTGACCGGCGACGTCGCCTACAAAGAGATGTTTCTCTTCTGGTCGAGGATCTTTGCGGTCGGCTTCGGCATGGGGGTGGTCTCGGGTGTGGTGATGGCCTACGAGTTCGGCACCAACTGGAGCGGATTTTCCAGCGTTGCCGGCAACATCACGGGGCCGCTCCTCACCTATGAAGTGCTGACGGCGTTCTTTCTCGAGGCCGGCTTTCTCGGCGTCATGCTGTTCGGCTGGCAACGTGTTGGTCCACGCGGACACTTCTTCGCAACGCTCATGGTTGCGGCGGGCACGCTCATTTCCACGTTCTGGATTCTCGCGTCGAACAGCTTCATGCAGACGCCGCAAGGATTCGCCATCGAGAATGGCCGTATCGTACCGGTCGACTGGATGAAGGTGATTTTCAACCCGTCGTTTCCGTATCGCCTCGCGCATATGACCATCGCGGCATTCATCGTCGCGGGTTTCATCGTTGCCGCCTGCGGCGCGTGGCATCTGTTGAAAGGCCGCCGCGACAAACCCGTCACGCGCAGTTTTTCGATGGCGCTGTGGATCCTGCTTTTCCTGACGCCGATACAGATTGTCGTGGGCGATGCGCATGGCCTCAACACACGCGAATATCAGCCGGCCAAGATCGCGGCGATCGAAGGACTGTGGGACACCGAGAAAGGCGGCACCGCGCTCAATCTGGTCGGTCTGCCCGACATGGATGCGGAAGTGACGCGCTACGCGATCCAGATACCGCACCTGGGCAGCCTCATCCTGACCCATAGCTGGAACGGAGAAATCCGTGGTCTCAAGGAGTTTCCCCCGCAGGACCGTCCGTATTCGCCGATCGTGTTCTGGACATTCCGGATCATGGCGGGTCTCGGCATGCTGATGCTGCTGACGGCGCTCGTCGGCCTCGTGCTCAGGCTGCGCGGACGCCTCTACGAGACGCGGTGGTATCAGCGTTTCGTGCTGTGCATGGGGCCTTCCGGAATCGTGGCGCTACTGGCCGGGTGGATCACGACGGAGGTCGGCCGCCAGCCCTGGACGGTTTACGGTGTCTTGCGTACTAAAGATTCGCTCTCGCCGATTAGCGCCCAGCAGGCAGGGGTCTCATTGCTGATCTTCGTGCTGGTGTATTTCCTGGTGTTCGGCATGGGCTTCTACTACATGATGAAGATGATGAAGCGCGGACCTGAAGAACATATCGAAGGCCGCAAGTCCCGCCGGCATCCGATATTGAACAATCGCCCGCTCGACGCACTGGAAGGGGAGTGACACCATGCAAATCGATCTTCCTGTCGTGTGGGCCGCGATCATCGGACTCGGCGTTTTCATCTACGTGATGCTGGACGGATTCGATCTCGGCATCGGCCTGCTGTTCCCGTTCTTCGAGGCTAAGGGCGACCGGCAAGTGATGCTCAACACCATCGCACCGGTCTGGGACGGTAACGAGACGTTCCTCGTGCTCGGCGGCGCGGGGCTTTTCGGGGCGTTCCCGGTGGTCTATTCGACGCTGCTGCCGGCGAACTATCTGCCGCTGATCCTGATGGTCGTGGGCCTGATCTTCCGCGGGGCCGCCTTCGAACTGCGCGCGAAGGCCGTCCGGACCCAGCACGCGTGGGACCTTGCTTTCATTGGCGGTTCCGCGCTCGCGGGGCTCTGCCAGGGCATCGTGCTGGGGTCGCTGCTGCAGGGCATCAAGATCGTCGATGGCCGTTTCGCCGGCGGCCCGTTCGACTGGCTTTCGCCGTTCAGCCTGTTCTGCGGGATCGGCGTGCTCTTCACGTATGCGACGCTCGGCTGCGGCTGGCTCATCCTGAAGACCGAAGGCGAGCTGCAGCGCAAGATGCGCGAGGTGATGCGGCCGCTCGTGGGCGTTCTGCTCGGAGTGATGGCCGTTGTGAGTCTGTGGACCGTGATCGGATTGCCGGCGGTGGCGCACCGCTGGTTCGGAAGCGGCAATCTCGGCTGGTTCCTGCCGGTGCCGATCCTTGTCATCGCCTGTGTGTGGGGCATCTTCCGCTCGCTGCGATTGCGGTATGAGGCGACGCCTTTTCTTCTCACGCTCGGACTGTGCTTTCTTGGCTACAGCGGCCTGCTCATCAGCATCTGGCCGAACATCGTTCCGCCGTCCCTGACGATATGGGAAGCATCGTCGAGCCACTCGAGCCAGCTGTTTACGCTGGTCGGCACGGTGATCGTGCTGCCGGTTATCCTCGTCTACAACGCCATGCAGTACCGCGTATTCCGGGGCAAGGTGCGGGAAGGGGACGCCGGCTACCACTGAGGGTGACGGCGCAACGATTGAATGACCCGGGCGGCCATCCGCCAGTCAGTACACTACAAGAGCACATCATGATTGTGAGGCCAAAGGAAAACTGGCTCCGGTTGCTGTTTGTCTGGAACGGTTCTGTGTTGCAATCGATTATTCCCCAGCTGATTTTCATGGGGGTGATCAGCAGTCTCGCCGTGCTGACGCAAGGGCGTATTTTCGGCGAGAAGGTGCCGCTCAATACGGCGCCCTTCACGTTATTCGGCCTTGCGCTCGCGATCTTTCTGGCGTTTCGCAATAACGCCAGCTACGAGCGGTTCCAGGAGGCTCGCCATCTCTGGGGCAACCTGCTGAACGCCGCGCGGGCGCTGACGTCGCAGATGCTGTGTTACGTCCCGGACAGCGCCGACAGGCTTGCCACGGCCCGTATCCTGATTGCGAGTGTCTATGCGCTGAAGCACCAGTTGCGAAGAACCGACCCGACGCCGGACCTCCTTCGCCTGCTCGGGCGCACGCGAACCGAGGCGTTGCAGCACACCTGCTACAAGCCGTCTGTGCTTCTCAATGAGCTTCGTCGCGACTTCGCCGATCTGCAATGCCGGGCATCGATAACGGACACGAAGCTCTGGATGCTCGACGCTCAGATCAACGAATTGGGAAAGACCGTTGGAGGATGTGAGCGGATCGCGTCCACGCCCATTCCGTTTGCTTACAGCGTGCTGCTTCACCGAACCGTCTACGCGTATTGTGTTTTGCTGCCGTTCGGTCTTGTCGATTCGACGGAGTTGTTCACGCCGCTGCTTTGCGTCTTCTTCGCCTATACGCTGATTGCGCTCGAAGCGATTGCCAGTGAAGTCGCGGAGCCGTTCAGTCTCGCGCCGAATGCGCTGGCGCTCGACGCCATGACCTGCAATATCGAGCGATCGATTCTCGAACTGTGCGGGTGTGACATTCCCGACGAGATCGTACCGGTGCGCGCTTATCAACTGACGTAAAAGGGTGCATCGACGCATCCGTCAGTGGCCAGCGTGCCGCTAGCGGGCGCATATCGCGGCGAGCTTGCCGACGGTGATCACCGCCTGCTCGATTTCGTTCGACCACGGGCTGCTGTAATTGAGGCGGATGAAATTGCGGTAGGTCGTCTCGGAGACCGAGAACATGTAGCCCGGTCCGATGGTGATACCCTGGTCGAGTGCGAGCTTGTAGAGCCGCATCGCGTCGACCTTCGGAGGCAGTTCGACCCACAGCACGTAGCCGCCCGCGGGGTTCGACATGCGCGTGCCCTCGGGAAAGAAACGCGAGACGGTCGCCTTCATGAGCTTCGCCTGCTGCGCATACGCCTTGCGCACCCTTCGCAGATGATGCTCGAAACCATCGCGTTCGAGGAATTCCGCAATCGCCAGTTGCGGAATCGCCGGAGAGGTCAACGTGTTCAGGAATTTGAGCTTCTCGACCTGATCGCGGTAGCGCCCCGGCAACGCCCAGCCGATCCGGTAGGCTTCCGTCAGACTCTTCGAGAACGACGAGCAATGAAGTACCAGTCCCTTCGTATCGAAAGACTTCAACGTGCTGGGGTGCGTGCCGGTGAAGTGCAGTTCGTTGTAGACACCGTTTTCGATGACCGGAATATCCCGCTTCGTCATGAACCCGACCAGCTCGCGCTTGCGCTCGTCGGGCATCTGGAAGCCCAGCGGATTCTGGAAGTTCGGCATGACCATGCAGGCGGCGACAGGCTGCGTCTCCACGATCGCAGCGAGTGCCTCGATATCGATGCCATGCTCCGGATGCGTCGATACCTCGATCGCCTTCATGCCCATCCGTTCGATCGCATGAAGCATCGCGTAGAACGTCGGCGACTCGACGGCGATCACGTCGCCGGGTTTCGCGACCGCCTGAAGACAGAGATTGATCGCCTCTGTCGCGCCGACCGTGATGATGATCTCGTTCGGATCGACGGCCATGCCGTTCTCGAGGTAGCGACGCGCGATCTGCCGCACGAGCTTCGCGTTGCCGGGCGGTAGCGCGTCCGTCACGCCCCACTGCGTGTTGCTTCGGCCCGCGTCGTAGGCGTACCGGTTGATCCTGTCGAATGGAAACAGACTCGGGTCGGGGTAGGGTGAACCGAGCGGCACCGCATCGTCGACACCGATCGAGCGCAGCGTCGAAAGCACCAGCCGGCTGACGTCGACCGGCGACGAAATCGGAACCGGTTTCGACGGCCGGAGTTCAAGCGTCTTTCGCTCGCCCTCATCGTTCTGGAAGTTGACGAAATAGCCGGATTGGGGCCTGCTTGTCACGAGGCCGCGGCTTTCGAGCAGCAGATACGCACGGATAGCCGTCGTGACGCTGATCCGGTGCTGCTGGCTGATCTGTCTTACCGACGGCAGGCGTTCGCCATGAACGTACACGCCCTGGCGGATCGACTTCTCGATGTCGTCTGCAAGCTTCTCATAGAGGTTCATCCGACGATTCCCCTGGCGTTTCGTTGCGACAAGTTGTACTGGCCTCCCTGGCCTGTCCGCGCTCGCACCGGCAGGCGTTCGCCCGGTGCCGGGATCGTAGCAGAACTGTACTGGTGCGAGGCGGCCCGATTTGTGCACTCCGCGACTACCCCTGCGGTCTTACTCTTTCTTCCATTGAACAGGCGGTGCAGGGTCCCGATGCCGGGACCTTGCTGCGCGTAATACTGGAGCCAGGACATGGAAGAGGTAAAACCGAAGGGAAGAAGCGACGCATGCCGTCAGCGGTCCGCAGACCGGGGCGGTGCAAAAGCAGGCTGTGCGTCATGAATCTGCTGGAAGCCATGCGCATTTACGTCAGGGTGGTCGAGCGCGGGAGTATCTCCAGCGCGGCGAGAGATCTGAACATCGGTCAGCCGGCCGCGAGCGAGCGCATCGAGCGGCTCGAGAAGCACCTTGGCTGCCGGCTGTTGCTCCGTAGCGCACGCGCATTCAACTGCACGCCCGAAGGCGTCACCTTCTACGAGCACAGCAGGAAGATTCTGGGCGCCGTCGAGCAGGCGGTCGCCGAAGTGTCGAACGACGGGCAGATTCTCAGGGGAACGATTCGCATCGCGGCGCCGCACTGCTTTGGCGAGACGGTCGTGCCGGAGGCGTTGACGCGGGTTCGTGCAGCGTGGCCCGAACTGAATCTGGAACTGGTCCTGAACGACAGGATCGTCGATCTCGTGACGGAGGGCGTGGACATCTCCTTCCGTCTCGGGCAACTCGGAGAGGGAGCGTTCGTTGCGCGTCAGCTCGGCCAGGTTGGGCGCATCCTCGTTGCCGCGCCGGGCTATTTGAGCCAGCACGGTCCGGTTACCGGGCCGGGTGACCTCGCGAATCATCCGTTCATTCGCGTCCAGGGGATGTTCGGCACGGAGCAGTTGCCGCTCAGGCACGTGGCGAGCGTCGTGGAGAGCGCGCCGATCCATACGGCAATCAAGACCAGTCACTGGCGGCCCATGTATGAAATGATTCTCTCGGGTGTCGGCATCGGGGTGCTGGAAGAGCCGGCGTGCGTCGATGCGCTTCTGGACGGCCGGCTGGTTCGCATACTGCCGCAATTCGACGTGCTGCCTTTCGAGCTGAACGTGCTGACCCAGGCGCAGCGTCCGGTGCCGCGACGGGTACGCATGGTCGTGACGATGTTAAAGACGTGCATTCCGGAAATCGTCGGAAGGGTACGCGTCGACTGTGACGAAGCGACAGGTTGCCTTGACGTACTTCCCGACGATGATGTTTCCACGCTTCTGAAATCACCGTTGCGGGCCTGAGCCCGCAACGGCGGCGGCGACGGCGAGCAGATTCGAACAGACCCCGCCTATTCCGCCTGCGTCACCGAGACCGATGCTTCGCTCGTCAGCATCAGGAAGGTCAACGTCTCGCGCAGATAGAGGCGCACGACCGAGTCGGTATGGCTCGCGTAGCCGATCGACAGGTCTTCGCCAAGATGCAGCTCGAAGTCGCCGCCGCGCATGGACAGCACGCAGCCGCCCGCGAGCGCGGGTGCCCAGATGATGTCGCCGTTCACGATCCGCTTGATGTGCTCGATGACGGGATAGCCCTGATCGCTTGCCTTGCCAAGCGCCGTGTACGCATCGGCGCCGAGCAGCACGGAATAGGGGCCGTCGACGCCCGCGAGCCGCAGCTGTTCGAGCGCGGTGCTGATCGCGCCCGGATAGTCGCTGACGTCGGCCGGCAGCGTGAGCGACGGATTCGACGAACCTTCGCGAATCCCGCCGATGCCCGCAGCCTGATACCCGTCGAAGATCGCACGATCCTCGATATAGGCGAGCTCTTTGGCGGCATCTTTCGCCGGCTGCCAGTCGGCATCTTTCGCGCCGCGCTCGACACTGTCGATCGCATCGCGCCGCAATTCGAACGGCACGGTCAACTGAACGAAGGCTTTGACCTCGGACAGCTTCGCGACGACGCCTTGCTGCGGCGAGGCGACCGTGGTCTGATGCCCCGTGCCGACGCTCGTCAGTTCCGCGCCGCCCGGACCCTTGACGTCGACCACGCGACGACCGGCGACGGAGCGCTTGAACGTCCGCGCTACTTCCTCTTCGATCTGCGACCACGCGGCACGGGAGATGGGGGCAAGTTCGCGATGCAGGTTATTCATGCTGTGAGCTTCCTTTGAGAGAGCCAATATTCAGCGAGCCGTCGTGATGCGGCGCGATGGACGAAGACGGTTCGGACTGCTGGCCGGCAACGGCGGTTTGCGGATCGCGGTCAGCGAGCGCCTCGAGCAAGTCGGCCGAAGGCACGAAGAAGAGGCCACCCGTGACCGGGCGACTATAGTCGAGCAGCCGGTCGTAATTGCCCGGCGGCCGTCCGACGAACATGTTCTCCAGCATCTGCTCGATCGGCGCGGGCGAACGCGCGTAACCGATGAAGTAGGTGCCGAACTCGCCCGCGCCGGGACGCCCGAACGGCATGTTGTCGCGCAGGATTTTCACTTCCTCGCCGTTCTCTTCGAGCGTTGTCAGCGAGCTGTGCGATGACGACGGTTTGACCGCTGCGTCGAGTTCGATGTCGGACAATTTCGTGCGACCGATAATGCGCTCCTGCGTCTCGACGGAAAGCGCATTCCAGCCAGTCATGTCGTGAAGATACTTCTGCACGAGGACATAGCTGCCGCCCACGAAGTCCGGATCCTCGTCACCGATGAGAGTGAAATCGGCGGCCTCGCGATCCGTCGGATTTTCGGTGCCGTCGACGAAGCCCACCATGCTGCGTAAATCGAAGTAGCGGAAACCATGCACTTCATCCACCACGGTGACCGCGTCGCGCAGCCGCCCTGTCAGCTGCGTGGCGAGCTCGAAACAGAGATCCATCTGGTCTGCGCGGATGTGCAGCAGGATATCCCCGGGCGTGCCCACGGCGTGGCGTTCGCCTTCGCCGAATTCGCGAAACGGATGCAGCACAGCGGGACGCGGAGTGCCGAACAGCGTGTCCCACGCGTCGGAGCCGAAGCCGCACACGCACGACAGGTTGCCTGCGGGGACGCGCTTGCCGACCGAGCGCACGAGGGCGGCGATATCCGCGCACCACGCGCGCACCGTGCCGGCTGCTTCATCGCCGCCCACAAGGGTCGCGACGATGAAGATCGCGCTACGCGTGACGACGTTATTGCAAACGGCTTGCGATTCTGGCGTGTCTTTAGGCATGGGACTGGATGTTGATAAACCGTTATGGATTCCGGCAACAGCCGAACGAATGTTTCCCGCTTCGCGATGATGAGCCTGAAACGGACACGCGTCACATTTCCGAAGGACCGAAGCAGGTTTGCTGTTGTGTTCGCAGATGTTATACCGTGAGGCTGTCTTATGGAAACTGCAGAAGGGCTTTGCGACGCGTCCGGATGCGGGACAGGGCCGTCCCCTCTCAATTCACTGTTTATTTCGATACTTCATATCGGGTCCGGCGATTTCTTTTTCTCCTGCGGTATCGTTACCATCGATGCAGGCGGGCCGTTTTCGCTATCAGGGCAGGAGATGCGGTCAAAAAATTAATATGGATTCCAAAACGGTATGAACGGATCATCTGATTGCCCTGAATGGACTAAACCTTGATCGATTGGCGCTAACTCCGGGCCGACAGGAGACGCGATGTCTGAAACAAGCCGCGATACCGGAAAGACGTATCGTCAACGCCTGATATGGTTCGTTGCGTTGTGGCTGCTCGGCGTCGCCGGGGCGGCGCTCCTCGCGCTACCGTTCCATGTTCTCGTCGCCGCGGCAATGCATCGGTGACACTGCAGATCGACGCCGCTGGATCGAAGCCAGGCTGCGTGCCGATCATCCCGGGCAGTCGTCGGCGGAATGTTCTCTCGATCCTTGCAGTTCTCGCGCGTCCATCCGAAGCGAAATATCGCCTGCTATCTGCGGGCTAAGGGATTTCCCTGGGCTGCGATCATTGAGAAAAATTCGGTGAACCCGATCGCCAGGCAGCCGTCTGCAAATGATCGATATCGGGTGTGACGTCGGCGAGCGTCTATAGGCAGGCCACTGTTTCAAAAGGGAATTATCCAGATCCATCCAGATTTGCCGCGCCGCGAGATTCAGGTTCGAGACGAACAACACTCCCGCTGAGCAGCCCCTGGCGAAACAATCCCCGCGCCCCTTCTTGAATTTGTCACCGCCCGTCCATATAATTAGCACTCGCTGCACGAGAGTGCTAACAACATTTCCGGTTGGCCCTGCCAGCCGGGTTTTCTCAGCGTTCTTCAGTCTCAATCCAGAGAGGAGTATGTATGAACCTTCGTCCTTTGCATGATCGCGTGATCGTCAAGCGTCTTGACCAGGAAACCAAGACTGCGTCGGGCATCGTGATCCCCGAAGCCGCAGCGGAAAAGCCGGATCAAGGCGAAATCCTCGCAGTCGGCCCGGGCAAGCGTGACGACAAGGGTGCGCAGATCGCACTCGACGTGAAAGTGGGCGATCGCGTCCTGTTCGGCAAGTACGCTGGCCAGACCGTCAAGGTCGATGGCAACGAACTGCTGGTGATGCGTGAAGAAGACATCATGGCCGTGGTGCAGAAGTAAGCGAAAAATCGCTGAAATCCCGGCTATATCCCAGAGAATTCAAGGAGTTTGAAGATGGCAGCTAAAGACGTCGTATTCGGTGATTCCGCCCGTGCCAAGATGGTTGAAGGCGTGAACATCCTCGCGAACGCTGTGAAGGTCACGCTGGGTCCGAAGGGCCGCAACGTGGTCCTGGAACGCAGCTTCGGCGGCCCGACGGTCACGAAGGACGGTGTTTCGGTCGCAAAAGAGATCGAACTGAAAGACAAGCTCCAGAACATGGGCGCACAGATGGTCAAGGAAGTGGCTTCCCGGACCAGCGACAACGCAGGCGACGGCACGACGACGGCAACCGTTCTCGCGCAATCGATCGTTCGCGAAGGCATGAAGTACGTCGCATCGGGCATGAACCCGATGGACCTGAAGCGCGGTATCGACAAGGCCGTGACGGCCGCTATCGAAGAACTGCGCAAGATCAGCAAGCCGTGCACGACGAACAAGGAAATCGCCCAGGTTGGCGCGATCTCCGCGAACAGCGATTCGTCGATCGGTGACCGCATCGCTGAAGCGATGGACAAGGTCGGCAAGGAAGGCGTCATCACCGTCGAAGACGGCAAGTCGCTGCAGGACGAGCTGGACGTTGTCGAAGGCATGCAGTTCGACCGCGGCTACCTGTCGCCGTACTTCATCAACAACCCGGACAAGCAGGTTGCCGTGCTCGAAAACCCGTTCGTGCTGCTGCACGACAAGAAGGTTTCGAACATTCGTGACCTCCTCCCGGTGCTCGAGCAAGTCGCCAAGGCTGGCCGTCCGCTGCTGATCATCGCAGAAGACGTCGAAGGCGAAGCACTGGCAACGCTGGTGGTGAACAACATCCGTGGCATCCTGAAGACCGTTGCTGTGAAGGCTCCGGGCTTCGGCGACCGTCGCAAGGCCATGCTCGAAGACATCGCTATCCTGACGGGTGGCCAGGTCATCGCTGAAGAAACCGGCCTGACGCTCGAAAAGGCAACGCTGGCAGAACTGGGCCAGGCGAAGCGCATCGAAGTGGGCAAGGAAAACACGACGATCATCGACGGCGCAGGCGAAGGTGCAACGATCGAAGCACGCGTGAAGCAAGTGCGCACGCAGATCGAGGAAGCAACCTCGGACTACGACCGTGAAAAGCTGCAGGAACGCGTTGCCAAGCTGGCAGGCGGTGTTGCGGTGATCAAGGTTGGCGCTGCGACCGAAGTCGAAATGAAGGAAAAGAAGGCACGTGTCGAAGACGCACTGCACGCAACGCGCGCGGCTGTGGAAGAAGGCATCGTGGCAGGTGGCGGTGTTGCGCTGATCCGCGCTCGTACGGCTATCGCTGGTCTGAAGGGCGCTAACGCCGATCAGGACGCAGGTATCAAGATCGTGCTGCGCGCGATGGAAGAACCGCTGCGCCAGATCGTCACGAACGGCGGCGAAGAAGCCAGCGTCGTGGTGGCAGCAGTTGCAGCAGGCAAGGGCAACTACGGCTACAACGCAGCAACGGGCGAGTACGTCGACCTGGTCGACGCAGGTGTTGTGGACCCGACGAAGGTGACGCGCACGGCGCTGCAAAACGCAGCTTCGGTCGCCGGTCTCCTGCTGACGACGGACGCAGCTGTCTGCGAACTGCCGAAGGAAGATGCACCGATGGGCGGCGGTATGCCCGGCGGCATGGGCGGCATGGGCATGGACATGTAATTCCGGTTCCCGGGCCTTCGCGGCCCGGTCTGGAACACATGTGGGAAGCGCGTCGAAAGATGCGCGGCCCAAAAAGAAAACCCGCAGAAATGCGGGTTTTTTTCTGCGCGGACGGTTTGTTGTTTCATCAAACCGTCTCGCGCGGGGAAGAGCCGAAAAGCTCAGTGACGCGCTTCGTCCGGCGGCGCGCCCTTACCGCTTGCACGCGGCGTTTCTTCGTCTTCATTGCTGCGTGCCCAGAAGAAACGGTCGGGCATATACGCGCCCATGCCGGGACGAAACGCGGCGCGCGTCGCCTGATACAGGTACTCCTGCGCTTCGCGCACGGCTTCAGCCGGATCCTGACCATTGGCGAGCAACGCGGCGATCGCCGCGCCGAGCGTATCGGTCATGCCCATGATGCGGTTCGGGCCGCGATCCCACATATCCTGACGCAACTGGCCGTCTTCGCTGAAAAGCGTGTTGACCAGGCGATGCGTGCCCGTTTCCGCCGACAGGATGTACTCGCACCCCTGCGACAGCAAATGGGAGATCGCTGCATCGAGGCTCGGTGCCTCGGCGTCGCCATCGGGTTGCGCGAGCGCGAGCAGGGTGGCGAAATCGGCGACGAGCAGCGTGGTTTGCGGTGCGAGTAGATCGGCGATGGCTTCGCGCAGTTCGTCGGCGGCGAGCACATGTTCGTCGTCGAGCGTGAAGTCGGGCGCGAGGATCAGCGGAATGTCGTCGTAGTCAGCAACCACTTCGGCGATGGCGCTCACCACTTCGGCACGCGTCGCCGCGCCGACCTTGAACGCGGCGATCGGCATATCTTCGAGCAGCATCCGCGCCTGCGTGGCGACGACCTCGGGGTCGAGACCGGTGACCTCATCGCAGCTTGCCGAATCGCGTACGGTGTAACCGGTAAGTACGGAGACGCCGTGGCATCCCATGCTGGCCAGCGTCATCAGATCCGCCTGGATGCCGGAGCCGCCGGTCGGATCGGAGAGGCCGAAGGTGAGGACGATCGGAGGAGTGTCGCTGGGCATGAAAATCTTGCTGGATTGATCAAAAAGGGTGCCAGGCACGTGGCCCGGGGTTGCCCCAATTATGCGGCCTAATCTGATGCCAGGGCGTTTTTTCGAGCGCCAGTGCAAATTCATGCCCGGGTTGACCTGAATCACGCGCGGGCCTGGCCAGGATCGCTAGGCATGGGGGCAGCAACACGGTACCATCATGGTCCTGATTCAACCGACTTTTTAGACTTTTCGACGCGGCATAAGAATGGAATATCAAAGCTGGATGTGCCTGATCTGCGGCTGGATCTACGACGAAGAAGCCGGTTTGCCAGATGAAGGGATCGCGCCGGGAACCCGCTGGGCAGACGTCCCGATCAACTGGACCTGCCCGGAATGCGGCGCCCGCAAGGAAGACTTCGAGATGGTCCAGATCTGACCGGTTCGCCGGTCGGATACGTTGCGTGTGTCTGGGTTGTGCCTGTCGCTGCGTAATGCCTGAGGTATTCGCGGGCAATGGTGCGAGGCCGCTGCGCTCGTCGTTGCCGGCCGGGGTGCCGCACTGACGCGCCGGGACCGGCGTCGTTCTGGCTGTGTCGCAAGGGTAGTGCTCATCGTACCGTCTACGCGCCGACGCGCGACGCGCACCGCTGGCCGCGCGTCACCTTCCGGAGCGCAGAGGGCCCACAGGTGTCTTCGTCGACTATCCATGTTCGCTAGCCACGCTACCACCGGTTCCTTCGAAGCCTTGCCTAATCCGCGCGGCGGCATCGTACGCAGTGCGGAATCCGCGCTTGCCGAAGCGCGGCTCGCGCTGGTGCAGCGCGAGGATCCCACTGCGCCGCTGCTCCAGGCTGCGCGCGCACTGCGCGAGGCGGGCTGGCTGGCGGCGCATCGCTTCGCCAATGCGCTTGCGCTGGCCTCTTCGATGGCGCAGGCCGACGCGCCCCACGACGACCGGAATCGCACCGAACTGAGCGATGCGCTCGAAGTATTCCGCGAGGCCGTTGGTCGGCACAACCTGCGCGAGCTGTCGTGTTCGCCGGCGCTGTTCGCGCACTATCGCGCGCTTGGCCAGCAGATCGCCCAGCACACGCCCGGGTATGCCACGACGTTCGAAGATCTCGCGCTCGCTGCTCGACCCGTGCCGCCCGTTACGCTGCATGCCCAACCGGCCGGCACGCTGGCGCATCTGCGCGCCCGCTACGAACGCGCGCTGTTGCCCGTTCTGCGCGCGCATCCGCTTGAGGGTGCGCCGCCGCCGGATATTCACGGTGCGCTCGACGAACTCGATGCCTGTCTCGCCGAGGCTGCCGGCCCCGATCCATACGATTTCTGGCGTCTCGCCGCGGCGTGCGCCCGCGCGCTGCGCGCGGGCGGGAACGCCGCCGACGCGTCCGGTAGCGCCCGTCATTTCTACGCCCGCTGCAATCTTGTCTTCGCCGATCACGCGCGCGGCACGCCGCTCGCGCCGCGCTCGCTCGTACGGGCGACGCTCGCCACGCTCTGGCGCGACTACGCACTCTTCGGCGCCTCGGCCGAAGATGCCGGTCAGGTCGAACTGCTGCACGACTACGGCTTGACGGTCGACTGGCATGTGGCGGGCACGCAGGCGTCGGAGGCGCTGTGGGAGGCGGAAACCGCCCAGGCCGAATCAGCCGCCGTGCGTACCGCGCGTACCCGCGACCTCGGCGTGCTGACGGTGAACGCGCATGCGTATGAAGATTTCCTCCAGACCGCCGACGCCGCGATCGTCGCGTTATCCGACCATGCCCGGCAGGCCGACAATCCCGAGAAAGCCGACCCCAGCGCTGCGTTGCAGGCCGGCGACGCCGCGTATCGGCTCGGTTCGGCCGCCTGTGCGCTTGGCCTTGGCCACGTCGCGCTGCTGGCGGATGCGCTCGGGCTTGCGTGGCGGCGTCGCGCGCACGCGGGCGTGACGACGCCGGCGGTGCGCTCGCACACGATCGTCGACGCCCCGGACGCCCGTTCGCTGGATCACGCCGCCGAGGCGTTGCGGGCGATGTTGCACAAGATAGCGGCAGGCGTCGCACCGGCCGACAGCAGCGCCGCGCTCGCCGCGCTCACGCGCGCGATCGAGCAGGGCGGCGCGCCCGACCCGGCGCTGGCCGGTGCGGCGTGAGCCGCAAAATGAAGCGCGGCGCAGGCGCGAACCCTGCTATACGACGGACGCGTGCCGTTAACAAGGGAACCGCGATGGAAACACCACGGAACCAGCGCAAACAGCACCGCGTATAACAGCGAACCTGTCGGCCCATGAAACCTCGCGAGCCGGAACGCGGGTAGCCCGCGAAGTGCCTGACAGGCCGCCGCTCCACGCGTGATAAAGTGCAATATCCACGCCGTCGACGGAGCCCTGCGAACCGTGTCGCCCACGCGCCTTTTCCATGCGTTCCTGCGTACGCTCGAAGCCCGCCATTCCGCACCGTCTTTGCTAAAATTCGAACCATGTCCATGAGTACCGATCGCATCAACCTGACCAATCAGTTCCTGATTGCCATGCCGAGCATGGCGGATCCCACATTTTCAGGCACGGTGGTCTACCTGTGCGATCACAGTGAGCGCGGCGCGCTCGGTCTCGTCATCAACCGGCCGACCGATATCGACCTGGAAGCGCTCTTCAATCGCATCGATCTGAAGCTCGAGATCGAACCTCTGCTGCATGTTCCCGTGTACTTCGGCGGCCCGGTGCAAACCGAGCGCGGCTTCGTGCTGCACGATCCGAAAGACGGCACGCCGTACACGTCGTCGATGTCGGTGCCGGGCGGGCTTGAAATGACCACGTCGAAAGATGTGCTCGAAGCCGTCGCCAGCGGTACGGGGCCGGAGCGCTTCCTGCTTACGCTCGGCCATGCCGGCTGGGGCGCGGGGCAACTCGAGGAAGAAATCTCGAAGAACGGTTGGCTCACTGTCGAAGCCGATCCGAAAATCGTTTTCGACGTGCCTGCCGAAGAGCGGCTCGAAGCGGCGCTGTCGCTGCTTGGCATCAATCTGTCGATGCTTTCGGGCGAAGCAGGCCACGCATGAGCCTTTCAGGCGGACGTGAGGCAACGCTCCTTGCGTTCGACTATGGCGAAAAACGCATTGGTGTCGCCGTCGGCAATTTGCTGACGCGTCATGCGCGGGCGCTCGTCGTCGTGCAGAACCGCAGCCGCGAATACCGCTTCGAAGCCGTCGGCAAACTGATCGGCGAATGGAAGCCCGATGCGCTCGTCGTCGGCCTGCCGATGCATCCCGATGGCACGCCGCACGAAATGACGCAGCTCGCCAAACGCTTCGGCAACCAGCTGAACGGGCGCTTCAATCTGCCGGTCACCTGGGTCGACGAACGCTATTCGTCGGTCGAGGCGAAGGCGGAGATCCGTGCCGGCAACGGCCGCGCCGACATGCTCGACGCCGAAGCCGCCAGCATCATCCTCCAGCAATATCTAGACGGACTACCCGACGATCATGAGTTCCATTGACGCCGAGGCGCTGTATCGCGCCGTCCTCGAACAGATTCGCGCGGCATATTGCGCGGCGATCACGACACCCGCAGGCGCCGAAGGCAGCATCGTGCTCGCCGGCATCTACAGCGGCGGCGCGTGGCTCGCCGAACGGCTCGCCCGCGACCTGAAGATGGCGAGTTTTGGAGTCGTCAACGTGGCGCTCCATCGCGACGACTACGCGAAGCGTGGCCTGCACGCACAGGCGAGCCCGACTTCGCTGCCGTTCGATGTGGACGACAGCAGGATCGTGCTCGTCGATGACGTGCTCGGCACCGGCCGCACGGTACGCGCCGCGTTGAACGAACTGTATGACTATGGACGTCCGGCTTCGGTGGAACTGGCGGTGCTCGCCGATCGTGGCGGGCGCGAGTTGCCGATTGCCGCGCGCTTTACCGGCGGCACGATCGACGTGCCGGCCGATGCGACGCTCGTCCTTGCCCGCAGCGAAGGCGACGACCCGACGTTCACGTTCCACACGGAAGCGCGCGCCGACTGAGCGGGCGAACCGGATGCGGATCGCTGCGGCTTTCTCCGGCGGCCGCGCGCGCTGCCAGGCAAGCGGCGAGCGCCAACGCACACATTCCAGCACACGTTTAACGCAGCAGGTACACGATGAACACCGCGACCCCAGGTTCCACCGACAGCAGCGCCGCCGCGGACCGGTTCCGCTTCGGCTTTCTGAAGGGCAACCCGCAGCTCACCAAAAACGGCGAGCTCAAACATCTGCTGACGATCGAAGGTTTGCCGAAGTCGATCGTCAATCACATTCTCGATACGGCCGAGCAGTTCGTCAGCGTGACGGATCGCGAGGTGAAGAAGGTGCCGCTGCTGCGCGGCAAGTCGGTGTTCAATCTCTTCTTCGAGAATTCGACGCGCACGCGCACGACGTTCGAGATCGCCGCGAAGCGTCTTTCCGCGGACGTGATCAACCTGAACATCAACGCGTCGTCGACGAGCAAGGGCGAATCGCTGCTCGACACGATCAACAACCTCTCCGCGATGCACGCCGACATGTTCGTCGTGCGTCATGCGTCGAGCGGCGCGCCGTACCTGATCGCCGAGCACTGCGCGCCGCACGTGCATGTGATCAACGCAGGCGACGGACGTCACGCGCACCCGACCCAGGGTCTGCTCGACATGTACACGATCCGTCATTACAAGAAGGATTTCACGAACCTGCGTGTGGCGATCGTCGGCGACATCCTGCATTCGCGGGTCGCGCGTTCGGACATTCATGCGCTCACCACGCTCGGCGTGCCGGAAGTGCGCGCCATCGGTCCGCGCACGCTGCTGCCGGGCGGGCTGGAACAGATGGGCGTGCGCGTGTTCCACAACCTCGACGAAGGGCTGAAGGACGTCGACGTGATCATCATGCTGCGTCTGCAGAACGAGCGGATGAGTGGCGCGCTGCTGCCTTCAGCGCAGGAGTACTTCAAGAGCTGGGGTTTGACGCCCGAACGTCTCGCGCTCGCGCAGCCCGATGCGATCGTGATGCACCCCGGCCCGATGAATCGCGGTGTCGAAATCGATTCGCAGGTGGCGGATGGTCCGCAGTCGGTGATCCTGAATCAGGTGACGTTCGGTATCGCGGTGCGCATGGCGGTGATGGGCATTGTCGCCGGCAATCACGGCTGAAATGCGACGACCGAACTTCTTGCGCGAACACGCGGCACGCAACGAAACGCAGAAAAAAGGCAGCAAATGAAGATTCATATCCAGGGTGGCACGCTGATCGATCCGGTAGCGGGCACCGAACAGCGGCAGGACATCTACATCGAAGCCGGCAAGATCGTCGCCCTTGGCAACGCGCCTGCGGATTTTCATGCGACGAAGACGATCGATGCCAAAGGGCTGTCGATCGCGCCGGGTCTGGTTGATCTGTCGGCGCGTCTGCGCGAGCCGGGGTTCGAGCACAAGGCGACGCTCGAATCCGAAATGGCCGCGGCGCTCGCGGGCGGCGTGACGAGTCTCGTGTGCCCGCCCGATACCGATCCGACGCTCGATGAACCGGGTCTCGTCGAGATGCTCAAGTTTCGCGCGTTGAAGCTCAATCAGGCGCATGTGTATCCGCTCGGCGCGCTGACTGTCGGCCTGAAGGGCACGACGATTACCGAAATGGTCGAGCTGACGGAAGCCGGTTGCATCGGCTTTTCGCAGGCCGATGTGCCGGTGGTCGATACACAGGTTCTGCTGCGCGCGCTGCAATACGCGAGCACGTACGACTACACCGTGTGGCTGCGTCCGCAGGATGCGTATCTCGCGAAGGGTGGCGTCGCCGCGAGCGGCGCGCTGGCTTCGCGGCTCGGCTTGTCGGGCGTGCCGGTTTCGGCCGAGACGATCGCGCTGCATACGATTTTCGAACTCGTCCGCGTGACGGGTGCGCGCGTGCATCTTTCGCATGTGTCGTCGGCGGCGGGCGTCGCGCTTATGCGTGCGGCGAAGGCCGAAGGGCTTCCCGTGACGTGCGACGTGACCGTGAACCACGTGCATCTGATCGACGTCGATATCGGCTACTTCGATGCGCAGTACCGGCTCGACCCGCCGCTGCGCCAGCAGCGCGATCGCGAAGCGATCCGCGCGGGCCTCGTCGACGGCACGATCGATGCGATCTGCTCCGACCACACGCCCGTCGACGACGACGAAAAACTGCTGCCGTTCGCCGAAGCCACGCCGGGCGCGACAGGGTTCGAACTCTTTCTGTCGCTGACGGTGAAATGGGCGAGCGAAGCGAATGTGCCGCTGGCGAAGGCGTTGAACCGCATTACGTCGTCGCCGGCTGACGTGCTGAAGCTGCCTGCCGGGCGCGTCGCCGTGGGCGCCGTGGCTGATCTGTGTGTGTTCGATGCGAACGGGCACTGGCGCGTCGAGCCGCGTGCGCTGAAGAGCCAGGGGCACAACACGCCGTTTCTCGGCTACGAACTGCCGGCGCGCGTGCGCGCGACGATCGTCGCGGGTCATCTCGCGTTCGAACAGCGTTGATGCATGATTGACAGAACATCGATACAGAGACGGAAAGCGTCGAACATGAAGCTCGCGTTTCGCAAGACACGACTGGTTGCGCATCTGTTGCACGGCATGTGGACGGTCGCGACGCGCTTTCCGCGCGCATCCGCCGGTGAGCGGCTCGAACTCAACCGCGCGTGGTCGCTGAAGATGCTGCGGCTGTGCGGCATGCGCCTCGTCGTGCATAACGACGAGGCGCGGCTCGATGCGGGCGCGCTTGTCGTGGCGAACCACGTTTCGTGGATCGATATCTACGTGATCAACGCGTGGCGACCGACGCCGTTCGTGTCGAAGGCCGAGATTCGCAACTGGCCGGTGGTGGGGTGGCTGGCCGAGCAGCTTGGCACCGTGTTTATCCAGCGCGAGAAACGCAGCGACGCGAGACGGATCGTGCATGAACTGGCTGAACGGCTGGGCGCGGGCGAACTGGTGTGCGTGTTTCCCGAGGGCACGACGTCCGATGGTCTCGCGCTGCTGCCGTTTCACGCGAACCTGTTTCAGGCGGCGGTGTCGGCTTCTTGCCCTGTGCAGCCGGTGTGTCTCATGTATGAGGATGCAGAGGGGCGGCAGTCGACGACGCCTGCGTATATCGACGATCTCACGCTCAGCGATTCGTTGAATGCGATGCTGAAAGGCGGCCCGCTGACCGCGCATGTTTATGTCGGGGCGCCGCTGGCTTCGGGGGCCGACAGGCGGTTGCTGGCGGCGGAGACGGAGGCGGTGGTGGGGCGGGCGTTGAGGGGGATGCAGGGTGGCGGCAATGCGTTTGCGGCCGAGGTTCTCGAGATTCCCGAGCCCAGTCAGAAGACTGCGGACACCGTCGACGTCGCCTTGACTCAAGACGTCGACATCGACGGCACGCGAACCAGCTAGCGGGTCAGTTACCCGTCCCGCGACACGCAGAGCAATCTACCTGCGTGACGATGCGGCCGGCCGGATCGTCCGTCAGCCGGATCGCTGAGAGCTGATTGCCCCAGACGCAGCCTGAGTCGAGTCCGATCACGTTATCGCGCACCATCAGACCAAGCGCCGCCCAGTGACCGAAAACGACGGTCGTGCTGGCCGATTGTCGCGAAGGGACGTCGAACCACGGCATGTAGCCCGGCAGCGCGGAATTCAGTCCGCCGCTCGACGTGAAGTCCATCGAGCCTTCCTCGTTGCAAAAGCGCATACGTGTGAGCGCGGTGCACGTCAGACGCAGCCGGTCGATTCCTTTCAGACCCGACTTCCATCGATTCGGCTCGTTGCCGTACAGGCCCGCGAGCGTTTCCTTCCAGGTCGGCGCACGCAGCGCGCGTTCCAGTTCGCCGGCCATTTCCATCGTGAAGGCAGCGTCCCATTGCGGCGGCACGCCCGCGTGGACGAGCAGCATGTTCTTCTCGAAATGCGCGATCGGACGGTGACGTACCCATTCCAGCAGGTCTTCGGCGTCCGGCGCGGCGAGGATTTCGTCGATTGTGTCGCCTTTCTTCACGTTACGGATGCCCGCTGAAACCGACAGCAGATGCAGATCGTGATTGCCGAGAACCGTGACTGCGCGATCGCCCATCGCGACGAGGTCGCGCAACGTGGCGAGCGATTCCGGGCCGCGATTGACGATGTCGCCGGCAAACCACAGTGGCGTGTCGTCGGAAGGGGCGGCTTTGGCGAGCAGTTGCTGGAACTGGGTGCGGCAGCCCTGAAGGTCGCCGAAGGCAAGTGGTGCGGGCCGGGTGGTCATCTGGATACGGACTGGATAATTCGTAACGTGGTTGTGACATATGTGTCAGGGCATTGACGCCAAAAAAACGATGCGGCATCAATGACGGTGGGAACCGCCTGTCAGCCGGTGCGGCTGCGGCGGCGACAGACCGGTGCCCGGATCCGCAGAGGGTCACGGACTGCACAACATAGCGTGACATAATAGCCCGTTTGATGCCGTGGCACGACGCAGCATGGTCGTACGGGCTGCCTTGAACGCACCGCTTCCGCGACACGAAGCACGTCGCGAGGCGATTCTGAGGAAGAACATGATCCTGGTGACTGGAGGCGCAGGTTTTATTGGCGCCAACTTCGTTCTTGACTGGCTGCGCGACGGAGATGAGCCCGTCGTCAACGTCGATAAACTCACCTATGCGGGCAACGCCGAGACGCTCGCGCCGCTCGCCAACGATTCACGTCACGTTTTTGCGCGCGTCGATATCTGCGACCGCGCCGCGCTCGATACGCTCTTCGCGACACACAGGCCCCGTGCGGTGCTGCACTTCGCGGCCGAAAGCCACGTCGACCGCTCGATCAGCGGGCCGGGCGAATTCGTGCAGACGAACGTCGTCGGCACGTTCACGATGCTCGAGGCGGCGCGCGCTTACTGGAACGGCCTCGCGGGCAGCGAGAAGGAAGCGTTCCGCTTCCTGCACGTTTCGACCGACGAAGTGTTCGGCTCGCTCGAACCCACCGATCCCGCGTTCAACGAACGCACGCCCTATGCGCCGAACAGCCCTTATTCGGCGAGCAAGGCCGCCTCGGACCATCTGGTGCGCGCGTATTTCCACACGTACGGCCTGCCGGTGCTGACCACCAACTGCTCGAACAACTACGGCCCGTACCAGTTCCCCGAGAAACTGATTCCGCTCACGATCATCAACGCACTGGCCGGCAAGACGCTGCCCGTCTATGGCGATGGCAGGAACGTGCGCGACTGGCTGTACGTCGGCGACCACTGCGCCGCGATCCGCACCGTGCTGCAAAAGGGCGCGCCTGGCGAGACCTATAACATCGGCGGATGGAACGAAAAGGCCAACATCGACGTCGTGCACACGCTGTGCGCGACGCTCGATGAACTGCGTCCTTCGTCGACCGGTGCGCCGTACGCGAAGCAGATCGAGTTCGTGAAGGACCGGCCCGGCCACGACCGTCGCTACGCGATCGACGCGACGCGCATCGAGCGTGAACTGGGCTGGCGCCCTGCGGAGACGTTCGAAACTGGCATGCGCAAGACCGTGCGCTGGTATCTCGAGAATTCGGAGTGGATCGCTGGCGTGACGAGCGGCAACTATCGTCACTGGATGGAAACTCACTACGCCGGACAGGCCTGAGGGAGCGTCAATGGCACGCAAGGGAATCATTCTCGCGGGGGGATCGGGCACGCGGCTGTATCCGATCACGCACGCCGTATCGAAGCAGCTTCTGCCGGTGTATGACAAGCCGATGATCTACTACCCGCTGTCGACGTTGATGCTCGCGGGCATCCGCGACGTGCTGATCATCTCGACGCCCGCCGACACGCCGCGGTTTCAGTCGATGCTTGGCGACGGCTCGAAGTGGGGGATGAATCTTCAGTACGCGGTGCAGCCATCGCCTGACGGCCTTGCGCAGGCGTTCATCATTGGACGCGATTTCATCGGCAACGACGACTGTGCGCTGATTCTCGGCGACAACATTTTTTATGGCCACGATCTCGCGCTTCAGCTGGAGAAGGCGAATGCGCGGACGGATTGCGCGACGGTGTTCGCGTATCACGTGAACGATCCGCAGCGTTATGGCGTGGTGGAGTTCGACGACCAGTTGCAGGCGCTTTCGATCGAGGAAAAGCCTGCGAAGCCGCGCTCACCGTATGCGGTGACCGGGTTGTACTTCTACGATAACGACGTTTGTAATATCGCTGCGGAAATCAGGCCGTCGGCGCGTGGTGAGCTTGAAATCACCGACGTGAATTCGCGCTATCTGGAAGCGAAGAAGCTGCGTGTCGAGATCATGGGGCGCGGTTATGCATGGCTCGATACGGGGACGCACGATTCGCTGATCGAAGCGGCGACGTTTATCGCGACCTTGCAGAAGCGACAGGGCCTGGTGGTGGCGTGTCCGGAAGAGATCGCTTACCGGAGTGGCTGGATCGACGCCGCCCGATTGACGGAGCTTGCCGCGCCGCTGGCGAAGAACGAATACGGGCAATATCTCAAGAATCTGTTGACGGACAAAGTTATATGGCAATCACGGTAACCCCGACGGCACTGCCCGAAGTCAAACTCATCGAGCCGAAGGTGTTTGGTGATGCGCGTGGTTTTTTTTTCGAGAGCTTCAACGCGAAGGAGTTTGCGGAGAAGGTGGGCGTGGATGTCGAGTTCGTGCAGGATAACCACTCGCGGTCGGCGAAGGGTGTGCTGCGCGGGCTGCATTATCAGATCGAGCATGCGCAGGGGAAGTTGGTGCGGGTTGTTAGCGGCGAGGTGTTCGATGTGGCTGTCGATATGCGTCGGAGCTCGCCTGATTTCGGCAAGTGGGTGGGTGTGAATCTGAGTGCGGAGAACAGCCGCCAGATGTGGATCCCGCCGGGGTTTGCGCATGGGTTTGTTGTGCTGTCGGAGGCGGCCGAGTTTTTGTACAAGACGACGGATTACTGGTTTCCGGAGTACGAACGGTGTTTGATCTGGAATGATTCGGAAGTTGGGATCGAATGGCCGGTTGAGGGTGAGCCGACGCTAGCGACGAAGGATGCGGCGGGGAAGGGGTTTGGGGAGGCGGAGAGTTATGCGTGATCTTCCATTGCCCCGGACTTCAACATGAAGTTTGGTGTGAGTGCAAGGTGTTGAATTTAAAGAAAATAGGCACGTTTGTATCTGTTTGTTAGCTCGCTTCGGTCGCTCGACCGGCGATTCTATAATCGTGCATCCAGTCTGTTACCGTCGTCCGACAGTGCTTCAGACGTGAGGATGCACTGATTTCAAGGACGTCCTCATGGCCGATCTGCACGAACGTACCATTCTTGTGACCGGCTCCACCGGACAGGTGGGCTTTGAACTTCTACGGAGCCTGCAGGGCCTCGGCCGGATTGTTGCTCCCGGGCGGCAAGCTTTCGATCTGTCGGATTTCGACCAGATGCGGCGTGTGGTCCGTGAGATCAAGCCCTCGCTTATCGTCAACCCGGCGGCTTACACGGCGGTGGATCAGGCGGAAACTGATGTCGATGCCGCTATGCGGATGAATGGCGAGGCGCCAGGGGTGCTGGCGGAAGAGGCCCGGCGCGTGGGCGCTGCGCTTTTTCACTTCTCTACCGACTATGTTTTTGATGGCACCAAGGATGGTGCTTATGAGGAAGGCGATCCGACTGGTCCGCTCAATGTTTACGGCAAAAGCAAGCTTGCGGGTGAGCGGGCGATCGAGCAGGTGGGTGGCAAGTACTTCGTGCTTCGGACGAGCTGGGTCTATGGCACACGTGGACGCAATTTTTTGCGGACGATGTTGCGGCTTGCTGCGGAGCGGTCCGAGCTGAGTATCGTGGCCGATCAGGTGGGAGCGCCGACGTGGTCGGGGACGATCGCTGCTTTGACGGCGCATATCGCGACGCAAGCGCTGGTGGAGCATCTGCACGATGACAGATGGTGGTCGGAGCGCTTCGGTATCTATCACCTAACTGCAACTGGAGTGACGTCGTGGGCGGAATTCGCGAAGGCTATATTTGAGCTGGCACCGCTTGCACAGAGACCGACGATAAACGCGATCACCTCAGACCTGTATCCGACACCTGCGATGCGCCCCAAGAATTCCCGGTTGTCGAACGCAAAATTGCTCACAGCGTTCGACTTGCGGGCACCGGATTGGAAAACGGCACTTGGTGTTTGTGTTGGGACTATGTAACCCTGGAGTGCGACGTGAAGTTCGGTATCCGCTCAAATTTCACTGAAAAGCAAACGGGATGGGTTCGGCACAATGATTGTGCCGGCGTACGGTTCGGGGTGTGCGGTCGCTCGGATATAATAAGCACGATTTTTTATCATTTTTCCCCCAGTTTTGTGACGATAGGATGCCGGGGGAGCTTTTAACGGAGATGGAATTGACGAGCGCAGTTGTGACTGGCATGACGGGGCAGGACGGAGCGTATCTAACTCAGATGCTGCTTGAACGCGGCTACGAAGTTTACGGCGCGTATCGGCGTACGAGTTCCGTCAACTTCTGGCGGCTGGAAGAACTGGGCATTCTTCATCATCCGAACCTCCATCTCGTGGAGCATGATCTGACGGATCTTGGCTCGACAATCCGTCTGCTTGAGAAGGCGCAACCGCGCGAACTCTACAATCTCGCCGCGCAAAGCTTTGTCGGGGTGTCGTTCGACCAGCCAGTGACGACCGCTGAGATTACAGGTGTCGGTGCGGTTAACCTGCTCGAAGGAATACGGGTAGTCGACCGTTCCATTCGCTACTATCAGGCGTCAACGTCTGAAATGTTTGGCAAGGTTCAGGCGATTCCTCAAAAAGAAGGCACGCCTTTTTATCCGCGCAGTCCGTATGGCGTGGCGAAGCTCTATGCTCACTGGATGACCGTTAACTATCGCGAATCTTATGACATGTTCGCGTCAAGCGGCATTTTGTTCAATCATGAATCTCCGTTGCGTGGACGAGAGTTTGTTACCCGCAAGATTACCGATTCGGTAGCGAAGATTTCCCTCGATCAACTGGACGTGCTTGAGCTGGGTAATCTCGATGCAAAGCGCGACTGGGGATTCGCGAAGGAGTACGTCGAAGGCATGTGGCGGATGCTTCAGGCTGACGAAGCCGATACTTTCGTGCTCGCGACGAATCGCACAGAAACCGTTCGCGATTTCGTATCGATGGCGTTCAAGGCAATCGGTACTGAAGTGAGTTGGCGTGGACAGGCGGAGCAGGAACAAGGCGTTGACGCGGCGAGCGGCAAGGTTCTTGTGCGGGTGAATCCGAAGTTTTATCGCCCGGCCGAGGTCGAGTTGTTGATCGGTGACCCAGCAAAGGCTAAGGCTAAGCTCGGCTGGGAACCAAAGACCACGCTTGAGGAACTCTGCGCAATGATGGTCGAGGCAGATCTGCGGAGAAACAAAGTTGGTCTTTCGTACTGAGCCCTCGGTGCCTTTAGCTTTCGTTACTGGCGCTCGTGGATTCACGGGCGCGTATGTGCGTGCTGAGTTGGTTGGCGCCGGTTATGAAGTCATTGGTACGCTCGTTGAACCTGCCGGGCCTGGCGAGCGTACGCTTGACATCACATCTTTGGCGCAGTGTCGAAACGTAATCGACGAAGTGCGGCCCACGCACATTGTCCACCTTGCTGCGAGTAGCTTCGTTGCAGATGATGACGCGCTTGACATGTATCGCGTCAATGTCCTTGGCACATTGAATTTACTGCAAGCGTGCGCCGACGTCGGCCATCGGCCGAAAAAAATCCTTATTGCTAGTAGTGCCAACGTGTATGGCAACGCAGCGGGCGTTTTGGAGGAGAGTTTTACGCCGGCGCCCGTGAATCATTACGCTGCAAGCAAGGTGGCCATGGAGCATCTGGTGCGTACGTGGTTTGATCGCCTTCCGATTGTAGTCACGCGACCATTCAATTACACGGGCTGCGGGCAGTCGGAGCGCTTTCTGGTGCCGAAGATTGTTTCTTGTTTTGCCGAGCGGCGGCCTTTCATTGAGCTCGGAAATCTCGACGTAGCGCGTGATTTCTCTGACGTCCGTGCCGTCGCACGCATCTATCGTGAACTTCTTGAAGCGGAAGCGGTGAGTGAGGTGGTCAACGTGTGCAGCGAACATCCGTATACGTTACATGAGGTCGTGGAGATTGTGCGGCAAGCATCCGGTCACGATCTCGAGGTTCGCGTGAATCCTTCATTCGTTCGGCAAAATGAGGTGAATGTACTCGTCGGATCTGCAGCAAAGCTGCGACGCCTTGTACCGAACACATTGCCTATCGCGTTCCCTGAGACGATTAAATGGATGATAAGCAACCGCACCGCTACCACTGGTGCGAATGACGGGACGCCGGGCGCGTCTTCACCATCGTGACACAGTGGCAGGTGGCATGACGGCACGGGCCAAGACACTCGGGCGTCGGAAGACCATCAGTCGCATAGTGTCAGCTGGTGCTCGTCGGTGGTTGCGGCCGGTTGCCGACCAGGTAAACGCGCGCCCAAAATTGAAGCAGAGCATCATCTTTGTATTGTCGCGTTTTCCTCAAATGCGAGCGCGGCTTGCGAGTGTTTCGCTGGACGGCACGGCGCATAGGCCACCGCCCTCGCTGCCGCTGACCGTAGAGCAAGTCGACAGGCTTTGCGCGCGGGCGCGGTTGGTTCACGAAGATTTCATGAGGGTTATTTCGTCGCAGGCCTCTGCGCAACAATCATCGACGCGGCCTGACGCCCGATAAAACATGAAGGGGCAATAGTGCGTGTTGTTCTGGACCTGCAAGTTTGTCAGGTCACAAATCATTTGCGCGGTGTGGGGCGCTATAGCCTGTCACTCGCGAAGGCGATTGTTCAGCATTCTGCGGAGCACGAGATCTGGATCCTGTTGAGTGATCTTTTTCCCGACACTGTTGAGTTGATTCGCAATGAGTTCGCAAGTTTGCTGCATTCGGAACGCATCGTCGTGATCGCCTTGCCGGCAACTACAACCGAGTCGACGGGGAATGCTTGGCGTGCGCGAGCGGCGGAACTGATCCGCGAACACGCGATTTTAGAGTTGCGTCCGGACGTTGTACACATTGGCGGTCTGCTTGAGAGGGGATCAATAGTGACGGCGAAGGTACTGGATCGGGCGCCGATTATCGCCGCTACCCACTACGACCTTCACCGATATTTACGCGTCAAATCGGATGCATGCGAGACGGCCGCTGACGATTTCTTTCAGAGCAGAATTGAGACGCTGAAGCAGGTCGATCTGCTCCTCGCGACGTCGAGATTGGCCGCTGAGCAAGCGTCGAACGAGTGGCACATTGATTCGAACCGAATCGCCGATATTTCAGTTCAGACCGGCGACACTAATTCTTCATTAGAAAGCAAAAGAGGCGAACACGCTGTGCGCGCCTTTGAGCAAGCTGTGTCGCGACGACAAGCGACGAGTAATGCCGTCCCGCAGCAAGCGAGTTCACTTTACGGAGCGCTTCTGTCGGCCCTCGCACGCATAGAGGCTCCTGCAGGCGAATCAGATCGAATCGCTGCGGCATCATCGATCGCGCACAACCTACGCCGAAACGGGCAACGCCAATTGCTGGTTGATGTATCGCAACTAAGCGATTTTGATGCGAAGGCTGGTATTCAGCGGGTGACGCGAGCCGTCGTTATGCGCCTTCTCGGTTTTCCGGTCACGGGCTGGGTTGTCCGACTCGTGCGTGTCGACGATAGAGCGAAAGCCTATCGTTATGCCGATCGTTTTAGTCGATCGCTCGGATTTCCGGTTGCGGAAGTTGAGAACGAAGACGATTGGGTAGACGCGGGGGCCGGCGATCTGTTTCTCGGATTGGACCTGTGCACAGATATGGTTCCGGCAGCGCAGTCGTGGTTTCAAGGGATGAGGCGCAAGGGCGTCGCGATCTATTTTGTAGTGTATGACCTATTGCCCGTCCAGCGCCCCGAGTGGTTCTCTGACGGACTGGCAAGCTGGTTTCCACATTGGCTTCAAACCATCGGCGAGGTGTCCGATGGTTTGATCGGCATTTCGCGTGCAGTCGTTGATGATCTGTATCGTTGGTACGGTCCACGGCCACCGCAGCGACGCTCCGAACTTAAACTCGGTTACTTCCATCTCGGTGCAGACATCCACAGCACCAATCCCTCCGTTGGCCTTGAAGCCGACGCTGAGAAAGTGTTGGCGCAACTGCGATCCCGTCCGTCTTTTTTGATGGTCGGAACGGTCGAGCCGCGAAAGGGGCACGAGCAGGTCCTCGCGGCGTTCGATCAACTATGGAAGAAGGATGTTCGTGCGAATCTTGTCGTGGTAGGCAAGCCGGGTTGGTTGCAGGAGAAGTTGATTAGCGTCATGAAGAATCATCCACAATGTGGTGTTCAATTGTTTTGGCTGCAAGGCGTGAGCGACGAATACCTCGAAAAGGTGTACGAGGCCAGTTCATGTCTGTTGGCGGCTTCCGAGGGGGAAGGTTTTGGATTGCCACTCATCGAAGCCGCACAAAAGCAGATCCCCATTATTGCTCGCAATCTACCCGTATTTCGCGAGATCGCGGGCGAACATGCGTGCTATTTCGACGGTGGCGATCCAATGACGCTGGCAAAGTCTATTGAAGACTGGTTGAAACTATCCGAGCAAGGGCGCGCTCCCCTGTCCTCGAACCTTAATTGGCTGACTTGGGAACAAAGTGTCGAGCAGTTGAAGGCGGTGATGTTCGACTCGGATTGGGTCGGATTTATCTGACCGGGGCCGCCCTCGATCGAGGATCAAAAGGCACAACGTTTGCTCTTCCGTCATGCCATGTGCGGCAAACGGCTCAGAAAAGAGAGCGAAGTCGTTACTCCGGCTCTAACCTCGTGCTTTTTGACTAATTTCAATCACTTCCGACTAGGATCATAGACTTCGTTTTCTGGTCGGGCAGGCCGAAGCATGCTAAATTTGCAATGTTTTGGGTTAGCACTCCGGTGCGAATTTTTTATGGACGATGCGCATGTCTGAGACTCATAAGTCTGTTTTTACAGAAAACGGGATTCCATTTTTCGCTGGCAAGAAAGTGTGGATCACGGGCCATCGTGGCATGTTGGGATCGGCGTTGGTCCGGCGTTTCGAAGGCGAAAATGCAAATTTGTTGCTGACCTCCCGCCAGGAACTGGATTTGTGCGATCAGCGCGCCGTGCTGGAGTGGGTTGACAAGAACAGGCCCGAATTGATTTTCCACATTGGGGCGAAGGTAGGTGGCATCCATGCTAATGCCACGTTGCCTGCGGATTTCCTGTACGACAACCTGATGGTCCAGTCGAACGTCATGGAAGCGGCATATCGCTCCGGCGTGAAAAAGATGGTGTTCGTCGCCTCCAACTGCACGTATCCGACGAAGGCCGAGCAGCCAATCAAGGAAGATGCCTTGATGACGGGACCGCTTGACGACAACATTCGTGCGTACGCGATCAGCAAAATTGCGGGTATTGAGATGTGCCGCGCTTATAACAAGCAGCACGGTTGCAATTTCATCTCCATAATCCCGCCTAATCTGTACGGCCCGGGGGACAACTACCATCCGCAGCACAGTCACGTTGTCGCCGGCATTTTGCGTCGCACGCACGAGGCGAAAGTTGCTGGGAAGTCGGAATTTGTCGTGTGGGGCGATGGTACACCGCGCCGGGAAATCCTCCATGTGGATGACTTGGCCGACGCTATGAAATGCCTGATGGCTGCACCGGTTACGCACGATCTCTTCAATGTCGGGACAGGACACGATCTGGCCATTAAGGACCTAGCGACCTTGATCGCCGAGGTGGTCGGTTTTGAGGGAAGTATCGTCTACGATACTTCCAAGCCGAACGGCACCATGGCCAAGCTGCTCGACAGCTCGCGTATCCGCGCTTTGGGCTGGGAGCCGAAAATCAGCGAGAGAGCAGGTCTTGAGACTTCGTATAGAGATTTCCTGAAGCTTCTCGAAACGCCGCAAAGTGGGCGGCTTTGAATCGTCGATCCTTCGGCGAGTAAAACTTTCCAGTAGTAACAAGTGTGTCGCGAGCCCTTAGGGGCTCGCAGTCAATTGAGTGTGCTTTTTTGAAGAAAGTAACGGGCATGAACGAGAGCATGACTAACGATTTTATTTTGCCCGCAGGACTCGTTGGTCGCTTTGCGGTCGTCAAGTTGTGGCCTGGAATCAAAACCGCGGAGGATGAGTGCATAGCGCGGTTGAAGATCGCCGCGACTGCTCTCGGCTTGGAGTGCGTTGAAATACACGCAGACGGGCGTTTGCTTGACGCCCCTGAAATCATGGTGAGCAAAAAGGACGTCGATTTCGTTCTTCATCTTCACTACGATACGCCGAAGTTCTATGACGTCTTCTCGTTTGTAGCTTTGTGGAACCCGCTTCAGTTCTATCACGAGTGGGGTTATCAGCGAACATCCCGGAATCTGCTGACTCACAACGATTTCGTTAGTTGCAGTTCACGTGCCGCTGATGATCATGTTTCGCGCATGGTGCGAAACGAGATGACCCATCTGCCGCCACTGTTCAACCTCTACCACTCGACGGCCGACATCGTGTACCCGCCGTCATTGGGTGATCAGAAGCTATTCTATATCGGCATCAATTGGGAAGCGATTAGCGGTGGGAAGTCCCGCCATCAGGACGTACTCAAGCGTCTTGATCAAACCGGACTAATGCGCATCTACGGTCCCACGATTTTCCAAGACGTGCAAGTCTGGAAAGGCTACAAAAGTTACATGTGCGAGATTCCGTTTGACGGAGTCTCCATGCTCCAGGAAATCTCAAAAGCAGGTATCGCGCTCGTCCTTTCTTCACAGGCGCACAAAAACTCAGAACTCATGTCAAACCGGCTGTTTGAAAGTGTGGCCGCCGGCGCGTTGGTTATTTGCGATGAGAATAAGTTCGCTTCGCGGTACTTTGGCGATTCGTTACTTTATATCGACAGTCGCTGTTCCGTTGAGAAGATCTTCGAAGATATTCAGAACCATTTGGCTTGGGCGAAAGCGAGCCCTGAACAAGCGTTGGCAAAGATCGCGAAAGCACAGGAGATCTTCAAACAGCGATTCACGCTCACGAGAAACGTACGGGACCTGTATCTCGGTCTTAATGACCGAAAGAGTGCGCTGCTACGCCATCAGGGTCTCGATGCAAGCGCGCCGAAGCTTCACGTTGCTTTGTACCTTTTGACGCCTGAGTGGTCGGAAGAGGTGCTGCGCTCGCACATTGCCAGTGTCGATGCTCAAGAATACACGGCGCTTTTACCCGTATTCGTGATTGACAGGGTCGCAGCGGAAAAGAACCGAACGGCAATTGAGAAAGCTCTTGCGACTTCGCCAGTGCGGATCGAAGTACTTGAGATGGATTTTTTCGACTACGGACCGACCGGCGCATTCAAGAGCGAACGAAAAGTGGGGGCAGTCATTGCTGACCTTCTCGCCGACGCGCCGAGAGGCGACGCCATTATTTTCGTCGCTCCCAATGAAGCGCTTTATTCGAACCACGTTCAGGTCCTCGCTGGCAGCCTGATTCGCAATCCCGATAGAAATTGCGTGGCCACTGCGGCCATCATGAAGAAAGGCAGTGCACCGGTCCATGCCGTGCACGAGCACATTGAGTTCGGCTATCACGATGCAGACGCACCGATCGGATTCGGGCGCCTTATCTTCCGGCACATCGGGCTGGCGGGGGACCTCGAACTCGCGTTGCCTCATCTGCATCTCAAGCCCCTAGCCGCGCTGGTAGGCGAAAACAAGATCTATCAGGAGATTCCGGCGACGATTGTGATCGATCTGGAGGCGGCGTATCCCAAAGGAAACTGGCATCAGATGCAGGAAAATGAATTGCTGGGTGACTTCGCTCCTAATGTGTTCACGGTAAATCGAGGATTTGTCCGCGATTTACCGTCTCTTGCGCCTCGAGCGATTCAGCAACCGACTACAGTTCCGTACTCACGCTTTAGTCGACGTTGGATCTTATATCAGATGAAAGCGTTGCGGGAAATGGGCCCAGGGGCCCGTATGAAGCACTTGGGAACCAGGGTAGCGAGGAAGCTTGGGACACAGCGGCCACGCCGTATCACGTAAGGATATTGACAGCTATACCAGTTGCCAAAACCACATTCCATTATGAATCCCCACGCCGAAAAACCTATTTCCCTGGCATCGCTCGTTCGAAGTTTGTGGAGCAATCGCCAGTTGATCTTGCAGATGACGAAGCGCGATGTAGTCGGGCGCTACAAGGGGTCCGTCATGGGCGTCATGTGGTCCTTCTTCAATCCGCTTTTTTTGCTTGCCATTTACACCTTTGTGTTCTCAGTAGTGTTCAAAGCTCGATGGGGTGGTACGTTGCCCGAAAGCAAGACGCAGTTCGCTATCCTGTTGTTCGTCGGCATGATCGTGCATACCTTGTTTGCGGAGACCCTGAACCGGGCTCCCGGGCTCATATTGAACAATGTAAGTTACGTGAAGAAGATTGTGTTTCCCTTGGAAATTCTGCCGGTGACAGCGATCGGTGCGGCGTTGTTTCACGCGGTTGTCAGCCTGCTCGTGCTATTGATTTTCTTCGTGGTTCTTAACGGGTATCTCCACTGGACGGTGGTATTTCTTCCGATCGTCATGCTGCCGCTCGTAATCCTGACACTTGGGGCTGCTTGGGGGCTGGCTTCGCTCGGCGTCTTCCTTCGGGACGTCGCCCAGCCAATAGGTCTGGTGATGACGGTGTTGTTGTTTGCTTCGCCGGTGTTTTATCCGATTACGGCGCTTCCGGCAGTGGTGCGGCCTTGGCTGATGTTAAATCCACTGACACTGATCATTGAGCAGACGAGGGCCGTACTTGTATTTGGAACTACGCCCGATTGGGACGCGTTGGCCGCGTATACAATTGTCGCTGCATTAGTGGCATGGATTGGCTACGCTTGGTTCCAAAAGACGCGAAAGGGCTTTGCTAATGTCCTCTGACGATATCGCCATTACAGTCGAGGAAGTGTCGAAGCGATTCGAGCTTTACGACAAACCCAGTGACCGACTCAAACAATTTGTCATGCCGCATTTAAGGCGACTCCTGCGAGCGACGCCTCACGACTACTTTCGAGAGTTCTGGGCGCTGCGGAATATTTCATTCGAAGTACGGAAAGGTGAGGCGTTTGGTATTGTCGGTCGCAACGGCAGCGGAAAAAGCACGTTGCTTCAAATCATCACGGGTACGTTAACGCCGACTGCCGGTTCCGTTTCCACGAACGGTCGAGTGGCGGCATTGCTCGAACTTGGCTCCGGGTTTAATCCGGATTTCAGCGGGCGGGAGAACGTTTATCTGAATGGCGCGCTACTTGGATTTAGCCGAGCCGAGATGGACAAGAAGTTTGATGCAATTGCAGCATTTGCCGACATCGGCTCCCACTTGGATCAGCCGGTGAAGTCCTATTCGAGCGGAATGGTGGTGCGGCTCGCCATTGCGGTACAGACGCAGGTCGAGCCTGACATCTTAATCGTTGATGAGGCGCTAGCGGTTGGCGACGCGTTGTTTCAAAAGAAGTGTTATCGAAAAATTGAGAAATTACTCGATAACGGCTGCACGTTGTTATTCGTGTCACACGACCAGGAAATCGTTCGATCGCTCACCAGTCGCGCTGTTTTTTTGAAGACTGGCCACGCAGCGAACTACGGCGCGACACCTGATGTTCTGTTCTCGTACCGCGAGTTTCTCCAGCAGGAAGAGGAGGCCGCTTTTCTCGATTTGCAGAAGCGATCGACGGGAGGATCGCTAAATCAGGCAACAACAAAATCTTACGGTAGTCGTGAAGTTGAGATACTCGGCGTCGAAGTCCGCGCGGCTGACGATACACCACAGACTGTTTTCTATGCCGGCGATAAAATCAAAATTGTCGTCGACTGCGTTAGCCATGTCGATATCGTAAATCTGAATGTAGCGTTCCGCATTCTTAGTAAGGAAGGCGTCAAGGTTACGACATGGGGAACATTAAACGAAGATATGCGCCTCCCTGAGAGCTCCGCCGATGACATGTTTTGGAACAAACGTTTCAAGAAGGGCGAACGCTTTAAGGTCTCGTTTTCCGGGGCCTGTAATCTGGGCGCTAACCTTTACGAAGTGCAGGTAGTCGTTGCGCGGGAGTATGACAAATTCTACGGAAACCAGCAGGTCCTTCATTGGATGGATGAAGCAGGTCATATAACTATCATTCTGAAAAACAAGGAATACGTTTTCGACGGAGTCTGTGATTTGGGTCTTCGTTCAACCCTCGAGCAGGAAACCGTGGCCGTGAAAAAATTGGATATGGGAGCCGGATCCATTCGATGAAATTACCGTCAATAAAATCGGTCGTACGTTCTTTGGGTACCAAGCGTCAGCGCATTTTCAAGGCTATTGAATCGGATCTTCTCGGACGAATCGATGACGTCGGGCAATCGGTGGTCGCCATAGGTGACCAATCCAGAACAATCGACACGCACGTGCGAGTGGTAGAGGATCGATCCACGATTCTTGAGTCACTGCTGCGCGTCGTGGAAGAGCGCTCGAGAACGCTCGAGTCATTGATGCGCGTCGTGGAAGAGCGCTCGAACACTCTTGAATCACTGATTCTCGACGTCAACGAGCTGACCCGCATTGTCGAGGCAAGGTCAAGAACAATCGAGTATGACGGTCAACTGGCCGTTCAAGCTACGAACTACCAGATTTCGCAATTGCAACGGCTGTATATTGAAGCGATGCCGTCAATACTCAATCTGGAAAAGCGACCAGCATTCAATGCTTCCGAAGTCGTTGAATTGAAGACGGATTATCCGATTGCCATGGACAGCAGCGATCACATCATGCCTGATTCGACAATGGAAGGAGTCGCCAGGCCGACATTCTTTGTGCAAAATTGCATTAGTCTCCTGGGCCCGGATATAAAGTTTCTCGACTTGGGTACCGGTGCTGCCGGCATAGTGTTTGAATTCGCTATGAATGACATATTTGCTGTCGGCGTCGACGGCTCCGATTTCTGTCGCCAGAACAGAATCGGTTACTGGCCTCTGTTGCAGAATAATCTTTTTACCTGCGATATAACAAAACCATTCGATTTCAAGGTGCGACATACCGCCGAGTCATGCAAATTCGACGTGGTGACGATGTGGGAAGTATTGGAGCACATTGATGAAAGTGATTTTCCTGGTCTGTTCGAAAACATAAGCGGACATCTGAAATCGGATGGATATTTTATTGGATCTGTTTCGCTTGTCGAGTATGTTGCTAAAGATGGTCAACCCTATCACGTGACGCTCAAGCCCCGAGATTGGTGGAAAGAAAAATTCCTCGAGAACGGCCTGGTCATACTCGAACAGCACCCGTTCAACGAAAACTGGTTCTGCAGGGGTACTGGTCCGCGTTTCCAGGATTTTCACAACTATGCGACCAATCCTGAGGATGGGTTCCTTTTCGTTGCGCGAAGAGCGACAGCATGAACCCAGCATAGATGCTATGGGGGAGGGCGACAGTAGGTCCGACTGAATTAAACGGGATTTGCACGCTCGTTTTCCTCGAAGTAGCACGCAAATGGACACGCCTGACACCGTCCTTCCACAGAGCACCTAGCCGCCCGTTTCTGCTTTTTCTGTCGATCTGAATGCGTAATATTTACTCATCGTGAATGAGGTAATTACATATGCCGCGCCCGAGAAACATTGGCTCAACCCTTTGTTCACCAGCAGAAGTCTGACGAAGATCACGAGCGTCGCAAAGTTGACTAAATAGGCGACGCAAAAGACCACCATGAATTTCGCGAACTCGGTTGCGCGCCGCTGTTTGCTCTCAAATGTAAACCGCCGATTTAGCAGGTACGATGTTCCAACGGGGATGATGTATCCCACAATGTTGCTGACCTCAGGGCTTATAGACAAAGCGTACATACAAAAAAATATGATGCCGTACCCAAAGGCAGTATTGAATACTCCTATCACAGCAAAAGTTAATAGTTGTCTCATGTAGTGGCTAGATTCCGAAAGCAGCCGCGAAAAATGTCAATGCGAGGGCAGGCGACAGGTATAACCGCGAGTCGTTCCGGTACCGAAAATTCGAACGCGGACGTGGAGTCACAAGAGCAAAAGCGCCGTGTCCTATCGCTTGGAATCAACGCTAATTGACGTATCTTCCAGTGTGATTCGCACGCCCAGTTCTCGTTTGTCGTCGTTTATCTTAAGCGTTTTTGGTGAGACTGCTCGCTGAACAGCAAAGTCAAAAATATCCATACCGGCAGGCGCAGCTCGAAGCTCAATCGATTTCTCGTTGGTGTCTGTTAGTTCAACGACCTGGAGCGGTTTCCCATCTTTTGTTATTGTGATTTTGTTCGGCAACGTGAACGGCGGCGCACTCACCCGAATCACGATCGGGTGGGTGTATGCTCGATTCACCTTCAGAGACGCATGGGTTCCGATCCAGCCATCTGGATATCGTCCCGACCACAAGAACTTCGGCTCGTTCTCTAATACACGGTAAAGCTTGTAGCCGACGTACGTTTGCCGTGTATTGGGTCTGTTCGTCCACGTATTGATGAATAGCGCTGGATTGCTGATTGAATCTTCGTCAACCAGTTCCATATCGTACTCTTTTTGCTGCTTCAGCAACGAATCCTTCGTAAAGTAAGGTGTAACACCACGCAAAAACCACGTGGCAAGCTTGTCCCCAGTGAACACAAGAAGATAATCGTTCTTTTTGGGAAGGCTGTGAATATTATTATCTAAATCAACTTTCGAGACATTCAGAATTTTCAGCAATTCTGGGTTAATTGCTGCTGGATCCAACAGATCAGCGATGCCTTTGACGCGCGAGCTATACGGATCGTCGAGCGAAAGCAGGTTTGCCGTTCCGCCTATTTGCTCCGCGTAAAACGGATAGGATTCGATAATTAGTTTTTCGTCCGATTTCTGAATATTCTTATATTTCAGAATGGCCTCAGTATAAATTCGTGAGTATGCTATCTGGCTGAACGCAATGTAATACGTGGTCAGTGCACCATAGATTCCAAACGCGATCACTGCGGTATATGCGCTCTTGATAACGAGGGCATTCCTCTGTGATCGTTTTTTGAATGCGAACATGCCATAGACGGCACTGAACTTGAACAGGACGGCGGGAATGAGCATGTAGTAGCCCATCGGCCAACGCCAAATCATCAACGCAAGATAGTACGCCCATGCCATCGCGCAAATACTAGTAACCATCACCAGGCTTCGCATTTCGGCTTCTCTCAAGGAAGGGCGACTAGTGAATACCTTATAAAATGCCCATGCTAAAAGTCCAAGCGACAGCAAACCGAAAAAGAGGACATCGGGCTGTTGAGTCACGTAAAAATAGATATTTTCCCTGACCAGTTTCGCCGTAATTTGATATTCGGTATAGCTGGTGCTAGATATGGTTTTGTTGAAGATGACGTATGGAATTTTAGTGCAGGCTGCACTGAGACTCAGATATCCCAGCAATGTTGCATACACTGACGCCATCCGAATGTAGTACCTATCCTTACTCAGGAAATACACTACCAGGGACAAAATTATTCCTGTCGCTGCGAAGCCAAGGAGTACCGCAGAGGTTTCTTTTGTCCAGATCGCAAGCGCAAACAAAAGCATCATAAACAGGCCGTTGGAGACCGATATGCGGCTTCTGGCGACTTGGGCACGATAAAATATAAAAACTATACATGCGATGAAAAAATAAGAAAGCGGTTCAGCCTTGCCGATTGTATTCAGGTTTTCGGCAATCGGTGAACTTATGTAAATAAGAACGACGAGTGCGGCCGCGTGGCCACGACTTCCCGTGAGTCGGTATACCAGCTTGCATGTTAATAGCGTCGCAGCGAGAAAAAGTACACTTTGAATAAAAAAATACGGTGCGACATTCGCGCCAAAAATCTGGAATTGAAGCGCGTGATAAAGCCAATAAAATGGGAAATATCTACCCGATCCGTTATATGGTGAAATGATCCAATGCAGCCAGCTTTGAAGATGATCGCCGATGTAGAACAATCCCCCCATGTCCAGCGGGAACCATCGGGAAAAGAGTATCGTCGGCAGCGAGACCACAGCCCAAAGTACGAATGAAAGCAACGCGAGCGCGGCCCCTTGTCCTCGCAATCCCAACATAGCTTCGGTCGGCTCGCCATCGTCGGCGGAAACCTTCATCACAGGATGCCCTTCCAAATTCACGTTGTTACTCATCTAGCCTGCTCTCAATATGTGCCACTTCATCTATCAGGAATCGCGGCCGATGTTTGACTTCCATGTAAATCTTTCCCACGTATTCCCCTGTGACCCCAATCGATAGCATGATCAGACCACCTAGGAGATAGAGCGGTACAGTTATGGAAGCCCATCCGGGCAAGGTTTCTCCAGATAGCGCTTTCCCGAGGGCCGCCACAGCGAAGAGCAGCGACACGACAAAAACCAGCGCACCCGTCCACGAAATAAGCCGAAGCGGCGTGGTCGAAAACGACGTAATGCCGTTCAAAGCCAGCCCAAGCATCTTCTTCAGTCCGTACTTGCTTTTTCCTGCGAGGCGCGGTGCAAGGTCATACTTAACGGTCGAAATCCTTCCGTGTAGGAGTGGCTGCAGACCGCGGAGAAACAACACGTACTCAGGGAATTTTGACAGGTTCAGGAGCGCGCGGGCCGACATTAATCGACAGTCGGCATGATTTTCCACGAGATCGACGCCCATCCACTTCATGCCCTTATAGAAGGCAATCGCAGTTAGCGTTTTCATAAATGGATCGTCGGCGCGGGATGCTTTCACACCGAGCACAATTTCCGCTCCAGCTCGGTGCTCCTCGATCATTAAGGGCAATGCGTTCAGATCGTCCTGAAGATCCGCGTCAATGCTAATGACCGCGTCACACTTTCCAGTGACGTATGTGAGACCTGCTACCAAAGCGTTCTGATGCCCGGCGTTGCGAGACAATCTCAGTCCGCGTAGGACATTGGGAAACTTTTGTGAAGCATGGGCGATTTGGTCCCAAGTGCCGTCTTTTGATCCATCGTCTACGAGAACGACAAAGCTATCAGGCGAACAAGCATGTTTGCTGACAAGGTCGTCCACCAACGACATTAAACGAGGAATCGAGGTCGGTAGTACTTCAGCCTCGTTGTAGCAGGGCGCGACAATGGCGATCGTCAAAGATTTCGCATTTTTCATAACGAACCATTTGTTAAGGTCGGCTCCTGTCCACTAGGACGGAGCACGTTGTAACCCATCGAAGAGCCTGGCATCCTCTAGTTCTTTTTTGAGGGGCAGTGCTCAATCAACCGCTTGTATAAATCGACGTACGAATCAACCATTGCTTGGGCCGTGAATCTGACCTCGAAACGTGCGCGCGCATTGTGACCGAGTTTAGTGGTAAGCGCATCATCGTCCCACAGGCGCTGCATGGCGACGCGCAACGCTGATGGATCACTGGGCGGCACGACGAGGCCTGTCGTTTCATCAATATTTACGTACGAGGTGCCGGTTCCGATTTCTGTGGAAATCATCGGTTTCCCAAACAACGCTCCTTCAAGAAGCGAGATGCCAAATGCCTCCGACCTCAAATGGGATGGGAATACGAGCGCCCTACTCAATGTGAGGAGCGCAATCTTGTCATCGTCGTCGACCGGTCCGACAAAGTTGACCTGTCCTTCAAGACCCAGTCGTTGCGCCTGCTCGCGTAACGCGGTTCCAACCGGCCCCGCACCTACAATTACAACGCGAAAATCTGTGCCGGGCAGCGCATCCAGCAGGACGTGTAAACCCTTGTAGTACCGGAGGTTGCCCACAAACAAAAAGAACTTTGTTGAGCCGACACGTTCCTTCCAATGTCGCAAGCGCTCTTCTGCGGGCGCCGCATACGAAGAAGCATCCAGCCCAATCGGTATAACCTCAACCTTATCCCGATAGCGTTGCAGCACCGGACTCGTCGCCAGATAATTTGGGGACGTCGCAACGATCTTATCTACGCTCGCGAGAAACCTGTCCCTCAGCGGGCGATAGAACTGGAGCAACACTTTTTGCCGAACGATGTCCGAGTGATAGGTGACGATGCTTGGCTTTCTCACGCGAGTAGCAAAGTGCACGACATCGGCAAACGGCCACGGAAAGTGGTAGTGAATCAGATCTGCCTCGCTGGCCAGGCTTGCGAACCGTTTAAAGGCCGCCGTGGAAAACGCCGATGAAGCGATTTCCACATCGAGTTTTGCCCTGTGGTGAAGATGGTCACCAAGGTTCACAGTCGTAGTATTCTTGCTGACGGTAAGCACTTCACTCGTGATTCCACGTCTCGCGGAGCCTGAACACAATTGGTTGATCAGTTCCTCGACCCCGCCCATCGAATCCGGCTTGTATGTCTTGTAGAAATGTAGAACGCGCATAAGTTTGGCTGAGCAAATCCGCTCGGCTTTCAGTGGTCAGCGGAGCGGCCTCGAAGCCCGTTCCTCAACATTGTCACAACGGCCGTGTGGCGCCCGCCGGCAGCGACAAACGAAACGCGCTTCGGCACGCGCGATGGCTATGCGGCTGGTGCGCGTCCATAGATATCGTCGAACCGGACAATATCGTCTTCGCCCAGATATTCGCCACACTGAACTTCGATCAGAACGAGGTTCATTACGCCCGGATTGATCAGGCGATGCTTGTGCCCGGCGGGAATGTAGGTCGACTCGTTTGGCTGGAGCGAGATGACCCGATCACCGTTGACGATCTCCGCGCAGCCGCTAACGACAATCCAGTGTTCGCTGCGATGATGGTGCTTTTGTAAAGATAACGACGCCTGCGGCTTGACGACGATGCGTTTCATCTTGAAGCGATCGCCCTCTTCCAGCACGGTATAAGTACCCCACGGACGATGAACGGTGCGGTGCAGACGATACGCATCGTGGTTCGCCCGCTTCAGCTTCGTAACGATTTGCTTTACATCCTGTGCGCGCCCACGCTCGGCGATCAATAGTGCATCGGCGGTATCGACCACGATCAGGTCACGTACGCCGACGACGCCGATTACGCGCTCGTCGCTACGGATGAAGCAGTTGTCGACATCGTACAGTTCCGCTTCGCCGTGAATCCGGTTGCCACGTTCATCGGCGGGGGTCAGGTCGCTGATCGAGAGCCACGACCCGATGTCGCTCCAGCCGATTTCACACGGGACGACGTTAACATTGTCGGAGCGCTCCATAACCGCGTAGTCGATTGAGATATCTTCGGCCTTGCCGAACTGAGCGGCATCGAGCTCGATCACATAGCCGTCGTCCGAGGTGCTCCGTTTCGCGTCATGTACGGCACCGAGAGCCGGTTCAGCCACGGTTGGCGCGTGACGTTCAAGCTCAGCCAGCATCGTTTCCGCTGTGAAGCAAAACATCCCGGCGTTCCAGAGGTGGCGGCCGTCCGCGACTAACTCCTCGGCGACACTTGGTTTTGGTTTCTCGATGAAACTCACTACCTTGTGAACGGCTTCAGTGCCTTGCAGGGGCTTTACTTCGTATTCGATATATCCGAAGCCGGTTTCCGGCCGGGTCGGGCGAATGCCGAAAGTGACGAGCCGGCCTTCCTGGGCAGAGTGGACTGCGTGTTGCACGGCGACGCCAAAGGCCTTTTCGTCTTCGATCAGTTGATCTGCGGGCATCACCAGCATGATGGCGTCACCACCATGCTGTTCGCGTACCACTTCGGCTGCCACGCCAATTGCGGCGGCGGTATTACGTGCGGTCGGTTCGAGGATGAAGCCCAGCTGGGACACGGAGGACTCAACCTCGACGCATTCATCCTTCGTGAGGAAATACGTCTCGCGGTTCGTGACGATAACGACTTCGTTCGCGTTCGCGAGATGCGACGCCCGCAGGAACGTCTTTTGGAGCAGGCTCTGCCCGTCGGCCAGTTTGAGCAGGGGTTTCGGAAAGGCTTCGCGGGAAACCGGCCACAGACGAGTGCCTGCGCCGCCGCAAATAATGACGGGAATAATATTCATCGAATTGATCAAGTCGCGCATGGATGGCTTATGCAGACCGTAATTTTAGCGGAATTTGCATCCGCGGTCGCCTGTTGCCAAACATCTCGTTACCGTTGTTGCAGCAGAGACCCGCATTTTTCATCGCCTCGTGGCGCGTCCGGCTGTATTGTGCTTGGAGATCACAATTCGCGGAGCCGAATACCAAAGGCGAGCATGGTATTTGCTTGTCAGTGTCGGCATAATGTCGGGCATTACAGTTTGCCGCCTGACTGCCATAAGGTACATCCTGGGCGGGTTTCCTCGTTCTCGCAGGGTTTCTTACGAATCGGCAATGGCGTCGTCATATCAATCCAACCGTTCTGAACAGCCTGGGGTGTAATGGGAATGCTTCGATTCAAGTCCTCGTGGCTGTCCTTCAGCGCATTCGCATTCGATGCGTTCGCGGTCGCCGGCGCATGGCTTGCCGCATATGCCATCCGGTTCAATGGATCGGTTCCCGCGGAATTCTGGCATGGCGGTTTCAATGCGCTCATATGGGTGGTGATCACGTATGCGGCGATGTTCCGCGTATTTGGCCTCTATCGCGGTATGTGGGTGTTCGCCAGCTTGCCTGACCTGATACGGATATCGAAGTCGGTGGTGACTGGCGGTCTCCTCGTCATGATCGGCGCAGTGATGGTGCAGCCTTCACCGATTATTCCGCGGTCCGTGCTGGTTGTCTCCCCGTTGCTATTGTTTCTGGCGATGGGAGGATCGCGAGCGCTCTATCGAGCCACCAAGGAGTTCTACCTGTATGGCGGGCTCGTCGCCCAAGGGAAGCCGGTGATCGTGCTGGGCGCCGGAACGGCAGGCGCGAGTCTGGCGCGCGAACTCTCGCGGTCGAGCGAGTGGCGGCTGGTCGGGCTGCTCGACGATGACCCGGCCAAGCAAGGTCGCGAGATATACGGATACAAGGTGCTTGGCTCGATCACTGACCTGCAGCGCTGGTCGGTGGAGCTGCGAGTGGAACACGCGATCATCGCAATTCCTTCGGCCTCGGTGGATGCTCAGCGTCGGGTCGCGACCCTGTGCGTGCGTGCCGGTGTCCGTGCCATGGTGTTGCCAGCGCTAACCACACTCAATCAGGGCCAAGCCTTCCTTTCTCGCGTGCGCCAGATCGACCTGGAGGATCTGCTGGGTCGGGAGCCAGTGCGAATCGACATGCCGCACGTCGAAGCGCTGCTCCTCGGGCGGGTAGTCATGGTGACTGGAGCGGGCGGGTCGATTGGGTCGGAACTATGCCGCCAGATCCTGCGTTTTAACCCAGCGCAACTGATCGTATTCGATCTGTCCGAATACGCTATGTATCGACTGACAGAGGAGTTGTGCGATCGTTTCCCGGAACTGTCGGTAATTCCCATGATCGGCGACGCGAAGGATTCGTTGTTGCTGGATCAAGTCCTGTCGCGCTATACGCCGTACATCGTCTTCCACGCAGCCGCATACAAGCATGTGCCGTTGATGGAAGAGTTGAACGCCTGGCAGGCCGTGCGCAACAACGTGTTAGGTACCTATCGCGTGGCAAGGGCTGCGATTCGTCACGACGTGAAACATTTCGTCCTGATCTCGACCGACAAGGCGGTGAACCCGACCAACGTGATGGGGGCGAGCAAGCGCCTGGCGGAGATGGCATGTCAGGCTTTGCAGCAAACGAGTTCACGCACGCAGTTCGAGACGGTTCGCTTCGGCAACGTGCTCGGCAGCGCCGGCAGTGTAATTCCAAAGTTTCAGCAGCAGATTGCGAAGGGCGGCCCGGTGACCGTGACACATCCGGAGATCACGCGCTTCTTCATGACCATTCCAGAGGCGTCACAGCTGGTGTTGCAGGCGTCGAGCATGGGCCGGGGTGGGGAAATCTTCATCCTGGACATGGGTGAGCCAGTGAAGATCGTGGATCTCGCGCGCGACCTGATCCGCCTATATGGATTCAACGAGGAGCAGATCCGGATCGTGTTCACAGGCCTGAGGCCGGGCGAAAAGCTTTACGAAGAGTTGCTGGCGTGCGACGAGACGACAACACGTACACCGCATCCGAAGCTACGGATCGCACAAGCTCGCGAAGTGCCGGGCAATCTTCTCGATGAACTGCTGCCGTGGCTGATGCAGCATCGCGTACCTGCGGATGATGAGGTTCGCCGCGATCTGCGCCGGTGGGTGCCAGAATATCAACCGACGTCGCCCCCCGTGCTGCAAAGCGTGCCAAGCCTCAGGCAGGTGCAGTAGACCGGTTGAACCCCGCCGCGAAATTCTCCTTTCTTATCGCACGATGACGGCTTCTGCTGCCATCATTGCCTCCGAGCATTGCTCAATTCGTCTTTAAGCCACACGCATGAAATTGCTTTTTGATCTTAATTCGCTTCGCCCTCCCAGAAGCGGAATCGGCTATTACGCACAACATTTGCTGGAAGGTCTGCGTGGGCAACCAGATGTCGAGGACGTTGCCGGATGGGTCGGCGCAACGGTGTTCGAAGGAGAGCGCCTGACGGACCTGATTGCAGATCAAGCAGCATTGCAAAAGGCGGTTCAGTTCAGCGACGGATTGAAGGCGAAGCTGCTCCAGAAGTCGCGCGGGCTGCCTGGCTTGTACAGAATGCGAACCGTGATGCGACACAATGCGTCACGAGCGTTGCGTGGTGACTTTGCGCAACGAGGCTACATCTACCATGAGACTAACTTCGTCGCGTCCCCCTACAAGGGGCCGTCGGTGGTAACCGTGCATGACTTGTCGCATCGGCGCCATCCCGAATTTCATCCTCGCGTTGCCGTCGAGTATCTTGACCGAGAGTTGCCGCGGACCCTCCGCCAGGCGCAGACGATCATCGCCGACAGCATCTATACTCGAAACGAGATTCTTGACATCTACGGCGTGCCGGAAGAAAAAGTCGTTCCCATATATCTGGGTGTCGAGTCATCGTTTCAGCCTTACAGTGCCGAGGTCTGTACTCCGGCGCTCGAATCGCTGGGCCTGAAGTATCGCGGTTTCGTGCTTTCGGTTTGTACGCTACAGCCGCGTAAAAACCTCCATCGTCTCGTGCGTGCATTCGCTTGTCTGCCCGAGGACATGCGACAAGCGTTTCCGCTGGTGCTCATTGGCGCGGACGGTTGGAAGAACTCGGAACTGATGCAAGAAATTGAGCCGCTCGCGCGCGCTGGCCAGATCGTAACGCCCGGCTATGTTTCGCGCGCAGCCCTTCTCCATCTGTATGCGTCAGCGGCTGTATTTGCGTATCCGTCGCTGTATGAGGGCTTCGGCCTTCCTGTGGCTGAAGCGATGGCGAGCGGCGTGCCGGTGTTGACATCGAATGTGACTTCGATCCCAGAGGTTACGGCGGGTGCCGCCCTGGAAGTGAATCCGTATTCCGTCGAAGAAATTACGGCCGGTCTGGAGCGCCTCCTGGGAAATGAGCCACTGCGCGAAGAGCTTGTGGGCAAAGGTCTGCGCCGGGCGACCGAACTCACCTGGGACGCGACGGTAAAGCAAACACTGAACGTTTATCGCGCACTGTCCGCGTGATATAGGCTACACCTCGTGCTGCGCATGCAAGGGAACAGGGATATGCAGATTGCCGTGAGTGGTGCAAACGGATTCGTTGGCCGCACGCTTTGCTCGCAACTGTGCGACACGGGTCATGACGTGATCGCGATCGTGCGGCGTTCTGGCATTTCAGAAGCGCGTGCCCACGAATGCCTGATCGCCGACGACAATTTCGAGGGGATCGCTGACGGCATGCCGGAACTAGGCCGGTGCGACGTACTCGTACATCTTGCCGCGCGCGTGCACGTGATGCAGGATCGGATGGCCGAGCCGCTCGCAGCGTATCGGGCCGTGAATGTCGAAGGCGCGTTGAACGCCGCGGCTGCGGCACGTCGCGCAGGTGCACGACGGATGATATTCGTCAGCAGTGTCAAGGCGCTGGGAGAGGGCGAGCCTGGTCGTCCGTGGCGCGAAGACGACCAACCAGCTCCTGTCGATCCATATGGCATCTCGAAGTTTGAAGCAGAGCAGGCGCTGACAGCCTTCGGACGAGAGAAAGGCATGGAGATTGTTATCGTCAGGCCACCGCTCGTCTATGGCCCGGGGGTACGCGCAAACTTCCAGGGTTTGATGAAAGCCGTGGATCGTGGCATTCCCTTGCCGCTCGGCGGAGTCGAGGCTCGCCGCAGTATGGTCTACGTCGGCAATCTGGCTGACGCGATCCGCGTCCTCGCTACGCGGCCGGAGCCGACTGAAGGTGTCTTTCATGTGAGCGACGGCGACGATCTGTCTGTCTCCGGAATGGTCCGAGCCATTGCTGGTGGCTTTGGCAAATCGGCCCGCTTGATACCTGTCCCGGTTTCCTGGTTGCGCAGTCTTGGACGGTTGACGGGAAGGTCGGCGCAAATCGAACGCCTGACTAGCTCACTCCGTATCGAGGTCTCGCGAATGCGGAAAGATATTGGATGGATGCCGCCCTGGACCGTCTCCGAAGGGCTTGCCGAAACCGTGCGTGCATACAGGACAGGCCGCTGATATGTCGCCCGGTACTTACCTGCCCGGTTCGTTTTCGTTGCTATCCATCGCTGCCGTTGCGATGATTCTCTGTTTGGCGATCCTTTTGATTCTGCTGCGAACGGGCTGGGCCTGGGATATCGCCGTCGACATTCCGAATCATCGTTCCTTGCATGCTCGTCCCGTGCCGCGTATTGGCGGATGGGGGGTGCTGCCGGCGTCGCTACTGCTAATCGCGCTCTGGGCGCCATCGTTGCGCTGGATTGCGCTCGGAGCGGCCATGCTGGGTGTGGTATCGCAAGTTGATGATCGACGAGGGTTGTCCGCGAGAGTGAGGTTTGCCGCGCACCTCGTCGTGGTTGGGGCGGCGGTTGCGACCAGTGTTGTCGACGTTGTCTGGTGGTTTGCTGTCGTGCTGGTGATTGCGCTCGTTTGGCTGGTCAACCTGTACAACTTCATGGACGGCTCGAACGGGTTAGCCGGGGGAATGACCGTGTTTGGGTTCGCGACCTACGCGATCGCTGCAACACCATCTCATCCAGAGCTGGCGGCTGCTGGTGTAGCTGTAGCAGGCGCTGGCTTAGGCTTCCTTGTGCTGAACTTCAAACCCGCGAGGATCTTTCTTGGCGACGTAGGTTCGATACCGTTGGGTTTTCTGGCCGGTGCACTGGGATTTTGGGGATGGCAACATGCGGCATGGCCCATCTGGTTTCCCCCGCTTGTTTTCGCACCGTTTATTGCGGACGCCACTGTGACATTGATACGACGTCTAGCGCGCGGTGAAAAATTCTGGCAGGCGCATCGCGAGCACTACTATCAGCGCCTCGTTCAATTGAGCGGCACTCATGTTCGCGTCGCGCTTCTCTACTACGGACTGATGCTGATTGGTTCTTTGGTCGCACTGCTTGCTCTGCATTTGCCGACTAAGGTTCAGTGGCTTATGGCCGTATGCTGGTACGCGGTATTGGGAATACTCGGCTGGTGGACCGATTGTCGCTGGTGGAAATTCAGGCGCTCACACGCTCCGCTCGAGCGTTGAGGGCTCAGAATGCGGCATGACGGCAGAAGTGGGGCGCGGTACCACGCAAAGTGCTCGACAGTGGACAAAGCGGCGGTCGACGCTATTGCCCCCGTCACCATTTGCATGGTCTCTAGTGGCAGAGTGAGCACCGGATAGCTTTAACAACTGGACAACCGCTGCAGCGGCATACCCGGGTGGCTTGCTTCTCCACCGCTGGCATCTCCGTCTCCGAGGGACGCGAGTCGAGACTCGTGAGAAAATGGCAAATTTCCGGGCCTTCCAAGCCGCCAAAACCCAACCTCGCTTGAGCAAATAACAACAGAGTACGATGCAAAATCCGATTTCGGCGAAGGTCGCCGTACTGATCCCCTGCTACAACGAAGAAGCGACGGTCGCTTCTGTCATCTTGGACTTTGCAGCACATCTGCCGGACGCGAGCATTCACGTCTTCGACAACAACTCATCCGATTACACTACAACGCGGGCGCGAGAGGCGGGTGCGGCGGTGAGGCATGTCGATTATCAAGGCAAAGGAAACGTTGTAAGACGCATGTTTGCAGATATCGATGCTGACATCTATGTGCTCGTCGATGGTGACGGTACCTATGACGCATCGGACGCGCCGAACTTTATCGCAAGGCTGCTCGCCGAGGATCTCGATATGGTAGTTGGCGCCCGCACATCCGATGAGGAGTCCGCCTACAGACGTGGGCATCGGTTCGGAAATGTGATGCTTACAAGCGTAGTCGCGCGGATATTTGGCAACTCTTTTTCAGACATGCTCTCTGGTTATAGAGTATTTTCACGGCGCTTCGTAAAGTCTTTCCCAGCGCACTCGGGCGGATTCGAAATCGAAACAGAACTCACTGTGCATGCCCTTGAGCTACGCATGGCGGTTGCCGAGATCGCGACGGCCTACAAGTCGCGCCCGGAAGGTTCGGCAAGCAAGCTGAACACCTATAGCGATGGATTTCGGATATTGCTAATGATTCTGCGTCTCTTCAAGACGGAAAAGCCGCTACTGTTTTTCTCGTTGGGCTTTGCAATATGCACACTCGCCTCCATGATCCTGGCAATACCGGTGTTCGAAACATACGTCCAAACTGGCTTGGTGCCTCGTTTTCCCACGGCATTGCTATGCGCCGCAATAATGCTGTTCGGAACCCTTCTTCTCGTGTGCGGATTAGTGCTCGATACTGTCACTCGCGGTCGGGCCGAAGCTAAACGGCTAGCCTACTTGCGCGTGCCGGCTCCGTCGAATACGCACCAGTTTCGCTAAATGAGAGCGCAACTGTTGAGATTTGGTATCGTCGGGGCAGCGGGATTCGTCGTCGATGCATCAGTTCTATATATTTCCCTCCATTTTGGCACTGGCTACTATGTTGGCCGTGCATGGTCCTTTCTGCTGGCTGTATGGACGACGTGGCAATTGAATCGGCGGTTCACCTTCTCCGTCCGTGATCGAAAAAACGTGTGGCGAGAGGGAGGCAAATATCTCATGGCGATGTCCTTCGGAGGTATTGTCAATTACGCGACTTATTGTGCTCTCATCGCGACACTTCCCAAGTATTGGTTTCTTCCGCTGCTCTCTGTAGCAGCGGGGTCCGTCGCTGGGCTCATGGTCAACTTCCTCATCGCCCGTCACTGGGTTTACAAGACGTCGCATTGAATATGACACTCACTTCGAAGACCGTTGCATCGCGCGTAAGTGGGTGGCTTGAGCGAGCCTTCGCTTTCAACCTGAATAGTGATCGCGTGTGGAAGAATTCGCGGATTTTTGTTCCGCTCTTGTTTGGCTGCTATTCGCTGTGGCTCGGTCAGGACCAAAACGGGGATCAGTTCAACTATCACCTGTATAACGCCTTCGCCTTTCTTAACGGGAAACTCGACATCGACCTTGCCCCGGCAGGAATGCAGTCGTATTTCAACCCTTTGCTGGATGTCGCTACATATTTCCTTTACACGCATTTTCCTGCGCCGATTGTTGGTTTCGGGCTCGGGGTACTTCATGGACTGAGCTTCCTTTTGGTGCTGGAGATTGCGCGTCTCGTTCTCGTTGATCTAAATGACGCAGATCGATACAAGATTCCGCTCCTGCTCGCTGCTGCAGGTTGTCTCACGGCAAATTTCCTGTCAGGACTCGGTAATACGATGGGCGACGACACTACCGCATTGCTCTTGCTTTGTGCTGTGGCGCTCGTTTTGAGAAGTTGGGGTGAGTTAGGCAAAGCGTCGTTGATCTCCGTATCAGTCAGTCTGGCCGCAGGTGCTTTGGCCGGTGCTGGAGCCGGTTTGAAGCTGACAAACGCAGTCTACGCAGTTGCCTTGTGCGTGGCCTGTCTCGCGTATCCCGGTAGCGTCCGCACGCGAATAAGAATCGCATTCCTCGTTGGTGTCGGTGTCTTACTCGGACTCGCCGCGACCGGAGGATTCTGGTTCTTGAAGATGTGGGACACATTCCACAATCCAGTATTTCCACAGTTCAGCAATCTGTTTCCGAACGATCTTGTTCCCCGGATGACCGTAGCCGATTTGCGATGGTTTCCGAAGAACTGGGTCGAAACCGCATTATGGCCGTTCATCTTTTCGTTGAACTCACAGCGCGTCGGTGAGATCAACATTCATCAGATAATCTGGGCAGTGCTATATGGCAGTGTGATCTGCTGGTTGCCGGTGGCCGTCTGGCGCTGCAGAAATGGAGGCAGGTTCGATCGCCTGCGATCGAAACAAGTGTTCGTGCTGCTTTTTGTTGTGACGGGCTACGGGGTGTGGCTCAAAGTGTTTAGCGTTTACCGCTACGTTGTGGCGATCGAAATGCTGGCGCCGCTGGTGTTGTATACGATACTGGTTGACTTGTTGCCATTTGAGCGCCGGAAACTGATTGCCGGCACGGTGATTGGCGCAGCGACGTTTGTCGTGATATTTGGCGGAGTGGGGAATTGGGGGCATGCACGCTGGGCGTGGAAAGCCTTCGAGGCGGATATTCCCGCTATTAGTGAGCCTGACCGCACCACCGTTTTGATAGTTGGCGCGGATTCGGCACGGGGATGGCTGGCCACATTCTTTCCGCCGTCGGTTGCCTTCACCAAGATCGCTCAAAACTTTGAAGTTACCCCGGCCTACGACGAGCGAGTAAAGGCGATGATTGCCCGCCGCGGTGGGCCTACCTATGCGGTCATTCAGGGGTTCAACAATAGTCGTCTCGACAGTCTTGTTAAAGCGCAGTACTTCGTACAGGGATTGGGATTGACGCAGTCTAGTCGCGGCTGCACGGCAATTCGCCAGCTTGTTGAACGGTTACACCTGCATGCGACAGTGCAATCTAACGTTGACGGAACTTGTCAACTTGCTCTTCGACCCGACGATGTTCAGGATATAAAGGCACAAAATGTCGCTGAAGCGATCCGGGTGAATCACATTCTCCACGCTCACGGATTTTCGTTGCTGCCGTCAAAATGCGAACCGTATGACGCACGCTTGGGACAGGCGTTTTTTGGCTATCAGTGGTGCCCGGTAGAGCGCATGTCCGAACGCTAAACTCATTTGGACGCCAGAATGTATTTCCACGCGCTCGCGGCGGCCGCAATTGTGATCAAAAAACCGGGAATCGCGGGGCATGGCTCCAGCCGGATCGACCAAGCCTCGTGGGCGAGGTTCACGATAAGACCATCACCGCCGCCCCTTCCTAACCACCAACCACCGCGGCGACTTAAACCGCACGATACTCACATAAAGCCAGACATACGTAACAGCAAAAACAACAACAAAGCAGAACAAATGCACCGTATGCCGCCAGAACAGCGTAGCGGGAATCACAGCAATGAGACAAAGCAGCCACAAATAAGGCGACGTCAACGAATTCCGCCTGGTCAACTCCCTCGCAGTCCTCACCCCTACAGCCCACCGCATCAACCGCTTATAAACCAGCATATGCAGGTGGACGCCATCGGGAATCCCAGGCGACATCCCACGAATAAACTTCTTCCGGTAGATCGAAAAGCACGTCTCAAAGATCGGATACATAAAGAGCAAAACCGGATACCACGCCGACACATCGTGGTTCCTCATAACAAGCATGATCGAAAGCTCGGCCAGCATGAACCCGATAAAATAAGCCCCGCCGTCTCCAAGAAAAATCAGCCCCGCCGGAAAATTCCAGATAAAAAACCCCATCACCGCGCCCATCATGATGAGCGACGCGGACAGCACCACCGGATCGGAAACCTGAAACGCGACATACGCCATTGAGGCGAACATCATGAACGCGACCATCGAAGCGAGTCCGTTGAATCCATCGATGATATTGATCGCGTTGGCGAGCGCGGCCACTGCCAGTACGGTGACAGCGCAGGAAATCGCGGCATAGGAAAGCAGGAAGTCGAGCGGCGGCACGCTGATCCGCGTCACGCCGATATCGAGCAGAAAAAACGCCAGTGCAGCAGCGGCCATCGTGCAAAGCAGGCGCACCAGCGGCGACACACGCTTGGTAACGTCCTCAACAAGCCCTGAAGCAAACGCCGGCATCCCGCACGCCACAAGCCCGAGAATCCCGCCAGAAACTGCCGGATACGCATGATGCAACTGCAGCGCGGACACAATCAGCCCAAGCAAAATCCCTGTCCCGCCAACACGCGGCACCGGCCGTGCGTGGAATTTCTGCACGCCGGCAAGATCGGTGTCGGTGGAGAATTTTTCATGCAGATGGGCGTAGCGCACGATCAACAGCGTGACCAGCAGTGAAACGAGAAAGCCGAGCGCGAAACTGAGCATGAAAGTGACCTGAGCGAAGACCCGGAATTATACAAACGAAACCCACGACAACCCCGAAACCGGGATTGTGCGCGCCTCCGCGCAGCAACCCGTTAATTCCCAAATAATGATTCAAAAGACCGGCAAACACCGCGAGGAAACCCCGTTTCTCATGGATTTCCCCAATCAACCCCTTACGGAAAGCCGCCGTTAACACACAGATGGCGTGGCATTCGAACCATCCGACAACGCGCCAGCCGTTGACCGACCCCGACGTTCCGGAGAAACAATGCTAAACAACATCACCATCCGCGGTGGACTGACGCTGGTTATCAGCGTTTTCGTCGCTTTCCTGCTGACTGTGATCGGCGTCGGTTATGCCGCGCTCAAGCTCACGAACAATGGGCTCGAGGAGGCCCAGCGCAGTGCGGTCGCACTGTCGCATCTGAAGGCGAGCTCGGAAAAGCTGTTGCAGGCGCGGCTTGCGCTTGGCAGCTACGAGACGCTCTTTAGCGTCGGCAAGCAGACCGACGGCCTCATCCCGGCCGCGCACAAGGTGCTCGAGGAGTCGACGCGCGACTTCCGCGCCTACGCGAGCGGTCCGTTTTCCAGCGATGAGGAAAAGCAGCAGGCGCACGCCGTCGACGTCGCGCGCAGCGCGCTCGTCGACAAGGCGATTGAACCGGAATTCAAGGCCCTCACCGATTTCGACTTCAACACGTTCCGCACGATCCAGGGCGAAACGGCCAACACGTACTACGCGACCTACGCGAAGGCGATCGACGGGCTCCAGCGCGTGCAGGCCGTCGAGCAGGAGCGCGCAGCCGGCGCCGCCGCGAAGCGCGTCATGCTGGCGACGGTTCTGTTCGGCGGCATCGGTGTAATCGCGATTGTGATTGCGTTGCTGGCACGCGTTGGTTTGTCGGTGGCACTGATCCGTCCGGTCAACCAGACGATCGAGCATTTCCGCAGCATCGCGGCGGGCGATCTGACCATTTCGGTCGCATCGAAGTCGCGTAACGAAATGGGTCAACTGCTGTCGGCGCTCATGCAGATGCGCGACGGACTTGTCGACACGGTATCGAAGGTGCGCGGCAGCACACGTTCGATCACGCTCGGTGCGAACGAGATCGCATCGGGCAACGCCGATCTGTCGGCACGCACGGAGCAGCAGGCCGCTGCACTTCAGCAGACGGCGGCGAGCATGGAAGAGCTGTCCGCGACGGTCAAGCAGAACACCGACAACGCGAAGCAGGCGAGCCGTCTCGCGCAGGGCGCGCTGGAGACGGTCACGCGCGGCGGCAACGTCGTCGCGCGCGTGACGGAAACGATGGACGGTATCTCCGATTCGTCGCGCAAGGTCACCGAGATCATCGGCATGATTGAGGGCATCGCGTTCCAGACGAACATCCTCGCGCTCAACGCAGCAGTAGAAGCAGCACGCGCGGGCGAGCAGGGTCGTGGTTTCGCGGTCGTCGCTTCGGAAGTGCGCAGCCTCGCGCAGCGCTCGGGCACGGCGGCGAAGGAGATCAAGGAACTGATCGGCGATTCGGCAACGAAGGTACAGGAAGGCGCATCGCTCGTCGCGGAGGCACGTCGCACGATGCAGGAAGCGATGGATTCCGTCGGACGCGTGACGGGCATCATGAGCGAGATCGAAGCCGCCGCGCTGGAGCAAAGCGACGGCATCGACCAGGTCAACAAGGCCATCACACAGATCGACGAAGTCACGCAGCACAACGCAGCACTCGTCGAGGAAGCGGCCGCTGCGGCGAAATCGTTGGAAGGGCAGGCGGACGTGTTGCGCGACGCGGTGTCGGTGTTTCGTCTGGATGAGGACGAGCGCGGCACAAGCCACGCGTTCGGCGCCGAGCGTCGAGGCAGACAGAGTGTCGCTTCTTCGTCGGAAGATGATGCTGACAGCGGTATCGCAACTACCGGCATGCACGGTGCTGTGACCGCCTGAGGCGGCCGTGGTTAGGCGCCGGCCGCCTGCGTCGTTTTAACCCCGGCGGCCCACCCACGTGAGCCGCTTCAGAATTGCACGCTTGCGATGCTTCTGCAGTTTCGGTAGTACGTGGCTACCTTCACAGGCAGTCGCAGCATCGATCTGAAGCTGGTGTACGAATGTTTGCAGATGCGCGCTTTCGTTTTCGTTCGAGAACTGCGCGCAAAGCGAACTCATGCCGTCGTGCAATTCGTGCAGGCCGGGATCAGCGTCGATCGTCTTCATGCGTTCGACGATCTGCTCGACAAAACCGGCAACGTCGCCTACTTCAACCGATTGAAAGTTCGGTCCGAACCAGTATTCCTTTCCACCGCCGCCGTGATAGCCGATCACGTAGTTGCCGCACATGGCTGCTTCAATGGGCGGCAGACCCAGTCCTTCCATGCCGGAAAACGAAAGAAAAATTCGAGACCGGTTCATGACTTCCGCGACACCCGATATCGAAAGTCCGTCGATGGGAAGAACGGTCCAGCCTTCGGATAAATACCGGTGCAACGCAAAGACCACCGCAGCGGCATGCGTGCCGTTCTTTCGCGGCATATAGGTAATCAGTCTTTCCTTCGTATCGCTGGCGTGAAAGAGCGCGCTGTCTAGCGCGCACGTCATCCGCATCACGCGCTGGGCGAGTTCGGGATAGTGCAACCGGATCAGGCTGGACGTGTCGTCGGATATGGACAGGATGTACGCCGCCTGCTCGTAGGCAAAATCGACGTCATCGTTCGAAAGCGTTCCATCACGATGTGACAGGTAATAACCGTTCTGCACGAAGATCGAGTAACGCAGGCTGGCTGCGACGAGCTTTGGCGCGAGCTTCGCCGCCTTGATCTCTGGAATGACGATGTGGTCGGTCGGGCGTAGTTCGGTGTCCGCGAGTACGGGAACCGGGAAATCGGTCCACGGGTAGCAATATCCGCTGCGTTCGTGCATGACATACGCTTGCACGCCGAGCCGTACCAGCGTGCGCACATGGTCGTAGATTACCTTAACGCCGCCTGCATGTTCGCCTGGTCCAGGCGAAGTGCAGAAATAGATAATACGCATCTTGCCGAAGAATTCCGTTGAATTAACCGCCCGGGCAATTTTATCGTTCGACGTCCTGGGTTTTTGCAAGTGTATTCGAATGCGGGCAGGATACCTTCAAAACCAGTGCTTTTACGTCCGGCAGCCCGGGAGCCCTTGCGTTCGATATCGTAAATCTCCGAACCCCCAAAGCGGGCGTAAACGCACGTATAGACAAAGCCCCTGAGCCGGCTGCATTATCCATCTTCGTATCCGGCACGATCAGCAACGCTGCCACACACAAGCCTGTGCCCAGTCCGCACCGCGCGGGCGCGCCCTGACGAGAGAGACCGAAGCATGGCGAGGCAGAACCCGGCCCTTCACCGAATCCAGAAACGCCCGATGACACCGCGGCGCCGGTGGCTTTTGATCGCTGGCGTGATCCTGTTGCTGGCCGCTTCGGGGTGGGGTGTGTGGATGCTGATAAAACCTGCTATCCAGCGCACGATCGTCATCACGACGGGCGCGGATGGGGGCATCTATCGTGGCTTCGCGGATCGCTATGCTCCGATCCTCAAACGCGATGGCATCAAGCTCGATATCCGCAGCTCTTCCGGCTCGGTCGAAAATTACCAACGGCTTAAGGATCCTGACAGCGATTACGAAGTCGGCTTCATCCAGTCGGGCACCAGCAGTCCGAGCGAATCGGACCACCTGCAGACGATCGCCGCGGTCTCCTACGAGCCGATATGGGTGTTCTATCGCGGCGCCACCACCGTCGACAGACTGGCGCAGCTGCGCGGCAAAAGAATCTCCGTAGGCGTTCCCGGCAGCGGCCTGCTTAACGTGTCGTTGGTGCTGCTCTCATGGAGCGGCATCACGCGCGACAACACGGCGCTTCTGGAAATGGATGCGCAGAAAGCATATCAAGGCCTCGAAAACGGCACCCTGGATGCCGCATTCTTCATCGGCAGGCCGGACGCGGCGATGCAGGTCACGCTGCTCAACAGCAATTTGAAGCTGATGAATTTTGCCCAGGCCGATGCGCTGGTGCAAAAGTTTCCGTCGCTTTCCAAGGTGATTTTCCCGCGCGCGTCGACAAGCATCGTCAAGGATCTTCCGCAGACCGATGTCACGTTGCTGGCGGCCACTGCACTGCTTGTCTCCAGGGACACGCTGCACCCCGCGCTCACGTACCTGCTGCTTGATGCGGCCAGAACGGTCCATAGCGGCGAAGATTACTTCACGCCGCTCGGCACGTTCCCCAATCTGAAAACCGAGGAATTTCCGGTCTCCGACGAAAGCACGCGCTACTTCAAATCCGGTCGACCGTTCCTGCAACGCTATCTCCCGTTCTGGCTGGCGAGCTTTATCGAAAGGCGCCTCCTGATCCTCGTTCCTTTTACTGCGTTGTTGCTGGGTCTGCTGCAGGCGTTGCCGCGCATGGCGGAAGCGCGCATCAAACGACGCTTCATTGTCTGGTACCGCGAGATCAAGTCGCTTGAAGATGAAATCTGGAAGAGCTCGAATCCAGGTCCGAAGCAGATCGCGCAATGGCGCGATGAAATCGAAACCATTGATGCGAATGCCAGCCAGATACGGATTCCGTATCGCTATTTCCAGGACGTGTACGCGTTGAAGCAGGCCATTGGCGTCGTACGTGGCCGGATTGCGCAGGTGGCTGCGAAGGTCAAGGGATAGCGGCGTACCCGCGTTGCCAAAACGGCATCGCGCTTACTGCGCCCGAAAACTCGCGCGATAGTCCGCAGGCGAAACGCCGATGCGTCGCGCGAAGACGAGCCGCATCCGGTCGGCATTCCCAAAACCACACTCATACGCGATTGTTTTCAAAGGCGCGTCGCTGCTTTCCAGCGCGCGGCGCGCGGCATCCACCCGCGCGCGCTCGACGAACTCATGCGGCGTGATCTCCGCCGATTCCGCGAACGCACGCGCGAAGCTTCGCGTGCTCATGCCCGCGACACGCGCGAGTTCTTCGACCGTCAGCGGATTCGCGATGTGCTCCATCACGTAGTGCTGCACGGTAGCGATGGGCGAACCGTCTACCGGCGCGCTCAGATACGGGCTGAACTGCGACTGTCCACCACGACGCTGCGCGTAGACCACAAGCCGCTTCGCCACCTGAAGCGCAAGCGCCGCGCCGTGATCTTCGGCGATCAGCGCAAGGGCGAGGTCGATGCCCGCGGTCACGCCGGCGGACGTCAGCAGGCGTTCATCGCGGATATAGATCCGGTCGAAGTCGACGCGTGAAAGCGGAAACTGCTGCGCGAGTTGCCGCGCGTTCTGCCAGTGCGTCGTGACGTTCCGGTTATCGAGCAGACCCGCATGACCCAGCGCGAACGCACCCGTACAAATCGAGCCGTAGCGCTCGCTCTGCGACGCCACCTCGACGAGCCACGCGCAAAGCCGTGCATCGGCGGGTTGCGACGGCAGCAACGGCCCGCCCGCGACGAGCGCCGTATGATAGCGGTCGGCCGATCCGTCCCACACACGGTCGGCGAAGAGATGCGTGCCGTTCGAAGCGCGGATGTGCGCCTCGCTGGTGCTGACCAGTTCGAGTACGTAGTGGAAATCGCGCGGCAGAAATGAGTTGGCTTCGGCGAACACATCGGCGGGCCCTGCGACGTCGAGAGCCTGCACGTCCTGAAAAATCGCGATGGCGACGGTGTGCATCAACAGAGACTCCGCAGGTTCGAATTGGGCGCGATCGGGCCGGCTGGCAGAAGATCGCGTCTGACTGGCAGGGTTAGACGGATGGATCGCGTTGCTCGGGAGCGCGCTGGCGGCCAGACTGAATGCCACGGTTACCCGCACCTTTTCGCCGCATTCTAGCAACTCAACTCACGCCGGTGAATCGGGTCGGGTCCGACCGGGCCTGTCAATCAACGGAGAATCACATGAGCAACGCAATCGCCGGGATCAGGATCCCCGACAGCAAGATGGCCCGCGACGCAACGCAACTGGTTCGCGATACCGAACCCGATCTGCTCTTCAATCACTCGACGCGCGTCTTTCTGTTCGGCGCGCTCACCGGCGAGCGCAAGCAGCTGAAGTATGACGCGGAGCTGCTCTACATCGGCGCCATGTTCCATGACATGGGGCTCGTGCCGGCATACAGCAGCAAGACCGAACGTTTCGAAGTGGACGGCGCGAACGCGGCCCGCGATTTCCTGAATCAGTACGGCATTCCGGAAGCTGAAGTCGAGATGGTGTGGGACTCGATCGCGCTGCATACGACGCCGGGCATTCCGCAGCACAAGAAGCCGGTTGTCGCGCTGGTGACGGCCGGTGTGGAGATGGATGTACTGGGTCTCGCCTACGATGAGTTTTCCGATGACCAGCGCAACCAGGTGGTCGCCGCGCATCCGCGCGAAACGAACTTCAAGGAAGGCATCATCGACGCGTTCGCGAAAGGTACGCGGCACAAGCCGGAAACGACCTTCGGCAACGTCAAGGCCGATGTACTCGCCTTGAAGGAACCGGGCTACAAGCGCGTGAATTTCTGCAGCCTGATCCTCGGTTCATCATGGGTCGACGACGGGCGGCAATGCCTGCATTGCGACGATCCTTCGCACGGGCATAAGTGATTGCACGGGGTCGCGTCGCGGCATCTGGACATGTCGCGACGTGGCTGAACCGGCATCTGTAATTTGCTGCCGCTAAGGCAACAACCCGCGCGTACGCGCTTCGAGGATGGCCTGCGTGCGCCGCTTGACCGCCAGTTTCCGGAAGATGTTCTTAAGGTGGGATTCCACCGTCAAGGTGGAAAGCGACAACAGGCAGGAAATCTCGCGGTTACTCAGCCCTCTGCCGACAAAATCAAGAATCTCCGTTTCCCGCACGCTAAGGCTGTTTTTCGACACGACGGCAGGGTCACACGGCACGGCGGGTGGCTCCGGATCCAGACGCGAGCGGTTGAGCAGGTCGAGAAGCCGCTTCGCGACGAACGGGTCGATGGGCGTCCCGCCACACAACGCGCTGCGGATGTACAGAGCCATCTCCACGTCGTCCCGGCTCTTGAGCACGTAACCCGCCGCGCCCGCACGCAGCATCCCCAGAATCTCGAGTTCATTGCGTTGTTCGGTAATCACGACGATTGGCAGTCCGCGCTGGCGATCGTGCAGGCTGTGGATCAGATCGATACTGGTGCCGTCGGGCAATTCCCCTTCGATCAGCGCCAGCACGAACGTATCGTCGACCGGCAGCATGGTGGTTTCAGCGATGCTATCCGCAAAGAACAGCGCGTCCTGATGTGCGTAGCCGAGGCTCGCGAGGATGGCACGCAGCCTTGTCTGTGTGACGGGATCATGTCCGACGATAAGCAGCCGTCGCAACCGCGACTCGGTGGGATCTGCAATCATGGAGAGGCGTCTGGGCAGGTCTCACTGCTTTTTTTGGGGGTACGACGCAAGGTTGCGCCTCCGGCAGCAGGTTCGACGCCACTATACACAGATACCCCGGAAAGCAAATACCTGAAAACAGGTAGTTCGGGTTTATACGCGGCATTTTTTGTGAAAAAGGGTAACCAAATACCTGATATCAGGTATTGCCGGCCATTCCGCGATACGTTTAAAGTCTGCACAGTTCCAGAACTGAAAGAAGAGATGGCAGTGCCATTTTGAAATAATTTTTGAAAATAGTTCCGGTTTTCCCCTGATGAACCGTTGCCGCTGACCACGGCAGTTATCGGACAGGGAAAAATCGCGGGGGCGAGTGCAAGCGGTACGCTACCGGCGCTCGACAGTGCGGTCTGTCATCTCGTGACAGGTCCGCGGAACCCTTCGGAAGGGTAGCCGCATTACCTGATATTGCAAATAAACAGCGAGCGCCATTTACCTTCCCGGTTTATGGCCGGCGTGCTTTTGTTTGCCTTTTTAATTACGTTTTAATGACGGATTTCTGCGTGCCTGATTGAATACAGGGTATATACGGAGTCCGGCTATTCATCAGACGTTTTAGAGCTTTTTCCGGAGAGTTTTTATGTCGAACAGCCTGCAAAAATGGGTGGGTCGCAACCGGCCGCCGCGCGTTCAGATTACGTACGACGTCGAGGTGGGCGATGCGGTGGAAAAGCGCGAGCTACCGATGGTTGTCGGTCTGCTCGCGGATCTGTCGGGGCAGCCGGCCGAGCCGCTGCCGAAGCTGAAAGAGCGCCGTTTCGTCGAGATCGATTGCGATAACTTCGATGAAATCATGGGCAAGATTCGTCCGCGCCTCGATCTTTCGGTGCCGGACACGATGAAGGGCGAAGGCAATCTCAAGATCGAACTGAACTTCAATCAGTTCGCGGATTTTCACCCCGAGAGCCTGGTGGGTCAGGTGCCGCGTCTCGCGAAGCTGCTCGAAGCGCGTCAGCAACTGCGCGATCTGCTCGGCAAGCTCGATGGTAACGACGAGCTGGACTCGATCCTCGAGCGCATCGTCAAGGACGCCGACGAGCTGAAAAAGGTGCAAAGCCAGGCGTATGCCGGCGACGCGTCACAGCCGCAGCAGGCACAGCCGGCACAGCAACCCGTACAGGAAGACGCCGCGTCCGAGTGACCCGGTCTTTCCCCCGCCTTTGCCGCACGCGCAAACGCAAACATATTCCACCAGGGTGATCAGAATGGCAACGAAGCCTGCCGCCAACAGCGCGGCCACCGAAACGACCACGGGTGCGGTCGTCACGACCCACAGCGAACTGAGCCTGCTCGAACGCATTGTCGAGGAAGGCAACATGGCGATCGAGCCGTCGCAGCGCGGCTACGCGAAGCAGCTCATCGGCCAGCTCGCCTCGCAGGTTCTCGACGAAGGCATGCGCACGAGCCCCGACAAGAGTCTCGTTGCAACCATCAACGAACGTGTGGCGGAGATCGACCGTCTCCTGTCGGACCAGTTGAACGCGATCATGCACGATCCGGCTTTCCAGGCGCTCGAAGCGTCGTGGACCGGCCTGCACGACATGGTGCAAGGCACTGAGACGGGCCAGCACCTGAAGCTGCGCCTGCTCAACGTCACGAAGAAGGAACTGCTGAAGGATCTCGAATCGGCGGTGGATCACGACATGAGCGTGCTCTTCAAGAAGGTCTATGAGGAGGAGTACGGCACGTTCGGCGGCTACCCGTATTCGTTGCTGATCGGCGATTACGCGTTCGGTCGTCACCCGCAGGACATCGCGTTGCTCGAACGCATTTCGAAGGTGGCCGCGGCCGCCCACGCGCCGTTCATCGCGTCGGCCGCGCCGAGCCTTTTCGATATCAAGTCGTTTACCGAACTGGGCGTCACGCGCGACCTGTCGAAGGTATTCGAAAGCGCCGAGCTGACGACGTGGCGCAGCTTCCGCGAAGCCGAGGATTCGCGCTATGTGTCGCTGGTGCTGCCGTCGTACGCGGCGCGCCTGCCGTACGGCGCGAACACGAAGCCGGTCGATAACTTTAACTTCGAAGAAGACGTGGACGGCACCGATCACAGCAAGTATCTGTGGGCGAACTCCGCGTATCAGCTCGGCCTGCGCATCACGAACGCGTTCGCGATGTATAGCTGGTCGACGGCGATCCGCGGTGTCGAAGGCGGTGGCAAGGTCGACGATCTCGTGGCACACACGTACCGCACCGATGAAGGCGACGTCGCGCTGAAGTGCCCCACCGAGGTGACGATCACCGATCGCCGCGAAAAGGAACTGAACGATCTGGGCTTCATCGCGATCGTCAATTCGAAGGGTTCCAATACGGCGACGTTCTTCGGCAGCCAGACGGCTAACAAGCCGAAGCTCTTCAACAAGGATACGGCCAACGCGAACGCGCAACTGTCGGCGCGTCTGCCGTACGTGCTCGCGGCGTCGCGTTTTGCGCATTACCTGAAGGTGATGATGCGCGACAAGGTGGGCAGCTTCCAGACACGCGGCCAGGTCGAAAACTACCTGAACAACTGGATTGCCGACTACGTGCTGATCAACCCGGCGGCGTCGCAAGCCTCCAAGGCGCGCTTTCCGCTGAGCGAAGCGCGCGTGGACGTGACCGAAGTGCCGGGCAAGCCGGGTGCGTACCGCGCAACCTGTTTCCTGAAGCCGCACTTCCAGATGGAAGAATTGACGGCCTCGCTTCGGCTCGTCGCCGAACTGCCCGCGGCCGCGGCCTGACGCCCGCCGTTTGCCCCCTATAACCCGCAGCACTGAGGTACGGAATTCATGGATACGATCATTCTTGATATCAAGGACATCAAAGGCAATTCAACCATCAAGGGATATGAGGACAAGATCATCCTGATGAGTTTTTCATTGGGCATCTCGTTGCCGATCGGCCTTGATGTGGCGAATACGGAGCGGACCATGGGCCGCCCGAATTTCAGCGAGTTCAGTTTCTCCAAGTTCAGCGACCAGTCGACGACCGCGCTGTATTCGGCATGCACCCAAGGCACCAAGCTTGGCGATGCCACGTTGCTGATCGGCCGTAACGAGAACGGCGAGTTCATGCCGCAGATGAAGTACGTGATGAAAAACGCGATGATCTCGAACATCAACTCGTCGGGTGGCGGTGAAATGCAGGACAGCTTCTCGATCCATTTCACCGGCGTCACCGCGGAATACACGCAGCAGAACGTCGATTCGTCGAAGAAGGGCACGGCGTCGTTCGGCTGGGACCTCTCCAAGAACGAAGCGATTTCATCTTAAGACAGCAGTTGCAGCGGGCTGGGCAACGAAAGCGTAGCGGGGAGTTCTGCGTCATGCTGGCAATCATCAACGGTTCACCGATGCCTCTGTTCGAGCGCCTCGTTGCCGGCGACGCTGCGCCTTCGCATGAGCAGTTGCTGGAAGGCGACGCGCTGCGCGAATCCGTTGCCCGCGAACTGGGCCGTCTGCTGGGCACACGTTCGCGCCTGGCGTTCGATGAGTTCGCAACCAGCGACGGCACCGTGATCGACTACGGCGTGCCCGATTTCTCGGCGCGCTCGCTCCAGTCGGGTGCCGATCGCGACGCGATTGCCGGGGCCATCCAGCGTGCGATCACGCTGTTCGAACCGAGGCTTGCGGGCGTGACGGTTCGCTTCGCACCGAAGGCGGTGCAGTCGGGGCGGCCTGTCGTCATCGTTAGCGGTGAACTGCGCATGGGTACGGGTATCGGCCGCGTGGCGTTCGAACTCTCGGCGGACGGCGAGCCGTCGCCTGATTCGCACGGGACGGACCATGACTGATGCCGCGTCCGACGACATCCTGCATTACTACAAACGCGAACTGTCGTACCTGCGCACGCAGGGCGCCGAGTTCGCGCAGCGCTATCCGAAGGTCGCTTCACGTCTTGCGTTGCATGGCACCGAGTCGCTCGATCCGCACACGGAACGGCTGATCGAGGCAACGGCCTTTCTCGCCGCGCGCGTGCATCGCGATCTGGATCAGACGTTTCCGCAGGTCGCATCGCTGCTGCTCGACAACGTGTGTCCGTCGCTCGTGCAGCCCGTGCCCGCGATGACCGTCGTGCAGTTCGATCTCGATCCCGCCCAGGGCAAGGTGACGGCGGGTTTTCGCGTGCCGCGGCACACGGGTCTGCAGGTGCGCACGGAAAGCGGCGAAGCCTGCCGTTTCCGCACGGCGTGGGACACCACGTTGTGGCCCGTGTCGATCACGCGTGCGCGATTCACGGACGACACGATGCTCGCCCTCACGCTCGAGTGCGAGGAAGGCGTGGATTTTTCCGAACTCGAACTCACCACGTTGCGCATCCATCTGCATGGCGACTGGATGGTGACGATGCCGCTCTACGAGTTGCTGGTGGTGGGCGTGACCGGCGTATCGGTGCGTCCGCCGGACGCGGCTGAGCGCACGCTGCCGGCCACGGCCTGGCGCGAGGTCGGTTGCGGCGAGGAAGACAACGTATTGCCGCGCCCAGCGAACGCCCAGCCGGCGTACGGCTTGATGCAGGAATATTTTGCCTTTCCGCGCAAGTTCCACTTCTTCGATCTGACGTTACCGCGCGGGAGTCTCGGCCGCACGCGTACCTGCGAACTCGTGCTGCATCTGAAGCGTGCGCAGCGCGGCCTCGGCATGCTGAAAGCCGGCCATTTCGCGCTGGGCTGCACACCGGCCATCAACCTCTTTTCGCAGACGACCGAGCCGGTGGTGCTCGATCGCCGGCATTACGAACATCGGCTGGTGGCGGACCAGCGGCGTGAACCGATGACGGAGATTCATTCGATCGACTCGGTGACGCTGTCCGATCCTTCCGCCGACCGCTCGGTTACGGTGCCGCCGTTTTCCGCCGCTGGCGATGTGGCGTCCGAAGACGTGGGCATGTTCTGGTCGGCGCGGCGCGAGCGCAGCATGCGCGCGAATCTGTCCGGCACGGACATGTATCTGAGTCTTGCCGACACCGGCGGCGTGTCCAGCCGCTTCGCCCAGCCGGTGGTCTATGCACAGGTGCTGTGTACGAACCGGCGTCTCGCGGAGCAGGTGCCTGTCGGCGCGCGCGTGAGCGTCGAGCATGTGTCGAACACCGCCCATGTGCGCTGCCTGTACGAACCGACGGTGCAGCGTACGCCGCCGCTCGATGGCGAGTCGCTGTGGCAGCTCGTGTCGCTCCTGACGCTCAATCACGGCGCGCTCGTCAGCGGTGCGACCGGGCGCGCGCAGTTGCAGCAGATGTTGCGCCTCTTCGCGTCCGGTAGCGCCCGCGAGCATGACCAGATTCGCGGGCTGAAGAGCGTGCAGGCACGCAGCGTCACCGCGTACGTCGGCGGCGACGCATGGCGCGGCTACTGCCGTGGCACGGAGGTCGCCGTCGAATTCGATGCGGACGCGTTTGTCGGTGGCTCGCCGCTGCTGATGGGCGCCGTGCTCGCACGGTTCTTCGCCCTCTATACGACGGTCAATTCATTTGTGCGGCTCGTGGTGCGCCGTGGAGACGAGACATGGAAGCAATGGGAGCCGATGACAGGCTACCAGTCGCTGCTTTGATCGCCACGCTGATTGCGCGCCCTCATAGCTTCGACCTGTTCCAGGCGATCAGTCTGCTCGAACGCGCGGTGCCGGGCGCGGAGCCGCTCGGCCACGGCAACGGCGCGGGCGAAGCGGTGCGTCTCACCGGCTTCGTGACGATGGCGTTCCAGGGCGCGGACGTGCGCTCGGTACGCGCGCGGGGCGCGGAGGATGGCGAAGCAGACGCGCAAGCACGCGCGTACACGCTGTCGACGCCGGCCTTCACGCTGGCCGGCGCGAATGGCCCGCTGCCGATCGCCTACACCGAGATGCTGCTGGCGAGCCGTGCCGCGCGCGACCATGCAATGGCCGACCTGCTCGACATTTTCAATCACCGGTTTCTGTCGTTCCTGCATCGCGGTCGCAGAAAGCATGCGCCGGGACTGCACGGCGACGCACCGCGAACCAGCGCACCAGGCACGTGTCTCGATGCGCTCGCGAGTCTCGGCTTGCGCAGCGGCGCGCGAGGCCCGCACGGCGCGCAGCTATGGATGCGGCACGCCGGTGTCCTTGGCGGTGCGCCGCGTTCGATGGCGGGACTGCTGATGATGCTATCCGAGCGTCTCGGTCTGACGGCGCGCGGCGTCCAGTTCGCGGGCGCCTGGCGCGCGATGGACGAAGCGGACACCGCATGCCTCGCCGGCCACCGCACGCAGGCGCCGACGCGGCTTGGCGGCATGCACGTACTGGGGCGGCGCACATGGGATCAGGCCGCGGGTATCCAGATCCAGTTCGACGACCTGCCGGCTGAGCGGATTGCCGGCCTCCTGCCCGGCGGCCGCGACCACGAACTCGCGGCCTGGCTCGTGCATGGCTACGTGCAGCAGGATCTCGACGTGCAAATCGTACTGAACGTAAGACGCGGCGCGTCCCGGCTGGACGGCGCGGCGGCAGGCGGCGCCGCGGCAGCGCGGCTCGGCTGGACTTCGTGGCTCGCGGGCGCGCGACAGCCGGCGCCGGTGCGCTTCGCGCTGCGCGCGGCACGTCCCGCGGCCATGCCAACCTCCTGACGGCAAGACACATGGACATCGATATTCGAACCCTGCTGGGCAGACTCAATCCGGAATGCCGGCGGGCGATGGAGCAGGCCGCGCAACTCTGCGTGCGGCAGACGCATTACAACGTCGACGTCGAGCATCTGCTCCTTCAGTTGCTGGAGTCGAATGCCCCCGACCTGCAGGCGATTCTCGCGCATTTCGATGTCGCGGCGGACACGCTCGTCGTGCAGTTGCAGGCGGCGATCGACCACTTCAAGCGTGGCAACGGCCGCACGCCCGCGCTCTCGCCGAACTTCTCGCAGCTCTTTCAGGAAGCGTGGCTGCTCAGTTCGATGCTGCTTGGCGAACAGCAGGTCCGCTCTGGCACGCTGGTGCTCGCGCTGCTCGAAGTCGAGGCGTTGCGCGGTCTGCTGCTGGAGTCGGTGCCCGCGCTGCTGAAGATCCCGCGCGCGGCGCTGCGCGACGCGCTGCCGATGCTGCTCGCCGGCACCGCGGAAGCCGGTGCGTACGAACCCGCCGCAGCGTCGGGCACGGCGGCTTCGCCACGCGCGGCATCCGGCATGCCGGCCGCCATGCCGACGGGCGCAAGGAACTCGGCGCTCGAACAGTACACGGTCGACATGACCGCGCTGGCGCGGGAAGGCGCGATCGATCCGATTCAGGGGCGCGACGGCGAAATCCGTCAACTGATCGATGTGCTGCTGCGGCGTCGCCAGAACAATCCGATCCTCACCGGTGAGGCGGGTGTCGGCAAGACGGCGGTGGTCGAAGGCTTCGCGCAGCGCGTGGTCAGCGGCGAGGTGCCGCCGGCGCTCGTCAACGTGTCGGTGCGTTCGCTCGATCTGGCGTTGCTGCAGGCAGGCGCCGGCGTGAAGGGTGAGTTCGAGAACCGGCTGAAGTCGGTGATCGCCGAAGTGGCGGCTTCGCCCACGCCGGTGATCCTCTTCATCGACGAGGCGCACCAGCTGATCGGCGCGGGCGGCAGCGAAGGGCAGGGCGACGCGGCGAACCTGCTGAAGCCGGCGCTCGCGCGTGGCGAGCTGCGCACGATCGCCGCCACCACGTGGGCCGAATACAAGAAGTACATCGAGCGCGACCCGGCGCTCGCGCGGCGCTTCCAGGTCGTGAAGGTCGAGGAGCCATCGGAAGCGGTCGCCGTCGACATGCTGCGCGGCGTGGTGCAAAAGCTCGAACATCATCACCATGTCGAGATTCTCGACGACGCGGTGCGCGATGCCGTCAAGCTGTCGCATCGGTACATCAGCGGCCGGCAGTTGCCGGACAAGGCCATCAGCGTGCTCGACACGGCGTGCGCGCGCGTCTCGATCGCGCAGAACGGCGTGCCGGAGGAAATCGAGGCGCTCCAGCGCACGATCGACGGCGCGACGCACCAGTTGCGCATCCTGCGTCACGAAGCGGCGACCGGCATCGATCGCGCCGATGCGATCGCGGCGACTGGCCGTCAGCTTGACGATGCACGTAACCGGCATCTGCGTCTGGCTGAAAAGCTGGTCACCGAAAAGCGCGCGGTCGGCGAAATCATCGCGTGGCGCAGCCGCATCGCGCGCTTTCTCGACGACGCGGACAGCATCGGCGAGGACGAGGACGGCGAGTCGCTCGGCGCGAATCTCGCACGCCTGGAAAAAGGCCTCGAAGCGGTGCAGAACGACGAGCCGATGGTGCCGGTGTGCGTGAGCTCGGCGGTGGTGGCGAAAGTGATCTCCGACTGGACCGGCATCCCGGTCGGCCGGATGCTCGCCGACGAACTGCACACGGTGCTGTATCTGCAGGAAAAGCTCGCGGAACGCGTGGTCGGCCAGGACGAGGCGCTCGACGCGATCGCACGCCGCATCCGCACGTTTCGCGCGGATCTCGACGATCCGGGCAAGCCGGTCGGCGTGTTCCTGCTGGTGGGACCGAGCGGCGTCGGCAAAACCGAAACCGCCTGCGCGCTGGCCGATCTGCTGTACGGCGGCGAGCGCAACATGATTACCGTGAACATGTCGGAGTTCCAGGAGGCGCACAGCGTTTCAGGCCTGAAGGGTGCGCCGCCCGGATACGTCGGCTATGGACGCGGCGGCACGCTGACCGAAGCCGTGCGCCGTCGCCCCTATAGCGTCGTGCTGCTCGACGAGATGGAAAAGGCGCATCCCGATGTGCTGGAACTGTTCTTCCAGGTGTTCGACAAGGGCGTGATGGAAGACGGCGAAGGCGTGCCGATCGATTTCCGCAACACGGTGATCCTGCTCACGTCGAACGCGGCGCAGGACGTCATCACGGAGGCGAGCCAGGGCGGCCGCCGTCCGCCGCCGGCCGAGCTGGTGGAGCGGTTGCGTCCGGCGCTGCTCGCGCGTTTCAGTCCGGCCTTTCTCGGCCGTCTGACGCTCGTGCCTTACTACCATCTGGGCGACGCGCAGATCAGCTCGATCGTCGCGCTCAAGCTGGCGCGGCTCGCTGAGCGCTTCGAGCGCAATCATCATGCACGCCTCACGTGGGACGACGCGCTCGCGCGCGCGATCGCGCAGCGCTGCACCGAAGTCGACAGCGGCGCGCGCAACGTCGATCATATTCTCACGCAGTCAGTGCTGCCGGAACTGGCACGCCAGGTGCTCGAACGCATTTCGACGGAGTCGCCGTTCGGCGGCGTGCATCTGTCGCTCGATGCATCCGGGAATGTCGACTTCCACTTCCTGTCGACGGACGAGGCCTGAGCAGATGTATTCCAGAGCCAGTCAGACGGGATGTCTCGCGTCGATCAGCACGCCATTCGGCACCGACGTGTTGCTGCTGGACGGCTTCGCCGGTCGGGAAGCGATCTCCGAACTGTTTCGCTTCCAGTTGCGCATGCGCTCGTCGAACATGGCGCTCGACGCGCAAACCATCGTCGGCAAGAAGGTCACGGTGACGTTGCAGCAACCCACCGGTCCGCAACGCTGGTTCAACGGCATCGTCACGCGTTTTGTGAACGCCGGTGCCGATCTGAAATACGGCTACTACACGGCTGAACTCGCGCCTTCGCTGGTGCTGCTGACGCTCGGCCGCAACCGCGCGATCTATCAGAACCTGAGCGCGCTCGCGATCATCGAGCAGATTCTCGGCGCCTTCAGCATTACCTGCGAACCGCGCCTGTCGGGTACCTACGCGGTGCGCGAATACTGCGTGCAGATCGACGAAAGCCCGTTCCAGTTCATCTCGCGGCTGATGGAGGAAGAAGGGATTTTCTACTTCTTCACGTTCGCCGACGGCGTGCACACGATGGTGCTGGCGGACAGTTCGTCGGCGCATCACGCGGGCGCGGCGGACAGCGCGACACTGCACGTCAACACGGGCGCGATGGGCGATGCCACGGTTCAGCCCGTCACCCATCTTGAACTGGCGCAGGGACTGGGCGCGTCCGCGCAGGTGTTCGCCGACTACGACTACCTGACGGCGCAGACTTCGAACGCCGCATTGAACACCGCGGCGGCGACTACCGCGGGCGAGCAGTACGTCTATCCGGGCAAATACGCCGATGCGGACGAAGCAACCCGTAAGGCCGGCGTACGCGCGGCCGCGCAAACCGTCGAGCAGCAGACGGGCGCGGGCAGCAGCGTCTGCTACAGCCTCACCGCGGGCACGACGTTCACACTCGCCGGCCATTCCAACAGCGCGCTGAACGTGATGTACGTGGTGCGCTCGGTGACGCACTCCGCGTCGAACGATGCGTACAGCAACGAATTCGAGGTCTTCCCGCAGGCGGTGCCGTTCCGTGCGCCGCTGGTCACGCCGCGACCGGTCGTGGCCGGCACGCACACGGCGACGGTGGTCGGTTCGAGCGGCGAGGAAATCTGGACCGACGCCTACGGCCGCGTGAAGGTGAAGTTTCATTGGGACCGCTCCACCACGGCCGACCAGAACAGTTCGTGCTGGGTGCGGGTGGTGCAGTCGTCGGCCGGACAGGGGTGGGGACATCTGTTCCTGCCGCGCGTCGGACATGAGGTCGTCGTGAGTTATGTCGACGGCGATCCGGACCGCCCGCTCGTCACCGGCAGCGTCTACAACCTGCAGTCGACCCTGCCTGTCGCGTTGCCCGGCATGCAGACCCAGAGCGTCATGCGCTCGCGTTCATCGAAGGATGGCACTGCGGGCAATGAAATGCGGATGGAGGACAAGGCCGGCTCGGAAGAGCTGTATTTCCACGCGCAGAAAGACATGACCGTCGAGATCGAGAACGCGCTTTCGACGACGGTGAAAGCGGGCGCCGAATCGCATGTGCTGCAAAAGGGCGATCGCACCGTCGACGTACAGGCGGGCAAGGAGACGCACAACGTGAAGGGCACCCGCACGCTGGACGTGACGGGCGACGAAACGCACACCAATCACGCAGCGTTTACGCAGAACGTGACGGGCGACTATCAGTTGAAGGTGAGCGGCGATCTGGTGATCGACGTGACCGGTTCGGTCACGATCAAGTCGGGCGCGGCGCTGCTCTGCCAGGCGGGCACATCGCTCGACAACAAGGCAGGCACGACGCTCACGAACAAGGCGGGCGCCACGCTGACCAACGATGCGCCTGAAGTGCAGCAGAAGGCCAGTGCGACGCACACGGTGCAAAGCGGCGGCATCCTCGAGCTGAAAGGCTCGCTCATCAAGCTCAACTAGAACGACGATGAACGCCGCCACTCTTCCCGTCGATTCCGGTTCGCCCGCCAGCGCGACGCGCGTCGTCGATGTACACGACGACGCGGGACACCTCGTTACGCGGATGTCGTTCGCGGGCGACGTGCAGCATGGCGAGATGGTGCGCTACGGCGCGGGTGGCACGGTGCTGCTGAACGCGATGTTCGCGCTTGGCGCGCTGTCCGGGCCGTTGCGCGCGTTCGATGCGTCCGGCGTACCGCTTATCGAGGCGCACTACGTGGATGGCAAGCTGCACGGCCTCGTCACTACATGGCAAAAAGGCGTGCTTGCCAGCCGCCAGCATTACGTGCTCGGAGTGCTGAACGGTGAGAGCCTGAGCTATGCGCCCGGCGGCCTCGTTACGTCGCGCGTGAAGTATGTGAAGGGCGTGCCGGACGGCGAGGCGCTCTTCATGCACGACGGCGTGGTGGTGCGTCGCGTGCGGTATCGCCTGGGTGTGCTCGAAGGCGAGTCGCTCGAATACGCCGAAGACGGCGCGCTGTCGCAGGTCTCGCCGTATCGCGCGGATCTGCTGGATGGAACCGTGCGCCGCTACGGGCCGGACGGTCAGGTGATGCAGGAACGCCGCTATGTGCGGGGCAAGCCGCAGGGCGCCTGGCGCGCGATCTCCGCGACCGGAGATGCCGCCGCCGCGCCGCGCCTGACCGAGCGTCTCGAACGCTGGGTGAGGGGGTAGGCCATGGGCATCCAGATCACCGCCGGCAGCGGCCTGCAATGCAGCTTCGGCGTGGCGCCCGGCGTGCTGTCGGTGCTGCCGGTGAGCGGCGTGATGGGACAGACACCGCTTGCCTGCGTGATGGATCACGCGCCGATCGTCAACGTCGCGCCGTTCGGCATGTGCAATTGCCCGGGCAACCCGCAGGTGGCCGCCGCGACGGCCGCCGCGCTCGGCGTGCTCACGCCGATGCCGTGCGTGCCGATGACATCCGCGCCGTGGGCACCCGGCTCGCCCACGGTTTTGATCGGCGGCCAGCCGGCGTTGCAGAACGCGTCGAAGCTGATGTGCGCATGGGGCGGTGTGATCCAGATCGTGATGCCCGCGCAGGTCGACACCATGGTTCCCTGAGGAAAGACACACGATGCAATACGCCTTTTCGATGACTTCGCGCATGGTGACGATTGCCGTCACCTGTGCCGTGCTGTTATGCGGACTCCTTTTCCTGCTGGGCGTCGAGATTGGCGTGCGTTACGCGGCGCCCAGCCTGTCCGCGCAACCGGCTGCCGTTGTCTCCGCCACGCCCACTGTAACGCCTGCTGCCGCGCCCGCACCGACGCAACCAGCCGACACGGGCGACATGGTGCCGCTTCCCGCTTCTTCCTCGACTAACTGATACCGGCTGCCTCTATGTCGTTTGCGAAATTCATCTCAGACATTGCTTCACTCTGCCAGCGGCGCGTTGCCGCTGTCGTTCGATCCCACGTCACGATGACGTGCGCGGCATGTACGGCGCTCCTCCTCGCGACGTCCGGCGTGCCCGCGTTCGCCGCCGATGCCGCGCCGGCCGCGCGCGTACCGGCGAGCGCTCCCGCGCCTGCATCCGGGGCGGCACCGGTCGTGACGTCGACAGGTCTCGTCCAGATGCCCGACGGTCGCCTTCTCGCGCCGGAGTTCGCGCGCATCGTCAACCGGGGCGAACTGGTGGTCGCGGTGCTGGGCGTCGACCAGCCGCCGTTCTTCGAAGAGCACAACGGACAGCTCGTCGGTCTCGACATCGATCTGGCGAAAGAACTCGCCCAGAAGCTCAACGTGAAAGTGCGCTTCAACCGCGACGCGATGACGTTCGACGGCGTGGTCAGCCTGCTCGCGAAAGGGCAGGCCGATATCGCGGTCAGCAAGCTGTCGCGCACCTTGCCGCGCACCGAAATCATCAGCTTCAGCGAGCCCTATCTGCGCCTGAATCGCGCGCTGCTGCTCAACCGCGTGAAGTTCGCGCAGCTCGCGCACGGGCGTGAGGTGCCGGAAGTGATCCGCACCTATGACGGCACGCTCGGCGTGGTGGCGAAGTCGTCGTATGCCGAGTACGCGCTGAGTAACTTCCCGCACGCGAAGCTGATGAGCTACCCGACGTGGGACGGCGTGCTCAAGGCGCTGAACGACGGCGAGATCACCGCCGCGTTTCGCGACGAGTTCGAGGTCAAGCGCGTGCTGAAAGCCGATCCGACTGCGTCGCTGCGTCTGCGCGTGGTGACGCTGAAAGACCTCGAGGACACGCTCGCCGTCGCCGTCAATATTTCCGAGCCCGCGCTGCTCGCGTTCGTCAACCAGTTCCTCGCGGATCGTGCGAAGCGGCTCGACGTCGCTGCCGTTCTGCAGGCACCCAGTTACTGATTTACTGATCTCGCCAACCGGATCCGGCACATGACAATTAATTCCAGCAAGATCTACGCTCTGGTGCTCAACCCGTGGGTCGTGATCGGCAGCCTCGTGCTCGGCGGCACGACGGGTCTGCTCTTTCCCGCCGAATCGCAGCACCTCGTCGTGCTGAGCGACATCTACGTCGATCTGCTGAAGATGACCACGCTGCCGTTCATGATCTCGGCGGTCATCTTCAGTCTGCAGCGGCTGTTCCGCGATGGCGGCGCTTCGCGGCTGCTGTTGCGCGTGGTGACGGTATTCGCGGGTGCATCGGTGATCGTCGCGGTGGTCGGCGCGATCGTGCTGCTGTTGCTCAACCCGGGCGCGAACCTGTCGAGCAGCACCATGCATACGTTCGGCATGATGGTGGGCGGCGATTCAACGTCCAGCGATACGGTGATGAGCCTGTACGGCACCGACATTCCGCCGAAGTCGCTCAGCTTCGCGGATGTGCTGACGAGCCTTGTGCCGACCAACATTTTCGCCGCGCTCGCCAATGGCGACGCACTCAAGGCGCTGGTGTTCGCGCTGCTGTTCGGCCTCGCCGTGGGCCGCGTGCCGGAGCGCATTTCCGTCGGCCTGAGCCAGTCGCTGGAGACGATCTATCACGCCTGCCAGAAACTGATGCACTGGTTGAGCTATCCGCTGCCGCTGATCCTCTTCTGCATGAGCGCGGCGCAACTCGGCAAGTCGGGTGTCGGGCCGCTGCACGCGATGCTGCAGTTCGTCATCGCGTTCTTCCTGGTGGCGGTGCTGCTGCTGGTATTCGCGGTCGTCGTGATCTGGAAGCGTTCGAATCAGGGCCTGGGCGCGACGCTCGACGCGCTGCGCGCGCCGTTCGCGCTCGCGCTCGCCACGCGCAATAGCGCGGCCTGCATGCCGAGCATGATCGAAACGCTCGTCGACGGGCTCGGCTTCGCGCGCTCGCGGGTCGAGCTGCTGGTGCCGCTCGCCGTGTCGCTGCTGCGTGTCGGCCCGATGGTGTACTACGTGTGCGCGACGCTCTTCATCGCCCAGCTTTACGGCCACACGCTCGGCGTGGTCGAGGTTTGCACGGTACTGCTCGCCTCGGTGCTGGCAGGTTTTGCATCGGCGGGCATGACCGGCCTCGTGACCGTGTCGCTGGTCGGCATGACCTGCGCGTATCTGCAGTTGCCGTTCGAGGCGGCGTTCATCCTCTTTCTCGCGGTCGATCCGGTCTGCGACATGTTGCGCACGCTGATCCTCGTGATCGGCAATGCGGCGGCCGTGTCGATGATCTGCCCGCGCCCGCTGAAGATCTAGGAGCGCGCCATGACAATGATCGGAGTGCTCGGCGGCATGGGCCCGCTTGCAACGGTGGACTTCATGGAGAAGGTGATCAACCTCACCCGCGCCGAAAGCGACCAGCAGCATCTGCCCATGATGGTGGCGAATCTGCCGCAGATTCCGGATCGCTCACGCTCGATCCTGAGCGGCGACGAAGCGCCGCTGCCATATCTGCTGAAGGGCATCGATCTGCTCAACCGTAACGAAGTCGGCCTGATCGCAATCCCGTGCAATTCCTCGCATCACTGGTACGCGCAGATGTGCGCGCGCAGTGCGGCCCCGGTGCTGCATATCGCCGAGACCTGCGTGGCCGCGGTCCCCGCCGGCGTGTCGCGCACGGCGGTGCTGGCGACGCGCGGCGCACTGGCGTCGGGGTTCTATCAGCGCTCGCTCGCGGCGCGCGATATCGAACCCGTCGTACCCGACGACGCGACGCAGCACACTCTCGACACCTGCATTCGCGACATCAAGGCAGGGCGGCTTGCCGAAGGGTCCGCGGCGCTCGCCGACGTGCTCGCCACGCTGGCCGATGGCGGCGTGCAGGCGGCGATCATGGGCTGCACCGAAATTCCGGTGGCGGCGCGGCAGATCGGCGCGACGGCGTTCCCGCTGATCGACAGCACGCTGGAACTTGCCCGCGCGACGATGATGTATGCCACCACGCGCGGCTGGAACAGGTTCTGATGAACGCGCTGAAAAAGCTCTCCAACAGCGCGCCGGGGCTCCTGCTATGCCTCGTCGCGGGCGGCGTCACGGGCGCGGTTTCCGAAGCGCCCTCGACGTTCGCATGGGTCGTCGGTCAGCTTTATCTTGCCGTGGTGAACATGGCGGCGGTTCCGCTGCTGGTGGTCGCCACCTTTTTCGGGCTGCGCCAGGTGCTCGCGCTGCCGCGCCCGGCGGTGCGCGTCGGCACGATCCTCGCGGTCGCGGTGGTGCTGGTCGCGTTGTCCGCAGCTGGCGGCACGATGCTGGGGTTGCTCGCCACACCGGGCGCGCAGCTTTCGCACGAAGCGCGCAGTCAGCTCGGCACCCTGGTGCTCAACAGCACGGGCAGCGGCGGCGAGGTGCCGATGAGGCTGTTCGCCGGCTCGATCGCCGACGCGCTGCCGTCGCGGATCGGCTTCGCGCTGAACGACATCGTGCCGGACAACTTCTACCGCGTGCTCGCGCAAGGGCACACGCTTGGCATCCTGACCGGCACGATCATGTTCGGCATGGCGTTCGCGGCGCTCTCGCGCGAACAGTCGGGCATGCTGACCAACGTGTTCGAGGGCATCTACCGTGCGCTCGAACACGTCATCGAATACGCGAACCTGCTGATCCCCGTGCTCGCGTTCGGCACGGCCGCGCATCTGACGATGCACACGCAGCGCGCGACCGTTTTCGCCATGGGCAGCTTTCTGCTGGACTTCATCGGGCTCGCGCTCCTGCTTTGCGTGGTGGCGATCGCGGTCATGGCCAGGATCGCGCGTCTGCCGTTCCTGAGCGTGCTGGCCAATCTGAAAGCGCCGCTGCTGGTCGGACTGACCTCGGGCAGCGCCACTGCGCCGATCCCGCACACGATCGAGGCGATGAGCGTGCGTCTCGGCTTCTCGCGCGGCGTGGTGGAACTCGTCGTGCCGCTCGGCTCCGTGTTCGTGCGGGCGGGTTCCGCGCTGTATTTCGCGCTGGCGACCGTGTTCGTCGCGAACCTTTACAACCGGCCGATCGGCCCGTCCGACATCGTGCTCATCGCGGTGGGCTCGACCGTCGCGGCGATTCTCTCGTCGGGGCAGAACGGGCTCGGCACCGTCGGCTATGCGGCCGTCGTGCTGTCCGCGCTGCAATTGCCGGTCGAAGCGGCCGGCGCGCTGTTTATCGCGATCGATCTGATCTGCGACGGCCCGCGCAACGTGCTGAGCCTCGTTTCGACCTGCGCGGTGGCCGCGCTGGTGTCAGCGGGGTTGCCGTCCGAGCGGGTCGTGCCAGCGGATTTGATGCCGCTCGATCCGCACGGCGCCGTACTGAAGTTTTCGTTTTCGCGCGCGCAACTGGCGCTGGCCACGGGCTGCGCGTTGATGGCCGCGTCGCTCATCGTGCTGATGGGCATCGGCGTGGGGGCGAGATGAGATCAGATCGCACAGCCGTGGAATACGCATGGTTTAAAAACGCCGCCACGCAGGCCGGCGGATGGGGAGATTTTCGATGAAGGGTTTGTACACGTGGCGCACGACGGCCGCCTGCCTGCTCGCGCTGTTCGCCGCCTGCGCGCTTGCCGGCTGCGCGGCGCCGTCGTTCCTGAGCTTCAAGGGCGACAAGGTGAAGTGGAAACAGGTAACGCTGATCGCCAGCGACGACGTCAACGGCAACAGCCCGGTCGCGGTCGACGTGGTCCTCGTGACCGACGATGCGCTCGTCGACCGGCTCACCGCGCTGCCCGCGTCGAAGTGGTTCGACGGCCGCGCGGACCTGGCGGCGTCGTTCCCGAAGGGGCTGCGTTATCAAAGCTGGGAACTGGTGCCGGGGCAACGTCTGGAGGTGTCCGGCGACACGTTCGACGGCACGCGCGTGGCGGGCGCCTTCGTCTTCGCGGATTACCCACAGGCCGGCGCCCATCGCGTGCGGATCCAGCAGTTCAGCGGCACGCTCGTCGTGCAGCTGGACAGCACGGCTTTTTCTGTCTCGGACACAAAGTGAACATGTCGCGATGTCTTTCCCTCGCTGCCTTTTGCACGGCCACATCCGGCCGGCCCTGCGGCGAATCGCCCATGTTGCGTCAAACCCATCGGGCTTTGCCCAGGACGATTTCCCATGCATGAAGCGATGAACGTCGTAGATCGCGTCGAGTGGCATGAAGGGCTGCTGCTCGCGCCACAGCATTTCCAGTTGATGTCGGCGCGCTTCGATTCGCTGGTCGCGTGGCAGACGCTCGCGGCTTCGCCTTTTAGCTGGGGCGTGCGCCGGCTCGTACTCGACAACGGACTGCTGCCGACCGGTCTCGTGCGCGTGCTCGAACTCGAAGCCATCATGCCGGACGGCACCGCGGTCGCCTACGCCGCCGAGGCGAACGGGCACGGCCCGCTCGAACTCTCGCTGGCGCCGTTTGCGGAGCAGATCGCCGGCGGTCCGCTCGATCTGTATCTCGCGCTGCCGGTGGCCGGCACGATGCGCCGCGACGCGCAGGTCAGGCGGTTCCGCTCGTCGCGTGGCGCGCCCGTCGAAGACGAAGTGTCCGACGCGCCGCCCGCCGATATCCCGCGACAACTGCCGAATCTGTCGCTGGTCGCGGGCGAACGGCCTTCGGCGCTTCATGTGTCGATGTGCGTCGGTTCTGTCTACAAGGATAACGAGGTCGTGAGGCTCGGCGAGCGTCTGCCGCCGCTGCTCGAAGTGAGCCGCGACAACCCGTTGTGGACCGGCGTCGCCGCGCTCCTTGGCCAGTTGCGCGGCAAGGCGGCGTTCGTCGCGCGGCAGATGACGATTCCTTCATCGAAGGCCGACGACCGGTTGACCCAGCTGGAGCTGAAAGAGCGGCTGCGCTGTCTGCTGAGCGATCTGCCGTTCGTGGAAGCCGTGCTGCGCACGCCGCATCTGCATCCGCTGACGCTGTATCTCGCGCTGACGTCGCTGCTCGGCTCGCTCAGCATGTTGCGGCCTGGCGGCATGCCGCCCGTGCCGCAAGACTACGATCACGCCGATCCGCAGGCGGTCTTCACGCCGCTGCTGCGCGCGCTGCGCGAGTCGGTCTCTGAAGTAAGCGAGAAATATCGCGAGCACAAATTCCTCTTCAGCCACGGCGCGTTCGAAATCGGTCTGCAGACGGAATGGATCGGCGAGCGTCTCGTGATCGGTCTGCGCGGTCAGTCCGATCGCGATCTGCTGGCGTGGATGGCGGGCGCGGTGATCGGCTCGCAGCCGGTTTATGCGTCGCTGCGCAGCCGGCGTGTGCTGGGCGCGGCGCGGCGCGGCGTCGAGCATGCGGACGATCTGGGCGTGCGCTCTGGAACGGGCTATCTGCTGTTCGAGATCGCAGTCGACCCCGCGCTGATTTGCGGCGATGAACTGCTGGTGATCGGTAATCCGAACGAGGGCGCGAACGCGCAGCGACCGCAGGAAATGCTGCTGTTCGTGAAGGGTTGATCCCGGTCGCGGCCGTCGTTCGCCGCCGTGGTTCACCGGCAACCCGCAGCCAGGTCGAAGTTAAAACACGGGCAATAAACAGGTAACAGGAAGGTCACACACGCATGGCACGCTACCGACCCGACAATCAGGAAGACGATCTCATCGCCGGCCAGTTCCGCGCGTTTATCGGCGAACTGATGAACGTGCAGACACGTCTTGCCGACGCGCACGATACGGACCCCGAGGCCGCCGCCCAGGGGCTGCACCGGCATCTGCTGAATCTGCTGGAAATCCAGACGCTGCAGTCGCGGCGCGACAGCACGCGCTTCGAAATGGAGAACGTCGCGGATGCACGCTATCTGAAGGCCGTGCTCGCCGACGAAATCCTCTTGAACACACCGTGGACGGGGCGCTCGCACTGGGGTGCGTATCTGCTCGAATCGACGCTCTTTCGCACCAACGTGGCGGGCGATCTCGTGTTCACGCGCATCGAGCAGCTGCTCTCGGATCGCGAGCCGTCACGCCGCAACATCGCGCGGCTTTATCTGTTCGCCCTCGCGCTCGGTTTTCACGGCAGGTTTCGCGGCATGGAGACCGACCCGCGCCTGCGCGGCTTTCGTGAGGAGCTATACGAATTCGTCTATCAGCGCAGGCCGGATCTCGGTGGCCGCGATCGCGTGCTGGTCGACGAGGCTTATTCGAACACCCTGTCGCATATCGCGCCGCGCAAGCTGCCGACGGTCACGCGCTGGACAGTCATCTTCCTGCTCACCGCCGTGTCGCTGCTGGCGATCTCGGAGGTGCTGTGGCTGTGGCAATCGTGGCCGGTGCGCGAAGCACTGCATGCCGATACGCTGGTCGGAGGCGCACCGTGATCGTGATGCACATCTGTGACGCAAGGCATGCCGGAGGCCGGCGATGCTGACGAGCAATCTCTTCCTGTTATCGATCGGCGTTCTGACGCTGGTCGTCTGCATCGTGCTGGGCGCGGTGCTTTACTTCGCCGCGCATGGCGCGCGAACCAAACCGGAGGGCGAACGCAAGATCGTGCGCCTGCGATCGGATTCGCTGCGCACGGCGTTCCGTCAGGCAGTCGAACTGATCGAGGGCAATATCGCGTCGCGCGCCGAGCGCTACAACGTGCCGTGGATCATGGTGCTCAACGAAGACGACGAGCGGCAGCCGCTGCCGATCGCGCAATCCGGCGTGGCGAGCGCGCTGGGTTCCGATGCGGCCAACGCGGCGTCGACGCAGGGCATCGCGTGGAACTTCTTTGATCGCGGCGTGGTGATCGACATCAAGGCCGCGTGGCTGGGATCGCCCGACGACGACGGCGACGAAAAACCGTGGGATGAGTTCCTCGGTCTCTGCCGCAACTATCGTCCGCAACGGCCGTTCGACAGCGTCGTCGTGACCGTGCCGGCGGATATGCTGCTGGCCGGCGATACCGATGCGCAGCTCGAACTGGTGCGGCGCGCGAAGCTCGCGCACCGCCGGCTGTGGCTCGCGCAAAACCGCTTTGCGGTCCGCTTCGCGGTGTACGTCGTGGTGACCGGCTGTGAAGCGTTGCCCGGTTTCGCGGCGTTCGCGCGGGCGCTGCCCGAGTCGATGCGCTCCAGCATGCTCGGCTGGTCGTCGCCATACGATCTGTCCACCACGTATCAGCCGGACTGGATCGACACCGCGATGGCCTGCATGACGGGCGCGGTATCGGATGCGACCGCCGAACTGTTCGCGCTCGCACCGGGCGATCAGGATGCACGCCAGTTTCTGATGCTGCCGTCGCGCATCGAAGGCTTGCGCGCGCAGCTGCAACGGTATGTGGAAGAACTGCTGCGTCCGAGCGCGTATCACGAGCCGTTCTTCTTTCGCGGTATCTATCTCACCGGTGACAGCAGCGAAATCGCGCAGGGCGGGGCCACGGTTCCGGGCGGGGCAGCCGGTGTCGTCCAAGGTCCCGGCGCTGGCCTCGTGCCTTATGGCGACGACAGCGGCGCACAGGATCCGCAGAGCCGCGATGCCGTGGTTCTGTACGGCGAGCGCGCGGATCACGCCGAACCGCGATTCAGGGCAGACGGCGAGCGTGACGCGGCGGGCGACATCCTCGACGAGTTGATGCTTCAGCCGGCGTTTCTGCGCGATCTGTTCGAAAAGAAGATTTTCGCTGAATATGGGCTCACCCGGCCGTCGCGTTCGCAACATCTGTCGCGTCCGATGGTGCATCGGGCCTTGCGCTGGGGCGGTATCGTGCTGCTCGGCGGCTGGGGCATCGGCCTGATCGCGGCGACCTGGCAGTTGAACCACCGTAACGCGGAACTGGTGACGGCACTGGACGAGCTGCACACTGTCGGGCAGCAGCGCGCGATGGCCGCGCAGCACGCGCAGGACCTGTCGCCCGACTGGTACCGGCGCGAAGCGCTCTCGCTGATTGCGATGAACCAGCGGCTCGCGGCCGAGACGTCGTCGTCCTTCTTCATGCCAGGTTCGTGGAGCATGTTCGACGATCTCGACCTTCGCGTTCGGGACCGCTTCGAGCATGCGTTCGGCGACGTCGCCGTCACGGCGATCCAGCGTGAACTGCTGGCGCGCGTCAGCCAGCTCACGGGCGTCGGTCGCGACCCGTCCACCGGACAGCTGATCACCGGGGACGACTGCGCCGCGCCGGACGGCATGGACGCCGTTCAGCGATCGGCAGGCAGTCTTTCCGTCGACGATCTGCCCGACTTGCGGGCCATGCAGCGATACGTCGGCTCGCTCGATCAGCTCGACGCGGCATTGCGGGCGCTGCAAAGGCTGCAACGTCCCGACCCGCGCAATGCCGATGCACTGCGGCTCGTCGTGCGCTATACGCTCGGCGCGGAACTGCAGGGCAACGTGTCGGGCAGCCTGCCGTTCTTCTATCGCGATTCCGATGGCGGCCGGGCCTACGCGGGCGACGCCGCCACCTCGGCCGGTGTCGGGCTGGCGATCCTGCAACCGCCGTTGCGCTGCACGTTCGAGAAGGGCATGCAACGACTCGACGACCGGCTCTTCAAGAACAATGCGCTGCTCGTCGCGGAGCGCGCGGTGACGGACCATCTCGGCAACCTGTCGCTCGCCGATACGGCTGGCGGCGATTTTGGCCAGATCACGGCGGATTACCGTTCCATCGTCGCGGGGATCAATGCGCAGCAGGATCTGCTCGCCTCCGGCAAGGGCGCATGGATGCGGCGCGAGCAGTTCTCGCCAGGTCCGGTCTACGAGCGCACGTTCGCACAGGCTGCGCAGAACCGCCTGATCGGCGCCGATATCGTCGCGCAGGATCGAGAGCGCTCGGCGACAGCGTTCCAGGTGTTCAGAAGCGAGCTGGCGCAGCGCTTCGGCGGACCGGATAGCGGAGTGGTGTGGCTCGACAAGGATGGCCGCTACGCGCTCGCACCCGGCCGCGTTGCACTTCGCGACGGTTTGACGGCACTCCTGAACCAGCCGTTCATGGCCGCGCCGCGCGATCTCGCATTGCCGCTCCTGCCTGATGGTTCGATGATCGTGTGGGACCGCGCGCAACTCGACAAGGCGCTGACGCTCGGCGACATGCGCAAGCGCTTCCTCGCGGAGGGGCTCACCGGTTTGCCGGCATCCGCACAGCCGGCGATCGGGCAGGCGCTCGATACGCAGTTCGCGCGCCTCGCGACCGACGCCATCGCTGCCGCGGCGACCGTTACGCCCGTGCAGGGCGATCCGGACAGCGCGAGTTTCGACGCGGCCAATGCGCGGCTCGTCAAGATCAAGGCGATGCTGGCCGAGATGGGCGCGAACGCGCGCATCGAGGATCTGGACACGCTCGTCTCGCACGACGCGCTCGCGCATCTGCGCGCGGTCGACGATGCGTTGACGCAATCCGAGCTCTACGCAACGCGGCCAGCGGTGTACGACAGCGTGCGGCCGGCGCATTCGCTGGTGCTTGCCGCCTTCGGCGTGCCCGATGTAGCGGGACTCGCGCCGTACCTCGCGCAGCAGTCGGCACGCGCGCTGGCGCTCGGTCATGAAGCATCGCTTTATCTGGCCGCGCTCGACGCAACCGATCTCGCGACACCGCTTGCCCAGCGCTGGCAGGCCATCAATCGCGATCTGGAGCGTTACCAGCTGAAAAATCCCAACAGCAGCCTGCTGGGTCTCGAGCAGTTCGTGCAGACGGTCGCGGCGGAGCCGGGCGCCGGCGGTTGCATGGAGAAGTTCGTCGCGCGCCCTTCCGCGAGCGGCGGCGACGACTACTTCGCGCAGCGGCATGCGCAGCTCTACGACAAACTGCTGGCCACCTGCAGCCGGGGCTACACGTTCGACCTGCGGCAACAATGGGGCGATTTTTCGACGGCGTTCAACCAGACCGTCGCCGGGCGGCAACCGTTCGGCGGCGCGATACCCGCCCGCGCGGACGGCTCCGCCAGTGCCGACTTCGGCGAACTCGGCGGCGTGCTGAAACGCTATCAGCGGATCTCGACGACGTTCGCCGAGGCGCGCGGTACGACAGGCGCGCGGAGCAACGTTGCGGGGGTGCCGGTGCGTCAGTTCGTCGATAACTTCAACCAGGTGAAGACGCTGCTCGCGCCGCTCTATCCGTCGGACAGCGGAGCGCCGACCGGCTATGACGTCGGTGTCGAGTTCCGTGCGAGCCGCGACGGCGAAATTGCCGGCAACCAGGTGATCGACTGGACGGTGACGTTCGGCGCTCAAAGCGTGTCGTTGCGCGATGCGCCGCATCCGCTGCATTGGGACTACGGCACGCCGGTGGTGCTGACGCTGCGCTTCGCCAAGGACTCGCCGCTGATCGCGCTCAACGATGCGAAGCAGCACGCGCTGTCGACCGATGGCCGCACGCTGACGTGGCAGTTCGACGACCCGTGGGCACTGATCACGGCGATCGCACGCCAGCGCGTGGCGGATTCGAGCCTGCGCGCGGACGCCGCATCGCAGTTGCTGCAGCTCGAATTTCCGCTTGGCACGGCCAGTCCCACCGATGCGCCGATGCTGCCGAAAGCTTCGCGGGGACGCGTTTTTCTGCGCCTCACGCTGATGCCCGCCGGTCGCAAGACGCCACTGCCGTGGCCGCGCAGTTTTCCGACACGAGCGCCCGAATGGAGTGCCCTATGAACGCGATTCCCACGATGGACCTGGGTGAGACCTCGCCGGTCGATCTCGATGCGCTGCTGGAACCGTTGCCCGGTGATGACCCTGGCGGCGTCGCCTTGCGCTACGACCCGCTGTATCAGTCGATCCGCACGGCGCGCGAGGAAGACGACCACACACTGCCGATGGGCGACTGGGAACGGCCGCTCGTCAAGGCCGACTGGAAGCGCGTCGCGTTGCTGTGCAGCGACGCGCTGCAGCACCGCAGCAAGGACTTTCAGCTGGCCGCGTGGCTGTGCGAAGCATGGACGTACCTGCATGGCATCGACGGCTTTCTCGCCGGCACGCGGTTGCTGGCGGCGTTCGCGCAGCACTATTGGGACAGCGCGCATCCGCGTATCGAGGATGGCGATACGGAGCCGCGCTGCGCGCCGTTCGCATGGGCAAACGAGGTGTTTCCCCAGGTGCTGACATTGCATGTGCCGTTGCTCGTGATCGACGCGAACGAGCCTGAGACGATCAGTCTCGATCGCTGGGAGCGCAGCGCGATTGCATCCGCGTCCGCGGAGGACGATGAGGGCGCCGCCGTTCTCACGCGTGATCTGATCGTCAGTGCAGCGGCGCAGCGGCCGGCGCGCGCGGCGCTGATCCATATGTACCGGCAACTGGACGAGGCGAGCGGGCAGTGGGCCGCGCTGGTGGCACAGGTCGATGTGCTGTTCGGTGACGAAGCGCCAAGCCTTGGGCGGGTGTCGACGGCGCTTGAACGCCTGCGGCGTGCGGTGACCGTTTTGCTTGGACCGCAGGGGGTGCAAGGTATGCACGAGTCAGATGATGCGCCGGCATCGCAGGTTGCCACTGCCTTAGTGCCGTTATCCGGTGCAGACGCACCGGTTGCCGTGCCGGGTTCGCCGGTTGCGAGTGCAAGGACGGCTGCTGCTGGCACAACGATCGCAAGCCGCGATCACGCTTACCAGATGCTGGCGACGATCGCCGACTATCTGGCGCTGCAGGAACCGCATAGCCCGACGCCTTATCTGCTCAGGCGTGCCGTGGTGTGGGGGCGCATGCCGCTCCCGGAACTGATGCGCGAAGTGGCGCGCGAAGAGGGCGGCCTTGGGCGCTACCTGTCGATGCTCGGACTCGATTAACGGAGATCCAGAAAATGCTGAACACGCAATACCCGACCTTTAAAACCGCAACGGCCAAAAATTTTGCCAGGTTCAAGGCGCGTGGCAACAATATCCGGGCGGTGGATACCGCATTGAAGGCGTACTGGGACGAAATGAACGGTGCGGCCGATGCAACGCGCGAAATCGCGTGCCTCAACGAGATCGTTCTCGCGTGCAAGGACTGGCTCAAGCTGAAACAGGGCAAGTCGGAGTTCCGCACGACGACCTTTACCCGCACGGAAGAAGTCAGAACGCTGTTCATCGCGCGCAGGACCGCGATCACCAATCTGGGTACCGAGGCGCTGCGCGAACTCTACACGCGCCTGCAGGCACTCGGCATTCTGACGGCAGATTTGCGCGGGCGGATTCATTTCGACTCGCACAAACTGGCCGTGCTTGGGTCCGGCGCGATGGTGGGCGCACGCGCGAATAACGTCAAGGCGTTGCAGCCGATGGGCGCCGATTATCAGAACGAGCGCACGTCTTATCTGATGTCGGGTAAAACGCAGGCGATCTCCGGCAGCGGTGTGCACGCCACTCATACCTACGTCAGCAGGGGAATCGCCACCAACCAGGACATCGGCCTTCCACGAGACCCCGGCGCGCGTCAGGCGATACAGGCGGCTGCCGCGAAGAACGTGCACAACCTGACGATGGAAGACTTCCAGATTCTCGACCAGATTGGCCGGCAAAATATGACGTCCGGCGACGTGAACTATCTGAACAAGTCGGAGCGTTTGCGATACATCGCGATCGTCGGTGCTGACGGGAAGCTGCATGACTGCAACGACCAGAGGATCACGACGCAAGACAGGGACGTGACGGCGTATGCGATGGATAACTACGGAACGCTCTATGCCAAGGATGCCGATCCGCTTGGCGGTGCGATGTTTTTCAACCATTCATCGTTCAATGCCGGCAAGGACGTGATTTCGGCGGGCATCGTCACCATCAAGGACGGTGCGCTGCGCACTATCGATAACAACAGCGGTCACTACAAGCCCACGCGCGACAACCTCCACAACTGTCTCGAAGTACTCTCGAGCGAAGGGCTGAACCTGCAGTGGACGATCGTCAATCTTTACGTGTGGGTCAACGGTGTCAAGCAGGAACATCGCTATTACGCCAGCGACTTCCTGAACGATCCGAATGGCAGGCCGTTCCGGATCACGTGATGTGAGGCGGGCGGCGTGGGGGTGTTCGTTCCAGCACGTTTGCCGACGGGTTGGGCCGGATCACGGCCACTGTATGCCGCAGTTCGAACCCGTCTGGCCTGCTATCGCTTTACCGTTCTGGTACGCGCGGACTTTGGCCGCTTGACCTGTAGCTGGTACTGGAAGGCATCGCCGCGGAAATTCAGATATTCAAAAAGGACCGGTGCGTCGGCACTATCGAATACGTGCCGCTCGATGCACAGCACAGGGCTCCCCACGGGGACGGCGAGCGCGTCAGCAACGGCGTCGCTCGCCGGGATCGAACGGATCGCGACATTCGCGTAGCCGATCCGGATACCGCAGTCCTGTTCAATCACATGAAATATATCGCGTGTGGCGAGCTCGGCGTTCGCCAGTCGCCTGCCGAGCGCTTCGTCGAGATACGTGCGCTCGAATGAGACCGCGGCGCCGTCGAGCAGTCGCACGCGCGTGATTTCCGCCACACGCTCGCCTGCGTTCAGCCGCAACCGTGCGCCGAGTTCCTTGCCGGCTTTCAGATAGCGCACGCCATCGAGCCGGTTTGCCACGTGATGTCCCATCGGGATCATCGCTTCCGAGAAACTGTGCAGTGCGCTGATGTTCTGCGAGGCGCGCGGCGCCGACACGAAGGTGCCCTGACCATGCACCTTGTACACGAAGCCGTCGCGCCGCAACTGCTCCAGTGCCTGGCGGATCGTGATCCGGCTTGCGCCAAACGATTCACACAGCACCTGCTCGGTGGGCAGCCGGGCACCGGGCGGATAGGTGCCGTCGAGAATGCGCGCGTGGAGTGTTTCCCTGATACGTCCATACAGCGGGGCGGACGAGGTCGCGGTTTTGCTCATGTGTCGGGTTGTCGCAATAGCGGTGAAATGGATGCTTGAGCATCACGCCCGTCGCGCTCACGCGCAAACGCATGGCACTCGATGCCGGTGACGTGGAAGACCGCCCATATCCTCAAAGCTCTGGCCACGATAAGCAAGTCATAAATCGTTGCTTTGCGCCGCCACCGTCCGTTCCTATACTCGTCGCATAGTGTCGTTGTTATAACAACGACGCAACGGGCGTGGGCTGTTTTCACGGACGTCGGCTCCGGCCGCGACAGCCTGCGGTGCGTCGCGGCTCGCGTCATCCATTCAATCTTCGGGGGATTTTCAATGATTTTCAGGCAACTGGCGCAAAGCGTCCTGGCCGGCGTGATGGGTTTGACGCTGGCCTCATCGGCGCTGGCGGCGGGTTCTACCGTGACCATCGGCTATGAGACCGATATCGAACCGTCCAAGATCGCTCAGGCCGAAGGGCTGTATGAGAAAGCGAGCGGCTGGAAAATCAACTGGCGCAAGTTCAATAGCGGCGCCGATGTGGTCGCGGCGATGGCTTCGGGTGACGTGCAGGTCGGGTTTGTCGGCAGCACGCCGCTTGCCGCGGGCATCACGCGCGGCCTGCCGCTCGAGACGTTCTTCGTGGCCGCGGAGATCGGTTCTGCCGAGGCGCTCGTCGTGCGCGACGGCAGCCATATCGGAACGCCGCAGGATCTGATCGGCAAGAAGGTCGCCGTGCCTTTCGTGTCGACCGCGCACTACAGCCTGCTGGCTGCGCTGAAGCACTGGCATATTCCCGCTGACCGCGTGACGATCCTCAACCTCGCGCCGCCGGAAATCGCGGCGGCGTGGCAGCGTGGCGATATCGATGCAGCGTATGTATGGGAGCCGGCGCTCGGCAAGGTCGCGAAGACCGGCAAGGTACTGATTTCGTCCGCGGATGTCCGTCAGTGGGGTTCGCCGACATTCCTCGCGTGGGTTGCGCGCAAGGACTTCTCGCAGGCCCATCCCGACTTCCTCGTGACGTTCGCGAGGGTGACCGGCGCGGTCAATGCGCAATACCGGAAGGACGGCGCCACCTGGACGGCCAGTTCGCCGCAGGTCGCGGCGATCGCGCGCATCAGCGGCTCCGAGCCCGCGGACGTTCCGCCGCTGCTGCATGGGACGACTTATCCGTTGCTGGGCGAGCAGGCCGCGCCGTCGCTCCTCGGCGGAGGCACGGCCGCCGCGCTTGCCAGCATGTCGCAATTCCTGAAGGAACAGAAACGGCTCGACGACGTGCTGCCCGATTACCGGCCGACCGTGACGGCTTCGTTCGTGCAGCGCGCGATTGGCCAGTAGGGTCGGCAGATGATCCGCATCGACTCCGTCGGCGTTGATTTCGACACCGGGCACGGCCGCCACACCGTTCTGTCCGGCATCGATCTCGAACTGCGGGACGGCAGCTTCACGGTTGTGCTCGGCGCGTCCGGTTGCGGCAAGACGACCCTCCTGAATGTGATTGCCGGTTTCATCGCGCCGTCGAGAGGCCGGCTGACGATCGATGGCGCGCCGGTTATCGGACCCAGTGCGGATCGGGGCGTCGTATCCCAGGACGATGCGCTGCTGCCATGGCAGAACGTCGAGGAAAACATCGGCTTTGGGCTGACGCTCGCGGGCGTGCCGGCCGCCGTGCGCCGCGAGAAAGTCGCCGCGCTTCTGGATCTGACAGGCCTTGCCGGCTACGCGCACTATCCGCTCTGGAACATATCCGGCGGCATGCGCCAGCGGGTGGGCCTCGCCCGCGCGCTCGCCGTCGATCCGCGCTATCTGCTGCTCGACGAGCCGCTCGGCGCGCTCGACGCGCTCACGCGCGTGCGCATGCAGGAGTATCTGTTGCGGTTGTGGATGCAATACAGGAAGGGAATGCTGATGATCACCCACGACATTACCGAGGCGCTTTTCATGGCGACGGATCTCGTATTGATGAGAGGGGAGCCGGGCCGTATCGACTCGGTCCGGCAACCCGGTTTCAACCAGCGCTTCGTCGATGGAGAGTCGTCGCGGGAGATCAAGAACGATCCGGAATTCGTTCGTCTGCGCGACCAGATCGAAACCGGATTCTTTGCGGATGAGAAGGTACTGCCATGAACTCGGCCGACAGTTCGACGGGCATCGTGCCCGGTCGTCGATTGACGGGCAACGACACTTCGACGGGCAACATACGTGAGTCTTCGCGTCGCGTGCGGCTACGACCGCACCATATCAGCCTCGCGACGGTCGGCGTCTTGATCGCTGCATGGGCGGTAGTGACACGGTTGCAGTTGGTCAGCCCGGTTTTCATGCCTTCGCCTCTGGCGGTCGCGCGAAAATTCATCGCCGTCAGCGTCGACGGCTCCAGCAATGCGACGCTGCTGCAGCATACGCTGGCGAGTCTGTGGCGCGTGTTCGCCGCACTTGCGCTGGCGATCGTCACGGCCGTGCCGCTCGGTGTGCTCACGGGCCTGAACCGCACAGCGAGGGCCATCGCCGATCCGCTGATCGAGTTCTATCGCCCGGTGCCGCCGCTTGCGTATCTTCCGCTGATCGTGATCTGGTGCGGCATCGGCGAACCGTCGAAGATTCTTCTGATCTGGCTCGCGATTTTTGCACCGCTGACGATCGCGACGCAGCAGGGCGTGCGCCGCGTCAAGGCGAGCCGGCTGCGTGGCGCGCAGGCGCTGGGTGCGACACGCTGGCAACTGGTCCGCTACATCATCGTGCCGTCCGCCGCGCCCGACGTGCTGACGGGCATCCGCATCAGCCTTGGCATCGGCTGGTCGGTGCTGGTCGCCGCCGAGCTGATCGCCGCCACGCGCGGGCTCGGGTTCATGATCCAGTCGGCGGCGCAATTCCTCGAGACCGACGTCGTCGTGATGGGCATCGTCGTGATCGCACTGATCGCCGCCGCGTTCGAATGGGGCCTGCGTCGCCTGCAGAAGGCACTCGTGCCATGGGAGGGTCACGCATGACCGCGCTCCATGGAAGCACTCAGGATATTTCGCTTCGCGCCGACGTGCTGGTGCTGGGCGGCGGCCCGGCTGCCACATGGGCGGCGCTCACCGCCGCGCGGGCGGGCGCGGCGGTGGTGCTGGCCGACAAGGGTTACTGCGGCACCTCGGGCGCGGCCGCCGCGTCGAACAATAACGTCTGGTATGTGAAGGATCCCGCCGAATACGGGCGACATTTCGCCGAGCGCTTCCGCTCGGGCGGCGGTCTGAGCGAGCGCGGCTGGACCGGGGCAGTGCTGGAGCGCGCGGTGCGGCAGCTCCATCTGCTGGGCGAACTCGGCTATCCGTTTCCCCGCAAGGAAGACGGGACGCTGAACTACGCGACGCTGCGCGGGCCGGACTATATGCGGTTCATGCGCCAGCAGATCCGGCGTGCCGGTGTGACGATTCTCGACCACTCGCCGATGCTTGGGCTCATCTTCGACGAGGTCGAGGGCAGGGTGACGGGCGCCCACGGCATAACCCGCGATGGCGCTCGCTGGCGCGTGGCAGCGGGCGCGACCGTGATCGCGACAGGGGGATGCGCTTTCCTCGGCGGCGCGCTCGGCACCAACGTCTGCACGGGCGACGGCCACCTTGCCGCCGGTGAGGTGGGCGCGTCGTTCTCGGGGATGGAGTTCTCGAACCAGTACGGCCTCTCAGCGGCGTTTTCGTCGGTGACCAAGGGGCTGCCGTTCATCTGGGCCAGTTACTCGAGGCAGGATGGCAGCGAGATCGCCGTCGAGGACGAAGATGCATTCGTATCCGTAGCGAGAGTGCTGGTCGACGAGCCGGTGTTCGCCGTGTTCGACCGGGCGAGCGGCGATGTTGAACGATGGCTGCGCAGCGGTCAGAGCAATGCGTTCCTGCCTTACGATCGCATGGGCATCGATCCGTTTCGCGAGCGTTTCCCGGTGGGGCTGCGGCTCGAGGGGACGGTCCGGGGCACGGGCGGGATCCGTCTGACGGGCCGGGATTGTGCGACCGGTGTTGCCGGGCTATATGCAGCGGGTGATGCGGCATCGCGTGAGCCCATTGTCGGTGGGCGCACTGGCGGTGGATCGCCGAATGCAGCCTGGGCGATCGTGACGGGCGCATGGGCGGGCGAGGCGGCAAGTCGTTTCGCCACGTCGTTGAGGGGCGCGCCGCCACTCTCCATGCCGCCGCCGGACATCCTGCGGATCGCTGACCCGGTCGTCGCACGTGAGGTCCTCGTGCGAGAGGTCTGGTCATTGCGGACCAACCTGTTTCGCAGTGAAGCAGGTCTTGTGTCCGCGCAGCAGGCACTCGACGCTGCATCGCGGGCTCCGGTCGCGGAAGGCCCGACGCTTCTTCAGGCACGGTCGGCCCGTGCCATGCTGTATGTCGCCAGGCTTGCGTACACCGGAGCCCTGCGGCGGCGCGAGTCGCGCGCGCTGCATCAGCGCACGGACTACCCGCAGAGTAACGGCCGCCATGCGTACCGGCAGGTCATTGCCGGCACGGACGCGTTGAGCGTTACAGCCGGACCTGTTGCAGTTGAAGCCATTTACAGCCAGGAAGGGATGCTACCTTGATCGAACTCATCAGCGCGTCGCGTTGCACGTCGTGTAACCGTTGTGTGGACGTGTGCCCGACGAATGTATTTGATGTCGTCGACGCGGGCATCCCCGTGATCGCCCGTCCCGATGCGTGCCAGACCTGCTTCATGTGTGAGCTTTATTGCCCGGTCGATGCAATGTTCGTGCATCCGTTTGCGGATCGCCATGTCGAGGTTCGCGAGCGTGATCTGGAGGAGCGGGCGCTGCTGGGCGGCTATAGCCGTGCGCTGGGCTGGCAGAAGGCGAGAGCGGGAGGTACCGGCGCCGACCTCACGCATCGTCTTTTTGAAATTGGGGTGACCTGAGCGACGATGGCTGGTCGCGTGCGTTCCTCCGCCGGGCGTGAGACGGTAGCAAGGCCGGTGGTTGGGGAAGCTGCCTGCCGATTGATACGCAAGCGCTGTTTCATTGTGCGTTCGCCTGCTAAGCATAGCTAAAACGCTCGCTTATCCTTGCTGTCTGGCATTACCTGTGGAACGAGTTTGCGAGCGGCCTGCCGCTGACCGAAGCGCTCAATGCCGACGCAGTCGACTTTAGCGCCGACATTGCCGATACGGTCCCGGTGTTCGCCCAGGCCGCGCATGCACGCTTTGTGTATATCGCGCAGGAGGCGCCTTCGCCGGACGCCCAGGCGATCATCGTGAAGCGCGACAGGCCGCTGCATACGGTTGCTGATCTGAAGGGGCAGCGCATCGCGGTGACCAAAGCCGCGGGCAGTCATTATCTGCTGCTGGCCGCGCTCTCCAAAGCGGGGCTGACGCCGGCCGACGTGCGCATCAGCTATCTGGCGCCTGCCGACGGACGGGCCGCGTTCGGGCGTGGCAGCGTCGATGCGTGGGTCACCTGGGACCCGTACGTTGCTTCGGTCGAGCGGGTGCCGGACGTACGCATCCTCGCGAATGGCGAAGGCATCGCTTCGTATCAACGGTATTACCTGGCGTCCAGCAGCTTCGCCGCGGCCCATCCTGATGTGATCAATACGGTGTTTGCGCAATTGACGTCCGCAGGGGTATGGGTGCGCGCTCATCCCGATGAGGCGGCAAAGCTGCTTGCGCCCATCTGGGGGCTGGACGCGGCGACGACCGGGCGCGCGAATGCGCGCCGTCGAGCCGCGGAATTTCGGCGAGCAGCAGAAGATCGCCGACACCTTCTATCGCGCGGGTCTGCTGCCGGCGCCGGTGGATACGGCTGCGGCGTTGCGGTGGAACTTCACCACGAAGCGGGCCGAAGCGGCGGTTACTTCGGCTACTGCTTCGGGTGGGTAGACCGCTGTGTTGTTCGCCTGAACCCGCTGGCCCGGTGCGCTGGAGACGTTAGCGTGGGAGTTGGTCGAGATAACGGATAGTCAGCCCGGCCGCATGTTGAAAGGTCGGGCTGTAGTTGATCTGCTGAATACTATTGAACTGCGTGATGAAGTTGGTGCCCGGAGCGCGGAGGTGTTTCAGGAATTCATCGAGGTGGCGATGCATGAATGGGATCGCATCGATCAGGGCGTCGGGTTCATGCTCGATGACCGTCGCAAGATCAAAGAGGTCCCGGGCTGTGGCGATGGCGCCGCGGTGGTACATCTTTTTGGCAACGATTTCCGCAGCTGTTTCGACGCGAACCTCGCGATCGCATAGGTCCCATAGCTCATAGGCCTTGTCGTCCGGCAGCAGGTTTGGCGATGCAACGAAGTCGATTTCCCCTTCATCGAGCACGAGTTTTACGAAATTGGCTGCTTCGATGTACTGCGCCTTACATATCTCTTCGGCGACGTCACTAAGACGTGGGTTCACATAGTTCAGGCTTTGCGGATCCGGAACGAAAATATCGATGTCCTTGCTGAACCGGTGCTGATAGCGAAGCATCAGCACCGTGCCGCCACCGAACGTAAAGAACGGCTCGGCTACGCCGCCGTGCTTCGATATTTCATCGGTCAGAATAAGCGCGTGCGGCAGCAACTGCTGCCACGGCCCCTGTATCAGGCCGGTTTTCTTCAAACCCAAAATGCCCTCCGGCTGTCCGAATGTGTTTGTGCCAGCATGGTGACATTGCGCCAGATATCGGTGGGCGTCTTATGTTCGCGTGTCGCGGCTTCTTCAACAGCCATGATGATCAGACTGACAGGAGCCTCGTCCAGCAGATGCCCGATATGTGCCTCGTACCCGGTCGGTACCTGTCCTGTTGCGAGCGCTTGTTCCAGCATGTCTTCGGTCAAGTCGCCGGCATAGCTGACGCTGGACGTTTTTGCTGCCATCCATAGCCCACGTTTGCGCAGTCTTGCCGCAAGCGACAGGGTGTCGAAGCTGAGTCCCAGGACATCCAGCAACCTTCCAATTCGTTCGAATCCCAAATCTTTCAGCGTGCCGGCTTCAAGTCCCTGAACCGTCTGACGCGACAGTCCGGCGAGCATGGCGAGGCGCACCTGGGTGAGGCCGAGTGCTTCCCGGCGCTCGCGCACGTGCCTACCCACAGTAAAGATGTCCATTTGATCGCCCTCCGTACGCTAGTACAGTCGAGAGAATACCTTAAATATCAGGCATTTCAATGCGGCCGACCCGCTCACGAGTAGCGGGAGATACCCCGATCCCAGGCCAGCGACGCGGAGAACCCATAAACCGCTTCAGGATTACCCACAAGAATTTTCTCCACCGTGCTTTCATCACCGGCACAGCGGACGAGCCAGTCCAGCAGCAGTGCGTCATCGGGACGTGGCTGCGCGCCAGGATGCGGCCAGTTGCTTCCCCACAGGCAGCGCTCGGGGTAGCGCGCAGCCAGCGCGCGCGCGAGCAGCGCCACGTCGTCGTAGTCCGGTGCGCCAAGGCGGGACGTTTCATAAGGGGCGGAGAGCTTCACCCAGCATCGTCCGCGATCGAGCAGGCGGCACAGCGAGCCGAACGCGTCGCTGTCCGGGCGCACCGGCTCGATGAACTTGCCCGTATGGTCGATGACCAGCTTGCAGGGCAAGTCCATCAGTTCGGACTCGTAGCCCGGCAGGCTGCGCCCATCGAGCTGGAGATCGATATGCCAGCCGAGTGGGGCGATGCGGGCAGCGTCGGCCTTGAGATTGCTCCATGAGGTGAGACCGCCGGCGAGCATCATGTAACGCAGACCGCGAATGCCCGCCTCGTGCAGACGGGCAATCTCATCGTCACAGTGCTGCGGCGGCAGCATCGCAATGCCGCGTGCGTTAGCACCGAACTTTTCCAGTGCCGACAATGTGCAGCTGTTGTCGAAGCCATAGCCGGTGGGTTGCACCACGACGACACGTGTCAGGCCCAACGCCTTTTGCATCCGCAGGTATGCGCTTACGGGCGCGGGCGGCGGGAGAAACGTTGCGCTGGACGCAAGCGGATAGCCGTCTTCATAGATATGAATGTGGCAATCACATGCGCCCGGGTACACCGTAGCCAAAGTCGAATCCATACCCCGTGTCAGTTGCGGTCCGGTACGGAAAACGGAGCGTTCGCGATTCCACCGTTGTCTGTACCCGCCGACCCGCCACGCGCGAATCTGCTCAGGCGGCTCGCATGAGGAGCATTGACGGCGCCTTCCGGAATTTCTCCGCGGAATATCGCCTCGACCTGCGACACGGTCTGGAGCGCCTGGTGTTCGATAGCCTCCGGCGTGAGACCGCCGATATGAGGGGTCGCGATAACCTTGGGATGCCGTGCGAGTAGCAGCGACGGCATCTGGTCCGGCTCGCTGCCGACGTCGAGCGCGCAGCCAGCCAGATGGCCGGAATCCAGCGCACAGCGCAGCGCAGCTTCATCGACCAGTTCCCCGCGCGCGGCATTGATGAAGTACGCCCCGGGTTTCATCGAGCCGAACGTTCGCGCATTCATCAGGTGAGCGGTTTCGGCCGTTGCGGGCGCGAGGCAGACGACGAAATCGGACATGCCCAGCAGCGCGGGCAGCGTGACCTGCTCCAGCGTGTGCCGTTCGACGTCGGTGTACGGATCGGTGACGACGACGCGCATGCCCAATGCGCACGCTGCGTCGCAGAGATAGCGCGATATCTGGCCGTATCCGATGACCCCGAGGGTTGCACCGCGCAACTGGCGTCCCATGGCGGGCTCCGCGGGCACGCCGCGATGGTATGCCGCCGCGTAGGTATCGATGCCGCGCGCCATCGCGACCATCACGCCGATCACCCATTCCGATACCGACGGCACGAACCCGGCGCTTGCCTGGGTGACGAGCACGCCGTGCTCGCATGCGGCGTCGACATCGATGGTGCGGATGTCGACCGCGCACCGGACGAGCGCGGCCAGCCCCGGCAGCGCGGTGAATAAAGCCCGCGGCGCCGGCGTCTGGCGATAGGCGATGATGACGTCGCAATCGCGCGCCGCGATCGCCAGTTCATCGGTGGTGAGCTCCCGATGCCCGGTGTTCAGTTTTACCCGGGCCCGTGCGCGCAATTCAGCAAGCGCCTTGTCGCCGAAGTAACGCTCCAGCATGTTTCGGGGGTGAGTAACAAAAACCGTATTCATGTGCTGGTCTTCCGCTTTCTTGCATGGGTAGACGCGGTCTGTGCGGGGGGCGCCGCAACGGATTCGCGTTCGACGAGCAACGTCGTGTTGAAAACCAGATCGTCTGCATCCACGTCGGGCGGGCAGGGGCCGGTCATGGCCCGCTCGACCATCGCGCGAGCCATTTCGGTCACTGGCAGTTGTACCGTCGTCAATCCGGGATTGGAAATCGCGGACAGAAAGAGGCCATCCATTCCCACGACAGAGATGTCCGAGGGCACGTTCAGACCTGTCTCGCGCAGGCCGGACATCAACCCCAGCGCCATCAGGTCGTTGACCGCCACGATTCCCGTTGGGCGGCAGGCATCCTTGACGATTTGCAGCGCAAGATCGTGTCCCGCTTCGCCGATGACGGAATCGCCGTATTCGTTCGACGGGCCCCCTTCGATGACACGTGCGTGTTCGCGCAAGCCGGCCTCGCTGGCCGCTGCGTAGAAACCGTCGATCTTGTCGCTGCGGCTAACCGTCATGCCCGCGACCGTCGCGAACGCGAGGTGCGTATGGCCATGCGCGATCAGGTGCCGGGTGGCGATCCGCGCTGCCTCGAAGTTATCCGGCGCGATGTGGTTGACTTTCGAGTGTTCGCCCGGTGTCGCGCGCCGGTCGTAGCTGACGACAATCATGCCGCGCTGCACGGCCTGCGTCAGGTGGCTCTCGTCGGCAAGCGAAGAGATCACGATCACGCGCCGTACACCATGGGCGAGGAGATCCTCGAAAAAAGACGCTTCCTTTTCCTTGTCCCGATAGGTGTTCCCGATCAACACCCGGTGCCCGTACTTTTCCTGCGCGAAGGTCTCGACCTCGCGGGCGATGTAGCCGTACATCGGGTTGGCGATGGACGGCACCAGCAGGCCAAGCAGCGGTGTCTGACCGGTTTTCAGCTGACGCGCGAGCGTACTGGGCCGGTATTTCAGCGCGACGATCGCTTCCTCCACGCGTGCGAGCGTCTCCTGACGCATCTTTTCCGTGCGGCCGTTCAGTACATTCGACACGGTGCTCGCCGAGACGGCGGCATGTCGGGCGACGTCTTGTATCGTGCTCACAAGATCCTCGGTAAGGTGACTTACATCCCAAAGCGGGATGGTAGCCAGAGAGAGAAGCCGGGTACAAGCACCAGCAGGATGAGGACGACAGCCAGTACCGCGAGGTATTTGAGCATCGGCCGCGCGACGCGCTCGACCCGGGTGCCCGTGATCGCGCACGTGGCGAACAGGCCCAGCCCTACAGGCGGTGCAAAGAGGCCGAGTCCCATCGCCACCACCGCAACCGTTCCAAAGTGTAGCGGGTTGATTCCCATCTGCTGCGCAATCGGCGTCAGCAGAGGCCCGAAGATGATCAACGCGGGCGCGCCTTCAAGTATTGCACCGAACGCGATCATGACCAGTACGGACAGCAGCATGAACCCTGATGCACCGTAGTGACTGCCGAAAGAGATCATCACGCTGGATACGAGCGCCGGAATCTGCTCGAGGGTGAGTGCGAACGAGACGCTCGATGCCGCGGCAACGATGAACAGAATGCTGCCGGCCATCGACGCGGCGCGCACGAAGAGCCGTCCTACACCACGGGGCGTCAGCTCGCGGAACGCGATCCATCCCGCGACGAGCGCATAGACCACGGCGAAGGCCGATACTTCGGTCGAAGTCGCCACGCCCGACGTGACGCCCTTGCCGATCATGCCGATCATGATGAGCGCAACGAGCGCGCCGCCGAGCAGCGGCACCAGCGGCCGTCGCACGCTGAAGGCCTGGTCGGGATCGATGCGCCGGCCGAAGATCACGGCCATGACGCAGAGCGACACGGCGAGCACGACGGCCGGCACGATCCCGGCGAGAAACAGCCCGGCAATCGAAATGTTGGCGACGAACCCCATGATGATCATGTTCACGCAGGGCGGGATCGTTTCCGCCATGACCGCGCTGCTGGCAAGGAGCGCGGCGATCTCGTCGGGGTCTTCGCCACTCTGGCGTACGGCCGGCATGATGACTCCGCCGACAGCCGCGATATCGGCGAGCTTGGAGCCGGACACGCCTGAAAAGAACGCGGTTGCCGTAATGGCGATCAGGCCGAGGCCGCCACGCACGCGTCCGAATACGCGCAGCAGCAGCTCGATCAGCCGCGACGACATGCCGTTGGACTCCATCAGCAGGCCGGCCAGGACAAAGAACGGTATCGCGAGCAGAACAAAGTGATTGGCACCTGCCATGACCTGCTGCGAGTACACGAGTATGGGCAGGCTCGGTTCAGCGAGAAAAAATAGCAGCGCGGAAAAGGTCAGTACGAAACAGATCGGTATGCCAAGGAGGAGACCGCCGAAAAATCCCGCGGCGAGCAGCAGGCCCGGTTCGGTCGGATGCGCCGGGACGAACGTGTTCCATGCGACGAGCGCGAGGGCAATGACCGCGCATCCGGCCAGGCTTCCCAGTACGACGCGCGCGGCGCCGTTGAGTGCATTCGCCACCGCGAAGAGCGTCATGAAGAGGCTGCCGGTCATGAGCGGATAGACGTTGATCCAGCCGGGCAAGCCACTCGCCGTCGTCTGCCCGTACGAATCGACGAGCAGCAGGCACGACGAAAAAAAGAGGCTCGCCGACACACCCGCGATGATCCAGTGCCCGGCGTGAATCATCGCGGGTTGCCAGCGCCTCGGCAAAAGGCTGCGGAACAGTTCGATGCCGACGTGCTGGCTACGCGCGAGCACCGTCGCGGCGCCGAAGAAGACCAGAACGATCATCAGGGCCGATGCGATTTCTTCCGCCCAGTCCACCGGGTCGTGCAGGAAGTAGCGGTAGATCACCGAGATGAATACCACGGCCACGTCGGCGGCAAGCACGGCTGCCGAGAGATATTCGGTCCATCGCACGAGGCGTTCGAGGCCCGGTCCCCACGGTGTGCCACGGTCGAAGGCCAGCGCCGTGGCAGTGGCGTGGGCGTTCTCGCCTGGCGTCGGGGTGGTGGGGAGCGCGCTCATCGGTCAGGCCTTTGCCGCGGCGATTTCTGAAAAGAGCGGCGCCGTCACCGGATATTGTTTTGCGAAGCTCTGATACAGCGTGCCCTGCAGTTGACTGCGCACCGCATCGCGCTCGGCGCTCGCCATCGGGTAGAACGTCATGCCGCGCTCCTTGAGCGCCTGCTCTGCCTGCGTGACTTTTTCGTCAGCGATGGGACGCTGCTTCAGGCTGGCGTCCTTGATGGCCTTGAAGAATCCCGGACGCAGCTCGGCGGGGATCTTGTCCATGGATCGTTTTCCGATCACCACAACGAGCGGACTGAAGTTGTGCTGGGTTTTCCAGCATGACTTCACGACCTCGTAGAACTTGCCCGACAGCACCGTGGCCGAGTCGTGTTCCAGCCCGTCGACGACGCCCGTTTGCGCGGCCATGTAGAGCTCGCCAAACGGAATCGGCGTGGGAACCGCGCCCATTGCCTTGAACGTCTCGATGAACGCGGGCGTCGGCAATACCCGGATTTTGGTGCCCTTGAACTCGGCCAGCGAACGCACGGGCTTTTTGGTGAAGACGTTGCGCGCGCCGAACTGCGACGTCCACGTGAGAATCTGGCAACCCGAGCGGTCCTGCAGGCACTTGTTCAGCGCGGCACCCACGTGGCCATCCAGCACCTTCTCCGCATGCGCGAAGCTGTCGAACAGATAACCCATGTCCAGCATGCCGATTTCCGGGGCGAGCGTGGCCCATATCGAAACGCCCGTCACCATCATGTCGATCGATCCGATCTTGACCTGCTGCACGACGTCGCTTTCCTTGCCGAGCTGGTTATTGGGAAAGTAGTCGACATGGATCGCGTCGCCCAGGTTTGCCTTCAGATTCGCCGCGAAATTCTGATACCAGACGTAGTGCGAGGCGTTCGGGTCCGCCACCATCGACGACGAAAACCGCAGCGAAACCGGCGCGGAAGCACGCGCGATCACGGGCAAGGAACCGGCCGCCGCGGCGACCGACGCGGCGGAGGTGAGTTGCAGGAATTTTCGCCGGGAAATCGAAGCCATGGGATGTCTCCTGAAGTCCGTATTCTTCGGACAGGTTTTGGTGTATCGATATAGTAAATCGATACACCAAACGGAAGCAGCCAGGGTTTTTACGCGGGTTAAGGTATGTCCTGTTGTCAGCACAGACGTCGACCACTGCGTATTGCCAGGCGATACGGTCACGCTGCTCCTTCCGCTGCGTGAACCGATCGAAAGGCCCTGGCTCGCCGACGGCCTGAGACCCCCGTTCATTTTTACGTCGCGTTCAGGCGCCGTGAACGGCTAGCCGGTTTGAACGCCTTCCTGACGTTGTTCAATATTCGTCGCCGTTCACGCATCGTGTACACTAGAAAAACTTGAACGGAGTTGCAGATGCGCGCATCAGTCGTCGCCCCCGATCCACTCGTCACGTCCGCCACCCAGGCATTCAGCGTCAGCGCGGGCGTTGCAACGTCGGTCATGCCCACGCCGCCCGGTACCGGCTACGACAGCACAGTCGAGTTCGAGCTAGATCCACCGGTGCGCCGCGTGGCCATCGTAGTACCCTCAATCGACCGCCAGGAGCGGCTCTCCGCTCTGGCTGCCACCGGCGGCCTGCACGACGCCCAGCATGTTCTTCTCGTGACATCGTATCTTTCACCCGCCCTTGTCAACGCCTGCCGCAGCCTTGGCGTGAACGCGATCGACGAGGCTGGCAACGCATTCGTGAAAGACGGTAATACTCTGGTCCTGATTTCCGGTCGTCCGCGCGCCACCGAGCTCCGTCGACCCAGCCTCTGGTCCAGGCGATCATTTCAGGTCATCCTCGCGCTGCTCGTCAGGCCAGCGCTACTTCACGAAAGCAGACGCACGATCGCAATGTTCGCCGGCGTGAGCACCGGCACCGCACACACCACCGTGCAAACGCTATTGCAGCGTAAGGATCTGATCGAGCGCGGGGACGGGCTGGCTTTCACCAACTTCGACCGGTTGCTCGATGAATGGGTCACCCTGTATCCCTCGCTCCTGAGGGAATCACTGAAACTCGGACGATACCGCGCGACGGAGCCGAACTGGTGGACCGACATGCAGGCGCCGAACGACGAATGGATGTTGGGTGGTGAGTCGGCCGCTGCGCTCATGACGAATTATCTGAAGCCGGCGGTCGTGACGGTGTACTGCACCAACGGGATCCCCACCCAGATGATCAGTCGCGGGCGGCTGCGCCCGGACCCTACGGGAAACGTTGAGTTTCTCAAGGCGCCCTTCGAGTTGAACCGCACCCCGGGGTTGGTCGACAACGTCGTCTATCCCGTGCTCGTGTACGCCGATCTCGTCGCGAGCGGTGACTCGCGCAACCTCGAAACCGCGCAACTGATTCGTGACCAGTACATCCAGCATGGCAATTAAGCTGCACGAGGCCCATCCTTTCCCCGAGATGTCCGTCGCCGTCCTGCGTGACGTCTCGATCGCGGCGAATCAAGCTGGCGCAGCATGGTTTGTGGGCGGGGCGACGGCTCGCGATATCCTGACCACGCACCGTTTCGGGATCGAGCAGTCGCGGGCGACCGCCGATGTCGACATTGGTGTGTGCATCGAAAGCTGGCAAGGCGACAGGGAACTGCGCGACGCGCTCATTGGGACGGGAAGGTTCGAGCCCGGTGAGGAGGCTCAGCGGCTCTATTACATCGCGCCCGACTCAGGCGAAAGGATGTGGCTGGATGTTGTTCCCTTCGGGGGACTCGAGCGCGAGGGCGATCGCGAGATTGAATGGCCAGGTGGCGCATTCCGGATGAACGTCGCAGGCTTTGGCGAAGCGCTGGAAGCGGCCGTCGAGGTTGAACTGGCAGACGACGTCGTTGTCCTCGTTGCGTCCCTTCCGGCGCTCGCGATGCTCAAGATCCTCGCGTGGCGAGACAGGCACACCGCGCATGCAAGGGACGCGACAGATCTGCGGTTCCTGATGTCGAGATATGCAGACGCTGGTAACTACGATCGCCTCTACGACGGCGACGCTCTGGATCTTCTCGAAGCCCACGGATTCGATCCGGACGTCGCTGGGGCTGCCCTGCTCGCGCGGGACATGGCGGCTCTCGTCGCACCAGCAATCCGGCCGCTGATTCTGGAGGCGTTGGCACCCGGCCAAGCCTACCCGCTGTTGCTTAACCAGATGCTGGGCGGGGGACACCGTATGCTACAGCTCGACGGAGAAGGAACCGGTGCGATCGAGCGCTTGTTCAACGCATTTCGAACGACCCTCGAGCGAGTGTTCGCGGCCGCTACCTGAGTGGATGCGAGGTTCGAATGTCGGTGTGGCTGTCTGGAGTTACACCTCACCGGGTGTGGTCGCGATTTGCCGCGAAGCGGCCTGTTGATAACGTGCAATGTGCTCACGCTGGCCGACGCGACAGGCAAGATGCGAACGATCATGCCTTGCGGTCCACCATTACCTGATACCTGGCTTCGAGTTCGTCGAACACTTTCTCGGCGGGCTCCCCTCGACCGGCATCGGAATCGGCGATGCTGCGCTCTATCACGGCATCCAGCGCGAGAAGCTGCGTCTCGCGATCCTGAATCAACCCACGCCTTCACGTAAGACTTCGCTTTTCGATCCATAGCGACCCGTTTCAACCATCTTCGTCACATACCCCTCGAGTTGCTGCAGACACCGCGTTCGCGCTCGCCCCGTTTCTACGCGCTTTCCCTTGGCGTGAGCGTAAACCGCAGATCGATGTGGTTCCGCTCGGGCGGGTGCCCGTCCAGTATCTGCAGCAACAGTCGGGCGGCCTCGAATCCGATCTGGTAGCGCGGTGTCGTGATGGTCGTGAGCGATGGCGTTGCCCACGCGGAAGGCGGCAGATCGTTGAATCCCGCAATCGCCATCTGGCCCGGCACGAGGACGCCGCGCCGCTGGCACTCGAACAGCGCGCCGAGCGCCAGGTCATCGTTGCAGCAGAAAACCGCGTCGCACGCGGGGGCATGTTCGAGCATCCGCGCGAGCAGCTTCGAGCCAAGGCCGACGCTCGATGGCTCGCTGGTCAATATCTCCACATCGGGATCGAGCCCCGCCTCGCGTAGCGCGCGGCGAAAGCCGGCGCGGCGCTGCATGGTGCGCGGGTCCAGTTGCGCGGCAATGAATCCCGGCCGCCGATAACCGCGCTCAAGCAGATATTTCGTGAGCGTGAAGCCCGCGCGCTGCTGCGAAAAGCCGACCGACCATTGGTCGGGAGTGCGGCTCAGGTCGTACATGTGAACCACAGGCACGCGCGCGGCCGAAAGACGCTGACGGATGGCCCCCGAGCCGTCGATGCCCGTGACGAGAAAACCATCGGGCGCGTGCGTGAGATAGGTCGATACGAGTTCGGCCTGCTTGTCGGCAGAATAGTTCGTATTGCCGATCAAAAATTGATAGCCCGCAGGCCCCAGGCAATCCTGGATGCCGGCGAGCGTATCGACGAAAACCTCATTCGATAAAGACGGGACCAGCACCCCCACCACGCGCGAGCGCGACGAGGCCAACGTACGCGCCGCATGGCTCGGCACGTAGCCGAGCTCGGCTACGGCCGCTTCAACGCGCGCGCGCGCCTCGGGCAATACCTGCGCCGGGTTTTTAAGCGCGCGGGACACGGTCATCGGACTGACCTGCGCACGATCGGCGACATCGGTGATCGTCGCGCGCCCGCTCGGCCTGCGCCGCGCGGGCCGGCGTGGATGCCCGTCGACGTCGCGGGGGGCGCCCGGCGAAGCGGGCACATTGTGGTACGGCGCCACCCGCTCCACGGCGTCTGCAAGATCGGCCAGTTGCGAGCGTGCGCCTCGCTCATTGGGTGTTGCAGCGGTGGAATTGCGCGGGCGCTGAGGCGGTCTGGGCTGTCTGGTCGCGCCGGTCGGTTTTCTGTTCATCGTGCGAGTATCGCCCTTGCATACGCCGGAAAGGAAGCCCGGGAAAGCACTTGAGTCAGGGTTCATCCGGATAGGGCGGAGTGGTCTGGTATCGCTACCATGCGCATCATCCCAGGATGGGAAAACCACGACGATACAAGGAGACTGCCGGATGCGAACCCAATCAAGCAACCTGTCGAAGCCATACAGCCGCACTGTGAAGCTCACCGCCTGTGCGGTTGGCGTCGCGGCGCTCCTTGCCGCCGGGGTAGCGCGGTCCGCGGAGGTTGAAGTGCTGCATTACTGGACCTCCGGTGGTGAAGCAAAATCCGCGCAGGTCCTCAAGCAGATGCTCGACGAAAAGGGTGATACGTGGAAGGACTTCGCCGTCGCGGGCGGCGGCGGCGGCAACGCGATGACCGCGCTCAAGACGCGCGTGATCGCCGGGAACCCACCTGCTGCCGCCCAGATCAAGGGGCCGGCCATTCAGGAGTGGGGCGATGAAGGCGTCCTGGTATCGATTGACGATGTGGCGAAGCATGAAGGCTGGGACAAGCTGATCCCGCCGCAGATCTCGAGCATCATGAAATACAAGGGCCAATATGTGGCGGCGCCGGTCAATGTGCACCGGGTCAACTGGTTGTGGATCAATGCGGATGCGCTGAAGAAGGTGAGCGCGCAGCCACCGGCGACGTGGGACGAGTTCTTCAAGACCGCTGACGCGCTGCAGAAAGCGGGCATCATCCCGGTCGCGATCGGCGGCCAGTCCTGGCAGGAAGCCGAAACCTTCGAAACCGTGGCGCTCGGCGTGGGCGGCGCGGCTTTCTACAAGAAGGCTTTCGTGCAACTCGATCCGGCGACGCTCAAAGGGCCGACAATGGTCAAGGCGCTCGAAACATTCAAGAAGATCAAGGCCTACACCGACAAGGGCCAGACAGGGCGTGACTGGAACATGGCGACCGGCATGGTGATCACCGGCAAGGCGGCAATGCAGTTCATGGGGGATTGGGCCAAGGGCGAGTTCAGCGTGGCCAATAAGGTCCCGGGTAAGGACTATTTGTGCGTGCCGGGTCCCGGCTCGCAAAACGCCTATACGTTCAATGTCGACAGCTTCGCTTTCTTCAAGGTCAAGAGCCCGGACGTCCAGAAAGGACAGAAGGATCTTGCGAGCCTGCTTCTGAGTCCGAAGTTCCAGGAGATCTTCAATCTCAACAAGGGTTCGATTCCGGTGCGGCAGGGCATGGACCTGTCGAAGTTCGACGCCTGCGCGCACCGGTCGGCAGCCGATTTCACCAGTTCGCAAGCCAGGGGAACACTCGTGCCGTCCTGGGCGCATGACATGGTCGATACCCCAGCGGTCGAAGGCGCCTTTTATGATGTGATCGGCAACTACTGGAGCGACGATAACGAAACCGCACAGGAAGCCGCGGACAAGCTCGCCGTTGCAGCCAGGACCCGATGAAGCAGTGCCGCGAGCGCGGCGCTTCGCGATGACGCGCAGGGGGTGAGTCGAGCCTCTGGTTGATGGGGCTGCGCTGTGCCGTGACGGAATCGAGGTAACTGAATACAGTCTTTCCGTGCTACGGAAAAATGATCGAGGCGTAATCGCGCGCGCCGTGCAGGACGTGAAGAACGTCGATGCGCTCGGGCTGGCCGACGACGCGGTAGAAAATTTGATAGCGGCCATGAACGCGGTGCCGCACGCCTCGATCTTCGTAGCGCGGCACAAGCGGGAAAGCGAAGGGCATGTCTGCGAGACTCAGGCATTTGTCGCGCAGTTCGCGGACGAAGCTCACGGCGCGACGCGAATTATCCCGGGCTATGTAATCGCCGATCGCTTCCGGCTCGGCCCTTGCGACAGGCAAGATGCGAACAATCATGCCTTGCGGTCCACCATTGCCTGATACCTGGCTTCGAGCTCGTCGAACACTTTCTCGGCTGGTTCCCGTCGACCGGCATCTGAATCGGCGATGCTGCGCTCTATCACGGCATCCAGCGCGAGAAGCTGCGTCTCGCGATCCTGAATCCGCCTCACGCCTTCGCGTAAGTCTTCGCTTTTCGAGCCATAGCGGCCCGTTTCAACCGGCTTCGTGACATACCCATCGAGTGGCTGTCCCAAGTCCGCGCTAATCATGGCAGAGTCCCCCAGGTGAACAAGCCAATTCCATATTCTTTATCAATTATTATCAAATGAACGCGCGATACGCCCGGTCTTGATTCGACTATCTATCTCGTCGTGAAGACCGGGCACGCAGCCGCACCGGATCAGGAACCCGGCCCGCGCGAAGCCTACGCCGCGTCGAACCCCTTCGGATTCGTCGACTGCCAGCGCCAGTGGTCGGCGCACATGCGCTCGATACCGAACTGCGCGCGCCATCCGAGCAGTTTTTCCGCTGCGGCCGGATTGGCGAAGCATTGCGCGACGTCGCCTGGCCGGCGCGCGACGATCTCATAAGGCACCGGTTTGCCCGACGCCTTTTCAAACGAGCGCACCACATCCAGCACGCTATATCCCTGGCCTGTACCAAGATTCACGACAAAACTCGCATCGTGCTTCACTAAGGCATCGAGTGCCGCAAGGTGCCCGCGAGCGAGATCGACGACGTGAATGTAATCGCGCACGCCGGTGCCATCGGGCGTGTCGTAATCGCCGCCGAACACGCGCAGCTTTTCGAGCTTGCCCACCGCGACCTGCGCGACGTACGGCATCAGGTTGTTCGGAACACCGGCGGGATCTTCGCCGATCAAGCCGCTTTCATGCGCGCCGACCGGATTGAAATAACGCAGCGTCGCGATGCGCCACGTCGGATCTGAAACCTCAAGATCGCGCAGCACCTGCTCGGCGATCAACTTCGATTGCCCATACGGATTCGTCGCGGAAAGCGGAAACGATTCGTCGATCGGCGAGCTTTCCGGCACGCCATATACCGTCGCCGATGAGCTGAACACGAACTGCTTCACGTCGCGCTCACGCATCACATCGAGCAGCACAAGCAGGCTGTCGACGTTGTTGCGGTAGTACTCGACCGGTTTCGCCACCGATTCGCCCACCGATTTCAGCGCCGCGAAGTGGATCGCAGCCGTAACGGGATGTGCATCGAAAATGCGCCTGAGCGCCGCTTCGTCGCGCGCGTCGGCTTCGTGGAATGCGAGCTTTTTGCCGGTAATCTTCTCGACGCGCCTGAGCGACTCGGGATTGCTGTTCACGAGGTTGTCGATGACCACGACGTCATAGCCGCCGTTCAACAATTCGACGCACGTATGGGAGCCGATGAAACCCGCTCCGCCCGTCACCAGGATCGTGCCCTTCGCGTTCGTTGCAGACATGCTTTACTCCGTTAAAGTGAAACGCCCGTCAAGGTGTGCAAGAGGTCTTTATATCGTTCGACGACGACCCGCTCGTCGAATTCAGACGCGACTTTCTGCCGGCCGCGTTCGCCCATCGCGCGGCGTTCGTCGCCGCTCATATCGAGCATCTGCGCGAGTTTCGCGGTCAGACTCTCCGCGCTCTTCACCTCGCACAGCAATCCGTTGACGCCGTCGGCGACCACTTCGCGGCAACCCGGCACATCGGTCGCGACGATCGGCCGGCCCATCGCCGACGCTTCCATCAGCGTGCGCGGCACGCCCTCACGATACGACGGCAAAACAACGCAGTCGGCATCGACAATAAAAGGCCGCACGTCGTGCGCTTCGCCTGCGTACGTCACCACGCCTTCGCGCTGCCACGCGTCGACTTCCGCCCGCGTGATCGCGCTGGGATTATCGACGCCAACCGGCCCGAGCAGCAAAAAGCGCGCATGCGGGTAACGCACGCGCAGCTGGCGCGCGGCTTCGACATATTCGCCGACGCCCTTGTCCCACAGCAGGCGGCCGATCAGCACGAACGTGAATTGTGCCCGGTCCACGAGCGGCGCGAACGCAAACTGTTCGAGATCGACGCCTTCGCCGTGCAGCAGACGCGCACGCTCAGGATGCACGAGCAGCTTCTGGTCGAGGAACGCGGCTTCGTCGTCGCGATTGAGAAACCAGATTTCGCGCGGGAAGCGAAAAGCGAAACGGTACAGTTTTTTCGCGACCTGTGCCGCGCGGCTTTGCTGGATGAAAACGTAGCCCAGTCCGGTCGTTACCGCGACGGACGTCACGCCCGCCAGTTTCGCCGCGATCGATCCGTAGATATTCGGCTTGATCGTATAGTGAAACACGACGTCCGGGCGAATCGTCCGGTAGTGGCGATAGAGCGCCCAGAGCGTGCGCAGATCGTCGAGCGGGCTCGTGCCTTTCGAGGCGACCGGCAGGTCGATGCAACGGCAGCCCATCTGCATGAGCAGTTCGAACGTGCGGTCGCGCGGCGCGATCACGGTCACGTCGACACCCTTGCTCACAAGCATGCGGATCAGCCCCTGACGATACGTATGGATCGCCCACGCTGTGTTGCAGACAAGGCTGATGCGCAGTGTGCTGGCTGGCGGTCGGGAAGGCTTCATGCAGGGTTCGCGGCCTGTCGTGGAATGTCGTTGAAGGGGAACTGCTTCGAGTGCGGTTCAGCCTTGCGCGCGCGCGGTGAACAGCGTGCGCTTGATTCGCTGCAAGACGCTATAGGGCATCAGGAAATGCAGCAGGTTCTTGGCAAGACCGAGCCAGTCGTACACGTTCGCCACATTGAAGTAATGCAGTTGCAGCCGGAGCGTCGAAGCGATCTGCTGGTGGCGTTTCGTCGCGCTGATGCCGCCTTCGTTCAGTTCGTAATAGAGGCCCAGTTCAGCAAGATTCGCGCACTCGTAACGTTCCATCAGGCGCAGGAACAGGTCGAGATCCTCCGCCGAACGATACGCCGCGCGATAGTTGCCGACGGCGCGCACGGCGTCGATACGCAGCATCATCGAAGGATGCACGAAACAGCCGCGCAGAAAACGGATGCGGCGGATCGCCCGCGGCTCGGTGGGCGGCCTCAACATGAAGACCGGCGTGCCGTCGCGCGTGACCACCTGCGCCCACATGCCGAGGCCGGCAACCCGCGGATGCGCTTCGAGATGCGCGCGCTGTTTCGCGAGCCTGCCCGGCACCGTGAGATCGCCCGCGTCGATACGCGCGGCGTAGCGAAAGCCGCGTTCGGCGAGCGCGTCGATGCCGGTTTGCAACGCACGCTCGATGCCGCCGTTCTGCGGCATGCGCAGCACTTCGATCGACATGTTCGCGATCGTGGGCGCGACGATCGGCGGTGTGCTGCCGTCGTCGACGATCAGTGCATGGACGGGCGCGTCTTCGTCGAACGATGCGAGCGTGCGCTCCACGTCGGCCTGGCCGTTGTACGCGGGCATCAGGATCGCGACGTCGCGAAGCGCGCCCACGCGAGGCGTGCCAGCGGTCAGGTCGGCGGATAACGGCACGGAAGAACTCATGAGCGCAGCTTGAAACCGATGTAGTAGAAGTTGACCGCGGCGGCGGCCAGATAGCCGGCCGCGAGGCCGACGAGCGCGCCATACGCGCCAAGCCGCGGAATCGTCAGCAGATTGACGGCGAACGCCACTGCCAGCGCGAGCAGCCACTTCGACAGCAAAACGAATTTCGCCTGATATTTCAGCACGACGAGATTGCCGATCGCTTCGATACCCGCCGGCACGGAGAGCCACACGGCCCAGCGAAAAATCCCGATCGCGCCTTCATACGAAGGCCCGAACACATGGCTGATGATGAAACCGGCCAGCAGATCGAGCACGAGCGCGCCGCCCACCATCAGGAGCGCGGTCATCGCCATCAGCCGGGCCATGTTGCGGCGCAGGCGGGCGGCGTCCTGCACGCGATAGACGAAGGCGGGCGCAAGCGTCTGCGCGAGCATCAGCGCAAGCGTGATCCAGTTTTCGTTCAACTGCTGCGCGGCGGAATAGCGCCCGAGATCGGCAAACGAGATCGTGCGCTCGAGCATCAGCCGGTCGAGCTTCAGAAACAGATACATGCAGATGAGGCCGAGCCAGAACACCGTGCCCGCCGTCGCGAAGTGACGAAAGAGCGAACGGTCGAGATGCCAGCCGAGCCGGCCGCCATGCCGGCGTATGTAATACACCAGCAGCACGCCGCCGATCGCCGCCGACTCCAGCGCCCACAGCCAGCCGAAGCGCGCGGGCGCCGTGGCCGCGCGCACCAGTACCCAGACGAGCACGGCCTTGAAGAGGGCCGTCGTCATGCTGGTGAGCAGCTGCGGCTTGCTGTATGTCATGCTTTGCAGCCACGCGTTGATCACGCCGACAAACGGCTCGCGAAACAGCATCGTGACCGCGAGCCCGGCGAGCATCGCGCCGACGAGCGGATCGGTGAGACCCGCGGCACTGCCGGCCCACGTCAGCAGCAACGCGACGGCGGAAACCGCGATGCGCAGCACGAACGCGCTGCCCAGCACAGTGCCGAGCTGTTCGGGTGGACGATGGACGATGGTCGGCACGAGAATTTCCGCGCCGCACACCCATGTGACGGGCGAAAGCACAAGAAGGAGCGTATTGGCGTACTGCCATTTACCGAACGTATCGGGGCCGAAATAGCGGGCCAGCACGCCGCTGATGGCGATCGCGACGGCAATCTGCGTGAGCCGTTCGAGGCCCAGCCAGACGATATTGGCGAACGCCCGGGTGACATCCGGGCTGGCGAAGCGCCTGAGCGTCAGCATCCGCCGCCCGACGGTGCCTGCAAGGGTGCCCTGGAGGTTGCCTGTGACGCCGTCCGGGCAACCCCTTCAGCACGCACCATGCCTGCTCCGATGGAGACAGGAACCGGACCGTGAGCGCATGCCCGCCTCGTCGCTCGCCGTGGCAACTTTATGAGGGAGACGCGTCTAAGCATTAGAATAGGCGCCAGAAGGCGTGTTTGAAAAACCGCAATTATAAGTTGGAACCGGACCGCTTCCGGCAAGGGCGCAACGCGTTCATCATGGAGGTCATCGTGATGAGTGAGTTGAGCCAGTCTTGAGCCAGTCAAATTTCTCCATTGCACGCAAGTGAGCCATTCATGATCTCCAAATCGATTTTCAAGGCCTATGACATTCGCGGCGTGATCGGCAAGACGCTCGACACCGATGCGGCCCGCTCGATCGGTCGCGCGTTCGGCAGCGAAGTGCGTGCGCAGGGCGGCGACGCCGTCGTGGTCGCGCGTGACGGACGCCTGTCCGGCCCGGATCTCATCGCGGCACTCTCGGACGGCCTGCGTGCGGCCGGCGTCGACGTCGTGAACGTCGGCATGGTGCCGACGCCCGTCGGCTATTTCGCGGCCAGCGTGCCGCTCAAGCTCGCGGGCGGCGAGCGTCGCGTCGATTCCTGCATCGTCGTGACCGGCAGCCACAATCCGCCCGATTACAACGGCTTCAAGATGGTGCTGCGCGGCGCGGCGATCTACGGCGAGCAGATTCTCGCGCTGCATCAGCGCATCGTCGATGAAAACTTCGCCGCGGGCAGCGGCACCTACGCCGAATACGACATTGCCGACGCGTACCTCGACCGTATCGTCAGCGACATCAAGCTCGCGCGTCCGCTGAAGATCGTCGTCGATACCGGTAACGGCGTCGCGGGAGGTCTCGCGCCGAAGCTCTTCAGGAAGCTCGGCTGCGAACTCGTGGAGTTGTTCACGGAGATCGACGGCAACTTCCCGAACCATCACCCGGACCCGGCGCACCCGGAAAACCTGCAGGATGTGATCCGCGCCCTGAAGGAAACGGATGCGGAAATCGGCTTCGCGTTCGATGGCGACGGCGACCGCCTGGGCGTCGTCACGAAAGACGGCGAGATCATCTATCCGGACCGTCAGCTGATGCTGTTCGCCGAAGAAGTCCTGTCGCGCAACAAGGGCGCGCAGATCATCTATGACGTGAAGTGCACGCGTAATCTCGCGAAGTGGGTGCGTGAGAAGGGCGGCGAGCCGCTGATGTGGAAAACAGGCCACTCGCTCGTGAAGGCGAAGCTGCGCGAAACGGGCGCGCCGCTCGCGGGCGAAATGAGCGGCCACGTGTTCTTCAAGGATCGCTGGTACGGTTTCGACGACGGCCTGTACACGGGCGCACGTCTGCTTGAAATCCTCTCGCGCGTGAAGGACCCGAGCAAGCTGCTCAACAGCCTGCCGAATTCGCACTCCACGCCAGAGCTGCAACTGAAGCTGGAAGAAGGTGAGAACTTCGAACTCATCGCGCGTCTGCAGGAAAACGCGCGGTTCACGGGCGCCGACGACGTCGTGAAGATCGACGGCCTGCGCGTCGAGTATCCGGACGGCTTCGGTCTCGCGCGCTCGTCGAACACCACACCCGTCGTCGTGATGCGCTTCGAGGCGGACAACGACGCGGCATTGAAGCGGATTCAGGAAGACTTCCGTCGCGTGATTCTCGCGGCGAAGCCGGATGCAAAATTGCCGTTCTGACGGTCAGACGGGCGGCATCGCGGTTGGGTTGCACCCCTTGCGCGATGACACCGCCGTCGGACGCGGCGCGTGGCGGGAGCCACTGCGCCGCGTTTTTATGTGTTCTACCGGCGTGGGCGCGCGCCAACCCGGGCGTTCGCATGCGACTTATCCTGCGACTTGTCCTGGAAAAGGCTCCGGTCGCGATAGAATTGCCGTCCCATTCACGCATCTTCGAGCCGGTTTGCCGGCAATTGCCACTTGAGCGTACAAAAGATACTGATCGTGCGGGTGTCGTCGCTGGGCGACGTCGTCCACAACATGCCGGTGATTGCCGATATTCTTCGCCGCTATCCCGAGGCGCAGATCGACTGGCTCGTCGAAGAAAGCTTTATCGAGCTGGTGCAGCTCGTCCACGGCGTGCGCCGTGCGATTCCGTTTTCGCTGCGTCGCTGGCGCAAGCGTCTGTTTTCGCCCGACAACTGGCGCGAGATCGGTGCGTTTCGCCGCGCGCTGGCCGCGGAGAAATACGATCTCGTGATCGACTGCCAGGGGCTTATCAAGACCGCGTGGGTCGCGAGCTGGGCGCGCGGGCCGCTCACGGGCCTCGCGAACCGTACCGACGGCGCCGGCTTCGAATGGCCGGTGCGCTTCTTTTACGACCGGCGCGTGCCGATCGCGCCGCGCACACACGTGGTCGAGCGCACGCGCCAGCTGGTGGCGGCCGCGCTCGGCGCACCCGCGCTCGGCGCACCCGCGCCGCAACCCACCGACGACATCGACTTCGGCATCGACACGCGCCAGGCCGCGCTGGCGGTCTCCGCGCTCGGGCTGAACCTGCCGGTGCCGTACGTGGTGTTCGTGCACGCAACCTCACGCACCGACAAGCAGTGGCCCGACGCCGCGTGGATCGAGCTCGGGCAGGCGCTCGTGCGGCGCGGCGGCTCGATCGTGCTGCCGTGGGGCAGCGACGCCGAACGCGAGACGAGCGAGCGGCTCGCACGCGAATTCGGCGCGGCGGCGGTCGTGCCGCCGAAGCTCTCGCTGCCGGCGGTGGTGGGCCTCATCGACGGCGCAGCGGCGACGGTTGGCGTTGACACAGGTCTTGTTCATATCGCGGCGGCCCTGAAACGGCCGACAGTCGAGTTGTACAATTTCGCCACCGCGTGGCGCACGGGCGGCTACTGGTCGCCGAATGTCATCAATCTCGGCACGGCTGGCCAGCCGCCGACGCTTCAACAGGTGAAGGCCGCGCTGGCCGGCTTCGGCCTGCTGTGAGTGCAGAGCGGTCTGCTGCAGGGAACGCAAACGTATTGAATATGCACCCTGACGGCAACCGGGCAGCCGCACGCGCCGGCACCGCGACAGGCGACGAACACGCTACGCTCCATCCGCTTCAAAAAGGGCGACCATGAACGAATCCCAGATCATCGAAGTCGCATCCGCCGACTGGCAGGGCATGAACCTGTCCATCGCGCGCGAGACGCTGCTTGCCGGCGTCGAGCGCGGCAAGGTGCTGTATTTCCCGAACCTGCGTTTTTCGATTGAAGGCGGTGAGCAGGCGCTGCTCGACCCGGCGCTCGCCGATCCGAAGCGCAAGAACATCAGTCTCGAACCGAACGGCGGCGCGCTACATGGCGTGCTCGGCGACGCGGTCACGCAGACGGCCGTGCGTGCGTTGATCGCGCGGTATCAGGCGAACGCGCGCTCGCTGGTCGACGGCCTCTTCCCCGAATACGACGGCAAGCTGCGTGTCGCGCCGACGAGCCTGCGCCTGCATCAGGTCGAAACGCGCCAGACGTCATGGCGCAAGGACGACAGCCGCCTGCACGTCGATGCGTTCCCGTCGCGGCCCAATTACGGCGAACGGATTCTGCGCGTCTTCACGAACGTGAATCCGAATGGCGCACCGCGCGTGTGGCGCGTGGGCGAACCGTTCGAGGACATGGCAAAACGCTTCCTGCCGAAGATCAAGCCGCAGATGCCGGGTTCGGCCTGGCTGCAGCATCTGCTGCACGTCACGAAATCGAAGCGCAGCGAATACGACCATCTGATGCTGAACCTGCACGACGGCATGAAGGCCGACCTCGATTATCAGAAGGCCAGCCCGCAGGAGACCATGCCGTTTCCGCCGGGTAGCGTCTGGGTGTGCTTTTCGGATCAGACGTCGCACGCGGTGATGTCCGGCCAGTTCATGCTCGAGCAGACGTTCTTCCTGCCGGTCAGGGCCATGGCGCAGCCGGAGTGCGCGCCGCTTGGCATCCTCGAACGCCTGAAGGGCAGGGCGCTGGTTTGAGCGCGGCTCTTCGCGCGCCGCGCCTGGATTTGCGCCCGGCGTTTCGCCGTTGTGTCCGTCTTCATGGCGTTGGGACAGGCTCCTGCGTTCCCGCGCTTGCGGAGGCGGGATGCTGAGGGCCATCTATAACGCGCTCTGGTGGATCGTCGCGCCCATCGCCGTGATCCGGCTCTATGTGCGCTCGCGTCGCGAGCACGGCTATCGCGAGCATATCGCCGAGCGTTTTGGGCGCGCACGTGGACGTCGTCCCGACGACGACGCACCGCTGATCTGGGTGCATGCGGTATCGGTGGGCGAGACGCGTGCCGCGCAGCCGCTCATCGAAGCGTTGATCAAGGCGCGTCCGGATGCGCGCATTCTGCTCACGCACATGACACCGAGCGGTCGCGCGACCGGTGAGCAGATTTTCGGCGACCGCGTGCTGCGCGCCTATCTGCCGTATGACATGCCGCACGTCGTACGACGCTTCCTGCGCGCGTGGCGGCCCACGATCGGCGTGGTGATGGAAACCGAAGTGTGGCCGACGCTGATCGACGAATGCCGTCGCGCGGATGTGCCGCTCGTGCTGACGAATGCGCGAATGTCCGCGCGTTCGTATAAACGCGCGGCGAAGTTCGGCAACGCGACGCGCGAGGTGTTCGGCGGTTTCGCGCGCGTGCTTGCGCAAAGCCCGTCGGACGCCGAGCGGCTGACCGCGCTCGGCGCGCGCAACGTGGCTGTGCTGGGCAACCTGAAGTTCGATATGACGACGCCGCCTGAACTCGCGGCGCGCGGCCACGCGTGGCGTGCGGCAATCGGTACGCGGGCCGTCTGGGTCGCGGCGAGCACGCGCGAAGGCGAAGAGGCGCTGGTGCTGCAGGCGTTCGCGGCGCTCGGCGTCGAGGATGCGCTGCTGATTCTCGTGCCGCGCCATCCGCAGCGTTTCGATGAAGTCGCCGCGTTCGTCGAGAAAACCGGCCTGCGTCTCGAGCGCCGTTCGAAGTGGGCGCCTGCCGGCGCGGCGTCGAGTCTCGTCGGCTCGGCGCAGACGATCGCGGCGTTACCTCAGGATGTGACGGTGCTGCTCGGCGACTCGATGGGCGAGCTGGGCGCTTACTATGCCGCTTCCGATCTGGCGTTTATCGGCGGCAGTCTGCTGCCGCTCGGCGGACAGAATCTGATCGAGGCGTGCGCGGTGGGTGTGCCGGTGCTGATCGGCCCGCACGTGTTCAACTTCACGCAGGCAACGGCCGATGCGGTCGCCGCCGGCGCGGCGGTGCAGGTGCAGGATCCGGCTGGGCTCGCGCGCGCGTTGCGCGAACTCTTCGAAGACCGCTCGCGACGCATCGCGATGGGCGGCGCGGCGTCGGCGTTTGCCGCACGCCATCGCGGCGCGACGGTGCGGACGGTGGATGTGCTGACGACGCTGCTGCCGCACGAGCGCTCGCGCAGCTGAGTTGCCACCAGGTTGCCACTGAGTGCCGCTAGCGCGGCAGCATCATGAACACCTGATAGGTGTGTTCGGGCATCGACATTCCCCATGCGTGCTTGCTCACCCGTACGGTGATCGGCTGCACGCCGCTCAGCGCGCCTGACGACTGCTGGCACGCGGTATCGTTCTCTTCGCACACGAGCACTGCGCCCTGGCTCTCCAGATCGGCCGGTTTCAGCCAGGGTGTGGTCCGCGGTTCCTCGATGTCCCAGAACCGCGTATGTCCGTCGCTGTAGAACGCAATCGACTGGGCTTCATGCACTGATCCGCCGACGATCGGCAGATCGTGACCGGTGCGTTCGCGCCATGCGTCATGAACGACGTGTGCCAGTTCGACACGCGGATCGACCGCGCTGTCGCCGTGTTTTCTGGCGTCGAGATAACCGGCAGTCGCCGATGCAACCAGCACCAGCATCCAGTAGATACAGAGCGCACGCACTGCACGCACGGGCCTGAGTTGAATGCTCGCGTGATCCAGAACCGCGAGCCACAATGGAACGATCGCAAACCACTGCGCCATGCCCCACACCGAAGCCATCTGGGTTTTCGCGAGCACCGCCATCGCACCGACGACGATCCACGGGCCCATCGCAAGCGACCACAACTCCGGATGCAGCGACGGCTTGACGACAGCCTGCGCCATCAGTTTCGCCGCGCGCCGGCGCTCAGTGGGAACCAGCAGCAGCACGAACCCGAAGCTCAGTATGAGGTAGCCGATCTGCGCGAGCGTATAGACGCCAAAGCGGCTGACGGCGTCGAGCAGGATCCCGCCGGTGCGCTCCGATGCATAGCCGAACGTCGGAAAGTGATTCACCACGAGCCACCGGATGTGAGCGAACAAAGTGACCACGCCACCCGCTGCGACCCACAGCGAACCGGTGCTCAACGTCCGTGCCCGCCAGGCCGGCCGTGCGAGTGCGGCGCCGAGGAGCGCCACGAGCAGCACGATGGAGAAGTACTTGCCGAGCACCGCGAGCCCCGCGAACACGCCGAGCGCGAACGCCCAGCGCCGTGCGCCCGACTGCATGAAGCGAACGAAGAAATACGCCGTCCACGGCCACACGGACAGCAGCACCGCGTTCGCGTTGAACTTGATCGCGAGGTTCGTGTAGAGCAGAGAGACCGCCATCGCGAGACCCGCGACGATCGCGAGCCGCCACGGCAGGAACCGCCGTGCGAGCGCGACGATACCGAGCAGCCCGATCAGCGCATTGAGCGCCGACAGGGCGAAGTACGCGAGATCCGTGTGCGGCGCGATGCTGAACCACGCGGCCGTGATCCACGCGAAGAGCGGTGGATGCTTCGCGTAGCCGGCCTGCCATTCGATTCCCCACGCGTAGTTCTCGACCATGTCGCCCTGGAAGTCGAGGTTGCCGCGCGACAGCCACGCCGCGAACGTCCAGACGAGCGCATGCACGAGCAGCAGCGGGAGTAAACGGACGTTGCTGGATTGCGTGGCGGTGAGGTGAGATCGAGCGCGTGTCTCGTCGGAAGAAGCGAATAGTTCGGCCATGCGAAGTCCCGGGTAAAAGCGGCGCGTTTTACATCACGCTGTATGTGTTTTGAACGCCCATATCGAGTTCGCGACATAAGTAGTCGCGAGGACGCAGACGGTTGCCGCGCATTGCGCGAGCAGATAAGGCACGCGCAGGCAATTCGCGAGCAGGAACATGCACACACTGTTCACCACGACGCCTGCCGCGGCCACGGCGAAAAACCGCGGCGCGACATGCGCGTGCCGCCCGGTGCTTCTGAATGTCAGGTGATAGTTGAGGGCGTAGTTCACGATCGCGCCGAACACCGCGCCGATGCACGATGCGGCAACCGCGCCCAGCATCTTCGTCGAGACGAGCGCGAACAGCACGACGTACTGCACGCCGGTGCCGGTCGCGCCGACACAGGCGTACGCGCAGAACCGGAGCCATCTGCGCTGCGTCACGAATCGCCCTGCCGATAGATCTTGCGGATGATGTAGATGGGACGACGCTTCGTCTCCACATACATCCGGCCGACATATTCACCGATCACGCCAATGCCGATCAGCTGCACGCCGCCGAGGAACAGCACGGCGGTAATGATCGACGCATAGCCCGGAATGTCCACGCCGCGAATCAGCGTGCGCAGGATCAGATACGCCGAATAGAGCATCGCGAAAGCCGCCGTCACGCCGCCGATATACGTCCAGATGCGCAGCGGCAGCGTACTGAAGCTGGTCATCCCCTCGATCGCGAAATTCCAGAGCTTCCAGCCGGAGAACTTCGTCTTGCCGGCCGCGCGCGGGCGGCGCGAATATTCGATCTCCGCGGTCCGGAAACCGATCCATGCGAAAAGGCCTTTCATGAAGCGCCGGTTTTCCGGCAACTGCTTGAGGGCGTCGACGGCCGGCCGCGACATCAGCCGGAAGTCGCCCGCGTTCGCGGGAATCTGGATGTCGGAGATCGCGTTGTGCACGCGGTAGAAGAGCGCCGCGCTGCTGCGTTTCGCGTACGTGTCGGTCTGCCGTTCGGCGCGCTTCGCGAGGACGACGTCAAAGCCTTCGCGCCATTTCTCGACCATCGCGGGAATCGCCTCCGGCGGATCCTGCAGGTCTGCATCGAACGGAATGACGGCCTCGCCCATCGCGGCGTCGATCCCGGCCGTCATGGCCGCTTCCTTGCCGAAATTGCGGGACAGGTCGATGACCTTGATGCACGGGTCGACCGCACATGCCGCGAGCAGGTGATCGAGTGTCGAGTCGGTACTGCCATCGTTGACGCAGACGATTTCGTAATCGGCATCCGCAATATTGCGCAAAACCGGACTCACTTCACGAAAAAATGCGTCGATGACTTCCGACTCGTTATAAAAGGGCACGACGAGCGAAATCAGATCTTTCGCGCCCGGACTCCGAGGGATCATCTTGTCTTTTGGGAAAGGCGGTAATGTTACAAGGCGTCAGGCTCCCGGACACGATCCGCCAGTTGCCCCGTGGCGAACGAAAGCCAGCGCGCATTCTAACATTTGCGACAAATCTGCCTTTCCGTATAGCACCTACACCGCTAGCAACCCCTTCTTCTCAATAAACGCAATCACGTCGGCGAGTCCGTCGAGCGCCTTCAGGTTGCACATCACGAACGGCCGTTCGCCGCGCATTTTCTTCGCATCGGCGGCCATTACGTCGAGATTCGCCCCGACCATCGGCGCGAGATCGGTCTTGTTGATCACGAGCAGGTCGGATTTCGTGATGCCGGGGCCGCCCTTGCGCGGAATTTTCTCGCCGCCGGCTACGTCGATCACGTAGATCGTCAGGTCCGACAGTTCCGGGCTGAAGGTCGCGGCCAGGTTGTCGCCGCCGGATTCGATGAACACGATGTCGGCGTCGGGGAAGCGCGTGAGCATGCGGTCGACGGCTTCCAGGTTGATCGACGCGTCCTCGCGGATCGCCGTGTGCGGGCAGCCGCCCGTTTCGACGCCCATGATGCGTTCGGCCGGCAGCGCGCCCGCGACGGTCAGGAGGCGCTGGTCTTCTTTCGTGTAGATGTCGTTCGTGATCGCGACGAGGTCGTAGCGCTCGCGCATCGCCTTGCAGAGCATTTCGAGCAGCGTGGTCTTGCCGGAGCCGACCGGGCCGCCGACGCCCACGCGCAGCGCAGGCAGTTTCTTCGTACGTTGGGCAGGATGAGGTGCGTTCATGATCGGTGAGCTTATGAGCGGAAGAGCCGCGAATACTGCGACTCGTGGCGCGCCGACAGAATGCCGAGTTGCGGCGCGAAGGTGTTGATGTCTTGAGGCGCCGTGGCGAGCGCGTGGGCGACCGCTTCGCCGATGCGTTCGCGCAGCGCCACGATGATGCGCTGGCCCGCGAGCTGTCCGAGCGGCACCGCCTTTAGCGCCGCGGCCGCCTGGTTCTCGACCCAGCTGAAGGCGTAAGCGGCGAGGGCGGCATCGGTGGCGGCATCGTGGGCCCAGGCGGCGTACGCGAATGCCGTGGGTTGCGCGACGGGTGTCATCGCGGCGAGCGTCGCGCGGCGCGCTGCGTCGCCCCATTCGAGCGATGCGCACAGTTGCCGCAGCGACCAGCCCATCTGTTCCGTTTCGCGACGCAGTTCCGCCGATTCGCGGCTCGCGAGAAATTCCTCGTTCGCAACGGCCAGCGCGGCGGCGTCGTGCGAACGCCAGCGTTCGATCTGATGCGCGAGAAACGGCAACTCGCCGCGCGCGAGCACGGTAGTGAGGCCGCCTGCGATCCAGTCGCGCGTGCTGTCCGCATCGGTGACGCGTTGCGCTTCGATCGCGGCTTCAAGCCCTTGCGAATAGCTGAATGCGCCGATCGGCAGCGCCGGTGACGCGAGATGCAGCAGCGCAGTGAGTTCAGCGATGCGCATGGTGATGATGCTGATGATGTGCGTCGCCGCAATGGCTGTGGTCGTGGCCGTCGTCGTGCGCGTGATCATGCCCATGATGTTCATCGAACACCTGCTGGGCGATCGCGTAGTCTTCGGCGAAAGTTTCGTCGTGACCGTGCTTGTGGCCGCCGCCGTACGCGCCTGTTTCCGGCTGGAACGGCATCGAAACCTGCTCGACCGTCGCGCCGAGACGCTTCAGCATGTCGGCGAGCACCGGATCGAATTCGAGCTTCAGGTAATCGTCGCCGATTTCGACCGGCGTGTGACGGTTGCCGAGGTGATACGCGGCGCGCGTGAGCGTGATGCGGTCCGGCGCGCGCACGCGGAGCACGGCTTCGGCAGCCGCGACGACGCGCACCAGCGCGCCGTCCTGCGCGACGAGTATGTCGCCGTCGCGCAGCACCGTGCCGCGCGGCAGCAGCAGCGCGACTTCCTCGCCGTTGTCGAGCGTTGCCGCGAGCCGGCTTTTACAGCGAGCATCGAACGCGAGCGTCAGGGGCGGCGCGCGCCTGACCAGCACGGCGGCGAGCTTGATGTGCGGTTCGATGCGTTTATCGATCGTGCGCATGGGGGCTTTAAAACAGGAAATAGCGTTGTGCCATCGGCAGCACGGTAGCCGGTTCGCAGGTCAGCAACTGGCCGTCCGCGATGACTTCATAGGTTTCCGGATCGACCGTGATCGCCGGCCTCCACGCATTGTGGATCATGTCGGCCTTCGTGATGTTGCGGCAGTTCCTGACCGCGACGACCCGCTTGTTCAGGCCGTAACGTTCCGCGACGCCGGCATCGGCCGCCATTTGCGAGACGAATGTGAGCGACGTGCGGCCCAGTGCGCCGCCGCGCGTCGCGAACATCTCGCGGTAATGCACCGGCTGCGGCGTTGGAATCGACGCGTTCGGGTCGCCCATCTGCGCCATCGCGATCATGCCGCCCTTGAGAATCAGCGAAGGCTTGATGCCGAAAAACGCCGGCTCCCAGAACACCAGATCGGCCCACTTGCCCGGCTCGACCGAACCGACTTCGTGCGCGATGCCGTGCGTGATCGCGGGATTGATCGTGTACTTCGCGACGTAGCGCTTCGCGCGGAAATTATCGTTACGCGCGGTGTCTTCAGCGAGCGCGCCGCGTTGCACTTTCATCTTGTGCGCGGTCTGCCACGTGCGGATGATCACTTCGCCCACGCGTCCCATTGCCTGCGAATCCGACGAGAGCATCGACAGCGCGCCCAGGTCGTGCAGGATATCCTCGGCCGCGATCGTCTCGCGACGGATGCGCGATTCGGCGAATGCGATGTCTTCCGCGATCGAGGGGTCCAGGTGATGGCACACCATCAGCATGTCGAGATGTTCTTCGAGCGTATTGACGGTGTACGGGCGCGTCGGATTCGTCGACGAAGGCAGCACGTTGGCTTCGCCGCAAACCTTGATGATGTCGGGTGCGTGGCCGCCGCCCGCGCCTTCCGTGTGGTACGTGTGGATCGTGCGGCCCTTGAACGCCTCAACCGTCGTTTCGACAAAACCCGCTTCGTTCAGCGTATCCGTGTGGATCGCGACCTGCGTGTCGGTGTCGTCGGCGACCGACAGACAGTTGTCGATCGCGGCGGGCGTCGTGCCCCAGTCCTCGTGCAGCTTCAGGCCGATCGCGCCGGCGGCGATCTGCTCGAGCGCGGGCGCCGGCTGGCTCACGTTGCCCTTGCCGAGAAAGCCGAGATTCATCGGATAGCCGTCGGCGGCCTGCAACATGCGTTCGAGATGCCAGGGGCCGGGCGTACACGTCGTGGCGTTGGTGCCCGTCGCCGGACCCGTGCCGCCGCCGAGCATCGTGGTGACGCCGCTCGCGAGTGCTTCCTCGATCTGTTGCGGGCTGATGAAGTGGATGTGCGTGTCGATGCCGCCGGCCGTCACGATCAGGCCTTCGCCGGCGATCACTTCGGTGGCCGCGCCGATCGCGATCGTCACGCCTGGCTGGATGTCCGGATTGCCCGCCTTGCCGATTGCCGCGATGCGGCCATCCTTGATGCCGATATCGGCCTTCACGATGCCCCAGTGATCGAGGATCACTGCGTTCGTGACGACCGTATCGACGACGTCGGCGTGCACGCGCTGCGACTGACCCATGCCGTCGCGGATCACCTTGCCGCCGCCGAACGTCACTTCTTCGCCGTAGGTCGTGAAGTCGCGTTCGACTTCGATCAGCAGTTCAGTGTCGGCGAGGCGGACGCGGTCGCCGGTCGTGGGGCCGAACATCTCCGCGTATGCGCGGCGGCCAATGCGTAGTGTCATGGTATGAGTCCGGAAATGAGCGGCGCGATGAACAGGGGTTTCGATAGCGCGAAGTGCAGCGCTTAAAGTTTGCCCATCACCTTGCCGTTGAAACCGTAGACGACACGGTCACCCGCCAGTTCGACCAGTTCGACGGTGCGTTCCTGGCCGGGCTCGAAGCGCACGGCGGTGCCGGCCGCGATGTTCAGGCGAAAGCCGCGCGCCGCTTCGCGCTCGAACGCGAGCGCCGCGTTGACCTCATGAAAATGGTAGTGCGAGCCGATCTGCACCGGACGGTCGCCGGTATTCGAAACCGTGACGGTCACCGTCGTGCGGCCCGCGTTCAGTTCGTGTTCGCCATTGTCGGTGAACAGTTCGCCGGGGATCATGCGGGCTCCTTCACGGGATCGGATGGTGGACGGTCACGAGCTTCGTGCCGTCGGGAAACGTCGCTTCGACCTGGATATCGGGAATCATCTCCGGCACGCCTTCCATGACGTCGTCGCGCGTGAGGAGCGTGGTGCCGTAGTGCATCGCTTCGGCGACGGTTTTGCCGTCGCGCGCCGCTTCCATCAGCGCGGCCGAAATGAACGCGACGGCTTCCGGATAGTTCAGTTTCAGGCCGCGTGCGCGACGCCGCTCGGCGAGCAGTGCGGCGGTGAAGATCAGGAGCTTGTCCTTTTCGCGAGGTGTCAGCTTCATCGGATGGGTGAGTGGCTACGTGGGTACGTGATTGAGCCCGCGCGGCAGCGCGGACCCAGTGGCAGGTCAGTCTATAACAGGTCGACCCGTGCGCGGCTTACAGACTGGAAGGCAGCGCGGCGCCGAACCACTTTTTCGACATCGTATTGAGCGTGCCGTCCTGCTTCGCGGCGGCGATGGCGGCATCGACCTTCTGCAAGAGACGCGTTTCGCCCTTGTTCAGCCCCACGAAGCACGGCGAATTCTTGATGACGAACTTCGGCTCCGGACGGCGCGGCGGATTCTTCGCGAGGATCGAAGCCGCGACGATGTTGCCCGCCGCGATCAACTGCACCTGGCCCGACAGGAACGCGGCGATCGTCGCGTTGTTGTCTTCGAAGCGCTTGATCGTCGCGTTCGGCGCCATCTGCGTGAGGGCGACTTCTTCAAGTGCGCCGCGCGTCGCGCCCACCGTTTTGCCGGTGAGATCGGCGGGGCTGCTGACCTTGATGTCGGCCGGGCCGAAGACACCCTGATAGTACGGCGCGTAGGCCGTCGAAAAATCGATGACCTTCTCGCGATCCGGCGTTTTGCCGAGCGATGAGATCACGAGATCGACCTTGTTCGTCTGCAGATAGGGAATGCGGTTCGCGCTGTTCACCGGCACGAGTTCGAGCTTCACGTGCATCGATTTCGCGAGCAGCGCGGCGGTGTCGATGTCATAGCCTTGCGGCTTCATGTCCGGGCCGACCGAGCCGAACGGCGGATAGTCCTCCGGCACGGCGACCTTGAGCGTGCCGGACTTCACGATGTTGTCGAGCGCATCGGCGTGAGCGGTGCCGGCGAAGCAGACGAGGGCGGGCGAAACCAGCAGCGCGGCAAGCCATGCGCGGCGCGAACGGCGGACGATCGGTTGGGTCATGTTGTTTTTCATGGGCGTGTAGTCCGGCGAACCGGGTGACGGCCGTCGAAGATGCGGCAGCGTCGAGGCGCTAACCACAGCAAGCCGTGTGCCATGACTGTGCAACAAGGGCGCGCGGCAAGATGCATGCAGGGTGGCACCACATCCGGGCGCGCGCCGCGCGATTGTTGCGCCGGTTTGGTGCGTCGGGCTTTGGCGCCGGTACGGTTCTTTTGCGAGCGTGTGGCTTTTGGACCTTACGTCGTCCAGATTCGCAGCGGCACGGCTTCGACACCATGAACCACCGGGCGCAGGTGTAGCCAGCACTGCGTCAATGCACGTTGCAGCGTTTCCATCGATCGCGATACGGCGCGCACCAGCAGCACATTTTCGCTGACGCATGAGGCGGCGGCGCGCAGGGTATCGTCGAACGGGAGTTGCGCGGTGAGGGTTTCGGCGAGCGTGTCGCTACATGCCGGGCCTACGGCCCATAGCGTGCCGTAGGCGGGAAAGCCGTCGAGGCCTTGTGCCGAATCGCGCAGCGGATCGGTTGCCGTGAGCTGGGCGCGTTCGAGCCACAGCAGTTTTCCGTCGCTGCCGACGATACGCGACACCGCATGGAGCGTGCCGGCCGACCAGCGTTCACCGGCAGCCTGGCGACCGAGCTGCGTCGCATCCCAGCCGAGGGCGGTTGCGCCTTTCGCCAGCGTCAGCGAGAAGTCCAGGTCTGCGTGTGCGTGATCGAAGACAATGTTGTTTTGCGGGAGCCAGTCGAGTCTTGCGTTTTCGCCGACGCGGATATCGATGCGTTGCCGCGCCGTTCGACCGTTCGACTTGTACCACCTGGTGGCGCCGGGCGTCGTGAGGACCGCGTGCGTGGCGGAGCCGAGCGAGACGTCGACGTCGAGCCGGTCGCCGCCCGCGACGCCGCCGGGCGGATGGACGATCACGGCGTGACAGATCGCATGACCTTCCGGATAGAGGGGACGTTGCACGCGCAACGGACCGTCATGAAGACGATGCGAGAGCGTGGTGCGTTCGCCTTGCTGCGTGAAGCCGAGTTCGAGACGCGCGCGCCACTCGCGATGAGCGACGGATTGCGCGCTGACGAGTGCAGCGTGATTTTCGTGAAGCGACATCGGGTGGGCGTTCGAAAATGGAGCGGCGGTGTAGTCGCGCGGGGCGACGGCTTGTCGACGGATTGTACTGCCGGGCGCGGCGCATGAGCCGGACTGCGTCGTCACCGGACGACGGCTACTGTGCTGCGGATTGGGAGCCGTGCGGCGACGCAGACGAGGAGTCGAATAGCGGCGCGTTGCCTGCTGGCTGATGCCGGGTTGAGCGATCAGACGGCGATGAGCGTGCGCACGCCGTCTGCGTCCATATTGGCGCCTTCGCCGCCGGCGACGATTTCACCGCGACTCATGACCCAGTAGCGGTCGGCGATGGCTTTGGCGAAGTCGTAATACTGTTCGACGAGGAGGACGGTGAGGTTCATTTCCTCGACGAGTTGACGTAGCGTCCGGCCGATATCCTGGATGATGGAGGGCTGGATACCTTCGGTGGGTTCATCGAGGATGAGGAGTTGCGGGTCGCTCATGAGGGCACGGCCGATGGCGAGTTGTTGCTGCTGACCGCCGGAGAGGTCGCCGCCGCGGCGGGCGCGCATGTCTTTCAGGACCGGGAAGAGTTCATAGATCCTGTCCGGGATTTTCGATGGGGCTTTTTTGCTGGCTGCGCCGACGAGGAGATTTTCTTCGACTGTGAGACGCGGGAAGATATCGCGGCCTTGTGGCACGTAGGCGAGGCCTTGCGCGACGCGCGCGTGGGTGGGGAGTCTGGTGAGAGGGGTATCACGCCAGGTGATCGAACCGCTTTTTGTCTGGACGGTGCCCATCAGACAGCGCAGGAGCGTTGTTTTGCCGACGCCATTGCGGCCGAGCAGTACGGTGAGTTTGCCGTCCGGCACGGTGAGTTTTACATCGCGGAGGATGTGGCTGCCGCCGTAGTACTGGTTTAGTTTTGTTACTTCTAGCATTTTGGGTTTTGCCTTTGCTGGGTTTTTTGGTTTCTGATCAGGGTTCTTGCTTTGGCCTTTCCTTGCATTCATGTCGGTCTATTAGCGTCGCCCCTGTGCGGGGCGGCACCTACTTTTCTTTGTCCCCCAAGGGGACTTCCTTCGGGGCGTCTTGCCAAAGAAAAGTAGGCAAAAGAAAGTCGCTCCGAAAACTCACCGTTTCCCGGTGTGTCATTTCCGGGGAATGGCAACCCATGAAGTGTCACTCCTGTAGTTCCCATCACATAGGCCCCCGCGCGATTTCGTCCCTCGCGCAGCAGCGCCAGTGACAAAGCACTCATCCATCCGACTCCGCACTACGTGCGTCGCCGTTCGGCATAACACCCACCGCCCACACCCAGCACCCATCGGTCCGACCCAACCGCGACGCACGCAGTGCGAAGCGGCGTGAATGACTGCCTTGTCACGGGCACGGACCGCGCGCGGGACGGAATCGCGCGGGGACCCATGCCGGCTGAAGTGCGGGGGCGACACTTCGCGGGTTGCCATTCCCCGGCGATGATGCACCAGGAAAAGATGGCCTTTCGAAGCGCCTTTCTTTTGCCTACTTTTCTTTGGCAAGACGCCCCGAAGGAAGTCCCCTTGGGGGACAAAGAAAAGTAGGTGCCGCCCCGCACAGGGGCAACGCTAATAGACCGACATGAATGCAAGGAAAGGCCAAAGCAAAAACCCGCATCGGCAAGAGAAAACCAGAATGCCGCCTCGCACAGGGGCAACACTAATAGACCGACACGAATTCAAGGAAAGGCCAAAAAAACCAGAAAAACCAAAAAAACAAGAAAAACGAAAACCCCCTATCTGCCAAGATAAGACTCAATAACCGTTTCGTCCTGCTTAACCTCATCAAGCGACCCATGAGCCAGAACACGTCCTTCAGCCATAACGGTGACCCGCCCGGCGTCGCCAGCAAGCGCGGCGACAAACTCCATATCATGTTCGACCACCATCATCGAACACGTCCCCCGCAATTTATCAAGCAAAACCGCAAGCTCCATGGTCTCATCATCAGTCATCCCGGCAGCAGGCTCATCGAGCAACAAAAGAGCTGGCTGCTGCATCAACAACATCCCGATTTCAAGCCGCTGCTTCTGCCCATGCGATAACTCGCCAGCCAGTCTCCGAGCCTCGCTCTCAAGACGAATCAGCACCAGCGTCTCCTCGATACGAGCTTGGGCCTCCCGATCCAGCCGCGCCCGCAAAGAAGCCCACCAGCCCTTGTCTGCCTTCATCGCCAGTTCAAGGTTCTCCCACACGGGATGCTGCTCGAATACAGTTGGCTTCTGGAACTTGCGCCCAATCCCGGCGCGCGCAATCGAAGGCTCGTTCATCCGCGTCAGGTCGATCGTCTGACCCAGAAACACCTTGCCCGAATCGGGCGCGGTCTTGCCGGTGATGACGTCCATCATCGTCGTCTTGCCCGCGCCGTTCGGCCCGATAATGCAGCGCAGTTCGCCCACATCGATCGACAGCGACAACGCATTCAACGCACGAAAGCCGTCGAAACTCACCGTGACGTCTTCCAGATAAAGAATCGCGCCGTGCGATACATCGATCTCGCCAGGCGTAACGACTCTCCCCATCGAAGCAACGCCGCTCAACGTGCGCCCACCATCGAATCCGTCAGGCACGGCAAGGTCGGGCACCATCGGGTTCTCGTTCATCACGGCTTCCTCCGCCGCATGGCGAGCTCGATCAGCCCCATGATTCCGTTCGGCAAAAAGAGCGGTACAAGCACAAAAATCGCCCCCAGAAAGAACAGCCAGTATTCAGCGAAGTTCGCCGTGAAAAAACTCTTCGCGCCGTTCACCGCAAACGCGCCGATGATCGGTCCGATCAACGTGCCGCGTCCGCCCACCGCCACCCAGATCGCCATTTCGATCGAGTTGCCCGGCGACATCTCGCCCGGATTGATGATGCCGACCTGCGGCACATACAGCGCACCCGCAATCCCGCACAGCACGGCCGACAGGGTCCATACGAAAAGCTTGTACGCAAGCGGACTGTAGCCAAGGAACATCAGCCGTGTCTCGCCGTCACGCACGGCCGTGACGACGCGTCCAAGCTTCGATGTCACGATCGCACGCGCACCGATGAACGACAGCACGAGCACCGCGAACGTGATCAGCAACAGGGCCGTGCGCGTGCCCGGGTGCGTGACCGGAAAGCCGGCGATGCGCTTGAAATCGGTAAAGCCGTTGTTGCCGCCGAAGCCGGTTTCATTGCGGTAAAACAGCAGCATCGCGGCAAACGTCATCGCCTGCGTGATGATCGACAGATACACGCCCTTGACCCGCGAGCGGAACGTGAAAAAGCCGAACACCCATGCAATCACCGCCGGCACCAGCACGACGAGCAGCAACGCGTACCAGAAGTGCTGTGTGCCTTGCCAGTACCAGGGCAGCGCGTGCCAGTCGAGAAACACCATGAAGTCGGGCAGATCGCTGCCGTATTTGCCGTCGTGGCCAATCGCGCGCATCAGATACATGCCGATCGCGTAGCCGCCAAGCGCGAAGAAGAGCGCGTGCCCCAGACTCAGAATGCCGCAATAGCCCCACACGAGATCGAGCGCAAGCGCTGCGATCGCGTAACACATGAATTTGCCGGCCAGCGTCATCGCATACGCGGACAGGTGGAAGGCGCTCGACTCAGGCAGCACGAGCGCGGTGAACGGCACGCCCAGCCCGATCGCGATGATGAGCGCGATCAGCGCCTGCCACGCGCGGCGCGACAGCAGCGCGGGACGCGGCGGCAAGCCGAGTGCGAAGCCGGATAGCGCGGCGCGTTCGTCCGGCGCATCCGTACGCGCGGGCGAAACCGGGGCGGAAGAGGTCACGGATGTCATCTCATGCCTCCGCGCTGCGGCCCTTCAGGGCAAACATGCCCTGCGGACGCTTCTGGATGAACAGCACGATCAGCACGAGCACGGCGATCTTCGCGAGCACGGCGCCCCAGAACGGCTCGATCGCCTTGCTGACGAGGCCCAGCCCAAAGCCGCCAATGACCGTCCCGGCCAGTTGTCCGACGCCGCCCAGCACCACCGCCATGAACGAATCGATGATGTAGCTCTGCCCGAGATCGGGACCGACGTTGCCGATCTGCGAAAGCGCGCAGCCGCCAAGGCCCGCGATGCCGGCGCCGAACGCGAACGCATACGAATCGACGCGCGCGGTCTTCACGCCGACGCACGCAGCCATGCGGCGGTTCTGCGTGACGGCGCGCACAAAGAGACCCAGACGGGTTTTCGTCAGCACGGCCCACGCAATGCCGACGACGATCATCGAGAACGCCAGAATCGCCAGTCGGTTATACGGCAGGATCAAACCCGGCAACGCGGTGACGCCGCCGCTCATCCACGAAGGATTCACCACCTGCACGTTCTGCGCGCCGAACAGCATGCGCGTGGCCTGAATCAGGATCAGGCTGATCCCGAAGGTGGTAAGCAGCGTCTCGAGCGGCCGTCCATACAGATGTTTCAGCACGAGCCGCTCAAGCGCGATGCCGACCAGCGCGGCGGCGGCAAACGAAGCGGGAATCGCAAGGAGCGGATACCAGTCGAACGCGCCGGGTGCGAAGCGCTGCACGAGGTTTTGCACCACGTAAGTCGCATAGGCGCCGATCATCAGGAATTCGCCGTGCGCCATGTTGATCACGCCGATCAGGCCATACGTGATCGCAAGCCCCAGCGCCGCGAGCAGCAGCACGCTGCCAAGCGAAAGACCGGCGAACAGCGTGCCCGCGATCTGGCTGCGTCGCTGGATCGAATCGAGTTCGTCGATACCGGCTTGCGCGGCCGCGCGCACGCGGGCATCGCTTTCGACGAACGTGCCGTCGGGTTTCTTCACGACGAGCGGCCGCAGCAGTTCGTTCATGTCGAGATCGTGCCGCGCGGCGACGAGCTGCACGGCTTCGAGGCGCTTCGCCGCGTCGCTGTCGTGCAGCGCGGTCATCGCCCAGAGCGTATCGAGACGCTTCTTGAGAGTAGGGTCGGTCTCCTTCGCGCGCGCCCGGTCGATCATCGGCTTCATCGCAGCATCCGGGTTCTTCAGCAACGCATCGATCGCGGCACCGCGCGCGGCCGGATCGGCGTCGTCGAGCGCCAGGCCCGACACGGCGCCCGACACCTTCGAGCGCAAAATGTTGTTCAGCGTGACCGGCTGCGCGCCATCGGCGGCAACGGTCTTGCCGGTCACGGCGTCGCGTGCGGTGTCGTTATCCTGAATCAGCATCTCGCCGGAATCGGTCGCGAGTGCGTTGTCTTCAGACAGCGCCTTCAGCAGCGCCAGCGAAGGCGCGTCGTGGCTGGCAATCAGTCTGTCGATGGCGGCGGACTTCGCATCGAAGTCGTCGCCGGCGAGCGGTGCGACATCCGCCGCGCTCAGCGCATGAGCGCTCACCGGCATCAACGCGACGAGCGCGAGGCCGACGCATGCACGCCCTGCTGACCTGAAAGTAAGAAACGCCATGGTGACCTTTGAAGATGAACCGGCAGGGCGGCGCGGCATCGAACGAGAAACGGTGCCGCGCCGTCGTTACAGCGCTATAGCAGTGCTACCCCGAAACCAGCGCGGCGATCACGCCACGCGCGAGCGGCGCAGGAACGCCGGGATCGACGAGACGACGTCCGGCTTGCCGGCGTTGCCCGCGATATACGGGCTCCACGGTTGCGCGCGCACGGTGGTTTTCGTGCGCCACACGACGTTGAACTGGCCGTCGGCGCGCACTTCGCCGATCATCACCGGCTTGTGCAGATGGTGGTTGCCGTCCATCTCGAGCGTGAAGCCCGAGGGCGCCGCCACCTTCTGGCCGATCATCGCGACGCGCACCTTGTCGACATCCGTGCTCTTCGCTTTTTCGACAGCCTGCTTCCACATATGGATGCCGACGAAGGTGGCTTCCATCGGGTCGTTGGTCACGCGTTTCGTGCCGCCTGGCAGGTTCTGCGACTTGACCCACGCGGCCCACTGTTCCTTGAACTTCGTGTTGGCCGGGCTCTTCACCGACATGAAGTAGTTCCACGCAGCCAGATTGCCGACGAGCGGCTTCGTATCGATACCGCGCAACTCCTCTTCGCCCACCGAGAACGCGACGACCGGCACATCCGTCGCCTTCAGCCCCTGGTTGCCGAGCTCCTTGTAGAACGGTACGTTCGAATCGCCGTTGACGGTCGAGATCACGGCCGTCTTGCCGCCCTGCGAGAACGTCTTGATGTTCGCGACGATGGTCTGATAGTCGCTGTGGCCGAACGGCGTATAGACCTCCTGGATGTCGGCTTCCTGCACGCCTTTGTCCTTCAGGAACGCACGCAGGATCTTGTTCGTCGTACGCGGGTACACGTAGTCGGTGCCGAGCAGGAAGAAGCGCCTGGCGCCGCCGCCTTCGGCGCTCATCAGGTATTCGGTGGCCGGGATGGCCTGCTGGTTCGGCGCCGCGCCCGTATAGAACACGTTGCGCGACATTTCCTCGCCTTCGTATTGCACCGGGTAGAAGAGCAGGCCGTTCAGTTCCTCGAACACCGGCAGCACCGATTTGCGCGACACTGATGTCCAGCAGCCGAACACCACGGCGCATTTGTCCTGCGTGAGCAGCTGGCGAGCCTTTTCGGCAAAGAGCGGCCAGTTCGATGCCGGATCGACGATAACCGGTTCGATCTGCCGGCCCATCACGCCACCGCTCTTGTTGATCTCCGCGATGGTCATCAGCGCGGTGTCTTTCAGTGAGGTCTCCGAGATCGCCATCGTGCCCGACAGCGAGTGCAGGATGCCGACCTTGATCGGACCGCTGCTCTGGGCGTTTGCGAAAGGACTCTGGCCCGCGAGCGCGAGTGCGCCCGACATCGAGCCGAATTTCAGCAGACTGCGACGTTTCATCTGTGCTTCCCCTTGCCATCTGGATGGTGACTGATATGGGCGCCGGTATCGGTATCGCGCCGACGGTTTTAAATGCCTCGTGCCCCGTTCCTACTGCAAGGCATATGCCAGGCGGTAAATCATTCCTGAAGACCCCGCAAGGCCGCCGTCATGCGGGCAGGCGTTTCGCGGCGTTATGCGGCTTGGGGACGAAAGTGGTGCACGACCAGACGTTGCGCATCGTGACGGTGCGTGCCGCGCTGCAACCGCGCGCATCCCCTGGGGCGCGGGCGGCGGCGGTGCATCGGGCGCGCGTCGGTGTGCATGCCGTCGCCGCTGCCTGCGCTGAAAGATCCGCTGGAAGACTTGCAGGAAGAGCCGTCGGAAGACCCAGCTTCGAGGAATCAGCGCGAAACCCTTGGAACGCCTGATCCATCAGCCGGCGGCGCAGCCGGATCGCTGGACAGGCGACATCCTGGCGTTGTCGCCGCTCATCATCGATGAAGCGCAGATCGACGAGATCTTCACGACGGTGGCTGAAGTGCTGCGCGAGACCGACTAGCGGCGCGTTTTCGCGGCTGCAATGAAAAACGGGCGTCTCCATTCAGGAGACGCCCGTTTTGACATGCGACGCGGGTGATGGCTCAGTAAGTCGGAACCGACGGATCGACCTGACGCGACCAGGCGTCGATGCCGCCTTGCAGATTGAACACCTTCGTGTGGCCGCGCGATTCGAGGAACATCGCGACCTGCGCGCTGCGTGCGCCGTGGTGGCATACGCAGACGATTTCCGCGTCGTCTTCGAGTTCTTCGCTGCGCGCCGGGATTTCGCGCATCGGAATCGACATGCTGCCGGCGATCTTCGCGGTTTCGATTTCCCAGGGCTCGCGCACGTCGAGCAGGACGGGCGCGGCGCGCGACGTATCAGCGAGCCATTCGGCCAGCGCGGGAGCAGTCAGGTTTTGCATCAGATGAATAGTCCGTGACGTCGATGGGGTCGGGGGTAGCGCTGCTCAGAACTTGAAACGCGGTGGCTGCACGGCGTTGATCAGCGGCTCGACATAGGTTTCGAACACGTCGGCGATGCGGTACTGCTTCTCGTCGATGCGCGTGATGATCTGCGCCTTCATGACGGGCGCCGTGCCGACGAACGCGGCGAGACGGCCGCCCACTTTCAGCTGGTCGAGGATTTCCTGCGGCAGAACCGGCAGGCCGCCCGACACGCAGATCACGTCGTAAGGCGCGGCGCCGGCCCAGCCTCGCGATGCGTCACCGGTGGCGACTTCGGCGTTCAGCACGCCGTTGTTCGCGAGATTCGTGCGGGCGAGTTCGGCGAGTTCCGGCTCGATGTCGATGGTCAGCACGTGATGTGCGCGGTGCGCGAGCAGCGCGGCCATATAGCCTGCGCCTGCACCGATTTCCAGCACGCTTTCGTGTTTCCGGACAGCCAGTTCCTGCAGCACGCGTGCCTCGACGCGCGGCGCCAGCATGTGCTGGCCGGCGGGCAGCGGCACTTCGAAGTCGACGAACGCCACGTTCGCGTAGGCCCGGGGGACGAAGTTCTCACGCTTGACGATCGAGAGCAGGTTCAGCACGTCCTGGTCCAGCACTTCCCAGGGGCGAATCTGCTGTTCGATCATGTTGAAACGCGCTTGCTCGATATTCATGATTGTTTTCGACGGGTTGTGAAATGCAGCCGGAAGGGGTGGGGAACTGCGGGATTGTACCAAACCGGGGGCGGGTTTCGTGTTGGGGCGGGCCGGAGAGCACTCCGCCACCCTCCGTATAAATCCCTACACATTCGACCTTGAGATTCCGCACGATCTCGACCAAAAATGTAATCGATTACATTTTCGGGGACGAACACCGTGTCGAGACCGCGCCAGCGCGACGTTGCATCGCTTCGACCGTCCGACGACATGTCGATTGCCGGCGTCGCCGAGCAGGCCGGCGTCTCCGTCGCCACGGTCTCACGCGTGCTCAACGGGCACTCGAACGTGAGGCCCGAAACGCGTGACCGGGTACTCGCCGCAGTCGAGACAAGCGGTTATCGGGTCAACGAACTCGCGCGCAACCTGCGCACCGCCGAAAGCCGCCTGCTGCTCACGATGGTGCCGGACTTCGGCAATCCGTTTTACGCGGAAGTGGTGCGCGGTATCGATGCCGTCGCGCGTCAGCATGGCTATTTCATGCTGCTCTGCGATACCGGCGCCGATCCCGGCCGCGAGCGCAGCTACTTCGACATGCTGCGCCGCCACCGCGCCGACGGCGCGATCTGCCTCGATCCCGACACGGTTCAGCACGCGCTCGTGGAAGACGCGGGCACGCTGCCGTGGGTCGCGTGCTGCGAGTTCGACGCCGACATGGGCGTGCCGTGGGTCGGCATCGACAACTATCGCGCGGCCGGCGACGCGGTGCGGCATCTGCTGTCGCGCGGACGCCGTCGCATCGGTCTCATCAATTCGGATGACGGTTATCTCTATGCACGTCAGCGTCAGGAAGGCTATCTCGACGCACTGCGCGAGGCCGGCGTGAACCCGCTGCCTGCATGGCGTCGCAACGTCTACAGCCTCGACTACGAAGCCGCCGCCGTGGCTGCCGCAGAACTCGCGCGGCAACCGGGTGAAAGCGCGCCCGATGCGATCTTCGCCGTGTCGGACACGCTCGCGATCGGTGCGATCAACGGCCTGCGCAGCGTCGGCAAACGCACGCCGGCCGATGTCGCGGTGGTCGGCTTCGATGACATCTCGGTGGCCGCGCAGATCGATCCGCCGCTCACCACGATCGCGCAGCCGATGCGCGAACTCGGCGAGACGGCCGCGCGGTTATTGCTCAAGCGTCTCGCGGACCCGGCGGCCAGCGTGCCGGGCGTGTTGTTGCCGCACCGGCTCGTGGTGCGGCTAAGCGCATAACGCGCAACCAGGCAAAGGAGCAACGCGCGCGATGAGTCTCTCGATCCGCTTCGACGATATCCGCAAGGATTTCGGCCCGGTGCGCGTCCTGCACGGCGTGTCGTTCGATCTTGCGCCCGGGCGCATCTACGGCCTGCTTGGCGAGAACGGCGCCGGCAAATCGACGCTGATGAAAATTCTCGCCGGCTACGAAAACGCAACTGAAGGCACGCTGTCCGTCGATGGCATAACGCAGCACTTCACCAGTTCGCGCGATGCGGAAGCTGCGGGCATCGTGCTGATCCACCAGGAATTCAATCTTGCCGATCATCTGTCGATCGTCGAGAACATGTACCTCGGGCACGAGAAAAAGCGCGGCTGGCTGCTCGATGAAGGCGCGATGAAAAAAGAGGCAGCGCGTTATCTCGAACAGGTCGGCCTGAAGAAATCGCCCGACACGCAGGTGCGCAACCTGATCGTCGCGGAAAAGCAGATGGTGGAGATCGCCAAGGCGCTGTCGCGTCGCGCGCGCTTTCTCATCATGGACGAACCGACCGCGACGCTCACGCCCTCGGAAACGGAGCGGCTCTTCACGCTGATGCTGAAACTGAAGGCCGATGGCGTGACGATCGTCTACATCTCGCACAAGCTCGACGAAGTCGAGCACATCACCGACGAGGTCATTGTGATGCGCGACGGCCGCTTCGTCGCGCGTGGCGAAACGTCGAGCCTCGCGCGGCAGCAGATGGCGAACCTGATGGTGGGGCGCGACGTCTCCGACATGTTTCCCGATAAAACCCCGCCTGCGCCGGATGCGCCCATTGCGATGCGTGTGGATGGGCTCGTCGTGCCTGGCTGGGTCGAGTCGCTGTCATTCGAAGTCCGTGCGGGCGAAATACTCGGTTTCGCGGGCCTCGTCGGCGCGGGTCGCACCGAAGCGTTCGAGGCGATGCTCGGCCTGCGCAAACGCACGGGGGGGCGCATCGAGCTCGCGGGGCGCGCAGTCGGGATTCACAATCCGCTCGACGCGATGCGGCATGGCCTCACGTATCTGAGCGAGGACCGCAAGAACAAGGCGCTGCACGTCAATCTGAACCTGCAGGACAACCTGACGCTGATGACGCTCGATCGCTACGCGCATCCGTTCCTCGACGCAAAAGCGGAACGCGCCGCGCTGAAAGCGGGCATCGCCGAATTCGGCATTCGCACGGGCGACCCGTCGATCCGCGCGCGCATGCTGTCGGGCGGCAACCAGCAAAAGCTCGCGCTCGCGAAGTTCCTGCATCCGGACCCGAACGTCGTCGTGCTCGACGAACCGACGCGCGGCGTCGACGTCGGCGCGAAGCGCGACATCTACTTCCTGATTCACCGGCTCGCCGCGCAGGGGCGGGCGGTGATCGTGATCTCGTCCGAGCTGATCGAGCTGATCGGCCTGTGCCATCGCGTCGCCGTGATGCGCACGGGCCGGCTTCAAACGACGCTCACGCTCGACCAGCTAACCGAAGAGGAGTTGATTGCCCATGCAACCGGCACACACTGAACCAGGGCAACCGGGCCGTGCGATGCGCCTCGCGCGCCGGCTGCACGGGCTCGGTCCGCTGCTTGGCCTGATCGTCCTGTGCGTGGGCGGCCAGCTGCTCAACCACGATTTCGCGACCATCGACAACCTCACCAACGTGCTCACGCGCACGTCGTTCATCGGCATCATCGCGGTCGGCATGACGTTCGTGATCATTTCGGGCGGCATCGACCTGTCGGTCGGATCGATGGCCGCGCTGATCGCGGGCAGCATGATCTACACGATGAACGTGCTCGCCCGCGGGATCGACGGCCACATGATCGCGCCGCTCCTGATCGTGATGATCGGCATGGTGCTGGCGCTCGTGCTGGGCGGCGCGTTCGGCATCGCGCACGGCCTGCTGATCACGAAAGGCCCGATCGAGCCGTTCATCGTGACGCTCGGGACGTTCGGCATCTTTCGCGCGGTGCTGACGTGGCTCGCGGACGGCGGCGCGCTTACGCTCGACAACTCGCTCTCCGATCTGTACGGCCCCGTGTATTACGCAAGCGTGTTCGGCGTGCCGATACCGATCTGGGTGTTCCTGATCGTCGCGGCAGGCGGCGCGTTGATCCTGAACCGCACCGCGTTCGGAAGGCACGTGCAGGCGATCGGCTCGAACGAACAGGTCGCGCGCTATGCGGCCATTCGCGTCGATCGCGTGAAGATCGTCACGTACATGCTGCTTGGCATCTGTGTCGGCGTGGCGACGGTGCTGTATGTGCCGCGGCTGGGTTCCGCCACGCCAACCACGGGCCTCCTGTGGGAACTGGAGGCGATTGCCTCGGTGGTCGTCGGCGGTACCGCGCTCAAGGGTGGCGAAGGTCGTGTGCTCGGCACGGTGATCGGCGCCGTGCTGCTTTCGGTGATCGCGAACATTCTCAACCTCACGAGCATCATCAGCGTGTATCTGAACGCGGCGGTGCAAGGCGTCGTCATCATCATCGTCGCGTTCCTGCAGCGCGGACGGCGCTGATCGAACATGCAACCACGAGAGCAAACGGTAAATCGCAGGCAGCAGGCAGCTTGAACCGCAGTACCCGGCGCATTGCCGGCACCTCAAAAACCGGGCGTACGACGCGCCCTACGACAGGAGACACAACATGAAGCAGGTCATTCGGGCGATCAGTGCCGGCGTGCTGGCGTTGGGCATTCTCGGTACGGCGGGCGCGGCACGGGCGGACGACAAGGTCATATTGGGCGTCGCGATTCCGACGGCCGATCACGGCTTCACGGGCGGCATCGTCTGGTGGGCGAACAAGGCGAAGACGGACATGGAGAAGGCGCATCCGGATCTGAAGGTGATCCTGAAGTCGTCGGCGAGCGCGCCGGAGCAGGCGAACCAGTTGCAGGATCTGGTGACCGTCAACCATATCAACGCGCTCGTGATCTTCCCGCATGAATCGGCTTCGCTCACGCAGCCGGTCGCGCAGGTGAAGAAGAAGGGCGTCTACGTGACGGTGGTCGATCGCGGCCTCACCGACACAAGCGCACAGGACGCGTACGTCGCGGGCGACAACACCGCGTTTGGCCGGCTCGCGGGCGAATACTTCTGCAAGTCGCTCAACGGCAAGGGCGACATCGTCGCGCTGCGCGGCATTCCGACCACGCTGGATAACGAGCGCTACAACGCGTTCACGAAGGCGTTGTCGGCGTGTCCGGGCGTGAAGGTGCTGGACGCGAAATACGCGAACTGGAATCGCGACGATGCGTTCAAGGTGATGCAGGATTACCTGACGCGCTTCAGGCACATCGATGCGGTGTGGTCGGCCGATGACGACATGTCGGTTGGCGTGCTGAAGGCCATCGATCAGGCGAAGCGCACCGACATCAAGGAAGTACTGGGCGGCGCGGGGTCGAAGGACATGATCAAGCGCGTGATGGATGGCGACAAGATCATCAACGCCGATGTGACTTACTCGCCGAAATTCATCTACGACGCGATCAAGCTCACCGCCGAAGCGCGCCTGAAGGGCGAAAAGCTGCCGGCGACGACGATCGTGCCTTCGGTGCTCGTCACGAAAGACAACGCGAAGGAATACTACTTCCCGGACTCGCCGTTCTGACGGCTTGCGCGTTGCCGCGCGCGTGCGATGTGCGTTAAACGCATCGCACGCGCGGGGCGCTCAGGATGTCGAACGCACGAATTCACTATCCGTTTCCGAGGAGCCGCACGATGAAAACCATCAAAGGGCCGGCGATCTATCTGGCCCAGTTCCTGGGCGACAAGGCGCCCTTCGATAACCTCGACAATCTCGCGACGTGGGCCGCGAAGCTGGGCTACAAAGGCATCCAGGTGCCTGCGGATGCACGCTTGATCGACCTCGAAAAGGCCGCCTCGAGCCAGACGTACTGCGACGAACTGCTCGGCACGGTCGCGGACGCCGGCGTCGAGATCACCGAACTGGCGACGCATCTGCAAGGGCAACTGGTGGCCGTGCATCCGGCCTACGACCAGCTGTTCGACGGGTTTGCCGCGCCGCATGTGCGCGGCAATCCGGCGGCGCGTACCGAATGGGCGATCCAGCAGCTGAAACTCGCGGCACAGGCGTCGCGCCGTCTCGGGCTCGACACGCACGTGTCGTTCTCGGGCGCGCTCGCATGGCCGTACATGTATCCGTGGCCGCAGCGGCCAGCCGGTCTCGTCGAGGCCGCGTTCGATGAACTCGCGCGCCGCTGGCAGCCGATTCTCGATGCGTTCGACGAGGTCGGTGTCGACGTCGCGTACGAACTGCATCCGGGCGAAGATCTTTACGACGGCGTGACGTTCGAGCGCTTTCTGGAGCGCGTGAACGGACATCGTCGCGCGAACATCCTGTTCGATCCGAGCCACTACGTGTTGCAGCAGCTCGATTACCTGTCGTTCATCGATATCTATCACGAGCGCATCAAGGTTTTTCACGTGAAGGATGCGGAGTTTCGTCCTACGGGCAGGGCCGGCGTCTATGGCAGCTATAGCGACTGGATCGACCGGCCGGGACGCTTTCGCTCGCTTGGCGACGGGCAGATCGACTTCGGCGCGATCTTCTCGAAGATGGCGCAGTACGACTATCCGGGCTGGGCGGTGCTCGAATGGGAATGCGCGCTGAAGCATCCGGAAGACGGCGCGCGCGAAGGCGCGGAGTTCATTCGCCGGCACATCATTCGCGTCGCCGAAAAATCGTTCGACGACTTCGCGGACAGCGGCGTCGATCAGGCGCAGATCAAAAAGGTGCTGGGGCTGTGATCGGCGCGGCATCAGTCAGGCATCCAGGAGCATCCGATGACACGTAAATTGCGGTTGGGCATGGTCGGCGGCGGGCAGGGCGCTTTTATCGGCGCCGTGCACCGGATCGCCGCGCGCCTCGACGACCGGTTCGAACTCGTGGCGGGCGCGCTTTCTTCCGACGCGGCGCGCGCGCAGGCAAGCGCCGCGGAAGTAGGCATCGCGCGCAGCTATGCGGACTGGCGCGAGATGGCGAAGGCTGAAGCGGCTCGCGACGACGGCATCGACGCCGTCGCGATCGTCACGCCGAATCATTTGCACGCGCCGGTCGCAACGGCATTTCTCGAAGCCGGTATTCACGTGATCTGCGACAAGCCGCTCGCGATTTCGCTGGCGGAAGGTGAAGCGCTCGCGAAGCTCGCGCGCGAGAAGAAAAAGCTGTTCGCGCTGACGCACACATACTCGGGTTATCCGATGGTGCGTCATGCACGCGAACTCGTCGACGCGGGCGAACTGGGCGATATCCGCGTCGTGCAGGTCGAGTACGCGCAGGACTGGCTGGCCGAGCCGATCGAAAACACCGGCACGAACAAGCAGGCGGGATGGCGCACGGACCCGGCGCAATCGGGACCCGCCGGATGCCTGGGCGATATCGGCACGCACGCGTACCACCTCGCCGCGTTCGTGACGGGCATGGTGCCGAAGGAACTGTCAGCGGAAGTGCACACGTTCGTGCCGGGCAGGAAGCTTGACGATCACGTGCAGGTGATGCTGCGTTACGCGAGCGGCGCGCGCGGCATGCTGTGGGCGAGCCAGGTGGCGAGCGGCGCCGAGAACGCGTTGCGTCTGCGAGTGTACGGCACGAAGGCAGGGCTCGCGTTCGATCAGGAATATCCGAACGATCTGTGGTTCACGCCGCTGGGCGGTACGGCTCGCCGGCTGACGCGCGGACGCGTCCAAAGCGCGATTGCCGCGCACGCGACGCGCGTGCCGCCGGGGCACCCGGAAGGCTACCTCGAAGCGTTCGCGCAGTTGTATCTCGATGCGGCATTGCAGATCGAGGCGCTCGATGCGGGGCAGCCGGTGCCGCCCGAAAGCCGTTTGCTGACGACGGTCGACGATGGCGTTGAAGGCATGCGTTTTATCGAAGCCGTGCTAAAGAGCAGCGCGATGAACGCGCAGTATCGGGAAGTGGGCAACGGTTGAGGGCTTCGGGAGACAAGCTGGCCTGCGATTGCCCCTACTGCTGATGAGCCACTTCATGACCGCTGACCGGGAGACTGGCGCGCCCCAGCCATATGTAGTAACATTGCTACATATATTGAAAGGACAATGTGCGATGAGCGTTATCACCATGAGTAGCCGCGAGTTTAACCAGTCGGCCAGCGAGGCAAAGAAAGCGTCTTTAGACGGCCCGGTGTTTATCACGGATCGCGGTAAGCCTTCGCATGTACTTCTGAGCATCGACGAATACCGGAAGCTTGCTGGCGGAATGACAACGCTAGCCGATGCGCTCGCACAACGGGGCGAGGTCGATATTGAATTCGACGTGCCGCGCGTCGGTGGACTCTATCGGGCAGCAGACCTTTCCTGATGTTCCTCCTCGACACAAACGTTGTTTCCGAATTGCGTGTGCCGAAACGGGCCGACATAAACGTGCTCGCGTGGGCGTCTTCTCAGCCCGTGGCTGCGCAATTCCTTTCCGCTATTACCGTTCTCGAACTCGAGCTTGGTGTCTTGCGGATGGAGCGTAAAGATGCCGTCCAGGGTGCCGCTCTGCGCACCTGGCTCGATGGGCAGGTTCTGCCTCAATTCGCGGGACGCGTGCTGGCATTTGACCAATCGGTGGCAATGCGGTGTGCAAAGCTACACGTTCCTGATCCTCGCGCCGAACGTGACGCAGTCATCGCCGCAACGGCGCTTGTGCATGGCATGACTGTCGTTACCCGTAACACCGATGATTTCATATTGACCGGTGTCCCGCTTTTGAATCCGTGGAAATGAGAGGGCATGGAAAAAGCAAACGGCTCTGGTGCAAATTGGCTCGCGGAATCGGTCAGCGTTGTCAGCCTCACGAATGGGTGGGCGATGCCAGGCAAGCGGAAAGGTCGGGAGGGATTGCCGCTGGCCGCCTGATCATGCCGCCGATCGCTCGTACACCAGATCTGACAATAGCTTGGGGCTTCGTGCCCGCGCCATCAACGCACGGTAAGATACATCACCTCATCTTTCCACGGGCGCGCGCATGTCGGCCAATATTGCCTCCATCGATCCTGTCAAAGGTTCCGCCCCGCGCAAACGCATCGTGTTGCTGGTCGGCGCGACGGGGCTGGTCGGCAGTGCATGCCTGAAGCTGCTCGCACGCGATCCGCGCGTCGCCGAAGTGCGCCTGCTCGTGCGGCGCGCGTCGGGCGCGGGCATCGCGGGAATCGCCGGGCACGCGAACCGTGTGATCGAGCAGGCCGTCGATTTCGACCGGCTAGACAGCCTGGCCAGCAGCGCTGATCTCTTCGCCGTCGATGCAGTGATCTGCGCATTGGGCACGACGATACGGACCGCTGGCTCGCAAGCAGCGTTTCGCAAGGTCGATTACGAGTATCCGTTGCGCGTCGGTGCGCTCGCGCGCCGGCACGGCGCGTCGCGCTATGCGCTCGTGAGCGCCATCGGCGCGAGTCCGCGGGCACGCACGTTCTATAGTCGGGTGAAGGGCGAGGTCGAAGCCGGTGCGCTGGGTCTCGGCTTTCCGGCCGTCACGATCGTGCGGCCGTCTTTCCTGATGGGGGAGCGTGCAGAAAGCCGGCCGCTGGAAAGCATCGCGCGCCGCCTGGGCGTGATTCTGCCGCTCAAGTGGCGCTCGATTGCCGCCGACGATGTCGCGCGCGCTCTGGTTGACGCTGCGTTAAGCGATACGCAAGGCGTCACGATCATCGAAAACGACGCGCTGCATCGCGGCGCTCCTGCGCCTTAGCGCTTGCTGTTCTTGATCTGCTCTTCGAGCGCGAGGTCGAACTTGCTTGCCTTGCGCGGCTTTTGCGGGCCGAATGCGTCGACGAACTTGACGAAGTCGTCGAGCGTCAGCGGATCGGAGACTTTCTTGTCGCTGCCCGACGATTTGTCGACGAGATAGAAGAGACCGCCGGAAAGGCTGATCGCCGAAAATTGCGGGTTGCCGGTGCGGGTTTTCAGCCGCTCGACGGCATGGATGGCTCGGGTAGTACGCATGATTTCAGCTACGGTGTGAAGACGCACACTGTATCAGTAACTCAGTAGCGGGCGCGGCGGGCGGCGCGAACGGCACGCACCGCCCGCCATCGAACCTTACTGGCTCAGATACGTGAACTTGCCATCCTTGATGATGCCCATCACGCTCGCGCGCTGGTCGAGGCCCACGTGGTCCTTCACGCTCGTGTTGACCACACCGTTCGGCACGACGAGTTCATGCGCGTGTTCGAGCTCGCTGCGCAGCGCGGCGCGAAACGCGGGCGTGCCCGGCTGCGCCGTTTTTAGCGCGCGCGTCACTGCGTCGACGAGGCGCGGATAGACGCCCGCCGCATCGCCCGCGAACTGCGTGACGCTATTCGGGCCGTATTGCGCTTCATATGCGGCGACGAACGCCATCGCGGCCTTCTTCGCGGGATGATCCGCCGGCAGCGTGCGCGCGACGACGACCGGCTGCGTCGGGAACAGCGTGCCTTCGACATCCTTGCCGCCGAGCTTGATGAATTCCGGCGTGGCGATGCCGTGCGTCTGGTAGATCGGCCCCTTGAAGCCGCGCTCGACGAGCGTGCGTTGCGGCAGCACGCTCGGCGTGCCCGCGCCCGCGACGAGAATCGCATCGGGTTTCGCCGCCATCAGCTTCAGCACCTGGCCGGTGACGCTCGCATCGGTCCGGTTGAAGCGCTCCGTCGCCACCACCTGGATGTGCCGCAGCGTCGCGAACTTCGTGAATTCGTTGAGCCAGCTGTCGCCGTAACTGTCCGCGAAGCCGATGAAGCCCACCGTCCTCACGTTGTGGTTCGACATGTAGCGCGTCATCACGTCAGCCATCGCGCTGTCGGTCTGCGCCATCTTGAAGGCCCACACGCGCTTGCCTTCCTGCGGCTCGACCACGCTTGCCGAACCGATCAGCGTGATCATCGGCGTCTGGCTTTCCGCGACGGGATCGAGCGCGGCCAGCGCCGCGGGCGTGACGTTCGGGCCGACGATCACGTCGACGTGGTCTTCGCTGATGAGCTTGCGGATGTTGCGCACCGCGACGCCCGGATCGGAGCCGTCGTCGAGGATGATGTATTCGGCTTTCTGGCCGGCAATCGTCTTCGGCCACATCAGCATCGCGTTCTTGCTGGTGATGCCGATGGCGGCGGCGGGGCCCGTGCTGGACAGATCGATGCCGACCTTGATGTCGGCGTGGGCGACCGTGCTGACCACGAGTGCCGCGGCAGCGGCGACGTAGCGCAGGTTCTTTTTGTACGACGTGAAGCTCATCGGTTGGGTCTCCATGGCGGAATCGAAACAGCGATTGTTATAAAACCGGACAGAGGGTGTTTCAAAGCTCGTAGGATTCGTGCTCGCCCTTTAGCGCCTGTTCGATCAGCCGGCGGTTCAGGCTCGGCGAGAGCAGCTCCACCAGCGTATACACATAGCTGCGCAGATACGCGCCGTGTTTGAGCGCCACGCGCGTCACGTTGCTGCCGAACAGATGGCCGACCGGCATCGCACGCAGATGACGGTCGCGCTCCGCGTTGAACGCGATATCCGCCATGATCCCGACGCCAAGACCCAGCTCGACGTAGGTCTTGATCACGTCGGCGTCGATCGCCTCGAGCACGATGTCCGGATGCAGGCCGCGCAGACGGAACGCCTCGTTGATCTTCGTGCGGCCCGCGAACGCGTTGTCGTACGTAATCATCGGATATTGCGTAAGGTCGTCGAGGGAAAGCTGCTTGCGGTCCAGCAACGGGTGATCCGGCTGCATGACGGCGACGTGATGCCACGAAAAGCAGGGCAGCGAGACCAGTTCCTTATAGTCCGCGATCGCCTCGGTGGCGATCGCCAGGTCCGCCTGGTCGTGGATGACCATTTCGGCAACCTGCGTCGGGCTGCCTTGCAGAATCGAAAGGTGGACCTTGGGAAAGCGCTTCTTGAATTCGGCGATGGCGGCCGGCAGCGAATAGCGCGCCTGCGTGTGCGTGGCGGCGATGACGAGATTGCCCTGATCCTGCGCTGCGTAATCTTTACCAACGCGCTTGAGGCTTTCCACTTCCTGCAGGATCTTTTCAACCGACTGAAGAATGATCCGGCCCGGCTCGGTCAGCGAGCGGACGCGTTTGCCGTGCCGTGTGAAGATTTCGACGCCCAGTTCGTCTTCGAGCTCGATAATTGCCTTGGAGACGCCTGGCTGGCTTGTAAACAGCGCCTTGGCGGCTTCCGTGAGGTTGAAGTTCTGCCGGACCGCCTCGCGCACGAAGCGAAACTGGTGCAGGTTCATTTATAACCTCTTAGCATATGAAAACAATTTTTAAGTCGTTTGAAATATAAGGGGAGTTTATTACGATTTGTCCAACTTTTCCAATATGGATATCTGTATTTGTCATAAGCAAATGAAGGATGCGTCTAAAACCTTCTTCCGCTTGCGCTGACAGACACCGGTAGACAGGGCGTGGCGCCACCGGAACGCCGTGCGGTTACGAAAAAATGGGGTCCCCGAATGTACCAATACGATCAGTACGACCAGACCATCGTTGACGAACGCGTCGCGCAATACGCCGACCAGGTTCGTCGCCGGCTGTCAGGCGAATTGAGCGAAGAAGAGTTCCGTCCGCTGCGTCTGCAGAACGGCCTCTATATGCAGCGCCATGCCTACATGCACCGCATCGCGATTCCTTACGGCAATCTGCGCAGCGACCAGTTGCGCATGCTTGCCCGCATCGCGCGCGAACACGACCGCGGCTACGGCCACTTTTCCACGCGCTCGAACATCCAGTACAACTGGATCAAGCTCGAGGAAACGCCGGAAATTCTCGCGAAACTCGCGTCTGTCCAGATGCACGCCATCCAGACCTCGGGTAACTGCATCCGCAACATCACCGCGGACCAGTTCGCCGGCGTTGCACCGGACGAGATCATCGATCCGCGTCCATGGGCTGAAATCCTGCGTCAGTGGTCGACGTTCCATCCGGAATTCGCGTGGCTGCCGCGCAAGTTCAAGATCGCCGTCTCGGGTTCGAAGGAAGATCGCGCGGCCGTGCAGGTGCATGATCTGGGTGTCTATCTGAAGAAGAACGAGCAGGGCGAAGTGGTCGCGAGCATCCTGGCCGGCGGTGGCCTGGGCCGCACGCCGATCGTTGGCGCGATCATCCGCGAAGACCTGCCGTGGCAGCATCTGCTGACTTACTGCGAAGCTGTTCTGCGCGTGTATAACCGCTACGGCCGTCGCGACAACATGTACAAGGCGCGCATCAAGATTCTCGTGAAGGCCTTGAGCCCTGAGAAATTCTCGAAGCAGGTCGAGGAAGAATGGCAGCACCTGAAGGACGGTCCTTCGACGCTCACGCAGGCTGAACTCGATCGCGTGTCGCAATACTTCGTGCCGCCGGTGTATGAAAAGCTGGCGGACACCGATACCGCATTCGAAAACCATCTGCTCGAAAACCGCGCGTTCGCGCGCTGGGTCGAGCGCAACGTGCGTCCGCACAAGGTGGCGGGCTATGCGTCGGTCACGCTTTCGCTGAAGCCGGCCACCATCGCCCCGGGCGACGCCACGGATGCGCAGATGGAAGCCGTCGCCGACTGGGCCGACAAATACTCGTTCGGCGAGATCCGCGTGTCGCACGAACAGAACCTGATTCTCGCGAACGTGAAGAAGCGCGATCTGTTCGAATTGTGGGAGCTGGCCAAGGCACAAGGGTTCGCCACGCCGAACATCGGCCTGCTGACCGACATCATCGCGTGCCCGGGCGGCGATTTCTGCTCGCTCGCGAACGCGAAGTCGATTCCGATCGCGATGGCGATCCAGGAACGCTTCAACGATCTCGACTTTGTCTACGATCTCGGCGACATTTCGCTGAATATCTCGGGTTGCATCAACGCGTGCGGTCACCACCACGTCGGCAACATCGGCGTGCTGGGCGTCGACAAGGACGGCTCCGAATGGTACCAGGTGACGCTCGGCGGCGAACAGAGCACGGGAGCGACCGGCGCGCATCTGGGCCGCGTGATCGGCCCGTCGTTCTCGGCGGAAGAAATGCCGGACGTAGTGTCGAAGGTGATCGATACGTTCGTGGAAAACCGTATCGACGGCGAACGTTTCATCGACACGTATGGCCGCATCGGCATCACGCCGTTCAAGGAGCGCGTGTACGCATCGCGCCAGCCGGCTCACGCTTAACCCGCGATACAGGCTTAAAGGATTCTGCAGATGGCTTCGATTATCAAGAACCGCACGATCGTTAGCGATGACTGGACGGTGGTGCGTGCGGCGGAAGACGGCACCTTGCCCGCGGTGGAAGCACTGCCGGCAGGCAAGGTGATCGTGCCGTTCGCATTGTGGACCGCCTCGCGCGATGCATTGATCGCATCGCGTGGCGCCGGCGAAATCGCCGTATGGCTCGAGCCGGACAGCGAACCGGCCGACGTGGTGGCCGACTTCGACAGGCTCGCGCTGATCGCGATCGACTTCCCGGTGTTCCGCGACGGCCGCGGCTACAGCATTGCGCGCCTGCTGCGCGAACGCCATGGCTACAAGGGCGAAATTCGCGCGATCGGCGACGTGCTGCGCGACCAGGTGCGCCTCATGTACCGCTGCGGGTTCGACGCATTTGCGGTGCGGGAAGACAAGGACATCCACGACGCGTTCAAGGCATTCGACGATTTCACCGTGCAGTATCAGGGCGCGGTCGACGATCCGGTGCCGCTGTTCCGTCGCCGCGAAGCCGCGGCTGCCGCGACGGCGCAAAAGGCACCGGCATGAGCGACGCCACGCTTTCAGTGACGCCTGAGCTCGCGGTGAAGATCGAACGGCTGGATACGCTGCTCGATTCGATCGCCGCGCGTCATGCGAACGTCAAGCTCGCCAGCAGTCTTGCCGCGGAAGACATGCTGCTCACGCACGCGATCCTTTCGCGCAACGTGAAGATCGGCGTCTTCTCGCTCAATACCGGACGTCTGCATGCGGAAACGCTGGGCATGCTCGATCGCGTGAAAGAGCGCTATGGCTACGATATCGAACAGTTTCACCCGCAGGCGGATGCGGTCGATGAATACGTCGTGCAGCATGGTCTGAACGCGTTTTACGACAGCATCGATCTGCGCAAGCGCTGCTGCGAAATCCGCAAGGTCGAACCGCTCAACCGCGCGCTGTCGGACGTGAGCGCATGGGTGACGGGCCAGCGTCGCGAGCAGTCGGTGACGCGTGCCGAACTGCACGAGGAAGAACACGACGGCGCGCGCAATATCGCCAAGTTCAATCCGCTCGCGGACTGGACCGAGGCCGATGTGTGGGCGTATCTCAAGGCGTTCGACGTACCGGTCAACCCACTGCATGCGCGCGGTTATCCGAGCATCGGCTGCGAACCCTGCACACGCGCCATCCGTCCTGGTGAAGACAGCCGGGCAGGGCGCTGGTGGTGGGAGTCGCGCGATACGAAGGAATGCGGCTTGCACATCACGACGATTCCGGTTGCAGTGGTCAGCGGGCAAAGCTCCGCCATCTGAAGCGCGGCCCGGGCAGCAGAAACAGATCAATTGAACGATTGAATATCGCGTCGCAAGTCACCACTTGTGACGGGAACAAAGGAAGGACACACCATGAGCACGACGCTCGATCCCGCACTGAACGCTCCGCTCGCCAACACCGCGAACCGGATGGATCACCTCGACTGGCTCGAAGCCGAGTCGATTCACATCCTGCGTGAACTGGTTGCCGAATGCAGCAACCCCGCGCTGCTGTTTTCGGGCGGCAAGGATTCGGTCGTCGTGCTGCATCTGGCGCTGAAGGCATTCGGCCTCGGTGCGAATCGCAAGACGGTGCTGCCATTCCCGCTCGTGCACATCGACACCGGCCACAACTACGACGAAGTGATCGACTTCCGCGACCGTCGCGCTAAAGAGATTGGCGCGCAACTCGTGGTGGGCCACGTTGAGGATTCGATCAAACGCGGCACGGTGCGTCTGCGTCGCGAACTCGATTCGCGCAACGCCGCGCAGGCGGTGACGCTGCTCGAAACGATCGAGCAATACGGCTACACCGCGATGATCGGCGGCGCGCGCCGCGACGAGGAAAAGGCGCGCGCGAAAGAGCGCATCTTCTCGTTCCGTGACGAATTCGGCCAGTGGGATCCGAAGGCACAACGTCCGGAACTGTGGAGCCTCTTCAATGCGCGTCTGCATAAGGGCGAACATCTGCGCGTGTTCCCGATCTCGAACTGGACCGAACTCGACATATGGCAATACATCGCCCGCGAAAAGCTCGAACTGCCGTCGATCTATTACGCGCATCACCGCGAAATCGTGCGCCGTAACGGGCTGCTCGTGCCGGTGACGCCGCTGACGCCGATGCGCGAAGGCGAAACCAGCGAAACGGCGCTCGTGCGTTTCCGTACCGTGGGCGACATCAGCTGCACGTGCCCGGTGGAAAGCGACGCCGACGATCTGGAGAAGATCATCGCTGAAACGGCCGTGACCGAAATCACGGAGCGCGGGGCAACGCGAATGGACGACCAGGCATCCGAAGCCGCGATGGAAACACGCAAGAAGCAAGGTTATTTCTAAGGCATGGGACGGGAGTAACGCGCTAAAGCGCGAACTCCCGTCGACAGAGGGACAAGGAACATCATGAGTATTCGTCAACCAGAAGACCTCGGCGTGCTGCGTTTCATTACTGCAGGCAGTGTCGACGACGGCAAGAGCACGTTGATCGGACGCCTGCTGTACGACAGCAAGGCTGTGCTGTCGGACCAGCTTTCCGCGTTGTCGCGCGCGAAGAACAAGCGCACCGTGGGCGACGAAATCGACCTGTCGCTCCTGACCGACGGCCTCGAAGCCGAGCGCGAGCAGGGCATCACGATCGACGTCGCGTACCGTTACTTCGCGACCGCGAAGCGCAAGTTCATCATCGCCGATACGCCGGGCCACGAGCAGTACACGCGCAACATGGTGACGGGCGCATCGACCGCGCATGCCGCGATCATTCTCGTCGACGCGACGCGCGTCACGTTCGTGGATGGCGCGGCGCAACTGCTGCCGCAGACCAAGCGTCACAGCGCGATCGTGAAGCTGCTGGGCTTGCAGCATGCGATCGTCGCGATCAACAAGATGGATCTCGTCGACTACAGCGAAACGCGCTTCAACGAAATCCGCGATGCGTACGTCGAACTGGCGCGTCAACTGGGTTTGAACGACGTACGCTTCGTGCCGGTGTCGGCGCTGAAGGGCGACAACATCGTGACCGCGAGCGAGCGCATGCCGTGGTATGCGGGCGAACCGCTGCTGGACGTGCTTGAGGCCTTGCCGGTGGAGATTCCGACGGGTCAGGCACTGCGTTTTCCGGTGCAATGGGTGGCGCGCCAGGACGGCAGCCAGGCCGACGATTTCCGCGGCTACATGGGGCGCGTCGAAGCGGGCGAAGTGAAGCTGGGCGACACGATCGTCGTGCTGCCGGCGAACCGTGAAGCGACGGTCTCGGAGATCATCGCGCCGGTGCCGGGCGGCACCGCGCAGGTTGACCGCGCGTTCGCGGGTCAAACGGTAACGATCCGCCTGGCGGAAGACGTCGACGTATCGCGTGGCGATACATTCGTGCTTCGCGAAGCCGCGCCTGTGCCGGCGAAGAAGGTGGAAGCCGACCTGTGCTGGTTTGACGAGACACCGCTGTCGACGCAGCGCAAGTATCTGCTGAAGCAGACTACCAATACGGTGTTCGCGCGCATTGGCGCGATCCGGGAAGTGCTGGACGTGCATACGTTGTCGCAGGCTACCGACCGGCATGATCTGACCATGAACGATATTGGTCGCGTGTCGCTGACGCTGCAAAAGCCGATCGTGGCCGACGCATACGATTCGCACCCTGGAACGGGCGCGTTCGTGCTGATTGACGAGGCGACGCATCACACGGTCGCGGCCGGCATGATTCGTGCGTTTAGTGCCTGAGTGATCGCGCTTGAGCGCGGTTGTACTGGCACGAACTGAACGGATGGGATTGAGCAAATGGGCAAGGTGTATCTAATTGGTGCAGGGCCGGGCGCAGCGGACCTTATCACGGTGCGCGGCGCCCGTTTGCTGGGCATGGCGGATGTCGTGCTGCACGACGCGCTGGTTGAGCCGTCGATGCTCGATTACGCGCCTTCGCACGCGCGCAGGATTGCCGTGGGCAAGCGTTGTGGGCAGCGTTCGACGGCGCAGCACTTCATTAACAAGCAGATTGTGGATGCGGCTTTGGAGCACGATGTGGTGGTGCGTCTGAAGGGCGGCGACCCGATGCTGTTTGGCCGTGCCGATGAGGAAATGCGGGCGCTTGAGGCGGCGGGTATTGAATACGAGGTGGTGCCGGGGATTACGGCTGCGCTTGCCGGTGCTTCGGCGCTGAAGCGTTCGCTGACGCTGCGAGGGGTGTCGCGCAGTGTCGCGCTGGCTACGCATAGCCGGGCAGCGGACACCGACGAGATCCGCGAGCAGGTGAAGGCGGATTCACTGGTGTTCTATATGGGGCGGGACAGTGCGCCCGAAATTGCCCAACGGTTGATTGACGCTGGGCGCGTCGGGTCTACGCCTGTTGCTATTGTTGAAGCTTGCAGCACGGCTCGGGAACGGGCGTTGACCTTGACCCTTGAGGCGCTTGCTGCTGGCGACGCGCAGCAGTGGCTTGATGAGGCCCAGCCCAGCCTTTTGATGATCGGCGAGGCGTTTGCTGAGCGGCGCTTGTTGCCGCGTGATGAGGTTCCGGATTCTTCTTCTGTTTCTTCTTCTGCATTGCATGCGGCTTAGGTTTTTTGCTTTTGCTTTTGTTTTGGCCTTTCCTTGTATTGGTATTGGTCTATTAGCGTTGCCCCTGTGCGGGGCGGCACTTACTTTTCTTTGTCTTCCAAAGAAAAGTAAGCAAAAGAAAGGCGCTTCGAAAGGCCATCTTTTCGAGGTGCATCATTCCCGGGGAATGGCAACCCATGAAGTGTCGCCCTCGCACTTCATCCGGCATGGGTCCCCGCGCGATTTCATCTCACGCATGTTTAGCGCCCGTGACAAAGCACTCATCCCCCCCACTCCGCACTGCGTGCGTCGCGGATCGGTCAGGCTCGGCCGCGCGCTGGCGGTAGTTCACCTGCCTGCAACGATGCTCCCAGATCTACTCAATTAAGGCGCTACCCGATTTACTGCGGCAAGGCTTGGGTCACACAATGAAGACCGCCGGGCGGCGGTTATGCAGGGCGCAGGCTGGAGTACTGGAGCGGCGCGACCAAATCGCGTGGCGGGGAGTTATGCCGGACGGCGACGCACGCAGTGCGGAGTCGGATGTATGAGTGCTGTGTCAAAGGCGGTGCTGTGCGACGGACGCAATCGCGCGGGGACCAATGCCGGATGAAGTGCGAGGGCGACACTTCATGGGTTGCCATTCCCCGGCGATGATGCGCCTTGAAGAAATGAGTTTTCGAAGCGCCTTTCTTTTGCCTACTTTTCTTTGGCAAGACAAAGAAAAGTAGGTGCCGCCCCGCACAGGGGCGACGCTAATAAACCAACACCAATACAAGGAAAGGCCAAAAAACACAGTTTCAAGGAAAGGCCAAAAAAAAATCGTCGACCAGAGAAAGACCAAAAAGGCCAAAAAGACAGAAAAACTAAAAAACCTGCCGAAGGCAAAACCCAACAACAGCATCGAGGACAGCATCGTCCTCCCCCACCGCTGTGGAGCAGCGAATAACAACAGAGGGAAACTCACCGCGGCAGCGGTCAACAATAGAAGGCAAATCCTGCCTGACATGCCCACCTTGCCCAAAAAACACAGGCACGACAGTAATCACACCACACCCGGCAGCAACCTGCGAAGCAATAGCAGAAGGCAAATCCGGCGACATCAACTCAAGAAAAGCCAGCGAAACAGGCCCGGCATCTCCGCGCGCAGCGGACAACTTCGCCACGAGGCGTTCAAAAGGCTCAGCCCACCGCGCGTCGCGCGCGCCATGCCCGAACAGAACAATACCGTGCAGTGCCATCATGCAGATTCCGGCAAAAACCCACCGCGCTAGTGTCGATCAACCCACTTCAATCCGACCAACCCAAGCACCAGATAAATCAACCCAGGTGTCGCCGCCGTCAATGGCGCCGGCCATGTATTCAATGTGCCAATGTGCGAGAAAAGCGTGTTGAAGAGCTGGAAACTCATCCCAAGCATGATCCCGCCAAACACCTTCACACCCACCACGCCCGCACGCGTATGCAGATACGCAAACGGCAACGACAGCACCAGCATCACGAACACCGCAAATGGATACAGCAGCTTGCGCCACAACGCAATCTGGTAACGCTGTGTGTCCTGGTGATTCTCCGTCAAATGCTGGATGTAGCGGAAAAGATTGAACATCGACATCCGCTCGGGTGAAACCAGTAGCACCGAGAGAATCTGCGGCGTCAGCTCGGAACGCAGCGAATACTCAGGTAACGTCACCTGCTTCGCGCGATACACGGGGTTCAACGCATCGGTGGGTTTGGCACCGGCCGGCACGACGTCGATCAGCTGCGTATCGGTGACGTCGGTCAGTTGCCAGTGCCCCGGCGGCGCGTATTTGCCCGTCTTCGCGATCCGCACATTGGCCAGGCGAAACTGCGAATCGAACTCGTAAATGCGCACGTTGCTGATCGTCGCGTCCGGTCGCAATTCGCCGACGTTCACGAAGCGCGTCACCTGCTCGCCATCCGCGCGCGCAGTCAGTGTGTCCTTCACCCATACGCCCGATGCGAAGTTGCTCGAGACCGCGGAGCCCAGCGCCTCCAGGCGCACGCGCTCCGACAACTGATCCGTGTACGGACCGACGACTTCGCCGATCAGGTAGGTCAGGAACACCAGCGGAATGCCGATCTTCATCAGCGAGCGCAACGCCTGATTCGTCGCGAGGCCGGATACCCGGAAAATCGTGTACTCGGAATTCGCCGCCATCTGCGCAAACACGTAGATCGCGCTGATCAACGCGGCAACCGGAATGATTTCGTAGAAGCGGGAGGGCGTCTGCAGCGCGACCCGCAGCACCGCATAGCTGAACTTGTAGTTGCCGTGGCCGACGGAATTCAGTTCGTTGATCAGGTCGAAAAAGAAGAACAGGCCCGAAAACGCGAACAGAATGAAAATGAACGTGAGGTAGATCTGCCGTGCGAAGTACCGCTCATAAATACGCATCGGTCAGGCCCCCTGCGACGGACGCTGGAACATCGCCCGCGTGAACAGCGGCCGGTTGCGCACGCGCAGCCAGAACAGGAAGCCGACAATCGCGGCCACGATAATGTGCAGCCCGATGATCCCGACACCAAACGAAAGCTTGCCCTGCTCGATCCAGGATTGCACCACGTTCAACAGATTCGAATACGTCAGATAAATCAGCACCGCCATCACCAGATTGATAGTGCGACTGCGTCGCGGATTCTGGTGCGCAAGCGGAATCGCCAGCAACATCAGGTTGATCGCGATCAGCGGCAACCCGGCGCGCCACGCGAATTCCGCCAGGTTGTCGTCCGTCGGATTGCGCAACAGGTCGAGCGTCGGCGTGCCGGTTGTCGTGGGCGTGCTCACCACGGGCTGGCTCTGGATCTTCACGCCATAACGCTCGAATTCCATGATGCGGAAATCCGGATGCCCGGGCTCGCCGTCGTAACGCCGGCCGTTTTCCAGCACGACAAAGCGGTCGCCGTTCTTCTCCGTTTCAGTGTGGCCGTTCTTCGACACGATCACGTTGACCTTGCCGTTTTCGGTGCTCGTCACAAAGACGTTCTCGACGTGGCCCTGATCGGGCGACATCTTCTCGATGAAGAACACACGGTGGCTTGCCGGCGATTCGCGGAACTGGCCCGGCGCGAGCATCGAAACTTCATCGCGCTGCTGGAAACGCGCGCGGATCAGCTTGCTCTGCTGGTTCGACCACGGCCAGCCGACGAACACGAAGAACATGATGAGAATGATGATCGGCGTCGAAAACACGGCGATCGGTTTGATGAGGCGCGTGAGGCTCACGCCCGACGCGTGCCACACCACCATTTCGGAATCTTTGTACCAGCGCGTGAGGACGAACAGGATCGACACGAAAAGCGTGGCGACGAGCATGATCGCCAGGTAGCCGATCACGGTGAGGCCGATCAGGACCAGGACGTCGCGCGGATCGATCTCGCCCGACGCGGCAAAGCCGACGATGCGGATCATCATCGTCGTCAGCACGAGGGTCAGCAGAACCATGAACACGGCACCAGCCGTATACGCGAGTTCGCGCTGGAGGGAGCGTTCGAAGATCATTGTTGATGAAGAGAGAGCGTGCCCAGGAAGTCGCCCGGGTTGTATGCCGTAACGCCTTCCTTGCAGCCGCCGCAGGAAAAATAGCGGATAATTGCGGCTTTCATCCTAAGCCCAGATTTTATCCGAGGACAAGCGCGATGGACTTTAGCATAAAAGCCTGTGATTGGAGCAAAGGCTCGTCAAACGGGTTCCTGACCGGAAAATCCGACTGCATCGTAATCGGCGTGTTCGAGTCGCAGACGCTTTCCGGTGCCGCTCTCGAAATCGATGTGGCAACCAAAGGTCTCCTCACCCGCATCATCAAGGCGGGCGATATGGACGGCAAGAGCGGCGCCACGCTGTTCCTGCACGAAGTCTCCGGCATCGGCGCGTCCCGCGTGCTGCTCGTGGGTCTCGGCAAACAGGATGCGTTCACACAGAAAGCTTACGGCGACGCTGTGCGCGCCGCATGGCGCGCGCTCCTCACCACGAAGGTCGTGCAGGTCACGTTCACGCTCGCGCAACTGCCGGTGCAGGAACGCACGAGCGACTGGAACGTGCGCGCCGCGATCCTCGCGCTGCGCGAACAGACCTACCGCTTCACGCAGATGAAGAGCAAGCCCGACAACAGCGTGCGGGCGCTCAAGCGCATCGTCTTCAGCGTCGACACCGTCGACGAAAAGGCCGCGAAGCTCGCCGCGAAGCAGGGCGCCGCGCTCGCCAGCGGCATGGACCTCACGCGCGACCTCGGCAATCTGCCGAGCAACGTCTGCACGCCGACCTGGCTCGCGAACACTGCGAAGAAGCTCGCGAAAGACTGGAAGCTGAAGGTCGAGGTGCTGGGCGAGAAACAGGCCGAGGCGCTCAAGATGGGCTCGTTCCTGTCGGTCACGCGTGGTTCGGTCGAGCCGGCCCAGTTCATCGTGCTGCAGTACCAGGGTGGTGCCGCGAAAGCCGCGCCGGTCGTGCTGGTCGGCAAGGGCGTGACGTTCGACACGGGCGGCATTTCGCTCAAGCCGGGCGAAAGCATGGACGAAATGAAGTACGACATGTGCGGCGCCGGTTCGGTGCTCGGCACATTGCGTGCAGTCGCGGAAATGGGCCTGAAGATCAACGTCGTCGGCATCATTCCGGCCGTTGAAAACATGCCGTCGGCGACGGCGACGAAGCCGGGCGACATCGTCACCAGCATGTCCGGTCTCACGATCGAAGTGCTGAACACGGACGCCGAAGGCCGCCTCATCCTGTGCGACGCGCTGACGTACGCGAAGCGTTTCAAGCCGGCAGCCGTGATCGATATCGCCACGCTGACGGGCGCCTGCATCATCGCGCTCGGCCATCACAACAGCGGTCTCTTCTCGAAGGACGACGCGCTCGCGGGCGAACTGCTGGACGCATCGAAGGAAGCGTCCGACCCTGCATGGCGTCTGCCGCTCGACGACGAGTACCAGGACCAGCTGAAGTCGAATTTCGCGGACATCGCGAACATCGGCGGCCGTCCGGCGGGTAGCGTGACGGCGGCGTGCTTCCTGTCGCGCTTCACCAGCGACTATCCGTGGGCCCACCTCGACATCGCCGGCACCGCATGGAAGAGCGGCGCCGCGAAGGGCGCGACAGGCCGTCCGGTGCCGCTCCTCGCGCAGTTCCTGATCGACCGCGCGGCGCAATGACGCGTCGCAGCACGAGCGTGGGTACACGTGTGGCAGCGCGGAGCGGGGCATGACGCGGATCGATTTCCACTCGAACGTCGGCGACGCGCTGCTGTATGCGTGCCGCCTGCTGCGCAAGGCGTATCAGGCGGGCCAGCCGACGGTCGTGCTGGCCGACGCCGCGCGGCTGCGCGCCCTCGACGAACAGTTGTGGACGTTCTCGCCGCTCGACTTCGTGCCGCACTGCATGGCCGGCAGCGCGCTCGCCGCCACCACGCCGATCGTGCTCACCGAGGATCTCGACGATGTGCCGCACCATCAGGTGCTGCTGAACCTGGGCGCCGGCGTGCCGGCGCAGTTCGCGCGGTTCGAACGGCTGCTCGAAGTGGTCGGCAACGCGCCCGATGAACTCGCGGCCGGTCGGGAACGCTATCGCTTTTACCGCGATCGCGGCTATCCTCTGAACAACTACAAGCAGGGCGGCTGAGTTCTGCGTTTGACGCAGGTACGCGGCGCCACGGCTTCGACTCATATCGGCTCGCCCGATCCATCGACGGAGTGTATTCGTGTCCCATTCCAGCGACAGCAAAGATAGCCACGACGAGGCGATTCCGCTTCTGACCGAAGTACTCGTCACCGGCAGTCCCACGCGGAGCCATCACGTACCGGCACCGGCGGCACCAGTCGATACGTTCGACGACGTGCCGGTGCTGGAAGACGTATTTGAAGCGCCTACGCCGAAGGACACGGCGCCAGCGGACACGCATGCACCTGAAGCCGTGGCTGCAGCGCCGGCCGATGCCGCACCGGTTGTTCCGGCGGCGGATCCCGTTACTCCGGCCGAAGCTGTTGCCGCGCCGTTGCCAGCCTCGACCAGCACGCCCAATACAACCGTCCCCAACGCCGATGCGCTCGCCGACCATCTACGCGGAAAGTTTACGGCTTACCTTCGCGGACCAGGGCAGGAAGTGATCGAGGAGCGCTGTCGCGCGGCGATGCAGGTCCACGCGACGTGGCTTGTCGGCCAGATCGCGAAGGAAGTGGGCGCGGTGCTCGAAGCGCAGATGAGCAACTGGGTGCGCGAAGCGGTGGAAGAAGAGCGCAGGCGTCAGTCCGGAGCGTGACCTGCGCGGCGGTCACCGGAATCGATGCTGGACGTGAGGCGCGGCTGGGTTACTTCAGCGAAAGGATCCAGGTCGCGAGCGCGACGGCCTGATCGGGTGAAAGCTGCGTATTGGCGGGCATCGGCACCGCGCCCCACACGCCCGAGCTCCCTTCGACGATCTTGTGGGACAGCCAGGTCACCGCGTTGCTGCGCGTCGCGTAGCGGGTCGCCACGTCGTGCAGCGCCGGCCCCATGAGCGGCCGGTTCACCGAATGGCAGCTCATGCAGTTCTGCGCTCTCGCGAGGGCGAGCCCGTCGCCCGGCGGTTCCTGTGCATGTGCCGTTCCGCCGACTGCCAGTGCGCCCGCAAGCGCCATTGCTGCATACGACTTCCGATTCATTCTGGTCTCCGCCGGTGCGTGTGCCGGACTTTTGGGTTGACTTCTTGTCGACGCATTATAAAAGCAAAGGGGCACACGACGTCGTGTGCCCCTTTGTACTGCGTGAAGCCTTTCCAGCAAGGCTGGCGGCACGCCGCCAGCCTTCGTTCCCGCATCAGCCCGTAATCGCGCCCTTGTTGGCCGGCAGCGCGAGCGCGGCGTATTTCGCCAGCACGCCGCGCGTGTAACGCGGCTTCGGTTGCTGCCATGCCGCGCGGCGGCGCTCCAGTTCGGCCGCGTCGACGTTCAGTTCGAGCAGCAGCTTGTGCGCATCGATCGTGATCGAGTCGCCTTCCTGCACGAGACCGATCGTGCCGCCCACGAACGCTTCCGGCGCGACGTGGCCGACCACCATGCCCCACGTGCCGCCCGAGAAGCGGCCATCCGTGATCAGGCCGACGGATTCGCCGAGGCCCTTGCCGATCAGCGCGGAAGTGGGCGCGAGCATTTCCGGCATGCCGGGGCCGCCCTTCGGTCCGAGATAACGCAGCACGAGCACGTCGCCCGGCTTGATCCTGTCGGCGAGGATTGCTTCCATCGCGCTTTGCTCGTCCTCGAACACGCGGGCCGGGCCCGTGATCACCGGATTCTTCAGGCCGGTGATCTTCGCGACCGCGCCTTCCGGTGCGAGGTTGCCCTTCAGGATCGCGAGATGGCCTTCCTTATAGAGCGCCTTGTCGATCGGGAAAATCACGTCCTGGTCGGCGCGCGGCTTCGACGGCACGTCTTTCAGTTCCTCGCCGATCGTCCTGCCCGTGATCGTCATGCAGTCGCCGTGCAGCAGACCCGCGTCCAGCAGGATCTTCATGACCTGCGGAATGCCGCCGGCCTTGTGCAGATCCGTCGCCACGTACTGGCCCGACGGCTTCAGGTTGCAGATCACCGGCACTTTCTTGCGCATGCGCTCGAAGTCGTCGATGGTCCATTCGACTTCGGCGGCGTGCGCGATCGCGAGGAAGTGCAGCACGGCGTTCGTCGAACCACCGGTCGCCATGATCACGGCCACGGCGTTTTCGATCGACTTCTTCGTGATGATGTCGCGCGGCTTCAGGTCCTTCTTCACCGCTTCGACCAGCACGCGTGCCGATTCGGCGGCCGAATCGACCTTTTCGTCGTCCGGGTTCGCCATCGTCGACGAATACAGCAGCGACATGCCGAGTGCCTCGAACGACGAGCTCATCGTGTTGGCGGTGTACATGCCGCCGCACGAGCCCGACGACGGGCATGCGTTCTTTTCGACGCCGTCGAAATCTTCCTGCGACATGCGCCCGGCCGTGAATTCGCCGACGGCTTCGAACGACGACACGATCGTCAGATCCTTGCCCTTCCAGTTGCCCGGGCGGATCGTGCCGCCGTAGACGTAGATGCCCGGCACGTTCAGGCGCGCGAGCGCCATCATGCCGCCCGGCATGTTCTTGTCGCAGCCGCCGATCACGACCACGCCGTCCATCCACTGGCCCTGCACGCAGGTTTCGATGCAGTCCGAGATCACTTCGCGCGACACGAGCGAGTACTTCATGCCCTCGGTGCCCATCGACATGCCGTCCGAAATGGTCGGCGTGCCGAAGATCTGCGGGTTCGCGTCGGACAGCTTGACGGCTTTCACCGCAGCGTCGGCGAGACGCTGCAGGCCGGAATTGCACGGCGTGATGGTCGAGTGGCCGTTTGCAATGCCGATCATCGGCTTGTCGAAATCGGCTTTCTCGTAGCCGAGCGCGTAATACATCGACCGGTTTGGCGCGCGCGCGACGCCCTGGGTGATGTTCTTCGAACGACGGTTGTACGACATGGGGAGCTCCGTATTGTCTTGTCCGGGAATCGCGCCCGGAGTGCTGTGTATTGGTGGGGAAATCCGCTGTCCGGGAGGTGCAGGGCGGATGTTTCCAGCACGTGGCGCAAGAATGCAGTTTCTCGAGGCACGTGTCCAATATATTATTCAGGCTTGATCAGGTCGGAAAAAGTATTAATCGATGCAAGCCGTCACCCCGGATCTGCGCCAGTTGCGCTACTTTATCGCCGTCGCCGAAGAGAAGCACTTTGGGCGCGCGGCCGCGCGCCTGTCGATGACGCAGCCGCCGCTCTCGCAGGCCATCCGCGCGCTGGAAGACACGCTCGGCGTCGACCTGTTCGCGCGCACCAAACGGTCCGTCGAGCTCACGCAGGTGGGCGCCGATCTGCTGCCGGAGGTGCGCCGCCTGCTGGCGAGCGCCGAGGGGCTGCGCCCGCTCGCGCAGGGTCTCGCGCGCGGCGAGGCGGGCGTGCTGTCGCTCGCGTTCGTGTCCACGGCGGATTACGGCCTGCTGCCGATGCTGCTGCGCGATTTCGGCGCACGCCACCCGCGCGTGCGTCTGCAACTCGCCGAAGCGACGAGCGACGTGCAGATCGACGAGCTCGTCGCGGGCCGGATCGACGCGGGGCTCGTGATCGCGCCCCTGCCGCCGCGCCACCTCGCGCAGCTGTCGTGGCTGCCGATCGCGCGTGAGTCGCTGGTGATCGCGATGTCGTCGGAGGTCGCGGCGCGCGTCGACCGACATCCCGCCGAAGACTGGCGCGACGCGCCTGTCAGCCTGCGCGACGTCGCCGATGTGCCGCTCGTGATTTTCCCAAGGCGTCTGGCGCCAGGCTTTTATGACATCATTATGGATTGCTACGGCGTCGCGGGCCTCACGCCGCGCATTGGGCAGGAAGCCATCCAGATGCAGACGATCGTGAGCCTCGTGTCGGCCGGCATGGGCGTCGCACTGGTGCCGCAATCGCTGCGTAACCTGCGGCGCACCGGCGTCGTCTACCGTCCGCTGCGCGAATCGGTGCCCGCCATCGAGACCGGCCTCGTCTGGCGCACGGGCGAGGTGAGCCCGGTGCTCGCGGGCTTTATCGACATCGTGCGCGCGTATGTGGCGAACCTTGTCGCGTCCGCGGCGTCAGAGCGGACGAAGCCGAAATCGAAGTCGCCAGCACAGTCGCAAGCGAAGCCTGCGTCCGCGTCACCGGCGAACCCGGTGTCAACCCGTGCGCGCAGGCGCTGATACAGAACCCGCAGTTGAACCACCCATAAAAACACATGCTCATTCACCCCAATATCGATCCCGTTGCCATTCATCTGGGACCGCTCGCGGTGCGCTGGTACGGCCTGATGTACCTCGTGGCGTTCGTTGCGGCCATCGTCGTCGGCCGCCTGCGGCTGCGTCTGCCGCACGTCGCGGCGCAGGGCTGGACCGCGAAGGACATCGACGACATGCTGTTCTACGGCGTGCTCGGTACGATTCTTGGCGGCCGGATCGGCTATGTTCTGTTCTACAAGGCAAGCTGGTATTTCGCGCATCCGCTCGACATCTTCAAGGTCTGGGAAGGCGGTATGTCGTTTCACGGCGGTTTTCTCGGCGTGACGCTCGCGATGGTGCTCTTCGCGTGGCAGCGCAACCGGACGTGGCTGCAGGTGACCGACTTCGTCGCACCGATGGTGCCGACGGGTCTCGCGGCCGGACGTCTTGGCAACTTCATCAACGGCGAACTCTGGGGGCGCGTGACGGACCCGACGTCGCCGTGGGCGATGTTGTTCCCGAGCGCGGCCAACGAAGATGCGGGCTGGATGGCGGCGCATCCGGACCTCACTTCGCGCTGGCACCTCGCCGATGTGTTCGCGCAATATCACATGCTGCCGCGTCACCCGTCGCAGCTGTACGAGATCGCGCTGGAAGGCGTCGTGCTGTTCTTCGTGCTGTGGTTCTTCACGCGCAAGCCGCGGCCGGTGGGTGCGGCGTCCGCGGTGTTTCTGATCGGATATGGCCTCGCGCGCTTCACCGTCGAGTTCGCTCGCGAGCCGGACGATTTCCTCGGATTGCTGGCGCTGGGGCTTTCGATGGGGCAGTGGCTGTCGCTGCCGATGGTGATCGCGGGCGTGCTCATGCTGCTGTGGGCATACCGTCGCGGCCGCCGCCAGCCGGCAGTGGGCACGAACTGACCGGCACGGCTGTATCGCTGGCGCTGCCTGCCTGACCTTTCTGAAACTGAAACACCCCGGCATGCCGGGGTGTTTCACATGGCGGACGGGCGGGCCGCGTTACTTCATCTGCACGGAGCCCGACACATTGACCGTCACCGTCGACGTACCGCCTTCGAGCGGCATCGGCGCGGCGGCCTTCGCATCGGCGCGGGCGCTCATCATCATCATCGGACGCGGCATCACGCCGTTGTGCCCGACGTTGACTTCGCGAATCGTGTAGCCGCTGTAGCCGAACGCTTCAGCCGCCGATGTCGCCTGCTGCCGGAACGACGCGATCGCCTCACCGGTCAGCTTCTTTTCCGCGGCGCGCTGCGCTTCCGGCGACAGCGAAAACGACACGTTGCCGACCTGCATCACCGAAGACAACTGCCCCGCGAGCTTCGACGCAGCGGCGAAATCGTGCGATTCGAGCTGTACCTCCGTGCGGCCGCGCCACGCGGAAATGCGTCCGTCGCGATCGGTTGAAGGGTAGATCGAGAACGAACCGGTGCGCGCCGTTACGCCCGCGACACCTTTAGCTTTTTGCAGCGCCGAATCGGCGCGCTGGTTCAGCGTGCTGGTGAGCGAGCCGGGATCGCCCGCTTCCTGCTCGTAGAAGAGCGTGATGTTGACGACATCCTGCGGCACATCGGTGCTTGCCTGCGCGGACAGCGACAGCACGCCCGACGGCGGATTCTGCACGGCGGTCTGGGCAAAGGCAGTGGTGGGCGCGAGCGAGAGTGCGAGCGGCGTGACGGACGCCAGTGCGAAGGCGAAAGCGAGTGCGTTTTTTCGGGTCATTTGATGAATTCCTTCTTGAGCCGGTTGCACGCGAAGGGTCTGGCGCCGGTGCGCCATCCAGTGCCTTCACGGCCGCGTCATGCCACGAACGGGCACGACGCTTGCGGAACTGTTAGGCGTCTGTCAGGCGATACGGTTCCCGCAGGCAAGATCCGATTACACAAATCGCGCCAGCACACACTCACACCAGATGCTTCGTGATGAACTGCCATTCGGCTTCGGTGACGGGCGTAATCGACAGCCGGTTGCCTTTTGCCAGCACGCGCATGCCTGCGAGCTCGGGATGCTCGCGCAGCGTCGCGAGCGGGATCAGCGCGATCTTCTTCTTGAAGACGACGTCGACGAGCGCCCATCGCGGCGTTTCATGATCCGATTTCGGATCGTAGTACGGGCTCTTTTTGTCGAACTGCGTGGGATCGGGGTAGGGCGTCGACGCGACCGCCGCGATGCCCGCGATGCCGGGCTCAGGGCAACTCGAATGGTAGAACAGCACACCGTCGCCGACCTGCATCGTGTCGCGCATGAAATTGCGTGCCTGATAGTTGCGCACGCCTGTCCACGGTAACGTGTGATGCGGCGCCTCCGCGAGGTGATCGATGCTTGCTTCGTCCGGTTCGGACTTCATTAGCCAGTAGCGCATGAGTCGATATGAACGTTGAAGTGGAGAGAGGAAAAAGAGGAAAGCAGGGGTGCAAATGAAAACGGCACCGGACGAGTGTCCGATGCCGTCGAATAGATCCCCGCCATAGCCGCTAGGCCGGCATCCTGAACCGGGGGTTCAGAATTGGTCGCAGTTAGCCGCACTTCGGGTACATCAGACAGAGTGACGCGCACGCCCGTGCTGCAAATTTCCACAACCGTGCACATGGCATTGGTTCAAGGAATATATGACCTTGGCAAACCAGGCAGGGAAGGTAAAACGAGGTGAATCCAGACGCGCCACAACCTCATGAAGTACATCGCGCCGAACTCGAAGAGCGGTCACATGACCGGACTTTAAAAACATTGACTGCAAAACCTGTACTGCTCCGGCACTGCAATTTTACTGCACGCCGTACTGCTGGATGACTGCGCCCAGCTGTTCGTTCATTGAGTGCATTGTACGCCGGATTTCCTCAGCGGGAAAAGATTCTCCGTGCCGCACGCTGGCTTGCAGCTTAAGCAGTTCCGATGCCAGCGACAGCGCAGCCATCACCGCGATACGGTCCTGCCCACGCACGTTGCTGCCCGAACGGATCTTCGACATTTCGGCATCGACGCGTGCCACGGCTTCGAGCAGCGCGGCTTCGGTTTCCGGCGAACAGGCGAGACGATACGGCTGGCCGAGAATCGAGACTTCGATCTGCTTCGTGGTCATGCGTTTTCTCCGTGGCGGGTGACTTCGCGGCCGGCTTCCACGTCATGATCCTCATGTTCGTGCGGCGGGGTTGCGAGCAGGTCGAGCTGGTTGTCCGGCTCGGCATGCGATCGCGCGCGCGGGAGTTTTTCGAGGATGGCGTTCAGGCGGACCTGTGCGTCGTCGATCTTCGACGAGAGCGTGTCGCGCTCCGCCTGCAGCGCGTTGCGCTCTTCGCGGGTCTGCTCGAGTTCAACGCGTGTGGCCTCGCATTCCGCGCGTGCCTGGGCGAGCTGATCTTCGAGCGCGCGGCGCGCCTCGTGATGACGCTGGCTGATTTCGATCAGCCGGCCAATGTTCTGTGAGAGTGTTTCGAGTTCGTTGAGCATGTGCTGCGTCCTCTAAAGACACGGCATTCTAGCGCGGAATGTCGCAGGTTCCGACAATTGTCTCGTTTCGAGACGTAACAACCTCGCTTTATGCGAGTTTTATGCCTGCAAAACACGATAATCGAATAAATCGGCGCGCACGCGAATTGCGGTGAGTGCCGCTTTCTTGACGCTAAAGCAGGCCGCTCCTACACTTGCGGCACTTTGGTGCCCGCGCGCATTTTCATGTCGCGCAGTTAAACGGGAAACAGGGTGCGCGGCATTGCGATCGCGTCAACCTGTGCTGCCCCCGCAACGGTAAGCGACCGCGTTATTTCCCGCAAGTCGATCCGATACGCGCCGTCAAAAAGCGCGCAGCGCCACTGCGCATTCATGCGTGGGAAGGCGGATCGACGCGTCGCCAGCCCGGATACCGGCCAGAGGGAAGGGCGTCGTTCGCGCGCGGCAAGCTGCCTGTCTCGCGACGAACAGTCGTCCTGTCGCGCAATGGTCTGCGGGGAAGCGGGCCGCGCACCTCAGCTACAGGAATTCACCGGATGTACACGCCCATCGCCCGCGCGGCGCTGCTCGCCCTGACCGGCTTGCCGCTCGTCGCACTGGCCCAGTCCGCGCAGACGGACAACACACCTTCCTCCGCGCGCACGGTCGCGCAGTCCCCCGCACAGGACGCGACGGCTTCCACACCCGCACCCGCATCCGGGGCCGCCCCGGCGAAGGCGACGCTCGCGCCCATCGTGGTCACCGCCGCGCGCGGACCGCAGTCGCTCGCGGATGCCATTCCCCAGACCACGCACTTCGACCAGCAGGACATCGCCGATACGACCGCCCGCGATCTGCCAGGCCTGCTGCAACTCGCGCCGGGCGCGCAGATCGTGCGCAACGGCGGCCCGGGTTCGTCGGCGAGCCTCTTTTTGCGGGGCGCATCGGCGCAGCAGTCGCTCGTGTTGATCGACGGCGTGCGCGTCGATTCCGTGAGTCTTGGCAACGCGCAGATCGAGCAGCTTCCGCTCGACCAGATCGATCACGTCGAAGTAGTCAACGGTAACGTGTCGGCGCTGTACGGATCGGGCGCGGTCGGCGGCGTCGTGCAGGTGTTCACGAAGCCTGGCGGCAACCATCCGCCGCGCTTCAATTTTTCCGTCGAATACGGCAGCTATCACACGCAACGGCAGCAGGCGGGCGTCGATGGTGCGCTCGACAGCGACGGCAAGACGACCTTCAGCGTTTCGATTGCACGCGCGAAGGACGACGGCTTTTCATCGATCAACCCCGCGCTCGCGCCGGTCAATCCGAACGCGAACGGCTATCTGAACGAGAGCGTCTCGGCGTCCCTGCGTCACCGCTTCAACGACAGGTGGGACGTGGGCGTGCGTTATCTCCAGTCGAACGGCAACGACAGCTTCGACAATCCGTACGGCGTGCCGACCGATCTCAACAATCTGTACAGCAAGGTCCAGCTCGCTTCGGCGTTCGCGAACGGACGCGTGACCGACTGGTGGACGACGCACGTGATCGTCGCTGCCGGCAACGACCGCAGCAATACCGCGCTGAACGGCGTCTATACGGATCACTTCGATACCGACAACCGTCAGTACACGTGGCAGAACGATTTCACGTTCGCGCCGCAGCAAAAGCTCCAGACAGGCTACGAGCATCTCGACCAGAGCCTCGATTCGAACGATTACGGCGCGCCCGACCGCCACGTGAACTCGGCCTTTGCGGGTTACACGGGACGCTTTGGCAACAGCCAGTTCCAGGCGAACGTGCGGCGCGACCAGTACTCCGATTTCGGCGGCGCGAACAGTTACTATCTCGGCTACGGATACGATGTCACGGAACACTGGAAGGTGACCGCAAGCTGGTCGGACGCGTTTCGCGCGCCGACCTTCAACGACCTGTACTACCCGTATAGCGGCAATCCGTCGATCCAGCCGGAGCGCAGTCACTCGGTCGAGGCGGCGTTGCAGTATGCGTCGGACGCGCTGGGCGTGATGAAGCTCACGGCGTTCGAGACGCGCTACACGAACCTGATCGAATATCAGCAGATGAGTCCGGGCGAGTTCGTCGCGCAGAACGTGGGGCGCGCGAAAGTGCAGGGCGTCGAGGGATCATGGAGCGGCCATGTCGGCAGAACGGACGTGCGCGCGGCGCTCACGTTCCAGAATCCCGTCGACGAAGACACGAATACCGATCTGAACCGGCGCGCGCGTCACTTCGCTTCGTTTTCAGCGAATCGCAGTATCGGCGGCTGGCGCGTGGGCGGCGAGTGGCTCGTGAGCGGCGAGCGCAACGACAGCGGCACGACGCTCGCCGGCTATGGCGTCGTGAATCTCTCGGCGCGTTATGCGATCACGAAGTCGTGGTATGTGGCCGCGCAGATCCAGAATCTCTTCGACAAGGACTATGAACTGGCCTACACGTACAACACGCCGCGACGCGGTGCGTATCTCACGCTCGGCTGGCAGCAGCAGTGAGATGCGCTGCGTTGCCGGTTCGCGGGGTAAGCAGGCATGTCGTCTGAGCGCGCCGCGATGAACCGCATCTCGATGCGCCCGCCGGCCGGCATGAGCGCGCGGCGCGCCCTCGCGATCTGGTGCGGGCTGGCCGTGCTCGCGTTGCTCGTGTTCGTGGCGTCGCTGGCGCTTGGCAGCGTCGCGCTCGGGCCCTTGCGTGTCGTTGGCGCATTGGTGCCGTGGCATCCGGGCGTAACCGCCTCGCTGGGTTCGTCATCGCCGGATCTGGCTATCGAGATCGTGCGCACGCTGCGTCTGCCGCGTGCGCTGGCCGGCTTCGCGTGCGGCGCGTTGCTCGCGATGGCGGGCGCGCTGCTCCAGGTGTTGCTGCGCAATCCGCTCGCCGAGCCGTATGTGCTTGGCGTATCGGGCGGCGCCGCGAGTTTCGCGCTCGTCGCGATGATCGCCGGATGCGCGTGGTGGATCGTCGACGCCAGCGCGTTTGCCGGCGCGTTCGCGTCGATCCTGCTGGTGCTCGGTCTCGCGCGACGTGAGTTGTGGCGTGGCGAGCCGCAGGACTCGTCGCCGCGTCTTCTGCTGACGGGCGCGGTGATCGCGGCGGGTTGGGGCGCGGTCATCACGTTGCTGCTGAGCGTGGCGCCCGAGAGTCGATTGCGCGGCATGCTGTTCTGGCTGACCGGCGACCTGAACGGTGGCGGCATGCCGTGGGTCGCGCTCGCAGCGCTCGTCGTCGCCCTGGTGGCGATCGTGCCGGCCGCGGCGCAGCTGAACGTGCTGCTGCGCGGCGATGCGGCCGCCCAGGCGCTCGGCGTGCCGGTCACGCGCCTGCGGCTGCGCGTGTATCTCGTCGCCTCGCTCGCGGCGGCGGCCGCGGTGACGACGGGCGGCACGATCGGCTTTGTCGGCCTCGTCGTGCCGCATATGCTGCGGCTCGCGTTCGGCAACGACCAGCGCATGCTGTTGCCGGCCGCCGCGCTTGCAGGCGGTCTCGCCGTGATGGCCGCCGATCTCGTCGCACGCACGGTCATCGCGCCCGCGCAGTTGCCGGTCGGCGTGATCACCGCGCTCGCGGGCGTGCCGGTGTTCCTCTGGATGCTGTTGCGCAGGCGGCGATGATGAATGCACACGCATCTGCCGCTTCGACACTGTCCGCGCAGCGCGTCACGCTGCGTGCCGGCGCACGCACGTTACTCGACGATTTCACGCACACGTTTCATCCGGGCGAGGTGTGGTGCATCGCGGGTCCGAACGGCGCTGGAAAGACCACGCTGATTTCCGCGCTGGCCGGTTTGCTCGAACCCGCGAGTGGTCACGTCGAACTCGATGGCGTGCGCGTCGCTACATGGTCGCCCGCGAAGCTCGCGCAACGCCGTGCGCTGATGCCGCAAGGCGAGCGCGATGCGTTCAGCGCGAGCGTCTTCGAGATCGTGATGCTCAACCGTTTTCCGCATCTCGATGGCTGGGGCTGGGAGCGTGCCGAAGATCGCGCGGCGGCGCATGCCGCACTCGACACGCTTGGCCTCGCGCTGCTCAAGGCGCGCGACGTGCTGTCGCTTTCAGGCGGCGAGCGCCAGCGTGTGGCGCTGGCGGCGGTGCTGTGTCAGGACGCGCCGCTGCTGCTGCTCGACGAACCGCTTTCGCATCTCGACCTGCATCATCAGATCGACTGCCTCGAAGCGCTGACGACGTGGGCACAGCCATCGAAGCATTCGCCGCGCAGCGTGATTTTCTCGTGTCACGATCTCAACCTCGCGCGCCGCTTTGCCACGCATGCGCTGCTGCTCGACGGAAACGGCACGGCCCACGCGGGCCCGGTCCGCGACGTGCTCACGCCGGCGCTCGCGAGCCGTGCGTTCGGCTATCCGCTTGTCCTGATCCGTGACGGCGAACACGAAGCATTGATCCCGTCGACCCAACGCGATATCTCTCATTTTTCAAACAGACAACCATGACTTCATCCACGCCCGCGCTCCCCGTTGTCGAACCGCTCGAACAGACGTTGCGCGCCGAACTGCAGCGCATCATCGATACGAAGACGAAGCCGCCCGGCAGCCTCGGCCGCCTCGAAGGCCTCGCGCGTCAGATGGGCATGATCCAGCGTACGACGCGCCCTTCAATCGAACGTCCGGCGATGATCGTCTTCGCGGGCGATCACGGTATCGCGCACGAAGGCGTAAGCCCGTATCCGCAGGCGGTGACGGCGCAAATGGTGGCGAATTTCCTCGCGGGTGGCGCGGCGATCAATGCGTTGAGCCGCGTCGCGGGTCTCACGCTCGAGATCGTCAACGCGGGTGTGGCGACGCCGTTGCCGCCGTCCGGCCTGCTCATCGACATTCCGGTTGCACGCGGTACGCGCAACTTCGCACATGAACCCGCGATGACCCATGACGAAGCGTTCGCCGCGCTGCACGCGGGCGCCGGACGCGTGCGCGCGCATGCGGCGCTCGGCACCAACGTGATCGGCTTCGGCGAGATGGGGATCGCGAATACGTCTGCCGCGGCGTGCATCATGAGCCGCCTGAGCGGTGTGCCGGTCGCGGATTGCGTCGGGCGCGGCACGGGGCTCGACGACGCCGGCCTCGCGAAAAAGCGCCACATCCTCGCGGCCGCGCTCGCGGCGCATCCGGAGACCGAAACCGCGATCGATGTGCTGGCAACCTTCGGCGGTTTCGAAATCGCGATGATGGCCGGTGCGTTCATGGCGGCGGCGCAGGCACGCATGACGATCCTCGTCGACGGTTTCATCGCGACGTCGGCGCTGCTGGTGGCGCGGGCGCTGGCGCCGGCTGTCGTCGATTACTGCGTGTTCGCGCATGCGTCGAACGAAGCCGGCCATCGGCGCATGCTCGACCAGTTCGATGCGCAGCCGCTACTCGCGCTCGATCTGCGACTCGGCGAAGGCACGGGTGCCGCACTTGCGTTGCCGCTGTTGCGTGCCGCGGTGGCGTTCGTCAACGAGATGGCGAGTTTCGAATCGGCAGGCGTCGCGAACCGCGACGCCTGAACCCGACGCACTGAGCCACGCCAACATGAATCCGCTTGCTGAACTGCGTTACTTTTTCACCGCGCTCGGCTATTTCACGCGCGTGCCGGTGCCGCGCTGGGTCGGCTACGAACCGCACTATCTGAACGCGGCGGCCCGCTATTTTCCGCTGGTGGGTGCGCTGGTCGGCGCGCTCGGCGCGGTGGTGTATCTGGCGGCGCTGCGTGTGTTTCCGGTGAGCGTGGCCGTGCTGCTTTCGATGGCAGCGACGCTCTTCGTCACCGGCGCGTTCCATGAAGACGGGCTGGCGGATTGCGTTGATGCGTTCGGCGGCGGCTATACGCGCGACGACGTGCTTCGCATCATGCACGACTCGCGCATCGGCGCGTTCGGCGCGATTGCGCTGGTAGTCGCGCTCGCGCTCAAATGGCAGACGCTCGCCGCGTTGCCGCCGCTTCGCGCTGCGTGGCTGATGATCGCGGCGCACGCGGCAAGCCGCACGTGCGCGATCAGCTATCTCGCGACGCTCGACTACGTGCGCGCCGAAGGCAAGGCGAAGCCGGTCGCGCAGCGCATGAGCGCGTTCGCGCTGATGCTGGCGAGCATATTTGGCGTGCCGTGGCTCTTCTGGCCGGACTGGCGCGCCGGATGTGCCGCGGCGGTCGTGCTGCTCGTGCTGCGCTTCGCGCTCGGCCGTTACTTCGTGCGACGCATCGGTGGATACACCGGCGATTGCCTCGGGTTCGCGCAGCAGATCTTCGAAATCGCGATCTATCTGACGGGGCTTGCATGGATCTCATTCTGATCCGTCACCCGGCGGTCGCGATCGATGCGGGCGTCTGTTATGGGCGCAGCGATGTGGCGCTCGCCGACGCGCCCCCTGCGAGCGTGGCCGCGCTTGAAGCGAGGCGGCTCGAACTGCCCGCGCCGGATAGCGTGTGGTCGAGCCCGCTGACGCGATGTCACTCGATCGCTGCGCCGTGGGCCGCGCGATGGGCCCGTGAAGTTTCCGTCGATCCCCGCTTGCAGGAGATGGACTTCGGCACGTGGGAGCAGCGGCGTTGGGACGACATCGATCGGGCGTTGCTCGACGACTGGGCCGCCGATCTGCATCACGCGCGCGCGCACGGCGGCGAGAGTGTCGCGCAGTTCAGCGCACGTGTGGAGACATGGTTCGATGAGCGGCAAACCGAAGCTGGCGATGCATGCGTGCACGTCGTTACCCATGCGGGCGTGATACGTGTGCTGACATCGCTCGCGCTTCGCGTATCGCTTGAACAGACGCTTTCGTGGTCGATCGATTTTGCCGGCGTGGTGTGGCTGCGGCGACGCGAACCGGGCGCCGCGTGGACGCTCGTGCGCTGGAACGTCTGAGCGCATCCACGCCGCTGGCAAAAGGCGCGCGCTAGCGCTGCGGTTTGCCCGTTCGATGCGAGCGCGCCGTCTCCAGATCCTGGCAGAGTAGCGCCGCGCCTTGCGCGATGCGCGGCGCGGGACGGTTGATCAGATCGCCGTCGATGGCAAAGAGGTTGTCGTGCGCGACGGCATCGAGCGCCGGCCACGCGCGCCATGTGTCGAGTTGCGGCAACGGCCGGTCGGGTGTCGTCGCGCCGGGCGATGCGGTCACGATCGCTTCCGGATTGGCGGCGAGCACGGCTTCGGTCGAAACGGTCGGCACAAGCGGTTCGAGTTTCGCGAACACATTGCGCCCGCCGCACAGCGCAATCATTTCACTGATCAGATGCGTGCCGTTGAGTGTCATCAACGGCTGATCCCAGACCTGATAGAACACGCTCACAGTGGGCCTCGACGCGTAACGCGCGCGCAGTTGCGCGATGCTGTTGCGATACGCGCTCGCGGCGGCGTCCGCGACCGGCGATGTACCGAGCAGCGCGCCGAGCTTCGTTAACGTGACGGCGATGTCGTCGAGATGATGCGGTTCGCTGAAATAGAGCGGAATGTGCAGGTCGCGCAGACGGTCGAGCTGACGCTGCGCATTGCCATGACGCCACACGACGATCAGATCCGGCTTCAGCGCGACGATACGTTCGAGATCGAGCGCCTTGTTGTCGCCGACGCGTGGCAACTGTTTCGCTGCGGGCGGATAGTCGCTGTACGTCACCGCGCCGACGATTTTCGCACCGCCGCCCGCCGCATACAGCAACTCGGTGACATGAGGCGCAAGGCTGATCACGCGTTGCGCGGGGGCGGCGAGGGTAACGGCGGCACCGGAATCGTCGGTGACGGTGGTCGCGAACGCGCTTGCTGAAAACGCGCAGGCAGCGAGAGCGGAAAGGACAACAGAAGCGAGGCGTTGCGTCATCGATCGTCGAAGGAGGAGAGGGGCGCGGTCCCGATCGCGTGCATGCTGTCCTTCAAGCCCTGTTCGAGACGCGACCATTGCGCGTCCGTTGCGGGCAGACCGAAGCGCACGCTCGCCGGTGCCGGAAAAAAGCGCGTCCAGATTCCGCGTTGCGCGAGCGCGTGGTGCAGCGCGGCGGCACGCGTGTCCGGTGTCCACGCGAAGAGCGGCGTGCGACTGAGCGGCAGCCGGTGCGCGTCGAGGAGCGCGGCGAGACGCGCGCTGTCGTCATCGAGTTGCGCGCGCATCGTGCGTTGCCATCCGGCATCGTTGAACGCTGCCGTGACGGCGTGGCGCGCGGGGCCGCTCACGGTCCACGCGCCAAGCGTTTCGCGCAACGACGCGAGCAGCGCGGGCACGCCCAGCACGAAGCCCGCGCGCACGCCGGCAAGTCCGAAGAATTTGCCTGGCGAGCGGAACACGACCAGTCCCGCACGATTCGTCGACCCCGCAAGCGAGCCGGACGGCATCGTGTCGGCAAACGCCTCGTCGACGATCAATGTGCCGCCGCGCGCCGACAACTGCGCATGCCATCGATGCAGCGTCGCGGCGCTCACGTGTTGCGCAGTCGGATTGTTCGGATTGACGACTACGGCATGTGTCATCGCATCGGGCAGTGTTGCGCCGGTCACGTCGAGCGGCATCACGCGATGACCGGCGCGTTCGAACGCCGGCGCGTATTCGCCATACGTCAGCGGCGCGATGCCGACTGTGCCTTGGGGCAACAGCGCGGGCAGCGCGCGGATCGCGGCCTGGCTGCCCGCGACCGGCAGCACGTGCGCGGCATCCGGCGCGCCGTAGTAGCGCGCGGCGCACGCGGCGTAGCCGTCGCCTTCGTCGGGCAGACGCCGCCATGCATCGGCGGGCACCGGTGGCACCGGATAACCGTGCGGATTGATGCCGGTCGACAGATCGAGCCAGTCTTCGTACGGGATGCCATGGCGGCGCGCCGCTTCGTGCAGGTTGCCGCCGTGAACGATGGCGTCAGACATTGAATGGCACGCTTAGGAGCGCCAGTACGATCAGTACGGCGAGCCACAGGAACACGCTGCGCTCGACGAGCGTCAGCGCCGCCATCACATGCTGCGCGGTCGCGGTGCGGCCCATGCCGAGCATCGGACGTTGCTCGATCGCGCCGTGATACACCGCCGGTCCGCCGAGTTGCACGTTCAGGCTGCCGGCCCCCGATGCCATGACTGGCCCGGCGTTCGGACTGTCCCAGCGCGGCGCCTGTTCGCGCCAGCAGCGCAGTGCGTTGCGCGTATCGCCGAGCAGCGCGTAACTCGCGGCGGTGAGACGCGCGGGAATCCAGTTGAGCACATCGTCGAAGCGCGCGGCGGCCCAGCCGAAACGCAGATAACGCGGCGTGCGGTAACCCCACATCGCGTCGAGCGTGTTGGCGAGACGAAACGCCAGCGCGCCCGGTCCGCCGAGCAGCGCGAACCAGAAGAGCGCGCCGAAGATCGCGTCGTTGCCGTTCTCGAGCGCTGATTCGACGGCGGCCCGGGAAAGCGCGGCTTCATCGGCGTGGGCCGTCTCGCGCGACACGATGCGCGAGGTCAGCATGCGCGCCTGTGCCAGATCGCGCCTGACGAGCGCGCGCGCGATCGGTGCGATGTGATCGTGCAGGCTGCGCGCGCCGAGCGCGAACCACAACAGCGCGACGTGCAGCGCGCACGCATACAGGAACGGCAGCACGGCGACGAGCCACGCGGCAATCGCAACCGGCGGCGCGACCGCGAGGAGCCACGCGACGATGCCCATCAGCCGCGCGCGCACGCCCGTGTTCAGGCGCGTCTCGATCGCGGCGGCGAGCTTGCCGAACGCGACGAGCGGATGCGCGGTACGCGGCTCGCCAGTCCAGCGGTCGACGATCACCGAGGCCGTCGCGAGCGTGGCGATGAGCGGCATCGTGAGGATCATGCGGCGGCCGGTGTCTTGAGCGCGAGCGGCAGGCCCGCGACCATCATCGTGACCTGCGTGCTCAACGCGGCGATGCGCTGGTTCAGGCGGCCGAGTTCGTCGACGTAAAGACGCGTCGCCGCGCCCAGCGGCACGACGCCCAGCCCGATTTCATTGCTGACGACGATGATCTTGCCGCGCGCCGAAACCAGCGCCGCTTCGAACGCGGACAGCAGCGTTTGAGGTTCACCGGCCGGCGGCGCGTCGCCGGGCGGGCAGAGGAGATTGGCGAGCCACAGCGTCAGGCAGTCGATCAGGATGCAATGGCCGGGCGCGTCGATTGCGGCGACCGCACCCGCGAGATCGAGCGGCGCCTCGTGCAACTTCCAGTGCGACGGACGCCGTTCGCGATGATGCGCGACACGTTCGGCGAATTCGTCGTCCGCGACGCGCGCGGTGGCGATATAGGTGACCGGCAAGCCGCTTTCGCTGGCGAGCCGTTCGGCATGCAGGCTCTTGCCCGAGCGGGCGCCGCCGAGAACGAAGGTGAGGTCGCGGGGAATCATCGCGTGATTGTACCGGCTACCGGCGTGTTCCCTCGCGGGCGATAATGCGGGCTCCTCTTGCCGCCGCCCTGCGATTCTTTCGTGACGACCTCTTCATTACCCGAGCTTTCTTCGACCCCTTCGGCCGCTTCGCCCGATCAGCACGCGCATGAAAACGTCCACGTGCCGCGTGGCACGCTGATGATCCAGGGTACGACATCCGATGCGGGCAAAAGCACGCTCGTCGCGGGGTTGTGCCGGCTTGCGCGTCGCGCGGGCGTGCGGGTCGCGCCGTTCAAGCCGCAGAACATGGCGCTCAACAGCGCCGTGACGGTCGATGGCGGCGAGATCGGGCGCGCGCAGGCGTTGCAGGCGCTCGCCGCCGGCATCGATGCGCACACCGACCTGAACCCCGTGCTCCTCAAGCCGACGAGCGACCGCGGCGCGCAGGTGATCATCCACGGCAAGGCGCGCATGAATCTCGACGCGCGGGCGTATCACGACTACAAGCCGGTCGCGTTCGAAGCCGTGCTGGAATCGTATGCGCGCCTGCAGGCGGCGTACGACACGATCTTCGTCGAAGGCGCGGGCAGCCCGGCGGAAGTGAACCTGCGCGATCGCGACATCGCGAACATGGGTTTCGCCGAGGCGGTGGACTGTCCGGTCGTGCTGGTCGCGGATATCGATCGCGGCGGCGTGTTCGCGCATCTGACGGGCACGCTCGCATGCCTCTCGCCGGGCGAGCAGGCAAGGGTGCGCGGTTTCATCATCAACCGGTTTCGCGGCGACATCGGACTGCTGAAGCCCGGGCTCGACTGGCTCGAAGCGAAGACCGGCAAACCGGTGCTCGGCGTCGTGCCGTATCTGCACGGCCTTACGCTCGATGCCGAGGATATGCTGCCGCGCGATCCGCACACCGCCCATGCGGCCGATGGCGCGCCGGTATTGCGCGTCGTCGTGCCGGCGTTGCCGCATATCAGCAACCACACCGATTTCGACGCGCTGCGCGTCCATCCGCAAGTGGCATTCAGCTACGTACGGACCGGCACGGCGCCGCCGCCGGCGGACCTCGTGATCCTGCCCGGCTCGAAGAACGTGCAGGCCGATCTCGCGTGGCTGCGCGGCCAGGGCTGGGAAGAGACGTTGCGTCGCCATCTGCGTTACGGGGGGCGTGTGATCGGCATCTGCGGCGGCATGCAGATGCTGGGGCGCGAAGTGGCGGACCCGCATGGCGTCGAAGGCGCGCCGGGGAGCGTCGCCGGGTTCGGCTGGCTTGACTATTCGACGACGCTCACCCAGGCGAAGACGCTGAAGAACGCGACGGGCCGCCTCGCGCTGGGCGATCCGGCCACGGTGAAGGGCTACGAAATCCACATGGGCGAGACGGAAGGGCCGGCGCTCGCGCGGCCCGCGCTGCTTCTGGCTGGGGATGAACCGGCGGCGACGCGCCCCGACGGCGCGATTTCCAGCGATGGACAGATTTTCGCCACCTACCTGCACGGGCTCTTCGATACGCCGCAGGCGTGCCACGCGATGCTCGCGTGGGCCGGCCTCGCCGACGCGCGGCATCTGGACTATCCGGCGCTACGCGAGGCGTCGCTCGATCGCCTCGCCGACACCCTGGCGGCACACCTCGATCTGCCGAAGCTGTTCGGCGCGCTCAGCTGGCACAGTGGATTAGCGAATTAACCGATTAACACCTGAAAGGAAATAATCTAAGCCTTTCTGGCAGTTTTTCATCCTCACGGGTTCGAATACAGTCTGCTCCATCGATGGCGCGCCTCGCGCTGTCAGTTCAACCCTTTGAGGAGCCGGACATGAATTCGACCCGTAACGCCGATGCAGCCGCCACGATCCTGCGGCTGACCCTGGGCGTGCTGTATCTCGCCCACAGCCTGCAGAAAATTCTCGTCTTCACGCTGCCTGGCGCCGCCGCGTTTTTTGTGTCCGTCGGGCTGCCGGGATGGCTCGCGTATGTGACGGCGTTCGTCGAACTCGCTGGCGGTATCGCGCTGCTGCTGGGCTTCCAGGTGCGCTGGGTCGCGCTTGTACTGCTGCCGTTCATGCTGGGCGCGATGTCGGTTCATCTGCACAACGGATGGAGCTTCACGTCGCCGAGCGGCGGCTGGGAATACCCGGCGTTCTGGGCGATCGCGCTGGTCGTGCAGGGGTTGCTGGGCGGCGGGCTCTACGCTGTTGGCGCGGCGCGGGCATCGCGGCAGACTGTTGGCGTTTGATGCTTCTGGCCGTGATGTCCGGTGCGACAGGTTGCTGCCCCTGGCGCGCTGGATGATCGGCCCTATCGTGCCGCCCCGTCTCGCGGGGCGGCACAGGTCGCATGTGCGGTTGTTTCAGGGGTGACGAGCGGCTGAACGTGATGTTCAACCCTTGCCGTTGGTCCATTCGATGATGGGTTGCCACTGTTCGAGGTCTTTCTCGACGCGGCTTTTGGCGACATCCCACAGCGTCAACCCGTGCGCGGCCAGCTGGACGTAGTTCTGCGTATCGCGCAGATAGCCCAGCACCGGCAGCTTCAGGCCTTCGACGAAACGATGCAGCTGGTCGGCCGAGCGCGTGCGCGCGTCGACCCGCATGCCGACGACGCCGACTTCGATGTTGCCTTTGCGGATGGCCTTCTCTTTCGCGAGCCGCTCCAGGAATTCCTGTGTCGCGAGAATATCGAAAATGGATGGCTGGAGCGGCACGATGATCTTGTCCGCCAGTTCCAGCGCGGCGTTCATGCGATTGCCGTGCAGGCCGGCCGGGGTATCGATGATCGCGTGTTCAAGACCTTTGGGCGGTTTCACCGGGGTGTCGTGATCGATTTCCCACCGTTCGATGGCGGGCAGCGTGCCGGGCCGCAAGTCGAGCCAGGCGTGCGAGGAATGCTGTTTGTCCAGGTCCGCGAGCGCGACCCACTCGCCGGATGCCGCAAAAAAACCTGCCAGATTGGTAGAGAGCGTGCTTTTGCCGACGCCGCCCTTCGGATTCGCCACTACGATGACCGTCATGAATTCTCCCGGGAAGAAGGCCGGCCGCGCCAGCCGGTTTACCGTGCCTGTCTTTCGCTTTGCAGTCGATTGCGTTCAGGCGTTGATAATATCGGCAAATCCGGTCGCTTCGAAGTCTTTGTCCAGGCCGTTCCGTCTTTTTACCTTTTCAGTTGAGGTTCGAACCTTATGAGCACGCTTCGCCCGGAATATACGATTGAACGCCTGCGTGAACGGCAAAAAGGGACGTTGCCCGATCTGCTCGGGTTTCGCGTCGTCTCGCTCGAACAGGGGGCGCTCGTCGGCGAACTCACGGTGCGCGGCGATCTGCTCGCGCCGAACGGCTTCCTGCACGCGGCCTCGGTGATCGCGCTGGCCGATACGGCCTGCGGTTATGCGTGTCTCGCCCATCTGCCCGACAAGGCGGTGAATTTCACGACGATCGAACTGAAGAGCAATTTTCTGGGCACGGCGATCGAAGGGGTTGTCAGAGCCGAGGCGACCGGCGTGCATCTGGGCCGCAGCACGCAGATCTGGGACGCGAAGGTTTTTGCGCCCAATGGCAAGGTGATGGCCCTGTTCCGCTGTACGCAGATGGTGTTGTACTGACGCGGCCTTGAGCCAGTTTTCTCCGGCCAGAAACAGGAAAGCGCAACGTGTTCACGCTGCGCTTTTTTTGCATCCGGGGCCGGGCCGGATGAACGGCACGGCAGGCTGTGTGCGGCTCAGGTCCAGCTCTGCGTCGGCACGTGATCCCGGCTGCCCTTGATCCGGTTGTGCTCGTCGACGAAGACCAGATCCGGCTTCCAGCCCGCCTTGAGCTCGGCTTCGTCGACCGTCGCGAACGCCGCGATGATGACGAGATCGCCCAGCTGCGCGCGCCGTGCCGCCGACCCGTTCAGCGAGATCATGCCGCTGCCGCGTTCGCCCTTGATCGCGTACGTCGAGAAACGTTCGCCATTGTTGATGTTCCAGATATCGATTCGCTCGTTCTCGACGATGTTCGCCGCTTCGAGCAGGTTTTCGTCGATCGCGCACGAACCCTCGTAATGCAGTTCGCAGTGCGTGACCGCCGCGCGGTGGATCTTCGACTTCAGCATATGGCGTTGCATGACCGTTTCTTTCCTTAAGTACCCTGAATGTGCGTGGAACGTGCGCTGAACGGGTGACGCGATGCGTCCGGTAGCCGTCGGCGTCAGATTTCGAGGTTGTCGATCAGGCGCGTCGCGCCCAGTTTCGCGGCCGTGAGCACGACGAGCGGCTCGTCGATATCCTGCGCGGTCGGGGGAAGCAGGTTCACGCGCTTGCGCACCGCGACGTAGTCCGGTTGCCAGCCGCGCGCGGCGAGTGCGGCCATCGCGGCGGCCTCGATCTGCGCGAAATCGCGGTTGCCCGCCAGCACGGCGTCGCGCACGCGGTTCAGTTCGGCCGCAAGGCGCGGCGCCTCGGCGCGCTCGGCGGCCTGCAGGAAACGGTTGCGCGAGCTGAGCGCGAGGCCGTCGGCGTCGCGCACGGTTTCCGCGGCGATGATGTCGGTGGGTAGCGCGAACTGGTTGCACATCTGCCGGACGATCATCAACTGCTGGTAATCCTTCTTGCCGAACACCGCGACGCGCGGCTGCACGCACGACATCAGCTTCATCACGACGGTACACACGCCCTGGAAGAAGCCTGGCCGGAATTCGCCCTCGAGGATGTCGCCGAGATCGTGCGGCGGATGCACGCGATATTCCTGCGGCTGCGGATACAGATCCCGCTCCGTCGGCGCGAACAGCACGTAGACGTTTTCCTTCTGCAGCTTTTCGATGTCGGCTTCGAGCGTGCGCGGATATTTGTCGAAGTCCTCGTTCGGGCCGAACTGCAGCCGGTTCACGAAGATACTCGCGACCACCGGATCGCCGTGCTGGCGCGCGAGGCGCATCAGCGAGAGATGGCCTTCGTGCAGGTTGCCCATCGTTGGCACGAAGGCAGTGCGGTTCTGGCCGCGCAACTGGTCGCGCAATTCGTGGATCGAGCTGATGACTTTCATGATCGGTCGCGGGTTCCTTGCGGATTTTTCAGGCGAAAGAGGGTGCCCCGTCGGCGAATCGCCGGGTGTTCACGAGGCGAGCCTCATGCAGGCAGGTAGGCGAGGCGCACGTAGATCGGTGCGAACGGCTCGGCCTGGGTGATGTCGATCAGCGATTCTCGCGAGAGCTCAAGCATCGCGATGAAGTTCACCACCACGACCGGCACGCCGCGCGTGGTGTCGAACAGGTCGGAAAACTCCATGAACCGTGCGTTCTGCAGGCGCCGCAGGATCGTGCTCATGTGCTCGCGCACCGAGAGTTCCTCGCGCGAGATACGGTGATGCTGCACGAGCCTCGCCCGCTTGATCACGTCGGCCCACGCGGCGCGCAGGTCGTCGGAATTCACGTCGGGAAAGCGCGGTGTGATGCTCTGCTCGATGTACACCTCGGCGCGCAGGAAATCGCGCCCGAGTTGCGGCAACTGGTCGAGACGTTGCGCGGCGAGCTTCATCTGCTCGTATTCCAGCAGCCGGCGCACGAGTTCGGCGCGTGGATCCTCGACTTCGTCGCCGGTGTCCGCCTTCTTCACCGGCAGCAGCATGCGCGATTTGATCTCGATCAGCATCGCGGCCATCAGCAGATACTCGGCGGCGAGTTCGAGATTCGTCTTGCGCAACTGGTCGACGTAGCCCAGATACTGGGTGGTGACGTCGGCCATCGGAATGTCGAGCACGTTGAAGTTCTGCTTGCGGATCAGGTAGAGCAGCAGATCCAGCGGGCCTTCGAACGTTTCGAGAAAGACTTCGAGCGCGTCCGGCGGGATGTACAGGTCCGTCGGCAGCTTGAAGAGCGGCTCGCCGTACAGGCGCGCGAAAGCGATACCGTCGACGGTATCAGGCGTCGAATCGGTCGCGGGCGCGGCGAGCGCTGCGTCGGGACGTCCCGATGCGGCGCGGGCCTCGTCGGCAGTCGTCACGCTCAGAAGTTCTGGTAATACACGTAAGGCGTCTGTTCAACGCGCGACGATTGTTGTTTGGCGCGCTCGTCCAGATCGATCGGCTGTTTGTCCCACAGCAGCGAACGGCCGCGGCGCTGTTCTGCTTCCAGAGCAGGCTTTTGCTGCTTCAGCTGATTCAGGAATTGCGTGATATCCGATTGATACATGGTTCGACGTCCGTGAGAGATGAATGCGACCGTCGCCCAGGGCGCCAGCCGGTGTCGACGGTAATTTTACCGCAAGCGCCCGGTCCGGTCGAAAAGTCCCGGAACATTCCTGCCGCCGCGGCGTCGAAGCGCGGGCGCTGCCAGTTGCACGAGGGCTGCGGCGCCCGGCCAGGCGGGCGGGCGGGGCAGTTCTGGCGGTTCCGCTCAAAGGATTCATTTGAGATCGCCGTGCCGTGCCGATGTGGTCAAATAGCGCGTTGCGGTCCGCCTGCGCGGCGCCGGGCGGAAACAACCAATAATGGCCGGAGGTCCTGTTTGGCGGGGTGTGTGATCGAACCGTCGCGCGTGTCGCGTGCAGCAGCTGGTGTGGGGCGCATGGACGCCGCGCGCCTGAAGGCGCGCACGCTCAGGGTGTGGCTCGTCTTCAGCTTCCTTGCGTTCGTCTGTGCCCTGAGCGCCGGCCACGCGCAGGCGCGCACGGCGCCCTCCTACAAGGTCGACATCGAAACCTCGCCGCGCGCGCTGCGCAAGCTGCTGGAAGCGCATCTCGATATCGCGCGCTTCGCGAAACGCGAGGACATCAGCGACGACCAGTTCGACTTCCTCGTCACCGCGACGCCGCAGCAGGTGCGCGATCTCACGGCGACGCAGGGCTATTTTTCGCCGGTCGTGCGCACGGACGTCCGCACGGTCGAGGGCAAGCGGGAGGTCACGGTGAGTGTCGATCCCGGGCCGATGACCACGATCTCTTCGATTTCACTGTCGTTTCGCGGGCCCGTGCTGACCGAAGACCAGGCGCAGGCAAACGCGGCGCGCTTCGCGTTTTCGCTGCACGAGGGCGACCCGTTTTCGCAGGGCGACTGGGACGGCGCGAAGAACGCTTCGCTGAAAGCACTGCAGGCGCGCCGTTATCTGGGTGCGAAGATCTACCATTCCGAGGCACGCATCGATCCGCGCACGCACGAGGCGAAACTGAGCGTCACGTTCGACAGCGGCCCGACGTTCACGATGGGCAAGCTCGATGTCTCCGGCACGCGCCGCTATCCCGGGCAGATCGTGGAGAACGTGAACCCGATCACGGCCGGCGATATCTACGACGAGCAGCGCATCGTCGAACTCCAGCGCCAGTTGCAGAACACGCCGTATTACGCGAGCGTCGCCATCGACACCGACAGCGATACGGCGAAGCCGCTCGAAACGCCCATCCACGTCAAGGTCAGCGAATATCCGTACAACAGCATTCGCGGCGGCGTCGGGTATTCGACCGACAACGGCCCGCGAGTCCAGGGATCGTATTCGTATCTCGACACGTTCGGCGCGGCGTATCCGTTCACCGTGGACGGCCGGATCGACCAGATCCAGAAGTACGGCCAGGTTCAGCTGGCGATGCCGCCCGGCCAGCGTGGCTGGGTGAACAGCGTGCTCGCGTCCTATACGACCACCGACGTGTCGGATACGCGCATCTACAGCGCGCGCGCCGGCGTACAGCGGGCACGAACCTCGCAGTTCATCGACTACTCATATTCGATCCTCTACTACCAGGACCGGCTGCTGCAGAACGTCGGGCCGCCCACGACGAGCCGCGCGCTCGTGCCCACCTGGTCATGGACGCGCCGCAATACCGACGACCCGCTTTTCCCGCGCTCGGGCAACCTGATTCACGTCGAGGCCGGCTTCGCTGTCAAGCACGTGCTGACCGACCAGAGCTTCGTGCGCGGCTACGCGCGCGGCCAGCAGTATGTGCCGGTCGGCAAGCGCGACCTCGTGCTGTTTCGCGCGGAACTGGGCGGTGTGTTCACGAGCGGCTCGTCGAGCGGGATTCCGGCGTCGCTGCTGTTCCGCGCGGGCGGCTCGAATTCGGTACGCGGCTACGGCTTTCAGAGCATCGGTAACAACGTCGACGGCTCGATCCTGCCGACCAAATACGTCGTCACGGCGACGAGCGAATATCAGCACTGGTTCAATCACGACTGGGGCGCCGCGGCGTTCTTCGACATCGGCACGGCCACCGATACCTGGGGCGAACGCGTGTTCTATCCGGGCGTCGGCGTGGGTGCGCGCTGGCGCAGCCCGGTCGGCCCGGTTGACGTCGACCTCGCGTACGGCATTCGTAATCACAGCGTGCGTCCGTATCTGACGCTCGGCATCGCTTTCTGATTTTATTCATGACGACGGATACGCCCGCCAACCCGCCACCCGACCAGCCCGGCGACACCACGCCTGGCGGCCCCGGCGGCCCCGATGGAGCCGCGCCGCCGCCCGTGCGTCCGCGCCGGCGTCGCCGGCTGTGGATTACGCTCGTGTGGGCGGCCACGGTGCCGGTGGTACTCGTCGCGCTGGTCGCAGGGCTACTGTACGGCACGCTCACGACCGAGCGCGGCACGGCATACGCCTGGCACCTGGCGGTCAGGATGCTGGACGGCCGGCTCACCGGCACGCTCGACGGCGGCACGGTCGCCACCGGTTTGCGGCTGCATCGGTTGCAATGGCGCAGCCTCGACGGCAGCGGCACCGATATCAGGATCGACCGCATCGACGGTCGCTGGGCGCTGACCGACAAGCCGTGGCGCTTTTCGATCGACTATCTGCACATCGGCACGATCGAAGCGCGTGTCGCCCCTTCGACGTCCAGCTCGGGCCCGTTGACGCTGCCGCAGGATCTGCGCCTGCCGTTGCAACTCGATGTGCGCGATCTGCGGGTGGACGGACTGCTGCTGCGACAGGGCGGATCGACGACCGAATTCTCGCGTTTCGTGTTTCACGGGCGCAGCGACGGCCGCCACCACGAAGCCGCGATCGACCGCCTCGATACGCCGTTCGGCGCGGTGACGGCGTCGGTGAAGCTGGATGGCGTCAAGCCGTTTGCGCTGACGGGCGAGGCCGGTTATTCCGGCAAGGTCAACGACGAAGCGGTGCAGGTCGGCGGCCATCTGACGGGATCGCTGGAGACGCTCGTCGCCGAGCTCGACGCCAGCGGCATGAAGCTTTCGGGCCACGCGCACGTCGAGGCGACGCCGTTTGCCGCCGTGCCGGTCCAGCGCGCGACGCTGACGTTCGATCACGTGAATCCGCAGGCGTTTGCGCCGGGCGCGCCGTTCGCCGACCTGGCGGTGCGCGCCGAGTTGCAGCCGGTCGAGGCCGGCGACGGCTCGACGATGGTGTTTGCGCCTGAGGCTGCTTCGTCGGTACGCGCGGCCAGCAGCGCGGGTGTGCCGGGCGCGGGCGTCGCGGGTCGTCCGGCAAGCGCGGTGAGCGTAACGAGCGGGACTCCGCCAGCTTCCGCACCCGACGAGGCCGCGAGCGGCGCCGCGCAGGCTGCGGAAAAGCCTGGTTTCGCGGTCGCGGGGTCGATCTCGATTGTCAATGCGAAGCCCGGCGGTATCGACCAGAAACTGCTGCCCCTCATCGACGCCCGCGCCGACGTGCGACTCGACGCCCACACGCAGCGCATCTCGAACCTGAACGTGCGGCTCGTGAAAAACGCGATGGTCACCGGCGGCGGCGCGCTCGCCGGCAAGCACGGCCAGTTCGACCTGCACGTCTCGGGTCTCGATCTGAATGCGATCGAAGCGAGTGTCATGCCGACGCAGTTGTCCGGGCCGGTCGGCATCCGCCTGAACGACGACATCCAGAGCATCACGCTCGATCTCACCGATCCGAAGGCGGCGCTTCGTGCGCAGGGCAAGGTGACGTTCGATCCGGCGCGCATGAGCCTGAGCGACGTCAGGCTGACCGCCGGCAAGGGCCGCATCGATCTGGGCGGCGCCATCAAGCACGACGCGAATTCCACCTACAACCTGAAGGCGACGCTGACCGACTTCGATCCTCTGCTGCTGACTTCCCGGATGCCGGCCCGGGCCCCGGCTTCGGCTTCAGCTTCAGCTGCAAAGGGCGGGAAGCCAGCGAGGGGCACCAACGCCACCACTGCTTCGGCGGCGAGCGCCACCGCCCCCCAGAAACCCGTCGCAAAACATCCTGCGCCCGCGAAACGCCGGATCGAGGCGCGCGTCAACGGTGCGATCACGGCGGCCGGCGTGCTGGGCCCGACGTTCACCACGAAGGCCGAATTCCGGCTTGGTCCGAGCGTCTATGACGACCTGCCGCTGACAGGCAACGGTACGATCCAGCTCGCCGGCTCGCGCATCCTGCCGAGCAAGGCGAGCCTCTCGATCGCGGGTAACGACGTCGATCTGCAGGGCAGTTTCGGCGCGCGCGGCGACCGTCTGCGGTTCCGGGTCGACGCGCCGCAACTGGAGCGGCTCGGTTTTGGCATCGCGGGCTTTGTCGCGGCGGACGGCGACGTCACCGGTTCGTTCGCCCATCCGGACGTCGTGCTGAACTACAAGGCCGACAACGTGGCGTTCGGCGCGAACCGGCTCGGCCACGCGGAAGGCCACGCCGAGTTGCGCGACGGCGCGAACGGCGCGCTCGTCTTCACGACGGACGCGCGCAACCTTTCGACCGAAGGTGTCGAACTGGCGACCCTCAACGCGCATCTGCGCGGCACGCGTGCGAACCATACGCTCGACGCCGAAGCGACCGGCAAGGTCCGGGAGCGTTCGGTAGACCTGACCCTTGCCGCCAGCGGCCATCTGACGGACGCGCGCGACGGCACGCACTGGGACGGCACGGTGACGCGTCTGCAGAACCGCGGCACGCCGTCGCTCAATCTCGAATCACCGCTGACGGTGAGCGTCGCCCCGAGCCGCGTGACGCTGGGTTCGACGCATCTGACGCTCGAGACCGCGGTGCTCGATCTGAAATCCTTTGCCTTCGATCACGGCCGGATCCGCTCGGCAGGCGCGATCACCAACATCTCGGTGCCGCGGTTGCAGGAACTGCGGCAGGAAATGACCGGCACGGCGCCGGTTGTCAAAACCGATCTGGTCTTCGACGGCGACTGGGACTTTTCGCTCGGCGAGACGGCCACGGGCCACATCCAGCTGAAGCGTCGCACGGGCGATATCACAGTCGAGGTCGGGCGCGGTCTGGCATCGCTCGGCATTACGGACATTGCGGCGCGCGCCGATTTCAGCGGCGGCAACCGTCTGAACGCGACCGTGCATGCGCAGGCGAACCGGCTTGGCGTGATCGACGCCGACGCCCACACGACACTCGTCATGCAGGACGGCATGCTGACGGTCGGTGAAGAAGCGCCGCTGACGGGCAACGTGGTCGCGAACGTACCGTCGCTGAAAACGACTGGCGGCCTGTTCGGCCCGAGCTATCTGCTCGACGGACATCTCGCACTGAAGCTCGCGCTCGCCGGCACCGCCGCGAAGCCGAACCTGTCGGGCTCGCTGATCGGCGACGGGCTCTCGGCCACGCTCGTCGACCAGGGCGTGCAGCTGAAGGACGGCACGATCCGCATTGCGCTGTCCGACAATCTCGTCGACTTTCAGCAGGTCGAGTTTCACGGCGCAAGCGGCACGCTGCGCGCCACCGGTCAGGTCAAGCTCGGCGGCCCGGACCCGGACGTCAAGGCGAGCATCGTCGCCGACAAGCTCGAACTGTTTGCCTCGCCGGATCGTGAACTGTCACTGTCGGGCAATGCGAGCGTCGCGAGCGCCGGGCCGCTCGGCGGGCTTGCGATCGACGGCAAGTTCAACGTCGACCACGCGCTCTTCGACCTGCCGGAACAGTCGGCGCCGAAGCTCGGTGACGATGTGGTGATCGTGCGTCCGGATGGCACGGTGCGCGGCGAGAAGCAGCCGACGGTGGAGGGCAGCGACAAGCCCATCGGGCCGTTCGCGCCGCGCGCGAACATCGACATCAACCTTGGCAACAGTTTCCGTTTCCGCGGGCAGGGCGCCGATCTGGGCCTGCGCGGCACGATTACCGCGATGAGCGCGCCGAACCTGCCGCTGCGCGCGGTGGGCAACGTGCGCGTCACCGAAGGATCGACCTACACCACGTTCGGCCGCAAGCTCGGCATTGAAAACGGCTTCTTCACGTTCAACGGGCCGGTGGCGAATCCGGGCATCAACATTCTCGCGATGCGCCGCAACCAGCAGGTCGAGGCGGGTGTGCAGGTGACCGGCACGATCCAGTCGCCGGTCGTGAAACTCGTGTCCGAGCCGAACGTGGCGGATAATGAAAAGCTCTCGTGGCTGCTGTTCGGTCATGGCACCGATCAGGGCAACAACCTCGGGCAGCAGAGCACGATGACGACCGCGCTCGCGCTGCTTGGCAGCGCGAGCGGCAAGAAGATCGCCAACACGCTCGGGCTCGACGAGTTCTCGATCGGGCGCAGCGATGTCGGCCTGACGGACCCCGAAGTGGTGATGGTGTCGAAGGCGATCAACGAATGGCTCGTGATCGGCTACGAACAGGGATTGCAGACCGCGAGCAACGCGATCAAGGCGACCGTGAACCTGACACGCTACTGGTCGGTTGCCGCGTACGGCGGCACGTTCGAGGGCGTCGAACTCTTCTACACGCGGCGCTTCGACCGGGTCAACTGGTGAGCGGAAAATCAAAAAGCACGTCCGCGGACGTGCTTTTTGATGAGCCGAAGGCGCCGCGCCGGCACGCCTTCAATGCGGGTTACCTCGCTGGTTATTTCACGCGCATGCCGGGCTTTGCACCGCTGCCCGGTTCGAGCACGTAGATGCCCGGTTCGGCTTTCTCGTCAGCCGCCGATGCCGCGAGCACCATGCCTTCCGACAGACCGAACTTCATCTTGCGCGGCGCGAGATTGGCGACCATCACGGTCAGCTTGCCGACGAGCTGCTCCGGCTGATACGCCGACTTGATCCCCGAAAACACGTTGCGGGTTTTCTCTTCGCCGACGTCGAGTGTCAGTTGCAGCAGCTTGTCCGATCCGTCGACCGCGCGGCAGTCGACGATCTTCGCAATCCGCAGATCGATTTTCGCGAAATCGTCGATCGAGATGAACGGCGATTCTTCCGCGTCAGCCTTGTTCTCCGAGTTGCCGTTCGACGCCGCGGCCTTTGCCTTCGCTTTGGCTTTGGCCTTTTCATCCGCGGTCGGCGTGCCGGATTCCGTGGCTTGCAGCGAGTCGCGATTCGCCTCGAGTAGCGCCTCGATCTGCTTCGGATCGACGCGCGTCATCAGATGCCTGTATGCGTTGATCGCGCGCGCCGGGCTGAGCGGCACCGAGGCATCCGACCACTTGAGCGGCTCGATGCCGAGGAACGCTTCGACGCCTTCGGCAAGCTTCGGCAGAACCGGCTTGAGCGCGAGCGAAAGCAGCCGGAACGCCTCGATGCTCACCGAACAGGTTTCATGCAGCGCGACCGCGTTCGCCGGGTCTTTGGCCTGGTCCCACGGTTTGGCCGTGTCGACGTAGCTGTTGACGGCGTCGGCGAGTTCCATCGTCTGGCGCAGCGCGCGGTTGTACTCGCGTGCCTCGTAGTTCGCCGCGATCTGCGGGATGGCGGCGCGCAACGTCGCGAGTAGCGGATGATGCATCGCGCTGTCCTGGATGCGGCCGTCGAAGCGCTTGATCAGGAAGCCCGCCGCGCGGCTCGCGATATTCACGTACTTGCCGACGAGGTCGCTGTTCACGCGTGCCTGGAAGTCGTCGAGGTTCAGATCGAGGTCTTCCATCGTGCTGTTGAGCTTGGCCGCGAAGTAGTAACGCAGCCACTCCGGATTCAGGCCGGTGTCGATCACGCTTTGCGCGGTGATGAACGTGCCGCGCGACTTCGACATCTTCGCGCCATCCACCGTCAGGAAGCCGTGCGCGAACACGTTGGTCGGCGTGCGATGCCCCGAGAATTCGAGCATCGCCGGCCAGAACAGCGTGTGGAAATAGAGGATGTCCTTGCCGATGAAGTGATACTGCTCGGCCGTCGACCCCTTGCGCGTCCACGCGTCGAAATCGATGCCGCGCTTTTCGGCGAGATTCCTGAAGCTCGCGTAATAGCCGACCGGCGCGTCGAGCCACACGTAGAAATACTTGCCGGGCGCGCCCGGAATCTCGAAGCCGAAGTAGGGCGCGTCGCGCGAAATGTCCCAGTCGGCGAGCTTCGCCTCGCCCGAATCGCCGAGCCACTCACGCATCTTGTTGGTGGCTTCCGGCTGCGCCAGACCGCCCACCCAGCCGCGCAGGAAGTTCTCGCAGCGCGGGTCCGACAGGCGGAAGAAATAGTGCGTCGACGTCTTGCGGACCGGCGTGGCGCCCGAGACGACCGAGTACGGGTTGACCAGATCCGTCGGCAAATAGGTCGAACCGCACACTTCGCAGCTGTCGCCGTACTGGTCTTTCGCGCCGCATTTCGGGCACTCGCCCTTGATGAAGCGGTCCGGCAGGAACATTTCCCTGACCGGGTCATATGCCTGTTCGATGTCGCGCGCCTCGATCAGGCCGGCCTCGCGCAGCGCGACGTAGACCGATTCGCTCAGGACGCGATTCTCTTCGGAATCGGTCGAATAGTAGTTGTCGAAGGAAATGCCGAAGCTGTCGAAATCGCGTTTGTGTTCCTGCCAGACCCGGTCGATCAACTGCTTCGGCGTGATGCCTTCCTTTTCCGCGCGCAGCATGACCGGCGTGCCGTGCGTATCGTCGGCGCCCACGTAGTAGATCTCGTGCCCGTGCATGCGCATCGAGCGGACCCAGATGTCCGTCTGGATGTATTCGACCAGGTGGCCAATGTGAATCTGTCCGTTCGCGTACGGAAGCGCGGACGTGACGAGAATCTGGCGACGGCCCGGCGGCGTGCCTGCGGTGAGATCGGTAGCGGGTGCTGACATAGGGATTCTGGGACTTGCGGAAGGACGAAACTTCGATTCTAGCAGGGCAGACCTGCCGGCGCGGCGCTCGCCGGATGGCCTGGGAACGGGTGAATGCGCTCTGGCAGACACGCGGATGAATTCGGGTGACGGACAGCACAGGGAGGAAGCGTGGGTCTCGCGGCGCCTTCGCAACGTTCGGTTCAGGCGTGTTGCCGAAAACCGGGCGCCCAAAAAAAAACCGGGGCTGAGCCCCGGAGCAACAACGACAAGAGGAGAATGGTGACGCGGCGGCATCGCCAGCCACGTACCGTAAAGACAGACAGTGGATTTTCAGCAGAGTTCGAATTTTTTTCGATTCGCCGCTTTTATCCGCTGGCCGGCCGTTCCGGCAGGCCGGGTGGCCCGCCATTCCCCTTGCGTAGATGGGGTTACTTCGGTGCCTGACCCGGCTGGGCCGTTGCACGCAGATAGATTTCGACGCGACGGTTCTGGGCGCGGCCCGCTTCCGTGCTGTTGTCCGCGACCGGCTGCGTCGCGCCCATGCCCTGCGCCGACAGGCGCTGCGCCGCGACGCCGTGCGTTGCCAGATAGTTCACCACGCTCTGCGCGCGGTTCACCGACAGCGTCTGGTTGTACGCTGCCTGGCCCGTGCTATCCGTATGGCCGACCACCTGCGCGATCACTTCCGGGCTTTGGCTGAGCGTCTGGGCGACCTGGTCCAGCACCGGCGCGAACGAAGGCTTGATCGCGTAGCTGTTGGTGTCGAACGTGACCGAGCTCGGGATGTTCAGCTTGAGCGAGCCGTCCGGCTGCTCGGTGATCTGCGTGCCGGTGCCCTTCGTGGCGCCCGACAGCTTGTTGTGAATTGCCTGCCAGTTGTAGCCGGTGATGCCGCCGACCGCGGCGCCGACGCCCGCGCCGATCGCCGCACCCTTGCCGCCGCCGAAGATCGCGCCAAGACCCGCGCCCGTTGCCGCACCCACGCCCGTACCGACGGCCGTGTTAGTACCCTGCTGGGACGCGCAGCCCGCGAGCAGCACGCCAGCAACTGCAAACACCGTAAGATGGCTGATGATTTTCGTGTTCATTTTTGTTCCTCTCTTCAAAAAACCGGTTGTCGACGACTCAGGCAGGATACCGGACAGACTGTCCGTACCGACAGCGGAAAAGGGGTATCAGGCAAGGCCACGCGCCAGCCACTACAATGATGGCTGATCGCACGGCGATTTGGCCCTTCAGCTAATAGTCGCCGAAGCGTGCCCGGGGAGCCTGTTTTTCGCAATCCTGTGCAACAATTTCTTTCAATTTCCTGTGGCCGGCGACGATTCGATCCGAGCGTGCCACCTGTGTTCCCGGAGTTTCAATGAGTATCGATCGGGCTTTGGTCGACGCTGCACTCGCGGCTGTCGCTGACCCTAACACCGGCCACCCGTTCGCGGCGGCAAAGAACCTCAAGAACGTTTCCGTCGATGATGCAACGGTCAGCGTCGACGTGGTACTCGGCTATCCGGCCACGCGTCAGTTCGCGGCGATCGAGGCGCTGGTCGCCGGCGCGCTGCGCGAGGTGCCGGGCGTCGCGAACGTCCGCGTGCGGGTGTCGCAGCAAATCGCCGCGCATACCGTGCAACGCGGCGTCAAGCTGCTGCCGAACGTGAAGAACATCGTCGCCGTGGCATCGGGCAAGGGCGGCGTCGGCAAGAGCACGACGGCCGTGAATCTCGCGCTCGCGCTCGCGAGTGATGGCGCCTCGGTCGGCATTCTGGACGCCGACATCTATGGCCCGTCGCTGCCGATGATGCTGGGCATCGAGGGCCGGCCGGAATCGCCGGATGGCCAGTCGATGAATCCGCTGACCGGTCACGGCGTGCAGGCCAACTCGATCGGCTTTCTGGTCGACCAGGACAATCCGATGGTGTGGCGCGGCCCGATGGCGACGTCGGCGCTCGAACAGTTGTTGCGGCAGACGAACTGGCAGGATCTCGACTATCTGATTGTCGACATGCCGCCGGGCACGGGCGATATCCAGCTGACGCTGTCGCAACGCGTGCCGGTGACGGGCGCGGTGATCGTCACGACGCCGCAGGACATCGCGCTCCTCGACGCGAAGAAGGGCCTCAAGATGTTCGAAAAAGTGGGCATTCCGATTCTCGGCATCGTCGAGAACATGGGCATGCATATCTGTTCGAACTGCGGTCATGAAGAGCATATCTTCGGCGCCGGCGGCGGCGAGCGCATGGGTAAGGAGTACGGTGTCGACGTGCTCGGCAGCCTGCCGCTCGATATCGCGATCCGCGAGCAGGCCGACTCCGGGCACCCGACGGTGGTGGCCGATCCGGATGGCCGTATCGCCGATATCTACCGCTCGATCGCGCGCAAGGTCGCGATCCATATCGCCGAGCGCGCGCGCGACATGACGTCTAAATTCCCCAATATCGTCGTGCAGAACACCTGAGGGGTTCGCGCCCGACGTGTGCGGGTCCGTGCATCTGCCCGTGCTGGCTATCCGGCAGGTATGTCACATGCGTCAATGCGCGAGGCCGGCGCGGTATCATGTCGGCTTCGAGGTCGGGCAGGGCGGGCGCAGGGGCGCTCGCCGGCTGACAAGAGGATCGCATGAGACAACGAATCGACGGACAGGCGGTGCATGCGTTCATCGTTCTGACTGCCAGCAGCCTGCTTCTGTGCGGCTGCACTTCATTCCTGAGACCACAGGAAAAGCGCGCCGACGCGCAGTTGCTGCCCACAGCCGGCAATCTGGCCCGCGGCACCGTGACGTTCATCGAGCGCTCGGACGGCGTGCAGGTCACATACAACCTGGCGGGTCTGCCGCCGAACAGCGATCACGCGCTGCAGATCCACGAGCGCGGCGACTGCAACGCCTCCGACGGGTCCAGCGCCGGCGCGATTTTCTCGCCGGGTGCGGAGCGGCTCAAGGCGGGCGCGCGTGTCGAGGGCGACCTCGGCAACATTCACGCGGATTCGAACGGCGTGGCGAGCGGCTTTATCGTGGCGCCGGAGGTCTCGCTCGACGGCGTGCGTTCAGTCGTGCAGCGTTCGGTGCTGCTGCATCGCGACGCGAGCGATCCGTACGCGTATCCGCAGCATGGCGCGGGCGTTCCGCTCGCGTGCGGACTGATCCGGCAGTGAAATTCCCCGCTACCGGCAACTTTCGTTCGATCGCGTAAAATAAGCGCCTTTCGTCGGGCGCCAGCCGGGCAGCGCGTGGGTCACCGCCTGCCGGCCGGCCCCGGATCCGGCCCGCGGCCCGGCCGCGTATCTGGCTCACTTGCTTACGTCGGGCTTCTATCCGGCTTTTATCCGTCAGGCAGCGTTCAACTATGACCATCAAATCCGACAAGTGGATCCGGCGCATGGCCGCGTCGCACAACATGATCGAGCCGTTTGCGCCCGACCAGGTCCGCGTCTCCGAGGACGGCCGGAAGATCGTCAGCTATGGCACGTCGAGCTACGGCTACGATATCCGCTGCGCCAACGAATTCAAGATCTTCACGAACATCAATTCGACGATTGTCGACCCGAAGAACTTCGACGAAAAATCGTTCGTCGACTTCAGGGGCGACGTCTGTATCATTCCGCCGAATTCGTTCGCGCTCGCGCGCACCGTCGAGTATTTCCGCATTCCGCGTAGCGTCCTGACCGTCTGTCTCGGCAAGTCCACGTACGCGCGCTGCGGGATCATCGTCAACGTGACGCCGTTCGAGCCGGAGTGGGAAGGGCACGTCACGCTCGAATTCTCAAATACGACACCTTTGCCTGCCAAAATCTACGCGAACGAAGGCGTCGCGCAGGTGCTGTTTTTCGAAAGCGACGAGATTTGTGAAACGTCGTACGCGGATCGCGGCGGCAAGTATCAAGGCCAGCACGGCGTGACGTTGCCTAAAACGTGACGCGCGAGGCGCATTGACTCACCGGCTACTCGGGTGACCGCTGCGCAACAGAAGCAGCGGTCGTTCTTTTTGGAGAATCGCCCATGAAGTTTCGTTTTCCCGTCGTCATCATCGACGAAGATTTCCGCTCCGAGAACATTTCGGGTTCCGGCATCCGGGCGCTCGCCGAAGCCATCGAGAAAGAAGGCGCGGAAGTGCTCGGGCTCACGAGCTATGGCGACCTGACTTCGTTCGCGCAGCAATCGAGCCGTGCGTCGTGCTTCATCCTGTCGATCGACGACGATGAACTGCTGCCGTATGTCGACAACGTCGTGGTCGAAGGCGAGACGCCCGAGCTGGCCGCCGCGATTGTCGCGCTGCGCGCGTTCGTGGCCGAAGTGCGCCGCCGCAACGCGGATATTCCGATTTTCCTGTACGGCGAAACGCGCACCTCGCGCCATTTGCCGAACGACATCCTGCGCGAACTGCATGGTTTCATCCACATGTTCGAGGACACGCCGGAATTCGTCGCACGCCACATCATCCGCGAGACCAAGGTGTATCTGGACTCGCTCGCGCCGCCGTTCTTCAAGGAACTGGTGCAGTACGCGGAAGAAGGTTCGTACTCGTGGCACTGCCCGGGCCACTCGGGCGGCGTCGCGTTCCTGAAGAGCCCGCTTGGCCAGATGTTCCACCAGTTCTTCGGCGAGAACATGCTGCGCGCGGACGTCTGCAATGCCGTCGACGAGCTCGGCCAGCTGCTCGATCACACCGGTCCGGTCGCGGCGTCCGAGCGTAACGCGGCGCGCATTTTCAGCGCCGATCACGTGTTTTTCGTGACGAACGGTACGTCGACCTCGAACAAGATCGTCTGGCACGGTACGGTCGCGCCTGGCGACATCGTGCTGGTCGACCGCAACTGCCACAAGTCGATCCTGCACGCGATCACGATGACCGGCGCGATTCCGGTGTTCCTGACGCCGACGCGCAACAACTTCGGCATCATCGGCCCGATTCCGCGCAGCGAATTCGAGCCGGAAAACATCCGCAGGAAGATCGAGGCGAATCCGTTCGCACGCGAAGCACTGGAGAAGAATCCGGACCTCAAGCCGCGCATCCTGACCATCACGCAGAGCACGTACGACGGCGTGATCTACAACGTCGAGATGATCAAGGAAATGCTGGGCGACTGGCTCGACACGCTGCACTTCGACGAAGCATGGCTGCCGCACGCCGAGTTTCACCCGTTCTATCAGGACATGCACGCGATCGGCGCGGGCCGTCCGCGCATCGGCGCGATGGTGTTCGCGACGCACTCCACGCACAAGCTGCTGGCCGGCATTTCGCAGGCTTCGCAGATCGTCGTGCAGGACTCGAAAAACAGTCGCTTCGACCGGCACCGTTTCAACGAGGCGTATCTGATGCATACGTCGACGAGCCCGCAATACGCGATCATCGCGTCGTGCGACGTGGCGGCGGCGATGATGGAAGCGCCGGGCGGTACCGCGCTCGTCGAGGAATCGATCGCCGAGGCGCTCGATTTCCGCCGTGCGATGAGCAAGGTCGACGCCGAGTACGGCGACGACTGGTTCTTCAAGGTGTGGGGCCCCGACCAGTTCGCGGACGAGGGCATCGGCTCGCGCGAGGACTGGATGCTGCGCCCGAACGACCGCTGGCACGGCTTCGGCCCGCTCGCCGAAGGCTTCAACATGCTCGACCCGATCAAGGCGACGATCGTCACGCCGGGTCTCGACATGGACGGCGATTTCGGCGAATCCGGCATTCCGGCCGGCATCGTGACGAAATATCTGGCCGAGCACGGCATCATCGTCGAGAAGACCGGGCTGTATTCGTTCTTCATCATGTTCACGATCGGCATCACGAAGGGCCGCTGGAACTCGATGGTCACCGAGCTCCAGCAGTTCAAGGACGACTACGACAACAACCAGCCGCTGTGGCGCGTGCTGCCGGAGTTCGTCTCGCATCACCCGATGTACGAGCGCATCGGCCTGCGCGATCTGTGCGAGCAGATCCACAGCGTCTACCGCGCGAACGACATCGCGCGGCTGACGACCGAGATGTACCTGTCGAGCATGGAACCGGCGATGAAGCCGTCCGATGCGTTTGCGAAGCTGGCGCATCGCGAGATCGACCGGGTACCGATCGACGAACTCGAGGGCCGTGTGACCTCGATTTTGCTGACGCCGTATCCGCCGGGCATTCCGCTGCTGATTCCGGGCGAGCGCTTCAACAAGACGATCGTCAACTACTTGCGGTTTGCGCGTGAATTCAACGAGCGCTTCCCGGGTTTCCACACTGACATTCACGGGCTGGTGGGCGAGACGATCAACGGGCGCATCGAGTACTTTGTCGATTGCGTGCGGGCCGGATGAAGGGGCGTCTGAAGACGGCGGTGCGTGCGGGATGGTGTGCGGCCGTCGTGGCACTCGCCGTGCAGACCGGCGTGGCGCATGCCGAAGTCGCGGCGGCTGATCCGATCGATGCGTCGATGCACACGTGCCTTGCGCGTGGCGACATGTCGTCGACGGCGGGACAGGTGCAATGCATGGAAACGGCGCGGGCGGCGTGGCAGTCCGCGTCCGATCTCGCGTATCAGCAGCTGCTGGCAAAGACGAAGGGATCGCAGCGCAGCGGCTGGGAGCGTAGCCAGCGAAACTGGAAGGCGTGGCGTGCCGCCGAGGCACCGATGCTGAGGGCGGTTTTCGAAACGACGCGCGGCACCATGTACGTGCTGTTCGAGGCCGACATGCAACTGCAGCCGGTACGTGACCGCGCGCTGACGCTTCGAACCGCGGCCGCGAACGCGGGCACAGCGGGTGGCGGCAACAAACCGGCGCCGCGCGTGCGCGCGTGTTGGCGCGATGCCGACTGCGCGCATGCGGACGGGGATCTGAACCGTTACTACCTGCGGCTGCGCAGGGAGATGCCTTCGCGTGCACGGCCGACACTGATTCGCGCGGAGCGTGCGTGGCGGGGTTTTCGCGATGCGACCACGCCGCTGGTTGATGCGCGTGGCCAGATCGACATCATTGGCGCGCGGGTGGCGACGCTCAAGCGGTTATCGGAGACGGTGGGCAACGACTGAGGCGCAGGGCCTGCGGGCGCAGGCAAACATTGCCGGTGCCCTCCGAACGCGAACGCGATGAACTGAGGGGAGGCGGCCGTGGACATTACGCTTGCCCGCCCGCCCGGCTGTGTGAACGACGGCGACGCACGAAGTGCGGAGGCGGGTGAATGAGTGCTGTGTCACGGGCGCTGCTGCGCGAGGGACGAAATCGCGCGGGGACCCATGCCGGTTGAAGTGTGAGGGCGACACTTCATGGGTTGCCATTCCCGATGAATGACGCACCGGGAAGAAATGAGTTTTCGAAGCGCCTTTCTTTTGCTTACTTTTCTTTGGAAGACGCCCCGAAGGAAGTCCCCTTGGGGGACAAAGAAAAGTAAGTGCCGCCCCGCACAGGGGCAACACCAATAGACCGACACGAACACAAGGAAAGGCCAAAGAAAAGAGCGGGCCCTGGAAAAAAGAACCCGCCCAGAATCAAAGAAATAGAAAACCAGAAAGACCTAACTCAACGCCCCGCGAGCCACCTTCACAGCGCTCAAAACCTGCTCAGGCGAGGTCCCGCCAGGATGATTCCGGCTCGCGACGGAGCCTTCCAGCGTGAGGTATTCAAAAACATCCTCACCGATGAGGTGAGCGACATTCGGCAATTCACTCCGCATCTCATCGAGCGAAAGATCCGCCAGATCACACTCACGATCGACACAAACGCGAACCGCAAGCGCGACAGCTTCATGAGCATCCCGAAACGGCAACCCACGCTTCACAAGATAATCAGCCAGATCGGTAGCAGTAGAAAACCCTTGAAGCGCCGCATCCCGCATAGCCGCAGGCTTCACGGTAATCCCGGTAACCATTTCAGCAAAAATCCGCAACGTATCCGCCACCGTATCGACGGTATCGAACAACGGCTCCTTGTCTTCCTGATTGTCCTTGTTATACGCGAGCGGCTGGCCTTTCATCAGCGTGAGCAAGGCCATCAAATGCCCATTCACACGCCCGGTCTTGCCGCGCGCAAGCTCAGGCACATCGGGATTCTTTTTCTGCGGCATGATCGACGAGCCGGTGCAGAAGCGATCCGCCAGATCGATAAACCCGACCCGCGGGCTCATCCACAAAACGAGCTCTTCGGAGAACCGCGACACATGCGTCATCACCAACGCCGAAGCGGCTGTGAATTCAATCGCGAAGTCGCGATCCGAAACCGCATCGAGTGAATTCGCGCAGATCCCGTCGAAGCCCAGCGTCTTCGCGACAGCATGACGGTCGATCGGATAGCTCGTGCCGGCGAGCGCGGCCGCGCCCAGCGGCAGACGGTTCACGCGCGTACGGCAATCGCGCATGCGCTCGGCGTCGCGCGAAAACATTTCGACGTAAGCGAGCAGGTGATGCCCAAACGTCACCGGCTGCGCCACCTGCAGATGCGTGAAACCCGGCATGATCGTCGCGGCGTTCTGTTCAGCCAGATCGATCAGTGCGCCGCGCAGATCCTTCAGCAATCCGCCGATGCGGTCGATTTCACCGCGCAGCCACAGACGGATATCGGTCGCGACCTGGTCGTTACGCGAGCGGCCGGTGTGCAGGCGCTTGCCCGCGTCGCCGATCAGCGCCGTCAGGCGCGCTTCGATGTTCAGGTGGACGTCTTCCAGGTCGAGTTGCCACTCGAACTCGCCACGCCCGATTTCGCCCTTGATCTGCGCCATGCCGCGCTGGATGGCGGCGAGGTCGTCGTCGGCGATGATCTTCTGCGCGGCCAGCATCGAGGCGTGCGCGAGCGAACCTTCGATATCGACCAGCGCCAGACGTTTGTCGAAGAAAACCGACGACGTATAGCGTTTGACGAGTTCCGACATCGGCTCCGAGAAGCGTGCCGACCAGGCTTCGCCTTTTTTGTGCAGTTGGGACGTCATGATGTTTGGCAGTGGAGAGACGGTGAAAGGCGGGCGACCTGTACCAACGTCGCCGGTAGAAAAGATTTCATCGGGACAGCGATTTTAGCATCCGGCGACGTTCCATCCCGACCCGGGCCCGCGCACCTGCTGGCGGTAGCAGGTCGTCCCGCCAGACGATCTACATCCGCACGAGTACGACGAGCTTCAGATCCTCGCGATGCGCGGGCTTGAACGTCATCTGGTCGTAGACGATGCGGCCGTGGCGCGGGTGGTTGAATTCCCGCCGTCCGCCCTCGCGGCCACCCACGTCCTGAGACGCCCAGAAGCGCGCGAACGCATCGCTCGCCGCGCTCAGCGAATCGATCAGCGTGCGCGTCGGCGCTTCGTTCAGGTGGCGGATCGAATCCGCGCGAAATTCGGCGGCGAGCCGCCTCGCGCGCGGTTCCCAGTCGGCGATCAGATCGCGCGCGCCGGGCTCGGTGAACGTGAAGCGCAGCAGGTTGCGGTCGTGCCCGTCGTCGAGCCAGCCGACGAAGAGGTCGGCCGCCCGCGCGTTCCATGCGAGCGCGTTCCACTGCCGGTCGAGCACGTAAGCGGGCGCGTCGATCAGCTGGACGGTTTCGAGCAGGCGCGCGGGTGCGTCGGCGGCGGCCGGGTCGGGCTCGGCGGGGTCGCGTTGCGCGGCGAGCTCGAACAGATACGCCCGCTCGGCGCGCGAAAGCTGCAGCGCGACGGCAATGCGCGCGAGCGCATCGGCGGAGGCCGACACGGGACGGCCCTGTTCGATCCACGTGTACCAGGTCGGGCTCACGCCGCACAGTTGCGCGACTTCCTCGCGCCGCAGGCCGGGCGTGCGCCGCCGGGGCCCCGGCGGCAAGCCGACGGCCTGCGGCGACAGCCGTTCGCGATGCGCGCGGATGAAGTCGCCGAGCGCGCGCGCAGGCGTGGCGTCGAGCGGAGGCGGTGCAAGCTCGGGGGAAGACGGCCGGTTCATCATGTCGTTGGAAGCGGGTGGTGGTGATACCAGAATAATTGCTTAACTTGTACTGGTACAGAGCGGGCTCTATTGTAGCGGCTGGAACGGCGCTTTTCGAACTGGCATACATGAAGGGCGTGCCGTTCCACCCACGATCAACCCGAGGCGACCCGCATTTATCCGGGCAGAGGAGCATTCCATGAAGCATCACGACCAGGTCGCCGACGCGTTCGGCTCGACCGCCGCCGCTTACCTGACGAGTCACGTTCACGCGACGGGCGCCGATCTGCAGACGCTGGCCGCCGCCATTCAGGCGACGCCCGGCGCGACGGTGCTCGACATGGGCTGCGGCGCCGGTCACGCGAGCTTCGCGGTGGCGCCGCACGCGAAGTCGGTTGTCGCGTACGACATCGCCCCGCAGATGCTGGAGACTGTCGCCGCAGCCGCGCGCGAACGCGGGCTCGACACGATCCGCACGCAGCAGGGCGCGGCCGAAACGCTGCCGTTCGCCGACGCCTCGTTCGACTGGGTCATCAGCCGCATGAGCGCGCACCACTGGCATGACGTGCCGCAGGCGCTGAAAGAAGTGCGTCGCGTGCTGAAACCGGGCGGCCGCGTGCTGTTCGTCGATATCGCGGGTAGCGATCATCCGTTGCTCGACACGCACATCCAGACGGTCGAACTGTTGCGCGACGGCTCGCATATCCGCGACTATCGCGGCGACGAATGGATCGCGCTGTTCGACGCCGCGGGCTTCAAGGTGTCGATTCGCGAGCGCTGGCGCCTGCCGATCGGATTCGACGCGTGGGTCAAGCGGATGCGCACGCCCGAACCGCGCATCGTCGCGATCCAGTCGGTCTGGGCGAGTGCGCCCGACGAGGTGCGGGCGTATTTCAACGTGCAGGCGGACGGCTCGTTCGAACTCGATGCGCTGATGATCGAGGCGCACTGAAGCGGCGCTTCGACACTTGACGGCGTGCGGGGAAAAGGGCGCTTCGAAACGCACGTCGCACAAACAGAAAGGGCACGCGATCCGATAAAAGGAAAGCGTGCCCTTCGAACCAGAACGGGTTCGCCGGCCACCCGGCGCAAACCCGGTCAGCCGGATCAGCCCGTATTGCGCAAGCCCGCCGCGATACCGTTGATCGTCAGGTGTATACCGCGTCGCAGACGCGCGTTCCGGTCACCCGCGCGGTGGCGCTTCAGCAGTTCCACCTGCAGGTGGTTCAGCGGATCGAGATACGGGAAGCGGTTCTTGATCGAGCGCGCGAGCAGCGGGTTATCGGCGAGCCGCTCGCTCTTGCCGGTGATCTCCGACAACACCTTCGACGTCCGTTCCCATTCCCCGACGATGCGCTCGAACACATGCTTGCGCAGCTTCTTGTCGGTCACGAGCTGTGCGTAGCGCGACGCGACCGCGAGGTCGGTCTTCGCCAGCACCATGTCCATGTTCGACAGCAGGTTCGAGAAGAACGGCCACGTCTTGTGCATCTTCTTCAGCAGCGCGAGACGGCGTGCGCGTTCGGCATCGGTCGGCGCGCTGTCCAGATGCGCGGCCACCGCGCTGCCGAAGCCATACCATCCGGTCAGCAGCAGACGGCACTGCCCCCACGAGAAGCCCCACGGAATCGCGCGCAGGTCTTCGATCTTGCGTTGCTTCGCGTCCTGCAGCTTGCGCGAAGCCGGACGGCTGCCGATGTTCAGCTCGGCGATCTCCGAAATCGGCGTCGACTCGAAGAAATACTCCTTGAAACCCGGCGTTTCGTAGACGAGCGCGCGATACGACGCCATCGCCGCATCCGAAAGCTGCTGCATCGTTTCCTCGAACGCGGGCAACTGGTCGGGCGCATTGCCGTGCGGCAGCAGCGAGGCTTCGAGCGTCGCGGCGACGACCGTTTCCAGATTGCGCCGGCCGATCTCCGGGTTGCCGAACTTGCTCGCGATTACCTCGCCCTGCTCGGTGAGACGGATCTGGCCGTCGACCGTGCCCGGCGGCTGCGACAGGATCGCCTGATAGGTCGGGCCGCCGCCGCGTCCGACTGTACCTCCGCGGCCGTGGAAGAGCCGCAGGGTCACGCCGCGTTCGTTGAAGAGCGACACGAGCGCCAGTTCCGCGCGATACAGCTCCCAGTTCGACGTGAGGAAGCCGCCGTCCTTGTTGCTGTCCGAGTAGCCGAGCATGACTTCCTGCTCGCCGCCCTGATGCTCGATCAGCGAATCGACGCCCGGCAGCGCGATCAGGTCGCGCATGATGTGCTGCGCGTTGCGCAGATCGGGAATCGTCTCGAAGAGCGGGATCACCATGATGCCGTCATGCGCGGGCTGTTCGGCGTTGCCGAGCAGTCCTTTCAGGAGGCCCGTTTCCTTTTGCAGCAGCATCACCTCGACCAGATCGCTCACGGTTTCCGTGTGCGAAATGATGTAGTTGCGCACCGCGCGCGGGCCGAATTTCTCGCGCGTCACGCGGGCCATTTCGAGCACGCCGAGTTCGCTCTTCGCGAGATCCGAGTACTCCACGTACGGCAGGCGCAGCGGACGCGGCTGGCCGAGCTCCTTTAGCAGCACCGTCAGCTTGTCGGCTTCGGACAACGCGGCGTAGTCGTCCTCGACGCCTGCGCGCTTCAGCAGTTCGGCGATGACGGCTTCGTGGATGTCCGAGCTTTGGCGCAGGTCGATGCTGGCGAGATGGAAGCCGAAGACTTCGGCGGCCCGCGCGAGCGGCGACAGACGCGGCGCGGCAAGCGAGGCGCCGTGTTGTTCCGTCAGCGAATCGATCAGCACGTGCAGGTCGGCGGCGAATTCGGCGGCGTCGGCGTAAGGTTTGGCGCCGCCGTGGCTGCGCGCGGCGACGACGCCCGCGCCCAGACGCGCGCGCGCGCTTTCCGCGAGGCGGGCATACACGCCGATCAGCGCGCGGCGATACGGCTCGTCGGTGCGATGCGGCGACTCGTCGGGCGAGGCTGCCGCCAGCGTCTGTAGCGCTTCGCTCGAACCGGCCAGCAGGTTCGACACGGACAGTTCCGCGCCGAGCCTGTGCACCTGCTCCAGATAGTGTTCGAAGATCACCGTGGCCTGACGCGTGATCGCGTGTTCGAGCGTCGCGGCGCTCACGTTCGGATTGCCGTCGCGGTCACCGCCGATCCAGCTGCCCATCTGGAAGAACGGCGGCAGACGCGCGGGCAGGCCGTGTTCGGCCAGCGCGGCTTCGATATCGGCATAGAGCGCCGGGATTTCCTCGAGGAACGTCGCGCGGTAATACGACAGCGCGTTCTCGATTTCGTCGGCGACCGTCAGACGCGCGTCGCGCAGCATCCGCGTCTGCCACAGCGACGTCACGCGGGCGCGCAGCATCGTTTCGTTGTGCGCGCGTTCGCGCGCGGTCAACTGCTGGTCGCGCTCGGCGAGCAGGCGCGCGACATCGTGCTCCGCGTCGAGAATGCTCTTGCGTTGCACTTCGGTTGGGTGCGCGGTCAGCACCGGGACGATCAGCGCTTCGTTGAAGAACTGCTGCAGGACGGGTGTCGGCGCGGCCTCGGCGGCCATCAGACGTTCGAGCGCATACGCCATCGTACCTGGACGCGGCGCGGCGTTCGCCAGCGCGTGAATGCGGTGACGGCGGTTGCGGTGACGGTCTTCGGCGATATTGGCGAGGTGCGAGAAGTAGCTGAACGCACGCACGACACTCACCGTCTGTTCCGGGCTCAGCGTGCGCAGCTTCTTGTCGAGCGTCTGCGCGGCGACGCTGTCGTCTTCGCGACGAAAGCGCACGGCTGTCTGACGGATCGTTTCGACGACATCGAACACCGCGTCGCCTTCCTGCTCACGTACGACGTCGCCGAGCAGGCGTCCGAGATAGCGGATGTCCTGGAAGAGCGGCTGGTCCTTGTCTTCACGCGTGCGGCCGCCGGACTTCGCCGGCGCTGTCGCGACAGCCCTGGGCGCGATATCGGACGACGATTTCGCGCGGCCGTTCGCGGCTCCATTCGCCCGCTTTGCAACGGGCTTTGCGGCTGGCTTCGAAGCGGGTGTTGTCCGGGCGCCGTCGAGCGCCGCGCCGGCCTTCGGTATTTTCGGCGCCTTCGCGGGTTTCGCGGGCGCGACGGGTTTGGAGGCCTTGCTGGCCTTCACGCTTTTAGCGGCGGCCTGGGGGGCTTTCGTTATTCGGGTCGCTTTGGCGGGAGCAGCGAGGGCGCTCGCGGTTTGGGAACCAGTGGGCGATGCAGTGTTGCGGCGGGCTGGGCGCGCCGATCCGGAAGACGTCACGATGGGTTTCCTCGGGGAAGCCTGGGTCTGTTGATGATGAACAGCGGTTTCAAAACACATGCGCACGAACTGCGCAGGCGCCGCCGTGCACCGCTGAAGCGCGGACAAGCAACGACGCCGGACTGCAGGAACGGCATGCACGCGGACGAGGCACAGGAGGAAGGGAACCGGTCATTGCCGCACGGCGCGCCGCAATGCATCATCCCGCATGCTGCCGCACGGCGCGCGAACGACCGTACGGCAAACCGGGACAGATACGGCGGCGGCACCCGAAACGGGCCTGTCTCCTGTGTCGATGCCACGCCAGCACGGCCATCCGGCCGATAAGGAAGCACTGGCGTGCGTGCTAACATTGATTGTTATTGAACCCCGTCCTCCACTGACCTTGCAATGAATTCCGAGACCCATTCAGCGCTACCCCGCACGCTGGTGATCGCTTCGCGAGAAAGCCGCCTTGCCATGTGGCAGGCCGAACACGTGCGGTGTGCGCTGCACAAATTATATCCATCTTGTGACGTAAAAATCCTTGGAATGACAACACGTGGCGATCAGATTCTCGATCGCACGCTTTCGAAGGTCGGCGGCAAGGGTCTTTTCGTCAAGGAACTGGAGAGCGCGCTGGCCGACGGCCGCGCCGATCTGGCCGTGCATTCGCTGAAAGACGTGCCGATGGAACTGCCCGCGGGCTTCGCGCTGTCTACCATCATGGAGCGCGAGGATCCACGTGATGCATTCGTCTCGAACACGTTTGATTCGCTTGCGGCGCTACCCGCGGGCAGCGTGGTCGGCACCTCCAGCCTGCGGCGCGAGGCGATGCTGCGCGTGCGCTATCCGCAACTTGTCGTGCAGCCGTTGCGCGGCAACCTCGATACGCGTCTCGCCAGGCTCGACCGTGGCGACTACGCGGCCATCATTCTCGCTGCGGCGGGTTTGAAGCGGCTGGGTCTGGCTGACCGTATCCGCGCGCTGCTCGATCCGGACGACAGCCTGCCCGCAGCCGGACAGGGCGCGCTCGGCATCGAGATCCGCGAGGATCGCGCCGAGCTCGCCGCGTGGCTTGCGCCGCTTCATCATGAACATACCGCCGCCGCGGTGGAAGCCGAACGCATGGTGTCGCGCATGCTGGGCGGCAGCTGCGAGGTGCCGCTCGCCGCGTACGCGACATGGCATGACGGCGCGCTGCATCTGCGCGGCATGGTCGCCACACCCGACGGCCGGCGCGTGCTGACCGCGCAGGCGTCCTCGCCCGCGCCCACGGTCGGCGCCGCGATCGAACTGGGTCGGGAAGTGGCGGCGTCGCTCGAAAGCCAGGGCGCGCTCGATATTGTCCGCTCGCTGAGTCCCGCGAGCGGCGACGTGACCGGCGCGTGATGTCGACCGGCGCACACGTCGATCCGCCTCCTGCCGCCGGCGCGACAGTGCCGCCCGGGTTCACCGTCGTGATCACGCGGCCCGCCGGGCAGTCGGCGGCGTTGATGGCGCAACTGGCCGCCACCGGCGTCGCGACGCTCGAATTCCCGCTGATCGACATCGGCGAAGTCGAGGATGCCGCTCCGTTGCGTGCCGCGCTCACTTCGCTTGAACACTATGCGCTGGTGGTGTTTGTCTCGCCGAACGCCGTCGACCGCGCGTTCGCCCACCATGATGCAATCTGGCCGCATGCGCTGCCGGTGGGCGTCGTCGGGCCGGGCAGCGTGGCCGCGCTCGCGCGTCACGGTGTCGAAGCCCCTGCGTATCGTGTGATCAGCCCGAGTGTCGCCGCCGATGACGACACTGGCCGTTTCGATTCCGAGGCGCTCTTCGCGGCGCTCGAGGCGACGCCCGGCACGGGCGGCTTCGAGGGGCGCCGCGTGCTGATCGTGCGCGGCGACGGCGGGCGCGAATGGCTGGCCGACCGTCTGCGTGAAGCAGGCGCGCAGGTCGAGACCGTGGCGGCTTACCGGCGCATCGTGCCGGAGCCGTCTGTCAGCGCATGGTCGCGCGTGCATGCGCTGCTGTCGGGCGTGCCGCACACGTGGCTGCTCACGAGTTCCGAAGGCGTGCGCAACCTCGACGAACTGGCTCGCGAGCATCTGACCGCCGGCGAGATCGCGCAGTTGAAGCGCGCGATGCTCGTCACGCCTCATCCACGCATCGCGCAGACCGCACGGGGGGTGGGTTTTGATAGGATTACGGTGTCTGGCGCGGGCGACGAGCGTATTGCCCGTGCGTTGCTCGCCTCCGCAGCTTCCGTTGCTTCCGTTGTTAAACCGGTACCGTCCAACCCGGCTCACTCACGCATGACAGATTCGAACGATTCCAGAAACGCATCCATCCCGCCGGCTGCCACGCCTCCGTTGCCGCCGAACCCGCCTTTCACGCCCTACGAAGCGCAGCACAAGCCGCGCAGCACGAGCAACCCCCTGCTGTGGTTCGTGATCGTCGTGCTGATCTGCGCGGCAGGTGTCGGCGCGTTCGCGCTGAACCGCAAGGTCGACCGGATGGAGCAGCAGCTGGTGCAGCGTCAGCAGGCCAACGACGCGCAGACTGCCGCGCTCAATGTGAAGACCGAACAGGCACTCGCAACGGTTCACCAGTCCGACTCGCAGGTCTCGCAACTCGAAGGCAAGCTCGCCGACGCGCAGGCCGGTCAGCAGGCGTTGCAGCAGCAGTACGCGGATCTCGCGCGCAATCGCGACGACTGGACGCTTGCGGAAGTCGGCGAGATGCTGTCGGCGGCGAGCCAGCAACTGCAGCTCACCGGCAATACGCAGCTTGCGCTCTTCGCGCTGCAAAGCGCCGACACGCGCCTCGCCGCGTCGGACAGCGCGCAGGTCGTCGTCGTGCGCAAGGCGATCGCGCAGGACATCGACAAGCTGAAATCGGCGCCGTCCACCGACCTCACGGGCCTTGCGATCAAGCTCGACAACGCGATCGAACAGGTCGACACGCTGCCGCTTTCCGGCGAAGCGCCGATCGGCCACGCCACCGCGCATGCGGCCGTGCCCGCCGACTCGGCGAAGGTGTCGGCCGCGACCGGCGAGCCACGCTGGAAGGTGCTGTGGCATGAGTTCACCGCGGGCTTCGGCCAGCAGCTCGCGAGCCTCGTCCAGGTCCGCCGCATCGACAATGCCGACGCGATGCTCGTGTCGCCCGACCAGGGCTATTTCGTGCGCGAGAACCTGAAGTTGCGCCTGCTGTCGGCGCGGCTCGCTCTCCTCTCGCGCAACCAGACGACGCTCAAGTCCGACCTGCATGCCGCCGATGCCGCACTCGACCGCTACTTCGACAGTTCCTCGAAGCGCGTGCAAACGGTGCGCGGCCTGGTCAAGGACGTGGACACCGGTTCGGCAGCGGTCGAACTGCCGAACCTGAACACGAGCCTGCAGGCTGTCCATCAATACCGGAGCCGGGGTTAATCATGGCTATCCGCGGACTCCTCTGGCTGGCCTTCCTGTTCGTGATCGCGGTCGTGCTGGCGACGGCCGGCCGGTTCGACACCGGGCAGGTGCTGATCGTCTACCCACCGTATCGCGTCGACATTTCGCTGAACCTGTTCGTCGTCGGTCTGGTGATCACGTTCATCGTGCTGTACACGCTGATGCGCGCGATCCGCAACCTCTGGCGCATGCCGCAACGTGTCGCGGCCTACCGTGCGCGTTCGCGCGTCGCGAAGGCGCAGGCGGCGCTGCGTGACGCGATCGGCAACTTCTATGCAGGCCGTTTCTCGCGCGCGGAAAAAGCGGCACGCGACGCGCTGGCGAACCCGGACAACAAGGGCGCCGCGGGGCTGATCGCCGCAAATGCGGCGCATCGCATGCACGAATACGCGCGTCGCGACGAGTGGCTCGCGCAGATCGACGAAACCGACTGGCAGGACGCACGTCTCATGGCAACCGCCGACATGCGCGCGGATGGCCGCGATGCGGACGGCGCGCTGGAAGCGTTGAAACAGATGCAGACGCAGGGCGGCCGGCGTATTCATGCGCAGCAGATCACGCTGCGCGCGCAGCAACAGTTGAAGAACTGGAGCGAGGTGCTGAAGCTCGTCAAGACGCTGGAAAAGCGCGAGGCCATCCATCCGGCCGTCGCGGTGCGCCTGCGTCAACTGGCGGCGGAGAACCTGCTGCGCGACCGTCGTCACAACGCGGACGCACTGCTCGAACTATGGCATTCGCTCACGCCGACCGAGCGGCATTCGCCGCGTCTCGCCGATCTGGCTGCCGAGTTGCTGACCGGCCTGAACCGTCCCGGCGACGCACGCAGGATCGTGGAAGAAGCGCTTGCGCAGAACTGGGACGCGCGTTTGCTGCGCCGTTATCCGGAAACCGCGGGCGGCGACGCGCTGCCGCTGATCCAGAAGGCGGAAGCCTGGAAGAACGATCGCCCCGACGACGCCGATCTGCTGTTCGCGCTCGGACGTCTGTGCCTGCATCAGAAGCTGTGGGGCAAGGCGCAGTCGTTTCTCGAACAGGCGTTGAAGCTCGCCGACAACGAGCCGCTCAAGATCCGCTCCCATCGCGCGCTCGCGCGACTGCACGAGCAGCTTGGCGACGCAGGCAAGGCAAGCGAACACTATCGGGAAAGCGCGCTGGCGATGAACGTGGTTTGACGCCGCAAAGCGAGATCGATGGAAAAAGCCTCCGTGAGCGTTGCTCACGGAGGCTTTTTTACGATGGGCCGAAACGAAAGTGCGCTAACGGTTCACGAGGCGCGCCGGGACGCTGATCGCGAGCAGGCCGCCGACGATCATGCAGCCGGCCAGCATGTACATGCCCGAATCGTTGGCGGCGGTGGCCTGTTTGAGCCAGCCCACGGCGTACGGACTCAGAAAGCCGGCGAGGTTGCCGAGCGAATTGATCATCGCGATGCCGGCCGCCGCGCCCGTGCCGGCGAGAAACGCGGTCGGCAGGCTCCAGAAGAGCGGCAGGGTCGTCATGATGCCCATCGTCGCGATTGTGAGGCCAGTCATCGCGAGCAGCGTGTTGTGCGCCCATACCACCGACAGCACCAGCCCCAGCGCGCCCACGAACGCCGGCACCGCGATGTGCCAGCGACGCTCGCGCATGCGGTCGGCGCTCTTCGCGACGAGCACCATCGCGACGACGGCGGCGGCGAACGGAATCGCCGAAAGCAGGCCGATCGTGAAGGCGTCGGTGACGCCGGTTGCCTTGATGATCGTCGGCAGCCAGAAGCTCACGCCGTAGAGGCCCATCACGAACGAAAAATAGATCAGGCTCATGAGCCAGACGCGCGGGCTCGACATCACCTTGCGGACCGGCATGTCGTGTTTGACCGCTTCCTCGGCGGCGACGTTGCGTTCGAGCAGTTGCTGTTCTTCCGGCGTCAGCCATTTCGCCTTGCTGATGCGGTCGTCGAGTTTCAGGAACACCCAGACGCCGACGATCACCGAGGGAATGCCTTCGAGCAGAAACAGCCACTGCCAGCCTTGCCAGCCGTTCATGCCGTTGAAGTTCTTCAGGATATAGCCTGATACCGGGCCGCCGATCACGCCGGAGAGCGCGATGGCCGTCATGAACCACGTCGTCATGCGACCGCGCCGGTGTGCCGGATACCAGTATGTGAGATACAGGATGATGCCTGGGAAGAAGCCCGCTTCAGCGAGACCGAGCAGGAAACGCATCACGTAGAACATGGTGGGCGTGGTGACGAACATGGTCAGCATCGAGACGATGCCCCATGACGCCATGATCCGCGCGATCCACACGCGCGCGCCGACCTTGTGCAGGATGATGTTGCTCGGGACCTCGAAGATAAAGTAGCCGACGAAGAAAATACCCGCGCCGAAGCCGTAGACCGCGTCGCTCAGGTTGAGGTCGGTGGTCATCTGCAGCTTCGCGAAGCCCACGTTGACACGATCGAGATAGGCCACGACGTAGCACAGCATCAGGAGCGGCGTGAGCCGCCAGGCCACCTTGCGGTACGTCGCCTCCTCGAAGGTGGAAGGCGGGGCGCCGGCGCCGGGGGCGCGCAGCGGATTCGCGGGACTGGCCATGGTTTTTTTCCTCGTTCGTTCTACGTAGAAAGAAGTGCCGGGTTTCGCGCATTCTATACGGGGTTCAGGCGAAATCCGTGCCGCCCGGGTCGGGGAAAACACTGAGAGTTCGCGGCGCGAACGGTGCTGCATATCGGCGTTCCGGGCTTGCTTTGCAAGTCGCGGCGATACGCCCCAGGGCAACACGGGTGACGTCAGGTCGCCGCGGCGTTACCTCGATCCACGGGGGTCGCCCCAAGCCACCGCAATGCGCTCCGGCGCGTGCTAGACGCAGCGCCCGCCGTCCACTTCGAGACACACGCCGGTGATGAACTCCGCTTCGTCCGAGGCGAGGTACAGGCATGCATTGGCAATGTCCTGCGGCGTCGAGAAGCGGCCGAGCGGGATGCCAGCCAGGAAGCGCTTGCGGTTCTCCGGCGTATCCTCGACGCCCATGAATTCGGAGAGCAGGGCGGTTTCGCCGATCACCGGATTCACGCAGTTCACGCGGATGCGGTCCGGCCCGAGTTCGGCCGCGAGTGACTTGCTCGCGATGATCACGGCGCCCTTGCTGCCGTTGTACCAGACGAGCCCGGGCCGCGGTCGCACGCCCGCCGTCGATGCGATGTTGATGAACACGCCGCCGCCCTGTTCGCGGAAGTACGGCACGAACTGCTGCACGCTCCAGTAGAGGCTTTTGACGTTGACCGCGTAGACGCGATCGAACTCGGCCTCCGTGACGTCGAGCACCGGCTTGTTGCGATGGGTCGTGCCTGCGTTGTTGACCACGATCTGCACGCTGCCGAAGTCTTCGAGCGCGGCTTCGCGCAACCTGCTCCAGTCTTCGCCGCGCGTGACGTCGCCTGTGACCGCGATCGCCTTGCCGCCCGCCAGCGCGATCTCGCTCGCGACACGTTCGGCAGCCGGGCCGTTCAGATCGTTGACGACGACGTTGGCGCCTTCGCGCGCGTACGTTTTCGCGATGCCTTCACCAAAACCCGAGCCGCCACCTGTGACGATGGCTGTCTTGCCTGTCAACCGCATGATGTCTCCTTGTTTTTTCGTGGACGCCGGAACGCAATATCCCTGAACCCAAAACTAGCCGTGCCGGATAGCCACGGTCTTCAGCACGGTGAATCCGTAGAGTGCTTCGAAGCCTTTCTCGCGGCCATGACCGGAATGCCCCACACCGCCGAACGGCAGTTCGACGCCGCCGCCCGCGCCGTAGTTGTTGATGAACACCTGCCCCGCGCGCACGCGCCGCGCGAGACGCAGCTGGCGCGCGCCGTCGCGCGTCCAGATGCCCGCGACAAGCCCGTAAGGCGTGCCGTTAGCGAGCGCCACCGCTTCGTCTTCGTCGCTGAACGGCATGGCTGCGAGCACCGGACCGAACACCTCTTCGCGCGCGAGCCGGTGCGTGGGCGGCACGTCGCGCAGCAGCGTGGGCGCCTGGTAGAAGCCGGTTTCGGGCGCCTCGGCGACGACTTCGCCGTGCGCCGCCATGGCGATGCCGTCGTGTTGCGCATCGGAGAGGAAGTCCCATACGCGTTGCTGCTGCTTCGCGCTGATCAGCGGGCCGCAATCGAGGTCCGCGGCGGAAGGCCCGACGCGCAGCGCATGAAACGCCGCGCCGAGCCGGTCGAGCAGCGGCTCGTAGATCTCGCGCGCGATCAGCACGCGGCTGCCGGCCGAACACGTCTGGCCCGCGTTCTGGACGATCGCCGACACCAGTACCGGTAGCGCGGCTTCGAGGTCGGCATCGGCGAACACGATCTGCGGCGACTTGCCGCCGAGTTCCAGCGTGACGGGCACGTGGTTGTCGGCGGTCATCTGCGCGACGAGCCTGCCTGTGTCCGGTGAACCCGTGAACGAGATGTGATCGATGCCAGGATGACGCGCGAGCGCCGCGCCGGCTTCGTGTCCGTAACCCGTGACGACGTTCAGCGCGCCCGCCGGCAGACCCGCCTCGGCAGCAAGTTCGGCGACGCGCAGCACTGTCAGGCACGCGTCCTCGGCGGGTTTGACGACGCATGCGTTGCCCGCGGCCAGCGCCGCACCCGCGCTGCGGCCGAAAATCTGCATCGGATAGTTCCACGGCACGATATGGCCGGTGACGCCGTGCGGTTCGCGGATCGTGAAGACGGTGTAGCCGGACTGATAGGGCAGCGTTTCGCCGTGCAGTTTGTCGGCGGCACCGGCGTAGAACTCGAAGTAGCGCGCGAGCGCGGACGCATCGGCACGGGCCTGCCGGAGCGGCTTGCCGGTATCGCGCGCCTCGAGCCTCGCCAGTTCCTCGTGACACGCGGTGACGAGCATCGACAGCCGGTACAGCACGCGGCCACGCTCGGCCGCGCTTGCCGCACCCCATGCGCCTTCATACGCGCGCCGGGCGGCCCCTACCGCGCGGTCGATATCGGCCGCCGTGCCGCGCGCGAGGCGCGTGAACGGCTGGCCGTCCGATGGGTCGATGACGTCGATCGTGCCGCCACCCGTGGAACTGCTCCATTCGCCGCCGATGAAGTGTTTCGCTTCTTCCATGCATGCTCCTGGCTGAAAACCGGAAACGCCCGCGCTCGCGGACCTGAACGGATCGTGCCCGAGGTTGCGCGCCGCATGGTGAAGATAATCCGCGGCAGCCGCGCAATCCGCGGGGCACGGAACGATTATCGCGCCGATCCCGCGCCGGCCGCCATCGGCCGATTGGCTATAATGGCGCATTCCGCACTGTCCGGCCACGCGGCCGCGAGCGCTTCCAAAGGGCGCCGCGCCCAGGCCGTGCTCCGATTTCATCCTGACCAGAGAACGCCCATGAGCTTCAATCACGTCCCCGCAGGCAAAGATCTCCCGCAAGATTTCAACGTCATCATCGAAATCCCGGCGCAAAGCGATCCGGTGAAGTACGAAGCCGACAAGGATCTGGGCCTGCTCGTCGTCGACCGTTTCATCGGCACGGGCATGCGCTATCCGGCCAACTACGGCTTTATTCCGCAGACGCTGTCGGGCGACGGCGACCCGGTCGACGTGCTCGTGATCACGCCGTTCCCGCTGCTCGCGGGTTCCGTGGTGCGTGCGCGCGCGCTCGGCATGCTGCAGATGACGGACGAATCGGGCGTCGATGCGAAACTGATCGCCGTGCCGCACGACAAGATCTGCCCGATGACGGCGGACCTGAAGTCGGTCGACGATGTCCCGGCGTACCTGAAAGACCAGATCAAGCACTTCTTCGAGCAATACAAGGCGCTGGAGAAGGGCAAGTGGGTGAAGGTGGACGGCTGGGCGGGCATCGAGGCCGCACACAAGGAAATCACCGAAGGCGTTGCGAACCACAAGAAGTAAGCAGTCGCCGCCAGATGGAAAAAACCGCGCGGGCCTTTCGGGGCCGCGCGGTTTTTTTATGCCGTGCGTGCGGATACATCGGCCTCGGGTTCAATCTCAGCCTCAACTTCCACCACGGGCAACACCGAATCGAGCGTGCGCACGCCGGCCGCCAGCGCGCGTTTTTCGGTGGCGGTGAGCCGTTTGACCCAGTACTCGGCGCGCGATGCGCTCGAGCGGTCGGCGAGCTCGAACGAAGCGAGCAGCTGTCGCGGCTTGCGCGAACGCGTGTAGCGCGCCCCCGTCCCGCTGACGTGTTTGTCGAAGCGCGCCTGCACGTCGACCGCAATTCCGGTGTAGACGCTGCCGTCTTCGCATTCGATGAGGTAGAGAAACCAGGGCATCACGTCCTGAACGGATTGTGTTCGCGCAGTTCGTCGACATACGCGTGGATGTTGTTCGTTTCGCCTTCAAGGAAGCGTTCGACGGCATCCGAGAACGCCGGATGCGCGAGCCAGTGTGCGGAACGCGTGACGGTCGGCAGAAAACCGCGCGCCATCTTGTGTTCGCCCTGTGCGCCGCCTTCGAACGCGCCGAGCTTTTCCTCGATGCAGAATTCGAGCGGCTGGTAGTACGCCGTTTCGAAATGCAGGCACGGCACGTGTTCGAGCGCGCCCCAGTAGCGTCCGTACAGCGTGCCGCCGGTTTTGTCGTCGCGCTGGTAGACGACGAGCGAACCCGCGACCGGCTTGCCCTCGAATTCCGCGATCACGAGCAGCAGGTTCTCCGGCATCGTCTCGCCGATCATCCGGAAGAAGTCGAGGTTCAGATACGGCGTCGAAAAATGCTCGCGATACGTCTGCCGGTAGCATTTGTTGAAGAAACGCCAGTCGGCGTCGGTGGCGTCCTCGCCGCGCACGCGCCGGAACGTGATGCCCGCGTCGTGTACCTTGCGCCGCTCGGCGCGGATGTTCTTGCGCTTCTTCTGTTCGAGCGTCGACAGGAAATCGTCGAACGTCCGATAGCCGTCGTTCAGCCAGTGAAACTGCACCCCTTCACGTTGCATCATGCCGAGATCGGTCAGCGCACGGGCTTCGGTTTCGGTCGGGAAGAGCACATGCAGCGACGATACGTCGGCCTGTTCGGCAAACGCCACGACGGTCGCCGCCAGCTGACGCAGCGCGGGCTCGCCGCTGGCGAGCAGCCGGTTGCCCTGCACGGGCGTGAACGGCACCGCGCACAGGAGCTTCGGGTAGTAGGGCACGCCGTTGCGCTTGTAGGCGTCGGCCCATGCCCAGTCGAATACATATTCGCCGTAGGAGTGACCTTTCAGGTACACCGGTGCGGCCGCTTCCAGACGCCCGGTGCGTTCGTCCGTCAGCGTGACGAACTGGGTTGCCCAGCCGGTGTCGGGCACCGCGCAGCGCGTCGTGTGCAGCGCGCTCAGGAATTCGTGGCGCAGAAACGGCGTCGGTTGCGACTGCCGTGCGAGGAGCGCGTTCCATTCGACGGCGTCCACCTCGAGCGGCGACGCCAGAATGCCCGTGCGATAATCGAAGCGTTCCTGATTCAATCTGTGTAACCGTTCCACTCTGTTCGACGTCGGGATGCACGAGGTGCGCCGCGTCGTCCGTGATTGCGCCGGGTTTGATGCCGGCCTTCGTTTTGTCCGTTGCTTCGAACCCCTGTTGCTGCCGTCGTCGCGAGGCTCAAGGCCCGCCTTTCACGCTCTGTCATGAAGACCCGAATCGCTCTAGCCCAACTCAATGTCACCGTCGGCGACTTCGCCGGCAACGTCGCCAAAATCGTCGACGCGGCGCGCACAGCGCACAACGATGGTGCGAAGCTGCTGGTCGCGCCGGAACTCGCACTCTCCGGTTACCCGCCTGAAGACCTGTTGCTGCGTCCGGCGTTCTATACCGCGAGCGCCGCTGCGCTCGCGGATCTGGCCGCGCAGCTGAAGCCTTTCACGGGCCTTCACGTGGTGGTCGGCCATCCGTATCGCGACACGGCGAACGGCCATGGTAATGCAAACGCGCCGATTGAGCGCGGCGTGCCGCCGGTCGATACGTTCAACGCGGCATCGCTCATTGTCGATGGCGAGATCGTCGGCACGTATCGCAAGCAGGATCTGCCGAACACGGAAGTCTTCGACGAGAAGCGCTATTTCGCCACCGATCCGCAGCCGTTCGTGTTCGAGCTCGACGGCGTGAAATACGGCGTCGTGATCTGCGAGGATGTCTGGCATGCGTCGGCCGCGCAGATCGCGAAGGCCGCGGGCGCGCAGGTGCTGCTGATTCCAAACGGCTCGCCGTATCACCTCAACAAGGAAGCGGTGCGCGTCGACATCCTGCGTGCGCGCATCCGCGAGACCGGCCTGCCGATGGTCTACGTGAATATGGTCGGCGCGCAGGACGAACTGGTGTTCGACGGCGGCTCGTTTGTTCTCGATGGCAAGGGCGAGCTGGTCGCGAAGTTCGCGCAGTTCGAGGAGACGTGCCCGATCGTCGAATTCGACGGCGCGGTGCCGCTGCCGTCCACAATCGCGCCGGAGCTTTCCGTCGAAGCGCAGGTGTACGCGGCGCTCGTGATGGGCGTGCGCGACTACATCGACAAGAACGGCTTTCCTGGCGCGCTTATCGGGCTGTCGGGCGGCGTCGACTCGGCGCTGGTGCTCGCGGTCGCTTGCGACGCGCTCGGCGCCGAGCGCGTGCGCGCGGTGATGATGCCGTCGCGCTACACGGCCGACATCTCCACGACCGACGCCGCCGAGATGGCCCGGCGCGTCGGCGTACGCTACGACGAGATCGCGATCGCGCCGATGTTCGACGCGTTTCGCACGTCGCTCTCCGATGAATTCGCCGGCCGCGCCGAAGACGCCACCGAGGAAAACATCCAGGCCCGCATTCGCGGCACGTTGCTGATGGCGCTCTCGAACAAGTTCGGCTCGATCGTGCTGACGACGGGCAACAAGAGCGAGATGGCGGTGGGCTACTGCACGCTCTATGGCGACATGGCCGGCGGCTTCGCGGTCATCAAGGACATCGCCAAGACGCTCGTCTATCGCTTGTGCCACTACCGCAATGCCGCGACGACGTTCGCGCGGCAGGACATCATCCCGGAGCGGATTCTCACGCGCGCGCCTTCGGCCGAACTGCGCGAGAACCAGACCGACCAGGACAGCCTGCCGGAATACGACGTGCTCGACGCGATCATGGGCATGTACATGGAAGAGGACCGCTCGCTCGCGGAAATCGTCGCGGCGGGCTACGCGGTGGACGACGTCAGGCGCGTCACGCGCCTCATCAAGATCAACGAATACAAGCGGCGTCAGGCGCCGATCGGCATTCGCGTCACGCATCGTGCGTTCGGTCGCGACTGGCGCTATCCGGTCACGTCGCGCTATACGGAACCGGTGGAATGAGATCGCGCGCGCGGCGCCGGACTACTCGCAACCGGTCTGGCGCGGCGTAGAATCAAAAGCATTCATTCCATTTTCAGTTTTTTCAATCTTTCGATCTGGACGAGGCACGCCATGAAACGCATCACCGCAGTCATCAAACCGTTCAAGCTCGACGAAGTGCGCGAAGCGCTGGCCGAAGTCGGGCTGACCGGGCTGACCGTCACGGAAGTCAAAGGCTTCGGCCGTCAGAAGGGCCACACCGAGCTGTATCGCGGCGCGGAATACGTGGTCGATTTCCTGCCGAAGGTGAAGATCGAAGTGGTGGTGGCGAATGATCAGTGCGATCAGGTGATCGACGCGATCATCGGCGCGGCACGCACGGGCAAGATCGGCGACGGCAAGATCTTCGTGGCGGAAGTCGAGCGCGTGATCCGGATTCGCACCGGCGAGGAAAACGAAGCAGCGGTTTGAGGTGGATCCAGAAGACTGACGGCTGGAAGAGAGCACTGGCGTTGCACCACGCCGGTGCTTTTTTTATACGCGCGCCAGAAATAAAAAACGGTGCGATACCCTTTCAGGTACCGCACCGATACGCGCCTCTCGCAGCAGCGTGAAAACTTCTCTTTAACTGTTCTGATTACACCGTTCGATTAGAACGAGTGTTGAATACCTGCATACACGCCCGACTGGCTGTGACCCGGCAGCGGATTGTCCGTGCTGGTAGCCGTACCGGCGTTGTTCGCATTCAGGCCGTAGTTAGCACCCTTGCTGTTTTGCGTCGTTGCGATCTGGATGTCCAGCAGCGTGCGCTTCGACAGGTTGTACGAGCCGCCGATCGTGTAGATCGTCGCGTTGCCTGCGCCGTTGTTGCCGTTCACGTGGTAGACCGCTGCGATCAGCGCAGCTGCCGGCGTTGCTTGCCACGTCACACCGCCCCATTCGTGATCGAGCGTCGTCGGTTGACCCGGCAGAACACCTTCAGCACCCGACGAGCGGATAGCCTGGTATGCAGCCTGGACCTTGAACTGGCCGAGGAACACGTTCAAGAGAGCCGAGTATTCGCGCGATGCTGCGAACACGCCGTTGCCCGTGTTGAGGGTATTGACGCCAGTCAGGTTCGGGCCGTACAGCGAGCCGTTTGCCGGGTTGCGGATTTCATCGTACAAACCGCGAATCTGGAACAGTGCGTTCGTGTACGTGATCTGTGCGCCACCTTCGCGACCTTGCGGGGTGGTGCCGTTACCGTTCCAGCTCGTTGCGTTCGACAGCGCGTATTGACCATAGAAGTCAAAGCCCGCGACCTTCGGCGACTGGTACGAAATGTTGTTGCTCGATTGCGGCCAGTTGCGGCCACGCACCAGCGACGCCGACGACCAGTTCGACTGACCGAACGGGTCAAAGTCCCACACGCCGTTCGAGATGAAGAGTTCGCGACCCAGCAGCAGCGTACCGAACTGGTTGTTCGACATACCGACCGTTGCCCAGCGATTGAAGAGACCGCCGCCGCCAGGGCCCGTGCCGTTCATCGTGTTGAAGGAGCCTTCCAGCTGGAAGAGAACCTTGTTGCCGCCACCGATGTCCTCAACACCCTTCATGCCCCACAGGCTGGTACCCCAGTCGCCGCTTTCCGCGCGGAAACGGTTGGTGCTGCCAGTTGCCTGACCATTTGCACCGGTGCCTTGCGGCACGCCGCTCATGTACTCAAGACCGGCATCCAGACGCCCATACAGCGTGACGCTGCTCTGTGCCTGTGCTGCCATGCCGAACGTCAGCAGCGATGCCGCGAGCAAAACTTTCTTCATCTTCTCCTCCATACCCTGTCAAAAAGTAAACCCAGTACTGCGAATGGTGTCCGGACGCCAGAGGCGCCGAACAGAAATCCGTACCAGAGAGTTGTGCGGCCGAGGTCGTATGTTGATGACGCTGCGGCCTTGGTATGGCCATCTTTGCGTCATGCCCGATCCCTCGTCGACCGGTATCTCCTGTGCGTCTTATGAAGTGAAACTACTTTTATCGAACTTTGTTTTGCTACTTTGGTTACTAATTTAGCAAAAATACCCCTACGTGGCGAAGAAAATCGACGTCTCCCAAAGAGGTGTCGCCAAATTGCAATACGTCTGTGCCCACCACTTCGGCAACAATGCTCTAAAACACGCTCAAACCCTTGTGCGACAAGGGAATCACGGTTCATAACGCATGAAGTCAAGGATTGCCACTATTGACGTCTGAAATCGTCAGGAGTAGGGCAAAAGCGGGCTGTTTTTGCACACATTCTGGGAAAAGCCGCGCATTCAACGTGCAGGTAACCGAAATAAAACAAGGCGCTGAAAGCGCCTTGTAAAACTACATAAACTACAGATCCGTCGTGCTTACTTGAGACTGCCCGAGAGGAACTGCTTGAGGCGTTCGCTCTTCGTATTCTTGAAGACTTCGTCCGGGTGGCCTTCTTCCTCCACACGCCCCTGATGCAGGAACATCACGTGGTTCGACACGTTGCGCGCGAACGCCATCTCGTGGGTGACGACGATCATCGTGCGGCCTTCTTCCGCGAGCGTCTGCATCACCTTCAGCACTTCGCCGACGAGTTCCGGGTCGAGCGCCGAGGTCGGTTCGTCGAACAGCATCACATCGGGATGCATCGCCAGCGCACGGGCGATCGCCACACGCTGCTGCTGGCCGCCCGACAGATGCGACGGATACTGTTTCTCGACACGCGGCGCGAGCCCGACCTTCTCGAGGTACTGACGCGCCCGCTCCTCGGCTTCCCGGCGCGGCAGGCCGAGCACATTCACGGGCGCCTCGGTGACGTTCTCGAGCACCGACATGTGCGACCACAGGTTGAAGTGCTGGAACACCATCGAAAGCCGGGTACGCACGCGCTGCAACTGCTTTGGATCGGCGACGCGCAATGCCCCGCTGCGGATGTCCTTCACGGTACGCACTTCCTCGCCGTCGACGAAGATGCGGCCCGCGTTCGGCTGTTCGAGGAAGTTGATGCAGCGAAGCATCGTGCTCTTGCCCGAACCGGACGAGCCGATCACGCTGATCACATCGCCTGCGTTCGCCTGCAGCGAGACGCCCTTCAGGACTTCGTTGTCGCCGTACTGCTTGTGGAGCTCATCGACGAAGAGCTTCTGTTTGCTGGTTTTCATCTGTGTCTTCCGTCGTCGGGCTTACTTGCCCTGCGGCCGCAGATAGGCGAGCCAGCGGTGCTCGGCGCGGCGGAACAGCCACACGAGCGTGAAGGAAATGGCGAGGTAGAGCAGGGCGGCAATGCCGAACGCGCCGAACGACTGGTACGTGGCCGAGTTGACGTCCCGCGCGATCTTGAGGATGTCCGGCACGGTCGCGGTGAACGCGACGGTCGTCGCGTGCAGCATCAGGATCACTTCGTTGCTGTAGTACGGCAGCGCGCGACGCAGCGCCGAAGGCAGGATCACGCGGCGATACAGGGTGAACGGCGACATGCCGTACGCCCGGGCCGCCTCGATTTCGCCGTATGGCGTGGCCTTGATCGCGCCCGCGAAGATTTCGGTGGTGTACGCGCAGGTGTTCAGCGTGAACGCGAGCAGCGTGCAGTTCATGCCGTTGCGGAAGAACGCGTCGGTGAGTTCGTGCGAATGGATGAATTCGAGGCTGTAGAGGCCCGTGTAGCAGAGCAGCAGCTGCACGTACAGCGGCGTGCCGCGAAACACGTATGTATACAGCCACACCAGGCGCGACAGCCACTTCTTCTTCGACACGCGCGCGACCGCGAGCGGGATCGACAGGCAGAAGCCGAGGCCGATCGACACGACCAGCAGCCACATCGTGATCGCGAGACCGGTGAAACGATAGCCGTCGGTGAAGAGGTAGTTGCGCCAGTATTCCTGGATCAGCCCGATCATAGGTCCGCCTTTCGCACACCGGTCGAGTAACGTTTTTCGAGGTACATCAGCACAAAGTTCGAGACGGTGGTGATGACGAGATAGATGGCGCCCGCCAGCAGGGTGAAGAAAAAGAATCGCAGCGTGCCTTTGCCGGCATCCTGCGAAGCCTTGACGACGTCGGCGAGACCGATGATCGACACCAGCGCCGTGGCCTTGACCATCACCTGCCAGTTATTGCCGATGCCGGGTAGCGCGAAGCGCATCATCTGCGGGAACATGATCCGCGAGAACACCTGCCAGGCGCTCATGCCGTAGGCCGAGCCCGCTTCGAGCTGGCCGCGCGGCACGGAGAGGAACGCGCCGCGGAAGGTCTCGGTGAAGTACGCGCCGTAGATGAAGCCCAGCACGATCACGCCGGCTACGAACGGATCGATGTCGATCTGGTCCCAGCCGATCAGGTCGGTGAGGTTGTTCAGCCAGATCTGGATGCTGTAGAAGAGCAGCAGCATCAGCACGAGATCGGGCACGCCGCGTATGAGCGTCGTATACAGCGTGCCGATGCCGTGCGACACACGGTTCTTCGACAGTTTCGCCCCCGCGCCGATCAGGCCGAGGAGAAAGGCGAATACCAGCGACAACACCGCCAGTTTGACGGTCTGCCAGGTGCCGGCAAGGATGATGGGGCCGTAGCCTGAAAGAAACATATAAGTCCTTGACGACGCGTCTCGACGCCGCGAAAGACGCGGTTCCGCGCGCGCCGTGCATCCCGTTGCCGGTGGATCCGTCGATCCGGCGAGACGCCCAACGCACAGCGGGCCGCTGTGCGATTCGTGACTGCCTCGCCGTGCCCCGGATCCGGGGCCGCGAGACACGTCAGGCGTTCCCCCTTGTGCGGGTTACCTGCCATGTCTTCGCCGGCGAAGCAGCGCTTTTTCCGACTGTATAACCAGAACCCCGTCCGGCCCATTGGTACCGGCCCGGTCTCCCGTGGCCGCTTTCCGCTGGTTTCCCGACCGCCGCCGTTGACCGTTATCGGGCCAGCGGCCAGCGGTCACCGTGTCTGGTTCGCCGTCGCTATTCTAGGCGGACAAAATTGCCGCGCAGGCCCGTCGCAGGTCCCTACGGGTCGCCCGTTCGAGTGATGGGAGACATGGCGGAAGGCGCGAGGGCGTGCGGCACAAGTCCGTCCGACCGAAAAGCGCGGTATTTTACCCGAACAGCCGGCGCGCGCCACCCGGGCTTCGCCCCTGGTCGGGCATGCCCGCGTCGTGCGGCCCGCGATCGGGATCAGATTGGCGTCACTGGCGAAACGATGCAGTGCGCGGGTGCGGATTGTCCTTTCGGCTGCGCGCCCCTACATTCTGTGCATCGCTCAATATTGACAGGAGATCGACATGCTGCAGATTCGCCGCTCGGACGAGCGCGGTCACGCCAACCACGGCTGGCTCGACTCGTATCACAGCTTTTCGTTTGCCGACTACCACGATCCGGACCATATGCAGTTCGGCCCGCTGCGCGTCATCAACGAAGACGTGATCGGACCTGGTGAAGGATTCGGCGCGCACGGCCATCGCGACATGGAGATCGTCACGTACGTGCTGCAGGGCGCGCTCGCGCACAAGGACAGCATGGGCAACGGTTCAACGATCCGCCCCGGCGACGTCCAGCGGATGAGCGCCGGCACGGGCGTCATGCACAGCGAGTTCAACGCATCGAAGGAAGATGCGCTGCATCTGCTGCAGATCTGGGTGCTGCCGGCCCGACGCGGCGACGCGCCCGGCTACGAAGAGAAACACTTCGACGATGCGGACAAACGTGGCCGTCTGCGCGTCGTCGCTTCGCCCGATGGACGCGACGGTTCGGTGACGATCCATTCGGATGCATCGATTCACGCCGGGCTGTTCGACGGCGCCGAGCGTGCTGACTACAAGGTGCCGGCAGGACGGCGTGTCTATGTGCAGGTTGCGCGCGGCGGCGTGACGGTCAATGGCGAAGCGCTCGCGGCCGGCGATGCGGCGATGCTCGCCGACGTCGACACGGTAACGCTCGAAAAGGGCAATCAGGCCGAAGTGCTGCTGTTCGATCTGGGCTGAAGCCGGCGTCACAGGCCGCGCGTGCGGGTGAAAACCTTCGCGCGGTAACGTCGCGAAAAGAAACGCCACGGAAATTTTCATCCGTGGCGTTTTTGTATTTCCCGCAGGCAGCGTGTGCCGCCTGCGGGAGCAACGGTGGCGTGGTGCCTGCCGCTTAAGGCTTGACCGCCGAAGCCGCGCCCGGCGCCGCGCCACGATGGTGTTCCCAACGCTCATGCATCTTCTCGTGGCGTTGTTCCATCTTCGCGAAACGTTGCTTGAGCGCGGTACTGACGGTCGTCTTTTGCTGGTCGTTCAGGCCGTTGTAGAACGTGAGCCATGCGGTTGCGCTCTGCTCGCGCAGTTGCGCGTCCTGCTGCTCGATCTTCTGATGGGCAGCGTGCATCGCGTTCAGGTCGAGAATCGGTTGCTGCTGCATCGACTTGAACTGCTGCTTCATCTGCTCATGATTCGCACGTTCGGCTTCGCGCGTCTGCTTCATCGTGTCGAGCGCGGCCTGCCATTGTTTCTCCTGATCCGCGTTCAGGTTCAACTGGCTGTGCAGCTGGCTCAGTTCCTTCATGAAGTGGCCGTGCCAGCCGCCGGGGCCACCCATGGCGCCGCCCGGCTGGGCAGCATAGGCGACGCCAAGGCTCAGTGCGAGAGACGAAGCGGCAACGGCGAGAAAGCGTGAAGTTTTTGTAGACATGGAGCGACTCCTTTATGTTGATCCAGGCCGACGGTGCGAGCGCGTGATCACGAGAGAGTGAAACGGCCCGCATTCGGTTAGACACAGCGTAGAGGCGCCCGGCCCGCGGCGTGTTACACGCGCCATCGTTGCCATTACACGACATTACGTGCGCCTTTCGCGGTAACACCCAGTAACCCTTTGCGGGATGTTTGTGTCGAAAACGGGAGGGTGCGCGCGTTAAACTTCGTCCCATGGCTACTCAAATTCTGGTCGTCGATGACGACGTCGAACTGCGCGATCTTCTGCGCGACTATCTGGCCCGGCAGGGCATCGAAGTCTCGGTGCTACACGATGCCGGCTCTCTCGAACGCCGGCTCGAACGCGAGCGGCCGGACCTGATCGTGCTCGACCTGATGATGCCGGGCGTCGACGGGCTGACGGCGCTGCGCAAGCTGCGCGCTTCGGGCGACGACATCCCCGTCATCATGCTGACCGCCCGTGCGGACGACGTGGATCGCATCGTCGGTCTCGAACTGGGCGCGGACGACTACCTCGGCAAGCCGTTTAATCCGCGCGAGCTGCTGGCCCGCGTGCAGGCGGTGCTGCGCCGCCGCCGCACGCTGCCTTCGGCGGCCGCTCCGGAGCAGCGCGAGCCGTTCACGTTCGGCCGCTTCACGCTCGACTTCCAGTCGCGCACGCTGAACCAGGACAGCCGGCCGCTCACACTGTCGGGCAGCGAATTCGCGTTGCTCAAGATCTTCGTGAACCATCCGATGCGCACGCTCACGCGCGAGCGCCTGCTCGAACTGCTGCACGGCCCGGAATACGACGGTACCGACCGCGGTATCGACGTGCAGGTATGGCGTCTGCGCCGCATTCTGGAAACCGACCCGGCCACGCCGCGCTTCATCCAGACCGTACGTGGCCGCGGCTACGTGTTCGTGCCCGACGGCGAGCAACATGCACCGGCCAGCTGATTCGCTGTTTGGACGGCTGGCGTTGCTGGTCGTCAGTGTGCTGCTGATCTCGCATTTCGCGTGGTACGCGTTGATGCGCCTCGATCGCAACCAGTTGCAGGCGCGTTACGCGGTCGAAGAAGCCACCTTCCTCGTCGAGGCGGTGCGCCAGCACGTCGCGCGCTCGCCGGATCAGCCGCTGCCTTCGCGCGTGCGGCTCGTCGATCCCGCGAGCCCGGACGTGCCCGCCGCAAACGCGGGCGTGCCGCCCGGGTTGCAGCGCTTTCTCGACGACGTGCAGGACCGCATGCCCGCCGGCACCCAGGTGCGCGTGGGCATGCCCGGCAAGCCGCCCACGCTGTGGGTGCGCTCGGCCAGCGACCATAGCTGGATCGTCGTGCCCGTGCAGCCGCTCAGGCCGCCGCGTTCGCTCGACCGGACCGTCTGGTGGCTCATCACCATCTTTTCGGCGGGCGTGATGGCCGCGCTCTTTGCCGCGTGGCAGTTGCAGCAGCCGTTGCGCTCGCTCGCGCAGGCCGTCGCGCGGTTCGGACGCGGGCTGCCGGTGCCGCCCGTGCGGGAGCGCGGACCGCGCGAACTGCGGCAGCTCACACGCGGCTTCAACCAGATGGTTCAGGAAGTCGCGAGCACGGAGAACGACCGCGCCGTGATGCTGGCGGGCGTCGCGCACGATCTGAAGACGCCGCTCGCGCGGCTGCGCCTGCGCGCCGAACTGATGGACGAAGCCAAGGTGCGCGATGGCGTGGTGCGCGACGTCGATTCGATGGCGCATATCGTCGACCAGTTTCTGGTTTTCGCGCATGACGGCGCCGATCGCAGCGAAGCGGTCGAAGTCGATACGCAATGCGAGCGCGTGGTGCGTACCTACCGCGCGGTCGCAGCCGGCGCATCGGCCGTGCAGACGGTGCTGAACGCGGGCCCGGGCTTCCGCCTGCCGGCCGCGACGCTCGACCGGATCCTGTCCAATCTGCTCGACAACGCGCACGCGTATGGCGCGCCGCCGATCGTCGTCGAAACGGCGCGCACGTCGGCTGGCTTCACGTTGTCGGTGCATGACAGCGGCGGCGGTATTGCCGCGCACGATCTGATCAACGCAAGCCGGCCGTTCGTGCGGCTCGATCCGGCGCGTGGCGGCAACGGTCACAGCGGGCTTGGCCTCGCGATTGTCGAGCGGCTGGTGCGCAGGGCGGGCGGAGAGTGGGACATCGGCAACCACGAAGGGCGTGGTCTGCGTGTGCAGATGAGCTTCGCTTTCGATGTGCTGCCGCGCGCCACGTCGAAAATAACGGAATCGGCCTGGGGACGATAGGCCCCGCCAACGCCCCTGGCCCGGAGCGGATCAAGGCAGTGCGAGGCAACGCGCCAGCGGTCTTCGGGCCGCTGGCGCGTTCCTGTTCTGGCGCTGCCTACTCGGCGAAAAGCGTGTTGAGGGCGGTAGCGGCGTCGCTGTCGACCGTATTCCAGGTGACCGTTTCCGCCTCGAAGATGTAATGCGTGGTGTACTTGCCGAGCCGCGCGAGAATTTCCTCCTGAATCACTTCCGGCGCGACCTCGAGCTTCAGATACCAGGTGGTCGATGACAGCCTGGTCTGGAATGAGCCATATTCGGCCAGCAGCTGGTCGAACGCGACAGCATCCTGATCGCGACAGACGATGACCAGATTTCCCTTCATGCGACTCTCCCGGTAAACAGTGGCAACAACCTTCCTGTGAAGGTTGATGATACCTGCTTCCTTCAGGGGAATTCCGCGGGCGCTTCAGTTCATGCGCCCGCGCGCGCAAAGGCGCTCACCACACCGACGCCGCCGCGCGCGCGGGCGGCGCGGTGTCGTCGGGCGGAACGGCTTCGCTGCGGTCGCGTCCGCCTGACTTGGCTGCGTACAGCGCGAGGTCGGCGCGGCTCATGATGCGCTCCGGCAGGTCTTCCGGCGACAGCTCGGTAATGCCGATGCTCACGCTCAATGCCGCCGACGAAGGCAGCTTCGTGGAAGGCGCCGCCTTCAGCCGCTTGCGCAGCCGTTCCACCACTTCGAGCCCCGCCGCGAGCGACGTAGCCGGCAGCAGGATGCCGAATTCCTCGCCGCCCAGCCGGCCGGTCGAATCGCCACCGCGCAGTTCCATGCGGCAGGTATCGACGAAATGTTCGAGCGCGCGGTCGCCCGCTGCGTGGCCGAAGCGGTCGTTGATCTGCTTGAAGTGGTCGAGATCGGCGATCGCCACGCACAGCGGCTCGCGCGCCGCGCGTGCACCGTCGATCTCGCGGCGCAGCAGATCGAGGAAATAGCGTCGCGAGAGGGCGCCCGTCAGCGCGTCGTGGCGTGCTTCGGCGGACAGCAACGTGTTCGCCGATTGCAGCTGCTCGGCCAGATCGCGCGTCGCGCGATGATGGCGCCGCTCGCGCATATACGAAACCGCGATCACCCATGCGAGCGCCGCGGTGCCGGCCAGCGTCAGAAACACCAGCAGGCGGTCGCGCTTGTGATTGCGCACGAGTTCCGGATACGCGGTGAGCGGGTCGACCAGATGCGCGGACAGTCCGGAATTCAGGCCAATGCGCGACTGGTAGAGCGATGGATCGCGATATTCCGGCATCTCGACGAGCTTCGCCGCCTGCGATTCGGGGAACCACGGCGCCTGCTGATACACGTTGTGGCTGGCGTCGCGAATTTCGATTTCGGGGAAAGCGTCGCGGCGATAGATGCTCATGCGCGCGGCGACCGGCATCTGCGTGACGCGCGAGTGGGGCAGCGCGCGGCCTTCGAGCGCGCTGTTGTGCGCCATGATGATGACGCCGTTGTCGTCGGCGACGAAGGTGCCGGCGTGCGCGACCCAGTGACGCAGCCGGGCGATGCCGACCTTGGCGGCGACCGCGCCGACCAGTACACCGTCGTCGTAGACCGGTGCCGAGATGAAGATGCCCGGCTCGCCGCTCGCCCGCCCGACGCCGTACGCTTCGGCGAACGCGCCGAGCAACGTGTTGGCCAGATAACCGCGCGAGCGCATGTCGATGCCGACAAAACTCTGTCCGTTCTGCGCGTTGCTCGACGCGACGCACAGGCCGTTCGCGTTGACGAGCCAGATGGAGTCGAGACCGGAGAAGCCTTGCGCGTCATGCAGGAAGCTGCTGACGGCCGCCAGCTCGGGCATCCGCAGCAGTTCGTCGCGGTGAGCGGGTTCCGCGCTGGCGCTGTTCGCGGCATAATTCTGCGTTTGCGTCAGCGCGTGCTGGATCACACCCAGTTCGGCCATCGTGGCTGGAATGGCGCGTGACATGGCGAGATCGCTCGCGATCACTTCGGCCATATTGTCGACGATCGAGAGGGACATTTGCTGCTGCGCCCGCATGGCCGCGTTCAGTTCTTGCTGTACCATCCGGTCCGCGATCACGCCGGCGGCGAGCCAGCATGCAAGCACGATCAGCATGAAACTGACCGGCCCGGTTAGCTGGCGCAAGGTTGTCCTGTTCATCGGCGTGTTGATCTGCTTGATCCGTTCGATCCGTCTGACTGTTTAATGCGACAGGGTCATGCGTTGCAGCCTGCCGGCGCCGGGGCGTGTCCTCGAGGGTATCTGCCCGCCGTGCCGATGTTGTGTAACCGTGGACCTCAGCAGCAGGGTCGCGCAGGTCGCCGGGAAATCCAGGCGCCGCTTGCCGTGCTGCGATTTTAACCGCCGCGCGGCGACCCGGGAGGCGCATATTGCATCGCCTGACCACTCATCAGCGTCTTTAACGGCTCGCCGCGGCATTTTCTGAATGGAAACACGGGTTTGCCAGATGTGGCCTGGACGCGACGCCTGTGTGCGGGAGAGGCCGCCGGACGTCCCGAACGGCTCCCGACCGATGCAAAAGTGGTGCCCGAGGTTGTGCCTGAAACACAGGTTGTAGTAGTGTCGTGCCGTCCAAAACGAGGAAAGCTCGCCAGCCCTCGGGCGGCGCCAGCGGTGGCGGGTGCGCCGGGCGGCGCGGGAAGTCGGCGTGATTCGCCGCACGGCTCGCACTGTAACCGGCCAACGCGTCTCCAATGCCAACGATTTACCGCGCAGAAGCGTCTAGCCATGCCTGAATTCCGCTTTCCGGACCGATCCTTCGACCGTAGCAGCGCGCGCGCGGCCGCTGTTGCACGCCTTCCCCGCATCGACGCGGCCGCCGTTGCCGCGGCTGCTGCCACCGCCTGCCCGGCCGGGGAGCGTGCCTGATGGACTTCGGTTTCAACCTGAATCGCACCGCCAACGCGTCCGCATGGCGGGTGTTGCCCAATCGCTGGGACTTCGTCGCGTTTCCGCTGATCATCTGCATCATCGCGATGGCGGCGATCGGCTTTCACGAGACGATGGCGCCGATCTCCACGTTACAGACGCAGGCCATCTCGCTCGATCCGGCGAATCTGCCCGAATACGCGATGCGCACCACGCTGCGCATGCTCGCGGCGATGGTTGCCTCGCTGATCTTCACGCTCGTGTACGGCACGCTCGCCGCGAAAAGCCGCCGCGCCGGGCAGGTGCTGGTGCCGATCCTCGACATCCTGCAGTCGGTGCCGGTGCTCGGTTACATCTCGTTTACGGTCACGTTCTTTCTCGCGCTGTTCCCGGCGCGCGTGCTGGGCGCCGAGCTCGCGGCGATCTTCGCGATCTTCACGAGCCAGGCCTGGAACATGACGTTCAGCTTCTACCAGTCGCTGCGCACGGTGCCGCGCGATCTGGACGAAGTGTCGCGCGGCTTTCATCTGACCTCGTGGCAGCGCTTCTGGAAGCTCGAAGTGCCGTTTTCGATGCCGGGCCTCATCTGGAACATGATGATGTCGATGTCGGGCGGCTGGTTCTTCGTCGTGGCGTCGGAGGCGATTACGGTCGGCAATCACTCGATCACGCTGCCGGGCATCGGCGCGTATCTGGCCGCGGCGATCGCCGGCAAGGACCTGCACGCGATCGGCTGGGTGATCCTGACGATGACCGTCGTGATTCTCGCCTACGACCAGTTTCTGTTCCGTCCGCTCGTCGCGTGGGCCGACAAGTTCCGCATGGAAACCACGAGTTCGGGCAATGCGCCGGAGTCGTGGCTGCTCGACCTGATTCGCCGTACGCGGCTGATTCACCGGCTGCTCGTGCCGCTCGGCTGGCTGTTCGCGAAGGCCGCCCGCGTGCCGCTGCGTGTGCCGTCGTTCGACCGCGTGCGTTTCCAGATTCCGCAGCGCGAAAAATCGTCGAAGCTCGGCGACATCGTGTGGGCCCTGGGCGTGCTGATCGCGACCGTGTACGTGGTCTGTCGCGTTGCGCTGTACGTGCGCACCGGCGTCACGATGGATGAGGTCGGTCACGCGTTCGTGCTCGGGCTCATCACGCTGTTGCGCGTGGTCGTGCTGATCGCGATCGCTTCGGTGGTGTGGGTGCCGATCGGCGTGCTGATCGGGCTGCGCCCGCGCCTTGCCGAGAAGATGCAGCCGCTCGCGCAGTTCCTCGCGGCGTTCCCGGCGAACCTGCTGTTCCCGGTGTTCGTGATCGCGATCGTGCGCTTCGGCCTGAACCCGGATATCTGGCTCTCGCCGCTGATCGTGCTCGGTACGCAGTGGTATATCCTGTTCAACGTGATTGCCGGCGCGACGTCGTATCCGAACGACTACCGCGAGGCGGCCGCCAATTTCCACATCCGTGGCTGGCAGTGGTGGCGTCAGGCCATGCTGCCGGGCATCTTTCCTTACTACGTGACGGGCGCGATCACCGCGTCGGGCGGCGCGTGGAATGCGAGCATCGTCGCGGAGGCGGTGCAGTGGGGCAATACCAAGGTCGTCGCGCACGGCCTCGGCGCCTATATCGCGCAGAATACCGAAGCGGGCGATTATCCGAAGATCATCCTCGGGATCGCCGTCATGTCGCTTTTCGTGACCCTGTTCAACCGTCTGTTGTGGCGTCCGATGTACGCCTATGCCGAAGCGAAGCTTCGGCTCGATTGAGAGCGAAACACGATGCAAAACCCGAAAGCCGTAGCCGCCGCGCAGATGCAGCCGACGCCGCCCATGCCGCCCCGTCCCGGCGAGGAGATCCTGCGCGTCAAGGACGTGTGCCGTGGCTTTAACAAGACGCAGGGCGAACTGCTCGTCCTCGACGACGCGAACCTGTCGCTGCGCGAAGGCGAGATCGTGGGTCTGCTGGGCCGCTCGGGCTCGGGCAAATCGACGTTGCTGCGGATCATCGCGGGCCTGATCGAGCCGACCGACGGCGAAGTCACGTATATGGGCAAGCCGCTCGACGGCCCCGCCAAGGGCGTCGCGATGGTGTTCCAGACCTTCGCGCTGTTCCCGTGGCTGACCGTCTTGCAGAACGTCGAAGCCGGGCTCGAAGCGCAGGGTGTCGCCGCGCGCGAGCGCCGCGAGCGCGCGCTGGCCGCGATCGATCTGATCGGTCTCGACGGTTTCGAGAACGCGTATCCGCGCGAGCTGTCGGGCGGGATGCGTCAGCGCGTGGGCTTTGCGCGCGCGCTCGTCGTCGACCCGACGCTGCTGCTGATGGACGAGCCGTTCTCCGCGCTCGACGTGCTGACCGCCGAAACCCTGCGTACCGATTTGCTGGATCTGTGGACACAGGGGCGCATGCCGATCAAGTCGGTGCTGATCGTCACGCACAACATCGAGGAAGCAGTGTTCATGTGCGACCGGATTCTCGTGCTGTCGTCGAATCCGGGCCGCGTGATCGCCGAGATCAAGGTGCCATTCAAGCATCCGCGTAACCGTCTCGACCCGGCGTTCCGGCGCCTCGTCGACGAAATCTACGCGAAGATGACCGCCCGCCAGACAGGCGAAGCAACCCGCAAGGGGCTGGAGTGGAGCAGCTGGCTGCCGCATGTGTCGACCAACCTGATGGCCGGCCTGATCGAGACGCTGGCTGCCGCGCCGTATCACGGCCGCGCCGACATGCCGGAAATCGCGCGCTCGCTGCATCTGGAGGTCGACGATCTGTTTCCGGTCGCCGAAGTGCTGCAACATCTCGGCTTCGCCGATGTGCGCGAAGGCGACATTTTCCTGACGCCGCCGGCGCGCGTGTTCTCGGAGTTCGGCACGCAGGAACGCAAGATGATGTTCGCCGAGCATCTGCTGCGTCACGTGCCGCTCGCCGCGCGGATCAAGAAGGTGCTGAACGAGCGCCCGGGGCATCGCGCGCCGCGCGTGCGCTTCGAGCAGGAGCTGGAGGATTTTCTCTCCGACAAGGCCGCCGAGGAGACGCTCGACGCCGTCATCAACTGGGGCCGTTATGGCGAGATCTTCTCGTATAACGACCAGACCGAAATCTTCAGTCTGGAAGACGTCGAGTCCTGATTTGCGGCGGGCGTGACCTGGAAATCTCCGGGAAAAGCCCGCTGTGCCCGGAAGCAGAAAGGTCGTGCGGTTCGTCATCGAACCCTGCACGGCCTTTTTTTATCCGCGATGCAAACGCCGCAAAGCGACGCGGCGAACGTTATTGCAGATTGCCCCAGCGATCGACGGCCGGTTCGGCCAGCGCCCACTTCCAGCCCTTGTCCTGACCTTGCTGGCACGCGCTGCCGGTGTACCAGGCTTCGTGTGCGCCGGGATCGTCGCCGTCCTGCACGGAGAACACGAAGTCCTTGCAGCTCGCGAGCGCCGACGTGAACGCACGCGTCACGCGAACGTGGCCGTGGCCGTTTTCGACGGGCATCGCGTGCTTGACGCTCCACGAGCGCGTCTCGCCGATGGCCAATGTGCCCGCGAGTGCCGCGATCAGGTTCTGCTGGTCCGTATGCATGTCGCGCATGTAGTTTTTGACGACCTCGTCGGTCGCGGCCTGCACCGCGATGCCGACGCCGATCCCGACTGCCGGGTTTACCGTGACGATACCGGTGGCGACGCCCGCCGCCGCACCGCTCGCGGCGCCGACCGATGCCGACGAACAGCCGCCCGTCAACACGCTGGCGCCCGCACAGACGGCGGCCGCCAGCGCGAGCCGTACGCTTGCGGCCGCGCTCATTGCAGCGCGCCCCAGCGTTCGGTGGCCGGTTCCGCCGACGCCCATTTCCACGCGGCGCCGTCACGGCAGATCGATGCGACGAAAAACCCCGTGCTGGCCGGCACGTTCTGCGTGGCGGCCTTGTCGACGGAGAAGACGATTTCCTTGCAGTCGAGCGCGCCGGTGCTGATCGTGCGGCTGACGGTGACGCGGCCGTGCTCGTCCTCTTCGATCGGCACCGAATGCGTGACACTCCACGGCGCGACGGCGCCGACGTCGAGCGGGCCGGCCGCCTGCGCGATGTGGTCCTGCGTATCGCGATGAACGACGCGCTGCGAGTACTGCACGCCGGCACGCGCCGCGGCGACGGCGCCAAGGCCGATGCCGGTCGCGACGGCTGCATTGCTGGTGATACTGGAAGCGATGGCGGCGCCGGCGACACCGGCACCGGCGGTCGCGCCTTCTGAATAGAGCGAGTTGCATCCGCTCAAGCTCACTGTCGCGACGATGGCGAGCGTCGCTAGCGCGGAGAGCGTCGAAAAACGCTTCCGCTGGGCGTCATGAGCCCGATGCATCCTGATCGTCATTCCCTGTCTTGCTCCTGCTTGCGACGTCTGCCGGTATGCCACGCGCTTCGCGCAGCAACAGCCAGACGACGCGTTATTTACGTCTTTTCTTGCCGCAGCATTTTGCAGGATGCGTTTTGTAAATGGCAGGAGAAAAGTGCAAGCAATTGCAAATCCTGATGCACGTCAACGAAGTTTCTGAAAAGACGAACATCCGGCTCACGATGGCCGGACCACGGCGAATCACGGCTTACTCGTTTTCCTCTTCGACGCCGTTTTCGCTGCCGTACGTACCGAGCCGGTTGTACAGCGTCTTCAGGCTCACGCCGAGCGCCTTCGCGGCACGACGCTTGTCGCCGCCACAGTACTTGAGCGTGCCGAGAATGATCTGCTTTTGCGCGTCCGCGAGCGGCGTGCCGATCCACACGCTCATCGCATCGCCTTGCGTCACGGGTTTCCTGACGCGCGACGCAAGATGCGGATGCGGCAGCTCGACCGTTTTTTCCGCGAGGATGAACGCCCGGTACACCGCGTTTTTCAGTTCGCGCACGTTGCCCGGCCACGACCATGTCCGCAGCGTTTCGATGGCGCGCTTGCTGAACGTCTTGCCCGTGCCTTCCTGCTGGTTCATCGACGCGAGAAAGTAATGCGCGAGCAGTTCGCGATCGTTCTCGCGCTCGCGCAGCGGCGGTGCGCGCAGCGGAAACACGGCGAGGCGATACATCAGGTCCTCGCGCAGCCCGTTCTCCTTCATCGCGACCACCGGATCGCGGTTGGTCGCGGCGATCACACGCACGTCGGCACGAATCAGCTCGCTTCCGCCCACTCGAAAGAACGTGCCGGTCTCGAGCGCGCGCAACAGTTTCACCTGACGCACCGGCGCCATCTCGGTGATTTCGTCGAGGAACAGCGTGCCGCCGTTCGCATGCTCGAAGTAACCGATGCGTCCCTGCACCGCGCCCGTGAAGCTGCCTTTCTCGTGGCCGAAGAGTTCGGCTTCGATCAGCTCGTCGGGAATCGCGCCGCAGTTCACGGCGATGAACGGCGCATCGCGGCGTGCGCTCTGGTCGTGAATCGTGCGGGCGACCAGTTCCTTGCCGGTGCCGGATTCACCGATGATCAACGCGGTTGCGTCGGTTGCCGCGACGCGTTCAATCTGCTCATACAGTTCGAGCATCACGGGCGACGAGCCGTACAGCAGGCCATAGGACCTGAGACCGGCCACCTCGCCGGGGATGCGTTGCTTCGTCTGCGCCGGACCGCCGCCCGGGGCGACAGTGGGCGAGTCCAGATCGATTGACGCCATAAACAGGATGTCCCGCAAAAATGTTCTTCGTTGTAGCGACGCCTGCCCGCACGATCCGCGAACCGCGCCAGTTCAATATCTCGTAAATGCGATTTAACCACTCGCGCGCCTTGCACCGCAATGCGCGCGACCGCATGAGGACGATCAAACGGCTGTTTGCGCCCGTCAAATGGCGACGCGATCGATAAACGGTACTAACGACATATTTGTCATGAGCGATCGGCAATATCGACCGGAACATGGGGTTGCGAAAACGCGGGGTGGATGGGCTGGAACTCGTCCGCGGGAAATCGATCGACTTAAGAGAGCCGGCAAAAGGCAGGGCGGGCGCGCGGATTGCGAGTAGCCTCAACTGCATGGCGTCGGCGCCGCCTTGAGGTCGAGGGCACGACAACACGATTTGCGGACGCGGCGAATTCCCGCGGTTTTCCCGCGCGGTTATCCGGACAACGAGGAGCGTTTTGATCATGAGCGACACCACGATGCAGCTTGCGCTTGGCAGGCAAAAAATTGTCGAGGACCTGCGGGTGCTGGTGACAGATTCCGAAGAAATGCTGCGACTGGCGACGGCCATGTCGGGCGAGGGTGTCGACGCGCTGCGTGAACGGTTGCGCACGCATGTCGATTCGCTGCAGCTTGCGCTGGGCGACGCGCAGTCGGTTGCAAAGCAGCGCTATCGCGTGGCCGCCGACAACGCCGATCGCTACGTTCGCGACAATCCGTGGGAGGCGGTCGGCATCGGCGCGGGCATTGGTTTTTTGCTGGGCGTTCTGGCGGCGCGTTGATTTGAACGACGGCGATCGGGTGGCGCGTTGCACATGATCCGCCTGCTTCGCGCCATGCGGCCCGGCTGGCAGATCACGCCGGTGTTTGCGCAGGCGTTCGCTTCGATCTGATTTTCCGGATTTGCGATGAAGAGGAGTTCGACATGGCACGACCCAGAATAGGTATTTTCGGCACGTTGGTGGCAGCCGGCGGGATTCTCGCGTGGCGCTGGTCGCAACAGCGACGCCGCGCCGCGCAGGTTCCCTTGAGCCGCGATCTGAGCCGCTGGGAAGGGGAAGGCGGTAGCATCGCCACACCCGCGCAACCCGCAGCCGCCACGGCGAATACCGCCGGCAACGGCGGCGCTGCAAACGGCATGCAGAGCGGTGCCGCGAACGGCGCGACGAACGGTACAGGGCATCCGGCGGGTGCAGGCGAGCCCTGGCCTTTTCCGCATGGCTGAGCGGTGATTTCCGGTTGAACGCCGCGAGACGATTAGCGGGTCTTGCGGCGCTCTGGCATGAGGCACGCGTCGTGCGGGGTTGGCCAGATAGCCGGGCTGGCTTCTCCGCGCTTTCTCGCCATAAGATAGAGGCGTGTGGCCGAAGTAAAGCCGTACAATAGACAAATCCACAACAATGAGGCGTTCAGGCTGGCTCGCATCCGCCGATTGTTGCTCAGACGCACCTGGTCTTCGTCCCGATTCGATCATCGATCCGGATTGTTGCTCGCTCTGATCGAACCCGGGTCGCGACGCCAGATCTCGAATCCTGGCCGGAAACCAGCGCACACCCGTCGTGCGGTTCGTGCAACGCGCGACGCGTCGGGCATGCTGCCACCGGCGGATTTCACGCGTCTGACGATGCGAACATCCAGCGCTTCCCACGCTTGCGAGACGCAATGCCACACGTATTGATTGTCGACGACGATCCAGGTACCCGCGAGGCGCTCGCTACCATCATCGCGGAAGACGGTTTGACTACGGTCACGGCCGGCGATCTGCGTGAAGCGCGCATCCAGCTCGTCCGGCAAACGCCGGACGTGATTTTCACCGACCTCAAACTGCCTGACGGCAGTGGCGTCGAGCTCTTCGAGGATCTCGATCCGCAGTCGGGCGTCGAGGTCATCGTCATTACGGGGCACGCGACAGTCGAATCGGCCGTGAACGCGCTGAAAATGGGCGCGACCGACTATCTGGTCAAACCGATCAACATGCAGCGCGTGAAGGCGATTCTGAGCCGCCTGCCGCGCGCCGGCGATCTGAAAGCCGAAATCGGCAACCTGCGCGGCGAACTGCGACGCATGGGCCGCTTCGGTCTGATGCTCGGCAATTCGCCTGCGATGCAGGAGGTTTACGACCAGATCAGCCGGGTCGCGCCGACGGCTGCGTCGGTGATGCTGGTCGGCGAATCGGGCACGGGCAAGGAAGTCGCCGCACAGACCGTGCACCAGTTGAGTTTGCGTCGCAAGCACGCGTTTCTCGCGGTGAACTGCGGTGCCATCTCGCCGAACCTGATCGAATCCGAAATGTTCGGTCATGAGCGCGGCTCGTTCACGGGCGCCGACCGTCAGCACAAGGGCTATTTCGAGCGCGCGAACGGCGGCACGCTGTTCCTCGACGAGATCACCGAAATGCCGGTCGAGTTGCAGGTGAAACTGCTGCGCGTGCTGGAAACCGGCATGTTCATGCGTGTCGGCACAACGAGAGAGATCGAAACCGACGTGCGCCTGATCGCCGCGACGAATCGCGATCCGGAGCAGGCCGTGCTCGAAGGCAAGCTGCGCCTCGACCTGTATCACCGGTTGAACGTGTTTCCGATCGGCCTGCCGCCATTGCGCGAGCGTGGCAAGGATGTCGACCTGCTCGCGCAGGCCTTCCTCGATGAACTGAACGAACGTCACAGCACGAAAAAGCACTTCCCGCAGGCGGTGAAGGACATGTTGATGTCGTATCCGTGGCCCGGCAACGTACGCGAATTGAAGAACTATGTGCAGCGCGCGCACATCATGTCCGGCGCGGAATCCGACAGCACGGCGACAGTGCCGCTGCAGATCTCGCTGTCGAAGCCGGCAGCGGGCACGGCGGTGACGATACCGTTCGGCACCTCGCTTGCCGAAGCCGACCGTCAGCTGATTCTCGCGACGCTTGAACAATGCGGCGGCGTGAAAACGCGCGCGGCGGAGATTCTCGGCATCAGCCTGAAGACGCTGTACAACCGCCTCGTCGAATACGGTAACGACGCGAGCCGTCTCGCCGAAGGCGAAGCGGACGACGAGTCCCGCGCACTGGGCGATGCGAATGCCTGAACGCACAGCGCTGGTGTAGCGCTGGTGCGTGCGCGGAGAACTGAAACGGGCCGTCTTGCACAATGGCGCTCCGTTTTGCATTGAGCGATGAGGGGACGTGGACCGCGGACGGCACATCGCTTGCTGATGAAAGTGTACGACTCGAACGAGGAGACTTTCATGCCTGAACGCTGCGCCGCTCTATCCATGCTGTATGCCACACCGGATCCCGCGATGATCGCGCATCGACCCGAGCCCGTCGAGCCGCCGTCGACACCCGAGGAGCCGGACACCGTCCCCGATCCGACGCGCGAACCGACGATTCCCGACACGCCGCCGATCGGCGACCCGCCGCCAGCGCCGAACGAAGCGCCGCACGTCAACGTGCATTAACACCTGTGGTATCGCGTGCCCCGCCGGCTCGACTCGCAGGGCAGGCGCATTTAGGTACTTGTTACAAGTCGGCCTGAGTTTTTACCGGCAATTTGCCACGCCGGGCTCTAGACTAGGGTGATGCCACCGTTCGTGTGGCGGCCTTCCAGTGGAGGCATCGAGATGAGACATCCCGCCTTGCGGCGCTCCGCGCGCCATTCGAAGCGCGACGCACGTCCTGCCAACGCCGCCGGTAGCGGCACGGGTGAGTCGCCCACAGGCCCCGATCCGGCCACGCAGAATCGCCCCGCGCCTCCCACGCCGCTGGACGGCGACCACAATCAGGGCGGCGTGCGTCCGGAAGGGCTCGACTATCAGCGCGACCTCGGTTCCGAACAGGACGCCTGAGCGCGGCTCGACTGAAATCCCGACATGCACTGCGTGGCGAATGTGCCCGCGCAACGCAGGCGGCAACGTCAAGAAGCCCGGAAGACGAAAAAATTTCTGTGCGATGTGAATTGCACCGCATGCTTTTACTCGTTCATTGCATTTTCATAAATTTTTCTTCCAGTTTTGCGAAACCGGGCATATGACTTGCATGCACCGTGAAAGGTGAATCCCCCGCATGCAATGCATAACTGAATGAGGTGGAGCTGAATGAGCAGATTGATCGTGGTATCGAATCGTGTCGCGCCGACCCAGGAGGGCCGTCCGGCCGCTGGCGGGCTTGCGATCGGCGTGCTCGACGCGCTGAAGGAAACCGGTGGTGTGTGGTTCGGCTGGAGTGGCGAGACCGTCAGTGAACCGTCGGCGCCCGTCATCGAAAAGCAGGGCAACGTGACGTACGCCACTGTCGGTCTCACGAAGCGCGACTACGACCAGTATTACCGTGGTTTCTCGAACGCCACGTTGTGGCCGACCTTCCACTATCGCAACGACCTGTCGCGCTACGACCGGCAGGAATACTCGGGTTATCTGCGCGTCAACGTGACGCTTGCGAAGCAGTTGAAGGCACTGCTCAGGCCCGACGACATCATCTGGGTGCATGACTACCATCTGCTGCCGTTCGCGCGGTGCCTGCGCGATCTCGGCGTGAAGAATCCGGTGGGCTTCTTCCTGCACATTCCGTTTCCGGTGCCCGAGGTGCTGCGCACCGTGCCGCCGCACGAAGAACTCGTGAAGTGCATGTGCAGTTACGACGTCGTCGGCTTCCAGACCGATGCGGATCGCCAGTCGTTCGTCGATTACATCGAGCGCGGGCAGCATGGCACGTCGAGCGAAGACGGCATGGTGCATGCGTACGACCGCTTCCTGAAAGTCGGCGCCTATCCGATCGGCATCTATCCGGATGCGATTGCGAAGGCCGCCGAGCAGTTCACCGATCGCAAGCCGGTTCGCAGCCTGCGTGATGGTATGCGCGGACGCAAGCTGATCATGAGCGTCGACCGGCTCGATTATTCGAAGGGGCTTGTCGAGCGTTTCCAGGCGTTCGAGCGTCTGTTGCTGAACGCGCCGGGCTGGCATGGCCGCGTGTCGCTCGTGCAGATCGCGCCGCCGACGCGCTCCGACGTATCGACCTATCAGCGCATCCGTCAGACGCTGGAAGGCGAAGCGGGGCGCATCAACGGCCGTTTTGCGCAGCTCGACTGGACGCCGATCCAGTACCTGAACCGCAAGTACGAACGCAATCTGCTGATGGCGCTATTCCGTCAGTCGCAGGTCGGTTACGTGACGCCGCTGCGCGACGGGATGAACCTCGTCGCGAAGGAATACGTCGCTTCGCAGGATCCGGCCGACCCGGGCGTGCTCGTGCTGTCGCAATTCGCCGGTGCCGCCGGGCAGTTGCCGGGCGCGCTGGTCGTCAATCCGTTCGATCTGTCGCAGATGGCCGAAGCGCTGGAGCGCGCACTGTCGATGCCGCTCGCGGAACGTCAGGCGCGTCACGCGGACATGATGGCGCCGCTGCGCGAGAACAATCTTTCCGTGTGGCGGGATAACTTTCTCGCCGATTTGCGCAGCGTGGCGACGGCTTCGTCGATGACCGCGAAGGCGGTAAAGCTCGCGCACGCGCCGGCGAACTAGAAGCTCGAAGCCCGGCGTCCGGCCCGAAAGAAAAGCGAGGATTGATCTGCGCAGCGGCAGCAATCAGGTCGAAGCGGTTGCTCCGCGCTGCACGACCCGCAACATGCTGACCGCCGCCGCGACGATCGCAAAGGTCGCCGCGACGTAGAGCGCGATCGTCGGTCCGCGTTGCGGCGCCACGCCGAAGATCAGCGCCACGAGCGCCGCGCCGAGCGTTTGCCCGGTCAGGCGCGCCGTGCCGAGCATGCCGCTTGCGCCGCCGCTGCGCGAGCGCGGCGCGGACGACAGCATCGCGCGGTTGTTCGGCGACTGGAAGAGCCCGAAGCCCGCGCCGCACACGGTCATGCGCCACGCGATGGCGAGCGGTTCCGGATGCGCGTCGAGCGTGGCGAGCAGCAATAGTCCGCAGGTCATCGTGATGAGCCCGATGCCGCCCAGAATGCCCGCCGAATAGCGATCCGAGAGCACGCCTGCAAGCGGCGCCGCGAAGACGATGATGAGCGGCCACGGCGTCATCAGCAGACCGGTCTGCACCTGCGTGAGCCCGAACGTGTCCTGCATCAGAAACGGCAGCGAGACGAACGCCAGCATCTGCGCGGCGAACGAACAGATCGACGTGCCGATCGACAGCGCGAAGATCGGGATTTTCAGCAGATCGACGGGCAGGAGCGGCGCGGGCCGATCGAGCTGCCGCCGCACGAAGAAGTAGCCGATCACCACGGCCGCGACGAGTTCCGCCAGCACATAGCCGCGATGCTCACCGTGACCCAGGCCGTCGATGGCGAAGATCAGCAGGCCGAACACGAACGCGTTCATCACCGCGCTCAGGAAATCGTAGGGCGCGTTGTGCGGCGTGTTGCGCGGCAGCGCCTTCAGCCCGCCGGCGAACGCCGCGATGCCGATCGGCACGTTGATCGCGAACAGCCATGGCCATGTAGCGACGGAGAGCACCGCGGAAGCGACCGTCGGCCCGACCGCCGACGACACCGCGACCACCATCGCGTTGATCGAGATGCCGCGCCCGAGATGTTCGGGCGGATAGATCATGCGTATGAGCGCGGTGTTGACGCTCATGATGCCGGCCGCGCCGAAGCCCTGGATCACGCGGGCGAAGGCGAGCGCCGGCAGCGAGGTGGCGAGCGCGCAGCCGAGCGACGAGACCGTGAAGAGCGCGAGGCCCGCCATATACACGCGCCGGTAACCGATGCGATCGCCAAGCGAGGCAAGCGGCAGCAGCGAGATGGTGATGGCGAGCTGATACGCGTTGATGACCCAGATCGAGCCAGCGGCGCTTGCATGCAGATGTCGCGCGATCGTCGGAAGCGCGACGTTGGCGATGGCGCTGTCGAGCACGGAAAGGGTGAGGCCGAGCGCCACGACGAGGATTGCGCTGTAACGTTGCGGAAGAGGCAGACCTTGTTCTGGATTCATCGGCACGGGCCGTTACCGTTAGTAAGCAAACGCCGGATTGTACGAAACCCGCCTTACAGGAAGGTTGTGCGCGCATCGTTTTTGCCGCTGGCGCCAGGCTGTGCGGCGTGCGCATAATCTGGCCCGACGCCGGGGTAATGCAGCACAACCGGCAAACGGACGGCAGGCGCCATGAGGCGTGTCAACGGGGCCGCCGTCCGTTTTACCCTGCCGTGACGTCTGACGTCGACGCCTGTCCGGCAAGCTACTTCAGTTCGTACAGGCCCGTGTAAGTCGTCGAATCGATTTCGTTCAGATGCGTCATGAATCGCGCGACCGCGTTCGTCACCTCGGCGTTGATCGGCAGATGCGCCACCTTCAGCGCATGCAGACGGAAAATGTAGCGGTGCGGCTTGTCGCCACGCGGCGGCGCCGCGCCGCCGAAACCCGGCGTGCCGTAGTCGTTGCGCACCTGGAGCGCGCCCTGCGGCAGCAGACTGCCGTCGGCCTTGCCGGCGTTGCGCGGCAACGACCGCGCTTCGGGCGGAAGGTTGACGATCACCCAGTGCCAGAAGCCGCTTCCCGTCGGCGCATCCGGATCGTAGACGGTGAGGGCGAAGCTTTGCGTGTCGGCGGGCGGCGCGTCCCATTGCAGGGCGGGGGAAATGTTCTCGCCGTCGACGCCGAACGATTTGTCGTTGAATTCCTGCGCTTTGTGCATGAAGCCGTTAGCCGGAAACTCATCGGACCAGAGTCGGAAATCAGCCATCGGATGCCTCCTTCAAGGAAAGTTCTTGAGATGGAACGGACGCTGCCTCGCGCTCGCACATACGGCGCGTGATGACTCGCGATGCGCTGGTCGAGTGTAGCACCGCGAGTCTTTGCTGCTGTGCCGCAAAGCGTTGCGCGACGCTCATGAGGGCGCGCCTGGGCGCCGCTTCAGAGGCTCAGTTCGAGTGTGTCGTGAGCGTCGCTGCCCAACGTGGGCTTTCCCGCGCCACGCTCTTCCTGCAGCCAGTCGGCGAGACGCTGGACCACGCCGTCGACGTCCCGGTTCGCGCCACGCAATGCGCATTCCCACACGATCGCCACGCGCCAGCCGGCCGCGTGCAACGCCTCCACGGCGCGCTCGTCGTTGCTGCGGTTGCGGCCGATCTTCTCGCGCCAGAATTCGGGGCGCGTCTGTGGCCATTTGAAGAGATGACAGCCGTGGCCGTGCCAGAAGCAGCCATGCACGAACACCACCGCCCGATAGCGCGGCAGGACAATGTCCGGACGACCCGGCAGATCGCGCACGTCGATCCGGAAGCGAAAGCCGCGTCGATGCAGCAGGCTGCGAACCAGGCGCTCGGGTTTCGTGTTGCGCCCGCGAATCCCGGACATCATCCGGCTTCGCGTCGCGGCGTCGACGACGTCGACCATCAGGCGACCAGCGCGATGTCCTGCGGCGGTGTGGCGTCGGGTTCGCCGTTGCCGGACAGTAACGCTTCCACATGCGGCGTCATGATGCGCGCCACTTCCTGCATGACCGGCATCACGACGCTGTTGCCGAACTGCCGGTAAGCCTGCGTATCGCTGACGGGAATGCGATACGTGTCGGGAAAGCCCATCAGGCGCGCGCATTCTCGCGGCGTGAGCCGGCGCGGCCGCAAACCCTCGCCCTGATGGACGAGAATCTCGGAGCCGTCCTTGTGATAACGCGCCGACAGCGTGCGCGTGACGCTGTCCGGATACGCCATGCCGAAACCGAAGCCGTTGCCGGCCGCCCGATGCTTCTCGGCGTACTGCTGCAGATAGGCCCACAGCTTCGGCGTGAGCGTGTATTTCGGTTGCACGCAGCGCGCCGCGTGATCGAAGAAGCGTTCGTCGTCCCACGGCAGGTGCGGCTCGCCGCCGTCGGTGCGATGCAGGATCGACGCGAGCCGCGGACCGTGTTCCGGCAGGCGCAGATCGTCCCAGGAAAACGAGGTCTTGCCGCGAAAGCCCACGATGATGATCCGCTCACGATGTTGTGGCGTGAAATGCTGGCCGTCGATCACGCGGTAATGCACTTCGTAGCCGAGCTCGTCGCGCAACGTTTGCAGGATCACGTCGAACGTGCGTCCCTTGTCGTGTGACAACAGGTTCTTCACATTTTCGAGCAGGAATGCAGCGGGACGCTTCGCGGCGATGATCCGCGCGACGTCGAAAAAGAGCGTGCCCTGTGTCGTGCACTCGAAACCATGCGGCCGGCCGAGCGCGTTTTTCTTGCTGACGCCCGCGATCGAAAACGGCTGGCAGGGAAAGCCGCCGAGCAGGATGTCGTGGGCGGGCACGTCTTCCGCGGGAAACGACACGATGTCGCCGACGAACGTGTGATCCGCGCCATGGTTTTCGAGGTACGTCTTCTTCGAAAAATCGTTCCACTCGCTCGTGAACACGCATTCGCCGCCCTGTGCCTCGAAGCCCATGCGGATGCCGCCGATGCCGGCGAACAGATCGATGAAGGAGAAGCGCGCGGGCGTGCCGGCGCGCCGGGCGCTACCAGCGCCGCCGGTGGCGAGCAGCAGGCGCAGCGCCGGGCCGAGCATGGCCGGACAGGGCGTTTCGCCTTTCTCCCAGCGCCGGACGGTCTTGATGTCCTTGCCGACGTGATCGGCGATCTCTCGTTGCGTGTAGCGGGCGCGAGCCTGCGCGAGCAGGGCTGGCAGCGTGGCCTGAGTCACTATCGGTCCTTGCTGGGGATTTTTGCGGACATTATGACCTGGACGCGTCCCTTTTTTGATATGCGAACCGATGATGGCGAAAAAACTGGCGATTGCAGCTTCGCGGTTTGACGTGCGCGAGTCAGGGGTGGATACGGTTGCGACGGCGTTCAGGCGGCGGGGTAGCTGGCGCATGGTCCCGCTGTGGACGCAGCGTGCGGGGCGTGACGCCTGCGATTTATCCCTGAACGAAGCAGGTAACGCCAGGTGTCGCGGTGTTCGCGTTGGCGGCGTCGACGAGATGCACGACAGGCGGGCGGTCGCGAAGCGGGAAGTATTCGAGTTGAAGCAGCAGGCTGTCGATGGCGCGAAGCTGACCCTTGGTCAGGAAATCGGCGTCGAGCAGCGTATGAAGACGCTGTCGCCAGTACGAGGCGGGCAGGATCGGACCGCCGAGATCGCCCTGAAGTGCCGGTCGCATGACACGCGCGATATGCGCGATGTCCTGATCGATCAGCGTGGCCTGAAAAGAGCCGCTGCGGGCGAAGGATGTGCGGTCCATAACCGGTTAACGGCACCGGCAATCAATGCTTTAGGGTTCGCGGGTGGCGACATGGCTTTTTCCTCGGCGAGGCTGGGCACAGCAGTTGCTGTTATCCGGGCACTGGCGCACATCCGCGCTGGCATTCTGTACGACGGGAGCCGGACATGAACAAGGATCAAGTGAAGGGTGTGGCGGAAAAGGTGAAGGGCAAGGTCAACGAGACTGTCGGCCACGCAACCGGCGATACCGCTCAGGAAGTAAAGGGCGATGTCCAGCAGGCCGCGGGCGAGGTGCGCAAGGCCTATGGCGACGCGAAGGAAAACGTCAAGGACAATGCGAAGCGCAATACCCCGTAGCGTACGGCTGACCGGATTGCTTTAACCCAGGCAGGCCGGCTGGAAAAGGCGCTCCGGCGCCTTTTTTCAATGTGGCCGGTTGAACGTCGACTCAGTTCAGCATCAGCGCGATCGCGCTGAGAACGACAATGATCATCAGAGCGGCGGCCGCCACGATGTTGTAAGGGTAGGTCATGTGATTGAAAAACAGGGAACGTGGCGCGGACACCGCGTGGACGATCTGGTTTTAGCCCGCATTGCTGGCCGCTTCGGGTCCGCTGTCGCTACGCGCGGCGCTTTCGAGGAAACGGCGTGTTGCTTCGAACGATGCCAGCATCTGCTCCGGCCACGGTTTTTGCAGCATCAACGCCTGATGTTGTTCGAACGCCGTCGTGAGTTCGCTGAGCAGCTCGGGCGACTTCAGATGACGGATCAGAACGTGAAGGGCGATGGCGGTAGCCTGGCTTGCACCGGCGGTCTGCATGCCGGAAACGGTCAGTGCGGCGATTTGTTTGCTGGTGTCCACGGGACTCCTTGCTGATGGGGAAAATAGATGGCCCTCCGGCCAGTAGCCCCGTATTTTGACACCGAAGCCGTGTGCGTTTCAGGCACGAAGGCGTCGCAGGTCGTATTCGTGCGTTATGTCGCGCAGGCGTTGCGGCGCCTGCGCGCGCTCATGCGGGACGCAGGCGTCACGTCTGCCGGGCAGACCGCCGTTTCGCCCGCGGCCTTGCGTGCCTGATCGCGGTCGTAGTGATCCAGTTCCAGCAGCAGGCTGTCGATGGCGCACAACTGCGCTTTCGTCACGTGCCACGCATCGAGCAGATGATGCAGACGGTTGCGCCAGTACGACGTCGGCAGGATCGGGCCGCCGGCGTCGCGATGCAGTGACGGCCGCATGACACGTGTGATGTGTGCAATGTCGTGGTCGATCAAAGTAACCATTGGAAGGCCCCGTCGTGTTCGTAGCGCGGCGATCAGATATCGCGATGAATGAAGCGTAACGGGACGTGAGCGCGCGCGATCCGGCGATCAGAGGGCGGTTAGTTCGCCAGTTCGGCAGGTACAAGGCGTGGACACCGCGAAGATGGTACGCGGTGGTTCCCCAGACAGGCCGCGGGACTGCTTAATGCCCATGACCGCCATGGCCGCCGCCATGTCCACCGCCGTGGCCGCCTTCCCAGTGCCCGTGCCCATAGCCGTGGTCCCAGTCGCCATGGTGGTAGTCCCCATGATGGTAGCCACCGCCACCGCCCCCCCATATGTTGATGCTGCCGTAGCCATACGCAGGCACATAGTCGGGGCCATAAGCGTATCCGGGGGCGGCGTATCCGTAGCCGTAGCCCGCGGGGTATGCGACGCAGCCCGACAGCGCGGCGAATAATCCGATCATTAATGTGAGCCTGATCATGATGTGCCCCTCCTCTTATATAGGGAGAGACGCAGGCGATCGAAGTTCGAAAGGAATTGTGACCGGGGGTTACGGGGCTTCGCAAGAAGCTAATTGGTCCCCCTGACAGGAATCGAACCTGTATCTAGCGCTTAGGAGGCACTTGTTCTATCCATTGAACTACAGGGAGATGGAACCCTACGCGGCGAGGCGAATGACCCGCATGTTCCGCAACCGCTACGTTCCTAAGTGACCCATCGTAGCTGGAACCGCGTTGATTCGTGCAGCGTGGAGGCGATATCGTCGCGCTGGACGGTCCGCTCTCACGCGGGCAGGAATCGCGCCGCAGGGGCCAGAGTATAGCAAACGCGCCTCGCGGCGAGAATGGCCCTGCGCGGCGCACGACACGCTGCCGTTATGATCTTGCGATGACCCTCTACAGCGACCCACGCCTCGTCGATCTGTACGACGCGCTCAATCCCGCCGCCGCCGACACGGCGTTCTACCTCCACCTCGCGCAATCCCTCGACGCTGCGCGGGTGCTCGATATCGGCTGCGGAACGGGCCTGTTGACCTGCGCGCTCGCCGACCGGGGGCATGACGTGACCGGCGTCGATCCGTCAGCGGCGATGCTGGCGGTCGCGCGCAGCCGTGCGGGCGGCGAGCAGGTCAGGTGGCTCGAGGGCGACGCGCACGCGGCGCGTTCAGTCGACGCCGATCTTGCGTTGATGACAGGGCACGTCGCGCAGGTTTTCGTCGACGATACGAGCTGGCGGCAGACGCTTTCGGCTGCATACGACGCGTTGCGACCGGGCGGCTGCCTTGCTTTCGAGAGCCGCAATCCGGCGTGCGAACCCTGGCGCGCGTGGACGCCAGAGGCGTCACGCCGGTGCATCGAATCGCAGAAATATGGGCGGGTCGACGTGTGGCATCGGGTTGTCGACGTCACGGGAGAACGCGTACGGTTTGCCACCCACTACCGGTTCGAGCGCGATGACGAGGAGATCGTCGCCGAAAGCGAATTGCGGTTTCGTAGCCAGACCGCACTGGAGAGCACGCTCCGCGAAGCGGGCTTCGTTTCGATGAACTGGTATGGCGGCTGGTCGCGCGAACCTGTGGATGCCGCCAGCCGGGAACTCGTGGTGGTGGCGATGCGCGACTGACGGGGAAAGCGGAGAGACTCAAGACAAGACGGGGTGCCGGCAAAACCCGCGGCGCGCGACAGCTTCAGAACTCGACGACGGTGAACTCCGCCTTGCCCACATCGCACAGCGGGCAGCGCCAGTCTTCCGGGATCTCGGCGAAACGCGTTCCCGCCGCGATGCCTTCTTCCGGCAGACCCTCTTCCTCGTTGTAGATCCAGCCGCAAATCAGGCAGACCCAGCTTTTGTATTCAATGACTTCGCTCACGACGTACTCTTTCTTCAGATCAATGCAATGGCCCGCGCGTTCTGCCCCTTTTCCGGTCAGGGCGCGGCGAGCCGCAATCTTACCGGAATTCGTCTGACCCCCCGGCGCAGCGGCGTTGCAGGGCGCAATTTCGCGCGCCGGCAAAGGCCCGCCGCGTGTACACGGAATGTTCTCGCGCCCACTGTGAGCCGGTCGTTTCACCCGGGTTAGTCGTGCCATTCTGTGCGCACCGGCCTCGCGAATTCAATCTGGCCAGACGGGCTATGCCATCCGGCCGGGATGCGTTCAACCGCGCGACCGGTACAATGGGCAGTTCCGATTCATCGCAGTCTTCTTTCCTTTCTCCCCATGTCGCTTTACACCATTACCGGAGCGCAACTGGCGTTCGGTCACGTCGCGTTGCTCGATCACGCCGATTTCTCTCTCGAAGCGGGGGAGCGCGTCGGGCTGATTGGCCGCAACGGCGCGGGCAAGTCGTCGCTGCTCAAGATCGTTGCCGATCTCACGAAGCCCGATGACGGCCTCGTCACGCGTCAGCAAAGCCTCACTACGGTCTATGTGCCGCAGGAACCCGAGTTCGACATCGACATGTCGGTGTTCGACGCCGTCGCGGCCGGCCTGATCGATGCGCGCGCGTTGCTCGACCAATACGACGTCGTCGCCCATGCGCTCGCGGAAACGCCGGAAGGCGAGCAGCACGACGCGCTGCTCGCACGCATGAACACGCTGCAGTCCTCGCTCGATACGACGGATGCGTGGAGCTGGCGCACGCGCGTATCCACGACGCTCGCGCAGATCGGGCTCGATGGCGAAGCGCGCGTGGGCGCGCTGTCGGGCGGCATGCAGAAACGCGTGGCGCTCGCGCGTGCGCTGGTTGTACAGCCTGACGTCCTGCTGCTCGACGAGCCGACCAACCACCTCGACTTCGACGGTATCCGCTGGCTTGAGGAACTCCTGGTCTCACAACGTGCCGGGCTGCTGTTCATCACCCACGATCGCGCGTTTCTCGATCGTGTCGCCACGCGCATCGTCGAACTCGATCGCGGGCGTCTGCTGTCGTATCCGGGCAACTTTTCGGCGTACCAGACGCGCAAGGCGCAGCAACTGGAAGTCGAACGGATCGAAAACGAAAAGGCCGACAAGCTGCTGGCGCAGGAAGAAGTGTGGATCCGCAAGGGCGTCGAGGCGCGGCGCACACGCAGCGTCGGGCGCATTGCGCGGCTCGTGCAGATGCGTAACGAGCGCGCCGAGCGGCGAAATTCGCTCGGCAACGTCAGGCTCGACGTGGGGCAAGGCGAGAAATCCGGCAAGATCGTCGCCGAACTGACGGATGTGACGAAGCGCTACGGCTCGCGCACCGTGGTCGACGGTTTCTCGGCCAGTGTCATGCGTGGCGACAAGATCGGTTTCATCGGGCCGAACGGTGCGGGCAAGACCACGCTGCTGAAGCTGATTCTCGGCGAACTGACGCCGGACGAAGGCAAGGTGCGCATCGGCACGAATCTCCAGGTCGCGTATTTCGACCAGATGCGCGCGCAGCTCGACCTGGACAAAAGCCTTGGCGATACGATCAGCCCGGGCAGCGAGTGGGTGGAAGTCAATGGCACGAAGAAGCACGTGATGAGCTATCTCGGCGACTTCCTGTTCGCGCCAGAGCGTGCCCGCTCGCCGGTGAAGTCGCTGTCGGGCGGCGAGCGCAACCGTCTGCTGCTCGCACGGTTGTTTGCAAGGCCGGCAAACGTGCTGGTGCTCGACGAACCGACCAACGACCTCGACATTCCCACGCTCGAACTGCTCGAAGAACTGTTGACCGACTACGACGGCACGGTTCTGCTCGTCAGTCACGACCGGGCGTTCCTCGATAACGTCGCGACGTCGGTGATCGCGTCGGAAGGCGAGGGGCGGTGGCGGGAATACGTCGGCGGCTTTACCGACTGGCAGATTCAACGCGAGCGCTCGCTAAAGCTCGCGCAGGGCGAAGCGCCGAAAGATCCGGCAAAAGACGTCGCGGCGAAAGACAGCGGGGCAGGGCGCAACGCGCAGCGCACGGTCAAGCTGTCGTTCAAGGAGCAGCGCGAACTGGAGTCGTTGCCGCAGCAGATCGCCGCGCTCGAGGCGGAGCAGAAAACGATCGGCGCGCAACTCGAGGATGGTTCGATCTTCGCGAAGGACGCTCAGGAAGGCACGCGCCTGACCGGGCGCTATGCGGAAATCGACAACGAACTGCTGACGGTCCTCGAGCGTTGGGAAGAGCTGGAGGCGAAGCGCAAGTAAGCGTCGCCAGGTTTTGTACGTGCCGCAGGCGAGATGCGACGCCAGTACCCAGCCAGACGGCTAACGCCTGCATCATCAAATTGCCGTGCGTATTGAAATCAGTAAAATACCCCGCGAACGCATCTGCGACCATACTACCGGGCCGTCGATGCAGGCGGCAGGCAACCGGTTGTCGCAGCACGAACAGTTAATAAAGGCACTGCCTCAATGGCAGGCACATTGATTCACCCCGTTGTTTCGTTTCGCTTTTTTTGAAAATTCAACGGTTTGTCCACGCAGATGTCCACAGGACCTGTGGACAATGATGAACCGACGGACCACAGCAAGCCATGTCTACGAAAAAGCCAAACGCCGCATATAGCGAAGCGTCGATCAAGGTGCTGAAGGGCCTGGAGCCGGTCAAGCAACGGCCCGGCATGTACACCCGCACCGAAAATCCGCTGCACATCATTCAGGAAGCCATCGATAACGCCGCCGACGAAGCGCTCGGCGGCTATGGTCGCCAGATCATCGTCACGCTGCACACCGACCAGTCCGTGTCCGTCGAAGACGACGCACGTGGCATTCCGTTCGGCATGCATCCGGAAGAAGGTGTGCCGGTCGTCGAAATCGTGTTTACACGTCTGCATGCGGGCGGCAAGTTCGACAAGGCGTCCGGCGGCGCGTACACGTTCTCGGGCGGCTTGCACGGCGTCGGCGTGTCGGTCACGAACGCACTGTCCACGCGCCTTGACGTCACCGTCTGGCGCGACGGCAAGATCGCCGAACTCGGCTTTGCCGACGGCGACGTCGTCAAGCCGCTCGAAGTGCGTCCCGCCCAGCGCGGCGACAAGAAGTCCGGCACGCGCGTGCGCGCCTGGGCCAACCCGAAATATTTCGACTCGGCGAACCTGCCGGTCGGCGAACTGCAACGCCTGCTGCGATCGAAAGCGGTGTTGTTGCCGGGCGTTGAAGTCACGCTTATCAACGAAAAAACCGGCGAGCAGCAAAGCTGGAAGTATGAAGATGGTCTGCGCGGCTATCTGCTCGAAGGCATGGCGGGCAGCGATCTGCTGATTCCGCTCTTCGAAGGCGAGCGTTATGCGGAAAACTCGCGCTCGAACGAAGAAACCTTCGCGGAAGGCGAGGGCGCCGCATGGGTTGTCGCGTGGAGCGAGGAGGGGTCACTCACGCGCGAGTCCTACGTCAATCTGATTCCGACGCCTGCGGGCGGCACGCACGAATCGGGTTTGCGCGAAGGGCTGTTCCAGGCGGTGAAGAGCTTCGTCGAAATGCACAACCTGCAACCGAAGGGCGTGAAGCTGCTCGCTGAAGACGTGTTCGCGCGCGTGTCGTTCGTGCTGTCGGCGAAGGTGCTGGACCCGCAGTTTCAAGGTCAGATCAAGGAGCGGCTGAACAGTCGCGACGCCGTGAAGCTGGTGTCGTCATTCGCACGTCCGGCGCTTGAGTTGTGGCTGAACCAGCACGTCGAGCACGGCAAGAAGCTCGCCGACCTCGTCATCAAGCAGGCGCAGGCGCGTACGCGCGCCGGGCAGAAGGTCGAGAAGCGCAAGAGCTCGGGCGTGGCGGTGTTGCCAGGCAAGCTGACCGATTGCGAATCGACGGAAATCGGCCGCAACGAACTGTTCCTCGTCGAGGGCGATTCGGCCGGCGGTTCGGCCAAGATGGGCCGCGACAAGGAGTATCAGGCCATTCTGCCGCTGCGCGGCAAGGTGCTGAACACGTGGGAGACCGAGCGCGACCGGCTCTTCGCCAATAACGAAGTGCACGACATTTCGGTGGCAATCGGCGTCGATCCGCATGGCCCTGACGACAAGATCGATCTGTCGAATCTGCGCTACGGCAAGATCTGCATCCTGTCGGACGCGGACGTCGACGGCGCACATATCCAGGTGTTGCTGCTCACGCTCTTCTTCAAGCATTTCCCGCAGCTGATCGAGCGCGGCCATGTATGCGTGGCGCGTCCGCCGCTCTTTCGTGTCGACGCGCCCGCGCGCGGCAAGAAGCCCGCGCAGAAGCTGTACGCGCTCGACGAAGGCGAACTCGAAGCGATTCTGGACAAGTTGCGCAAGGACGGCGTACGTGAATCGCAGTGGACAATCAGTCGCTTCAAGGGCCTCGGCGAAATGAGCGCCGAGCAGCTATGGGACACCACGATGAACCCGGACACCCGGCGTCTTTCTCCGGTCGCGCTGGGCGCGCTCGATTTCGACGCGACCGTCGCACGCATGACGATGCTGATGGGCAAGGGCGAAGCGGCGTCGCGCCGCAGCTGGCTCGAAGAGAAGGGCAACGACGTCGAAGCGGATATCTGAGCGAGCGCGCTGACGCATCCCGGCATCCCGCGAGCGCATGCCCTCACGCAAAAAAACGGACACGACATCCAGATGGACGATAACACTCCCGATCTTTTCACCGAAGCGGTACCGGCCGACGATTTCCTGACGCTTGGCAACTACGCGGAACGTGCGTACCTCGACTACGCGGTGAGCGTGGTGAAGGGTCGCGCGCTGCCCGACGTCTGCGATGGCCAGAAGCCCGTGCAGCGCCGCATCCTGTTCGCGATGAACGAGATGGGTCTCGCCGACAATGCGAAGCCGGTCAAGTCGGCGCGCGTCGTCGGCGACGTGCTGGGCAAGTATCACCCGCACGGCGACCAGTCGGCCTATGACGCGCTCGTGCGGCTCGCGCAGGACTTTTCGATGCGTTATCCGCTGATCGACGGCCAGGGCAACTTCGGTTCGCGCGACGGCGACGGCGCGGCGGCCATGCGTTACACCGAGGCGCGCCTCACGCCGATCGCAAAGCTGCTGCTCGATGAAATCAACCAGGGCACGGTCGATTTCATGCCGAACTACGACGGCTCGTTCGAAGAGCCGAGGCTGTTGCCGGCGCGCCTGCCGTTCGTGCTGCTGAACGGCGCGTCCGGTATCGCCGTGGGGCTCGCGACGGAAATCCCGTCGCACAACCTGCGCGAGGTCGCGGCGGCGGCGGTGGCGATGATCCGCAACCCGAAGCTCTCGCACGCCGAGTTGATGCAGTTCGTGCCGGGCCCCGATTTTCCGGGCGGCGGCCAGATCATCTCCAGCGAGGCGGAAATCGCCGCTGCATACGAGACCGGCCGCGGCAGCCTGAAGGTGCGCGCGCGCTGGAAAATCGAAGAGATGGCACGCGGGCAGTGGCAGGTTGTCTTCACCGAATTGCCGCCGAACACGTCCGGCCAGAAGGTGCTCGAGGAAATCGAGGAGCAGACCAACCCGAAGATCAAGCTCGGCAAGAAAACGCTCACGCCCGAACAGTTGCAGACGAAGCAGACGATGCTGGCGCTGCTCGATGCCGTGCGCGACGAATCGGGCAAGGACGCGCCGGTGCGCCTCGTGTTCGAACCGAAGTCGAGCCGCATTGATCAGACCGAATTCGTCAACACGCTGCTCGCGCATACGAGCCTGGAATCGAACGCGTCGCTGAATCTGGTGATGGTCGGCGCCGATGGCAGGCCGCGCCAGAAGAGCATCGGCGAAATCCTCGGCGAATGGATCGGCTTCCGTTTCGCGACAGTCACGCGCCGTACGCAGCATCGTCTGATGAAGGTCGACGACCGGATTCATATTCTCGAAGGGCGGATGATCGTCTTCCTGAATATCGATGAAGTCATCCGCATCATTCGCGAGTCAGACGAACCAAAGTCCGCGCTGATCTCAGCGTTTGGCCTGTCGGATCGGCAGGCTGAAGACATTCTTGAGATTCGCCTGCGTCAACTGGCACGGCTTGAGAAGATCAAGATCGAGAAGGAGCTGTCCGAATTGCGCGACGAGAAGGCGAAGCTCGAGGAACTGCTCGGCAGCGAACCGGCCATGAAGCGTCTGCTCATCAAGGAAATCGAAGGCGACGCGAAGCAGTACGGCGACGCGCGCCGCACGCTGATCCAGCAGGAAAAGCGCGCGACGTTCGAAGCGCGTGTCGTCGATGAACCGGTCACGGTGGTGGTGTCGCAGAAGGGCTGGGTGCGCGCGCTGAAGGGCCATGCACTCGATCCGGCCGGCTTCACGTTCAAGGCCGGCGACGGGCTGTATGCGGCGTTCCAGTGCCGCACGCCGGATATCCTGATTGCGTGGGGCAGCAAGGGGCGCGTCTATTCCGTACCGGTCGCGGTGTTGCCGGGCGGGCGCGGCGATGGTGTGCCGGTCACGTCGCTGATCGAGCTCGAATCGGGCACGTATCTGATGCATTACTACGCGGCTTCGACGGATCAGGCGTTGCTGCTTGCTTCGAGCAACGGCTTTGGCTTCGTCGCGAAGGTCGGCGACATGGTGAGCCGCGTGAAGGCCGGCAAGGCGTTCATGACGATCGACGAAGGCGCGACACCGCTCGCGCCGATGCCGATGCTGCCGGATGCGACACAGGTGGCGTGTCTGTCGGGGGGAGGGCGTTTGCTGGTGTTCGGCTTCGACGAGATGAAGACGCTTTCCGGCGGCGGACGCGGCGTCATACTGATCGCGCTCGACGACAAGGAAGCGCTCGTGCAGGCGCTGGCGATCGGCAAGGCTGGCGTCGTTCTGCAGGGCACGGGGCGCGGCGGCAGGCAGCAGGAGGAAACACTGGCTGGCGCGGCGCTGGCACCGCACGTGGGCAAGCGGGCACGCAAGGGCCGCGCGCCGGACACGAAGCTGAAGATGCAGGCGATGAGGCCGGCGCTGGCGGGCTAGGCGCTGTCGAGAACGCCGGCTATCCCAGTCCAGGCGTCGGGGGACGAAGGGCGCGTATCGATGCCCTTCGTTGTTCGCGTGCCGGAACCGGGCAATGCGTGAGTGTCGTGAAAATCGCCAGAAATGCTGTCAGGCGAAACGAAGCAAAGAGAATTAAAGCAAAACGAAGCACCGCGCCTGACGATGAAACCGTTGCGGCCAAACGTCAAAATAAACATAAAGATGAACTGCGCTGATGAGCCGTGGTCGAATGCGCTCAATGAGGGCTTCAAATGAAGCCCGACAGTTCTACACCGCACAGGGAAAACAACCATGACCAAAGGCATTGAACTCGCGCTCTTTCTGCATCTGCTCGGCGTGGCCGTGTGGATCGGCGGCATGGTGTTCGCGCATTTCTGCCTGCGGCCGGCGCTCGCCGATCTCTCGCCGCAACTGCGTCTGCCGCTATGGGAGTCGGTCTTCGGGCGCTTCTTCAACTGGGTGGGCGCCTCGGTGCTCGTCATCCTGATCTCGGGCGGCTTCCTGTTGATGCAGTTCGGCGGCGGGCACGCATCGTGGACGCTTCATGCGATGGCCGGCCTCGGCATCGTGATGATGCTGCTCTTCGGGCACATCCGTTTCGCCGTGTTCCCGCGCATCCGTCGCGCGGTACAGGCGCAGAACTGGCCGGATGGCGCCCGCGCGGTCGGCACGGTGCGGCGTCTGGTGGTGATCAATCTGGTGCTGGGCGTCGTGACGATCGGTGTCGCTGTGATGTCGCGCGGGTTTTAACCTTTTCAGTCACGCAGACAGCCCGCTGGTGCTCGGTGCAACGCCCATGCTGTCGAGATCGGGTTCCTGCGTCACGCGACGGTCCGGCATTCCGCAGACGCCGAACCGGTCGAGCAGCGCCGGTATGCCATCCGACGGCACCGGTCGCGAGAACAGGAAGCCCTGTGCCTCGATATGGCCGAGCGCCGCCAGCCACGCGATCTGTTCTTCCGTCTCCGTGCCTTCGACGACCACCGTGAGGCCCAGCGAGCGCGCCAGGTTGACGATCGCCGTCACCATCACGCACACGCTGCGGTCGCCGGGAATGGCCTGCACGAACGAGCGATCCACCTTCAGCGTATCGACCGCAAAGCGGTTCAGGTACGACAGCGACGAATAGCCGGTGCCGAAGTCGTCGAGCGCGATACGCACGCCAAGGCGTTTGAGCGCGAAGATTTTTTCGGAGACGAGATCGGGATATTCCATCATCGCCGTCTCGGTGATTTCGAGTTCCAGGCGGCGCGCGGGAATACCGGTTTCCTCGATGGCGCGCGAGATCGTCTGGTACAGGTCGCCGCGCCAGAACTGTACGGCGGAAATGTTGACCGCCAGCGAAAGCGGATCGTAGCCCTGTTGCTGCCACATCGCCAGTTGCCGGCAGGCGGTCTCGATCACGAAGTCGCCGATCGGGACGATCAGCCCGGTCGATTCCGCGACCGGGATGAACTCGTTGGCCGGAATCAGGCCGTGTTGCGGATGGTTCCAGCGCACCAGCGCCTCGAAGCCGGTAATGCAGCGACGCGTGAGATCGACCTTCGGCTGGTACGCGAGGAACAGCTGGCCCTCGTTCAACGCGACGCGCAGCTGCTGCTCCCACTTCATCAGATGGTCCGCGCGGTGCGAGAGCTGCGGCGAGTAGAACTGATAGCAGTTCTTGCCGGCATCCTTCGCGCTGTACATCGCGAGGTCGGCTTTTTTCAGCAGGTCGATTTCACTTTCGTTGGCGACCGAGTACAGCGCGATGCCGACGCTCGCGTGCAGCACGAACGAACTGCCACGCACCTCGAACGGTCTCGCGAAGACTTCGGCGGTTGCTTCGGCGAGATCGACGGCGCGCTTTTCGACGTTCTCACCTTTGACGATCACGACAAATTCGTCGCCGCCGATGCGGCTGAGCGAACCCAGATCGGCGACGGCATCCGCGAGCCGCGACGCGGTCATCTGCAGCACGATGTCGCCGGCGTTGTGGCCGAGCGTGTCGTTGACGGTCTTGAAGTTGTCGAGGTCGATGAACAGGATCGCGAGACGGCCGACGTTCACCGGTAACGCAACGTCGTGCCGCAGGCTCTGCAGCGTGGCGTAGCGGTTGCGCAGGCCGGTCAGCAGATCGTATTCGACGAGATGCGTCATCTCGCGTTCGCGTCCGAGCAGTTTGCCGATCAGCCCCGTCGCGACGGCGAAGAAGCTCAGCATCGCGAGCGAGATAAAGCCCGCCATCAACAGATAGACGTTGCGCGTATGGTTGTAGTCGGCGAACTCTTCCGCCTGCGAGAGCCCGACCAGCACGCCGAGCGGATAGCCGTCGATATGACGGTACGACACGATGCGCGTCACCTTGTCGATCGGGTCGACGTACGTGCCCGACACGTGTTCCGACGTCGGATACGTGCCGCTCGCCGAGAACACGCCTTCCGCATTCTCGGCGCTGCCGGTGCGGCGCGCGAGCACGGTGCCTGAATCGGAGATGACGGCGATCACGCCGTCGCGGCCGATCGCCGCGTTGTTGTAGAAGTCGCTCGTGAAGTAGCTCGGGTCCTCGGACACCACCACGACACCCGCGAACGAGCCGTCCGGATGATTCAGCCGGCGCGTCATCTGCAACGTCCAGTGCCCGGACACGCGCCCGAGCACCGGTTTGCTGATGTAGAGCGCGTCATCGTTCTCGTGTTCGTGCACCTTGAAGTGCTCGCGGTCCGAGAGGTCGATGGGTTTCGGCGTGGGATCGGCGGTGTTCGCGATCAGCGTGCCGTGCTCATCGATCAGCGAAACCTGCACGAGCGTCTCGCTCTGCACGACGCCTTTCTCCACCGTGCTCGACAGGTCGAAGTGATTCGGCGACTTCTCGAACTCGTATTTGACGAAGCGCGTGATCTGGTCGACCTGGTGGATGGCCTTGACCGTGTGTTGTTCAAGCGCCGCCGACAGGATCGCCGACGATGCCATCGCTTCCCGATACGTCGTGTCCTTCTCGACCGACAGGCGCGCGAAGATGACAGTCCACAGCAGGATCAATACCAGTACGCCGAGTGCGGGAATAGCGAGCAGCGCACGACGGCGCGATACCGCGGGATCGCGGAGTCTTCCGTCACGTGTTGTGGAAACGCGGAAATGATTCATCGTGCCGACCAGGGGCGTGCGCTTCGCCGCAGCGGCTCCGGGTACGTCGACTGCGCGAGGTTCGAGATTGGCTGCATGATGAACGGTACCGGGTGCGCGGGGGTGGGAGGGCGCGGTGTCGTGCCGAAGTCCTGTTGTCACCTGGACCTTTCGATATTACTGAATGCCAAAAGATTAAGGAAGCATCCGCGCATCGGGTATACGCTCGCCCGGCCAGGCACGCGATACGCTGACCCGACGTGGCTCGCCAGCGTTGCCGCCAGGTTCGCCGGTAGTCCGCGTTTAAAGGGTTTCGTCGAAACGGAAGTTTCAGACGATGCCCGTTGCGTAGGGGTACGTCGCCAGTTTATCCAGAACGCATCACGCTCGCATCAAGGCGAGCGTTGAGCACACATCGAAGCGATCGTCCGATTGTCTGCATGAGACATGTTGTGGGCAACAAACCAGACAGTGGAGTGCCGGCGCGCATTGGACAGGCGCGTGCGCTTGCGGCTCAGGGCAGCCGGAACGTCCCGTCGACCACCGTGACGGATGAGCCGCCGATCCACGTCTTGCCGGCGGCGTCGTCGTAGGTCACGACGATACGGCCGTCGCGGCCGATCGCGGTGCCCTGGCGCGCGGTGTATCCGTTGCCGGGACGGCGATGCTGCTGTGTCAGCAAACCTGCCAGCGCGGCGTTCGCGCTGCCCGTCACCGGATCTTCGCCGACGCCGAACGCGCCGCCTGCCATCAGGCAGCGGACTTCGAACGTGGCGGGGCCCCCGTCGGCATGCGGTGCGTAGACGGCGATACCGTGTGTATCGGTGGCATGGGCGATGTCGGCGAGTTGCTGTGCGTCCGGCGTCAGCGCAAGGCAGGCGGGAGCGGACTGCAGGCGCACGACGAGCCACGCCGCACCGTTGTCGATCGCACAGGGTGGCGCACTGAAGTCGATCGCATCGGTTTTCAGGGCCGCCCGCAGCGCGGCGTACTGTGTTTCGGGAAGGGGCGTGATGCGCGCCGGCGGCGCGGCGAACGCCCAGACATGCGCGTCCTGCTGCGCCAGTTCGACAAGGCCAACGCCACATTGCTGCACAAGCCTGCCTGGCTGCTTCGGCGTATAGCCGCTTTCGAGCAGCGCATGCGCGCTGCCGAGCGTGGGGTGACCGGCGAACGGAAGCTCGCTGCCCGTCGTGAAGATACGCACCCGGTAGTCGGCGGCCGGGTCGGTCGGTTTCAGCAGAAATGCGGTCTCGGACAGATTCGTCCAGCGCGCGATGGTTTGCATCTGGTCGGTGGTCAGGCTGTCGGCTTCGAGAATCACCGCGAGCGGATTGCCCTTGAACGGGACAAGGGTAAACACATCGACCTGCCTGAAACGACTAAACATGAGTTTTGCCCGTTCCTGATGCCGGAATTGAATAAACGCGATTCTTCATATGTACGACGCGGCTTCAGCCAGGCTGAAGCCGGACGACAACGAAGTATTACTGCACTTCAGCGATCATTTCGATTTCAACGCATGCGCCAAGCGGAATCTGCGCGACGCCAAATGCCGAGCGGGCGTGCTTGCCGCGCTCGCCAAATACGTCGGCGACGAGTTCCGATGCGCCGTTCGTCACGAGATGCTGTTCGGTGAACGTGAGCGTCGAATTGACGAGGCTCATCAGCTTGACGATGCGCGTCACGCGGTTCAGATCGCCGACGTGTGCGTGCAGGGTTGCGAGCAGGTCGATCGCGATCGACCGCGCGGCGACCTTGCCTTCCCCGGTCGACAGCGTGTCGCCGAGCTTGCCGACCCACGGCTTGCCGTCCTTCTTCGCGATGTGGCCGGACAGATACACCGTGTTCCCGGCCTGCGCGCTCATCACGTAAGCGGCGGCGGGCGCGCCTGCGGTCGGCAGTTCGATGCCGAGTTCCTTCAGCCGGTCATACACATTTGCTTGAGCCATGACGTGTCCTTTATCTCTGGATGAAATCGGTAAAACGGATCGGTCATCAGATCCGCGCGCGGATCAATGCGGCGAGCTTCGCGACGCCTTCGTCGATCTTCGCCGGCGACACGGTCACGAACGACAGACGCAGCGTGTTGTGTTGCGCTTCGTTCGCGAAGAACGGCCCGCCCGGCACGAACGCGACGTTCTGCGCGACCGCTTCTTCGAGCAGCTTCATGCTGTTCATCTGCGCAGGCAGCGTGACCCACACGAACATGCCGCCTTCCGGACGGTTCCAGCTCACGCCTTCGGGCATGTAGCGTTCGAGCGAGGCCAGCATCGCGGCGCACTGATCGCGATAGAGCGCGCGGATCGTCGGCACGTGCGTGTCGAGAAAGCCGTCTTTTACGACCTCATGCACGATGCGTTGCGTGAAGCTCGGCGTGTGCAGATCGGTTGCCTGTTTGGCCTGCACCAGCTTGAAGTGCAGTTCCTCGGGCGCGATGATGTAGCCGATCCGCAGACCCGGCGCGAGCACTTTCGAGAACGAGCCCAGATGAACGATGTGGTCGGGCGACATCGAGAGCATCGTCGGCAGCGGCTCGCCCGCGTAATCGAGGGCGCCGTACGGGTCGTCCTCGATGATGGGGAACGGCGCGGTCTTCGCGAGCGCGGCGAGCGCGCGGCGGCGCTCGACCGGCAGACGGCGGCCCGTCGGATTCTGGAAATTCGGCTGCGCGTACAGGAGGCGCGCACCCGCCGTCAGTTCGGGCGTGAGCGCTTCGGGGATCAGGCCGTTCTCATCGGTCGGCACCTGCACGTAGTGCGGCTCGTACATCGAGAACGACTGCAATGCGCCGAGATACGTCGGCGTTTCGACGAGCACCGGGCTGTCCTTGCAGATCAGCACCTTGCCGAGCAGGTCGAGCGCCTGCTGCGAACCCGTCGTGATCAGCACCTGCGACGCGCGGATCTTCGCACCGTTCACGGAGTAGCGTGTGGCGATCCATTCGCGCAGCGGCAGATAGCCTTCGGTTGCGCTGTACTGGAGCGCGGCGGCGGGGTCGTTGCGCAGGATCCAGTCGGACGCCTCGCGCATCCGTTCGGCCGGGAAAGTTGCCGGCGAAGGCAGCCCGCCCGCGAACGAAATGACTTCGGGCCGTTCGGTGACTTTCAGGATCTCGCGAATCGCCGAGCTGGTGAGCTTGCGTGCACGTTCGGACAGTTGCCACGTCGGGGCTTGAAGGTCGCTTTGGTCCATGGTCTCCTCGATTGCAGTGTGATGCTGAAGCTGAAAGGGGTCGGTCGAATGCGTGATTATCGCGCGTCTCGTCAGGCTGCGCGCGCGGGTACGTGGACGGTGCGCACCGTCGCCTTGCGGCCGAGCACGACGGTGGCGATCACGGCGGCCGCGAAAAGCCAGGTGGAAGCCGCGACGTGCTCGCCGAAAAAGATCGCGGAAAACGCCATCGTGAAGAAAATCTGCAGTAGCTGCACCTGGCCCACGCGCGCCGTGCCGCCCATCGCGAGCCCCGCGTACCACGCGAAAAAGCCGATGAACTGCGAGAAGAGCGTGACGTAGCCGAACGCGAGCCATGTCTTCAACGCGATGGGGCCGGGATGCTGCACGTGATGTTCCCAGCCGAGCCAGCCGACTGGAATCACGAGGAACGGCGCCGAGAGCACCAGTGCCCAGCAGATCACCTGCCAGCCGCCGATCTGCCGCGCAAGCCGTGCGCCTTCAGCGTAGCCGAGCGCACCGATGCCGACTGCGACGAGCATCAGCAGATCGCCCGTCTGCAGCGAGCCGCCGCCCGATTGCAGCGCGAACGCGACGACGATCGCGCTGCCCGCAATCGCGCTCACCCAGAACGCCTTCGAGGGCCGTTCGTGCGAGAGCCACGCGGCATACAACGCGACGCACAGCGGCTGCAGGCCGTTGACGACCGCGCCATGCGAAGCGGGCACCGTCTTCATCGACCACGCGGAAAACACCGGAAATGCGATGATCACACCGAGCGACACCACGGCGAGGCTCTTGACCTGCGGCCACGTCGGCCGGCGTTCGCGGCGCCATGCCAGCAGCGCGGCAGCGGGCACCGCGGCGGCGAGCGCGCGACCGAGGCCGACTAGCAGCGGATGAAACTCCTGCACGACGATGCGCGTCATCGGCAACGTGAGGCTGAAGATCATGACGCCGATGAGGCCAAGCATCATGCCCTGGGATTCGCGCGGTTTCATTGCGGGTGTCTCTCTTTACTCTCTTGATCCAGCCTGGGTTCGTGGGCCGTGACACACGCTATTTGAGCGTGCGGAGTCCGGCGGGCGTTTCGAATTCGGCGACGAGGCTCGCGCTGTCCGGCGTTGTGTCGAGCGCGATCAGATGCGCGGCGCCGAGCCACTCGAGTTGCGCGCGGATCACATCGGCCTGCGGATGAAAACCCTTTAGCGACTTCAGCGCGACTTCCGGCTCGGGCAGCATCGCCGAAGGATGCAGCGCCGTATCCCACTGGATCAGCGAAGGCGCGATGCCGTCGCCCGCACCCTGCCACGCGGGAAACGCGCCGTCGTCCGGCACGGTGAGGCCCCACGTGAAATCGCCGCGCGACATCGGCACGACCGGTGCAATCCGCTCCGGATACTGCTCGCGCCAGCGCGGCAGGTTTTTAGGCCGCTCGACGCGCGCGACCCAGTGCGACAGGTACGGGCCGCGCTCGAGCCGCGCGTGCGTCGCGGGCGCGTCGAGTGCGAAAAGACGCGGGCGCGGCGCAATGTCGGTTCCAGCCGGAAGGGCACCGGATTGCGGATCGATCGCGATCACTTCCAGATAGATGCCGCCCCACAGGTTCAGCAGCCGGTTGTGCGTGCGCATCAGCGGATGCGTACCACCGCCGGCCGGCGTGACGCCGAGTGTGTCGGCGACGTATTGCGTGCCTTCGTCGAGCGTGCGGGCGGTGACAACGAGATGATCGAGATGCAGCTTCTGGGCGGTCATGGCAACACGGTAAAAGACGGTTTTCAGCGAACGGCAGGCGCATTCGCGCGCGCAACCGGACGTTGGGAGGGGCGATGCGGCCCGGGCCGCCAGCATAACCTTTCGTCCGGCCGACGGTCCGTGCAACGCACAGGATGCCCGCGACTGGCCGGATGCCGGGCACGCAGACGCATGCCGCGGCGCTCAACGGAGTGTTCAATGTAGCGCCTGCGACCGGCACAGTAACGGTACAATCGGTTCGATACTGTTCGGTACAGTTGGAGCCTCGCCATGTCCGTCCCGCTCGACCTGATTCCCGCGCCCCATGACGCGTCTTCGCTGACGCTCGTCGACCAGCTGGTGCAATGGGCGCGCCGCCGCATCGAAGAACGCGTGTTCCGGCCCGGCATGCGCATGCCGTCGATCCGCACGCTCGCGCTCGACAAAGGGGTGTCGCGCTTCACGGTGGTCGAGGCGTACGAACGGCTCGTCGCGCAGGGATACCTCGATTCGCGGCGCGGCTCGGGTTTCTACGTACGCGAGCGCGCCGCGAGCCAGCTGCCCGGCGAGCGCCGCGCGCTCACCGAGGCGGCACCGGCGCCGAGCACGATCGACGTCGTCTGGCTGTTGCGCAACATGCTGCATTCGTCGACGCGGCCGGAGAAAGGTCCGGGCCTCGGTTATCTGCCGGGCCGCTGGCTCGACGGCGACCTGATCACCGGCGCGCTACGCACGCTCGGGCGGCAAAGCGGAGCGCAGATGCTCGGCTTCGGTACGCCGCAGGGTTTTCTGCCGCTGCGCCAGCAGTTGCAGACGCGGCTGGAGGAGCTGGAAATCGGCGCTTCGCCGGACCAGATCGTGATGGTGTCCGGTATCACGCAGGCCATCGACCTGATCGCGCGCATTTACGTCCAGCCGGGCGATGCGGTGATCGTCGGCGATCCGGCGTGGTTCCAGATGTTCGGGCGCTTTGCGTCGCAGGGCGCGCGGCTCGTCGGCATGCCGTACACGCCCGACGGCCCCGATCTCGACGCGCTGGAACAGCTGATCCAGACGTGGCACCCGAAAATGCTCGTCATCAACTCCGTGCTGCAAAACCCGACCGGCACGTCGCTCACCGCCGCGCAGGCGTTTCGCATCCTGCGGCTTGCCGAGGAACACGATTTCATCGTCGTCGAGGACGATATCTACGGCGACCTGTGCCCGTCCGGCTACGCGGCGACGCGCGTGGCGAGTCTCGACCAGTTAAAGCGCGTGATCTACCTCGGCAGCTTTTCGAAGACACTGGCGGCGAACCTGCGCGTTGGTTTCGTCGCGTGCGCGCCGGAAGTGGCGAACGCGATCACCGACCAGAAAATGCTGGTCGGCATGACGAGCCCTGAACTGAACGAGCGCGTGCTCTACAAGATCCTGACAGAAGGCCACTACCGGCGGCACGTCGAGCGGCTACGCGCGCGGCTCGACGGCGTGCGCGACAAGGCCGTGCGCATGCTCGAAAAGGCTGGCATGAAGATATTCTTCGCGCCTGGCGCGGGCATGTTCCTGTGGGCCGACACGGGCGTCGACGCCGACGTGTTCGCCGCCGCCGGCCACGAGGAAGGCTTCCTGCTGACGCCCGGCAGCCTGTTCTCGCCGCACCAGTCGCCGGCCACATGGATGCGCTTTAACATCGCGAACTGTACCGATCCGGCGCTGTCGGTGTTTCTGTGCCGCTATCTGGACAGCGTCGCGCGTCGCGCCTCTTGAAACGGGCGCGGGCGACCCCATTTACGCCGGCAATTCGCGTTTGGCGCTGATGCACGCAAAGGTGCGGAAAACGCGAGATACGCCTGTTTTGAACCATCCAGCAACAGAGAGGACATCCGACCATGGCACAAGAAACCATGAGCTTTCAGGCAGAAGTGAAACAGCTTCTGCATCTGATGATTCATTCGCTGTACAGCAACAAGGAAATCTTTCTTCGCGAACTGATTTCGAACGCGTCGGATGCCGCCGACAAGCTGCGCTTTGAAGCCATCGAAAACAGCGTGCTGTACGAAAACGATCCGAACCTGCGCATCCGCATTGCGTACGACAAGACCGCGCGCACCATCAGTATCGACGACAACGGCATCGGCATGAGCCGCGACGAAGCCGTCGCGAACCTCGGCACGATCGCGCGTTCCGGCACGAAGGAATTCTTCGGCAGGCTCTCGGGCGACCAGCAGAAAGACGCGGCGCTGATCGGCCAGTTCGGCGTCGGTTTCTACTCGGGCTTTATCGTCGCTGACCGCATCACGGTCGAAACGCGTCGCGCCGGTTTGCCGGCCAGCGAAGGCGTGCGCTGGGAAAGCGCGGGCGAGGGCGATTTTTCGGTGGATTCGATCGAGCGCGCGGCACGCGGCACGACGATCACGCTGCATCTGCGCGCCGACGAAGACGAACTGCTGTCCACTTACAAGCTGAAGTCGATCATCCAGAAGTATTCGGATCACGTCGCGCTGCCGATCCTGATGCAAAAGGAAGAGTGGGACGCTGAAAAGAGCGAGATGGTCACGAAGGACGAAGACGAGACCGTCAACCAGGCGAGTGCGCTGTGGACCCGTTCGAAGAGCGACATCACCGACGAGCAGTACACGCAGTTCTACCAGCATCTGTCGCACGACCATCAGGATCCGCTGACGTGGACGCACAACCGCGTCGAAGGCCGCAGCGAATACACGCAGCTGCTGTACGTGCCGGCGCACGCGCCGTTCGACATGTGGAACCGCGATCATCGCGGCGGCCTGAAGCTGTACGTGAAGCGCGTCTTCATCATGGACGACGCCGAACAGCTGCTGCCGTCGTATCTGCGCTTCGTGAAGGGCGTGGTCGATTCGGCGGATCTGCCGCTGAACGTATCGCGCGAAATCCTGCAGGAAAGCCGCGATGTGAAGGCGATCCGCGAAGGCGTGACGAAGCGTTCGCTGTCGATGCTCGAAGAGCTCGCGAACTCGGAAGACGCAGCAGTCAAGGCAAAGTACACGACGTTCTGGACGGAATTCGGCCAGGTGCTGAAGGAAGGCATCGGTGAGGACTTCGCGAACAAGGAACGCATCGCGAAGCTGATCCGCTTTGCGTCGACACAAACGGATTCGCCGGAGCAGACCGTTTCGCTCGCTGACTACGTTTCGCGCATGAAGCCCGAACAGTCGAAGATTTACTACGTCACCGCCGATACGTTCCAGGCCGCGACGCACAGCCCGCATCTCGAAGTGTTCCGCAAGAAGGGCGTCGAAGTGCTGCTGCTGACGGATCGCGTCGACGAATGGATGCTGTCGTTCCTGAACGAATTCGACGGCAAGCCGCTCGCCAGTGTCGCGCGTGGCGATCTCGATCTCGGCGCGCTGAACGACGAGGAAAAAGAGGCGCAGGAAAAGGTCGGTGAAGAACTGAAGCGGCTCGTCGAACGCATGAAGGAAGCGTTGAAGGACAAGGCGAAGGACGTGCGTCTGACGTTCCGTCTGACCGACTCGCCGTCGTGCCTCGTGGCCGACGAAGGCGACATGAGCGGCTACCTGCAGCGCATGTTGAAGGCGGCAGGACAGCAGGCGCCGGCATCGCATCCGATCCTCGAAGTGAACCCGGAGCACGCGCTCGTGAAGAACCTGCACACCGACAGCGCGAACTTCGACGACTGGTGCCATCTGCTGTTCGATCAGGCGCTGCTCGCGGAAGGCGGTGCGCTGGAAGATCCGGCGAGCTTCGTGAAGCGGACCAACGCGTTGCTGCTGGCTCGCAACGCGTGAAAACGGGGCTTCGTGCCCCGGTTTTCGTGTGATACGTCGCGATGGAAAAAACGCTGCCGTTTTCGGGCAGCGTTTTTTTTGACCTGCGTGGCGGCGCCCCGGCCGCCTAAACCAGCCGGCGAACCTGCGCGAGGACGGAGCCCGCCAGTTCCCTCGCGGCCTCACTCGCGTGTCTGTCGTCGAGCACGTGCGCCGCGAGCCGTCCCATCGCGACGCTCGACTGCTTCGTTGTGTGATGCTGCGCGAGCGCCGAACCAGCCAGTTCTTTCTCCTGATGCGACGCGCCGTGCGTTGCCAGCACGACAGCGGCAAGGTGGGCAATGCGGTCGGACGTATGTTTTGTGTTGATGGTCAATCTCTTCTCCCTGTTGGCGGACCTGTTCCTGTTCGAATGACACGACCCGCAAAACGCGGGCCGCGAAAGCAGTATGGGTAACGATGCAGTCGTTGAGCACCGGCGCTTTCAGAATCGTTTGTGAGATGGCGTGAACGCGTGCCGTCGTAATCTGCCGTCTGTCCGCGCCGTCGGGCATCCGCGGGCAGATGCGGTCGGATTCGACCGTGTTCTGCGACACGTCAATCTGTTGCGCCGGGTAGTCTTCCCATGTCACAGCCAGTGTTTGCGTCAGTTTCCGAATCTGTCTTCATCGTATGGTCGATCTTGCGGCAGCAGGGTCTCGACGCAGCGCTTCAATGCGCGTCCAGGCTTGCCGTCGATGGCGTGCCATCGATCGTTCACGCCGAACTGTGCGCAAGCGCCGGGGATTTCGGAAGCGCCTGGCATCTCGCTGCGCTGACCGCGCCAGATGCGAATCAGGGTGCGCGTTTCGCGCGGCTCGCGCTCTTCGCCGACGCGCTCGGCGATACACGCGCGGCGACGCGTTACAGCGAGCAGGCCGTCCTCACGCAGCCCGGCGAAGCGAGCATCGAATGGATCGTCTGGCTGAGCAATCGCTGCGCGGCCCATCCGGCTGCAGCGCACATGCTGCGCGCGTATGGACACCGGTTTCCGGACGACGCCCGTGCTCCGTGGTGGCTCGCGCAGACACTGGCGGCAATCGCGGACCCGGCGTCTTCGGCGGAGCGCCATGCGGCGCTCGCGCGCGCCTGGTCGCTCGATCCGGCGATTCACCCGGACTTGCCATTGCAGTTCGCCATCGCCTGCCGCGAGATGCGTGCATGGGACGTGATGGAGCGCGTGGCCCGTGAAGCGCTCGCGAAGCATCCCGCCGATGCCGAAATGGCCTGGCAGCTCAGTCACGCGCAATGGCAGCGCAACGACGCAGCCGCGGCCGAAGCCACCATGCGCGCCGTCGACCGCGCGGCGCCAGGGAATGCGAGCGTGGTTGCGGCCATTGGCCTGTATCTCGCGGAGCAGGCGCGTTACGACGATAGCGAAGCCGCGCTGCACGCGGCGCTTGCACTGGACCCGGGCGCGGTCATGCCGGCAGTCGATCTGGCTGAACTGGCGTTGCGACGTGGCGCGTGGCGCGACGCATGGCCGCGCTACGAAGCACGCCTCGCGCGCGGCGACCGCACGCCGGAGAACATCGTCAACGTAATGGCGCGACGCGGCCCGCGCTGGCACAACGAGCCGCTCGCGGGCAAGACGTTGCTCGTGTACAGCGAGCAGGGCAACGGCGACGATATCCAGATGGTGCGTTTGCTGCCCACGCTGGCGGCGCGTGTGCGGGACGAGGGCGGTCGCGTCACGCTGGCCTGCCGGCGTGCGCTCAAGCCGCTGTTCTCGCGCTATTACGCGGACTGCGTTTCGATCGAAGACGATACGCCCGGCCGGTGTCACTTCACGTTGCCGATGATGAGCGTGCCGTTCGTGATCGGCCTTCAGCTGGAGCACGTTCATGGCGCGCCTTATCTGTGCGCGGATGCGCGGAAAGCCGAGGCGTGGCGTGAGCTTGTGAGTGTGAACGCTGGCGGTGCATCGGGGGCATTGCAGGTCGGTCTGGTGTGGCGCGGAAGTCCCTCGCATCGACGCGATGCGAAGCGTTCGATTCCACTCCCGGCGCTTGCCCCTTTGCTCGAATTGCCGGATGTCGTATTCCATCCTTTGACGCCAGGCAGCGGCGATGAACTGGCATCCGCGTTCAACGCCGCCTGCGCGGGTACGCGCACGCCGGATCTGAGCGCCCATTACGTCGAAGGTTTCGACGATCTGGCCGCTCACGTTGCCGCGCTCGATGCGCTCGTCACCATCGATAGCGCGCCCTTGCATCTTGGCGGCGCGCTTGGGCGTCCGGTGCTGGCGATGCTCGATCACGTGTCGCACTGGTGCTGGGGCGTCGCGGAATCGCAGCCGTGGTACGACACCGTCGAGCTGTTCCGTCAGCCGCGGCCGGGCGACTGGTGGCCGGTTGTCGAACGCGTGATTGTGCGGTTGCGGCAGCTTGCGTTGGCGTCGACACGCTAGCGCACGCGCAAACGTCGCCGCGCGGAACGCAAACCGGAGCGCATCTTATAATGCGGCGCATGTCTATCCGTTTCGATGCCGCCAACGCGCACTGGCGCGCGGCGCCCATGCCCGGTTTCTCGTCAGACCAGAAAGACTGGCTCACCCGCGGCGGTTCATTGACCGCCCATCTCGCGACGCTTGGCGCGGTCATCGTCCGCGTGACGCGTGAAGCGGTCGCGCGCGCGTGGGACGATGAATACGCCGCGTTGTCCATCACGTCGCGTGCGCCGGTCTGGGTGCGTGAAGTGGTGCTGTCCGTCGATGGCACGCCGTTCGTCGCCGCGCACAGCGTCGCGCCGCTCGCCGCGAGCGTCGGCGCGTGGCAATCGATGCGGTGTCTGCGCAACCGGCCGCTTGCCGAACTGCTGTACAGCGATAGCAGCGTCGCGCGATCCGCGCTGGTGAGTCGTCGGCTCAACGCGCGACATCCGCTGTACCGGCTCGCTTCGCGCGAGATCGACACTGCCGCGCCGCACGCGCTTGTCGCGCGGCGCTCGGTATTCGAGCGACACGGCGCACCGCTGATGGTCACCGAATGCATGCTGCCCGCGCTATGGGCGTATCTTGCCTCGCGCGCGCGAACGCAGGCGCGGCCACACGATGCGCGCGAACCCGGCTACGACGCGCCGGCGCGTGCGTATCCGCGTGAACATGGACGTCCGCTCGATCACACGACATCGCGCACGCATTCCGCGCCGCGCACGCCACGTGAAGGAAGTTGCTGATGCTGCGCGGCTTTGCCCCTGTGGTCGCGGCGGATACGCACACGCTGGTGCTCGGCAGTTTCCCGGGCGAAGCGTCGCTTGTGGCGACACAGTACTACGCACATCCGCGTAACCAGTTCTGGCGGCTTCTGGGTTCCGTGACCGGTGAGGCTTCGCTTCACGAATTGCCTTATGACGCGCGGCTCAAACGCGTGCTTGCGCATGGCATCGGCATCTGGGACGTGCTGGATGCGTGTCATCGTGAGGGAAGTCTGGATTCAGCGATTCGCAACGCGCAGCCAAATGACTTTGCGTCGCTGCGAGAGCACGCGCCACGCCTTCGCAAGGTTTGCTTTAACGGCAAGGCGGCCGGACGGTTTGCCGATGTGATCGGCGCGGCGGGCTATGAAACGCTTGTGCTGCCTTCATCGAGTCCGGCGAACGCGATGCTCTCGTTCGAGCAGAAGCTGCTGCTTTGGCGAAAGATTGTCTCCTGACGTCTCGTTTTTCGAGGCTGGACTTGCTGAATGTATTGAGCGTGAAGGGCGCTTTGCGAGCCCGTTACCGTCATTCGAGTCACCGCGAGAGCAACGGCCGTTTTCAACGTGGAGCCGACGGGTCGAACGACCGTGTAAAAGCCTGGGCGAACGTCCGTAGATGGCCTGCCCGACGGCGACCGGCGCAACTCGCCCCCTGAGCCGCCATTCAAGTCTCTCGACAACGGACGGTCGCGAACCGCGATCGTCCATGAGCAGGAGAGCGGGCGGCAATCCCAATCCCACCTTCGGGATCCAGCGGTTCCGACAACATGTCAATCGGCTATTGCGTGCCTAAGAAGGTGAGCGATTGCGCGAGTGTGGAAGCGAGGCCGGTCATGAGGGCGCATCGAGCTGCCGTGGCAGAACCATGGTCCTCTCAGTTGACAATAATAGGGAAATAGGCGAGCGGCAACAGGCAGAAATCAACCTACACCCCAAGGGCAAGGACGTTTCCATCGGGTCCTGTCCCGTCTTCGCAAACAGTGTCAGTGCCCTCCACTGGTTGAACGAGTAGTTGAGCGCCGGGTCGGTTGTGGAAGGTGACGCAAGTCCGCGGCCCGCCGCAGCTTGGCACGCGACGACCGGATTTACGGATCGCGATGGCAGTCTCGCGCCGGTTACACGGTATCGGCCCTTTCATACTGGGGTGCGCCGCGCCCGAAAGCGGACGCTGACTGTTTTATCAACCGACCTCAAGGAGCCGTTCGATGGACATTACTCTCGTACCCGGCAATTCTCTCATTACGCCAACGCCGGAGGATGGTCGGCACCTGGCAATTAAAATGGCGCGCCTGGTAATCAAGGCGACGCAACCCGACGACAATACTCGAGCTAGGTTGCGCGAGGTCTATGCGAACGATGCTTCGGATCTGATTCAGGTTGGCCACGTCGTTGCGCTCGAGTTCGCCACCATTGCTGCCGCGAACAACTATTGGCGGGGCTAATCGCACACGCCGCAAACTCGCCGTACGATCCGTTGCCAGCGAGGTCCGCGGGACGGGCTCCGATGGGTCGCTGCTGATGCCGAGGGGTGCTATTCTGTGCGGGCGTTCATTGTGACGGAATCAAAATGAGTGACAGCCCGCTGCCCACTATTCGGACTTGGTCGACAAGCACCGTTCCCCCGGCGCAACGCGTTGCTTATTTCGAAGCTGCGTGTGCGACTGCGATCATTCCGTTTAGCTTTTCAGGCCCTCACACGGCGAGTTTTTGCGCGTCGATCGAGGCGGTGGAACTGGGACCCCTCTCCCTGATGCGGCACAGCGGCAGCGCACATATGGTTCGAAGCGGTAAGCTGGAAATCCAGCGTCAGATTGACCACAACTTCAACGTGCTGGCGAGTCGCCGAGGATCGTGGCGACTCAGACACCGGGATGAAAATCTGTTCGCCCCGAACATCGCTGCGTTCACCGACTCACAACTGGATTTAATGGTCGAGACACTGGAAGACTACGATTTTGTCAATCTCCAACTTCCCGTCGGCTGGGTGCGTCAGTGGTTGCCGGAGCCGCAGGTTGTGCTGGGACGCCGCATCACCCCGCACACCCCGTGGGGCCGGGCGCTGACAAACTTCATGACGGCCCTGACACCTGAAAGCATGATCCGTCCACCGCTTCCGCAACAACTCATCGCGGATCATCTGGGCGCCCTGCTCGCATTGGCCGCGAATGAGATTGCCAACGGCGGCCACTCCCCGGCGCGAGCTGACAAGTCTTTGGCCGATCGCATCGAAGAGTGTATTCGCCAACGCTGCGGAGAGCTCACGCTGACAGCCAGTGAAGTGGCACGCGCGCTAGACATCTCGCCACGAACGCTGCATCGCCATCTGGCCTCCCGCAATAAGGCCTTCGGTATTGTTCTCTTATCCGCGCGCGTCGCCGTGGCGGCCAGGATGCTCGAATCGCGACTCTTCTCGCGCCTGACTACAGCTCAGATCGGTCAACGCGCCGGATTTGCAGACCCTTCACACTTTGCACGCACGTTTCGCCGGGCAGTAGGTGTATCGCCGCTCAAATTCCGGCATGGCGAAACTGAGCCGAAATCCCACGAATGATGGTCATGATTGCTGTAGCCGACCGACGGTCGCATCTGATTTTGCATCAATGATGAGCGGCAAAATGACCTCGTCTATGTAAGCACAAGCGCATGGCAGGCTACTTCCCGGTGTTGACGGATCCGAACAGTCATTGCCCCAAGCTTGCTGCTGGGAAACCTCGAAGGCCGGTCGGCTCACCGATGATCTCATGAGCGGTATGGCCGTTGTTGAGATGCAAGAGTCATTCGAGCGTCGCCTAGCCTGCACGAGCGAACGTCACATGCTGGCCGAACCCGACCCGACATCGTACCGATGGAATACTGCTCGCCATAACTCCACGCCTTGCGCGTTTTAGTGTTCCTTTCGATGCGCGGATGTCCTGTCATCGATCTGTCATTCAAATGCCTCGCCTGCACGCTACGATCTGAAGCCGCACGCGGAGCGGACCGCCGCGGCTTCGGGCGATCCATCCGCGCATGCCGCCGGTCACCCGAGCCCGGCCCGCGCCTCTACCCCGATCACGACAAAAAGGAAGCGGCATGACAAGAAAGGAAGACCCGTCCGTTGAATCCCCGCAATCGACTGAAACGGAGAAAACGCCGTCCGCCCCGAATCCCCGCCGGCGCACGTTTCTCGGCGGGCTTGCGGCGGTCGCCGTTGGCGGTGGGCTCGCCGGCTGCGCGGCGCCCGAGGGCGCGGGCGACGGCCGCACCGCGCGCGGCCTCGGTGGCGCCGAACTCGATGCCGCACTGCGCGAGAACGTGAAGACGATCGTCGTGATTTATTCGGAAAACCGCAGCTTCAACAACCTGTTCGGCGATTTCCCCGGTGTCGAGAAGCCGCTCTTGTCGTTGAAGCCCACCGACTACCTGCAGCGCGATCGTGACGGCAAGACCGTGTTGCCGTATTTGCCGCCCGTGCCGGGTGGCTGGCTGCTCAAGGATCAGGTCGCCGACGGCGTCAGCTATCGTGCCGGACAGCAATACCAGACGAACCTGCCGAACGCGCCGTTCGCGCTCAAGGGGCCGGGCGGCGAAAACCTGCCGCTCTCGCTCGTCACGCATGACCTGTGGCATGTGTTCTATCAGAACCAGATGCAGATCAACGGCGGCCGGAACGACATGTTCGTCGCCTGGGCTGATTCCGCCGGCTTCACGATGGGCCACTACGCGAACACGAGCTACGACCTGCGCATGTGGGATCTCGCAAGCGAATACGTGCTGTGCGACAACTTCTTCCAGGGCGCGTTCGGCGGGTCGTTTCTCAATCACCAGTATCTCGCCGCGGCCACGCCGCCGCGTTATGCGAATCCGCGCGAGAGCATCGCGAAATTCCAGATCGCGGAGACCGTGAGCGGGCGCCCTGACGACCCGAACCTGAAGCCGTTGCCAGCAACGCCCCCAAGTGCGATGAATGGCGTCCCGAAGTTCGGCGCGAGCGCGCTCACGCCGCCAGAGACGCTCGCCGGCGGCGCGACGCTGAGCTACGCCGTCAACACGATGATGCCGCCGTACGCGCCGACGCCGCTCACGCCCGGCCCGGACGGCGTCGTCGATTTCCGGCTCGACGCGAACGCGATGGCCGCACCGCCGCAGACCCACGAGCACATCGGCGACAAGCTCGACGCGCGCGGCGTCGAATGGGCCTGGTATGCAGGCGCCTTCCAGGAGACGCTCGATCGTCACGGCGCGAACCTCGCGAACGGCACGCCCGTGATCCCGAACTTCCAGTATCACCATCAGCCGTTCAACTACTTCCACAATCTCGCGCCGGGCACCGAGGCCCGCGCGAAGCGTCTGCGCGACGGCGGCCTCGGCGACGACGAGAGCACGAACCGCTTCCTCGCCGACGCGCGCGCGGGGCGTCTGCCCGCTGTCACGTTCTACAAGCCGCAGGGCAACCTGAATATGCATGCGGGCTATGCCGACGTCGCCTCGGGCGACCGCCACATCGTGCATGCGGTCAAGGCGCTGCGCGCGAGCCCGCAGTGGAAGAACATGGTCGTGATCGTGACCGTCGACGAGAACGGCGGCTGGTGGGACCACGTCGCGCCGCCGAAGGGTGACCGGTGGGGGCCGGGCACGCGCGTGCCGGCACTCGTCGTCTCGCCGTTCGCGAAGAAGGGATACGTCGACCACACGGTCTACGACACGGGCTCGATCCTGCGTCTCGTCACGCGCGTGTTCGGGCTCGCGACGCTCGACGGTCTGAAGCTGCGCGATGACGCGATGCGTGCGCGCGGACAGACGCCGATGGGCGATCTCACCCATGCGCTGACGTTCGGCGCGTAACGTAACGTAACGGGAGCGAAGGGCGATGCCGTCGGGACGGCACCGTCCTTCGTTCAGTGCCCGCTGTCGCGCCGGTTGCGCCGGCGCTGGATATGCTGGCTCCACGCGGCCGAGCGGTCGCGGATGAAGTTCGTGAGCCCGGCGCTCGAAGCCGGCAACGGGTCCGGCTCCACGTCGTAATGGCCTTTCTCGTTGCGGACCGGCAGCGCGGCGACGCGGGCCGCCTGCAGGCGATCGAGCCGCGAAGGCGTCGAGGCGTTCTGGTGATGCGGGCTCGAAACCGGCACCGCGACGTTCGCGAGCGGATCGTCATCGCGCGGCCGGTCGAGTGTGAGCACGTCGCCCAGCGACGGCGCGGCCGCGTCGCGTTTCGTGAGCGGTTGCGTGCCCCAGCGCTCGTGAATCGTCTTCAGCACCGACGTGTGGTCGATCGTTTGTCCCTTCGGCGCATGGAACACCGAGCCTGCCTCGATCAACGGCGAGACGAGCACGGCCGGCACGCGCAGGCCGAAGCGCGTGAAGTCGAAGCCATATTCGCCGACCGTGCCATCGCCGGGCGGCGTTGCGTTCGACGGCGGCGCGACGTGGTCGTAGTTGCCGCCGTGCTCGTCGTAGTTAATGACAAGCAGCGTCGAGTGCCAGGCCTTGCCATTGCGCAGGGCGTAATAGGTGTCGTGGATAAGCTGCTCGCCGGCTGCGACGTCGTAGTTCGGATGCTGGCTGTTGCCGGTCGCGTCCCAGCTCGGCTCGATGAACGTGAACGCGGGCAGCTTGCCACTCGCGGCGAGCGCCTGGAAATCGCGGAAGTGGCCGAAATGACGCTCGTCGGCGTGCTGCACGTCGGGGAAGTCATGGCGCGTGAGCGGATCGCGGTTGTAGCCGAAGATCGCCCAGTCGACCTTCGCGTCGCCGAGATCCGAGAGGCGGCCGAAGATGCTCGGGCACGTGAAGATCTTGACGTGGTCGTCGAGATGGCCTTGCGACGTGCCCGCGAGCGCGAACGCGCGATTCGGCATCGTCATCGTGGGCACCGACGCGAACCATGCATCGCACACGGCATAGCCGCGCGCGAGCCCTGAGAGCATCGGCAGCAGCTCAGGCGTGTACATGCCCATGATCTGCGATGGCTCGGTGCCGGGCAACGAGTCCTTGTAGTGCTTCGCGAGATCCGACGCGATCGCCGACCTGAAGTTCAGCACAAAACCGCCGTTGTCCGGCACGGCACCGGGGGCGGGGTCGTCGGTTGAGAACAGCTGGTAGTTCGTGTTGTAGAAACCTTCGCCAGGATCGGCACCCGGCATCAGATACGGATGCGGATCGCTCGCCTGGATGCGGTAGACCTGGACCTCACGGCCTGTGTCGTCGGGATTCGATTCGTTGCCGGTGAGGCCGTCGAACGCGTGGCCGAGCGGGGAACGGTTTCCAGTGGCGCTGTAGAGGAAACCGAGCATCTGGTCGAAGGAACGGTTTTCCAGCATCAGATACACGATGTGATCGATTTCCCCAAGCTTGTTCGCCATGGCAGTCTCCTTTACGAACTTCGCAAAGTACGGCGCTTGCGTGATCGTTGTGTGACCGCCCCGGTGTGTATCCCGCTGGAACATCCATGAAAGCGCCTGCGCTTCGTGAATGGCCTTGTGACGCGTGGCTGGGACATGCCCAGCCACGCGAGCATTGCAAACCCTGATTCGGGGAGTTCGGGCCTCAGACTGGATTCAGCGCAGGCCGCCCATCCAGCACGGCGGCGACATTGTCGAGCGCCGTAAACCCCATCTGGTCGCGGGTCTCGATCGTGGCGCTGGCCATATGGGGCGTCAGAAACACGTTGTCGAGTTCCGCGAAGCGCTTGTCGACATTGGGTTCGTTCCGGTACACGTCCAGCGCCGCGCTGAACAGATGCCCCGAAGTCAGGGCGTCGTATAGCGCATCTTCGTCCACGAGGCCGCCACGTGCCGCGTTGACAAAAACCGCGCCCCTTGGCAGGCGTCCAAACTCATTTTTCGTCATCAGCGGGACACCTCCTCCCGGCACGTGCAGTGTGAGCATCTGGCAATGCGGCAGCATTTCGTCGAGGCTGGCGTAAAACGCAGCACCATTTTCCACCGACGGAGCTGCACGGCGGGTATCCGTGTAGATCACGCGCATGCCGAAACCCTGCGCGCGCTTCGCGACTGCCCGGCCGATACGCCCGAATCCAACGATGCCGAGCGTCTTGCCATTCACTCGCATGCCCAGCATTTCGGTCATGCCAAACGATTTGCCCCATCCGTTGCGCATGATTCGTTCGTACTCCGACGCGCGGCGGCAGGCCGCGAGCACGAGGAGCATGGAGAAATCGGCCGTGCATTCGGTCAGCGCATCGGGTGCGTTCGTGACGACGATTCCCCTTTCGCGGGCGGCAGCCACGTCCATGTGATCGATGCCCGCACTCGCGTTCGTAATGATCCTGACAGTCGAGGGCAGCGCGGCAATGTGCTCCGCCTGCAAACCGGACTTCTTTCCGATCAGTACGGCCGGCACGTCGTGCTTCGTGCAGAAGTCGACGACAGACCATGAGTCCATATCGGACTCGGTCACGAAGGCATGGAATTCAGCCTCGGCGCGATTCGCCACGGCTGTGGGAACCTTTCGCGCAATCAACAGCCGGGTACGTTTATTTTCCAACATGGTTTTTCCCTGGATGAACAGACGTCGAGAGACTACGAAACCGCAGACCGGGCCGTCAATGTTGATCGTGTGAATCAACTCGTCGGAAATGATTTGTACCCTTATTCACCTGGACGTACCCCGCGCGTTGCGATCGGCTTCCTTTCACGCGCCTGGCCCGCGTCGCTGCGGGCAACGCCTGCATCAGGAAAACCCTGATGCGATCCCACCGGTAATGCCCTCAGACGTTGATTCAATGAATCAAGATTGCTCAACGCATGGCGCGAATGCAAACCTCTTTCCCGTGTTCAACTGAATTGTCGAGAGGAAGTGAAATGCTTGCATCGAAGAAATTCGCCGCCGTGACAGGTGCCGGCTCCGGCATCGGCCGCGCCGCTGCCGTGGCGCTCGCCAACGCTGGATTCGTCGTCGCGCTGATCGGGCGCAGAGCCGAACCGCTGCTGGAAACGAAGGAAACAATCGGTATTGCCGGCGGAGAAGCGCATGTATTCCAGGCCGACGTTGCCGATGCAGCATCGGTCGAGCACGCGTTTTCGCAGATCGCCAGGGCATTCGGTCGGCTCGACGTGCTCTTCAACAACGCGGGCCGCAACGCGGGGGCCGTCCCCCTGGAAGACTACGAGGTCGATTTCTGGAACGATGTCGTGGCCACGAATCTGACCGGCGTCTTTTTGTGCGCGCGGGCCGCGTATCGCTTGATGAAAGCACAGTCCCCTCAAGGCGGACGAATCATCAACAACGGATCGATTTCAGCGTACTCGCCGAGGCCACATACGATTGCCTATTCGGCAACCAAACATGCCGTCACCGGCATCACCCGATCGATCGCGCTGGACGGACGCGCATTCAACATCGCCTGCGGCCAGATCGATATCGGCAACGCGGCGACGCCACTCACGGAGCGCATGAACCGGGGCGTGCTGCAAGCGGATGGAAGAATGGCGCCCGAACCAAGAATGGATGTGACGCACGTGGCGAACGCGGTTGCGCACATGGCCAGTCTCCCACTCGAGGCCAATGTTCTCAACATGACCATCATGGCGAGCGCCATGCCGTTCGTCGGCCGCGGATAAACCGGCCTGCCGTCAAACATAAAAAGACAACAGACTCATGTTCTGGAGACACCGATGAAAGTCGTAGAGGAACAAACATTACTGGCGCGAAGCCCGGCTTACGCCGATACCGCGAAACGCACCAGGGTGCGGTACGTCGTACTCTCGATGCTGCTCGTGGCAACCATCCTCAATTACGTGGACCGGTCGGCACTGGGCATCGTCGCGCCGGGCCTCTCGAAGAGCCTGGCGCTCAACAAGATGCAGATGGGCGAGCTGTTCGCGGCATTCGGCCTTGCCTATTCTGTTGCCCTCGTGCCTGGCGGCGTGCTGACCGACATTCTCGGCTCGCGCGTAGCCTATGCGCTGTCGCTCGTCGGCTGGTCATTCGCCACGCTGACGCAGGGTTTCGCGAGCGGCTATCAGATGCTGTTCGGTTCGCGGCTCGCCATCGGCGCACTGGAGGCGCCGGCCTTTCCTTCGAACGCGCGCGCCGTGACGTTGTGGTTTCCCGCCCGGGAGCGCGGCTTCGCGACCAGCGTCTATGTCATGGGGCAATACATCGGGACGCCGCTCTTCACTGGCCTGTTGCTGTGGATTTCCACCGCATACGGCTGGCGTACCGTTTTTTTCGTGACGGGTGGCTTCGGCATTCTGTTCAGCATGCTCTGGTACCGGATTTATCGCGATCCGCTTCAGCATGCGGGCGTGAATGCCGCCGAGCTGCAATACATCAATGAAGGCGCCACGGCGTCGCGCAAGCCTCGCGAGAAGTTCGACTGGCGCATGGCGCTCAAGCTGCTCAGCTACCGGCAGATTCTCGCCATCTGCCTCGGCAAGTTTTGCAATAACACCCTGCTGGTCTTCTTCACCACGTGGTTCATGACCTATCTGATCGAAGCGCGTCATATGTCGATGATCAAGGTCGGGATCTTCCAGGCACTCCCTTTTATCGGCGCGACGATCGGTATTCTTGTTGCCGGCTACCTCTCGGATTTTTTCATCCGGCGTGGAGTATCGATTTCCACTGCGCGCAAGGCGCCGCTCATCATCGGAACAGCGCTTGGCGCGTCTATCGTGCTCGTCAACTTCGTCCAGTCGAACGAACTGGTGATCGCCATCCTGACTGTCGCGTTCTTCGCGCAGGGTGTCGGGTCGATGTCGTGGGCCGCCGTCTCCGAAATCGCGCCTCGACAGTACGTCGGACTGACCAGCAGCATTACCAGTCTGGCGGCCAATATCGCGGCCGTCACCACGCCGCTCATGATTGGCTACATTACCCATCACACCGGCCACTTCTACTGGGCCCTCAATCTGATGGGCGCGATATGTCTGCTCGGGACGCTCTCTTACTCCGTGCTGCTGGGGAAGCTTTCCCGCATCGAACTGTGATGCTTTCAACTAACCGGTGAGATCGAATGATTGAATTCAAGTGGGATCATCTGCAACTGTGCTCGGCGGATGCCGAGGCCACCGCCGCATGGTTCGCGCGCTGCCTGAACGCCGAGATCGTGCGTCGCCCGGGGCGAGTGGATGTGCGCATCGGCAGCATCAACCTTTTCATCACTTCGCTGGCGAGCGCCCAAACCACCCGTCCTCATGGTGAGCGGAAGGAGGGCATCGATCATTTCGGCGTGGTCGTGGACGATCTCGATGCAGCGTTCGACCATCTGTTGCGTTGCGACGCGGAAATCGTCGAGCCGGTCAAGCAGGTTCGCCCCGGCGTCAGAGCCTGTTTTGTGCGATCGCCGGGCGACATTCTCGTCGAGATCCTGGAGCGGCGACCCGCCGAGATGACTTTTATCTGAAAAAACGTCAGTATTGACGCCGGACCGGTCGCGCTCGCATGCAACGCGCGATCCGTATCGCAATTCCTCTCCTGCCGCGTTCCACCGCCTCACCTTGCCTGCCATCCCATGCGAAACTGGATCACTCTGACGGAAGCAGCCCGACAACTCGGAGTGCAGGCTCAGACTGTCTATGCGTACGTAAGTCGAGGCAATATCGCGGTCATGTCGGATCCGCATGATCCGCGCAAGAGTCTCTATCGCGCGGAGGACGTCGCTGTTCTGTGTCGCAAGAAACAGGTGGGACGCAAGCGCGAGGCGCTCGCCGCCGGGACGATATTCGGTGCGGAGCCCTGCATTTACAGCGGCATCACCACCTTCGCAAAAGGCCGGGCATATTACCGGGGACGGGACAGCATCCGGCTAGCGGACACGGCGACGCTTGAGGACGTGGCGGCCATTCTCTGGAATGCGCGCACGTCCGTTTCCTTCGAAACCGGGGACGTGCCACTACAGGGTAACGAGCGAGGCAGGCAATGCGCGTTCACATCGCTGGCGGCGCTTGCGGCCTGCGGGCACTCGACCCTTGGACGCACGGACAGTGCACTGCATGTGGAGGCTGGCCGGCTCGTGGCGTTCGTCGCGCAGGCGTTTGGCGCCCGATGTGACGCGAACGCACAAAGGGTGCATGAACGTCTCGCGCTCGGCTGGGGCCAGGACCGCGATGGCGCCGAACTCATCCGCCGCGCCATGGTCCTCGTGGCCGACCACGAGATCACGAGTTCCGCGTTCGCCGCGAGGATTACCGCCTCCACCGGCGCATCGCTGCCGGGATGCCTGCTCACGGGGCTCGCGACGCTCTCAGGCCCGTTGCATGGCGACGCGTCAGGCCGCGTGCGGGCTGTGTTCGACGACGTCCGAAGACTCGGTGCGGAGTACGTCGTTGCCCATCATTTGCAGTCGGCCATCCCAATCCCGGGGTTCGGACATCATCTGTATCCGGACGGCGATCCGCGGGCGGGCGCATTGCTCGAAATGCTGAATCCCCCTCAAGAGCTTATGTCGTTCGTCACCAGGGTGGTGGAGCTGACCGGGCTCAAGCCGAATATCGACGTTGCGCTTGCCGCGCTCGCGGCGCAGCTGGAATTGCCACGCGATGCGTCGTTCGCGTTGTTCGCAACGGCCCGGAGTGTGGGTCTGCTCGCGCATTGCATCGAGCAGCTTCAGGTCGGCAAGGTCATACGGCCACGAGGCCGCTATACCGGACCCGCACTGGAGGACGCCAGCCCCGCGTTGCCCGCGGAAGGTGGCGAGAAGACGCTCGATCCGGCCACGCTCGACAAGAATCGGCTGTTCAAGGCGGTTGAGCCCTGAGAAGGCGTAAAGCCGGGTCTTCGCTGAAACGCAAGGTCGATCCGCGCTTCGACGGAGCGGGGAACGGTGCCGTCAATCCGGATTCGTATCTGGCCGCCTCTTTCACCTTGAAAGCATCGCACGGCTATAAAACATGCCCGGGCGATGCTGACGTATACCCCATTGCGACGATTTTTTTTCCGTGGAACACTGCGTTTCATCTGCTGTGTCGGACACGAGTCCGGTATATCAGACAGTTGAGCATAGGCGCACGATTATCTCGATCTCATCCGTCGGAGCATGTTGCGAGCGCCATGCCGATCACCGTTTCTTTCCACGCACCGACTCATCACTTCAGATCGGGACCCAAAAATGAGACTCGTCAGAGAAAGCGCAAGATTTGCTGGTTTGTTCGCTGTGACCGCTCTGCTGGTGTTCGCCGGCTGCACAAAGATCGCCACGTCCGATCAGGGCGGCGCGGTCAATTCGACGCTGAAGCAGGTCCTGCAGCGTGGGACGCTGCGAGTAGGCGATTGCCTGACCTTTGCACCGTTCGGCTTTTACAACAAGGCCGGCCAGCCCGATGGCTACGACGTCGACCTGGCGAAAGAACTGGCGAAGCAAATGGGCGTCAAGCTCGAGGTCGTGAATACGACGAGCGCCAATCGCATTCCGAACCTCCAGACCAGCAAGGTCGACGTGGTGTTCTGCAACTTCACCCGCAACCTCGAGCGTGCGAAGGAAATCGCGTTCACGAATCCGTACGTGGTAGCGAGCGAGGCGCTGCTCGTGAAGAAAAGCAGCGGCATCAAGTCCATCAAGGACATGTCGAACCGTACGATTGCCACCGTCAAGGGTTCCACGAACGGCGACGAAGTGCGCTCGCTGAATATGCAGGTGAAGATCCAGGAATTCGACAGTTCGGAGGCAGCAATCCTCGCCGTCAAGCAGGGCCAGGCCGACGCGATGATCGAGGACAACAACTTCCTCGCCTATCAGGCATCGCTCGATCCGGAACTGACCGTGACCAACGAAGCGCTGGTTCCTCTCGAATACAACGCGTTTGGGGTGAAGGCGGGAGACCAGGTCTGGCTCGACTACCTGAACCTGTTCCTGTTCCAGGTCAACGCGTCGAAGTTGAACGCACAGCTCTACAAGAAGTGGTTCGGCTCAGACCCGCGTTTCCCGCTGAATCCACAGTATTGAATCCGCGTCTGCTCTACGTCGATTGAGAGACGGAGGAACCATGAGCTATGAATGGCTGACCCTTGCGGGCTACTGGAATGATTTCGTTCACGCGGCGTGGCTGACACTCCAGATCACGCTGCTGGCTTTCATCCTCGCGCTGCTGCTCGGCTTGCTGACCGCGCTGGCAAGCGCGTCGCGCGTCGGGCTGCTGCGCGCCGTTGCGAGTGTCTATATCGAGGCGATTCGCAATACGCCGGTGCTGCTGCAGATCTTCATCGTGTTCTTCGGCTTGCCGTCGCTCGGCATCACACTCAACGCCTACACGGCTGGCGTCATTGCGTTAGGGGTGAACGTCGGCGCGTATCTGGCCGAGGTATTTCGCGCGGGCATCCAGTCCGTGTCGCGCGGTCAGATGGAAGCGGCATCGATCCTCGGCCTCTCGCGCTCGCAGATCTTCGTCGAGGTCGTTCTGCCGCAGGCCGCGCGCGCCGTCTATCCGGCGATCGTCAACAACCTGATCCAGCTGCTGCTCGGCACATCGCTTCTGTCAGCGATCGCACTACCGGAGTTGAGCGGAACGGCGACGGTGATCAACGCACGCACGCTGCTCTATATCCAGACCTTCACGATCACGCTGATCATCTATCTGGTGTTGAGCAACTTCCTGTCGTGGGTGGCGGCCCAGCTCGGCGTGCGCGTTTTTCATCCGCCGCTGGTCATGAAGAAACGTACGCGCCGTTCGTTCCTTGTCGCGCGACAGGCCGATCGCACCTGAGTGCCCAAACCGGAGATCGAAGATGTCAAGCGAATTGCTAACGACGAGCCTCGCGATCCTGCTTCAGGGTCTGCTGGCGACACTGCTTCTGTCCGCGGCGTCGATTGTCGGTGGAACGCTGATCGGCCTGCTGGCAGCCGTATTGCGTTCATTCGGGCCCTGGGGTACGCCGCGCGTCGCAAGACTCTATACCGAACTGTTTCGCGGCACGCCCGTGCTGATCACGCTGATGTTCATCTATTTCGGCGTGTCGTACTTCGGTTATGCGATCGATGTGTTCGCCGCGGGTGTGGTGGGCTTGAGCGTCTATCAGGGCGCCTACATTGCCGAGGTGTTCCGCTCCGGCATCGAAGCTGTTCCGAAAGGACAGTGGGAGGTGTCGCAGATCCTCGGGCTCAGCAAGACCCAGGCTTTCTTTTCGGTGGTTCTGCCGCAGACCGGAAAGATCGTGATGCCGCCGCTCATCGGCCAGTATCTGTCGCTCATCAAGGACACGTCGATCGTCAGCATGATCGGCATGTCGGAATTGATGCATGGGGGTCAGGCCATCGTCGACCGGGTCGGGAAGCCGGTGGAAATCTATGGACTCGTTGCCGTGCTGTATTTCATCGTGTGCTTTCCACTGTCGCAGTGGGTGCGCCACCATGATCGAAGAAGGAGCCTGTTGTCATGACCGTTACTACTACGACCACTGCGTCCAGACCCATCATCAACCTCGCCGGCGTCAGCAAGTCCTTTGGCGCCACGCAGGTGCTCAAGGAGATCAACCTCGATGTGCGGCCGGGCGAAGTGCTCGTGCTGATCGGCGCCTCCGGTTCCGGGAAAAGCACGGTGCTGCGCATCATGAGTGGCCTTGAAACGGCCGACGCAGGCGAGGTCTGGGTCAACGAAGTGCCGCTACACGATGCGCGACGGGCTAGAGAAATCCGTGGGCACGTCGGCATGGTGTTTCAGCAGTTCAACCTGTTTCCACATAAGACCGCGCTTGGCAACGTAACGCTCGCGCTCATCAAGGCGCGCAAGATGAGCCCGGCCGATGCGCGCAAGCGGGCGATGGATACGCTCGACCGCGTGGGGCTCGCCGACCGCGCCGCGCACTATCCGAGCCAGCTCTCGGGCGGCCAGCAGCAGCGCGTGGCGATCGCGAGGGCGCTGGCAGTCGAGCCGGGCATCATGTTCTTCGACGAGGCGACGTCCGCCCTCGACCCGGAACTCGTCGGCGAAGTAACCGAGGTCATGCGAGGGCTGGCGCGCGACGGAATGACGATGGTTGTCGTCACACACGAGATGGGCTTCGCGCGCAAGACCGCCGATCGTGTCGTGTTCATGGATAAGGGTGTGATCGCGGAGCAGGGCGCACCCGAGCAGATCTTCGTGGACCCGCGGAACGAACGCACGCGCCAGTTCCTGCATCGCGTGCTCGACCATTGAGCGCGCGACCGGACGGGGAAGAGACGCTTGTTGCCCGCCAGACTCACGTCAAACAAAAGATGAACCGCGAACCTGTCGTCGATGGAGTTGAAGGAATGTCCGCACCAGAATCATCGAGGGCGAGAGGCGTTGACCGCGTCGTCGGAATTTTCAGGCAGTTGCATATCGCGCGGCGTCCGATGACGATGCGCGATCTGATTGAAGCGACCGGCGCGCCGCGTTCGAGCATCTACGAACTGGTCACCATTCTCACGGAAGCGGGATGGCTCGAAACCGCGGCGGACGGCAGTGTGTTTTTTGGCCGCGAGATGCATTACTACGGCGCCGATTACGCAGTACACAACGATCTGATCAGTCGCGCGCACCAGGCGATTCTCGCGCTGGTCAGGAACCACGATGAGACCGCGCAACTGTGCATGCTCGAAGGCAACAAGTACACCGTGGTGCTGTCCGAGAACAGCTCGCGACCGTTCAATATCAGTTCCGACATCGGCGTGAAGGTGCCGATTCCGTGGACCGCAACGGGCCGCCTGTTGCTCGCACACCTGCGCGCGGACGAGATCCGCGCGCTGATTCCAGACGAAGACTTCATTCTCGACAATGGCAGGCGCGTTGAATTCGAGGACTTTCTCCATGACGTCGAGCGCACTGCTGAACAGGGTTACTGCTGTACAGAAGGCCTTTCGCACACGTTTCGATACTGCATGGCGGCACCCATACATGATCGAACGGGTCTGGCGGTCGCCGCGCTCTGCTTTATGACGAGCCGCGACACGGCGCCGGAAAAGCGCACGGCGATGCTCGAAGATCTCATCAGGTCCGCGAAGGCGTTGTCGCAGCCTTACGCGCGGCTGTAGCGGTCGGTGGGATCGCAGCCGGCAAAGCCGCCGCTCAGTGTTCCTTTGAGTGCGCTGCGAGCAGTTGCTGATGGCGTGCTTCGGTTGCATCGTCGGCGGGGAACATACATTCCAGGCGCAGTTCCTGCGCGGCAACGGTCTGCGGTGTTCCGACGCTCGTCACCATCGAAAAATAGCGGAGAACCACGCCCTCGCTGACGAAGCCGAGCGGAATGACCGGCATCGTGGGCGTGACGGTCGGCGCACGGTGCGTCTTCCAGTCGGGCGGCACATCGGGATACGCAAGCAGTTCGTCGAGCAGACGCGTTGTATTGTCGTCGATGACGTGACCGACCGATTCGCGATACACCCGTTGCAGCAAACTTCGCGAGACGTTGTCCCAGTCGGCCACGAACGGACGCATACCCTGCGGATCGAAAATCAGATGCAGCATGTTGCGCGGTCCTTCGCGCGACGCCATGTCGATGAAGTGGTTGAAAAAGCGAAGCGCCGCGTCGTTGGTCATCAGGACGTTCCAGTGACGGTCCATCACGATCGCCGGAAACGGTTCGTGCTGGCGAACGACCCGCTCAAGCGCACGGATGACGCTGTGCATCTCCTGTGCGTTCCACGGTGCCTCCGAATACACGGGTGCGTAGCCAGCGGCGAGCAACAGGGCATTACGCTCGCGCAGCGGCACGTCGAGCGTCTGCGCGAGGGTCAATAGCGTGTCCCGACCCGGCGCGCTGCGTCCGCTTTCAATGAAGCTGATCTGGCGCTGCGAGACACCGGCCTCGAGCGACAGATCGAGCTGACTCACGCCACGCACGTCACGCCAATAGCGCAATAAATCACCAAGTTCGCTCCGCGGCACTTTTGGATCGGGACGGGTGACGTTCATCGGATTCCCCTGATCAAGACGGGTGAATATAACGCGCTCAGGTCGCGCTCGCATGCCAGACGAACTCCTCAAACGGCGCTTCGAGCGCCGGCTGGGTCACGCTGCTGGTGTAGTTCGTGATAGCAGATGCTGCCACCACCGCAATGACCTCGAGTATCTGTTCGGAACTGAACCCCGCGTCGAGGAAGCGTCGCTGGTCCGATTCGGCAACGCGACCGCGCTTTTCGATCAGCGTGCGCGCCAGCGTCGACAGCGCGGCCAGTCTGGTGTCGCCAGGCAGGCCGCCGTGCCGGATTGCGTCGACATCCGCCGGATGCAGGCCGGCCTTCAACGCGAGGGCCGAGTGAAACGCGACAGGCCACTCACTGGCGTTCGTGACCGCGTTGGTCAGCAGCAACGTCTGGATCTGCGGCTCCGTCAGACTGCTCGCATGCACGCGCTCGAACAGGCCGATGAAGCCGTTGATCAGCGCCGGTGAAGCGGCCATCGCGGCCGCGATGTTCGGAATCAGGCCGAACGCCTGTTGCAGTTGCTGGAGCACGGGCTTCGATTGCGCGGGCGCGGACTCGATCGTGTGAACGGGATAGCGGGACATGGTATCTCCTTGACGGTGAGCGCCACCGGATTGGTGGCGCCCGACAGCCAGAGAGTAGAAGCGCTCGTTCCGTACGCCAATTACATCGGATGTAATCGCCGCGCGGCGACGCAAAGCGCACGGTTCATCGTGTTTGCTCCAGAACAGGGTAGTCGATATAGCCTTGGGGGCCGTCGGAATAGAACGTGTCGCGGTCCGGCGCATTGAGCGGCGCGCCCTCGGCGAAGCGTTGCGGCAGGTCCGGATTCGCGAGGTACAGGCTGCCGAATACGGCGGCGTCGGCATCGCGTTGGGCGATCAGCGATCCGGCGCTGTCCCGGTCGAGTCTGCCGCCGACAAGCAGCGGCCCGTCGAAAAGCGGCCGCAGCAGCGCGCGGTAATCGAACGCGCTGCCGGTGCGCGCGAGATGCAGGTACGCGAGCTTCAGCATGCCGAGTCGCTGCACGAGGTATTGATACGTCTCCTGCGGCGCCGCGTCGGTCACGCTGTTGAAGCCCATCTCCGGCGAGATCTTGATGCCGGTGCGGTCGCTGCCCGCTTCGTCGATCATCGCGTTCAGCACTTCGACGATGAAGCGCGCGCGATTCTCCGGTGATCCGCCGTAGCGGTCGGTGCGCTGGTTGGTCCCGGACGACAGGAACTGTTCCGGCAGATAACCGGAGGCCGCATGCAGTTCGACGCCGTCGAAGCCGGCTTGCAACGCGTGACGCGTGGCGAAGCGGTACGCGTCGACGATGCCGGCGATCTCGCCGGTCTCGAGCGCGCGCGGCACGACGAAGTCCTGCGGTCCTGTCGCGGTGTACACCTGGCCCGCGGCTGCGATCGCCGAAGGCGCGACGGGCGTCGCCCCGTTCGGCAGCAGGTCCGGATGCGAGATGCGTCCGGTGTGCATCAACTGCAGAAAGATCAGGCCGCCGCGCGCGTGAACCGCGTCGGTGACGCGCTTCCATCCGTCGATCTGCGCGGCGGAGTGGATGCCCGGCGTGCGCACATAGCCTTTGCCCATCGGCGACGGGAAGGTGCCTTCGGTGATGATCAGGCCGGCCTCCGCGCGCTGTGCGTAGTACTGCGCGGCGAGGGCGGAGGGCACGCCGGTCGCGTCGTCGGCGCGCGAGCGCGTCATCGGCGCCATGACGAGGCGGTTGCGCAACGTATGGCGTCCGATGCGGATGGTTTCGTTGAGAGAGTTCATGTCGATTTCCCGAAAGGTTGAAGGAGTATCGACACGATGAACTGATTCGTCAGTGGGATAAAGGCCTACAATTGAAAACACTGGTCCATCAGTGGAGCAATCGACGTGGAACTACTGAACTACATGCGTCTGTTCGTGGAAGTCGCGCGCGCGAAGAGTTTTCGCCGGGCGGCGGACGCGCTGAACATGCCGAACTCGACTGTGTCGCGTCACATCGCGGAGCTGGAGAAGACGATCGGCCTGCGGCTGCTGAATCGCTCGACGCGCAAGGTCGAGCTGACGGAAGCGGGCGAGGTGTATTTCAGGCGCTGCCAGAGCATCGTCGAGGAAGCGCGGATCGCGCACGAGTCGCTGCGCGATGTGGCCGAACGTCCGACCGGCACGCTACGGGTGTCGATGCCCGCGGACTTCGCCACTGGATATCTCGCGCCGGTTATCGCGGACTTCGAGAAGACGTACCCGCTGATCGCTTTCGAGTTCGACCTGTCGCCGCGCCCCGTCGATCTGCAGACGGAGCCCTTCGATCTCGCGATCCGCCTCGGTCCGCCGCCCACGGCGCCGTCGACGCTCGTCGCGCGGCCGATCGCGGTGCTGCAGCGCTATCTGTATGCGTCGCCGGAGTATCTGAGGCGCGCCGCGCCGCTCACGCACCCCAACGATCTCGACAGACACGTGGTGTGCATCGTGGAAGGCGCAGCGAGGCTGGGGCAAGTCGCGAGGACGTTCTATCGCGGCGACGAGTCGGTCAACGTGATGGTCGGGACACGCTTCGCGATGAACAGTGTCGCGCTGAGCCGCGCGCTGGCGATACAAGGTGTCGGGCTCGCCGTGCTGGACAACGTGCTCGCGCTGGACGACGTCACGTTGGGGCGCCTTGCTCGCGTGCTGCCCGGCTGGAGTCTCGCACCGGTTCAGGTGCACGCCGTGACCGAAACCCGTCTGCTGCCGGCGAGAGCGCGGCTGTTCATCGATTTCCTGAAGGTGCGGTTGCGCGAACCGTAGAGCGCGGGTGATCGGTGGTCGCCCAGACCCTCGCGAACCTCGAGGCGCAGCTCAGGGTGAAGCTGTCCGATGGTCGCCATGACGCAGCGTTCATTGTCGCGCACTGGGCTTCCAGAATGGGCGGACCAATGCGCCGCCTGCTATGCAAACGCCTCGTCGGCGCCACCGCTTCGTTGTCCTTTTCCGCTGCGCCACGCTGAAACGCTGCAGCCGAACCGCCCATTGAACCAGCGGGAAAACGCGCTCAGCGATGAGAATCCCAGCAGCGTCGCGACTTCCGACAGCGGCCGGTCGCGGCGCTCGACATATCGCATCACCAGTTCGACCCGCACCGTATCGACAATCGAGGAATAGCTTTCGCCAGACTGCGCGAGGTGGCGATGCACGGTTCTGCGATCCAAGCCCAGCTGCTGCGCCAGTTGCTCGACCGAGCAGGCGCCGGACGGGAGCAGCGCGATAACCAGCTTCCTGACCTTGTCGGACATCGTTTCGTTTGACTGAACCAGCATCGAATCCAGATAGCGGCGCACCAGGTGCGCCATCACCGGATCATAGGTTGGGATCGTGGCGTCGAGATCGGAGGTCAGGCACACAATGCCGTCGAAATCCTGATTGAACTCCACCGGCGCGCCAAACACCCGTTCGTGCATGGTGAGGCTGACTGGAGCATCGTGCGTGAAGCAGATGCCGCGCGGCTTCCAGTTCGCCCCAAGAATCATGCTCAGCATCCGGTACAGCACGCCCAGCACGAGCTCGGTAGCCTGGCGCACCAGGCCGGGAAAGCCGCCCACGATGTCTTGCCGGATGACGGACAGGCCTTCCGTCTCCTCGATGCGCATGTAGATCGCTTCATTGTGCAGACGCAGGTAATGCGCCATCGATTCGAGCGCCTTGCGCAGCGTCGGTTGTTCGCGCACGACAAAACCAAGCGGACCCAGGTTGGACAGCTCGCGATTCTCAGCCATGCGCAACCCGAAGCCTTCGACGGCCGCGGCCTGCGCCGATGCCTCCAGCAGGCGTCCCACCGCCTCCGCGGGAATCATGGTGTCGGGGTCCAGTAACGCCGACCGGTTGATCCCGGCAGCACTCAACTGGAAATAGGGATCCAGCCCCACCGACCGCGCCACTTCGACGTAATTGGTCAGGGCCGCACTGCGCAGCAGATAGGACATAAGGATTTCCCGTAGTGTCCCGAAATGTAAATTCATAGTCCCGTTATGTCAATCGGCAATTCGCCGTTATCCGATACTTCTCTCCAGCGACGCGCGACGGTTCAACGTCCCGCGTCATCCGGGAAAGTCAGGGAGACGAACGATGAGCAACGAGACGGAGCACCGCGCCACACCGGTCTGTGACCAGCTGCGCGCGACCGGCAACTGGAATCCCGCCTGGGACGCGATTGCCGAACTCGATCCCGCCTGGGCCGAGAAATTCATGGCGATGGGCATGCACCCCGTGATGTCGGGTGTGCTGGAACCCAAGGTTTTCGAGTTCATCGCGATCGCGGTCGATGCGTCCTGCACCCACATGTATGCGCCCGGCACACGTCGCCATATCCGCAAGGCGCTCGAGCTGGGCGCCACCCGGGAAGAAATTGCAGCGGTCCTGCAAGCGGTGAGCGTCCTTGGCATTCATTCAAGCAGCCTTGGCGCGCCAATCCTGCTTGAAGAACTCGCCGCGATCGGGCAGACAAAGGCGCCCGGCCCGCAAGCTGTCGCGTAATCCGCCAGCCGCGACGCAACCCATTCATCAAAGAGGAAGACAAACATGCATTTCCTGGACGATTCCCTGCTGCCTGAAAATCAGGAAAAACTCGTGATTCAGGTCGCGCCCTATGGCCCGCAATGGATTCCCGGCGATTCGGACGATATCCCGGTCACGATGGACGAACAGGTCCAGAAAGCCGTCGACTGCTACAACGCGGGCGCGACCGTCCTGCACGTGCATGTCCGCGAGAAAGACGGCAAGGGCAGCAAGCGTCTGTCCCAGTTCAACGAGATGCTGGGCCGCCTGCGCGAAGCGGTGCCGAAGATGGTTCTGCAGGTCGGCGGTTCGATCTCGTTCGCACCGGAGGATGAAGGCCAGGCCGCAAAGTGGATGACCGACGACACCCGCCACATGCTGGCCGAACTCGATCCGCGACCGGATCAGGTGACGGTGGCAATCAACACCAGCCAGATGAACATCATGGAGCTGCTGGTCGAGGCCGACTACGCAGGTACCTCGCTGGCCAATCCGGCGTACCAGGCCGCCTACCGCGACATGATCGTGCCGTCCAGTCCGTCCTGGCATGTCGAGCACCTCCGGCGCCTGGTCGCTAGCGGCATCCAGCCGCACTTCATGCTGGGGAACCTGACGCAACTGGAAACGGTTGAGCGCCTGATTCGCGCTGGGGCCTATACCGGCCCGGTGGTCCTCAACTATGTGGCGATCGGTGGCGGGGCGGCCGGGCTGCACCCGGCCGACATGCTCGAGTTCGCCCGCCGTACCCCGGACGGCGCGGTGCTCACGCTCGAAACGCTGGGCCGGTATGTGGTGCCGATGAACACGATGGCGATCGCGCTGGGCCTGCACGTGCGCGTCGGCATCGAGGACACGCTGCTCGGCCCGGACGGCGAGCGCGCGACCTCGGTACAACAGATCGAGAAGATGGTTCGCATCGCGCGCGAACTCAATCGCGACATCGCCAGCGGCGAGGATGCCCATCGCATCTACCAGATCGGCACGCATTGGGGCAGCGCCGGCGAGACGCTGGAGAACCTTGGCATGGTGCCTAACCGCACGCCCGTCCAGCGCGACGGAGCGGGACGCAAGGCCGCCTGACAGAGGGTGGCAGGACGGAACGCGGCAGCGTACCGCATGCCGTCTCGCCAGCAAGCCAAGCCCCTCAGTCCTGGAGACAGATGATGTTCTGGAAAAAAAGCCCCCCTGCCGTGCTGGCGTCCCTGCTGGTGATCCACCTGCTGGCACATATCGACCGCAACATGCTGCTCGGCTTCTCGCCGCAGATCATCAAGGATCTGGCGCTCAGCAATGCGCAGTATGGCTTTCTGGTCGGCGCGGTGTGGGTACTCAGCTTCGGCGTGGTGGCGATGTTCATGGGCACGCTGGCAGACCGCTTCAGCCGTACTCGCGTCATCGCCGCCGGCGTGCTGATCTGGAGCGCCTGCACGTTGGCCTCGGGCCATGCACAAAGCTTCGAGGAGATGGTCGTTGCGCGCTTTTTCGTCGCCAGCGGCGAGGCGGCGCTGGTCCCTGCCGCGGTGGCCCTGCTGGCCGAACTTTTTTCCGAGAAGCGGCGAGGCACGGCAATGGGGCTGTTTTTCATGGGCATCCCCCTGGGAATCGGCTGCAGCTTCCTGCTCGCCGGCAGCTTTGGTGCGACGCACGGCTGGCGCACTACGTTCTATGCCCTGGGCATCGTCGGCGTCGCCATCGCCTTGCCGCTGGCGCTGCTCAAGGAAGACCGCAGCCGGCTCGCACCGCAGGAACGCGGCGCAGCCTTCCTGCCACAGGTGCTCGCGGTCCTGCGCATCGTCAGGGGCACCCCGGCGCTGGGCTTCATGATCACTGGCTTCGTGCTGGTCCATCTGGTTTTTGCCAGCTTCGCCTTCACGCAGTTATGGCTCGTCAACGAGCGCGGCATGAACGCGGCTGGCATTGCCAGCAGGATAGGCACGCTGCAACTGGTGTTCGGCACGCTTGGCGCGGCGGTGGGCGGCGTCATGAGCGATCGCGTGGCGAGAAAGTTGCGGGGAGGACATGCGAGCTTCATGGCACTCCTCGTCGTGATCTGCGCGCCGTTGATGCTGGCATACCGTTTCGCACCCACCGGGTCGCCCCTGTTCTACATCGGCATGTGTGCCGGATTCTTCCTGCCGCTGGCGGTGTACGGCCCGGGCATGACGGCACTTGCGAACATGACGCCGCAGACCATGCGCTCGACGGTCACCGGCTTCACGATGCTGTCGATCAATGTATTTGCTCTGGCCATCGGCACCGTGGTCGTCGGTACGGTCGCGGACTATTTCATCAAGGCTGGCGTGACCGCTCCGCTGACTGGCGTTCTGATCGCCACCGACGCGCTGGCGATCAGCTCGGCACTGTTCTTTGCACTCGCGGCGCGTGCCTCGCGCAAGCAGCGCGCGCTCGCGCTGGAAAATGTACAGCCGGTGAGGTCATGAAAATGCGAAACCAACGTCAGAATCTCGCAGGGCGTGTTGCCCTCGTCACCGGTGCCGGTCGCGGCATGGGCGGTGCCATTGCCATCGATCTGGCCAGAGCCGGTGCAAGCGTCGCGATTTGCGACATCGACATGCCGGCGCTGGAAGAGACGCGCGCGGCGGTGGAAGGGGCCGGTGCGCCGTGTCTGGCGCTGCGCTGCGATGTGTCGTCGAGCAGAGAAGTCGCCGATATGTTTTCGCGCATCGTCGAGCGCTTTGGCACGCTGCACATTCTTGTCAACAATGCCGCGCTTGTCCCGAACAGGCCGGTCGATACCGGGCGCCGCAACAGGCACTACGCGTATCTGACCACGCCCGTGCCGCGGCAGTCACTGGGTTTCACCAGCACCATAAGCGACGAGGAGTGGCATCGCTACTGGGACGTCAACGTGCACGGCCTCTTTTATTGCACACGTGAAGCGCTCAGGCTGATGGAGCCGCAGCGCGACGGCAGGATCGTAAACATCGCCTCGATCGCCGGAATCTCGGCCATGAGCGCTCATAGCCCGCATTACAGCGCCACCAAAGGTGCCGTGGTCGCCTTCACCAGGTCGGTCGCCGCCGAAGTGGCAGGGGCCAATATCTTCGTCAACGCCATGGCGCCGGGCGGTGTGGCCACCCCGGACTTCGAAGCGTTCCTGGGCAGCATCGGCGAAGAAAAGCGGAATCAGCTCTGGCAGATGATCCCGGCCGGGCGTCTCGGCACGATGGAGGAATACGCGGCGACAGTCACGTATCTGGCCGGCGAGCACTACCTGGTCGGCCAGATCATCAGCCCGAACGGCGGCGCAGTGATATGACGGGCGAAGCGCGATGAACCTGGACGAACCCGCCGACAATTCCTGCATCAATATTTTCAGAACGGATCATGACGATAAGTTCTGCCAGGGGTGCTGGAGAACGCTACCGGAGACAGATCACCAGGACCAGGTGACTGACCTGAAAAAGGCAGACGTCGCAGCCTTGCCCGAACGCCGTCGCCGCGAAAAAGGGTGACTTCCGGCCGCGACCCGCGACCCCGTAACAGAGAATGGACTACCGTATGAACGGCTTGATGTTGCAAAAGCAGTTGTTGATTTCCTCGTTGATCGTGCATGCGGACCGCCATCATGGCGATACGGAAATCGTGTCGCGCCGGGTGGAGGGCGACATTCACCGCTACACCTTCCGCGATTGCCATCGCCGAGCCCGTCAGATGGCCAATGCGCTCATCAGCCTCGGCGTCAAGGCGTCCGATCGCATCGGCACGCTGGCGTGGAACGGCTATCGCCACATGGAGCTGTACTACGGCATTTCCGGCATGGGGGCGGTGATGCATACGATCAATCCGCGCCTGCACGTCGACCAGATCGCCTACATCGCCGACCATGCGGAAGACCAGTATCTGTTCTTCGATCTGACCTTCCTGCCGTTAGTGAAGGCGATTGCCGGCCGCTGCAGAACGATCAGGGCGTTTATCGCGATGACCGATCGCGCGCACCTGCCGCAGGATTCCGGCATTGCCAATCTGCTGTGCTACGAAGACCTGATCGAAGGGCATTCCCCCGACTACGCGTGGCCGGATTTCGACGAGGACACCGCCTGCACGCTGTGCTACACGTCGGGCACGACCGGCAACCCGAAGGGCGTGCTGTATTCCCACCGCTCGGCTTTGCTGCACACCTTTGCGGCCGCGCTGCCGGACGCGCTGAACTGCTCGGCGCGCGACGTGATCCTGCCGGTGGTGCCCATGTTCCATGTCAATGCATGGGGTCTGCCGTACGTGGCGTGCATGGTCGGGGCCAGGCTGGTTTTCCCCGGTCCGGGGCTGGACGGTCAATCGCTGTATGAGCTCCTTGAAGCCGAGCAGGTTACTTTCGCCGCCGGCGTGCCGACGGTGTGGCAGGGCCTGCTGACCTGGCTCGAACAGGAAGGCCTGACGTTCACGAGCATGAAGCGCACCGTCATTGGCGGCGCGGCCTGTCCGCCCGCCATGTTGCGCAAGTTCCAGGACGGGTACGGCGTGGAAGTGTTGCACGCATGGGGCATGACTGAGCTGAGTCCGCTCGGGACCGTCGGCGCGATGAAAGCGCGACACCGTGGCATGAGCCCGGAAGACCGCCGCGCCGTGCAAGCCAGGCAGGGCCGGGCAGTGTTTGGCGTCGACATGAAGATCCTGGGTGGGGACGGACAGGAATTGCCCTGGGACGGTGTGACCTCAGGGGAGTTGCTGGTACGCGGCCCATGGGTGGTGCGCAACTACTTCCGGAACGAAGGCGGAAATCCCCTGTGGATTGATGCCGATGGGCATGGCTGGTTTCCAACTGGCGATATCGCGACCATCGACGCCGACGGCTTCATGCAGATCACGGATCGCAGCAAGGACGTGATCAAGTCCGGCGGCGAATGGATCAGTTCGATCGAAATCGAGCACATCGCAAGCGCGCACCCCGCAATCGCATACGTGGCGTGCATTGCCGCCAGGCATCCGAAGTGGGACGAACGGCCACTGCTGCTCGCCGTGAGAAAGCCGGATGCACAGGTGACGGCGGAGGAGTTGCTGGCGTTCTTCGAGGGAAAAATCGCGAAGTGGTGGACTCCCGACGCCGTCGTGTTTGTCGACGCGGTGCCGCTTGGCGCCACCGGCAAGGTGTTGAAGAACCAGCTGCGCGAACGGTTTCAGGACTATCTGCTGGCGTCGTGAGCCAGCAGGCGATCTTTTGGGTTCTACATCGACGTACGTCGTTACGGGTTGTTTAAAACACAATAACTGGAGACGCAATGAAATTGAAATGGATCGCTGCGGCCGCATTGGCTGCAACTGGAAGTGCGGCTTATGCGCAATCGTCGGTGACGTTGTACGGCGCCATTGATTCCGGGTTGCTGTATCAGAGCACGTCGGCGGCTTCGTTCTCGCCCAGGGCGCCGAATACCGGGAAGGTTTACGCGTTCAAGGACGGCGGCATCTATGCGAGCATCTGGGGTCTTAAGGGCGCCGAAGACATCGGAGGCGGTTACAAGATCAACTTCAAGCTGCAGGGGTCGTTCAGCAGCGGCAGCGGGAAGCTCGGCCTGGCCGACGCGCCGGGCGCCACCGCGGTCTTCAATCAGCAGACGACGGTAGGCGTGTCGGGTCCGTTCGGCACCATCGACGCGGGCCGGCAGATCGTGCCGATGATCTATGCGATGTACGACACCGACGTACGGGGCGCCCAGTATTTCGGCAGTATCCTGACCGCGTGGATTGGCATGAACCAGGCTGCCGGCTGGCCGGGCACCAGCACGAACGGCCCGATCGGCGCACTGTATGACGACAACGCGCTGGTTTATCAGTCGCCGAAGTTCTACGGCGCATCCCTCGCGCTCGAATATGCGCCCGGCGGTGTCGCGGGCCAGTTTCAAGGCGGAACGCGCGAGTCGGCCGTGCTCAAGTATTCGAACTACGGCCTCAATCTGGCGGCCGCGTACTACAACGGGCACGACAGCAATCCGTTCCCGGCTACCTATCCGGCGGCCCCCGCTACGCCGGCGACCGGACAGAGCAATAACCGCTTTTACTATCTGGGCGCGCTGTATACGTTTCACGATTTTTCCGTCTCGACGTCATACAGCATCGGCAAGAATCCCGCGAACAGCGGTCACGTCGACTTTGAACTGGTCTCGGCGGGTCTGGGTTACAAGTTCACCCCGACCTTCAAGGTCACATCGGGCTTCTATTACCTGAAGGACCGGAACAATTCGGCCAGTCACTCGAATGAATTCGCGGTGGGGGCCGAATACAGCCTGTCCAGGAGCACGCTCGCCTACGCGCAGGTGGGGTATGTCGACAACAAGGGCACCATGAACCAGACGATCGTGTACGGGCAGCCTGTTGCGCCGGGCGTGTCGACCACCGCAGCCATGATAGGCATCCGTCACAGCTTCTGATCCCGTGATCAACAAAAAATGGAGAATTCAATGAAGACTGTTCCGGCACTCAGATTGTCCTGCGGCGTATTGTTCGCTCTGGCTTCCATTCACGCATGGTCACAGACCAGCGAAACGGGCGCTGCGGCGACCGGATCCGCCATGGCGGCGTCTGGCGCCATGCCTGCAAAGGCGACCCGGCAGGCGAATCGTGCGCTTCGCCGGAAAGTCTATGCCGCCATCGTGAAGTACAAGGAGATTGACGCCGGCAAAATCAGCGTTATCGCGAAGGACGGCGCGGTGACGCTTGACGGGACGGTGGTGGACGAGTCACAGATTGACAAGGTGACCGCGATCGCAAAAAGCGTGACCGGGGTGGTGTCCGTGACCAGCAGGCTCGCTGTCAGGAAGCCGTTCGGCGGCCAGTAGACGCGCTCGACCCGGGGGCACGGCGGCCGTCACCCATAAACAGGCGGTCGCCGTTGGCCGGGAAGCGACATTCCTCGAAGACCTTCACTTCAGGACTATCTTCGTGGAACGTCGAGCACGGTTACCGGCCTGCGCTCAGTTCCTGCTGTCGCCGCAGTCGCGCGTCTTCCTCAAGACGTGTGTCTTCGAGTTCCTGCAGCACGCTATCGAGGTCCACAGGTCGCGTGTCGACTTCGATGCGGCCGGTCAGTTCGGCATCGACGTGCAGCTGGCCTGCTTCGAAGAGCGTCCAGATCTCCGTGCCATAACGCGTGGTGAGTATTTGCGGTGCGAACCGTCCGAAGTACGCGGCCAGGTTGTCGACGTCTCGCTTGAGCATCGCGGCGGCTTCGTTGTTGCCGGCTGCGTCGACGGCCTGTGGCAGATCGATGATCACCGGCCCATCCGCTGCCATCAGGATGTTGTATTCCGACAGGTCGCCGTGAATCATGCCTGCGCAGAGCATGCGGACGACCTGGTTCAGCAGCAGCGCGTGCAGTTCGAGGGCGCGGGCTTCGGTCAGGTCGACGTCGTTGAGCCGTGGCGCGACGTCACCCTCCGCATCGATCACCAGTTCCATCAGCAACACGCCGTCGGTACAGATATAGGGTTGCGGCACACGCACGCCTGCGTCGGCGAGCCGGAACAACGCGTCGACTTCGGCGTTCTGCCACGACGCTTCCTGCATCTGACGGCCGTAGCGCGTGCCTTTTTCCATTGCCCGCGCCTGCCGGCTGTTCTTGACCTTGCGTCCGTCCCGATACGACGCGGCTTGCCGGAAACTGCGCTGCTTCGCGTCCTTGTAGACCTTTGCGCAACGCGTCGATTCGCCGCTGCGCACGACGTAGACTGTTGCCTCCTTGCCGCTCATCAACTGGCCGATGACTTCGTCGATGAGTCCTTCTTCGAGAAGCGGTGCAAGTCGTTTGGGTATTTTCATACGGCCGCCAGTTGCGGCTCGCAGGACGTGCATTCCACATGCGTGGATGGTGAGCGGCCCGCTGAGGTATGCGTGACGGTCAAACTGATGAATCGCGTAGCCGGTGCTGTCGGCCGTAAGCTTGCTGCGTGGGAGATGGATGGAGTCATGCCGGATTATAAGGGTGGCCGGGGACGAGCCGACGCAAATCTCCCGGCGACCGCGTAGATGCATTGCGCTGCTGTTCCATGCCGCACCCTGCCTGGCTCGACGGGCAGCACCCGATCTGTTTCGTTCCGCGAAGCGGTCATTCACCGTTGGTCGAATCCGGCCTTCTGGCGCCTTACGGCAGGCTAGCCCGGTCGCCGTTATTCGGGTCACGCTGGAAGCACGCAATCAGTTGGTGTGCCGCAAGCCGCTGCCAGGAAAAGGTTAGGGAGAAACAAAAAGCCGCTGTCCGTGAGGGCAGCGGCTTTTCTCATGACGGGTGGTGAATGAGGGGCGCTTGTTCGTTTTGCCCTTGCGCCTGGTTGTCGTCATTAATTGCTGTTATTTGGTAGCCGGCGATGCTGTGGTCGGGGTTGCCAGCGTGTTGTTGCCCCCGTAAGCGCTGGTGCCGGACGTCGAGCTGGTGTTCGTGTTCGTCGGCTGGCCCGAGTTCGGCGACCCGGAGCCCATGCCGCTGTCCGAACTGGTGGCGCCAGGCGTGCCGTAGCCGCTCGTTGCATTGGCGGCCGGCGACACGGTGGTCGGGGTTGCCAGCGTGTTGTTCTGTGCATAAGCGCCGCCCGACAGCGCGAGTGCGGCGACGGCCGCGATCAATGTGCTGATTGCCTTGTTCATGATCCGTCCCTCCTTGATTGGACTGGAATATCGATGCGGACGATCCATTCGTATTGCTCCATAGCGGTCGTTGCACGCCTGGCCCGTGGCGATCAAACTCGCGCGACCGTTCGCAGTGGTACACGTGAGGCAAACCAAAGATCGCCACTCAGGGCTGGCAACGATACACGTACGCAGGTGACACCTAGTTTAGGAAAGCGGTCGCTGATAATTAAGCGCATTGTTCGCAAGGGTGAATTTCGATTTCCGGGGTTACCCTAATGGGTCCCGGTCCCCAATCCGGGGCCGGTCATTGTCCGACTGCGATCGAGGGCACTCGACTCCAGGCGACCAGTGGACCCGCTTCAGGCGGCTGTTCAAGCGGACCAGCAACGTAGCCGCCAGCCTCAATCGGGACCAGGGCTCAAGTAACGCGCCTGATCGAAGCGGCACGGTTCCCACGATCCTGGCGACAATTTCCCCGCGTGGCACGAAACGAATCAGCGTCCGGGACGCGACGATCCCATCGGTTCTGGTGCGAATTGCAACTGCCGATCCGAGCGGGTCATCCGCGCAGGGATCGACGATTTCCGCAATAACGGTGCTACGCGAGACATGTTCGCCAGGCGCCACCTTGTAGTTAACGGCTCCGCCTCGCGGCGCGATCGGGTAACCGATGGAGGCTTGCCAAAAGGCGCCGTTGTGCTATAAAAAATGCTAGCTGGCATGTCTACCGCTCTCCCGGCCTCCCGGCCGAAGAAATGGGCGGCACTACTGGAGCGAGCGCGACAGTCCATGAGTCTTCTAGAGCTCAGAGGCATTTCCAGACACTTTGGCGCCATTCAAGCTCTGAGCGACGTGACGTTCAGTCTGGAGCCGGGTCAGGTGGTCGGACTCATGGGAGACAACGGGGCTGGGAAATCGACGCTGGTGAAGGTCATCGCCGGTAACTTTCCCCCCTCGCACGGCGAAATCCTCATCGATGGTAAGCAGGTGCATTTCAGCAAGCCGGTCGACGCCCGCGCTCAGGGGATCGAAGTCGTCTATCAGGACCTTGCGCTCTGCGACAACCTCACGGCGGCCGCCAATGTCTTCCTTGGCCGGGAGCCACGGCTCGGTTTCGGGCTCGTCAGCATTCTCGATCACGCGACCATGTATCGGCGCGCCGGCGAACTTTTCAAAGAACTGAAATCCGAGACGCGCCCCCGCGATCTCGTCCGGCAGATGTCGGGCGGCCAGCGACAGGCTGTGGCGATCGCACGCACGCGGCTCTCCGAAGCGCGGCTCGTCATCATGGACGAGCCGACGGCATCGATCAGCGTCCGGCAGGTGGTCGAGGTGCTCGATCTCATCAAACGCCTGTCCGAACACGGCATCGCGGTCATTCTCATCAGCCATCGCATGCCGGACATTTTCACCGTCGCCGATCGCGTGGTCGTCATGCGGCGCGGGCGCAAGGTCGCGGACAAGAAGACCGAAGCGTCCTCTCCGGAAGAGGTGACCGGCCTCATCACCGGAGCCATCGCCACCGCCTGAACCTGACTCGCACGGGAGCCCGAAATTGAACGATCCGCAGGAAAGGCCCGCCCCATTGTCGGCATTGCTTGACGATCCGCAATCCGCGAGGACGCATACTCGCTGGACCGGGCTTCTCGCGAGCCAGGTGTTCTGGGTGGTGCTCGCAACGATCGTCGCCTGCATCGTGCTCTCGCTCGTGACCTCGACTTTTGCGACGCAGCAAAATCTTTTCAACGTCACGCGCAACTTCGCCTTCGTCGCAATCGTCGCGCTCGGCATGATGGCCGTGATCGTCACGGGCGGCATCGATATTTCGGTCGGTTCGACGATCGGCTTGAGCGGTATCGTCCTCTCGGTGGTCATGAATGCCGGCTATCCGATCTGGGCTGGCATCGGCATGGGGCTCCTGACCGCGGGGCTCGTCGGCCTCGTGAACGGTCTGCTCATCGCCTATCTCGACATGCAGCCTTTCGTCGTGACGCTCGGTATGCTGAGCGTCGGCCGTAGTCTCGCGCTGGTGTTCTCCGGCAGCCGGACCATTTTCGATTTCGGTCCCGACGGCAGCAAACTGCTTGCGCTTGGCGGCGGCAAGACCTTCGGCCTCGCCAATCCGGTGTGGTTCCTGATTGTCCTCGCCGTGCTTTTCTGGTTCGCCTTTGCGTGGACGCGCTGGGGTCGCTACGTCTTCGCGGTCGGCGGCAATCGCCATGCGGCGAGACTCACCGGCGTTCCGGTGCGTCGCATCATCTGCTCCGTCTATGTGCTAGCCGGCCTCATGGCGGGCGTCGCGGCGATCCTCGAAGTGGGCTGGCTCGGCGCGGTGACGACAGGCCTTGGCGCGGGCGACGAATTGCGCGTGATCGCCGCGACCGTGATCGGCGGCACCAATCTCATGGGTGGCGTTGGCAGTGCCTTCGGGACCGTCGTCGGCGCCGCACTCATCGAAGTCATCCGCAACAGCCTGATCCTGCTCGGGGTCGACTCGTTCTGGCAGGGTACGGTCGTGGGTGCTTTCATCATCATCGCCGTGCTCTTTAACCGGCTCGGCGGTGAGCGGCAAGGAGACTGAAATGTCGTCGCGGGCATTGGCCGTATGACGGCCGGTGCCCACTGCGGCCGGACAGGATGCGGAACTGCCGGACGCGGGCGTTCATGCGAAACGCGAGGGATCCGCGGCAAGATTAAAGCTCGAACACCGGCTTTCCCTGGAACTATCATGGATAGTGTGCGAGCCGACATGGGCGCCGTAGACCCGGCGCCTGCAGCTGTGCATGAGACCGGAGGAAACAATGAAAAAAGCTTTGATGTGTCTTGCTGCTATCGGAGGGCTCGCGATGCTGGCTTCTCCCGCCTTCGCAGCCGATAAGACCCTGGCGCTGGTGGTGAAGGGTCTCGACAACCCCTACTTCGACCTGATGCACCAGGGATGCGAGCGGGCGAACAAGGAACTTCATAAGGAAGGCTACACCTGCTACTACACGGGTCCCGCAACGGCTGCGGACGAAAGCGCCGAAGTGCAGATCATTGACGACCTCCTGACCAAGGGTGTGGCGGGCATGGCGATCTCGCCCGCGAACGCCCCGGCCGTGGCCGAAGAGTTGCGGCGCCGTAATGTGAAGATCCCGGTCATCACCGCGGATGCCGATTTGTTGCCGAAGGACGCGTCGCTGCGCAAGAGCTACGTCGGCACCGACAATTACGAACTGGGCGTCAAGCTCGGCGAGCAGTTGAAGTTGCTGATGCCGAAGGGTGGCAATATCTGCCTCGTCATGGGTAATCCCGCGGCCGAGAATATCAACCAGCGCGCCCAGGGCACGCGCGACGCACTTTCCGGCAAGAAGGGAGTCACGAAGCTCGCCGGTGAAAACGGCTGGCATGAGATCAGCGCCTGCCCGCTCTACGTGAACGACGACGCCGCGAGAGCGAACCAGATGATGCAGGACACGCTGACCGCCAACGCCACCGGTCTCGATGCCTTCGTGCTCGAGGGCGGCTGGCCGCTCTTCGCCCCGCAGGCCTATTCGCAGGTCGTCGCGCCGATCATGGACAAGATCCAGAGCGGCAAGTTCGTCATCGTCTCGGCCGATACGCTTGGACCGGAACTGCAAGCCCTCAAGGATCACAAGGTCAATGTTCTCGTTGGCCAGCGGCCGGAGGAAATGGGCTATCAGGCCGCGATGGTCATGCGTAATCTCGCGGAAGGAAAGACGGTGAAGCCGGTCATCCACACCGGCCTTGACACTTGCACCTGGAAGAACGCCGACACCTGCCTCAAGCATTGAAGGCCGGCAGGATCCATTGCAAGGATGGATGCGGGAGCCGGGCAGCCCTGACCCGGCCTCGTCACGCTGCCCGCTTTTGTCTGACAGGCGTACGCTCTACGTCCGTCACCACTGAAGCGGGCTACATCCCCTCGTATTGCCTGCGTCGAGCCCGGCGAATGCTATCCTCTCGTTCGACCAAAAAATTGCGTCCCTGGCGCGACATCCTTACATGACGAAACTGATCAGGCGCGCTTCAGCCGAAGCGCGTGCGTTCCGCAACAAACAGGCTGATTCCGTGGAATCGAAGCAGAAAATGTCGCGCGCGAAGCATCGTGCGTCCGGCAGGAACCGCGACGACGACCTCGACGACGCACCGCTCATCGAGACACCGCGTAAGCCGCGTTTCGCGCCGGTCACGTTCTCGGAAGAGGGTGGCGTGCGCTATCTGCATTTCGGCACCGAGTGGGTACAGGGCGCGATGCGCCTGAAAAAGCCGCATCACATCGAACTCGAATACGCACAGCAGATGATGGCCTGGCTGCTGTTCCTCGAAACCCCGAAGCGCGTCGTCCAGCTGGGCCTCGGTGCCGCGGCGCTGACGAAGTTCGCGCATCGTTTCCTGAAGCGCGCGAAAGTCGAGGCCGTCGAGCTGAACCCGGCCGTGGTGATCGCAGCCCGGACGATGTTCGAGTTGCCGCACGACGACGCCCGCCTGACCGTGCATGAAACCGATGCATGGGACTTCGTCAACGATCGCGCGAATCATGGCACGATCGGCGCGCTGCAGATCGACGTCTATGACGCGACAGCGCGCGGCCCGGTGCTCGACAGCGTCGCGTTCTACCGCGCGGTGCGGGCGTGCCTGACCGATGCGGGTGTCGTGACGATCAACCTGTTCGGCGATCATCCGAGCTTCGTGCGCAACATGAAGCGCCTGAACGAGGCGTTCGACGGCCGCGTTTTCGCGTTGCCGGAAGTGCACGACGGCAATCGCGTCGCGATTGCGTTCTCGGGTCCGGCCATCGACGTGCCGTTCGCCACGCTGCAAAAACGCGCCAGGCTGATCGAGGACACGCTCGCGCTGCCGGCGCGCAAATGGCTCAAAGGCTTGCAGGAGTCGACGGGACAGACGTCCGGTTCGTTCTCGATCTGACGGCTCCGCGCGCGCATGGGCGCGCGCTGCTGCCAGGGCGACATCGAAGGTCGCGAACGGCAGACCTGCCGTCGCGGCCTTCGTCATTTCCGGCGAACCACGCCGGCGGCAGCGCGCGGACGGGGTGTCGCCGGAACGCTGCTGCAGCGTCGAACTCGACGCTCTGCCGCACATTGCGCACCCGAACCTGAGCTTTTTTCACTTGACAAGCGTTCTCCGCTTGGGAAGAACCCCGCTTGACCGGACGTTCGCGGCTCCTATACTCTTTCGGAGCTTTCGGGGTGCCCGTCGGCTATCCGCCCACGGGGGCCGGTATCCGCCGACATGGGCGGACTATTCAATAAAAGTAAAGAAGAGGAGACGTCATGGCTCACGACGCCGACGCCAACAAGTCCAGCAAAGGCTGGTTGTGGCTGTTGCTACTCCCCTGGATCGCGATGATCTGGGTGCCGTCCTACAACAAGGTCGAACCGCAGCTGTTCGACTTCCCGTTCTTCTACTGGTACCAGTTACTGTGGGTGCTGATCAGCGCCGTCATCACCGCACTCGTGTACTTCAAGACCAAAAAGCGCCCGACCGCCAACGGTTCGCAAGGGGGCGCCAAATGAACGCTACCGCAACCTTTGTCTTCGTCCTGTTCTTTGTTGGCGTCACGATTCTCGGCTTCGTCGCGGCCCACTGGCGCCGCGGTGATCTCGCGCATCTGGAAGAGTGGGGCCTCGGCGGCCGTCGCTTCGGCACGATCGTCACGTGGTTCCTGCTGGGCGGCGACCTGTACACGGCGTACACGTTCGTGGCGGTGCCGGCGCTCGTGTTCGGCGCCGGCGCGACGGGCTTCTTCGCGCTGCCGTACACCATCCTGATCTATCCGTTCGCGTTCGTCGTGTTTCCGAAGTTGTGGAGCATCGCGAAGCGGCATGGCTACGTGACCTCCGCCGACTTCGTCAGCGCGCGGTACGGCAGCCGCATGCTCGCGCTGGCGGTTGCCGTGACCGGCATCGTGGCGACGATGCCGTACATCGCGCTGCAACTGGTCGGTATCGAAGTGGTGATCGGCGGGCTCGGTTTCGACACGACGGGCTTTATCGGCGATCTGCCGCTCATTATCGCGTTCGCGATCCTGGCGGCGTACACGTACACCTCGGGTCTGCGTGCGCCGGCGATGATCGCGGTCGTCAAGGACGTGCTGATCTACATCACGATCATCGCGGCGGTCATCGTGATTCCGCCGCAACTCGGTGGCTTCGGGCATATCTTTTCGGCCGTGCCGCCCGCCAAGCTGCTCCTGAAGGCGCCGGATGTGGGCAGTCTGAACGGCTATAGCGCGTATGCGACGCTAGCGGTCGGTTCGGCGCTTGCGCTCTTCCTGTACCCGCACTCGATCACGGCCGTGCTGTCGTCGAAATCGGGTAACACGATCCGCCGCAACATGGCGATGCTGCCGGCCTATTCACTGGTGCTGGGTCTCCTCGCGCTGCTCGGCTTCATGGCGCTCGCTGCCGGTGTGAAGGACATGCCGGAATTCGTGCCGTACTTCAAGGCGTTCGGTCCGAACTTCGCGGTGCCGGCGCTGTTCCTGCACTTCTTCCCGTCGTGGTTCGTCGGTGTCGCGTTCGCGGCGATCGGCATTGGCGCACTGGTGCCGGCGGCGATCATGTCGATCGCGGCCGCGAACCTGTACACGCGCAACATCCACAAGGAGTTCGTGAACCGCAACATGACGCACGAGCAGGAGACGAACGTCGCCAAGCTCGTGTCGCTGATCGTCAAGGTCGGCGCGGTGGCGTTCATTCTCGGCCTGCCGCTGACGTATGCGATCCAGTTGCAGCTGCTCGGCGGGATCTGGATCATCCAGACGCTGCCCGCGATCGTGCTTGGCCTGTACACGCGCATGCTCGACTACCGCGGCCTGCTGGCCGGCTGGGCAGTTGGCATCGTGACCGGCACGTGGATGGCGATTTCGCTGAAGCTGGCGGGCTCGATCTTCACGATTCACCTGTTCGGCATGGCGATTCCGGGCTATGCGGCAGTGTGGTCGCTGATCGTGAACCTGGTGGTGTCGGTGGTCGTGAGCCTCCTGGTGCGCGCGCTCGGCATGACAAAGTCGGAAGACCGCACGCGTCCGGAAGACTATCTGGACGTGGTCGAAAGCTGATCGAAAGATACCCGGCGGCGCACCGCGCGCCTCCGGAAGTCTGCTGTACTCAAAACGCCCGCGACGAAAGTTGCGGGCGTTTCTGCTTCTGGTGCGGGATACTGGGCATTCGTTGAACGTACCCTTCAACGCCTTCACCTGAAATCCGCCTCGATACGCATGCCCACTGCCGATTCCGACCGCCTTCAAACCCGTCGCGCGCACCCCGGTCGCGCCCGGCGCCTCTTGCGCACGATCGTTTCGCCGTACTACCGCTACCGGCACGCGAAGCTCTTTCACAGCCTGCGCGTCGGTCTGGCCATGCTGGTGTCGATTCTGGCGACGACCGGCGTCGACGTGCCGCACGGCATCTGGGCATCGGTGACGCTGCTGGTGGTGATCGGCGGCCTGCAGCACCACGGCAACATCCGCAAGAAGGCCGCCGATCGGGCGGCGGGCACGCTGCTCGGCGCGTCGATCGGGCTTGTGCTGATCCTGCAGCGTGACCTGATCGGTTCGCTGCCGCTCACGTATGTGCTGATGTCGGTGGTGGCGGCGATCTGCGCGTGGTTCGCGATCGGCAAGCCGGGCTACGTCGCGTTGCTGACGGCGATCACGATGTGTATCGTCGCGGGTCACGGCGAGAATCTGATGGACGTCGGCCTCTGGCGCACGCTGAACGTGCTGATCGGCATCGTGATCGCGCTGGCGTTTTCCTTCGCGCTGCCGCTGCACGCCACGTACTCGTGGCGCTACCTGCTGGCGGATAATCTGCGCGCCTGCGCGCGCCTCTATGCGCGTCTCGTGCGAGGCGATAGCCCCCCATCCCCGGACGACACCCTGAATACGTTTCTCGCGCTCAATGCGCGGCTCGTGCAGTTGCGCTCGCTGATTCCATCGGTGGCGAAGGAGATCGACGTGCCGCAGGCCCAGCTGGAGGAAATCCAGCGTCTGCACCGGGCGGTGCTAAGCGCGCTGGAACTGATGTCGACGGGCACCATCGCGCATCTCGACGCCGCCGGCCGTGCGGCCTTCGCGCGTGAATGCGGGATCGAGGTGGATGCCGTGCGAACCGCGCTGCTCGGCATGGCACGCGCATTGCGCTTCGCGGGCGCGACGCGTTTTCACGTTCCTCGCGCGTCGACGCTCGCCGCGCCGCCGGATCCGGCGCTGCTGGCCAGCCTGCCCGTGGACCTGCATGGTCCGTACTGGCTCGGGCTGCGGCTGGCGGAACAGGTCGACAGCCTGCGCGCGTTGTTGCTGGAAACCGAGGCGAACTGGAATATCGAGCAAAGCACGCGCTCCGCCGCCTGAACGGCGAGCACGCATGCGCGGCATGAGGCGCGTGCCGGAACCGAAGGACTTAGGCGCCTTCGTGGGGAACGGTCACCATCCACGGAATGCCGAATTTGTCGGCGACCATGCCGAAGCCGTTCGACCAGAACGTCGCCTGCCACGGCATCATCACGCTGCCGCCTTCAGCCAGCGCGTTGAAGTATTTTTCGGCCGACGGGACGTCGTCGGCGGTGAGCGAGAGGCTGAACCCGGCGGGTCGCGGCGATGCGCTGTTGCAGTCGCCGTCGGATGCCATCAGTTCGGTCGCGCCGATCCGGAACGTCGTGTGCATGATCTTTTCTTCATTGCCCGGCGGCATGGTCTGGCCGGTGGACGGCGGCGCGTCCTTGAAGCGCATCTGGAACAGCACTTCGGCGCCGAGTTTCTCGCCGTAAAACTTCATCGCCTCTTCACAGCGACCGTTGAAGAACACATAAGGCTGAACTTGCATCGTCGTCTCCTTGAGAGTGTCGCGGGGTGTCCGCGCAAGCAGTGCCTCCGGCCGTCCCGTTGTGCGGGAGCGCGCCAGAAAGCGACCGTGCAGAAGATTGTAGACGCCGCCTCGCGTGCGTTTGTGACAGTGTGTGAGGAGAGGTGAAAGCGGGGCAGCGCCCGAAGCGCTGGCAAGGCCGTGCGCGTGACCGCAAGCGGGTCACGCGCAGGTGAAACGGTTCGCGTCAGGCGAGTGCGCGTTGTCCGGTATTCCCGGCGCGGCCCGACCTCGACCCTAGCGCAGACTTTCGATGAGCTTTTCGAGTTTGACCGCGTCGGCGGCGAACGTGCGGATGCCTTCCGAGAGCTTTTCCGTGGCCATCGCTTCTTCGTTCAGCAGGAAGCGGAACGACGGCTCGTCGACCGGCACGCGCGCGATGTTCTCGTTCTTGCCGGTTTCCGCCGACAGCTTGCGCTCGACCTTGTCATTGCTGTCGTGCAGTTTTTGCAGCAGGTCCGGGCTGATGGTCAGCAGATCGCAGCCGGCCAGTTCGGTGATCTGCGAGGTCGTGCGAAAGCTCGCGCCCATCACTTCGGTCGGGTAGCCGAACTTCTTGTAGTACGCATAAATGCGGCGCACCGACTGCACGCCCGGGTCGTTCGCGCCGCCGTCACGCGCTTCGTCCCAGTTGCTGCCGGCGTTCTTCTTGTACCAGTCGTAGATCCGGCCGACGAACGGCGAGATCAGCTGCGCGCCCGCTTCAGCACACGCGACGGCCTGGGCGAGCGAGAACAGCAGCGTCATGTTGCATTTGATGCCGTCCTTCTGCAGCACTTCGGCGGCGCGGATGCCTTCCCATGTCGACGCGAGCTTGATCAGCACGCGTTCGCGTCCGATGCCGGCAGCCTTGTAGAAACCGATGAGTTCGTGGGCCTTGTCGATCGACGCCTTCGTATCGAACGACAGGCGTGCGTCGACCTCGGTCGAGACGCGGCCCGGAATGATCTTGAGAATCTCGGTGCCGAAGGCGATCAGCAACTGGTCGATGATGGCGCTGACCGGTTTCGATGCGTGATCGCGGACGGTCTTTTCGAGCAGCGGACGGTAATCGTCCTTCTGCACCGCCTTCAGGATCAGCGACGGGTTGGTCGTCGCGTCCTGCGGCTTGTACTGCGCGAGTTGCTGGAAGTCGCCCGTATCTGCGACGACGGTGGTGTACTGCTTGAGTTGATCGAGTGCGGTTGTCATGTCGAGCCTTCTGGGCGCGCACGCGCCGTGGTCCAGGGGAAGATGGGACTGCCACCATGCCGCTGCGGCAGCGGCAGCGGTCATCATGCGGCATTCATGCGATGGAACTGTGAAGCTTACCGCGAAGCGCCGCTCAATAACGCTATTTTATGGCGGATCGGGTGATAGCGTTTTTACAGGGCACGTATTCCACAATCCGGTGCCAGTGCGCTGGCGTCATGCCCGGCGCGCGTTCAGCACGAGCTGTGTCAGCACGCCGGCAACCAGGCCCCAGAAAGCGGAGCCGATCGACAGCAGCGTCAGGCCCGAGGCCGTCACCATGAAGGTGACGAGCGCCGCTTCGCGCTGCTTCGCGTCCTGCATCGCGTTGGTGAGACCGCTCATGATCGAGCCGAACAGCGCGAGCGCGGCCACCGATACGATCAGCGCATTCGGCAGTGCAGCAAAAAGTGCCGCGATCGTCGCGCCGAAAATGCCGGCGATCAGGTAGAAGGTGCCGCACCAGACAGCCGCCGTGTAGCGTTTCGCGTGGTTTTCGTGCGCTTCGGGGCCTGTGCAGATCGCGGCCGTGATCGCCGCGAGATTGATGCCGTGCGAGCCGAACGGCGCGAGGATCAGCGACGCGATGCCTGTCGTGGCGATGAGCGGCGAGGAGGGCGTCGTATAGCCGTCCGCACGCAGCACGGCGATGCCGGGTACGTTCTGCGACGCCATCGCGACCACGAAGAGCGGAATGCCGATACTGACGATCGCGGAAACCGAAAACACCGGCATCGTGAGCACCGGGTGCGCAAGCGCGATATGAAACTGGCTGAAGTTGAGAAGGCCCAGCGTGCCCGCGAAGGCGGTGCCCACAATCAACGTCGTCACGATCGCGTAGCGGGGCGCCACGCGCTTGACGACGAGGTACGTGAAGAACATCACGAGCACGAGCGCGGTCTGGACCTGCGCCGCGCGGAAGATCGCGATACCGATCTCGAAGAGAATACCCGCCAGCAGCGCCGACGCGATGCCTGCCGGAATCTTCTTCATCAGCGTATCGAACCAGCCCGTCAGGCCGACCACCGTCAGCAGCAACGCGCAGACGATGAACGCGCCGATCGCCTCCGGATAGGCGACATTCGGCAGCGACGTCACCAGCAGCGCGGCCCCGGGTGTCGACCACGCGATGACGACCGGCGCGCGGAACTTCAGCGACAGCCCGATCGTGCTGAGCCCCATGCCGATCGACAGCGCCCAGATCCACGATGAAATCTGCGCGTCGGTGAGATGCGCGGCCTGGCCTGCCTGGAACATCAGGACGAGCGAACTCGTATAGCCCGTCATCATCGCGACGAAGCCCGCGACGACCGCCGATAACGACGTGTCGGCAAACGGTCGCAGCTTCGCGGGACGTGCGGCGGAAGGGGAGAGTTCAGGCGTGGAAGACTGCGTCATGCGGATTCTTTCTTTCGTGAGAAGGATGACTGAGGCGTTATTTGCTGAGCACGCGCATCGCGGTTTCGAGTCCGGCGAGCGTCAGCGGATACATGCGCTGGCCGAGCACTTCGCGGATGATCGAGACCGACTGGCGGTATTCCCACAGACCTTCCGGTTCGGGGTTGAGCCACGCGTGATGCGGGAACTGGTCGGCCAGACGCCTGAGCCAGACGGCGCCCGGCTCGGTGTTGTTGTACTCGACCGAACCGCCCGCCTGCACGACTTCGTACGGGCTCATCGTCGCGTCGCCGACGAAGATCAGCTTGTAGTCGGGCGTGAACTTGTGCAGCACGTCGTACGTGGGCGTGCGTTCCGCGTGACGGCGGCGGTTGTTCTTCCACAGGTAGTCGTAGACGCAGTTGTGGAAGTAGTAGAACTCGAGGTGCTTGAATTCGGCTTTGGTCGCCGAAAACAGCTCTTCGGTGCGCTTGATGTGGTCGTCCATCGAGCCGCCGACGTCGAGCAGCATCAGCACTTTCACGTTGTTGTGACGCTCGGGCACCATCTTCAGATCGAGCCAGCCGGCATTCGCCGCGGTGCTGCGGATCGTGTCGGGCAGATCGAGTTCCTCGGCGGCGCCTTCACGCGCGAAACGGCGCAGGCGGCGCAACGCGATCTTGATGTTGCGCGTGCCGATTTCGACCTGATCGTCGTAATCCCTGTAGGCGCGCGCTTCCCACACTTTCACGGCGCTGCGATTGCCGGATGCCTCGCCGCCGATGCGAATGCCCTCCGGGTTATAGCCGCCGTGTCCGAACGGCGACGTGCCGCCCGTGCCGATCCATCTGTTGCCGCCTTCATGACGCTCTTTCTGCTCTTCGAAGAGCTCTTTCAGGCGTTCCATCAGCTTGTCGAGACCGCCCATCGCCTCGATCTGCGCTTTTTCCTCGGGCGTGAAGTCGCGTTCGAGTTTCTTCTTCAGCCAGTCGAGCGGGATGTCGAACGCGAGCTCCGTCTTGCCCGCGACGCCGCGAAAATACGCGCCGAACGCCTGGTCGAAGCGGTCGAAATACTGCTCGTCTTTCACAAGCGTGAGACGCGCGAGATAGTAGAAATCGTCGAGCGACGGCGCGATGACGTTCGCCTTGAGCGCTTCGAGGAGCGTCAGGTATTCCTTCACCGAAACCGGCAGCTTCGCGGTGCGCAACGAATAGAAGAAGTCGATCAGCATGCTGTTTCCTCTGCGTGTCCGGGCCCGTGCGTTGCCATGTTTCCGTGCGCTGGTTGTGAGCGGCGCGTCAGCGCGCGAGCTTGTACTTCAGATTGGCGCGCACGGCGGGCCATTCCGGTTCGATCACCGAGAACACGACGGTGTCGCGCAGCACGCCGTCCTTGCCTACCTGATGGTGGCGCAGGATGCCGTCCTGCTTCGCGCCGAGCCGGGCGATCGCGGTACGCGACTGATGGTTCATGAAATGCGTGCGGAACTCGACCGCGATCGCATGCAGCGATTCGAACGCATGCGTGAGCAGCAGGAGCTTTGCCTCGGTGTTGAGCGGCGTGCGCTGCACGCGTTTCGCGTACCACGTGTGGCCGATTTCGAGCCGGCGATTGACGGAATCGACATTGAAAAAACGCGTCGAACCGACGACGTCGCCCGTCGCATCGCGCACCACGAACGGATGCGCGCCGAGATTGTCGCGCATGGCAAGCGCGGCTTCGATCCACGCGCGCCCGGTACCGGGCGCGGGCACCGAGGTGTACCAGAGCTTCCACAGTTCGCCGTCGGCGGCTGCGGCTGCGATGGCCTGTTCGTGATCGAGCGTCAACGGCTCAAGCGTGACGTGCTGTCCCTTCAGCGTAACGGGCTCTATCCAGCGGCTCATGTGACGGCTCTCCAGACGTGTTCGATTGATCTCTGCATCCCGGCACCGGCTGGGCAGGTGGGCCGCGACATACTGTCGCAGTCCGTGCCTTCGCGTCCTCGCACCGGGCGCCGGCCTAGCGGTTATTGCGGTTCATGAAAATGAGGCGCTCGAAGAGGCCCACGTCCTGCTCGTTCTTCAGCAGCGCGCCGTGCAGCGGCGGGATGATCTGCTTCTGGTCGGGCGAGCGCAGCGCTTCGGGCGGGATGTCTTCGGCGAGCAGCAGCTTCAGCCAGTCGAGCAGTTCGGACGTCGACGGCTTTTTCTTCAGGCCCGATACGTTGCGCAGCTCGAAAAAACTCTGCAATGCGGCGGCCAGCAGCGCCTTCTTGATGCCCGGATAGTGGACCTCGACGATCTGCTGCATCGTCTGCGCATCGGGGAAGCGGATGTAGTGGAAGAAGCAGCGGCGCAAAAACGCGTCGGGCAGTTCCTTCTCGTTGTTCGACGTGATGATGACAAGCGGACGCTGTTTCGCCTTCACGAGTTCGCGCGTCTCGTATACGTAGAACTCCATGCGGTCGAGTTCGCGCAGCAGGTCGTTCGGGAATTCGATGTCGGCCTTGTCGATCTCGTCGATCAGCAGCACGACCTGTTCGTCCGATTCGAACGCCTGCCACAGCACGCCCTTGACGATGTAGTTGCGGATGTCCTTCACGCGCTCGTCGCCGAGCTGCGAGTCGCGCAGGCGCGAAACCGCGTCGTATTCGTAGAGGCCCTGCTGCGCCTTCGTGGTCGACTTGATGTGCCACTGGAGGAGCGGCATGCCGAGGGCGGCCGCGACTTCCTCGGCGAGCATGGTCTTGCCCGTGCCCGGCTCGCCCTTGATCAGGAGCGGGCGTTTGAGCGTCATCGCGGCATTGACCGCGAGCTTGAGATCGTCGGTGGCGACGTACTGCGATGAGCCTTCGAAGCGCATGGCGAACTGCTCTCCTGGAAAAAGACCAGTATAAGTCAGAAGCCCTGTCGCGCCGAAGCGCGCTCGGGTAGGGTGTGAACCCGGCGCGGCATGCGTTTGCCCGCGCCGGTGAAGTGTCGGTGAAGTGCCTGGACGCTGTCCATGACGTGCCTTCGATGGGCTCTCGATGTGCCTGCGATGGAGGCGGGCGGCATGCCGGGCCGGTGCGGTAATGGAGGCTTCGCGCCTGCCATATGGACGCCCGGCGTAGCGTCGCGGTACAATTAGCCCGATTTTTTTGGCCTGCGTGGCACCTCTACAAGAATAACGGCGCAGGCCGTTGCCTTTTCCGGGCGCCCGTTTTCCCCTCATGCCAGGTTAGAACCTATGAACAGAATCGTCGGCAAACACCTCGTGATCGCAGCGCTGTCAGCGCTCGCAGGCTTTGCGGCCAGCGCGCAGGCCGCGGACGTCGTTGGCAACGCGAAGGCGGGCCAGGGCAAGGTCGCGATGTGTATCGGCTGCCACGGCATCCCCGAATATCGCACGGCGTACCCGGAGGTCTACCGGGTGCCGATGCTGGGCGGCCAGAACCAGGCCTACCTCGAAAGCGCGCTGCGCGCCTACCGGAAGGGCGACCGCCATTTCGGAACGATGCATGCCATTACATCGTCGCTGTCGGATCAGGACATCGCCGACGTCGCGGCGTACTACGCGGCGCAGACATCCTCTTCGAAGAACAATCCCGACAAGTGACCGGTACAGGTCACCCACGGTTCACCACATTCGCGGGATAGGAGAATTCATGAAGAAGCCCCATCAGGCACTCCACACGGCATTGAAGACTGTGTGCGCGACAGTTGCATTCACCGGCCTCGTCGCAGCAAACGCGGCACATGCCGCGGACGCCTCCAACGGCAAGGTGCTCGCCGACGCGCATAACTGCGCGGCCTGCCACGGTGTGAATCTGAACAAGCCGGTGAGCCCGGAGTATCCGAAGCTCGCGGGTCAGCACGCCGACTACATCTACTGGGCGCTGCGCCAGTATCAGATGGGCACCGACAACCCGCACCTCGGTCGCAACAACGCGATCATGAAGGCGCAGGTGCAAAGTCTGTCGCAAAGCGACATGAAAGACCTCGCCGCCTACATCCAGTCGCTCGACGGCGATCTCGTGCAGAAGAAGTAAGCACGGCGTTTTTCAGCAAGTCGAAACGGAACACCCTGCCTTTGGCGGGGTGTTTTGCTTTGGGGCTTCGGTATTGCTTCCAGCGGACTTCGCGCGGACTTCAGGTTTCCTGCGCGCGGGCGGCGTGACGGCGTGAAGCCGGTCAGTCGCGTGATGCGCGGCGTTCGATGCGGGCGAGGTACGCGTCGGTGTCCGGCGGCGTGCCGGTGCGCTGCGCTTCCCAGATCGTTTCGCCGAGGCAATCCATGATTGCGTGCTGTGCGTCGTGCGTCGAGCCGAGTCGCGATGCGAGCCGCTCGTGCGCCGCACGGATGCCCGGCGGCTGGTCGATCGACAGCTGTTCGGTGATCGCCAGATGCATCGACAGATGCAGGAACGGGTTCGTCTGGCCGCGCTCCGGTGAGTAATCCTGCGACGGCGCGGCTTCGGCGTTCGTGAGGTCGGCGTGATACTCGGGGTGCTCGACGATCCAGTCGGCGGCAATCGCCTCGAGCGGCGTCAGGATTTCGCCCGCGCGCTGCTTGCGCCAGGTGTCGGTGAAAAAGAGGCGAACTTCGTCGCGGCTGGGATTGAACATCGTGAGCTGTATCGGATGGGGACGGCGTGCTTGTCGCAACGGCAAGCCGCTATTTTACGTCGTTGGGCAAACGCTCGCTGACCTGACGGCGCGGGTTCTGGCGACAGGTGCGTGCCGCGCCGCACCGCGCCGGCACCGGTAGCGCCGCCCGACGCCTGGCGTTGCCGCTCAAAGCTCCGGCGGTGGCGTCTTCGGCCGGTATTCGCACAACGGCTCGATGGCGCAATGCCAGCATTCCGGCCGGCGCGCCTTGCATACATATCGGCCGTGCAGGATCAGCCAGTGGTGCGCGTCGTGCTGGAACGCGGCGGGCGTGAACTTCTCCAGCGCGATTTCGACGGCGCGCACGTCCTTGCCCGGTGCGAGTCCGGTTCGATTGGCAACCCGAAAGATGTGCGTGTCGACGGCGATCACCGGATGGCCGAACGCGGTATTCAGGATCACGTTCGCGGTCTTGCGGCCGACCCCCGGCAGACTCTCCAGCGCCTCGCGGTCGTCGGGTACTTCGCCGCCGAACCTGTCGAGCAGGATGCGGCAGGTCGCGATGACGTTCTTCGCCTTCGTGCGGTAAAGACCGATCGTCCTGATGTAGCCGGCGACACCTTCCTCGCCGAGCGCGAAGATCGTTTGCGGCGTGTTCGCGACCGGGAACATCTTGCGCATCGCCTTGTTGACCGACACGTCGGTGGCCTGCGCGGACAACATGACGGCGATCAGCAGCTCGAACGGCGTCGTGTATTCGAGTTCGGTGGCTGGATGCGGGTTGAGTTCCTGGAGTGTTTCGAAGATCGCGCGGCGTTTGTTCGCGTTCATGCTGGATGTCAGGATTCCTGTGATGGGTTGCCGGGAGCGTCTTCCGCCGACGCCGGGCCGATGTCGCTGCCATCCTGCGCGATGCCGAGCCGGCGACGGCGCGTTTCGGCCGCGTCGATCTGCGCCTGGACCTCGGCGCTGACCTGCTGCGTGTTCTGCGGACCTTTGCCCTGCGCCACGAGTTCTTCCTTCTTCTTGCGGGCACGCTCGAGCGCGGCCTGGATGATCGCGCGTTTCTTTGCTTCAGGATCGTCGGCGAGGCCTGGAGAAGGCGTGGAAGGCGCGGCCGCAATCACAGCCGCCCCGGACGCAGCCGCGGCAGCGGGGGCGGCGCCTGATGCCCGGCGCGCCGCGGCGCGCGCTTCGGCGGCTTCGCGTTCGTGCGCGAGCCGCGCATTGCGCGCCTCGTAGCGTTCGCGGGCAGCGTCGGCGAGCGGTTGCGACCACGCATCCCACCCGGTGCGCTCGCCGGTGACCGGCACCATCGCGATACAGTCGACGGGGCAGGGCGGAACGCAAAGATCGCATCCGGTGCAGAGCGCGGCGATCATCGTGTGCATCTGTTTAGGCGCCCCGACGATCGCATCGACTGGACACGCCTGCATGCACAGCGTGCAGCCGATGCAGAGCGTTTCGTCGATGACGGCCACCGGACGTGGCCGCTCGACGCCGTTCTCCGGGTTCAGCGGAATCAGCGGCCGGCCGAGCAGGCGGGCAAGGCGCGCGATGCCTTCGGCGCCGCCAGGCGGGCACTGGTTGTGGCTGGCCTCGCCGCTGGCGATGGCCTCGGCGTAGGGGCGGCAACCGGTGTAGCCGCACTTTGTGCATTGCGTCTGGGGCAGCAGATCCTCGATGCGATCGGCTAGTGTTATGGAATCGGTCACGGTCACGACATCAGGGCTTGCCGACGGCCGGTGCGGGACCTGAAACGGCCCGGCCGGGGCGCGCGGCGAGGGTGTGCGGCAAGGCTGGAGCGCTTGCGCGACGGGGCTTGCGCCAAATAAGGAATTATCGCCGATTTCCCTGATTGTGCTTCGCAAACCATGTGCCATAATCAAAGCGCTTTCTCGAAAGACCGCAACAGGGTGTCCCCCAACCATGGCGCGCCCGCTCAGTGCCGCAGGTACCTGGCCGAGGAGAGAGGCCGGCGGCACGATCCGGATAACGCGGCTCACGAAGCACGATGCCACCATGAATCAGCCGAAAATCAAAAGAGATCCTGAAGGCACCCGTCGCCGCATCCTGCTCGCGGCGGCAGAGGAATTTGCAAATGGTGGGCTGTTCGGCGCGCGCGTCGACCAGATCGCCCGCCGAGCGGAAACCAATGAACGCATGCTCTATTACTACTTCGGTAGCAAGGAGCAACTGTTCACCGCGGTCCTGGAGCACGCGTTCAGCGCGCTCACCGAAGCCGAACGCACGCTCGACCTCGCCGGTTTCGCGCCCGTCGAGGCCATCACGCGGCTCGCGCATTTCGTCTGGGACTACTACCGCGATCACCCCGAACTGCTTCGTCTCGTGAACAACGAGAACCTGCATGAGGCACGCTACATGCAGAAGTCGACGCGCATCCGCGAAATGATCTCGCCGATCGTCACGACACTGGGCAACATCCTGGAGCGCGGCCAGCGCGCCGGGTTGTTCCGCACGAACGTGGATCCGCTGCGCTTCTACGTGACGTTGTCGGGGATGGGGTATTACATCGTGTCGAACCGCTTCACGCTTGAAGCGACGCTCGGCCGCGATTTCAGCTCGGCCAGCGAGCGTAGCGAAATCATGCAGATGAACACCGAGTTGCTGCTGGCTTACCTGATGCGGCGCTAAGCAGCGTGGCTGAAACAACGCCAGGCGGCCTGCCGGTGTGTCATAGGCTTTGATTTGACTGAATGCTTCGCGCGCCACGCCGTTCATCGACGCGGCGCGCTGCATATTCGCAGCATCAAGCCTGCTGTGCTTCGACCTTTTCCTTCTTTTCTGCCTTGAGCGGCTTGTTGTGCTCGAGGATAAAGTCGCGCAGTTGCGGATAGATGATCGTGCGCCAGCGACGGCCCGAGAAAATCCCGTAGTGGCCGCACTTCTCGGCTGTGAAGTGTCGCTTGTTCTTCTCCGGAATGCCGCTGCACAGATCCTGCGCGGCGCGTGTCTGGCCGCTGCCCGAGATGTCGTCGAGTTCGCCTTCGATCGTGAAGAGGGCCGTGCGCCGGATATCCTGCGGACGCACCAGCTCACCGGCCACTTCCCATGTCCCATCTGCCAGACGGAATTCCTGGAAGACGATCTGGATCGTCTCCAGGTAATACTCGGCAGCCATGTCGAGCACGGCGTTGTACTCGTCGTAGAAGCGGCGATGCTGCTCGGCATCTTCCTCGTCGCCACGCATCAGGCTCTGGTAGTAGTCCCAGTGCGACGCGGCGTGCCGTTCCGGATTCATCGCGACGAAGCCGGTGTGCTGCAGGAAGCCCGGATAGACCTTGCGGCCGATGCCCGGATAGTTCGGCGGCACCGTGTAGATCACGTTGTTGTCGAACCATTCGTACGAGTGCTGCGTGGCGAGCGAATTCACCGCGGTCGGGCTCTTGCGGGCATCGATCGGGCCACCCATCATCGTCATCGTGCGCGGGGTGTCCTCGCCGCGGCTCGCCATCAGCGAGATCGCCGCGAGCACCGGCACGGTCGGCTGGCATACCGAGATCACGTGCAGGTCCTTCGCGCCGATGTGGCGGATGAACTCCTGAATGTATTCGACGTAGTCGTCGAGATGGAACGCGCCGTCTTCGAGCGGCACCATGCGTGCATCGATCCAGTCGGTGATGTACACCTTGTGGTCCTGCAGCAGCGTGCGCACGGTGTCGCGCAACAGCGTGGAGTGATGGCCCGACAGCGGCGCGCACACCAGCACGACCGGCTCGTCCTTCAGCTGCGTGACGGCGCCGCTGTCATCGGCGTAACGCTTGAAGCGCAGCAGACGGCAAAACGGCTTTTCGATGACGGTTTGCTCGACGATCGGAATCTTGTGGCCGTCTTTAACGATCTGGTGCAGGTTGAACTCGGGTTTCTCGTAATCCTTGCCGAGCCGGTACAGGAGTTCGTAGCCGGCGGACAGACGGGTTGCGCCCGGCACATAGGCAAACGGGCTGGCCGGGTTCGCGAAGGATTTCGACGCGGCCTGGGCCCAGGCGGTGAGCGGGCTCAGGAGTGCCCGCTGGAATTCGTGCATTTGATAGAGCATGGGTGCTCCAGCGTTAGTGTTGTTCGCGTGGGGCGGCGCAATAACGCGCGATGCGTTGTGGCGGGGCCGTTATGGGTTTCTGGTTCATCAATGGACCATTTGTTTATCGGCCGATACTGAAATTTCATGATATCGGACAAACACCGATTGTGCAATGCAGCAACTGTGCCGCGTTGTACGTAGGGAAGGTAAATAAATCAAGGATTTGGCGTCGCGCCGGGCAGTGCTTGTTCGACTGCGGCCTGCGCGCTGTCGGCCTGCCCGTTCGGGGCGGCGCCTTCGTGCGCGGGCTGGCCGGTTGCTTTCGCCATTTCCTGTTCGTGTTTCATCAGATTCAGGCCTGTATGAACCAGCGCCACATGGGAGAAGCCCTGGGGAAAATTACCAACAAGTCGCTTCGCGGCCGGGTCGTATTCCTCGGAAAGCAGCCCGACATCGTTCGCGAGCGACAGCAGGCGCTCGTACATCGTCGTCGCTTCCTCCACGCGGCCCTGCAATGCCAGGTTGTCCACCAGCCAGAAGCTGCACGCGAGAAACGTGCCTTCGCCGGGTGGCAGCCCGTCGTCGAACCCGGTCGTGCGGTAGCGCATCACGAAACCGTCATGCAGCAGAAACTTTTCGACGCCCGCGACCGTGCCCGCTATGCGCGGGTCCGACGGCGGCAGGAAGCCGAGTAGCGGCAGCAGCAGGACGCTTGCGTCGAGTTCGTCGCCGCCATAGACCTGGGTGAACGCGTTCAACGATGCGTTATAGCCCTTTTCGCAGACATCTGTGTGAATCTGCGCGCGCACGGCATGCCAGTGATCGAGCGGCGCCGGCAGATCGAACGATTCGGCCGATTTGATCGCGCGGTCGAACGCGACCCACGCCATGACCTTCGAGAACGTGAAATGCTGGCGGCCGCCGCGGGTTTCCCAGATGCCTTCGTCGGGCTGGTTCCAGATCGTTTCGAGGTGCTCGAGCATCGCGCACTGGATGTTCCATGCGGTCTCGTCTGCCTGCAGGCCACCGACGCGCGCCAGATGCAGCGCATTCATCACTTCGCCGTAGACGTCGAGTTGCAGCTGGTCGACCGCGTTGTTACCGACCCGCACGGGTTTGGCGCCCTGATAGCCCGGCAGCCAGTCGAGTTCGAACTCCGGCAGCCGCCGTTCGCCGGCGATGCCGTACATGATCTGCAGCTGCTGCGGCGAGCCCGCCATCACGCGGCCGAGCCACTGGCGCCACAGGCGCGCTTCGTCGTAGTAACCGCCGCGCATCATCGCGAGCAGCGTGATCGTCGCGTCGCGCAACCAGCAGTAGCGGTAATCCCAGTTGCGCGTGCCGCCGATCTGTTCGGGCAGAGAGGTGGTCGGCGCGGCGACGATGCCGCCTGTCGGTTCGTAGGCGAGCGCTTTCAGCGTGATCAGCGAGCGGCGGATCGGCTCGGCCCAGCGGCCGGTGACGGTGCCGCGCGCCGACCATTCGAGCCAGTGATTCTCGGTGCGGGCGAGCGCCGTGTGCGGGTCACGCGCCGGAGGCATGCGCAGATGCGACGGCGTGTAGGTCAGCGTGAACGGCACGCGTTCGCCGGCCGTTACCGTGAATTCGGCGACGGTGCGCAGATTCTCGCCGCGCAGGTCGACTGGTGTGCGCAGCACGACGGTGTCGGGGCCGACGATGGCCTTGATGCCGCTGTCGCGGGCGAGGCGGCTGACCCATGGCACCGAGTAGCCGTAGTCGAAGCGCAGCACCAGTTCCATCTGCATGCGCACGGTGCCGCGTTTGCCGACGACGATCCGCACAAGCTCCGACGTGCCGTTACCGGGCGGCATGAAATCGACGACGGTGACCGCGCCCTCGGGGGTTTCGAAGTCGGTTTCGAGAATCAGCGTTTCGCCGCGATAACGCCGCGATGAAACCGGCGCGGGCGCGCCTTCGTCGACGACGGGCGTGATCAGCCAGCGGCCGTTGTCCCCGGTGCCGAGCAGGGCCGCGAAGCATGCGCCGGAATCGAAGCGCGGCCAGCAGAGCCAGTCGACGGAACCGTTGCGGGCGATCAGTGCGGCCGTGTGGCCATCGCCGACGAGTGCGTAATCTTCAATGAGTGAGGGCATGGAGAGGGATCTCAGGAGCGCGTCGAGGGCGCATGAAGAGGTTCAGGGTTCGGGCGCGGCGTTGTACGTGGACCCATGTGAAAGCGCCGGATTCAGCACGAAATATTGGCAACCGTGACTGGCGTTCTGAAATATGTGTGCTTACAATCCTCACGTCTACCCAGTAATTGGGAATCTGGATCCGGGCACGGGCCGACGCGCCTGCTGTCATATTCGTCTGTTGCACTGTTCTGCCGTTTCGTATCGCTTTATACCCTTTCCACCCAAAGCTGTTTTTCGAGGATTGAAGCCATGCTGAACCTGTCGAAATCGGATTGCATCACCATACTTTCCGCCGCCAGCAGCCTCGCCGACGACGCGATGCTCCCGCTCGATCCCGACCGGCTCGGTCTTTCCCGCAACGGAATGGAAACGGCAGCGGCATTTCTCGTCGAACGCGCATGCTTCACGCGCTATCAGGAAAGCGACGGTCATTATGCCGTTGGTGGCCTGTCGCTGCAGGGCAAGCTGCGGCTCGACCAGCTCTCGAACGGCTGAGCGTCCGCCGGACAGCCTCAACCCGACAACATGCGACGGGCGGCGATCGACGCCGCCCGTGTCCACGATGATCCTGCAGAATGCTTCGGCCGCGCGTGAGATGAACGCGTGCGGCCCGCGCACGCCTGGCGCGGCGTGTGCGGATCAGAAATGCGTGCTGCCCATGCCGAAGATACCGATGATCCCGATGATGATCAGATACAGCGCGACGATGTAGTTGAGCAGGCGCGGCATGACAAGAATCAGGATGCCGGCGATCAGGGAAACGAGCGGACCGAGACTGAGTGTGACGTTCATGAAGACTCCACGGGTTGGAACTGTTTTTATTGAAAGTAGACCTGCCGGACATACGCATGATGCATGAAGCAGTGACGCCTCGTTGCGCGTCCGGTGCCGGTGAAACCTGCCAGGAGCCGGCCTCGCACGGCGACCGGGGCCACGCTGTCAGCCTTTCTGGCTGTGCGCTCCGGCGCAACGCTCCTATACTTGCCGAAGCACAGAACAATCACACAGGACGCGTGGCAGACCAGTGACACCAGTCAAACCGGAGTGATGTCAAAGGAGCCCGTCATGCATTTCCGTCACCGTGCTGCAGCATTCGCCGTGCCACTGTCTGCCCGCTCGATAATAAAAGGTTTCGTACTCATGGTCTCTATCGTTGCAACCCAGGCGTTTGCCCAGGGCGCCGCGGCCGTTCCTGCCGATGGCGTGTACGACCTGCTGGTCGGCACCTATACGGCCGGTAAAAGTGAAGGCATCTATGTGTACCGCTTCGATACGAAGACCGGCGACATGACACCCGTTTCGTCGGCGAAGACGGTGAACCCGTCGTACCTCGTGGTGAGCGGCGACCGGCGTCACGTGTATGCGGTCAACGAGCTGCCTGGCGACAACGGACCGGCGAACCAGCGCGGCGGCATCAGCGCGTTCGGCTTCGATCCGCAAAGCGGGCAACTGACGTTTCTGAACCAGGTTTCATCGGAAGGCAACGACCCGTGCTATCTGGGCATCTCGCCGGACGGCAAGTATCTGACGGCCGCCAACTATTCGATCGCAGCCGATCCCGGCGGCAGCCTCTCGGTGTTTCCGCTTCGGCCGGACGGCCAGGTTGGCGCGGCGGTGCTCACCGTCCATCATGCGGGCGGCGGTCCGGTGAAGGGGCGGCAGGACAATGCACACGTGCATTCCACGGTCTTTTCGCCGGATGGCCATTATCTCTTCGCGCAGGATCTCGGCGCGGACAAGGTTTATTCGTACCGCTATACGCCCGATGGCAGTCGCGGTCTGCTCGGCCCCACGGAAACGCGCTACATGACGCTGAAGCCCGGCTCCGGCCCGCGTCATCTGGTGTTCGGCCCGGACGGCAGGTATGCGTACCTGACAAGCGAGATGGCCGCGACCGTCGACACATTGCGCTACCACGATGGCAAGCTCACGCTGCTGCAGTCCGTCCCGCTCACGAAGCCCGGTTTCAAGGGCGCGGTGGGCGCCGCGGCGATCCATCTGTCGCCGGATGGCCGCTTTGTCTACGTGAGCAATCGCGGTGACGCGAACGAGATCGTGATCTTCGCGGTCGATCCGGCCAACGGGCATCTGAAGCTCGTCGGGCATCAGTCGAGCCTTGGTGCTTCGCCACGTGAATTCGCGATCGATCCGACCGGCAAATGGCTGATCGTCGGCAACCAGAGCAGCGATACGGTCTATGTGTTCCGCCGCGACGCGCAGACGGGATTGCTCGACGCGAACCCGAAGCGCTTCGATATCCCGGCGCCCGTGGATTTCAAGCTCGTCGCGCCGAACTAGAGCGGAAAGAGCGGGGGGCGTCTTCATGCGCCCCGTTCTTGCGGTGATGTCGCGCTGTAACGCAGTCGCTTCGTGGTTACTCGGCGGGGCCTGGCGCAAGCACTTCGCGACTGCCGTTGATGCCCATCGCCGAAACCAGCCCCGCGGCTTCCATCTGCTCGACGAGCCGCGCCGCGCGGTTATAGCCGATGCGCAATTGCCGCTGCACCGACGAGATCGACGCGCGCCGTGTGCGCACGACGAACGCCACGGCCTCGTCGTAAAGCGGATCGGCTTCGGCGTCCGGCGTTTCGCCGAACAGATCCTGCGTCGCGCCTTCGGTTGCCGGGCCGTCGAGAATGCCTTCCTCGTATTGCGGCTCGCCGAACTGCTTCAGATGCTCGACGATGCGGTGCACTTCTTCATCTTCGACGTAGGCGCCGTGCACGCGCTGCGGGTAACCCGTGCCGGGCGGCAGGAACAGCATGTCGCCCTGGCCGAGCAGCGACTCCGCGCCCATCTGGTCGAGAATCGTGCGCGAGTCGATCTTCGACGACACCTGAAATGCGACGCGCGTCGGAATGTTCGCCTTGATGAGACCCGTGATGACGTCCACCGAAGGGCGCTGCGTCGCGAGAATCAGGTGAATGCCGGCGGCGCGGGCCTTCTGCGCGAGGCGCGCGATCAACTCTTCGATCTTCTTGCCGGCGACCATCATCAGGTCGGCGAGCTCGTCGATGACGACCACGATCATCGGCAGCGGCGCGAGCGGCTCCGGTGCTTCTGGTGTCAGCGAAAACGGATTGCCGAGCTTCTTGCCGTGCGCTTCGGCGTCGCGGATCTTCTGGTTGAAGCCCGCCAGATTGCGCACGCCGACGGCCGACATCAGCCGGTAGCGTTTCTCCATCTCGCCGACGCACCAGTTGAGCGCGTTCGCGGCGAGCTTCATGTCGGTGACGACGGGCGCGAGCAGATGCGGGATGCCTTCGTAGACGGAGAGCTCCAGCATCTTCGGATCGATCATGATGAGGCGCACTTCCTCGGGCGTCGCCTTGTAGAGCAGCGAGACGATCATCGCGTTGATCGCCACCGACTTGCCGGAGCCGGTCGTGCCCGCGACCAGCATGTGCGGCGCCTTCGCCAGATCGGCGACGACCGGATGGCCGGTGATGTCCTTGCCCATCGCGAGCGTCAGGTTCGAGCGCGAGTTCTGGTAGACGTCCGCTTCGAGAATTTCCGACAGACGGATCATCTGGCGCTTCGCGTTCGGCAGCTCAAGCCCCATGCAGGTCTTGCCGGGAATCGTTTCGACGACGCGGATCGACGTCAGACCCAGGCCGCGCGACAGATCCTTCATCAGCCCGACGATCTGGCTGCCGCGCACGCCGAGCGCGGGTTCGACTTCGAAGCGCGTGATCACGGGACCGGCCGACGCGCCGACCACCGTCACCGGCACCTTGAATTCCTGCAGACGCTGCTCGATCAGCTGGCCGGTTTCCGCGAGCTGTTCGTCCGCGATCGGTTCGACGTCGGACGAGGTGCGTTCGAGCAGATCGAGCGAAGGCAACTCGACCTTCGATGCCGCCGGCGCGTGGAATTCGAAACCGGTCGGTGCGTGGCCGCGTGGCGGCGCCGGCGTGATGACAGGCGACGCGGACGGGGTTTCGGGGACGTCGAGGATTGCTTCTTCGCCTTCGGGCTCGTTCAGGGGTTCGACGGGTGCGGTGGCGAGGTCCGGCGTCGTCGCGGCGAGCGGTGCGCCAGGAAAGCGAACGATGTTCGACGGAGCGGATCGCGCTGGAATTGCGTCTTCGCTCGCGCTCACGATGTGTAGCGACGGTGCGACGGGATGTGACGTGGCGTCGCCATGTGCCGGCGTCGACGCGTGATGGTGCGATGCCGTCGACGAGCCGGTTCGCATTGCGGCGACGTCGTCGATGTCTTCCTCCGTGGAGTCCCACGGGGCGATGACCGACGCAACTGCGACTGGTGCGACTGGTGCGACGGTCGCGGTGACGGGCGGAACGGACCCGGCGTCGTTTTGTTGCGCACTGTGATGTTCCGCGGGCGCGTCGGGCGACGTCGCGGGTGCGAGCGGGATTTCCGCAGCGGTGGAAATCGCGCTTGCAGGGTCGGCCGACGGTTCGTGTACTGGCGCCGTGTACGTCGGTTCGTCGCCCGCACGATCGGGAGCGTTCGATCCTGGCGCCGCATTCGCACCGGCGCTACCGGCTTCGGTCGCGTTGATGCGCGCGAGGCCCGCGCCCGCAAGCGTCGTCCAGCGGGCCGCGTTTTCCTCGATGCCGCGCAGCGTTTCCTGCACGCTCGCCGGTGGCCTCACGCGTGGAGCACTGATCGGCGAACGTGCCCAGGCTGGCTCCGGCGCAGGTTGTCCCAGGCGGGACGGTGCTGGCGTCGATGCACTGCCGGACGGTGCATTCGCGCGAACCATCGTATCGGAGCGAACTTTCGATGCGGCGCCTTGAACGGAACCGGAGGAGATACCTGACGTGCTGCGCGCAGCGCTGAATGACGTCGACGCATCCGGAACCGCCACGCCCGCAGCGGCAACACCGTGCAAACCCGCCGCCGAACCCGCGCCTGCAGCATGCAAACCCGCGCGCAACGCATCGCCGCCCACGCGAGCCGCCGTCGAACCGGATCGAGCCGTGGAAGCATTCGAAGTCGACGTCGCCGCCGGACTGCGAAGCCAGTCAGCGGGAGCGACCGGCTCCGACGGTGTCCACGACGTGGCGCGCGCACTTTGCCGCGGCGGCGTCATCGAGGCTGGGCGAGTTGCGCCGCCGGTCGGCTGCGGCGCATCCGCGCGCGCTCCTGAAAACCGGCCGGCCCCGGCTTGCGAACCTGCAGCCCGCGCATCGCCCGTCGATGCCACCATGCCCGCGCCCGCCGCGGCGCCACGTCCGACCGCCGGCGGTCGCCAGCCGACGGGCCGCGCGTAACGGCCTTCGGATTTCGGCGACATCGTGCGTGTGGGCGTCGTGTGCGCGGATGGCGTGTCGCCAGTGCCGGCGCCCGCGCGGCGCGAACGTGGACGCGCTTCAGTGTCGCGCTTCGAAAACGCATGCGAGAGGCCGAGGCCGAACGCGCCGTCGGCCCACATCGCGGCCTGCGGCCAGCGAAAGCCGGTGAGCCACGGCACGCAGACGAGCAGCAGGGCCGCCATCACGAGCGGCGTCGCGACCGGTCCGAGCAGATGCGCGAATCCGGACGCGAGCGCGTGCCCGAAACCGTCGATGCCCTGGATATGAACGAGGGACGCCTCCAGCGTGCAGCTCGTCACCATCACGCAGACGAAGCCGAGCCACAGACGGATCGTGCCCGGACCGCGCAGCCCGACGCCGCCCGGCAGGACGGATTTCACGAGACGCCACAAAAGGGGAATAAACCAGACGGCCGATGCGCCGAACCAGCTGAAAACTACCGTGTGCATGCTAGACATCAACGAATGAAGGACGCTTGAAAACGCAATCCGTCGAGTTTAACCGGTGAAGCGGGACGCTTCGAAGGCAGGCGCCGGCGCGCGGGCGCGAAAAGAGCGGCACGCGGTGCGGCCGGCGCGGCTTCATGCCCGCCGCGCGGGGCGCCCGGAAAGCGTCCGTCGCGTGGCCGCTCATTGTCCGCGTCGCGCGAACGTGAGCGTGTCGCCGTTTTCGGCAATCAGCTGCAATTCCTGTGGTGCGCGCATCTGCACGCCCGTGCGGTCGATATGCGCCAGTGCGTCGAGATAGGCGCCTTCGATCTGACCGCCCGGCGTCGCGCACGCCATCCGCGTGCCGGCGAGCGGTCCGAACGACAGCTTGCCGTCCTTCAGCGCGTAGGTGCCCATATAGCGGTTGCAGCCGGAAAAGCCGCTCGCGCGCCGCTGGCCACTGGCGGTCGATAGCGTGAGCGTGACGGGTTCGCCGTTGTCGCCGTGCGGCCCCGTGGGCCCCGGGCCCGCCCCCCGCGTACCGCGGGGGAGCACCCCCCGGGGGG
>NZ_CAJQYY010000002.1 GCF_907164575.1 Paraburkholderia gardini
TTCCAGATAAGATTTCTGAACCTCAGAACCGGACATTTCTAAAAAGTCCAGACCCGGACATTTGAAACCAGCCTCGACATGGTGTGTTAGGGCTTTTTAGAAATGTCGTGTTTCAGCAAGATACAGATGTCGTGTTTGCAGCTGATGCCATGCTCGGCGTTTCCGGTCTGATTGCGGGAGCCCGCCATGCGTGCAGCCGAACTGGTGACACTGAACATGCGCGAACTCGACCGTTTAAAGGTCATCCAGGACGTCGCCGATGGCAGGCTCAACGCATTGCCACCGGATTCATCCGTTCGCCTTTTATGAGTAAAGGTATTCGTTTCAAACCCGGTGGCCCGAAGCTCCCGCCTACTTGACCTTCGCAGCAGCGGCCAGCTTGCGCACGCCCTCTTCAGGATCCTCGTTCGAGTTCATGAAATTCGTTACGGCGTCGGTAATCGCGCCAGCGGTAGCCGAAGAATGAAGTTCGCCGAAGGCCAGCGACGGCAGGAACCCGCCCGATTTAATCGTGGCCAGTTCGTCTGTACGTGATTTTTTGGCGCAATCATCGAACTTGTCCATGGGCACATCCAGCCGGATGGGGATCGAACCTTTGTAGAGACTGAACTGCTGCTGGAAATCAGGGGACATGATCGTCCTGGCAAGCGCAAGCTGTCCGGGAGTCGCCTCCTTTTTGCCATTCTGCTGGAAGAACACGAACGCATCCACCGTGTAGGTGAAGGCATTCGACGTGCCGGGCGCAGCCGCGCAGACATAATCGACGTCCGATTTCCTGTTCGCATTCGCAAACTCGCCTTTCGCCCAGTCGCCCATGAATTGCATCCCACCCGAGCCGGAAATAACCATGGCCGTCGCGAGATTCCAGTCACGGCCGTGGTAGCCCTTGTCGAAGTAAGTCCGGATCTTCTGGACGGTCTCGAACACCTGCACCATCTGCGGCGAAGTCAGTGTTTTCTGGTCAAGATCAACCAGGGCTTTGCGGTAGAAGTCCGGGCCCTGGGAAAGCACAACCGTCTCCCAGATGGTCATGTCCTGCCACGGCTGGCCGCCATGTGCGACGGCCGTGATTCCCGCTGCGCGGAACTTGTCGGCAAGCGCGAAGAACTCCGGCCACGTCGTGGGCGGCGTGCCGCCCACCTTATCGAGGTCGGCCTTGTTGATCCACAGCCAGTTGATTCGATGTACGGAGAATGGCGCAGCCACATAGTGGCCGTTTGCCTTCATGGTGTTATCGATTTGCGCCGGCGAATGCGCTTTCCAGTCCGTGGCGGATTGATCGATGTTGACCAGCACGCCCTGACTCGCCCAATCCTGAATCAGCGGACCCTTGACCTGCGCAGCCGACGGCGCGTTGCCCGAGATAACCTGCGTCTTGAGCGCCGTCATGGCCGCCGCGCCCGCTCCTCCCGCTACCGCGAAGTCCTTCCACTGGTAGCCCTGTTTGTTCATATCGTCCTTCAGCACGCGGATCGCCTTCGATTCGCCGCCGGAGGTCCACCAGTGCAGTACCGAAAGCGGTTCGGCGCCAAGTACAGAATGCGTTCCAGCCACGAGCAGCGTCATAGCCGTTGCAACCGATGTCAGTGATCGTTTCATTGCAGTCTCCGAATTTTTCGTTATTGATCGAGCGACGCATTCGCGGCCAGGGCGAACGCGCATGCGCGCCCGTTTTCATGCGGGTCAAACGCGGGTCAAACGCGAGTCAAACGTCTTTGCCGATCTACAGGTCAAACCCAAGTTGCACCTTGCCGGTCGGTGTCATGTCCCCGGCCGTCGCGCGTCCGGTGAAATCTACTTCGAAATGGTCAGCCGGAAAATCAGGTGGACTTTCACCCTTCAGGAAGCTCGGCAACTGGCGCTTCAGATAAGCATCGTTTTTGGCGCACGCGGGCGCCGAAGCAATGTACATCACGTTGCTGTAGCCTGCTCCCCTATGCTCGTCCTCGACCGCATGGATGACATCGCTGTGCCAGAACACGGTGTCGCCCGCTTCCATTTTTGGAATCGACGACAGCGCCTCGAACAATGGTGCATGAAATTCCGGTTTGATCGACAGTGCCCGTCCGGGCATTGCACCGCATAGATCGTCTTCCGCGACATCGTCCTGAAGCGCGCGCAGCAGAATGTACGCCATTGCATTGGCGATGGGTACGAGTTGTAGCGTGCCGTCGCCCGGGCCTTGCGGCGTCAGGGCAGTCCAGCCCTGGAAAGTGCGGAACATCGAGCATACGGCGGGCGACGCGATTTCCTGCACGTCCGGCCGGAAAGCCGCGTCGAACGGATCGTAGTCTCGCCAGTTCCCTGCAAACACGTGGCGGTACACCTTCCGGAAATTGCTTTCGATCCAGCGCTCGACCGACCCGCCGTCGCAATGCGCCGACAAGCCGAGCGACGCGGAGCCTGGTGGCCTGCGACGCAGACGGTCGGCATAGACCGGCACGCGCTCCGGATCGAAGTGCACGCGGCCCTCGCTCTCATTGCGCCACAGACGGTTCAGGAACACACGCGCCGCGGTCAGCGACGCCGACTGACGGGCCAGCACTTGTGGCTTCGACCAGTACACGCCATAGATCTGCGGCTTGCTGGATGCCAGCTGTCCAAAGTATTTGTCCTCGGCGCGGTTTTCCAGACGCCTGTCGAGATTATTGCGCTCGACATAGCTTGCAATATCCTCGTCCCAGCCCTGCACCAGCGCGCGGGGAAAGACATTGCGAATCACGCATGCGCCACGCGCCTTGACGAGCGCGATCTGGTCGGCGGTGACGCGTTGTCCGGTGATGTCGGAAAACTGGATCTCGGGAATGACGTCTTCTCCACGATCCCGCTGCCCGGCGATTCGCCGGGCCTCGGTGCTGATCGCTTCCTCGACTTCGGCGAAGACCTCCCGGTAGTTCGGCAACGCCGCGCGCAGTTCCTTTTTCGCTTGCCGGATCGCGGCCGGCAAATCTTCGATTTTTAACGCCATGACTGTCTCCGTATAGATTCGATATCCACGAGGATAGGACGTGTACTCGCATCGTGGTGATACGATTCAGGCAATTCATTTGCGTTTTCGGCCATGAAACCAGCCTATGAGCATGTCGAGTTCGGTGAGGACTGTTCGGTCCGGGTTTACCATCGGCGGCTCCCGCGTATTCCGTTCGAGTGGCATCACCACCCGGAGTACGAGTTAACGCTGACGATGAACAGTCATGGCAAGCGCTACATCGGCGACTCCGTCAACGAATATGAGGCCGAGGATCTGGTCCTCGTGCCGCCGGATCTGCCGCACACCTGGGCGTCGAACCGTTCGATCGAGCCGTCCTCGCCACAGGTCGCCATCGTTATCTGGTTTGACGGCGACTGGGCGCGGCGCATGGCGGATTGTTGCCCCGAATATGAACCGCTGCGCAAGCTGTTGCGCAGGGCCGCGTGTGGGCTGGCCTTCGAGCCGCCTGCTGGCAAATCGATGCGCGACCGCCTGGAGCAATTACTGTCGAGCGGAGCGCGCGACCGCCTTGGCGCCGCCCTCGATATTCTGTGCACGCTCGCCGACGCGCCGGGTCAGCCGCTCGCCTCGCCGAGTGCTTTCAATCAGGCAACCGCGGGCCCATCTGGTCACGAGCCCGAACGGATCAACCGGGTTCTTTCGATGATCGACGCGCGCTTTGCCGAACCGCTGCGACTGTCAGAGCTCTGTGCAGCCGCCAGCCTGTCGGAGCGCACGCTCACGCGTTATTTTGTTCAACATATCGGCGAGAGCGTGGGTCGGTATATCGCCCGGGTTCGCATCGGCCATGCGTGTCGAATGCTGGCTGACACTTCCCTGCCCGTCGCCGTCATCGCTGCTCGTTCGGGCTTCGCGAACGTCGCCAATTTCAACCGGCAGTTCAGGGCCGCGAAGCAAACGACGCCGGCCGAATATCGACGGCTGTTCGCGGCCGTGGGTTCACCGGATAAGGATGCATCGACTCGTTTGACCGAACGGTCTCCGTCGCTTCAAGGGAAGCGGAAATCAGCCGTCGCCCGCAGGTAGCAAATCCCACAGACCTTTAGACAACCGGCTCTGAACGATCCAGGGTCGATGTCCTGTTGCATCGTTCATACCGCATCGGCACCCAGCGCTTCCAGAAATGACCACGGAAAAATGCCCTGCGCGTGTCCGTCGCTGAAAACGAGCTGTACGCCATACGCCATCGACTGAATGTCGACGACGGCGACGCCTTCCGGGGCGCGCACCTCATCGCCGGCAACGCGCACGCGTCGACAGGCCGCGCATGGACAGGCGCGGCGCAACGCGACGTGGCTCAAGCGCTGCGTCATCGCATCGGGCCAGTACAACGTCATGGTATGAGCGCGGGAATCAAGCTCGACGTGCACAGGCACCTTCATGCCGGATGGCCTCCAATCTGCCGCAGCGCGATGCGTACCGCCTTGCGTACTTCCGGATCGGCGTCGCCCTGCGCTCCCAAAAGAGCGGTCAATACGCGACTGTCGCCCAGTTCGCCGAGCGCGAGCGCCGCCTCCTTGCGCAGATTGCTGATGGCATGCGACAGCAACACGGCAAGCGCCGGTCCCGCGGCCGCATCGCGCAAGCGGCCGAGCGCCCTCGCCGCCTTCAGCCGGACCTGCCAGTAGGGATCGTCGAGCGACGCAACCAGCGCCTCGCGGGCGCGCGGCGCGCGCAGTTTGCCCAGCGTCGTGGCGGCTTCTTCACGCACTTGCCATGCGTCATCGCGCAGCGCGCTGAGGAGCGCATCGACGATCGGCGGCGTGGGTTCCGGGCACAGTCCAAGCGCACCCACTGCCGCGCGGCGCACGTCGGGATCGGCATCGCCGGCAGCCACCGACGCCAGTTGCGCGAGCGCCCGCGGGTCCTTGAGCCATCCCAGCACGCCGACCGCCTCGAGACGCACCGCCGCCAGCGAATGCGAAAGCGCGCGCAGGGCGGGATCGAATGCATCGGCGAGACGCAGTTCGCGCAGCGCACGCAACACCGCCATCTGCACGAACGGCTCCGTGCGCGCGATCCAGCGCAGCAACACCGGACCGGACGTCGCGTCCTTCAACTCGGAAAGGCTTTGGGCCGCGGCGAGACGCACCGCTTCGTCGCGATCAAGCAACGCGCCACACAGCGCATCGACGACCTCCTCACGCTCCCACGCGGCAAGCACGCGTGCCGCCTCGCGGCGCACGTCGGCCGAAGCGTCGTGCCGCAACGCGTCGACGATCGGCGGCAAGAGGTTTTCGTCTTCCAGATCCGCGAGTTCAAGCAACGCGATGCGGCGCACCACGGGGTCGCTGTCAGAGAGGCGCGGCAGCAGCACGGAAGCCTCGGGGTCCAGCGCGTCGGGGTCGAATGTCAGCGGGGGAAAATCAGTCATGAGTCGCTTTGAATGAAAACAGGAATCGGGATGAATCGCTCTTCAGGCCGCTTCGCGCAACAACGCGAGGCAGCGCCGCTTGATGTCGATGAATTCCGCTGCGACGGTGCTTTCGTCGTCGCGCGGCCGCGCGAGCGGCACCGCGATATCGGCGACGATCCGCGCGGGCCGGTGCGACAGCACGAGAATGCGATCCGCCAGAAACAGCGCTTCGTCGATATCGTGCGTCACGAAGAGCACGGTGGTCCGCATGCGCGTCCATATGTCGAGAAGCAGGCGCTGCATCATCCGGCGGGTCTGCGCGTCGAGCGCGCCGAACGGCTCGTCCATCAGCAGGACGTGGGGCCGGTTGATCAGCGTGCGCGCAATCTCCACGCGCTGCTGCATGCCGCCCGACAGTTGCACCGGATAGCGCGATTCGAAACCCTGCAAGCCGACAAGCGCCAGCAGCTCACGTGCCTCGCGATGCCGTTCCGCGAGACCGAGCCCGTTCATCTTGAGTCCGAACGCGACGTTGTCGATCACGCGCTTCCACGGAAAGAGCGTGTGCTGCTGGAAGACGAGCCCGCGATTGCGGTGCGGGCCGTCGACCGGTTCGCCATCGACCGCGATCTCGCCGCGCGTGAGCGGCACGTGACCCGCCATGGCGCCGAGCAAGGTGGATTTGCCGCAGCCCGAAGGGCCCAGCACGCAGACGAATTCGCCCGGCTCGACGGTGAAGTCGAGGCGCTCGAGCGCGGTGAAGCGCTCGTTCGCCGGGCCCACGTCGATGCTGACGGAACGTACATCGACGCGCCCGACGGCCGCGTCGGTGGCGGGTACGGCGCTCATCGGCGAACCTCGCTCAGCCGGTACCAGGGCATCAGCGCGAGCCCCAGCCGCTTGACGAGCACACTGCTGCCCATGCCGAGCGCGCCGATCAGCAGCATGCCGACGACGATGTCCGCGTAGTTCTGCAACGTGTACGACTCCCACGTGAAGTAGCCGATTCCGTACTGCCCCGCGATCATCTCGGCTGTGATCAGGCAGAACCACGCGGTGCCCATGCCGATCGACAGGCCGGTCACGATAGCGGGCGCGGCGCCCGGCAGGATCACTTCGCTGAAAAGCGAAAGACGGCGCGTGCCGAGACTGCGCGCTGTCGCGACGAGACGCGGGTCGACGCCCTCGACGCCATGAATGGTATTGAGCAGAACCGGAAACAGCGCACCGACGAACGTGATGAACATCATGCTCACCTCGGACGACGGGAACATCAGGATCGACAGCGGAATCCAGGCAACGGCGGGAATCGGGCGCAGCACTTCGAGCGAAGGCAGCAACGTGTCCTCGAACGCGCGGTATCGCCCGATCGCAAGGCCAAAGCCGATTCCCACCACCGCGGCCGCGCAGAATCCGACCAGCACGCGCGTGATGCTGGAGAAGAGATGCATCGGCAGCTTCGGCGAATGCAGCAGATGCCAGAAGGCCGGTGCGACGTCGGTGGGCGCGGGCACGTTCGCCATCGTCACGAAGCCGAGCGACGCCTTGTACTGCGCCGCGATCTGCCACAGGCCGAGACAGGCGAGCAGCGAGACGCAACGCCAGATCCATCGTCCAGCAGGAATGCCGGACGAGGCCCGTCCGGAGGCCGACGGCATGCTGCCGCTTTCGGTAGGTGCAAGAGAAGTTGCCATGCCTGAATTCCTCGCAGGGTTGGGATGTCGGGCTGGAACCGCGTTAACGCGCAGCCAGGGCCTGGGCCGCGTCGGCGCGCGCCGACGCGTAATCGACGACGTTTCCGCTGACCTGCTTCGCGTAGGTCTCGGCACTCGTGCGCAGCAGGAAAGCCGCGATCTGTCCGTTGGCCGGGCGGACATACCATGCCTGACTGGCAAGGAGCTTCAAACCGGTCCCATGGTCCTGGGCGAACACCGCACGCACTTTCCTGCCCTGCTTCGTCAGGCTTTCCAGCGCGGCGAATGCCTCCTGCGGCTGCGCATAGCTGCGCACCCTGCTCTCACCCTCCACCCATATCTGGGCGACGTCGTTAAAGCGGGTGATCGGCTTGCCGGTCTGCGCGTCATTCGCCACGAGCGGTTGCTTCGCGTAGTTGGCAAGCGCCGCGGCATAGTCGAGCCCGGACTCCTTGAACGCCTCGCGGATGAACTGGTCGTCGATGATCGAGTTGGCGTCGAGTTCGACGTCGGTCTTTTTCAGTAGCTTGAGCGTGTCGATCGCGTTTGCCACCGCCTGGCGATATTCCGGCTTCCAGGTCAGGTCGCGCGTCTGCAGGCCGAGCGGCCCGTGGTACAGATAGTCCACGGTCGCCTCGATGCCGGTCACCTTCTCGATCAGCAGGCTATATTTTTCGGGGTCCTGTGCCATCAGGCGATTCGCCTCGATGGTTGCCCGCAGATAGGCGACCACGATCTCCGGATACTTCTTCGCGTAGTCGACGTTGACGAGCGCGCCATGGAACGTCGGCGCATGGGTTTGCGAACCGTCGTAAATCTTTTGCGCGAAACCCCGATACGGGAAAAGATCGGCGAACGGCACGAAATCGGCATGCGCGTCGATCTTGTGCGCCTTGAGCGCGCTGCCGGCCACTTCCGGCGCCTGCGTGATGATGTTGACGTCGGTCTCCGGATCCCAGCCCTGCGCCTTGATCGCACGCAGCAGCATCGCGTGCGAGGTGGACGCGAACGGCACCGAAATCGTCTTGCCCTTGAGGTCCGCCAGCGAATGCACCGGCGAACCAATCGGCACGACAATGCCGTTGCCGCTGCCTTCGGTGCTACCCGAGAGCACGGTAATGAATTCGCTCTTCTTGCCCGCTTTCTTGAACGCCGCCGCGTTGAGCGTGCCAGGAAAATCGGCCATTCCGCCGAAATCGAGCTTGCCCGCCACCATCTCGTTGGTGAGCGGTGCACCCGATGTGAAGTCCTTCCACTGGATGTCGTACTGGACGTCCTTGTACTTGCCGTCATGAGGCAGATATTTGTCGAGCAGGTGCAACTCGCGGATCATCAGGCCGCCGGTTGCGCAGTTGATCGTCGTATCCTGCGTGCCGATCGCGACGCGGATCGTCTCCGCGCGCGCGGCGCCCATCGATGCGACAAGGAAGACAGGAACCGCCAAAGCTTGCATCCATTTAAGACTTTTCATCACACAACCCCGAGTGAGTAACGGTGGAACGCCGCGTTAGCGCAGCAGATAGGGAATCTCGACCTTGACCGCGCCGGTCGGGCAGTCCTGTTCGCACGGCATGCAGTACCAGCATTCGTCGAATTTCATATAGGCCTTGCCTTTGGTGAGATCGATCGCGAGCAGGTCCAGCGGACAGACGTCGACGCACACGGTGCAGCCCTTGTCGGCGATGCATCTGCTCTCGTCGATCGTGACGGGCGCCGTGCTGCGCTGATAAATCTCGTGAGGCGTATGGGACATGGATGGCTCCGTTCAGACAGATTCCGGCGCGAGCGCGGGTTCAGGCGCCCGGGCGCCGATACGCAGTTTTTGATAAGCCTGGCTTTCCTGGTCGCCGAGCGGAACCACATAAGGTTCAATCGGCCGCTTCACGCTCTTCATCCTGCCGGACGCGTCCTTGAACAGATGCGTATGGCAGAACCACTCGGCGTCGTTGCGCTGCGGATAGTCCACCCGATGGTGATAAAGCCCCCAGCGGCTCTCGGTCCGGAAGAGCGACGCGCGCGCCGCCATTTCCGCGCAATCGCGTATGGCCCGAACCTCCGCGGCACGCATCAGCTCGTGCGGGTTGTCCGCCTTGATGTCGCCGATATCGGCGCTGATTTCCTCGAACCGCTGCAGCCCGATTTCCATCTTGCGGGTGACCTTGGGCGGCTGCAGATAGTCGTTCACCATGCGCCGCAGCTTGTATTCGACCTGCGCCGGCGCGAGCCCCGCTTCGCGTTCGAGTGGCGCATAGATCCGCTGCCGCTCGGCGGCGATCTGTTCGTCGTCGAGCGGCGAGAACGCGCGTCCCGCGACATCGCCAGCGGCGTTCCATCCCGCGAACCAGCCATAGGTGAACGCGCCGAGCATGTAGTTGTGCGGCACCGCCGCCATGTCGCCGGCGGCATACAGACCGGGCACCGTCGTTTGCGCGTGTTCGTCGACATACACGCCCGATGCGCTATGTCCGCTGCAAAAGCCGATCTCGGAGATATGCATCTCGACCATCTGCTGCCGGTAGTCGGTGCCCCGCCCCGCATGAAAGCGTCCACGGCTCGGACGCTCGTTGGTATGGAGGATGTCCTCGATCGTCCGGATCGTTTCCTCGGCGAGGTGATCGAGCTTCAGGAACACGGGCCCGTTGCCGCTTTGCAGTTCCTGATAAAACTCCCACATCATCTGGCCGCTCCAGTAATCGCACTCGATGAAACGTTCGCCCTTGCCATTGGCCGTAAAGCCGCCTAGCGGTCCGGTCACGTATGCGCAGGCCGGCCCGTTGTAGTCCTTGATGAGCGGATTGATCTGGAAGCACTCGAGGTTCGCGAGCGCCGCGCCGGCGTGATACGCCATCGCATAGCCGTCGCCGGCATTCGTCGGGTTCTCGTACGTGCCCATCAGGTAGCCCGACGCTGGCAGCCCCAGCCGGCCGGCCGCGCCGCAACTCAGGATCACGGCCTTCGCGCGCACCACATAGAAGTCGGCGGTGCGGCAGTCGAAGCCGAGCACGCCGCAGACGCGCCCGGTCGCATCGGTCAAAAGCCGCGTCGCGACGATCCGGTTGGTGATGGCCACGCGCGCGCGCTTGAGCTGGCGGTACAGCACCTTCTTGATGCTGTGACCTTCGGGCATGGGCAGCACGTACGAACCCATGTGATGCACTTTCCTGACGGCGTAGTCACCCGTGCTGTCCTTTTCGAACTTCACGCCCCAGCGGTCCAGTTCCTCGATCGTCTTGAAGCTGTGCCGCGCGTATGCATACACCGCCGACTGGTCGACGATGCCATCGTTGGCAATCGTGATCTCCCGGGTGTACTGCTCGGGCGTCGCGTGCCCGGGAATGATCGCGTTGTTCAGCCCGTCCATCCCCATCGATATCGCGCCGCTGCGCTTGACGTTGGCCTTCTCCAGCAGCAGCACCCTGAGCGACGGATCGCGCTCTTTTGCTTTTATCGCGGCCATCGGCCCGGCGGTTCCACCGCCCACCACGACGACGTCGTATTCCAGAACATGTGTGTTCATCACGCTTTCCTTGCATTCCTGCGTTTCTTTTCACGGTCGATGCGCAGCCGGTACTGGAATGCGTCGCCGCGAAAATAAAGGTATTCATAGTCGATCGGCGTGCCGTCGGCGCAATGCGTCAAACGCTCGATCCGCAACACGGGGCTGCCCTCTTCCACCTGCAGCGCCGCGCCGATTTCGTCGTCGGCGAGGATCGCGTCGATCGACACGTCCGCATGACCGAGCGCCAGTCCGCAGTCGTTTTCGAGGATCAGGAAGATGTCGCGCGTCACGAGATCGGCGTTCGCGAGACGCTTTTCGAGCGCCTCGGGGACGTAGGTGACTTCGAGTGAAACCGGCGCGCGGTTCAGCATCCGTACCCGATGAATCTCGACGACGCGCGCGCCTTCCGGCAAATGCAGGCGCGCGGCCACATGGCGGTCCGCATTGATGATCCGAAAGCGCTGCAGCCGGTTGACGATTTCATAACCCATCGACGACATCGCCTCCGCGAAGCCCTGCAGCGACGTCACGTTCTGGAATGCCTTGGGTCTGGAAACGAACGTCCCCTTGCCGTGAATCCTGAACAGCAATCCCTCTTTCTGAAGATCGCCCAGCGCCTGCCTGACCGTGATCCGGCTGACCTCGAACATCGCGCACAGCTCATGCTCGGACGGCATCTGGCCGTGCGGCGCATAGGTTCCGTCGAGGATGCGTGCGCGCAGCACCTCCTTGATCTGGACGTAGAGCGGCGGCGTCGATAGCGGCAATACAGTGGCAACGGAGTGGGTCATCGCAACTTGTTATGACAAGACGAGCCGAGTCTAAACAAGCTGTTAAACGCGACAAACGAAGATTTTCTGATATCGATAAAATCAGGCGTGTGGAAATGCGTCGCTGCAAAGGGATATACCCCGCGCTCCGATCAACCGGACCTGAACCGACAGGTCTCGTCGTCGAGAATGCGGGCGAAGAAGCGAACGTCGTCGCCGGGAAGGCGGCAAAGGGGCGGGCAACTTCGGCTACAACGCGCAGACGGGTGAATAAGGCGATCTGGTCGAAGCCGGCGTACGCGTATTTGAGCCAGTCTGGCTGGCCGTACGTCAAACTCGCGCGCGCTCAGAAGAAGAGCAATGAGCGCAATTCGATGCTTCGACGCGGCCGCGCGTCGATAGGCGACGTTTGAATATCGAATGCCGTATGGGCGCCCAGACGCGCGATCGAATCGCCTGACGAGTCGCAGGATCTTCAGCAACCCGATCAGGCGAACGCCAACCCCGGCTAGACACGCCGCACCGGTCGCGCGGCGGCCAGTGCCGTCGCGTCCGCGGTGCGCCCCGGCGTACCTGCGTCGCTAGTGCGACGACGTGTGCGTCCAGTGATCGCCCACGTTGCCAGCGCGTCGAGCGACGTGCACAGAAGCAGATAGACGAAGCCGACGAACAGGAATATCTGCTCGGGGTACACCATGAGACGGCTGTTCACCTGATTGGCGAGGAATGCGAATTCCGGCACGCCGACGATATAGGCAAGCGACGTATCCTTCACGAGCGACACCCACTGGTTGATGAACGAGGGCGCCATGATCCGGATTGCCTGCGGCAACAGCACATGGCGCAATGCCTGGGCACGCGTGAGCCCGAGCGAGAGCGCCGCCTGCAACTGTCCATCACCGGTCGCCACGATACCCGCGTGCACCGAATGCGACAGATAGGCGCCGCCGATCAACGCGAGCGCGCAGACCACCGTGGCAAGGCCTGGCACGTCGACGTGCAGCAGGATCGGCATCAGGAAGAACGTCCAGAAGATGAGCATCAGGACTGGAATGGCCCGGAAGAATCCGGTCACCGTCAGCAGCACGACGTGGGCAGTCCTTTGCGTGAGCGCGAGCGCCACGCCGCCCGCGAGTCCCAGCAGCGCCGACAGCGATGCGGAAACGACGGCCATCACCACCGTCAGCGCGGCGCCGCCGAGCGGCCCGTGCGGAAAGTTGCCGATGAGCAGGTACGGAATGTTCGAGAGCAGCGGCGAAAGGTCCATGGCCTACCGCCTGCCTGTGCGCGCACTGGCGTGTTGCGACAGCACGAGCCCCACCTCCAGCACCGCAATGGTGAGGATGTAAAGCACGGTCGCGGCGCCAAAGGCCTGGAAGGTCTTGAATGTTTCGGTATCGACCTGACGCGATGCATACGACAGTTCGGCGAGGCCGATCGCCATCGTCAGCGACGAATTCTTCACGACGTTCATGTACTGCCCGAAGAGCGGCGGCGTCGCGAGGCGCACCGCCTGCGGCAGGATCACATGAACGAAAGCGCCCACGGGTGTGAGGCCCAGCGCTGCCGCCGCCTGATGCTGACCGGCGGGAACGCCCGAAAGCCCCGCGCGAAACTCCTCCCCGATGAAAGCGGTGGTATAGCAGGTCAGCCCGAACCATCCCGCGACAAATTCGAACGACGGCCATCCCAACGACACAACGCCGAGGTCCACCGCGTGCGGCGTATTCAACCAGTTCATCGTGGCTTCAGGCAGTAACGTCGCCACGCCGAAATACCAGAACAGGAGCTGCACGATCAGCGGCGAATTGCGAAAGACCAGCACATACAGTGTGGCGCCACGACGCAGCGGCGCAGATCGCGAACTGCGGGCAAGCGCCAGCACGAAGCCGCAGACTGTCGCCGTGATCGCGACCAGCGCCGAAAGCCCTAGCGTCATCCCAAAGCCGTGCCAGAGCCAGTTCACGTACTTCGGCGCGAGCCATCCGTTCATCGGAATCATGCAGTTCGGTAGTCTTCAAACAAAAAAACAGATCCGGCTGGCCGTCACAAGACGACTCAACCGGACGACGCGCAACGTCAGTGAAACGACCGTATGCTCAACTCTTTTGAGGATCGCCGATCTTGAACAACCGTGGCAGCGGCGCACGGCTCTTCGGGCCAAACCACTGGTTGTAGATGTTCGCCGCCGTGCCGTCCGCCTCAAGGCCCTTGAGCGTATCGTTCACGAAACCGAGCAGACGCGGCTCGCCCTTCGGCACGCCCACGCCTTCATAGTCGTTCGAAATGGTGAACGGCGGAATTTCGTATTTTTCGCGATCCGGCACATTGGCGAGAAGCGCCACGAGCTTTGGGCCGTCCTGCGTGATCGCCTGCACGTTACCCGTGCGCAACGCGGCGAACGCGAACGGCGTGTCGTCATACGCGACGATCGTGGCTTGCGGGAACTGGGCGCGTACCTGCTGTTCGTTGGTCGTTCCCTTGTCCGCGCCGATCCGCAAGCTGTTCAGCTGATCGGGCGTCTTCAGTACGCCCTTCCTTGCGATGAACTGCGTACCGGAAGCGAAGTAAGGCGTACTGAAATCGACTTCCTTCTTGCGCTCATCCGTGATCGTGAAGTTGGCGAACACGAGATCCACCTTCTTCGACGTCAGGAAGGCGATGCGGTTGGCCGGGTTGGTCGGCTGGATTTCGAGCTTCACACCCAGTTTGCTGGCAACCGCCTTCGCATAGTCCACGTCGAGACCGACAATCTGGTTGGTCTTCGGATCGACGAAACCGAACGGCGCATTGCTGTCGAACGTCGCGACGCGCAATACGCCGGCCTTTTTGATGTCGTCCAGACGGTCCGCGTGGGCCACGCCCGACACGATAAACAGCAACCCCATGGCGGCTGGCAATAGAGATTTCACTTTCATTGGGTGGTCTTCCAGGGTTCGGTAGAACGGGCACTCGTGCGGTGCCTCGCGACCCTGAATGTAGCAACGGACACGACGCCCGCGAACCACGAAATTCTCGCTTGCTTAGGGCGAACTGGAATAAGGGAATCTTCCGCTCTTCTCTTGCCTTGTGATTCCCTCTTGCCGGGCGCGCCAGCGGCAGCGTTCGCAGCCAGCGTCATTTGCAATGCAGGAATGGTTCGAACTGTGTGGTCGATGGATTGCTTATAGTTGGACACCTAACCATTAACCCTATCGATCAAGGACCGGGGTCCACGATGAAACCACTGCTCTCCTCGCTGCGAATGACCGCTGCCGGCATCGCTCTCTTCGCCATGGCGGCCGGCATTACGCACGCCGAATCGCGCGAAGTCGTGATCGGCTATCAGGACATGGTCGTCCCATGGCGATACGCGCAGGTCAGCGGCGCAGTCGAAAAAGCGACGGGCTACAAGGTAACCTACCGTAAGCTCGCGGGCGGTGCCGACGTGATCCGCGCACTGGCGTCGGGCTCGATCCAGCTCGGCGAGGCGGGCTCCAGTCCGATCGCGGCGGGACTGTCGCAAGGCGTGGACGTGTCGCTCTTCTGGATTCTCGACAACATCAACGACGCGGAAGCATTGGTGGCAAGAAACGGCTCGGGCGTGACGAAACTGACCGAGCTCAAGGGCAAGAAGATTGGCTTGCCGTTCGTCTCGACTTCTCACTTCCACGCCCTCGTCGCCCTGCAGGATGCCGGCGTGGATCCGTCGACCGTGAAGATCCTCAACCTGCGCCCGCCCGAAGTGGCGGCGGCGTGGGAGCGCGGCGACATCGACGCAACCTACATCTGGGACCCGGTTCTCGCCAAGGTGAAGAAGAACGGCAAGGTGCTGATCACGTCGGGAGAAGTGGCGCGGGAATCGGGCAAGGCGACCTTCGACGGTTTCGTGGTGAACCGCAAGTTCGCGCAGGATAACCGCGCGTTTCTCGTCGGTCTCGTGAAGGTGCTGGCGGACACGGACGCCCAGTACCGCGATCACAAATCAGCGTGGGTGGCAGGGTCGAAGGAAGTCGAAGGCGTGGCGAAGGAATCGGGCTCGAATGCCGCCGACGTACCCGCGAGCCTCGCGCTCTACGCGTTCCCGACGCTCACTGAACAGACTTCGCCCACGTGGCTTGGCGGTGGCGCGCAGAGCGGCGCCGCGAAGTCTCTGGCGGCGACGGCGGCATTCCTCAAGTCGCAGGGCACGATCCAGAACGTGCTGCCTGACTACTCGGCGGGTGTCGACCCCCGCTTCGTGCAGCAAGCGTCGAAATGAGCACACTTGAGATCCGCGGCCTTGGCGTGACCTACGAGGGCGCCTCGACGGCCGCACTCGAAGGCGTCGATCTGCGGATCGAGAGCGGCGAGTTCGTGGTCGCGCTGGGCGCTTCGGGATGCGGCAAGACAACACTGCTGAACTGTCTGGCAGGCTTCATCGATCCGACGACGGGTGTCGCCCGGCTGAACGGCGAACCAATCACGGGCCCCGGCGCGGAACGCGGTGTCGTGTTCCAGAAATACGCGCTGATGCCATGGCTCGACGTGCTCGACAACGTCGCGCTCGGGCTGCGCTTCCAGGGTGTCGGCCGCACCCGCCGGCGCGAGATCGCACGTGAAATGCTGGCGCTCGTCGGCCTCGACAATCACGCCGATGCGCGCGTGTACGCCCTTTCCGGCGGCATGCAGCAGCGTGTGGGCATCGCCCGCGCGCTTGCCAGCGATCCGCTCGTGCTGCTGATGGACGAGCCAATGGGCGCACTCGATGCACTCACCCGCGAATCGATGCAGGAACTCGTGCTCGATGTCTGGGGCCGCACCCGCAAGACCATTTTCTTCATCACGCATAGCGTTGAAGAAGCGTTGTTTCTCGCCACGCGACTGGTGCTGATTACGCCCGGCCCCGGCCGGATCGCGCAGAGTCATTCATTGCCCTTCGCGCGCCAGTTTCTCGCGTCGCGCGATGCCCGCGCGGTGAAATCGTCGCCTGAGTTCATCCAGTGGCGCGAGCGCCTCGTGCGGCATCTGCACGGCCAACCGCACGCAGTAAGCGAAACGGCACTGTCATGAGTTCGATCGATTCGTTGCCGTCGTCTCCCGCCGTCACGCGCACGGCCGGACGTCGCAAGCCCCGGCGCGGTCTGCCGGGAGAAGGTCCAACGGCCGCGCTGAGCGTCGCATCCGTCGTCGTCATCGCGCTGTCATGGTGGGCCGCGACGTCGTTTCGCTGGGTTCCGCCGCTCTTTCTGCCCTCGCCGCTGGCAGTGTGGTCCGCATTCGTCGACGCGTGGAACGGGCGCATCCAGGGCGGCCTGCCGCTTTCCCAGCACCTGATGTGGAGCGCCATCCGCGTGTTCGGCGCATTTGCGCTCGCGAGCCTGACGGCGGTTCCGATCGGCATCCTGATGGGCGTGAGCCGGATTGCGAGGGGCCTGCTCGATCCGCCGCTCGAGTTCTATCGGCCGTTGCCGCCGCTCGCCTATTTACCGCTGGTCGTCATCTGGTTCGGCATCGATGAAACCGCGAAGCTGATCGTGATCTATCTCGCGTGCTTCGCACCCATCGCGATGGCCGCGCGTGCCGGCGTTCGCAGCGCGACGGCCGAGCAGGTCAACGCCGCGTATTCACTCGGCGGCAGCTTCGCTCAGGTCGTCCGGCACGTGGTACTGCCAGCAGCGTTGCCGGAAATCCTGACAGGCTTGCGGATCGCCGTCGGCTTCGGCTGGACGACGCTGGTCGCCGCCGAAATGGTCGCAGCGACAGCCGGGCTCGGTCAGATGGTGCTCAACGCCTCGAGCTTCCTGCGCACCGATGTCGTCGTGATGGGCATCGTGCTGATCGGCCTGATCGCATGGACCTTCGACCTCGGCATGCGCGCGCTCGAGCGGCGTCTGGTACCGTGGCGCGGGAAAGCATGAAAGAGACGCCCGTAACCTAAGCCGACTCCGCAACCGCGAGCCGCCGCGCCTCGGCCACGGCGCCCGCCAGATCGAGTCGCAGCGACGCATATGCGGCCCGTTTCACGTCGTCAGGCAGCGTCCAGTCCCACTTTTCGTTATCGACGTTCTGGATCGTCTGCAACGCGGCGGTCGTTTCGGACACCGTCATCGCCGCGATCCGCTGCAATACGTCGCGCACCGCGCCGGTTCCCGAAGCGCGGACACTGACCGCCGGCCCCTGGTTCCACGCATCGAGACCCTGCGCGCGAAGCAGCACGACGAGCGCATCGTTCAGCCAGTCGCCGGACCACGTCGCCAGCATCACGCTGCTGCCCGCGACGAAAATCGATTGCGTCGCGAGATTCGACGCAACGAAATAACGCCGCGCCTCGTCGAGCAGCATCTGCGCTCTGGCGTCCAGAAATGCGACCGGCTCCGTTTCCGCGAGCACGCGGTACATTTCGCGCCGCACTTCGTCGTGAACCCGCGCTCCCGCGCCGTCGAAAACGGGCGGCGCACCGCCGCGGTCCGGATGCACGAAGACGGTCTTCTTTTCCGCGTCGACGTCCTGTACCCGCCAGCGCTGTCCGGCAAAGATGATGCTCTGCCCAGGCGTCAACGGATGCGAAACCGGCAGCGAACCCAGCCGCCGGTTGCCGGCCACCACGCTGAATTCGTCGTCGCTGGAAAACGATGCGTAGAACGCGTAGTGATTCACGAGCCGCTCGCCCGCGACGCCATGCAGCAGCAAGCCGCCCTGCTCCTGCACGATCAGATCCCTGCTGCCGAGACTGCGCAGGATCGCCGCGAACGTGGGCTTGTCGATCGTATCGAACGGCCCGTTCACGACGAGCGTCTGCCACAGGTCGAACGCCGTGGCGCCGCCGCGCTCCGCGATGATCGACAGGATCTGCTGCACCAGTGTCGACGGATGCAGGCCACCCGCGCGCGGCGGTTCGAACCAGCGCTTCAAAAGCAGCCGCACCATCGCGATCGATTGCACAAGACCTTCGCGCAGCCGGTCCGACAGATCGGAGTTGTCGCGCAGTTCCGCCTCGATGCAGTAGCAGCGCAGAATCGCCGCTTCGCCCTTGCGGCGTCCCGAGCGTCCGAGACGCTGGCGCAAGCTCGCCACCGATGGCGGCGGTCCGATCTGCGCGACACTTTTCACGGCACCGATGTCGATGCCCAGTTCGAGCGTCGTCGTGCACACCGCGCTCGCGGGCCGGTCGCCGGCCTTGAGCGCCCGCTCGGTTTCCTCGCGCAGTTCCTTCGAAAGACTGCCGTGATGCGGCCAGAATTCATTCGGATAGCCGTCGCGCTCGCACGCGCGACGCAGCAGGCTCGCGTAGTTTTCCACCAGCCGGCGGCTGTTCGGAAAGATCAGGTTGTTCGAGCCGCGCAGCGCGCGATAGATCTGGTTCGCGACTTCAAGCGTGCTGCCGGGCACATCGTCTTCGAGCGCGGGACGCTCGCCGGGCGCGAGATCGAAGTCGAGCCGCGCGCCGGTTTCGACGAAGCCCTTGATCAGCACTTTCAGTTCCTGCCCCGCGCTGCCGGACTCGATGATCTCGACGGGCTTTTCCGCCCGCGCGCGCAGAAAGCGCGCGGCGAGCCGCATGTCGCCGAGCGTCGCCGAGAGCCCCACGCGCGGCACGGCCCGGCCGCACACGTGATCGACGCGCGCCATCAGCGACTGCAACTGCATGCCGCGCTCGGCGCCGATGAACGCATGCAGTTCATCGACGACCACATACCGCAGCGTGCTGAAAATCGTCGCGAGCGAAGCGCCCCGATTGACGAACAACGCTTCGAGCGATTCCGGCGTGATCAGCAGCACGCCCGCGGAATGCTTCAGGAAGCGCTGCTTGCGCCCCGCGGACACGTCGCCATGCCAGCCCGTCACGGGAACGTCGAGCGACTCGCACAACCGCTCCAGACGCGACCACTGATCGTTGATCAACGCCTTCAGCGGACTTATGTACAGCACCGAGCCAACGCAACGCGCATCGCGCAGCAGGTTCGACAGGATCGGCAGAAACGCCGCCTCGGTCTTGCCGGCGGCCGTCGCGGCCGCGATGATGACGTCGCGGTCCGCATCGATCAGCGCGGGCACCGCGCGCTCCTGCGCGTCGCGCAGTTCCGCCCAGCCTTCGCGCCAGATCCAGCGGCGGACCCGTTCGTCGAGCAGGTCGAAACTGCGTGAATCAGTCGAGCCGGAAACGGGTGAGCTCATCGTCGCTGTCCGTTGCGATGTCCGCTGCGCCACCGGTGTCGCGCTCGACTTCGAGGCCGCCGATCAGCTGACGCCAGTCCACAGCGGGATTCTGTTCCAGTACGGCAAGCAGATTGATGAACGCGGTGATCGTGGTGCGCGGCGTGCGGAAATACGCTTCGCCAAGGCGCGCGGCGGCATGCGCCATGAAAGCCTGGATCGCCTCGACAGGCAGCAGTGCCCTGCCCGCGTCGCCAGATGCATGGACGATGCGGATCTTGTCGAGCAGCACGTAAAAATCCTCGGGCGTGAGGCTCGCGAGACGGATCACCGGGCCGCTATAGTCGACGAGCCCGTTCGTCGCGAACGTATTTTCCGCAAGCCGCGACTGCAGCGCCGGATAGCTGTAGAGACCACGCCGTGTATCGAGCAGGAATTCAGGCGTGCCGCCCAATACGAAACCGAGCCCCGCCGCGGAACCCTGCAACGAGTCGTTGAGAATGCGCAGAATCTGTTCGTAGTTGGCGTTTCGCGCCTGCACGTTCGCGAGCTTGTAGAGGTTGACCAGTTCGTCGAGGCATACCATCAGCCCGCTATAACCGGCCATCCGCACGAAGCGGCCGAGCAGCTTGAGCTGGTCGTACATGCTGGCATCGTCGACGATGGTGCGCACGCCGAGCGCATTGCGTGCATCGGTGCGCGTCGAGAATTCGCCGCGCAGCCAGCGCACCGCATCGCTTTTCAACTGCTCGTTGCCCTCCTCGAAACCCCGGCAGTACGCCGCGATCACGTCTGCGAAATCGTAGCCGTTGACCATCTCCGTCAGTTGCGCGAGTTGCGCGCGAATCACGGCTTCGCTCGTGCGGCCGGTCGCTTTTGCTTCGGTCTTCGCCTGCCCGATAAATTTCTCGACGACGCCTGCCAGCGCCCCGCCTTCGGGCTTCGTGCGGGTCGCCATGTTCTTGACGAGTTCCGCGTAGAGCGAGCGCGCCTGTCCGCCGGACGCATGCAGGCGCCGGTCCGGATTCAGATCGGCATGGACGGTGACGAGCTTTTTCTCCAGCGCGATCGCGCGAACCAGGTTCAGAAAAAACGTCTTGCCCGCGCCGTATTCGCCGACGACGATGCGAAAGCTCGAGCCGCCGTCGGCGACCCGTTCCACGTCCTGCAACAGCGCTTCGAGTTCACGCGCGCGGCCCACCTGAATCAGATGCTGTCCGGCGCGCGGCACGACGCCGGCACGCAGCGACTGCAGGACCGCATCGCGGTCTCTCGGGCGAATCGTTGGAATCGTTGTCATGCTGCCAGCCTTTGTGCCAGATCCTGATTGATTTCCACGGGGTCGTCCCCGTCCGTGAGCGGCTCGTCCCAGTGATCGAGCGACGCCTCGTTGACCTGTTCGATCGCGCCGTCGAGCATCAGCTCGAGGTCCGCCGCGGCATCGGCGAGTTCGGCACGCGTCCACGACGGACGTGACACCAGAAGTCGCAGGAACGTCGAATGCGCATCGTCGAGGCCGAGCAACGCGTCTGGCGCTGGCACGACCTCTTCCGGCTCTTCCAGATCTTCCGGCGCGACGGATTCCCGCGCATTCGACGCCTCCTCGAGCGGCACCGCCGGCTGCTCCTCGACGAACACGTCCGCGAGAATCGCCGACACGCGCGCGGTTTCCTGCTGAAGCGCCGCGATCCGCGTCGTATCGAGCACCAATCCCGCGCCTGCTGAACGTGCTTCCGGCGCGGCATCTTTCGATGCCCGCTCCCCTGGCTTCACCGCGACTGACGCACGGCGCGCGCCGGGAGCGCGAGCGCCACCCGGACCCGACACGGCACTCGCGCCCTGATGCAGATCGATATAGAGGCGCTGCGGGTCGAGATCAAGCATGCGGTAGATCTTTTCCAGCAGTTTCACTTCCTCGCGCGAGACCGTGCCATCCGCGTTCGCGGTTTGTACGAGGAAACACGCAATCGCCTTTTTGACCCCGGCGGGCAGCGGTTCGAGCTTCTTCTTCAAACCCGCGCTGGATGCCGCCTGTGCAAGCTGCACGAGATTTCTCGCCTTCAGGCGTGTCTGCTGCAGCGGTTCGAGATGCGACCATGCGTCGATTTCCCGCTCGATCAGCGCGATTTCCGCCGCCGATGCAGTGCCGTCCGCGGTCGCCACCGCAGCAGCGAGATCGACCATCAAGGTCGCGACGACATACGCATCGTCGGTATGCGCGAGCGCGGCGGTTGCGGGCGCGGCGAACAGCGCGACGGCATCGTCGGGTTTCGGTGTGCGTGCGCCAAGCCGCACGTCCGGTTCGACCGCGATACCCGCCTGCGACAGCGCGGCGTTGAACGACGCCATCCTGTCGCGCGTGAGCGTGCCCATCGCCTTGAAGCGCGCGAAGAGCGCGCCGAACGTGATCACCGTCGTCGTGTCCGCCACCTCGCTGGCGAGCGCGCTAATGGCATCGCGCGTCGCATCGGGCCACACCTCCGGCGGCAACATCAGCGTGGCTTCGAGCGAGCCATATGCATCGGGATTGCGGGCCAGATAACGACTGAACGCACCGAGCGCGTCGGCGGATTCGTTCATCAGCAGTTGCAGCCGGTTGCGCGGCCCGGTGACCGCGGCGACGTCCGGCAGCCCGAGCAGAAATCCCGGCAGCGGCACGTTCTGAAGCGCCTTGAACGCGGGCTGCGGCAACACGTTGAGCCGCGTACGGTTCACAGGCACCAGCATGCCCTCGTGAAAACGCTCGCGATACCTGCGCATGAATACCCGGTCGAATTCGTCCGGACAGCGCGCCACGGCCGCGCGACGGATCATCATCGGATCGAGCTTGACCCATGCGAGCGCCCAGCCGGCCGGCACCGGATGGCGGTCGAGCGCCGCCTGGCCGAACGCCACCCGCACGTTCAGCGGCACCTGATAACCGGTCGCCGAGCCGTTCGGCGGCTTCTGGTCGTAGACCTTGCCGGTTCGCGCGGCCATCAGGTCGATGAAATCGAGCAGATTGCGCACGTGCCGCTGCCATGAATAGTCGGCATCGAGGTTGAGCATCCGCTGCAATTCACGCGTCATCTCGCCGTATTCGGCTTCGCTGACCTTGCCCGCGGCGCCGTCGATGAGCACGCGCCGCTCGAAGCCGAACAGATGCAGGAACAGGTAGCGGGTATGGATATCCGGTTTCCGGCGGGGCGACGCGAGCCATTCGATGTACGTGCGCCGCTCTTCCCCCGACAGGGTCGCGTAGCCAGGCGGAACGATGCCGATGTCCGCGGCGGGATCGGCCGCCTCCTGCGCGACCTGGGCGCCGGTATCGATAACACACGCATCGACCGGACCCGGGCGGCCCCGGCGAAAATCGCCGACGTAGAAGAAGCCGCGCCCGATCGGCAGGTCTTCGATGTCGACCGTTTCGCCCGGCATGACCCAGCGCGTGGACGATGCCGGCACCGACGCACCCGCAGGGGGCTTGATCCGGTAGCTGCCGGCATTGTCGGGACCGTTGTCGCCTGAAACCGGAACGGTGACCAGCGGCTCATCGCCTTGGGAGCCGGAAGGATTTGTCATGGAATAACGGGCTAGCGAGCCTTGTGCGAAGTGAATGCAGACGCAGCATGGGCGCGGGCGGCCCTCGCCCCCTTTTCCTGCTTGCCATGCCTGATGCGCTTCGGCCGGTGTCCGCACATCGCGGACTGGCCTGGGGTTAGCCATTGATTATATTACGGGTTCCAGAGCGGCGAAGGACGCGCGCGAAGCCACATCCTTCGCCCGATACCACGGTCAATAGCAAGGCCCGCGCCCGGCCCGGCATCCCCGGTTCAGCGCGCCACCTGCACACCCGGCACATCGTACGGGGCGAGCAGATGCCGGGCATAAGCGCACGCCTCGACGGGCCGGCTGAAGAGATAACCCTGCTGCTTGTCGCAACCGATGGCGCGCAGAAAGGCCGCCTGCTCCGCCGTTTCGACGCCTTCGGCGGTCACGTTCATTCCCAGCGAATGCGCCATCGCCACGACGGCCTGCGTGATCGCCACGGAATCGCGATGATCCGGCAGGCCGGCCACGAACGAGCGGTCCACCTTCAGGTTGTGCAGCGGAAACCGCTTCAGATACGACAGCGACGAATAGCCGGTGCCGAAGTCGTCGACGGAAATCCGCACGCCCATGCCGGTCAGCGCCACCAGCATCGGCAGCACGGCTTCGCTGTCGTGCATCAGAACGCCTTCGGTAATTTCAAGTTCCAGCGCGGCGGGATCGAGCCGCGTGCGCGAGAGGCAGGCGGCGATGCGCTCGACCAGCCCGTCATTGAACTGGCGCGGCGACAGGTTCACCGCGATCACGAGATCGGGGGCAATTGTGCGACGCCATTCGGCGGCCTGCTCGCAGGCGCGTTCGAGCACCCAGTGGCCGATCGCGACGATGAGGCGGGTATCTTCGGCAACCGGGATGAACTCCGCCGGCGACACCTGCCCCAGCGTTTCGTGGTGCCAGCGCAGCAGCGCCTCCGCGCCGATCGTGCGGCCGCAGCCGCTGTCGATCACCGGCTGGTAGACGAGGCTCAGCTCGCCCGCGGCCAGCGCGCGCCGCAACGACTGTTCAATCGTGAAGCGCCGTTGCAGACGCTGGTTCAACTCGGCGGTAAAGAACTGGAAGTTGTTCCGGCCGCGCTGTTTCGCGTGATACATCGCGGAATCGGCGTGACGCATCAGCATCGTCGCGTCCTGCCCGTCGTCGGGCGACACGCTGATGCCAATCGAGACGCCGAGGTAATACTCGTTGTCGGCGACCTCGAACGGCACGGCGATCGTATCGAGCACCTGACGCGCGAGCGAAGCGATATCCTCGACGTCGCGATAGCCGCTCACGACGATCACGAACTCGTCGCCGCCCACCCGCGCGAGCGTGTCCGCTTCGCCCACGCAGCGCGCGAGCCGTTCGGCGACGCTGCGCAGGAGCACATCGCCCGCGTCGTGTCCGGCGGTGTCGTTGACCTTCTTGAAACCGTCGAGATCGACGAACAGCACGGCGATCCGTTCGGGGGGCGTGCTGCCGTCGGTGGGCTCGAACAGTTCACGCATCCGGTCGCCAAGGTACGCGCGGTTGTAGAGGCCCGTCAGCGAATCGCGTGTTGCAAGCTGCCGAAGCTGCTGCTGGGCCTCGCGCACGGGGCCGATATCGTTGAACGAGATGAGGACCGAACTCGCTTCGGTTTCACCCGGCTTGATGATCGGCACGACGTTTTCGGTGATCCACACCATCTCGCCGTCAGCCAGCACGAGGCCCATGGTGATTCCAGGCAGCGGCTTGCCGCTTGCGAGCACACGGCGGGTTGGCTGTTCGTGCGGGGCAATGAGCGAGCCGTCTTCCCGCACGGCGTGCCTGAGCACGCTATAGATACTGTCGCCCACGAGACTCGTCTTCGCGTGCAGCATGCGCCGGGCGCTCGGATTGCACGCCAGCACGATGCCTTCCGGCGACTGCACGACGATGCCTTCGTTCAGGTGATCGATCACCAGCCGGTGATGTTCCTCGCTTTGCGCGAGGCGTCGCGCGATGGTGTCCTGATGGACCGCGAGCCCGACGCTGCGGCCGATGTCGCGCATGATCGCTTCTTCTTCGCTGCCCGGCCGGCGCGGTGCGCGGTAATACACGGCGAACGCGCCGAGCACGGCGCCCGCTTCGTCCTGCAATGGAATCGACCAGCATGCGCGCAGCCCGACCGGCAGCGCGAGATGCTTGAAGTCCGCCCAGAGCGGATCGGTCTCGATGTCTTCGACGACCACCATGCGCCGCTCGAACATCGCCGTACCGCAAGAGCCGCGACTGGGTCCGATCTCAAGTCCATCGAGCGCCGCGCTGTAATGCGCGGGCAAGGATGGCGCGGCCCCCACCCGCACGCGGCAGCCGTCTTCCTCGAGCAGCAGGATCGTGCACGACGCGCCGACACCCAGCAGCGCCTCGGCGCGCCGGCATACCTCGACAAGCAGCTCGGGCAGGGGCGTATTACGCGTGATAAGCCGTAATACACTCTGTTCGGACGCGAGCACTTCCTCAGCCAGACTCGACCGGTAGCGTGCGCTCTCCGGCTCTGCGTCAATGGCGAACCCTGCGGTCTCTTGACGAATCATAGTTGCGCTCCCTAACCCGACATCGGCAGTTCCAGAGCCAGAGCGTACTGGGGTTTACGCTAAAAATTGCGAAAAGAAGCGTGGGATCGTCCACAGGATCGACAATACACGAAGCCGGCCCACTGCTGGCATGGCCAATATTCAGCAGGCACCCGGTAATGTCCAGGCCTGCGTTTCGAAGTCTGGCGGGGCCTGCCGCGGCGTCATGTGGCGCGGCAGGCCTGGTGCGTCAATCGTGAGGAGGGCGATCATGGAGCATCGTTTTGCCGATCGCGCGGAGGCCGGCCGCGTGCTCGCGCACCAGTTGAACGTCTATGCCGGCCGGGGCGACGTCCTGGTACTGGGTTTGCCGCGCGGCGGCGTGCCCGTCGCGTTCGAAGTGGCAAAAGCACTGGGCGTGCCGCTCGACGTGCTGATGGTCCGCAAACTGGGCGTGCCGGTGCAGCCGGAACTCGCCATGGGCGCGATTGCGTCCGGCGGCGCGCTGTACGTCGACCGTCAGTTGCAGGACGAAACAGGCGTGACGGAGGCGGAATTCGCGCGCGTGCTGATGCAGGAGCGCGCCGAACTGGCGCGGCGCGAAGCGCTCTACCGCGGCGCGCGGCCCGCTCTGCCGGTTAGCGGGCGGACGGTGATCGTAGTGGATGACGGCATGGCCACGGGCGCGACGCTCAAGGTCGCCGCACAGGCGCTGCGCGCGAACGCGCCGGCGGCCATCGTCGCGGCGTTGCCGGTGGCGCCCGCGGATGGGGCACACCGGCTCGGGGATAGCGTCGATGCACTGGTCTGCGCGATGAAGCCACACGTCTTCTTCAGCGTGGGCCAGTTTTACGCGGACTTCAGCGAAACCGCCGACGACGAAGTCCGCGACCTGCTCGCCCGCTCACATCGCGACGCAGGCTGGAACGCCTGACGGCGCGATCGATTCAGGCGGCCTGCGCGGTAAGCGCGAGCGGCAGATAGTTCTGCAGATACTCTTCGAAATCCGCTTTCACTTCGGGATGGCGTAGCGCGAATTCGACGGTCGCCTTCAGATAGCCGAGCTTGCTGCCGCAATCGAAACGCGTGCCGAAATAGCGGTACGCGAGCACCTGCTCTTCCGTCAGCAGCGACTGCAACGCATCGGTCAGCTGCAACTCGCCGCCCGCGCCCGGTTGCAGCGCGCGGATGTGATCGAAGATCGTCGGCATCAGCACGTAACGGCCCACGACACCCAGGTTCGACGGCGCCTTTTCAGGCGATGGCTTCTCCACGATCCCCGACAGCTTGATGACATCCTCTTCCCACTCGCGGCCGTCGACCACGCCATACGAGCGGCTCTCCTCGCGCGCAATGGTTTCAACGCCCACCACCGAGCTGTGATAGTGGTTGAAGACGTTGACCAGCTGTTTCATGACGGGCTCGCTGCTGTGCAGCAGATCGTCCGCGAGCATCACGGCGAACGGGCTGTCGCCCACGAGCTTTTCCGCGCACAGCACGGCGTGACCGAGACCGAGTGCCGTCGCCTGGCGAACGTAGAAACAGTCGACGTTCGCGGGCTTGATGCCGCGCACGAGATCGAGCAGTTCTTCCTTGCCGCGTGCTTCGAGCTCGGCTTCGATTTCATATGACTTGTCGAAGTGATCTTCAATGGCGCGCTTGCTGCGGCCCGTGACGAAGATCATTTCCGTGATACCGGCCTCGATCGCTTCTTCTACCGCGTACTGGATCAAGGGCTTGTCGACTACCGGCAGCATTTCCTTCGGGCTCGCCTTGGTGGCGGGCAGAAAGCGCGTGCCGAGGCCCGCCACGGGAAACACGGCTTTAGTGACTTTCAGCATGATTGTGTTCTCACATCTGTAGATGACGATGCGTCCCGCCCGACTCCGGCGACTCCGCGTTCCCTGAAAAGACTAGCGGAAAATAAATCATCCGGATAATCGAAATAACTATTAAATCTCGATATGCATAATCAATCAGATGGAGTTGTCATATTATGAAATTCAGACGGAAACAGTTACACGTCAGTTAAACAGGAGGCGGAAGGATTTTCCGGATTTCGAGGCGACACACGGTGCCTGGCGGATAAATCGCGCGTGGTCCGTTTTCTGAATTACTCGTTCTCGTCCATTGGCGGCAACTTGTTGCCCTGGTTCATCCTGAACCGGCTGATTGGCTCGTTCCTCAATGCCTCGCGGTACGCGGAAATCGCGACGAGGACCAGCAATACGGCGATACCTGCCAGCAGATGCATGTTCATGGCGCTACTCCCTGATTCCAGCAATCCAGCCTTCAAACTAGCATGAAAAAACGGATAAATAATTCGCCATCCCGGATGCCGTTATTTTCCTTTCAGATTGTCATCGGCATGCCTTTTAATTACTTTTGAAAGAAGATTTTTTATTCATTTATTCATTACCGTCTCGCATTACGATACTCAGGCGGCCGCGTGCGTCCATGACGGTCCGCCATCGCCGCATCGGCGCCAGCGTTTGCGAACGCATGAACCAGGGATTCCGTATGAGCGACCCGGCATTGCATGCCTCCGGCACATCGCTGCCATTCACCTCCGCTTCACGCACTCACACACGCGCCGAAAACGTCGGCAAGGAGCACGTTATCGACGCGATGCGGGGCTTCGCCGCCCTGCTCGTGGCCTACTTCCACTGCCGTCAGGTCACGTGGGTCGGCATGGAAGCGTTTCACCGCACCGCCGGCAAGGTGCTCGATCTCAACACGATCGTCGCGTACCTGACGCTTCCGGTTGCATGGGGCTCGGCAGGGGTGCCGATTTTCTTTGTCATCAGCGGCTACTGCATTCATCGCGGCGGGGCGCTACGACTGGCTGCGAACCCGTCATACAAGCTCGATGCGGTGAACTTCTGGGCACGCCGTTTCGCGCGCATCTATCCGGTGCTGCTGGCGGCGCTCCTGCTCACGTTCGCACTCGATTCGATCAGCTACCAGTTGCCCCCTGTGAGCCACAAGCTGAAAGACATCGGCCTGCCGGTGTTCCTCGTGAATCTCTTCTCCCTGCAGGGTGTCGCGGGCCGAACCTATGGCTCGAACGGCGCGCTCTGGACGCTCTCGCTCGAAGTCCAGTTCTACGCCGTCTATCCGCTGCTGTTCGCATTGCGCCGACGGCTCGGCATGTCGTGGGTCGTCGCGATCGTCGCGGCGCTCAACGTCGTGTCGGCGTTCGTGCTGGAGCGCCACGACATGCAGTTTTTCACCTCGTACTGGCTCTCGTGGACGCTCGGTGCCTGGATCGCCGAAGCGAAAGCACATGCGGGCACCCGTGCAGGCTCACGTTCGCGGTGGCTTTATGCCGGCGCGGCGGCGTTCACCCTCGCCGGCATCGTTGGGTTTCACTTCGGGCAATACGCAGCGTTCCAGCTGTGGGCCGCCGGTTTCGCGTGCTATCTGCTGAAGGCGCTCGATCGTCCCGAGTCGAACGCCCCGCGTTTTCCGCTGCTGTCGCGCCTCGGCGATTTCAGTTTTTCGCTCTATGTCGTCCACCTGCCGCTGTTCGTGTTGCTGTCGGCGCTGGTGCTTCATTCGTCGCTACAGGTCGCGATCTGGCCTTCGTTCGCGTTCCTGCTGCTCGCCATTCCGTTCGCGTGGGTGTTTTACCGTCTGGTCGAACTGCCCGCGATGAAGTGGTCGGCAAGTCTCAAGCCCAAGGTAAAAACGGCGCATGCCCGGACCTGAGCAGACGCCGCTTTCCTGTTGTTTCCCTGTTCCGTACCCGGCCGCTGATGCGGCCGGTTTCACAGCAACAGTAACGCCGCGCTCTACGCGACGGCTGCTTTCTTCAGCTTCCTGCCGTTGGCCGCCTGTCCTGCCACGTTCTTCAGAATGCGCTCGACGCCCGCGACATAGTTCGCCGTACCAAAGCGCTGCACTGCCGTGCGATGACCGTTCGCGACGATCCGTTCGCGCAGCGCAACGTCCGTCTGAAGGTTCGCGAGCGTTCTGGCAAGCGCGCCTGCATCGCCCGGTTCGCACAGCAATCCGTCCACGCCATCTTCGACGATTTCAAGCACGCCGCCCGCGCGCGCGGCAACCACCGGACGCAGCGCGAGCATGCCTTCGACGATCACGCGTCCAAACGGCTCCGGCGTGATCGACGTATGCGCGACGACATCCACCGCGCACATGCAGGCCGCGACATCGTGCTGGAATCCGAGAAAATGCACACGTTCGGCAAGGCCGTTCGCTTCGACGAACGCATGCAGGCCGGCTTCGTATTCATCGTCTTCGCCGAAGAGCGCCGCGCCGACGAACACCGCATGCATGCGCGGATCGTGCACCATCGCTTCGAGCAGGACGTGCTGGCCCTTCCAGTGTGCGAGGCGGCTGAACGAGCCGACCAGAAACGCGTCCTGCGGCAATCCCAGCTGCGTGCGCAAGGTACGTTGCGGCACACCGCGCAACGCGTCGAACGGCGCCGCGGAAATGCCGTTGAACACAACGTCGATCCGTTTCCTGTCGAAGCCGGTCAGCCCGGAAAACGCCCGCGCTGAAGCCTCCGAATTCGCGATCACATGCGCAAGCCCGAATTTCGCGCACCACTTGATGATCGCCAGCTGCTTGCGGCCAAAGTGCTGCGCGCTGACGATATCGCGCAGATGCCAGACCACTGGCCTGCGCGCAAGTTTGCCGGCCATCGCGCCAATCACCATCGCGCGCTGCGTGTTCGCGTAGATCACGTCGGCGTCACGCGCGCATGCCGTCAGGGCACGCACGAGCGAGGCAAGACCCATCAGCGCCGAAGCCTTCGGCAGCTTGCCGCCCTGCTTGCGCACGTGGCGCAGCGCACCGGCGTCGAGCACGTCTACCGCGACGCCGGCTTCGTCGAGTGCGGTGCGAAACGGACCATCGTCGAAAAGCGCGACCTGGATGCGCGCGCGCAGCGTCTTGACGACTTCGAGCAGCGACAGCTCGGCGCCGCCCAGCACGCCGCTCTGATCGATCGCGAGCACGCCGATGCTGCCGGCCTTGAGCGCACTGTCCGAAGGCGGCGCGCAATTGAACGGCGGCAGCGTCGCATGGCGCAGCGCCGGGACTTTCTCCCTGACGTGCTCGAAGAAACGCTCACGGAACAGGGTCGCCGAAAACTGCTCCGCGTTCGCGCGGCAATCCGCAGGCGAAAAACGTCCGATGTTGTCGTCGAACTGCTCGACGGCCGCGATGATCGACGCGGTGGTCTGTTCGTCGAAGAACATGCCCGTGGGCCGCGCGTCATACAGGTCGCGCACCGTTTCGAGCGCACCGCCCTTGCCGTAGGCGATGACCGGCGTGCCGCAGGCCTGCGCCTCGACCACCGAGATGCCGAAGTCCTCCTCGGCGGCAAACACGAACGCCTTCGCGCGACGCATCTGGTCGTGCAGCACGGCGAACGGCTGGTAACCCATGATCTCGATGTTCGGCGTTGCCTTCGCGCGGATCTTCTGCATGTCGGGACCGTCGCCGATCACGACGAGACGTCGCGCGGGCATCTTTGCGAATGCCTCGACGATCAGGTCGATCTTCTTGTACGGCACCATCCGCGAAGCGGTCAGATAAAAATCTTCCTTGTGCTCGCTGACGAGAAACGCGTCGACGTCGACAGGCGGAAAGATGACTTGCGCATCGCGCTGATAGACCTTCCTGATACGCCGCGCGATAAACGCCGAATTGGCGACGAATTCGTCCACCGAATTCGACGTGCGGACATCCCAGTTGCGTATGTAGTGAAGAATCAGCCGTGCGAGGGCGGAACGCGGACCGCTGATCAGGTTCGACTGCTTCAGGTATTGATGCTGCAGATCCCACGCATAGCGGATCGGCGAATGCACGTAGCTGATATGAACCTGATCCGGGCCCGTCAGCACACCCTTCGCGACAGCGTGGCTGCTGGAAATCACGACGTCGTAGGCGGACACGTCGAGCTGCTCGATCGCAAGCGGCATCAACGGCAGCATCGCGCGGTACTTCGTGCGCGCGAGCGGCAGATTCTGGATAAACGACGTGGTCACCGGCTTGTCGCGGATGAACGAGCGGTCGTCGAGAAAGTCGACGAGGCTGAACAGGTCCGCATCCGGAAAGCACGCGATGATCTGTTCGAGCACGCGCTCGGCGCCCGCGTAGGTGACGAGCCAGTCATGCACGATCGCGACGCGAACGGGCTTGCCCGGGCGCGGCGGGCGGCGCGCCGGCAGTTGCAGTTGCAGTTCCAGGCGCGGCGCAGGCAGCAGCGCGCCGGGCGCGGCAGGTACGTCAGGGTTCGCGCGCAGGACGGGTTCGTCGAGAACGTCTTGGTTCATGCGCTTTTCCTCGGGTTCAGTCGCAGCAGCAGCGAGCGGGCAAGCCCGCGCACTGCTGGCGTCATCGTGAGAGACCAGCCGGTATTCGCGAGCACGATGAGCGCGCCCGCCGCGAGTGCTGTCGCGAAGCTCGACAGGAAACCAGCGATATACAGGCTGCCCAGCAGAAAGACGAGATGCGGCAACATGTCGAGCCAGATGGGCCGGGCGCGGATCGCCGAGAGCCACAACAGCACCGCGTAATCGAAGAGCGAGCGTGAGGCCACGATCACCGCCGCACCGGTCAGGCCGAAATGCGCGATGCCGAACCACAGGCCGCCTGCGAAGAGCGGCAGTTCGACGAGCGCGACCCTGGCTGCCGCGGCAGGGTTGACCTGCGACTGGATCAATACGCGCGTGACGTTCGCCTGCCCGATGAGCCATACACTCAACACGAGAATGCGGCCTACAGGTGCCGCTTCGCGTGCAAGTTCAGCGCCCACCCACAGGTGCAGAAACGGTTCAAGCCCGAAGATCGCGACGATCGCAACGGGGGTGAATACCGCGTTGAGAAATTCGAGTGCCTGTTGCGCGAGCACGTCCGCGTGATCGCGGCGTACGGCGGACAGGCGGGGAAACAGCGTACGCACCACCGCCGTCGAAACGATGTTGAGCCGGTAGACCAGGTTTTGCGGCACCGTGTAGTACGTGACGAAGCGCGCGCCCATTGCTGTCCCGAGCATCATGCGGTCGAGCGAATCGGAGACCATGTTCGTCATGCTCGTCACGAGCATCCAGCCACCGAAGTTGAAGAGGCCCCTGGCGACCTTGAGTTGCGGCGGCTGGATGCGGCGGATGCCGAGCACCTTGAGCGTCGAGTACCCTAGCAGCACCGCGGCCAGAAGCCGCGCGACCACCGCCGCGGCCAGCACGCTTTGCAGGTTCGGTGCGACGAACCACGCAGCGGCAAGCGGCAGCAGCTGGAACAGGAAGGTGCCGATTGTCTGGTTCGTGTTGTAGATGCCAAAGCGTTCCGCCCCGTTGATCGAGCCGGCAAATACCCACGAGACGTTCGCAATCGGAATCGCGACGGCGAGCCACGGCAGCGCCATATACACCTCGTGCTGCAACGCCGGCGACACGCGCGTGAAATACGCGGTGTAGATGAACGCGCCGAAGTAGATCACGAGGCCGCCGATGATGCCGGTGCCGAGATTGAGCCAGAACGCGCTCCAGAACACCCGCGCGCATTCTGCATCGTCGTTCGAGGCGCGCGCCTTCGAGATGTGATTCTGCGCGGCCATGCTCATGCCGAGATCGAGAACCCCGAAGTAGCCGATCAGCGTCCACACGAGACTGATCACGCCGTAGCGTTCCACGCCCAGCGCCCTGATGTAGGCAGGCACTGTCACGAGCGAAACGAAAGTCGGCAGCACCAGTCCGCAAAAATTGATCGCTACGTTCTTGAGGATGCCTTTTTCCATCAAATGCCTTTGAGTCAGTATTGCGTCCGCCGCTCGCGCGCCGGGAGATGTTTCGAGTAGAGCACGTAAAAAATGACCGCTGACGTTGTTGAACGCCCGGAAAATAATCCGCTCGAAGGCGACGAAAATGCCCTGATCAAGGCCTTAAAACACTTTTGTGTCAGGCGGGCTTCCAGCGATACATCAACACCTTGCCGCGCGCGTCTTCCTCGACGAAGATCAGGTATTCGCCATCGCCGCGCCTGAATGCGCTGATGCCGTTCGGCACGTCGACCCAGCCCGATGCGCGGCCCACTTCCGGACCAGGCCGGAAAATACCCACTTCGCGACCGGAGTCCCTGTCGTACACGTGAACGGTCCCGACGGGTTCGACAGCGAAGATGTACTGGCCTTCAACCGTGAAGCCCATGATCGTCGAAACCGGCTTCGCCTTCGTTTCCCATGGCAGCGTGATGGCGTAGCGTTGCACCGGCTTGCCCGACGACCACCTGTCGTAACGCACCAGCATGCGGCCCGCTTCCTTCCAGAACGCGCGGTCCACGCCGAGATCCGCCGTATAGCCCGACGCGTACATTGTGTCGGTGGCCGCGTCATACACGGCGCGGCGTAATTCCGTGAACGGCGCGGGCACCGGGTACGTCGTCATGTTCGACCACGCGTAGATCGGGTTGCCCTTCGCGTCCAGCCCGCCGAAATGCAGGCGGAAAATGCCCTTCGTGTCGCGCGCGCGCCAGATGTCGCCGGCTGAATCGACCCACCAGCCCCACCCGCCCGGCAGTTTCGCGCCGGTGTTGTCCGGCGAGAACTCGTTCGCATCGAAACGGCCATTACCGTTCGTATCGCGCCAGATCCAGTCGCCGCCCGGCGGCGCATTCGGCACGTGTTCAACGGCCTTCGGCCTGCCGGCGATGAATCCCGAAGGAATCGCCGTCTCGCCATCGTGCGCCGCGTCGAAGCGATAGATCTTGAGGTGATCCGCGTACATGTCCGTGAGAAACAGGAACGTATGCCCCTTCAGCCTGCGCGCGATCGGCAGACCCGGCCACTCGGCCACGGTAAACACCGGGTCTTCCGGATACCTGAAGCGGTTCGACAGAAAGCCCACGTATTTCCAGTCCTGACCGGCCGGCTTCGACAGATCGAGTTCGAACCGTTTGTTGCCGGTGTAGACGCTGTCGGGCCGCGACGGATCCATCCACGCGCCATCGACGAACAGCAGCCCCTGCAACTGCCATAGCTGGCGCCCATCCGGCGCGTAGCTCTCGAGCGTCGCACCCAGATTCGCCGCGATCACCTTGCGTATTGGGCCGACACCATTGCACGACACGTACACGTTGCCGCGCGCATCGACGCCTACGCCCGTCAGGCCATTGAAGCGCTGCGGCCCCGGTCTGCCGGAGGCGCCGGAAAAAATGCCGCCACGTTCGCCAAGCGTGCCGCTCGCCGTATAGCGGCCATTCGTGCGGCTGAAAAACAGCACCTGCTGACGCGGACCGTTGTCGGCTATCAGTACGCGACCCTGGCCGTCGACCGCGACGTCCGCGACCACCGTATCGTCCGGCAGCGGCAACGTGTCGTTCAGACGCTGCCCATCGGCCGTGTAATGCAGCACGCGCCGCGTACGGTCGCCAGGCGGGCCGCTCAATACCCAGAGCGTCCCGTCCGGCGCGACGGCAATCCGGCCCGGTTCCGGCACGCTCCACGTCGTTTTCCGCAACATCGATTCGGCGTCGTAGACCTCGATGCGGTCACGCGCGGTGTTCGACACGTAGAGCGTGGTGTCGGTCGCGGCGAGCCCGTCGATCTCCGCCTTCTGGTCGGACGGCACTTCGTTCACCATCAGAAAGCTGGCCGCGAGCCGTGCGCGCGGATCGAGCGCGAGCGATACGTTGGCGCCGCTGTGAAACGGTGCGCTGCGTTTCGGGTCGGCGATCTCGCGGCGCGACACGCCGTACCACTGCTTGCCCTTCTCCGGCCACACGCCGGGCGAAACCAGATGGCCGCGCTCATTGCCGACCGAGACCGCCAGAAACTCGTACTTGTGATTGATCGCGACGGCCGTGCCGCCCAGGTTGCCCCAGCCGTGCGTGTCGCCCGCGACACCGAGCACCTTGCCGTTCTGATAGATGCTCGCCTCGGCACCGCTCTCGTCCCAGATCGCGTTGGTGTACACCTTGCCATCGGGCGAAACCGCGATCGCGGCGATGTCGATCTGCATCCACGTGCCGTTGCCGAAACCGAACGTGTTGCCGATCCACGACGTCTTCACGTTCAGCACGTTTTCGGCATGCAGCGGGCACGATGCCAGCGACACCCAGAACAGCAGCGCGCACAGACGCTTTGTCACAAGACTGGCAGACAGCGAACGCGGCAATACAGATCCTCCGGTCAGGGGCCGTTCACGGCGCGGATCGCGCGCGATCGAAGCAGGTCGTTTTCACCGGTTCACCTTACCCGGGAAATCCGGGCCGATGAAAATCGAAAATAATTCAAAAATATTCAGGGAATATTCGCTGATATCCGTTCTGGTTGATTTTCGCGCGCGAATCAGGTCACGTAATCGGCATGCAAGGCGATCCGTCATAAAACGGCCGTTTTTTCCGCAAGATCGCGCGCCTTCATGTGCGCGCCAGCCCGCATCCAGTGAGTGGATCCGCATGAAAAGCGCATCTCCGGCCTGTTTGATTACATTCTGATTCCATTGTTTCGGTTTATCAGTTTTGTATTCGTTTTTTCATCAGTTTATTTTCCCTAGAATGAATGGCACTTCCCGTTGCACACAGGGTGTCTTCGTGCGTGCGGCTTACAACGCGCCCTTTCCGGATGGTTCATGACAGCAAGCGTACAGTCCGCCTCGCCCTCCCATTCCCGTCGCATCCCCCAGCTCGACGGACTGCGTGCCGTCGCGGTTCTTGCCGTGTTTGCCCAGCATGCGCTCAGGGCGCCGTTATGGATGGGCGTCGACCTGTTTTTCGTGCTGAGCGGCTTTCTGATCACCGGCATCCTGCTGGAACGCAAGGCGCGCCAGCAGTCGTATTTCAGCTATTTCTACTCGCGACGGATTCGCCGCATCCTGCCGCCTTATCTGCTGCTGATGCTCGTTTCTTCGCTCGTGTTCGGGCTCGGCTGGGCGCAGCACTGGCAGTGGTATGCATTTTTCGCGACGAACATCGGCGACGCGCTCGGACAAAGCGGCCACGACAGCCTGAACGTGCTGTGGTCGCTCGCCGTCGAGGAGCAGTTTTACATCGTGTGGCCGTTCGCGGTCCTGCTGCTGTCGCAGCGCGCGCTGGCGATCCTCGCCGCCGCCCTGATCGTGCTCGTGCCGCTGTTGCGCGCCGTCGCGACGCCGTGGTTCGACACGTTCTGGCCGATCTACTACCTCACGCCGTTCCGCATGGATCTGCTGTCGGCGGGCGCGCTGCTCGCGGTGGCGGTGCGGCGCGATCGCAATGCGCTCGAACGTTTCCGGCTGCCCGCCGTGTTCGCGCTCTTTGCGGCGCTGGCCGTGCTCGCCGCGCTGCATCTGCATTTCCCGCGCTTTCGCGCGGAGAACACGCCGCTTTCGAACGCCTGCCTTTACAGCATATCGCTCGTGCTGTGCACATCGGCGCTGGTGATCGCGTTGCAGTCGAGGGGTATCGTCAGGCAGGTCCTGTCGCATCCGGTGCTCGTCTATATCGGCACGGTCAGCTATACGATTTACCTGATTCATCTGACCGTGCTTTACATGCTGTGGCCGCTTGAACTGAATCGTTATGTCACCGCCGCGCTTGCGCTCACCATCACGCTGGCCTATGCCACGCTCACGTGGTTTGCGTTCGAACGGCGTCTGATTGCCGGGTCGGGCGCGGGTCGTGCGGGCACGCGAACGGTATCCGCCCAGAGCGGTTCCGCCGGATCGCGGACCTGAGCACGCGCCGCGCTCAACTTCGACATCGAACCACCATGAGCCCAGCCGCCGCGTCACTGTCCGCCACTGTCCGTGCCCTGATCGTCGCCGCGCTCGCGATGTGGGCCTGTGTGCGGCCGGCCAGCGCCGCGCAGCAGGACGTGCTGATCGAGGCGTACGGCGATTCGACAACGCTCGGCATCTCGTGCAGCGACGGCCATTGCGGCCCCCAGGCGCAGAACGCCGTCACGTATCTGCAGGACGCGTTGCAGGCTGCGCACGGCCGGCGCGTCTCGGTCGTCAACCATGGCGTTGGCAGCACGACCGCATCGCAGTTGCGCGACGGCACGGAGCGCGGCCGCGGCACGCCGTGGAAAACGCGGCTCGCGGCCTCGCGCGCGCGGATCGTGACGATCAACTACGGGATCAACGAAGTCATGCAGGGCCAGACGCCCGAGCAGTTTCATGCAGCGGAAAGCGATCTCGTCGCGACCGCGCGAGCGCTCGGCAAGGAGGTCGTGCTGGAAACGTCGAATCCGATGCCCGACGGCCATCTGAACGCGAAACTCGCGGCGATGGCCTCGATGACGCGTCGTGTCGCCGCCGAGCAGCACGTGCCGCTCGTCGACCAGTTTGCGTACATCAGCGCGCTGCCCGACTGGAAATCGATGATGTCCGATGGCGCGCATCCGAAACCCGCGCTTTACCGGATCAAGGCGGGACAGGATTTCAACGTGCTCGACCCGCTGGTGCGACAGATGCTCGACAGCGGCAATGCCGTTCACGCCTCTTATCAATGAATCTCACTACCCTGAAGGATCATCCATGAGCACTCCACGCAAGGCGATCATCACGGGCGTGTCCGGACAGGACGGCGCCTATCTGACGAGACTGCTGCTCAACAAGGGCTATCGCGTTACCGGCACCTACCGCCGCACGAGTTCCGTCAACTTCTGGCGCATGGAAGAACTCGGTGTGCTCGACCATCCGAACCTGTCGCTTGTCGAACACGACCTGACGGACCTCGGTTCGACGATGCGTCTGCTCATCGCCGCGCAGGCCGACGAGGTGTACAACCTCGCCGCGCAGAGCTTCGTGGGCGTGTCGTTCGACCAGCCCATCACGACCGCTGAAGTGACGGGTGTCGGCGCGTTGAACCTGCTCGAAGGCATCCGCATCGTGAATCCGAAAACGCGGTTTTACCAGGCGTCGACGTCGGAAATGTTCGGCAAGGTACAGGCCGTCCCGCAACGCGAGGACACGCCGTTCTATCCACGCAGCCCGTACGGCGTCGCGAAACTGTTCGCGCACTGGTCGACGATCAACTATCGCGAGTCGTATGGACTCTTTGCGAGCAGCGGCATTCTGTTCAATCACGAATCGCCACTGCGTGGCCGCGAATTCGTCACGCGCAAGATCACGGATGCCGTCGCGAAGATCAGGCTCGGCAAGCAGGACGCGCTCGAACTCGGCAACATGGACGCGAAACGCGACTGGGGTTTCGCGCTCGAATACGTCGAAGGCATGTGGCGCATGCTGCAGGCCGACGAGCCGGATACGTTCGTGCTGGCCACGAACCGTACCGAAACCGTGCGCAACTTCGTGCGCATGGCGTTCGCGGCGGCGGGCTACCAGCTCGAGTGGTCCGGCAAGGCCGAGCAGGAAACCGGCATCGACGTCGCGACCGGCAAGACGCTCGTGCGAGTGAACCCGAAGTTCTACCGGCCGGCCGAAGTCGATCTGCTGATCGGTTGCGCGGACAAGGCTCGTGAAAAACTGGGCTGGAAACCCGAAACCACGCTCGAACAGCTGTGCCAGATGATGGTGGCCGCTGATCTCGCGCGCAATGAACATCACCAGACGTTCTAACGCGGCGTCGCGTTCCGGATGCCGCTGCGTTGCATTTGCGTCTCAACGGCGTACAATCTTCGCATCGCAATTGCAACGCACGGAGTGAGCCCATGAAAACCGCCACCATCCCTTCCCTGCGGGTGGATCCGAGGCTGCGTGAAGCGGCCGAAAGCGTGTTGCTCGAGGGGGAAAGCCTGTCGTCGTTTGCAGAAGAATCGCTGCGTGCCAATGTCGCTCGCCGTCAGATGCAAAAGGAATTCATTGCACGCGGGCTGGCTGCAAGGGACGAGGCGCGCCGAACGGGCGAGTACTTCGACGCAGACGAAGTGCATGCCGGGCTTGAGGACATGCTGGCTGCCGCGAAGGTGCGCGAGGGCAACCGTTGAGTTATCGCGTGCGCTATACCAGTGCCGCGCGCGCTGATTTGCGGCGACTGTACGGCCTCATGCTCGAACATGACATGGCTTCGGCCGGGCGGGCCATTGAAGTCATCCGCAAGAGCACTGAAGTCCTCAGCGCGTTTCCCTTCTCCTGTCGCAAGGCCGATCCTGCCAATCCGTTCCTGCGGGAGCTGATCGTAAGCTTTGGGAGCGCTGGATATGTCGCCTTGTTCGAGATCGAGGACGACACCACGGTGACGATTCTCGCTATACGGCATCAACGCGAAGAGGACTATCACTAGCTAAACGACAAAGCCTGACGCATGGCCAGGCTTTGGGGGCTTTGTTAGCGGTCTGAATGCCACGGTCTGCCGTGGCATTTTTTTCAGGCGTATCGAAGCGCCCTAATGGACGACGCCCGCGGCAATCGCTTCGTCATACACCGAAGCCACGCGCTTCGCGATCACCGCATTGTCGAAGTTCTCACGCGCGTACGCACGGCATGCGTCGGCGTCCGGCAGCTTGAGCGAGCCGTCGAGTGCGGCCGCGAGACCCTCCGCGATCGCCGTGGCGCCGGTGGCCGGCAACACCAGATCCTGCGACAGCCCCGCAACCGCTTCCGGCAATCCGCCTACTGGCGTGACGAGCACCGGCGTGCCCGACGCGAGCGACTCCACCGTGATCAGCCCGAACCCTTCGAGCGCCACCGTCGGCACGACGCTGATCGTCGCGGCGCGATACAGCGAGGCGAGGTGCTGGTCGGGAACGAAGCCCAGCAGCTTGACGTTGTCCGCGAGACCGGCTTCGTCGATACGCGCCTGCAACTCCGCTTCGAGCCGGCCCTTGCCCGCGATCAGCAACAGCACGTCCGGCTGCCGGCGTTTGAGAAGTTTCACCGCGTCGACAAGATCTTCCAGTCCCATGCGGCGCACGAGTCGCCGCACCGCCAGCACGATCGGACGTCCGAGCGGCAACTGAAGCTTGAGCCGCGCTTCCGTGGGCGACACCGGCAGGTTGAACTGTTCGACGTTCACGCAACCCGGCACGACGCGAATGCGCTCCGGCGAGATGCCATAGCGCGACGTCAGGATCTTGCCGAACGCCTCCGAGAGCACGATCAGGCGCGACGAACGCGCATACACGGCCTGCTCCAGATAGCGCTTTGCACGCTGGCCAAGCGAATCGGCGCCTTCGACGTGACTTTCATCGGCCCACGGTCCCTGAAAATGCGAGACCTGCGGAATGCCGCGCGTGACGTCGAGACCCGGAAACGTGTACAGCGCGAAGTGCGACGAAATCACATCGGGCCGCTCGATCCCGATCGCATCGCGCAGCGCACGGCGCGCGGCCATCAGACGTCGCGGCAGCGACTGCGCAGCCGGGCCGAAGCCGCGAATCGCGCCATCGGTATCCTCGGCGACACGCGGCGAGCCCGCGACGACGCCCCGTACCGCAACGCCCGCGCCCGGCAGCGCGCCGACGAGCGAGTAGTACATGCGGTCGAGCCCGCCGGCGCGCTCGGGGAACCAGTGCATGCCGATTTGCAGCGATTTGATTGAACGGGTTGTCATGGCTGTTCCCTGGTTATTGTTGAACATGACTGCAACGACGCGCTGCAGCCAGCGTGGCGATGGATGGGATGACCGGTACGTGATTCATTCGGCCGTCTCCCGGTGCGCGAGCACGGGCGTGCGCACGACTTCGCCTTCGGTGCTGCCCGCGTTGCGCGGTTCGTTGCGGCGGCCCACGATCTGCCGGTACAGGTCGATGTACTGGCGCGCCATGCGCGCCCAGCCGAAGCCGTTCGCGAGTTCGCTGGCGGCACGGCCCATCGCGCGGCATACCGGGTCGGACGCGGCGAGGCGCGCAATCGCACCGGCGAGCGCATGGGGATCGTCGGGATCTTCGAGCACGATGCCGCACTCGGGCGTGATGATCTCCGCGCCCCCTGCCGTACGCGCCGTGACGACCGGCAGACCCGCGGCCATCGCCTCGAGCAGCGACAGGCTCATCGCCTCATAGCGCGACGGAAACACGAAGGCATCGACCGAATGCATCAGCACCGGCATCTCGTTCACGAGTCCGAGAAAATGCACGCGGTGCTCGACGCCGAGCGCGCGTGCCTCGTCCGGATACGGGCTGCCCGGCAGATAACCGGCGACCGCGATCTGCACGTGCTCGGGCAATTCCTTCAACGCCCTGAGCACCGTGCCGAGGTTCTTGCGCGGCGTGCGCAGATCGCCGACAAAGAGCAGCAGGAACGCGTCGGCCGGCAGGTTGAATTTCGCGCGATCGCCCGTGGCGGCCGCGAAGCCCTGCGTATCGACACCGTTATAGATCACATCGATGCGGTTGCGCGGCGTGAGCCCGATCGCGCGGATTTCGTCGGCGACCTTCTGCGAGACGGCCGTGATCACGCGCGAGCGCCGGTAGGCCCAGCGTTCGAGCCGCGCGTTGATGCCCGTGTAGAGAAACTGGTACGCGGACCATACGCCCTTCGCGAGCCCGAACGGGTAGTACCTGCTGCCGAACCAGCCGCTGTGCACGAAGTGCGCGGTGTTGACGTCGGCCGCGATCCACGAGATAAAACCGTTCACATGCAGGACGTCGTATTCACGACGATGCCGGCGCAGCCACCATGCGCTCTTTAACGCAAACACCTGCTGGCGGAGCAGGTTCGACGGCCACCATTTGCCGATCCGTACCGGGATCCAGCGCACGTCCGGATGCGCCAGCAGTTCCGGCGCGACGTGCGAAGCAATGAGGGTCACCGCGATATTTTCATCCAGGGCCGCGCGCGCGATTTCATGGTTGACGCGTCCCTGACCGTCGTTATGACGCACGACGTGCGTGACGATGGCGACTCTCACTCAGTGCCCTCCATGGAGAATGAGATTCCGCCTGCGGTTCAGCTTTTGCCAGTGCGCCGAGGACAGAATCGAGAAGAAGCTCATGAACAGGAGCAAGCCGCCCGTGCCCACGAGCGAATTGGTGAAGACCAGCATCGAGAAACACGCAAGCCCGAGACTCAGGCACGCACCCGCGAACTTGTCGTCGTGAAGCGCGAACGAGGCCAGCACGGCGCGCATCAGCAGCCACAGGATGCCCGACATGTAGAGCAGCGTGCCGGGCCAGCCGAGCACGAACGGAATGTTCATCACACCGCTGTCGAAGTTGCCGTACTTGCCGAGTTCGCCGCCGCTGTCGCTCGACAGTCTGGTCGACGTGCCGGTGGCGCCGAGCCCTTCACCCTGCACGTCGGTGAACGCGGTTTTCGCGAACGTCGCGTAGAACTCGTTACGCGCCGCGTAGCTGGTGTCGTCGTTGAGGTTGACGAGGGTTTCCAGGCGCGTCTGCATGCGTTCCGCGACCGGGCCGACGGCCAGCAGCGGCACGCACAGCCCCGCGAGCAGCACGGCGGTCGCGATAATCCGCACGCGTATGCGATTGTTGGATTTGACGAGCTGGATCAGCAGCGCGACGACCCAGCCGCCCCACGTCGAGCGCACGAGGCTCAAGGCGAACGCGATAAAGCCGAGCGCGCCCGCGATCCAGCGCACCCGGTGCTGCGCGGCCATCACGAACACCATCGCGCCCATCATCGCAAGCGCGAACGGACCGGACGAATTCATCGTGCTGAACACGCGCACGCCGAGCGGCACGGCGTCGCCCTGCGAGTTCATCTGCGAACCGAGCATCCACATGACGTCCCACGGCGGCATGATGAAAAACTGCACGAGACCGTATGCGCCCATCGCGAGCATGCCCCAGATGAACGTATTGACGATCACCTCGCGGTATTCGGGGTACTGGCGCGTGTGCGCCATGATGTGAAAACCGATCAGTACCGGATAGATCCAGTTCGCGAGGTCGTACAGCGCGGCGAGCGGCCCGCTCGACACGACGCCGATCAGAAACGCGTACGCGAGACCCGCGAGGATCAGCAGCACCGGCAAGCCACGCCGCTGCGCGAGCACTGGATAAAAACGCAGCAGCGAGAGTCCGCTGATCATCGTGACGGCGAGCGGCGCGACCTGGATGAGGCTCGTCGGTGTGAACGAGCCTTTCGACCAGTCCGCGAGACGGCGTACCTCGGGGCTCAGGAACCACAGCCACCACATGAAACCGACGTACCGCGCGGGGCTTTTGAAGTACAGCCAGAATCCCGTGAGAATCGCGAGCACGGGGAACGCAAGCGTCAGCACGGTGCCCTGATGCGCGCCGATCAGCACGGCCGTGACAAGCCACAGCAGCGCCTGCGGCAGCCATGCCTTGCGCTCGCCGCTGAAAAAGCGCGACGGGCGCTCGTCGATCTGGGCGCGTGCGACAGCCATCGTCATCGCCCCCTGCCGGCCTGATGCCGCGACTGCGGTTGCACGGGCTGCGCGGGTTGCACGCTGCTGCCGCCCGCGCGGCGCCGCGCTTCGTCGACGGAGCGGCCACGCGGCGCCGCGCGCCGGCGCATCAGTTCACGCGTGATGCGCACGTGCTGCTGCGCGAACTGCTCGGTGGTGAGTTCGCGCGTGGTCAGCTGACGCGCGGCGGCCTGCGCCTGACGCAACGCGTCGCCGGGCGCGGCGACGAGCCGGGCGACCGCCTGACGCAGCGCCTCCGGATCGAACGGCGGCACATAAGCGGCCTGCGCATCGGTGAAGTAGTCCCTCAACGCGCCGACATCGGTAACGATCATCGGCTTGCCGAGCGCCGCGGCTTCGAGCATCACGGTGATGCCCGACGCGTGCGTATTCGGCCGTAGCGGCACGACGATCACATCGGCCCAGTCGTACAGTTCACGTTGCTTCTTCAGGCCGGCGGCAGGCGCGATCTCGACGTTCGAAGCGTGCAGCGAAGATGGAATGCGCCGGCGTGTCGCCAGCCTGACCGTGTAGCGCGCATCGTTGCCATAGGCACTGATGAGGCTTTCCCAGTCGCGGTCGCGATCGTTACCGATCGCGGCGATACGCACCGGCGTGTGCGGCTGCCATGCAACCGGTTCCCGCACCGGGAAATCGCGGGTATTCAGGCCATAGTAGACATGCACGGCGTCGCGATCGAGGTAACGGCGGCACAACAACGCGTTTTCGGAAGCGAGTGTCGTCAGCACATCGGCGCGCGCGATCAGCTTGCGATACGCCCAGCGGCGCAGCACACCGTAGTCCGGCCATTTGTCGAGCAGCCACACGCTCTGCGCGAGCAATAGCGGCTGGCGTTTCTGCCGGCGCCTGAGCAGCAGCAATAGCGCCACCGAAAGATATTCGTGTTCCGTATGCGTCCACACCACGTCGGAGCGCATGATTTCGTCGCGATTGCGCAGCGTGTGAATGAAGTCGAAGCCGAGCACGGCCTTCAGCCCACGACGCAGGAGCCGCATCGGCAAACGCTCGCGGGCGTCCTGCGAATAGCTCAGCGCGAACTCATCCGATTCGGCATGGTGATAACCGTACAGGCAGCCGATGTCGTCGCCCTTGCGGTAAAAACGCGGGTCGGCGCCGTAAAACAGATGGACGTGGACGTGGGTCGCACTCATGCAGTAACTCCGGGCTTGTTATGAAGGACTTCGGCGCGCGCGACGATCAGGAGGCCGTACGTCGCGCCTCGTGCGCGCCGGTACGCACGGCGCGCCAGCGCGACAGCGTCGCGCGGCCGCGCTTCGAGGCCAGTGCGAGCACCGCATGCGCCATGCCCGGATACACGCGCGTGCCGACGAGCGTGTACCACCACCAGGCGGCTTCGCGCCGCAGCGGCGGCAGATGGTCGCGCAGGATCAGGTGCAGGTTGTACGCGGCGTTGCGCACGGCCTGCAGCGTCTGCGCGTCGCGGCGGTCGTCGTCGAAGCGTTCGGCGGGAAAGTGATCGACGGCGACCTGCGGGTCGTACACGAGCTTCCAGCCCGCGTGCTTCACGCTCATGCTGAACGCCATGTCGTTGTGAACCTGGGCGCCCGTGCCGCGCAGGCGCGGATCGAAACGGATCGTGCGGATCGCCTCGCGCCGGTAGCTCATGTTCGCGCCCTTCAGCAGGTCGACTTCGCGCGCTCCGCCCACGCCGAGATGGTGGTTGCCGATGATCCTGCCCGACGCGCGCAGCTTGCCCACGAGCGGCCGTGCATCGTCGAGAATGCCGCCCTTCTGGTGTACCCAGTCGCGCCCGCCGAGCGCGCCCAGCAGCAGGTCGTTCGAGAACGCATCCGCGATGCGTCGCGCCCAGTCGGGACGCGGCGCGGCGTCGTCGTCGGTGATCGCGATCACGTCGCCCGTCGCGGCGTCCAGCCCGCGATTGAGCGCCGCGACCTGCCCCGGCGTTTCGACGATCGCGACGCGCAGCGGCAAGGTGCCCTTCACCGCGGGGTCGTGCAGGCATGCGAGCGTTTCGGCGTCGTCGGGGCGCACGACGACGATCACTTCGTCCGGCGCGCGCTGCTGGCGCCGGAGCGCGGAGAGGCAGCGCGCGAGATCGGCGGGACGGCGAAACGTCGGAACCAGTACGGAGAGTTTCATGATGGATCCTTTCGTGCGCTCAGGCGCTCAGATATTCCTGCACCGCCGCATAACCGCGCGAATAGTTGCCGCGCGCGCGCGCCGGCATCGCATTGAAAATCGCGCCCTGCACCGTCACGCCCGCGTTGTTCAGGCGCTTGAGCGCATCGTTGATCTCGGGCTCGCTATGCATGCCCGAACGCAGCACAAGGAACGTGGCGCCCGCGTGCACCGCGACAATCGATGCGTCGGTCACGGCGAGCACCGGCGGCGTGTCGATCAGGATCACGTCGTAGCGCGTCGCAAGCGCGTCGAGATACGTCTGCAGACGCGGTGACATCAGCAGCTCCGACGGATTCGGCGGACGGTGGCCACACGAGATGAAGCTCATGTTCTCGGTTTCCGTATGACGGATCGCTTCCTCGAGCGAGATCTGGCCGCTCAGCAGTTCCGACAGACCGTTGTCCTGCGTGCCGCCGAGGTAACGTTCCAGCGAGCCACGCCGCATGTCGCCGTCGATCAGCAGCACGCGCTTGCCGGAATGCGCGAGCAGCGTCGCGAGATTGACCGTCAGGAAGCTCTTGCCGACGCCAGGCATCGGGCCCGTCAGCACGACGATGCGGTTGCGCGCATCCATCATCGTGAACTGCATCGAGGTGCGCAGGCTGCGCATGCTTTCGACCGTCGCGTCCTTCGGGCGGGCCGCCGCCAGCACCTTGCGCAGACGGTTGCCGCCCCGCTCGAAGCTGCTTTCCAGCACCGCCTGCTCCGGGCTCATCGGCACGAGGCCGAACACCGGCAGGTGGAACATGCGCTCGACGTGCTCCGGATCGTCGATGCCCTTGAAGAGGTTGCGGCGCAGGAACACGAAACCGGTGCCCACGATCAGACCGAGGATTACCGCCGCCGAGATGATCAGCGTCTTCTTCGGCTTGACCGGAGCACCCGGACGCAGCGCGGCATCGACGATATGCACGTTGCCGCCCGTGCCGGCCTTCTGCACCTCCAGTTCCTGCACGCGGTTCAGCAACAGCACGTAGATGTCTTCGGCGACCTTGGCGTCGCGTTGCAGCTGCACGGCCTTCACTTCGGTGGCCGGCAGATTGCGGAAGCGGTCAGCGTATTTCTCGCGCTGCGCCTGCAGTTCGGCGAGCTGCTGGCGCGCGGCGATCAGCATCGGATGATCGTTGCCGAAGCGCTGTTCGAGCGACGCGATCTGGATACGCATCGCGGAAATCTGCGATTCGTACTGCACGCTGCCTTCGAGGTAGACCTTTGCTTCATCGCTCGCATTGATCGAGCCGGACTTGCTCTGATAGGCGGTCAGCGCGGCTTCGGCGCGTTCGAGATCGCCCTTCAGCCGCGGCTCCTCGCTCTTCAGGAAGTCGAGCATCTTGCTCGCATCGGCCTGCTTGCTTGCGATGTGCTGACGCAGATACGACATCGCGAGCGCGTTGGCGATTTCCGCGGCGCGCTGCGGGTCCTGGTTGTCCAGCGAAATCTGGATGACGCCCGTGCCCTTGCCCTGCTCCGACACCTTGATCGCCGACTGGAACGCCGCAATCGCGTCGAGATCGTTCGCGCGCATCACGTTGAACTGCGTGCCCGGACGCGCGACGAGCCGGTTGACGAGGATCGATACGCCGCCGCCCTGCGCCGGCTGGCCTGTCTGGCCGCGCAGCAGCAGCGAGCCGTTGGGCGCCTGGAGTTCGAACTGGCCGTTTTCCAGCGCGGTCATGATCATCTTCTGACCTTCGAGCGCGGGCGGCACTTCGACGTAATCGACGTTGGCGATTTCACCGCCCCACGCGTAGCCGCTGAAGCGGTCGAAGCCCGGCCACGGACGCGCCGGTTCGCCCGGCGTCGCAAGACGCGCGGCGATGCTGCCGATCACCGGCAACATCCTCGGCGCGACGCTGAAGTTCAGCTTCAGCTGCTGGACGACTGGTGCCACCACGCCGCGGCTCTTGATCATTTCGATCTCGGCGTCGGTCGGCAGCGCCGTCTGGCCGGTCGTGATGTTCGCGCCGGTCTGCGTCTGCGTGAGCGCCTGCGACGTGTTGTCGGACTGCTCGACACGCACGTGCGCATCGGCCGAATACACCGGCTTCGCGACGTAGCAATAGAACACGGCGACCGCGACGATCGACAGCGCAATGGCGATCAGCCACCAGATGTCGTCGATGATCACCTGCACCAGTTGACCGAGGACGACGTCCTCTTCTTCGGTCCTGGCCGGTCCGGCCAGATGAGTGTTTGCGTGAGTGCTCACAGTTCGATCCTGGTTGGTTCACCTTGGGCCCGCGCGGTCCGCGACGATGTTCCGTGCGGGCCTCGCGGGCTGTCGGCGGGTCATGTGCGACTAGCGCGTCAACTGCTTCAGATAGAACAACGTCTGGACGGTCGGCAGCACCTGCTGCAGCACGCGGTTGAACGTTGTCGACGCGGCGGTGCCCACGTAGACCACATCCATCGGTTGCAACTGGAACTGCGCGGACAGCATGATGGCGTCCGGCTGCGTCATGTCGAGGCGATACACGTCGGGCGTCGTCGGGTGGTCCTTCATGCCGCGCATCACGTAGATCTGGCGCGGATTCGCATCGGTGTCGAGAATGCCGCCTGCCTGCGTGAGCGCATCGGCGATCGTGAGACGCCCCTTGATCATCTGCAGCTGCACCGGCGCCTTCACTTCGCCCATCACGAACACCCGGCTGTCAATGCGGTCCGGCACGTTGATGATGTCGCCGTTCTGCAGCATCACGTTCTGCGAGACGTCGCCGTTATCGAGCATGCGGTTCGCGTCGAGTACGTACAGCTTCTTGTTGCGCGTGAGGCGCACGCGCTGCAGGTCGGCGTCGGTAGTGAAGCCGCCGGAGCGTGTGATCGCGTCGACCAGCGACAGTGGCACGTCGCTGATGGCAAGCGGCCCGGGCGTCTTCACCTGGCCTGTCACCTGCACCTTCTGGCTGCGATACGACAGGATGCGCACGTCCACCTGCGGGTTCCTGATGTAGGGCACCAGGCCCGCGGCCAGCTGGTCGCGCAGCTGGCCCACCGTCTTGCCGGCGGCATGGATGCGGCCGATGAACGGGAAGTAGATCGTGCCGTCGGAGGCGACGGTCTGGCCGTACGGATCGGCCTGGCCCGGCAATGCCGTCGTGTACGGCTGCTGCAGCACCGCGCCGACCGACTGCGTCGTGTTGCCGCCGGCGGACAGCGTGCTGCCGTTAGGCGTCGTGAGTTCAGGGTGATCCCATACCGTCACGCCCAGGATGTCCTGCGGCATGATCCGGTAGACCCATTGCGACGGATCGGCAAAGCGCGATTGCGGCAGCACCTGCGGCACGGCGGCGGCCTTCGCCTGATCCATCACGACCTGCGCGGTGATCAGATGCACCGGATAGTCTTCAGCGGGTGCGCTTTGCGGTTCTTCCTTCAGCCGCGACGTGTCGAGGTAATTCCCCGGCGCGGTCGCACAGGCCGACAGAAAGAGCGTCAGCAACAGAGAGAGTGTGAGATTTCGCATCAGCATATTTTTTTTAGCCATCCCATGACCAGGTGTTCGATGAGCACGAGACTTGCCCGATAGCCGGCTTCGTGTCCGCCATGCGGATCGGCGACATCGGAGTCCTCCCATTTGCCAAGCGGCCAGACCTTGCCGCGCGAAGTCGGATCGAGTGCCTCGACCTCCTTCACCTGCGCGCGCTCGGTGACGAGCACCAGATCCGCGTCGCGCACGAGACGGCGGTTCAGGCGTCGCGCCCGGTGTCCGCTGGTGGCGACGCCGTGCTCGGCGAGCAGGCGCCGCATGACGGGGTCCATGCCGTCGCCGTCGAACGCACGGATGCCCGCCGACTGGAAGACCATGCGCGCGCCCAGACGGGGCAGCGCGCGGGCCTTGAACAGCATCTCCGCGGCCGGCGAGCGGCACACGTTGGCGTGGCAGACGACGAGAACGTTGGCGAACATGGACCGGTTCCGTGATGTAGTGGTGTGCGTGTTCAGCGGGCCGCGGTCGCGGCCCCGCTGACCTGTGCCTCGCGCACGGGTGCTGCCATCGCGGGCGTGACGTCCGCGAGCGCGGCCCGTGCGGGCTGGCGACCGATCGCGTGATACTCGATGCCGAGTTCCTGCAGCGATTGCGGTTCATACAGATTGCGGCCGTCGAAAATCAGCGGCGACTTCAGCAACGCCTTGAGACTTTCGAAATCGGGGCTCTTGAAGACTTTCCATTCGGTCAGGATCACGAGCGCGTCGGCATCTTCCGCGACGTCCATTTCCTCGTTCATGAATTCGAGGCGGGCGCGTTGCTGCGGTGCGTGCTGCAGATCGAGCGCGAACACGCGCTTCGCTTCATCGATCGCGACCGGGTCCCATGCTTTCACGCGTGCGCCGCGCGCGAGCAGCGCCGCGATCAGACGGCGGCTCGGCGCTTCGCGCATGTCGTCGGTATTCGGCTTGAACGCCAGACCCCAGACGCCGAACGTGCGGCCCGTCAGATCGGCGCCAAGGCGCATCTCGATCTTGTGCGCGAGAATTTCCTTCTGGTCGTGATTGACGGCTTCCACCGCGTTCAGAATGCGCAGGTCGGCGCTGTGTTCACCGGCCGTGCGGATCAGAGCCTGCACGTCCTTCGGAAAACACGATCCGCCGTAGCCGCAGCCGGCGTACAGGAAGTCATAGCCGATGCGCGGATCGGAGCCGATGCCGCGACGCACGGCTTCGATGTCGGCACCCACGCGGTCGGCGAGATTCGCGAGTTCGTTCATGAACGAGATGCGCGTGGCGAGCATCGCGTTCGCCGCGTACTTCGTGAATTCGGCGGAACGCACGTCCATATACAGCGTGCGTTCGCGGTTGCGGTTAAACGGCGCATACACGCGTTTCATGACTTCGCGGGCCTTTTCGCCGGGCACGTCCTCGTCGCAGCCAAGGACGATGCGGTCGGGCCGCGTGAAATCCTCGACGGCCGCGCCTTCCTTCAGGAACTCCGGATTCGACACCACCGAGAACATGTGCTTTTCGCCGCGCGCGGCGAGTTCTCCGGCGATCGCTTCGCGCACCCGCAGCGCGGTGCCGACCGGCACCGTCGATTTGTCGACGATCACCTTGAAGCCGTTCATGTGGCGGCCGATGTTGCGGGCGGCGGCCAGCACGTATTGCAGGTCGGCGGAACCGTCTTCGTCCGAAGGCGTGCCGACCGCGATGAACTGCACGTCGCCGTGCGCGACGGCTGCTTCGATGTCGGTCGAGAACTTCAGGCGCCCGGCCTTGCGGTTGCGCGCGATGACTTCCTGCAGGCCCGGTTCATGGATCGGTACACCGCCGCCGTTGAGCACGTCGATCTTGCGCTGATCGAGATCGAGGCAAAGCACGTCGTTGCCGATGTCGGCAAGACACGCGCCCGTTACGAGCCCTACATAGCCGGTACCAATGATCGTCAGGTTCATCTGTTACACCTCGAAAATTTGAAGATTCCAGAAGCAGAAAACGTATGTGCCGCGGTTCGCTGTCCTGTCTTGCGCAACTGCGGTCCGCTCAATAAGCGTTGCGACCGGCGAAACCCTTGTAGAGCGTCAGGACGACGATCTTGATGTCGAGCCAGAAGGTCCAGTGCTGCATGTAGTACAGGTCGAGCTTCACGCGTCCCATCATTTTCTCGATGCGGTCCGTCTCGCCCCGATAGCCGTTGATCTGCGCCCAGCCGGTGATGCCGGGCTTGATGCGATAACGGTGCATGTAGCCCTTCACCAGGTCCTTGTAGATGTCGTCGTGTTCGAGCGCATGCGGACGGGGACCCACCACCGACATCTCGCCCTTCAGCACGTTGATGAACTGCGGCAGTTCATCGAGGCTCGTCTTGCGCAGGAACGCGCCAACCGCCGTGATGCGCGGATCGCCGCGCGTCGCCTGGGTCACCTTGCCGGCGGTTTCCGCATGCACTTTCATCGAGCGGAACTTGTAGATCTCGAACTCGTGACCGTCGATGCCCTTGCGCTTTTGCCGGAAAAACACCGGCCCCGGCGACGACAGCTTCACCATCACCGCGATCGCCAGCATCAGCGGCGACAGCGCGGCGAGCGCCGCGAGCGCGAACAGGCGGTCGAACACGAACTTCGGCAGCACGCGCACATCGGTGATCGGTGAAGCCGCGAGGTTGATCGCCGGCACGCCCAGCAGGTCGACCACCGGCTGGTTGAAAAGACTCAGGCTGCGTACATCCGGAATGAAGCGGATGTTCACGAACTCGTTGCGAAACTCCATCACGAAGCGGTGAATCGTGCGTTCCTGCGACATCGGCAGCGCGAGCCACAGTTCGCAAATGCCGCGTGTGCGCATCGCGCGCACCATCCGGTTGAAATCGCGCTCGACGGGAATGCCTTCGAGTTCGGCCGGCAGGTTCGCGGCGCTCACGGATGCTTCGAGGCGATCGCTCTCGCGACGGCCGCCCGGTTCATCGAACACGATCACGGGGCTAAAGCCTGCTTCCGGGCGGCTCCTCATCTGCTCGATCAGAAAGCGCCCGTACAGCGCGCCGCCGACGATCGCCACCGCCTTCTGGTTGTAGCCCTCGCGACGCAGCCCCTTCAGCACGCCGTGTACCAGCGCCTTGGTGATCATCAGCAGCACGATCGTCGCGATGGCCCAGTACATGAGCCACAGGCGCGACAGCAGGTCCGAGCGGTGCAGGCTGAAGATCATCAGGATGCCGGTGCCCTCGACGGCCAGCCAGGCGCCCGATACGCGCCACAACAGGTCGTACACGGGCTTGCCGCGCCATGACTGATAGATCCCGAGCGCAGGAAAGAACAGGACCATCAGCAGGCAGTTGAACAGCAGCGAGACGCTCTGCATGTCGTTCAGCCACACAAACGTCCCGTGATACACGGCAGCCGCGATCAGTGCGCCGAGGCCCACCATCGCGATGTCGATAATCCTGGATAGAACGCTCAGCATGAGTCGCCCCTCGATTCGTCAGTCAAGTTCCGTCCGTGTCTGTTTGCATTCGCGCTGTCCCACCGGGCAGCATGGACAGGCGGTCGTGCCGTTCAGCCCGGGCGCCCGTTCATTGGCTCATTGCAATGACGGCGAATCCCGGCTATCGGCCTGTCGAGCGAAATATCTGGCCTGAATGAGTGAATACCCTCGTACAGGTATAGATAAAGCGATATTAAAATTCGGGTTGCAAGGCGGCAAAATATCTCAAATTGTATCGGCAATTGTTACGTTATTTTTTTGCTTTTTGATCAGCAATAGTTGCCGCAAATATTACCTTTTGCCCAGTAAACAGGCAAAATGGACACATCTTCCCGCGGCCCGTGGCAGATACCTCGAAGCACCATCGCGTGCTCCCTCGCCATATTTTTTTCGATAAAAAAATACAGCGGCTCTTTTTTCACAGGTTTTTTTCATTTTTTATTTTTCCCCGCAAATAACCCGGACATATAAGCGTTATTGGCTATTAATTTCACTATTACATTTGAGCAACAGGAATTTAGTGCTTCTTTTATTGGCAAATTACGTCGTGATACAACTCGACGCATTGATCCAGCCTTCAGGAGCACACGCATGACAGCGCACATCGCAGCGCCCGACGTCGACATTCGGTCCTCAAATGCCGCCACAGTGAAACTCAAAGTTCATCCCGTGATTCTGGCCGGTGGGTCCGGCACCCGGTTGTGGCCGATGTCGCGCGAGCAGCATCCGAAGCAGCTGATCGATCTGCTCGGCGATGAATCGCTGCTGCAGTCCACCACACATCGTCTCGACGCGCTCGATGCGGGCTACCCCGTCGCGGACCAGATGGTCGTGGTCGGCAACGAGGAGCATCGCTTCACGACCGCGGAGCAACTGCGCGTGAGCGGCAAGGCCGCGCAGCTGATTCTCGAACCGGTCGGGCGTGATACCGCTCCGGCGCTGACAGTCGCCGCGCTGTCGATCGTTGCCGATGCCCAGGACGGCTTGATGGTCATCATGCCCGCGGACCATGCGGTGGCGGACGTCGCGCGTTTTCATGCAAGCGTGAGCGCGGGCGTGCAGCAGGCCGCGCTCGGCCACATCGTGACGATGGGCATCGTGCCCACGCGCGGGGAGACGGGTTACGGCTATATCCGCGTAGGCGAAGCCGCGCCGGACGCGGGTACCTCGAATGCGCGGCGGCTCGACCGTTTCGTCGAAAAACCGCATCTCGAACTGGCGCAGCGCTATGTGAGTTCGGGCGAATACTGGTGGAACAGCGGCATCTTCATCATGCGTGCGTCGACGTGGATCCGCGCGATCAAGCACTTCCAGCCGGCCATTTACGCCGCGTGCGCGCAGGCGTTCGCGGGCGGCAAGACCGATGGTGATTTCTTCCGGCTGCAGCGCGAGGCGTTCAGCGCGTCGCCGTCGAATTCGATCGACTACGCCGTGATGGAACGGCTGAACACGGATACGTCCGTGTGCGCGGGCGTCGTCGTGCCGCTCGATGCGGGCTGGTCGGATGTCGGTTCATGGGATGCGATCTGGCAGATCCTGCCGAAAGACGCGGACCAGAACGTCGGGCGCGGCCATGTGATGTTCGAAGGCGCGGCCTCGACGTTCGCGCATTCGGAAGGTCGACTGATCGCATGCGTCGGCACGCAGGATCTGGTCGTCGTGGAAACCGCGGACGCGATTCTCGTCGCGGACCGTTCGCGCGTGCAGGACGTGAAGAAGGTGGTCGGCCGCATCCGCACCGAAAACGGCCCCGAGGCGGCGAACCATCGCAAGGTTCACCGTCCGTGGGGCTACTACGATTCGGTCGATACGGGCGAGCGCTTCCAGGTGAAACGTATCGTGGTGAAACCGGGCGCACGTCTTTCGTTGCAGATGCATCATCACCGCGCGGAACACTGGATCGTCGTTCGCGGTACGGCACTCGTCACGCGTGGCGAAGAGCGCTTCATCGTCTCCGAAAACGAGTCGGCCTATATTCCGCTGGGCGTCACCCATCGCCTCGAAAATCCCGGCAAGATGCCGCTCGAGATCATCGAGGTGCAGTCCGGCTCCTATCTCGGCGAAGACGATATCGTGCGCTTCGACGATACCTACGGACGCCAGTGAAGGAACAGCGTGATGTGTTGTTGTGATCCCGTGGGTCGGTATAACGCTACCGGCCGCGGGTGTCCCCTGCGCTCATCCCGCGTGGGAAATGAATTCGGCAGCCGACGCGAAACGGTCACGGCCGGTGGTGCTGTCATCGGTACTGCTGCCCGTGGTGCTTTCCGGATAACGGCGAAGCGGAATCCGGCGTGCATTCACGTTCGCTTGCGCGGCAGCGTGCACATTCGCCGGAACGACAGTGACGGATTGCGTGACGGCTTTTGCGGCGGACGGTGCAGGCACGGATGCAGACGCAGTCCGCGCAGGCACGGCGGCGGCGCCCGCGACCGGACCCGACACTGACGTTGCCGCAGGCCGTGGCGCCGGCATCGGACGCGACACCGGGCGCAATGCTCCCGCATGCAACGTGTCGTCATGCGCGGCGGCGGCGAGCGTGCGTTCGTCACGATCGATCCACTGCTGTGCCCAGTCGAGCGCGTACTGTTCGGCGGCTTCGGGTGTTTCGAAACGCGGGCCGACGAGGCCGGAACGTTCGACGCGTTTGCCGTCCTTCATGATCTCGGCCCACGCGCGATACTTCTCGCCGGGCACGGACTGCGCCATCACGTAGATGCCATAACCGCGCCGGTCCGCGAACTGCGTCCCTGGCGCGGAAAGCCCCAGCCACATCGCGGCGCGACTGTCGTCGTCCGGATGCGCGGTAGCGTGCGCTACTGCGTCAGGATGACTGGCCGCATCTGTTGCGCTGGCACGCGTTTGCGTGTCGTCAGGCGGGCCTGACAGTTGCCGGGTGATCTCGGCGAACGGATCGACGGGACGCGAGTCATGCGCGGTATCGTGCGGTGCCTGCCACGACTCGGGGCTTTTCCAGAACACACCGCGCACGCCTTCATCGTCGCAAGCCGAAGGCGTGGCGACAGGTTGCGCGGCACGTTGCGGCGCCACGGGCAGGGACGGTTCCGGAATGTACGCAAACCGGCGGCCGGTCCGCGACAGAAGCTGCACCATCCCGGCCAGCGTGCCGTTCAGTTGCCACTCTTCAAAGCGGCGACGGCATGTCGGACCCGAGGGATAACGGCCAGGAAGTTTGGACCACGGTTCGCCGGTGGTCAGGATCCACAGCACCGCGTTTGCCACGATGCGCGGTTCTGCGCGAGGACGGCCGCGCCGGTTAAGACGGACAGCCGGTTCATCTGAAACGAGCGCGGTTAGTAGCGCCCATTCGTCATCATTTAGCTCATCGAAAAACATACGTTTCTCCACGCAGCACGGCCACGCTGCGGCTTTGGACAGCACAGATTTCTTGTTTCTCGACCTGTGTCATGCCCCCGGTTGCACAATATGCTTATACGTTCTGGTTCGTTTATGGGAAACCGCACAGCCTTAGTGCGGATAATCCCGTTAGCGGCGCACAAAACGTGGTCTCACTCGTGCATCGGAGAATTTGTGCACGAAGCATACCATCGCCAGGGTTTGCATGAATATGCATGAGACAAGTGTTACGGATGGAAACAAACTTGTCCTTTTTGCGGCGTTGTTTCATCCTCTGTCGTCACGGAATTGTCGTGATTGCAACCTTCAGAATCGACGATGATGCGCACACATTCCATGCACTCGCATGCAAATCCGCCTAACGTACCGGCGTACTCGCATGTTCTCCGACGACGGTCGTCCACGGTCGCACGCGCCAGTGTGTAACGAGCCCCTCGCGCACGTAAGGGTCTGACATCGCGAATGCTTCGGGAATCGCGGGCGAGTCCGCCTCGAAGAGCAGGATCGCGCCGTCGACGGGATCGGCAAGCGCGCCCGCGAGCAGCAGTTCGCCGCGCTCGACCGCGGCCCACGCGTACCCCAGATGTGCGTCGCGATGCTCGCCGCGCCGCGCCAGATAGTCCGCCGATACGTCGTACATCAACAGATAGTGCATGGTCCTGCCTCCGTGTCTGTGTGCGTGTTGCCCGTATGCCAGTGAACATGATGCCGCGCCAGGGAGCGTGCGCGCTTCGCCAGTATCAGGGAAGAACCTTACGGCACACCTGTCAACCGTATTATGGTTTTATTCGTTTTGACGAACAGCTTTGCCATAATGGTGACGGCGATGGGCCATGGATCTTTCGATGCCCGCTCGCACGACCACCAACAACGTTCAACAACGATGGAGTGTCCCATGAAGATCCAGTCCGCTATCGCCGCGCTCGCCCTCGGCTGCATGCTCGTCTCGCCGCTCTCGTTCGCCGACAACAGCCAGCAGTCGAAGATGACCACCTGCAACAAGCAGGCGGCCGACAAGAAAGGCGATGAGCGCAAGGCGTTCATGAAGAGCTGCCTGTCGGCCAGCGCCCCGGTCGCAGCTTCCGCGCCGATGACGCAGCAGCAGAAAATGACCGCCTGCAATGCGCAGGCAACCGGCAAGAAAGGCGACGACCGCAAGGCTTTCATGAAGGACTGCCTCAGCAACAAGGGCTAGGCATGAAGCGCGACGCATCGCATCGCGCGTTAAAGCGCCCGTCTTGACCTTCGCACGCTTGACCTTCGCGCTTTAGCAACCGGTATGGCCATGTCTTTCATGGTTTTTAGCTTTAGCCGTAGCGTGACACCTGCATGCCGCGTCCGACGATGCACGCGGCATGCATCACCCACACCGCTCTCCGCGTTCCCTGCCTCTACCCCCGGCGCTCTCCCCGTTTCAGCATCGCGTTCGCCGCGCCACGCCGTTTTCTTCTATGATGGCTGCGGAGACGGCCCCGGTACCCACAAACAATAAGCAGCAGGGCCGCCATCTTGTCGTTGATGCCGAAGAGCATTGAACGGAGGCAAGAATGGTTGGGAGACACAAGAACCGCTGGCTCAGGCGCTGGCTCGTCGTCATCGTCTTCTGGGCGGTGCCGGTGGCGATCGTCGCGGTCAACGAGATTCGCGAGGAGATGGCCTACAACGCCGTCGACCTCAACACGGCACTCACCACCTGGCAGTTCACCGATGCGCAACGTGCCGCCGGTGCCCCGGCGCGCTGTCACGGCGTGCCTGACGATGCGCGTGCGGCCGGCTGTCCCGCCGACGTGCTCAGCGCCAACGCTCCTCGCCAGCAACAGGCCGTCGACGAATACGCGGTGCGCAAGAGCACGCTTGCGAGTTACCTGTGGCATGCGTTCGTCGGTTACTGGGTGGTGCCGGCCGCCACGCTCTTTGCGATCGGCGTGGTCATCGGCGGTGTCCGCCGCGCGCTTCGCCGGCCGCCACCGCCCGTCAAGCGCACCGTCAATCACTGACCGCCAGCGCCGGTTGCAGCTTTCCAGCAACACTTTCGACTGCCGTGGCGCACTCGCGACGACGCGGAAAAGTGGAAAAAATGACTGATAAGAGAGCAACTTCATGCTGCTGGAACAGGATGCCGGATGGAACCGGTCGCGGTATCCCGATCGCATCGCATGTTGTTTGCATGAGGAATTTTCCGCGCCGCAGCATCGGTCATAATTACAACGCCGCCTTCACGACGACGCCCGAAGGCCCGCACCACAAGGGTTTTCGCGATCCGGCGAGCGCGATCTTTCGGCTTCCGTGTGATATAACTGAAGGCGTAATCCGACTCACCAATGAGGTTGTACCCAGGAACCACAATGGAGAAAAACGATGCAAAGACGAAACTTCATTTTGAAGACTACCGCTGCGCTCGCTTTCGGAAGCCTTGCAATCACCGGCTGTACAACTACGGGAAACAAACCGGACTCGGCTGCGACCGATGCGTCGAAGCGCCAGTCGATTGACGCCAGTGTCGACGGCACCATCTCACGCCTCTATTCCACTGTGCCTGGTTCGCGCGAACTGGTCTCGAAGGCTCGTGGCGTTCTGGTGTTCCCGTCCGTTATTCAGGCCGGCTTTATCGTGGGCGGCCAGTATGGCGAGGGCTCGCTGCGTGTGGGCGGCGGCACGGTCGGGTACTACAGCACGGTATCGGGTTCGTTTGGCCTGCAGGCCGGCGCGCAGTCGAAGGCCATCATCTTCCTGTTCATGACGCAGGATTCGCTCGACAAATTCCGCAATTCGGACGGCTGGTCCGCGGGTGGAGACGCATCGGTCGCGCTCGTGAAACTGGGCGCCAATGGCGCCATCGATACCACCACGGCTACGGCGCCGGTCGAAGTGTTCATCCTGACCAATGCCGGGTTGATGGGCGACGTCTCGATCGCCGGTACGAAGGTATCGCGTCTGAAGATCTAGGTTTTATCCGTTATGCCATGCCCCGACATTTACGTCGGGGCATGCGCTTCCTCACTCACGCGATCCCACTGGCTCCCGCAACTTCAGCTCGACGACGTGTCGATCACCTTGAAGCGCGAACGCTTCTGCGCGCGAATCACCGACTGATACGCCTCGACATACTGCTGCGCCATCCGGTGCGACGTGAAGCGTTCTTCAAAGCGCTTGCGCACGCCCGCACGCGGCAGCTTGTGCAGCCGGTTCACGGCGGCCACGGCGCCGATTTCGTCCTCGACGATAAAGCCGGACACGCCGTCGTCCAGCACTTCCGGCACGGAGCCGCGATTGAACGCGATCACCGGCGTGCCGCAGGCCATCGCTTCGATCATCACGAGGCCAAACGGCTCCGGCCAGTCGATCGGGAACAGCAACGCGTGCGCGCCCGACAGAAAACCCGCCTTCTCGCCATCGGCGATTTCGCCGATGAATTCGACATGTGGCTGCGCGAGCAACGGCTTGATGTCGCGCTCGAAATACTCGCGGTCGGCGGCATCGACCTTCGCTGCGATGCGGATTTTCATGCCGCAGTGGCCCGCGATCCGGATCGCGGTATCGACGCGTTTCTCCGGCGAAATCCGCCCCAGAAACGCGAGGTATTGCTGCTCGACCGGCTGCGGCGTGTAGAGATTTTCGGGCAGCCCGTGATAGACGGTGGTCAGCCATTTCGCCTGCGGCAGCGGCGCGCGCTGCGCGTCCGAGATCGAGATCACGGGCGCGGTGTTGAACGTGTCGAACACCGGCTGCTGCTCGGGCAGATCGAGACGGCCATGCATCGTGGTCACGAACGGCGTTTCCTGGCGCTTGAACACCGAGAACGAGTAGTAGTCCATGTGGAAGTGCAGCACATCGAACTCGTCGGCCTGACGGCGGACCAGTTCCATCAGCAGCATGTGCGGCGCGATGCGGTCGCGGATGCCCGGGTCGAGCCGCAACGCGCGCGGCCAGACGGCTTCGAGCTTCGCGCTCGTGACCGAGTCGCCGCTCGCGAACAGCGTGACGTCGTGACCAAGTTCGACGAGCGCCTCGGTGATGTACGACACGACGCGCTCCGTGCCGCCATAGAGCTTGGGCGGCACCGATTCGGTGAGAGGGGCGATCTGGGCAATTCTCATTCTGTGTGTCTCCTGTCGACCAGAGTTGGCGCTTTAGCGCTTACTCTGGTCCCATGCAAGGCACTTGCGGTCGACCAGAGTTGGCGCTTTAGCGCTTACTCTGGTCCCATGCAAGATGCTTGCTAAAACGGGCCGGACGACGGACCGGGTATCTTCTGCGGCCGCGGATGTCAGCGGCGCCCGAGTATGCCAGCGCGCATCCCTGCGATCAATGCACCCGTCGGCGCGAATATCCTGATTATTGGGCATTTCGGGCGTGAAAACCGCCGCTATTTCAATTGCTCGGCGCTGTTACAGTCGCGAAACATTCACCGGCGTGGGCTTGCCGCCACGCTTTCACCTTTGCCCGTAGCCGGCGGCCAGCAACGGCAACCGGCGATCGCGGGCATCGTCAGCATGGCCACCCGCTCGCCGGATCAAACGGCAAGCATCACCGCTTCGACCTGCGCGCGGCCTCGCCAGCCGGCACGCTGCGCAGGTCGTGCAGAAACGAATCGCGCCATACACCGAGATCGTTCTTGCGCAACGCGGCCATGTTTATCTCGTGACGGCGCTTGCGCTCATCGAGCGGCATGCCCAGCGCGCGCTGCAACGCCTCGCACATGCCGACCGAATCGTGCGGATTGACGATCACCGAGCCGGTCAGCTCCACCGCCGCGCCCGCGAACATCGATAGTACGAGCACACCTGGATCGTCCGGGTTCTGCGCGGCGACGTATTCCTTGGCGACGAGGTTCATGCCGTCGTGCAGCGGCGTGACAAAGCCGACCTGCGACTCGCGGAACAGCGACATCAGCTTCCAGCGGTCGTACTGCTGGTTCAGATAGCGGATCGGCGTGTAGTCGAGTCCGGAATAGCGGCCGTTGATGCGCCCTGCTTCGTATTCGAGATCCTGCCGGATCTGCTGATACGTCGCGACATCCGAGCGCGTAGGCGGCGCGATCTGCACAAGCGTGACGTTGCCGCGCCATTCGGGCGAGCGCTCCAGCAACTGCTCGAACGACCTGAAACGCTCGACAAGTCCCTTCGAATAATCGAGCCGATCGACGCTCATGATGAGCTTGCGCCCCTCGAGGCTCTGCTTCAGGTCAAGCACATGCTGGCGGCTCTCGTAGCGTTCGGCCTGCTCCGCGATCTCATCGGGGAACACGCCGATGCGATACACGCCGGTGCGCAGCCTGCGGCCAAACGCTTCGACGTGGTTGCCTTCCGTCACGGTGCCGCGCGCATGGCGCGTGATGTAGTCGTGAAACGCAAGCTCGTCGGTGTCGGTCTGAAAGCCCAGCAGGTCATAGCAGCACAGCGACTTCACAAGCTCTTCGTGTGGCGGAATGTTCAGCAGGATCTGCGGCGAGGGAAACGGAATATGCAGAAAGAAGCCGATACGGTTCGTCACGCCTTCGGAGCGCAGCGCTTCGGCGAACGGAATCAGATGATAGTCGTGAACCCAGATGATGTCGTCGGGTTGCAGCAGTTTGATGAGCTTGTGCGCGAGCCATGAATTGACGCGCCGGTAGCCCGCGTATTCCTCGCGCTCGTAGCGCGCGAGATCGTTGCGATAGTGGAAGACCGGCCACAGCGTCGCGTTCGAAAACCCGCGGTAGTACTGGTCGTAATCCTTGCGCGTGAGGCCGGCGGTCGCGAACGTCACCGCACCCTCGGTTTCGAGCGTCGGGCCCGCGTTCGCGACGGTTTCGCTCACGACGTCGCCGCTCCAGCCGAACCACACGCCGCCGGCGTCCTTGAGCGCGCCGAATACTCCGACGGCCAGTCCGCCTGCCGACCCCTTCGTTTCGGTCGGCGTTGCCACGCGATTCGATACGACGATCAAACGGCCCATATGGGCGGTCCTCCCTGTTCATGCGGCGCCCGCAAACGCACCGGATTACCGTGCGAGGCGTGGCGGGCGGATCACGCGTGAAGCGTGAAGCTTGCGGCGCGAGAGACGCGCGGCCCGTTACGTCAGGCGACGGCCAACGAAGACCCGGGCGGGCCCTCGGGAAAACTCAGTTGCCTGTCTTGCACGGAAACGCCTTGCCAAGCCCAAGCGAAACCGCGGTGCTGGCGTTGTAGCCCGCGACCATCGGATTGTCCGCGATGTATTTGCGCACGGCGTCGGTCAGCTGCGCCGAACGCGCGTCCTGCGGCAAACAGAAGTACTGCCCGACGCGCGGCCCGGTCGTGCCGCCGATCGCATCGATGGTGTTGAAGACGCCGTCCGCGGCGCCTTCGATATAGGCCGCGCACGCACTGCGCGACGCAACGTCGGTCTTCGTGCACAGCTTGTTGAGGTCTCCCCCCGTGAACGCGGCTGCCGACAACGGTACGGCCAGCGCGCTTGCGCAAATCAAAGCCCGCAGCATGGTATCCCTTTTATGTGAGCGGTTTGAGGAGCTGCGTCGAGCGGTCGAGTCTTTGCCCGCCGCGCCGAACCGCCCCGGATCGGCGCGGCACCGGCCGCCGCGCCAAGGCTGCTATTTTGCACTGTTTTACTGCGCCGCTGGGGCGCTGCCGGCCTGCTGCTTCTGCATCTGTTCCATGCGCGCCGTCAGTCCCTTGACCGCGTCCGGTTCCTTGTACTGCTTCGCGAAATCGAGCGCATTCAGGCCGATCTGGTTCTTCACGTTAATGTCGGCGCCGGCGTCGAGCAGCAGTTTCGCGGTCGAAACATGACCGCCGCGCGCGGCCATCATCAACGGCGTCGTGCCGTTCGGCGAACCGGCGTCGACGTAGGCCGAATACTTGAGCAGCAGCGTGACGATCGCATCGTTGCCGTTCGCGGCGGCGTAATGCAGCGGTGCCCAGCCCTTCTTGTTGACCTCGGCGCCCTTTGCGATCAGCAGCTTCACGAAGTCCATGTCGCCGTTCAGCGCGGCCAGCATCATCGCGTTTTCACCGGCCTTGTCGACGATCTCGACGTTGGTCTTCGGATTGTCGACGAGCGCCTGGCCGACCTGGTCCGATTTCTCGCGGGCGGCGAGCACCAGCAGCGGCATGCCCTGGTCGTCGGTCATGTTCGGATCCATGCCCTGCGAAAGCTGTTTCTTCACTTCCTTCACGTCATCGAACTTGACGGCCTTGATCATCGTATCGGCGGGCGCGGCCTGAACCGGCAGCGCGCCGAACACCATGCATGCGAGACCGCCCGCGAGTGCGAGACGCGCGATGCCGCGCCGCACGGCCGCGGGCGCGCGGTAGCCCGCCGGTGCGCGGACAGCGCCAGCGTCGATCGATGATTGTGTCGGAATATTTTTCATGGATTGCTTCAGGAAACGTCTATATCTATTTGATAGGGATGAATTTTTTCGTCAGGCGGATGCCGCTTGGGGAATCCTGAACAGACGAAAGAAATTCTGGGTCGTCGCGGCGGCGAGATCGGCTTCGGCCATTTCGCGTTGCTGCGCGATGAAGCGTCCGACATAACTTACGTACGCAGGTTCATTGGGTTTGCCGCGATACGGCACGGGCGCGAGGTACGGCGAATCGGTTTCGATCAGCAAACGGTCGAGCGGCATGCGGCGCGCGACGTCCTGAACCTCGGTCGCGCTCCTGAACGTGACGATACCGGAGAGCGACACGTAAAAATTCTGCGCGAGCGCCTTTTCGGCGACATGCCACGGTTCCGTGAAGCAGTGCATCACGCCGCCCGGGACGCGCGCGTTTTCCTCTTCCATGATGCGCAGCGTGTCTTCCCACGACGAGCGCGTGTGGATGATCAGCGGCTTCATCGTGGCATGCGCGGCGCGGATATGCGTGCGAAAACGCTCGCGCTGCCACTCCATGTCATCGATCGAGCGGCCTTCGAGGCGATAGTAGTCGAGCCCGGTCTCGCCGATCGCGACGACCTTCGGATGCGCCGCCAGTTCGACCAGTTCGGCGAGCGTCGGCTCACGCATGTCCTCGTGATCCGGGTGCACGCCGACCGACGCGTAGACGTTGTCGTACGAATCCGCGATGTCCAGCACTGAAGGCAGCGTCTCGAGGTCGACGGAAACGCACAGCGCGTGCGTCACCGAGTGCGAACGCATGTTTTCGAGAACCTGCGGCAGACGGTCGCCGAGTCCTTCGAAGTTGATGTGGCAGTGCGAGTCGACAAACATGGTGATGTCCTGCGGGTTGACGGTGAGTGCGGCGCTCAGGATCGGGGCGTTTAAACGAAGCGGTCAGGCCGCGTGCTCAAGCCGGCGACCGAGGATCACGAGATCGCGCTCGACGCCGTCCAGCACCGCGACGCGCGGCAGCGTGCCCCAGTCGGTAAAGCCGAAGCTGTGGAACAGCCGCATGCTCGGCTCATTGTGGCCGAACACAAAGCCGAGCACGGTGTCGATCTTCAGCGCCGGCGCGGCTTCCAGCGAGGCCGCCAGCAGTTTCTTGCCGAGGCCCTTGCCGCGCGCGGCTTCGTCCAGATAGATGCTGACTTCGGCGGTACGCGAGTACGCCGGCCGGCCGTAGAAGTCCGAAAAACTGAGCCACGCGATCACACGGCCAGCTTCCTCGACCACCCATAGCGGGCGCGTATTCGGCCCGTGCGCGTGAAACCAGGCGTGCCGGCTCTCGATGCTCACCGGTTCCAGATCGGCCGTGACCTGGCGCGACGGCACCGTCGAGTTGTAGATGGCGACGATGGCGGGCAGGTCGTCGAACGTGGCGTCGCGGTACGGGAGGCTCATGATTCTGGCAGCTTGAAAGAAGGGAATGCAGTCGGATTGACCGGGTAATAACGACTACGCGAACAGGTCGCGATAGCCCAGAAAGAGTTCTTCGAACACGAGGCGCGCGTTGAGCGGATGGTTCTCGACGGTGCGCTGGCGCGTGACCGCTTTCTGGAACCGCGCGAACGCGTTGGCATCGACCGCGCCGGCGCACCGCGCGAGCGCCGCCGACGCGGCCGGGAAATAGCGTGGCGCGCTCGCCGTACGCTGCGCCAGCAGATCGTACAGCCAGCGCTGCAGCCAGCCGAGCACGAGCGGCACCGGCAGCTTCTGCAGCGTTTCACCGCACGCGAAAGCGTCGCAGTTCGGGCCGGCGGCCAGTTGCCTGAGCGTCCAGTCGCGCAGCGCGCGGCTGTCGTCGCTGGCGAGCGCGAGCGCGGTGAGCGGCGCACCACCGGCTTCGGCGAGCAGCGCGGGCGCGTCGTCGACGCCCTGCTGTGCAAGCCACGCCGCCGCGATATCGGGCGCGGGCGTGGTCATCGGCCACTGGCGGCAGCGGCTGACGATGGTCGGCAGCAGACGGTCGACACGTGCCGAAACCATCAGGAACACGACGCCGGCCGGCGGTTCTTCGAGCGTTTTCAGCAGCGCGTTGGCGGCAGCGACGTTCAGTGCTTCGGCCGGATACAGCACGACCACGCGCGCACCGCCGCGATGCGAACCGACACCGACGAAATCCAGCAGCGCGCGCACCTGTTCGATCCTGATTTCCTTGCTGGGCGCGCGGGTCTTCTTGCCCTCGTCGGCGTCAGCCTTGTCGGGTTTGGCCTCGTCGGACGCGGCGGACGCGAAACCGGCTTCGGCGGCGAGCGCCTCGGGCAGCACGATCCGGTAGTCCGGATGATTGCCCTGCGTGAGCCAGTTGCACGCCACGCACGTGCCGCATGGCTCGCCGTTCGCCTGCGGCGCCTCGCACAGCAACCCTTGTGCGAGATGCTGCGCGAACCGCAGCTTGCCGATGCCGCCTTGCCCGTGAAGCAGCAGCGCATGCGGCCAGTGCGCGCGCAGCTGTTGCAGGCGGTTCCAGTCATCGGTTTGCCACGGATAGATCATGGTTTCTCTTTTTTACTCAATCGGTTGGCGTCGCCTGCTCATGTGGACTACGAGCATTTGAGCAGCAATATAATGGATAATTATATTTTTTTAAATTCAAATACTTGCAATCAAATCTTCAAGCTGGATCTGAATTCTGGGGATGCTCTGCGTTGAGTCGATCACCGCGAAACGATATGGCGCTTCTTCCACCCGGCGCAGGTATTCGGCGCGTGTGCGGTTGAAAAACGCCTCGGATTCGCTCTCGAAGCGGTCCGGTTCACGCGCGGCGCTGCGGCGTTCGCTGGCAGTATCGGCCGGAATATCGAAGAGTACCGTCAGATCCGGCTGGAAACCGCCCTGCACCCAGCGCTCCAGCGCTTCGAGCTTGTCGCGCGGCAGACCGCGGCCGCCGCCCTGGTAGGCGAACGTGGCGTCGCTGAAGCGGTCGGAGAGCACCCAGTCGCCGCGCGCGAGCGCGGGCTCGATCACTTCGGCCAGATGTTCCCGGCGCGCGGCGAACATCAGCAGCGCCTCGGTTTCGAGGTCCATCGGCTGATGCAGCAGAATGTCCCGCAACGCTTCGCCAAGCTTCGTGCCGCCCGGCTCACGCGTCATGACGACCGCCCGCCCGCTCGCGGCCACCTTCTCCGACAGCCGGTCGCGAAACCAGGCGAGATGTGTCGTCTTGCCGGCGCCATCGATGCCCTCGAACGTAATGAATTTGCCCCGCACCATCATTGACCCCGGATGTATTTGTCGACGGCCTTGTTGTGGGCGTCGAGTGTGTCGGAAAAGATGCTGCTGCCGTCGCCGCGCGACACGAAGTACAGTGCCGTGGTTTGCGCCGGATTCATCGCGGCCTGCAAGGACGCCACCCCGGGCAGCGCGATCGGCGTAGGCGGCAGGCCGCGACGCGTATAGGTATTGTAGGGAGTGTCGGTTTGCAGATCGCGCTTCTTCAGGCGCCCCGCGTAATTGTCGCCGAGGCCGTAGATCACCGTCGGATCGGTCTGCAACGGCATGCCGACCTTCAGCCGGTTCGCGAACACCGCCGCGACCATCGGCCGGTCGGACGTCTTGCCGGTTTCCTTTTCGATGATCGACGCCATCGTCAGCGCCTCGTACGGCGTCTTGAACGGCAGGCCCGCGGCGCGCGTGCTCCAGGCTTCGTCGAGCCGCAGCTTCATCAGACGGTACGCGCGGCGGTACACCTCGATGTCGCTCGTATTCTTGTCGAACAGGTACGTATCGGGGAAAAAGAGACCTTCGCCATTGCCGATCGACGCTTCCGGCGCGCCGATCGCTTTCATCAGGTCGGCGTCGGTCATACCCGCCGTGTCGTGCTTCAACGCGGGATTCGCATCGATTTCGGCGCGCATGTGGCGAAACGTCCAGCCTTCGATGATCGTCGCGACGTATTCGTTGACGTCGCCGCGGGCGATTTTTTGCAGCACCTCGTAAGGCGTGATGCCGGTCTTGAACTCATAGTTGCCGGACTTCAGCTGGCTTTGCAGACCCAGCACGCGGGTCATCAGCACGAAGAGCTCGGGCTCGACCGGCACACCGCCGCGATTGAGCTGGCCCGTGACGCTGCGCAGGCTGCTGTGCGGCTTGATCGTGACGTCGAGTTGCGGGGTGCCGAGCTCGACCGGTGTAGTGGCCCAGTGATATCCGCCTGCGATAGCGGCTGCCACCAGCGCAATGAGGATAACGCCGGCGATGAAACATTTCTTCAAAAGGGACATGCGTAACATGGCTGGGGTGGACCCCATATAATACTTGCTTGCCTAAGCTAAAGTCAGAATTGACTTCGACCGCGAATCCATGACTGCACCGCTCGCCTCCGCGCCAGGCACGCCGGCAACGGCTCCGGCCGTTCCCGCTTCCCCCGCGCCCGTTTCGTTTCCGCGTCCCGCCGCAGCCGACTTCGACGCCGTACTCATGCGCGGCGCGTTCATGCCGCTCACGCAGTTTGGCGTGATCGACGCCACCGGCGACGACGCCGCCACGTTCCTGCACGGCCAGCTCACCAACGACACCCAGCATCTCGATGCCGCGAACGCGCGCCTGTCGGGCTATTGCTCGCCGAAGGGCCGGCTGCTGGCGTCGTTCCTGACGTGGCGTTGCGGCGAAACCGTGCGCCTGCTGGTTTCGCGCGATATTCAGGCCGCCGTGCAGAAACGGCTCTCGATGTTCGTACTGCGCGCCAAGGCGAAGCTCACCGACACCACCGCCGAACTGGCTGTGATCGGTTTCGCGGGCGATGTCCGTCCGGCGCTTTCGCTCGTGTTCGACGCGATTCCCGATGGCGTGCACGTGAAGGTCGACGGCCCGCTGGGTTCGCTCATCCACGTGCCGGACGCGGCCGGACGCCTGCGCTATCTGTGGGTCGGTCCGAAGGCCGAGGTCGAGGCACGCCTGCCCGCGCTCGACGGGAAGCTCGCGCGCGTGTCGCCGGCCGTGTGGGACTGGCTCGATATCCGCGCGGGTGAGCCGCGCATCACGCAGCCGGTGGTCGAGCAGTTCGTGCCGCAGATGGTCAATTTCGACGTGCTCGGCGGCGTCAATTTCCGCAAGGGCTGCTATCCGGGGCAGGAAGTCGTTGCGCGCAGCCAGTATCGCGGCACGATCAAGCGTCGCACGTCGCTCGCCAATGTCGCGGGTGAACTGGCCGCCGTCGCGCCGGGCGCGGAACTGTTCCATTCCGGTGATCCGGGTCAGCCGTGCGGCATGGTGGTCAACGCGGCGTCGGCACCTGAAGGCGGCGTCGACGTGCTGGTCGAGCTCAAGCTCGCCGCGCTCGAAGGCGGTTCAGTGCATCTCGGCGCCGCCGACGGCCCCGCATTGACGATCCTGCCGCTGCCGTATTCGCTGCCGGCCGAGGTCTGACGCATTGGCCGCCACGACCCGGACGGCTTCGACCCAGGCCTCAAGGGACGGGCTCAAGGCGCCACGCCCATGTGTCTGATCGTCTTCGACTGGCGCCCACAGGCGTCGAGCGGCGCGCTTTTCACGCTCGCCGCGAATCGTGACGAGTTCCTGCGCCGCACCGCTGACCCGATGCAATGGTGGGCGGATGTGCCCGGTCTGCTGGCGGGACGCGATCTCGTCGGCGGCGGCACGTGGCTGGGCGTCACCCGCGATGGCCGGTTCGCCGCGCTCACCAACTATCGCGCGCCGCACGAAATGCGCCCCGATGCGCCGACGCGCGGCACGCTCGTCAGCACCTGGCTGTCCAGCACGCCCGGCAAGCACGGTGCGCCGCTGGATTATCTGCGGCAGGTCGCGCGCACCGGCGATATCTACAACGGCTTTAACCTGCTCATCGGTGATTTTGCGCGGCGCGAACTTGGCTGGTACTGCAATCGTTCGGACGCCCCGCCCGTGCTGCTCGAAGCCGGCACACACGGCATTTCGAACGCGGTGCTCGATACCCGCTGGCCAAAACTCGTGAAGAAGCGTGCTGAACTCGCGGCGTTCGTAGAGGACGGTCAGGTGCCGCCGCTCGCGCAGTTGATCGGGATGATGCGCGACCCGCGCCTCGCCCGCGATGACGAGCTGCCTTCGACGGGCATTCCGCTGGAGCGCGAACGCGCGCTGTCGGCGGCGTTTATCGACACGCCCGAGTACGGCACGCGCGGGACGACCGCGCTGCGGGTGAGCGTCGTCGGAGGCAATACGCTGTCGGTCGAAGCCACCGAACGCAGCGACGACAACGGCTCGCACCGCATCACGCGGCCCGGCGATTTCGAGCGGGCTTACACGTTCGACGTTACCGGTTAAAGCACCTGGCTTCCGCCGCCGCGTCAGTCATCCACACCGAATGCATGCCGAAGCGCCGAAGCCGCATCGGCATGCGCCCTGGCCACATCCGGCACGAAGCCGCCCATCTTGAAGAACTCGTGGATCATGCCCGCGTAGATTTTCAGCGTAACGGTGTTGCCCGCGGCGCGCAGTTTGTCGGCATAGGCCACGCCTTCGTCGCTGAGCGGATCGTATTGCGCGGCCGCGATCCATGCGGGCGCGACGCCATGAAAATCCGCTCCGGCGCGCGAATCGTCGTAGCCCTCGCATCCGTCGAGTGGCGCGAAACGCCAGTCGTCACGATCGGCGGCATCGCGCACGTACTGTTCGAAAAACCACTGGATCGTTTCGCCCGACAGCAGAAAACCGCTCGCCAGCCGCGCATGCGAAGCGGTCTGCTGATGACCGGTCGTGCCTGGATAGATCAGAAGTTGAAGCGCGAGCCGGATCCCGGCATCGCGCGCCAGCACGGCGCTAACGGTCGCGAGCGTGCCGCCCGCGCTGTCGCCGCCGACGGCCATCCGTTCGGGATCGACGCCATACAGCGCCGCGTTGGCATGCAGCCACGCGAGCGCATCGAATGCATCGTTCACCGCAGTCGGGAAGCGGTATTCCGGTGCGAGCCGGTAATCGACCGACATCACGATGCAGCGCCCGTCGCGCGCGAACATGCGGCACAGCGCATCGTGCGTAGCGACGCTGCCGACGGTAAAACCGCCACCGTGAAAATAGACGAGCGCAGGCGCGGGTTCGGCCCAGACCGGTTCCACCGGCCAGTAGAGGCGCGCGCGAATCGACGCGCCGTCGCGCACCGGCACCGCGAGCTCTTCGACGCTGAACATCGGTGCACTCGCGATCTCGAGAATCGGCGCGCTGCGTTCGTAGGCAGCGCGCGCCTGCTGTGGCGTGAGCGTGTGGTATTCGGGGCGTTTCGCCTTCGCGATCATCTCAAGCACTTGCTTGATCTTCGGATTCAGCGGCATCGGACGTCAACGCGGCGCGCGTGCGCCGCTCGCGGGAAAAGAGCGCCGTATGATGCCATGAAGCTGCTGCCCTGGGCTTCCGCGTTCAGCCGATAGGCTTCACTTCGGGCTTGAGCGACAACGGATCGGTCGGGTTGCGCTGCTGCTCGATATCCTCGTGACGCAGGCGCACGGTGTCGAGAATGCCCGGGTGCGTGAGGAGGTAGAAGCGGCCCGCCGCGATGCCTTCGAACGTGAGGTCGGCGACGTCGGCCGCGGTCCGCTTGCCAGACTGCACCGCGCGATGCAGCTGCTTGTCCGCCGCAAGTTGCGAGCGTGTCGGCGCGGCGTCGTTGCGCAGCGTGTCGGGACGCGTGCGTTCCGCATCGGCGATGCCGGTCGGCACGAACGCCGGGCACAGCAACGAGCATCCGACCTGACCGCCCGTGAGCTGGAGGTCGTGATAGAGCGTCTCGGTCAACGACACCACCGCGTGCTTCGACGCGTTGTACACGCCCATCGCGGGCGGCGACAGCAGCCCCGCGACCGAAGCCGTGTTGACGATATGCGCCGGCTCGTCCTGGCGCAGCATGACCGGCGTGAAGACGCGCACGCCGTGCGCGACACCCATCACGTTCACGTTGAAAACCCACGCCCAGTCGTTCGCGCTGTTTTCCCACAGAAAACCGCCCGCGCCGACGCCTGCGTTGTTGAACAGCAGATGCACCTTGCCGAACGCATCGAGCGCGGCCATCGCGAGCGCTTCGACCTGCGACGGATCGGACACATCGGTGGGCACGCCGATCGCATCGGCGCCATCGGCACGCAGTGCGTCGACTGTCCGCGCCAGCGCATTCGCATCGACGTCGGCAAGCACGAGCTTCATGCCGAGCGCCGCGCCCTTCTGCGCGAACGCGCGGCCAAAGCCGCTCGCCGCGCCGGTGATCACAGCGACTCTTCCATCGAACTGGAACATCGTGTTTCCTCGTGTTGTTATCGTGTGAGCCTGCGTTGCAGCAGATCGCCTCGCGTTCCGCTCGATCCGTCACGCGAGTGAACCGGCCCGCTGCAACGTCAGATCAGCTTGACGAGCTGCTTGCCGAAGTTCTTGCCCTTCAGCACGCCGAGAAACGCTTCCGGTGCGTTTTCCAGCCCCTGAGCGACACTCTCGCGATACTGCAGCTGCTTCGTCGCGACGAGCGTGCCGAGCTGCTTCAGCGCTTGCGGCCACACGTCCATATGTTCGCTGACGATAAAGCCCTGCACGAGGAGCCGCTGCGTGAGCATCAGCGCCGGCTGCCTGAGCGGCATGGGCTGGCTGTCGTAGCCGGCGATCATGCCGCACAGGGCGATGCGTCCAGACGCATTCATCCGCGCGAGCGTCACGTCGAGCACTTCGCCGCCGACGTTTTCGAAGTAACCGTCGACGCCATCCGGCGTGACCGCTTTCAGATCCTTGTACAGGTTGCCGGCCTTGTAATCGACGCATGCATCGAAGCCCAGTGTCTCGACGACGTAGCGGCACTTCGCCTCGCCGCCGGCGATGCCCACCGCGCGACAGCCCGCGAGCTTCGCCAGTTGCCCGACGACGCTGCCCACCGCGCCGCTCGCCGCGCTGACGACAACCGTTTCGCCCGCTTTCGGCGCGATGATCCTGTTGAGTCCGTACCACGCCGTCACACCCGGCATGCCGACCGGTCCGAGATACGCGGAAAGCGGCACATGCGTGGTATCGACTTTCTGGATGCCCCGGCCGTCGGAGGTGCCGAACTCCTGCCAGCCGAACATCCCGACGACCTTGTCGCCCGCCGCGAAATCCGGATGCCTCGATTCCACCACCTCACCCACCGTGCCGCCGATCATCACCTCGTCGAGCGGTTGCGGCTGCGCGTACGACTTGCTGTCGTTCATGCGGCCGCGCATGTACGGATCGAGCGACAGGTAGTGATTGCGCACGCGCAACTCACCATCCGCGAGTGGCTTCAACGGCGTTTCGACGAGCCGGAAATTGTCCACGGACGCCGCGCCCTGCGGCCGCGACGCGAGCAGAATCTGACGATTGACTTCAGCCATGAGGGGTGTCTCCGTAATATGTATCTGGCGAGGTGGTTGAATCTGCGCAATGAAGCGCCAGGCTCAGCCGTCGCTCGGACCGGGCGTCGCCGTGGGATCGCTGCGCATGCGTTGCTGTTTCACGTCGCGGCCCACCGCGAGACGGCGCATGTACTTGAACGTGCCGAGTGCTTTCGCGACGAAGTGACCTTCGGTGTCGCGGATTTCGCCTTCGCAATACGCCATGGTGGTCGAGCGGTGCAGCACGCGGCCGGTGGCGCGCAGCTCGCCCCGGCCCGGCTGCATGAAGTTCACTTTCATCTCGACCGTGACGCCGCCGTGCGCGACGTCCCATGTATTCAGCAACTGCGGCTGCAGCGGCAACACCACTTCGCTCACGCCATCCACTGCCGAGACCAGCTTCGCGCCGAGATGATCGACAAACGGGCTTTCGATCACCGGCGTGGCGTGCGCCGGCGCTTCGCTGCCGGGTTTGCTCGCTTTAGTCATCGCCGCGCGTTACAGAACGAAATCGACGCACTGGCGCGCTTCGCGCACCGCGCCGACGAAGCCCTTCAGCGCTTCGTGCGTGGGGTGAACCTGATAGGCGTCGAGCGCGGCCTTGTCGGCGAAATCGGAAATGAGCACGACGTCATACGTCGATTCGAGGCCAGGCTTCGCGATACCGACTTCAAGGTGCAGGATGCCCGGCACGATATCGCGGCAGCCTTCGAGTTTTTCCTTGAGTTTCAGCGCGTTTTCCTCGCGGCTCGCACCTTCGGCGGAGTCCTTCAGCTTCCACATCACGATATGACGGATCACGGTTTCACCTTGCCTGAGTTGAAACCATCAAGCCTATCAAAATAACGGCCCGTCCTGGCCGGAATCTCGGTGATCCGCCCACGAAAAGCGCCTGAAAAGCCCGCGGAAGAAAGCCGGCATCACTCGATGCTGACGCGAAATACCGTGGCATGCACGTCCTTCAGAAGTGCGCGATGTCCGAGGCCGCCGTGATTCAACGGACGGTACGCACCCGACACCAGCAGCCGCGCGATCGTGCCCGCGCGCCGCATCATCGGGGTTGCCGCGCCGTACAGGTCGGCGCGGCGGCCAAGGCGCTCACCGAGCGCGCGGTAGTACCGCGCAGCGGCCGCGGCGCGCTCGCGAACCGGGAGCGGCGCATCGCGCGAGACGTTACGCATCTTGTCGGCACGCCCAAACGCGGCGTTCGCCATGCGCCGGTAATGCGTTGCGCCCGCCGCCTTCGCCATTTTGACTTTCGTGCCGATGTCACGATCCGGCGCGACGCCGCAACTATTCGCACCGTGCTGACGGTACAGCACGAGCGCGTCGTCGATCGCCGAGATCTTGCCGAGCGAGGTTGCGACGAACCACGCCCACGTGTCGTGCGACATCGGAAAACCTGGATCGACCGGATGCTCCGGACGCTCGCGCCAGTCGATGTAATCGTAGATCGAGCGCCGTACGACCGTCGACATGCCGAACAGCACGTACCACGGGTTTGTCGTCAGCGGGTCATGGACGCCGCGATACGACCAGTGGCTCGCCGTGTTGTCGTCGCGCTCGTTCAGTTCGCCGTTCACCACTTTCACGCCGTGAACAACCAGCATGACTTCCGGGTCCGCGAATTCACGCGCGACGCGTTCGAGCTTGTTGTCGGCCCAGACGTCGTCCTGATCGCAAAACGCGACGAAGTCACCATCGCACAGCGAGATTGCCTTGAAGAAATTCTCGTGAAAGCCGAGACGTTCGGTATTGCGCACGACGCGCACCGGAAACGGCACATGACGCGCGAATTCCAGCGCGATGTCGGCGGTGCCGCTGTCCGGGCTGTCGTCGGTGATGACCAGTTCGTAGGGAAGGTGGGTCTGGCGGGCGATACTGTCCAGTTGCTCACGCAAAAAGCGTTCACCCTTGTAGGCAGCCATCGCGATCGAGATTTTCATGGCGGGTCCATTGCGTAAGGGTCGAATGGAAAAGCGGGAACACAGTTTCCCCACTTTGATGCCTGCCAGCCTAGCAGGTCCGCCCGGAACGAAATTCCGCGGAAATTAAAAAAATAATTCGAAATGTGCGCCGCTGTTCAGCGGCTTCGGCCCCCCCGGGATCGATAACGAATGACGGCGCAAGCCCGCGCCATCATTCGTCTTCGTTGCATCAAACGACTTCGAACAGACCCGCCGCGCCCTGCCCGCCGCCGATACACATTGTCACGACGACGAGTTTCGCGCCGCGCCGCTTGCCTTCGATCAGCGCATGACCCGTCAAACGCGCGCCGGACACGCCGTACGGGTGACCGACCGCAATCGCGCCGCCGTTCACGTTCAGGCGATCCATCGGGATGCCGAGCTTGTCGGCGCAGTACAGCACTTGCACCGCGAACGCTTCATTCAGCTCCCACAGGTCGATGTCCCCGACCTTGAGGCCGGCCTGCTTCAGCAGTTTCGGCACCGCGAACACCGGGCCGATGCCCATTTCGTCCGGCTCGCAACCCGCCACCGCGAAGCCGCGGAAAATACCGAGCGGCTGCAGCCCTTCACGTTCCGCGACCTGAGCGTTCATCACCACGCACGCCGACGCGCCATCGGAAAACTGGCTCGCGTTGCCCGCCGTGATCACACCGCCCGGCATCGCCGTGCGGATCTTCGACACGCCTTCGAGCGTCGTGTCGGCGCGAATGCCTTCGTCGGCGGAAACCGTGACTTCCTTCGTGTACATGCGGCCCGTGGCCTTGTCGGCGACGCCCGCGAGCACCGTCATCGGCACGATCTCGTCCTTGAAGCGTCCGGCCTCGAGCGCGGCGGCGGCGCGTTGCTGCGACTGCACGCCGTATGCGTCCTGACGCTCCTTCGAAATCGAATAGCGCTTCGCGACGTTCTCGGCGGTCTGCAGCATCGACCAGTAGATTTCCGGCTTGTTCCTGCTGAGCCAGCCGTCGGCCAGCATGTGGCGGTTCATTTCGTTCTGCACGCACGAGATGGATTCCACACCACCCGCGACGAACACGTCGCCTTCGCCCGCGATCACGCGTTGCGCGGCCAGTGCGATCGTCTGCAGGCCCGACGAGCAGAAGCGGTTCACGGTCATGCCCGGCACGCTGACCGGCAGGCCCGCGCGCAGTGCGATCTGGCGCGCGATATTGCCGCCCGTCGCGCCTTCGGGGTTGGCGCAGCCCATGATCACGTCCTCGACGCGCGCCGGGTCGATTTTCGCGCGCTCGACCGCGGCCTGTGTTGCGTGGCCGCCCAGCGTCGCGCCGTGCGTCATGTTGAAGCCGCCGCGCCACGATTTGGCAAGACCCGTGCGGGCGGTCGATACGATTACGGCGTCAGTCATGCAAGTCTCCTGCTTCCAGTGTTTGTTTGCGGTTCGCGAGCCGGCCCGGTATCAGGCGAGTAGCGCGGCGGCCTGCATGCGGGTCACACCCTCGTTTAGCAGATCGCGCCAGGCGGCGTCGAGCGAACCATTCAGATCGATTGCGCGGGATGCGTCCTCGATGACCGCAACGTCGAATCCGGCGGCACGCGCATCGAGCGCGGACCACGCGACGCAATAATCCGTCGCGAGGCCGCAGCAATAAACACGCTTCACGCCCGTGTCGCGCAGATAGCCCGCGAGGCCGGTCGGTGTCGTGCGATCGGCTTCGAGAAAGGCCGAATAGCTGTCGACGTCGACGTGATGCCCCTTGCGGATCACGAGCCGCGCGTGCGGCACGTCGAGATCGCGATGCAGTGCCGCGCCCGGCGTGTTCTGCACGCAATGCACGGGCCACAGCACCTGTTCGCCATACGGCAGCGTCATCGTCTCGAACGGCGTGCGGCCCGCGTGATTCGCGGCGAACGAGACATGCGAGGCGGGATGCCAGTCCTGCGTCAGCACGACATGACTGAACGCGCGGGCGAGCCGGTTCACCACCGGCACGACCTCGTCTCCACGCGCGACGGCCAGTGCACCGCCAGGCATGAAATCGTTCTGCATATCGACAATGAGCAGCACTTCGTCCGCGCCCTTCATCCCATTCTCCGGTTGGCGTGTCGCGTTCAGCCGTTAAAACCGCGTCCTTTCGCGGCGAGCTCGACAATGGCCGGCGCGATCTGCCACGCGTCGCCGTTCGGGCGCGAAGCGTAGCGTCGAATCGCGCGCTCGACGTTGTACAGGCCGACAGTGTCCGCATACAGCATCGGGCCACCGCGCCACAGCGGAAAGCCGTAGCCGGTCAGATACACCATGTCGATATCCGACGCCTTCGACGCAATACCTTCTTCAAGAATCTTCGCGCCTTCGTTCACGAGCGCGAACACCAGGCGTTCGACGATTTCCTCGTCGCTGATCTTGCGGCGTTCGGCGCCCACATCCTTCGAGAACGCGACGATCATCTCCTCGACCAGCTTCGACGGATGCGCGGTGCGGTCGCCCGCCTTGTAGTCGTACCAGCCCCCGCCCGTTTTCTGCCCGAAGCGCCCCGTTTCGCACAGACGGTCCGCGATCTTCGAGTAGTGCATCTCAGGATGTTCCTGATAGCGGCGCTTGCGGATCGCCCAGCCGATGTCGTTGCCGGCCAGGTCGCTCATGCGGAACGGGCCCATCGCGAAACCGAACTTCTCGATCGCGCGGTCGACCTGCGCGGGCAACGCGCCTTCTTCGAGCATGAAGAGCGCCTGACGGATGTACTGCTCGATCATCCGGTTGCCGATGAAGCCGTCGCACACCCCAGAGACCACGGCGGTCTTCTTGATCTTCTTCGCGATCTTCATGACGGTGGCGAGCACGTCTTTCGATGTGTCCTTGCCGCGCACCACTTCGAGCAGCTTCATCACGTTAGCCGGGCTGAAGAAGTGCATGCCGACCACGTCCTGCGGACGCTTCGTGAACGCGGCGATCCTGTCCAGATCGAGCGTCGACGTATTCGATGCGAGGATCGCGCCTTTTTTTGCCACTTCGTCGAGACGCGTGAACACCTGCTCTTTCACGCCGAGTTCTTCGAATACCGCTTCGATGATCAGGTCTGCGTTGCCGAGATCTTCGTACGACAGCGTCGGCGTGATCAGCGCCATGCGCTGTTCGAGCGCCTCAGGCGTGAGCTTGCCCTTCTTGACGGTGCCTTCGTAGTTCTTGCGGATCGTCGCGACGCCGCGATCGAGCGCTTCCTGTTTCGTTTCCAGCAGCGTGACCGGCACACCGGCGTTGACGAAGTTCATCGCGATACCGCCGCCCATCGTACCGGCGCCGATCACGGCGACCTGCCGGATGTCGCGAACCGGCGTATCGGAAGGCACATCGGGAATCTTGCTCGCAGCACGTTCACCGAAGAACGCATGACGCAGCGCGCGGCTTTCCGGCGTCTGCACGAGCGAGACAAAGCAGTCGCGCTCGAACGCGAGGCCTTTGTCGAAGCCGTTTTTCACACCAGCTTCAACTGCATCGATGCACTTGTGGGGGGCGGGAAAATTCTTCGCGACGCCCGCGACGCCGTTACGCACGAACTGGATGAAGCCTTCGGCATTCGGATGCTCGATCTTGCGATCTCGCACACGCGGATGCGGGCCCGCCTGAGCGCCGACCTTGCGTGCGAACGCAAGCGCGGCTTCGAGCAGATCGCCTTCGACGATTTCATCGAAGAGCCCCGAGCCCGCGAGCTTTTCCGACATGACGGGCGCGCCCGACACGATCATGTTGAGCGCGGCTTCGAGACCGATCGCGCGCGGCAGACGTTGTGTGCCACCCGCGCCCGGCAGGATGCCGAGCTTGACTTCGGGCAGCGCGATCTGCGCGCCCGGCGCAGCGAGCCGGTAATGCGTGCCAAGCGCGAGTTCCAGACCGCCGCCCATCGCGACGCTGTGAATCGCGACGATGACCGGCTTCGCGCTGCCTTCGACGACGTTGATGGCGGTCGCGAGCGTCGGTTCCTGCGTGGCTTTCGGCGTGTTGAATTCGGTGATGTCCGCGCCGCCGGAAAACGCGTTGCCGGCGCCCGTCAGCACGATCGCGGTCACAGACGCGTCGTTCAGCGCGCGTTCGATGCCTTCCACGATACCGGCCCGTGTGGACAGACCGAGACCGTTGACCGGGGGATTGTTGAGCGTGATGACGGCGACGCCGTCACGGGTTGTGTAATCCACTGCCATGTGCCTGCCTCCATGCGCCTGGCTGCGCGAAAATTGCCTGCCGGCTCATTGTCCGACGGTTCGTCGAACTCATTGTCCGATATTCCAGGATCAGGAGCAGAATACACAAAAAAGCACGCTCGTTCAATTTATTGCGACACGGGGTTTGCCCGTAGTCCGTGGGCGGACCCGCATCGCGGGCCCGTTCCGAACGTGTCCGGGCTACAGCTATAAAGCGTCTGGGGTCAGGACGGTTCCGGAAACGGGCAATCCGGAATGTCGAGCGCTGAAGGCAGGATGTGCGTGCGGAACTGTTCACGCAGCTTGAGCTTCAGGAGCTTGCCGGTCGCGGTGTGCGGCAGTTCGTCGACGAACACGACGTCGTCGGGAATCCACCACTTCGCGACCTTGTCATCGTAGAACGCGAGCAGTTCCTCGCGTGTGACGTCCATGCCGGGACGCTTCACGATCACCAGCAGCGGCCGCTCGGTCCACTTCGGATGCGCGCAGGCAATGCACGCCGCTTCGCCGACCGCCGGATGCGCGATGGCGATGTTCTCCAGATCGATCGAACTGATCCACTCGCCGCCCGACTTGATCACGTCCTTGCTGCGGTCGGTGATGTGCAGGAAGCCGTCGGGGTCGATCGTCGCGACGTCGCCGGTTGGAAACCAGCCGTCGATCAACGGCGATTCGTCCTTCTGGAAGTAGCGCTGGATCACCCACGGTCCGCGCACGTGCAGATCGCCGAACGCAACGCCATCCCACGGCAGATCATGGCCGTCCGCGCCGACGATCTTCATGTCGACGCCGTACATCACGTGGCCCTGCTTCTCGCGCAGCTTGCGCTGCTCGTCCGGCGCTCGCCGCGACTGCTCCCACGTGAGCTTCGCGAGCGTGCCGAGCGGCGACATCTCGGTCATGCCCCACGCGTGGATCACTTCGACGCCATAGTCGTCCTCGAAGACCCGCAACATCGCCGGCGGACACGCCGAGCCACCGATCACAGTCCGTTCGAGGGTCGTGAAGCGCACGTGCGCTTCTTTCAGATAGTTGAGCAGCCCGAGCCACACGGTCGGCACACCAGCGGAATACGTGACGCCCTCGGCTTCCATCAATTCGAAGAGCGACTTGCCGTCGAGATCCTTGCCGGGGAAAACGATCTTCGCCCCCGTCAGCGGCGCGGCGTGCGGAATGCCCCATGCGTTCACATGGAACATCGGCACGACGGGCAGCACGGCATCGCGTGAGGAGAGGCCCATGGCATCGGGTAACGATGCGCCGAACGCATGCAGTACCGTCGAGCGGTGCGAGTACAGCGCGCCCTTCGGATTGCCGGTCGTGCCGGACGTGTAGCAGAGATACGAAGCCTGGCTTTCCTCGATACGCGGCCAGTCGAACGCGCCGTCGTGGGCCGCGATCAGGGTTTCGTAGCTGAGAAGCGGCACCGGCAGCGCGGCCTGCATCGCTGGCAGATGGGCTTCGTCGGCGAGCGCGATCCAGCCGCGCACATGCGGGCACCGCGGCGCGAGCGTATCGACGAGCGGCGCGAACGTCGTGTCGAAGAGCACGTAACGATCCTGCGCGTCGTTGATGATCCACGCGATCTGGTCCGGGAAGAGCCGCGGGTTGATCGTATGGCACACCGCGCCGAAACCGGCCACGCCGTAATACGCTTCGAGATGCCGGTAGCCATTCCAGGCAAGCGTGCCGATGCGCTCGCCCGGCTCCACACCGAGCGCGATCAGCGCCTGCGCCAGCTGCTTCGCGCGCTTCTCGCAGTCGCGATACGTGTAGCGGTGCATGTCGCCCTCGATACGCCGCGACACGATCTCCACGCCGCCGAAGTGGCGTGCCGCGTGCGCGATCAACGAGGACACAGTGAGCGGCACATCCATCATCTGTCCCAGCAGCGGCGTTGTCATCGGTATTGTCTCCTCGCCATGGTCCCGAAAAGGTGCAGCCCGGGTTGCGCCCGGATACGCCCCGCGCGGCCGCTGGCGGCCTTCCTGCAGGCCCGCGGGCGCGGACTTACAATATCGGTTAAACATGAGGCGCTCAATATGTCGTTTTCCCCAAGCAATGCGGGTCTGTCGGAGTCAATGTCGGCTTTGGCCGGCACAATCGGGAGCCAGCGCGCGGGTTCGTTTGCACAGCTCGGCGCCACGTTCCTGACCCGGCTGCCGGCAGCGCCCCTGCCCGCGCCCTATGTCGTCGGGTTTTCCGCTGAGACCGCCGCGCTGCTCGGTTTCGATCCCTCGATCGCACAGGATCCGACGTTCGCAGAATTCTTCTCGGGCAACACGACGCGCGACTGGCCCTCGCAGGCGCTGCCGTACGCGACGGTCTATTCGGGCCATCAGTTCGGCGTCTGGGCCGGCCAGCTCGGTGACGGCCGCGCGCTCGGTATCGGCGAGGTGGAACACGACGGCAGGCGTCTCGAGCTGCAACTGAAAGGCGGCGGCCGCACGCCGTATTCGCGCATGGGCGACGGCCGCGCGGTGCTGCGCTCGTCGATCCGCGAATACCTGTGTTCGGAAGCGATGCATCACCTCGGCATTCCGACGACGCGCGCGCTCTGCGTGACCGGCTCCGATCAGCCGGTGCGGCGCGAGCAGGTGGAAACGGCCGCGGTCGTCACGCGCGTGGCACCGAGCTTCGTGCGCTTTGGACACTTCGAGCATTTCTATTCGAACGATCGCGTCGATGCGCTGCGCTCGCTCGCCGATCACGTCATCGAGCGTTTCTATCCCGCGTTAAAGGATGCCGACGACCCGTATCTCGCGCTGCTCGGCGAAGCGGTACGCTCGACGGCCGACCTGATGGTGGAATGGCAGGCGGTCGGTTTCTGCCACGGCGTGATGAACACGGACAACATGTCGATCCTCGGTCTCACGATCGACTACGGCCCGTTCGGTTTCATGGATGCGTTCGACGCGAACTACATCTGCAATCACTCCGACAACCAGGGACGCTACGCGTACCGGATGCAGCCGCAGATTGCATACTGGAACCTCTTTTGCCTCGCGCAGGGACTGCTACCGCTCTTCGGCGAGCGTTACGAAGAAAGCGAGCGCGGCGAGCGCGCAGTCAAGGACGCGCAGCATGTGCTCGAAGGCTTCAAGGCGCGTTTCGCGCCGGCGCTCGAGCGCCGCATGCGCGACAAGCTCGGCCTCGAAACTGAACAGCCCGGCGACGACCAGCTCGCAAACAGCCTTTTTGAAATCATGCACGCGAACCGGGCGGACTTCACGCTGACGTTCCGCAATCTCGCGCGCATGTCGAAGCACGATGCGAGCGGCGACGCACCGGTGCGCGACCTGTTTCTCGACCGCGCGGCGTTCGATACGTGGGCCGCCGGCTACCGGACGCGGCTTGCGATGGAAACCCGCGATGACGCGTCGCGGGCCATTGCAATGAACCGGGTCAACCCCAAATTCGTACTTCGCAATCACCTCGCGGAAACCGCGATCCGCAAGGCGAAGGAAAAGGACTTCTCCGAAGTCGAGCGGCTGGCGGCCGTGCTGCGCCGTCCGTTCGACGAGCAACCTGAAAACGAAGCGTACGCGACGCTGCCGCCCGACTGGGCGAGTTCGCTCGAAGTCAGCTGCTCGTCGTGAACTTCATCGCTTCACTGATTGCTCCGTCATGCTGAACCGGCTGCACCGGTTCCCTCACGCGAGCGATCAGGCCCCTCCTATCGACAGGACCCGACCATGAATCCAGACGACCTCAAAACCGGCACGACCGACACACCCCCGGTGCAGAAAGACGACGCCACCTGGCGCCAGCAGCTTTCGGAAACCCAGTACCGGGTGACGCGCGAGGCCGCGACCGAGCGGCCGTTCACCGGCGAATACTGGGACCATTTCGACCGCGGCGTATATGACTGCGTCTGCTGCGGCACGCCGCTCTTCGAATCGGCGACGAAATTCGACGCCGGTTGCGGCTGGCCGAGCTACTTCAGGCCGATCAACGGCGAAGTCATCGCCGAGAAAACCGACCGCTCGCACGGCATGCTGCGCATCGAAGTGCAGTGCAAGAATTGCGGCGCGCATCTCGGTCACGTGTTCGAGGACGGTCCGGCGCCGACGGGCCTTCGGTACTGCATCAATTCGGCTGCGCTACAATTCGAGCCCAGGTAACGCAGGCCGGGCACGGCCGGGTTCTGGCGGCCTTCCGGCTGCCGGTCCGCCGGCGCCGCGCCCGGACTGCGCCGCCGGGCCTGTCGAGCCGGCCGCCGGCCCGTGGCGGGCGCGGATGAGGCGCGTGGCAGCGCCTTCGTCCGCTGCCCACCGCGCACCGGCCCCCATTGAGCGCATCACTCTGCGGATTCCCGACCCGATAATGAAATTCCTGTTCGACCTGTTCCCGATCATCCTGTTTTTCGTGGCGTTCAAGATCTGGGGCATTTTCACGGCGACGGCCGTCGCCATCGTCGCGACGCTCGTGCAGATCGCTTTCGTCGCCTTCCGGCACCGCAAGGTCGATCCGATGCTGTGGGTGAGCCTCGGCGTCGTGACCGTGTTCGGCGGCGCGACGCTCGTGCTCCATAACGACACGTTCATCAAATGGAAGCCGACCGTGCTGTACTGGGCGTTTTCAATCGCGCTCGTCGTCTCGCAGTTCGCGTTCAACAAGAACCTGATCGAGGCGATGATGGGCAAGCAGATCACGCTGCCACATCGCGTGTGGGCGCAGCTCAATTATGTGTGGGCGGTGTTCTTCGTGCTGCTCGGCATTCTCAACCTGTTCGTCGCGTACAACTTCTCCACCGATGCCTGGGTCAACTTCAAGCTGTTCGGTGCGACGGGCTGTCTCGTGGTGTTCATCGTCGGCCAGAGCCTGTGGCTCGCCAAATACATGAAAGAGGAATGAGCGATGAGCGCTGACGTCTTCCTCAACGCCACCACCGCCGAGCGCGCCACGCTGATCGAAACGCGTCTTTCGACGGCGCTCGCGCCGGTCGTCTCGATCGACGTGCGCGACGACAGCGCACAGCACGCCGGTCACGCCGGCGCCGCCACGGGCGGTCATTTCAGTGTCACGATCGTCGCCGCCGCATTCGCCGGCAAGGCCCGCGTGGCAAGGCATCGACTGGTGTATGATGCGCTGGCCGATGGCATGCAGCGCGGCATCCACGCACTCGCAATCACGGCTTATACGCCCGAAGAATTCGACTTGTTGCCCCGTTAGGAACCTTCTGATGACCTTGAAGAAAACCCGCTCCTGGGTATTGCTGGCTGCGTTCGCGGCCGCGCCTGCGTTCGCACAGAACATCGCCGTCGTGAACGGTGCGCCGATCCCGAAAGCACGCGCCGACGCGCTGATCGAACAGCTCGTCCATCAGGGCCAGCAGGACACACCGCAGCTTCAGATGGCGGTGCGCGAAGAACTCGTGAACCGCGAAATCCTGATGCAGGAAGCGGCCCGCCGCGGCATCCCGACGCGTCCTGACGTGAAGGCGCAGATCGCCGTCGCGCAGCAGACCGTCGTGCTGCGCGCGCTGATCGAAGACTTCGTGAAGAACAACGCCCCGACCGACGCCGAAGTGAAAGCGCGTTACGACGACCTCGTCAAGAGCACGGGCGGCGGCAAGGAATATCACCTTCACCACATCCTCGTCGAAGACGAACAGCAGGCCAAGGATCTGATCGCGAAGATCAAGGCCGGCGCGAGCTTCGAAGATCTGGCGAAGCAGTACTCGAAGGACCCGGGATCGGGCAAGAACGGCGGCGACCTCGACTGGTCGGACCCGAAGGCCTACGTGCCGGAATTCGCCGAAGCGGCCATGAAGCTGCAGAAAGGCCAGATGACCGACACGCCGGTGCACACGCAGTTCGGCTGGCACATCATCCGTCTCGACGACACGCGCGCGGTCGCGCCGCCGCCGTTCGATCAGGTGAAGGCGCAGATCGTCCAGCAGATGCAGCAGGAAAAACTGCAGGCGTTCGAAGAAGGTCTGCGCAAGAACGCGAAGATCCAGTAAGCGTTTTTGCTTCCAGAACGACAATGCCGCCCGAGGGCGGCATTGTCGTTTCCGGGTCCGGCGTTTGCGAACCGGGCACCTACCTGCTACGGCGCCCGGTTCATCGCTCAGCGCGAATAATCAGCCCAGCCGGCGGCGCGCGTTCTGGAACACGCGCATCCAGGGGCTGGCCTCGCCCCAGCCTTCCGGATGCCAGCTCATCGTCACCGTGCGATGCACGCGTTCCATATGCGGCATCAGCACCGTGAAGCGGCCATCGGCCGTCGTCACCGACGTGATGCCCTGCTGCGAGCCGTTCGGGTTGAACGGGTACTGCTCCGTCGCCTCGCCGCGGTTGTCGACGTAACGCATCGCTACTGCCGCACGCGACGCGTCCCCCTGCTGCGAGAAGTCCGCGAAACCTTCGCCGTGCGCGACCGCGACCGGAATGCGCGAGCCTTCCATGCCGTCGAAGAAAATCGACGGCGACGGCTGCACTTCGACCATCGAGAAACGGGCTTCGAATTTCTCCGACTTGTTGCGCGTGAACTTCGGCCAGGCTTCGGCGCCCGGGATCATCGACGCGAGACTGCTCATCATCTGGCAGCCGTTGCAGATACCGAGCGCGAAAGTATCGGCGCGGCTGAAGAACGTCGCGAACATGTCGGCGAGCTGCGGATTGAAGCGGATCGTCTTCGCCCAGCCTTCGCCCGCACCCAGCACGTCGCCGTACGAGAAACCGCCGCATGCCACCGCGCCCGCGAAGTCGGCCAGCGTCGCGCGGCCGGACAGCAGGTCGCTCATGTGGACGTCGTACGCATCGAATCCGGCGCGATCGAACGCGTAGGCGGTTTCGAGGTGCGAGTTCACACCCTGCTCGCGCAGGATCGCGACACGCGGACGCGCGCCCCTGGAGATAAACGGCGCGGCGACATCTTCCGCCGGATCGAAGCTCAGATGCGGCGTGATGCCCGGATCGGCTGCATCGAGCAATGTGTCGTGTTCGGCATCAGCGCAGGCGGGGTTGTCGCGCAGACGCGAGATACGCCAGCTGACTTCGTCCCACGCGCGATGCAGCTCGGTACGCGGCGCTTCGTAGATCTTCTTCGCGTCGCGCCAGACTTCGAGCGTGTCGCGCTCGTTCGGTTTGCCGATCACGTGCGAGCACGCCGACAGGCCATGTTCGCGCAGCGCGCCCAGTACCGTATCGCGGTCCGCCGCGCGCACCTGGACCACTGCGCCGAGTTCCTCGCTGAAAAGCGCGCGAATCGTGCGGTCGTCGCGACGGCCGCTCGTCTGCTTCGCCCAGTCTTTCGCGTCGCCGTAGTCGGATTCGTGGTTCGGGTCGAGCACCAGCATGTCGACGTTCAGCGACACGCCCACGTGACCCGCAAACGCCATTTCCGCCACCGTCGCCCACAAGCCGCCGTCGGAGCGGTCGTGATACGCGAGCAGCTTGCCGTCAGCGTTGAGCGACTGGATTGCGTTGAAGAAGCGCTTGAGGTCTTCGGGATCGTCGACGTCCGGCACCGTGTCGCCGACCTGCTGCGTCACCTGCGCCAGAATGCTCGCGCCGAGGCGGTTCTTGCCGCGGCCGAGGTCGATCGCGATCAGCACCGTGTCGCCCACTTCGCTCACGCGACGCAGTTGCGGCGTGAGATGCCGCCGCACGTCCTCGATCGGCGCGAACGCCGAGATGATCAGCGAGACCGGCGCGACCACTTCCTTCGCGACGCCGCGGTCTTCCCACTTCGTGCGCATCGACAGCGAATCCTTGCCGACCGGAATGCCGATGCCAAGCGCCGGGCACAGTTCCATGCCGATCGCCTTGACCGTGTCGTAGAGCGCCGCGTCTTCACCCGGGCTGCCGCACGCGGCCATCCAGTTCGCCGACAGCTTCAGTTTATCCAGCGAGGCAATCGGCGCCGACGCAATGTTCGTCACTGCTTCGCCGACGGCCATGCGGCCCGACGCCGGCGCATCGATGACGGCGAGCGGCGTGCGCTCGGCCATCGTCATCGCTTCGCCGCGGAAACCGGCATAATCCGCCGCGGTGATCGCACAGTCGGCGACCGGCACCTGCCACGGACCAACCATCTGGTCACGCACGCTCGTACCGCCCACCGAACGGTCGCCGATCGTGATGAGGAACGACTTGCTCGCGACCGTCGGATGACGCAGCACGCTCACGGCGACTTCCGACAGATTCACGTGCGTGACGTCGACCGGCTGCAACGCGACCGTTTCGCGCTTCACGTCGCGATGCATGCGCGGCGGCTTGCCGAGCAGCACTTCCATCGGCATGTCGACGGGTTCGTGCGCGTCGGCGTTGTGTTTGTCCGTGTCGACGAGTTGCAGCTGGCGCTCGGCGGTTGCCACGCCGATCACCGCGAACGGGCAGCGCTCGCGTTCGCAGATCGCCTCGAACATCGGCAGATCGGCCGGCGCGATCGCCAGCACGTAGCGCTCCTGCGCCTCGTTCGACCAGATTTCGCGCGGCGACAGGCCGCTCTCTTCCAGCTGGACCTTGCGCAACTCGAAGCGCGCGCCTTTATCCGCGCCATCGACGAGTTCCGGGAACGCGTTCGACAGGCCACCCGCGCCGACATCGTGAATGCTCAGAATCGGGTTGTTCTCGCCGAGCTGCCAGCAGCCATTGATGACTTCCTGCGCGCGCCGCTCGATTTCCGGGTTGCCGCGCTGCACGGAATCGAAATCGAGTTCGGCCGTGTTCGTGCCGGTCGCCATCGAACTGGCGGCTCCGCCGCCCATGCCGATACGCATGCCCGGGCCGCCGATCTGGATCAGCAGCGAGCCTTCCGGCAGGTCGTGCTTGTGCGTGTGCTGGTCCGAGATATTGCCGATGCCGCCCGCGATCATGATGGGCTTGTGATAGCCGCGCACGCGGCCCGCGACGTTCTGCTCGTACACGCGGAAATAGCCGCCCAGATTCGGCCGGCCGAATTCGTTGTTGAACGCGGCGCCGCCGAGCGGGCCGTCGATCATGATCTGCAGCGGCGCAGCGATGCGGTCCGGACGGCCGTACGCTTCCTGCGTATCGGCCTCGTTGCGATGCGCGACGGGCTGCGCGGCGTCGCGGGCGTTTTCCCACGTTTCGCGCGCGTCAGGCAGATCGAGGTTCGACACGGTGAAGCCCGCGAGACCCGCCTTCGGACGCGCGCCGCGACCCGTTGCGCCCTCGTCGCGGATTTCGCCGCCCGCGCCCGTCGCGGCGCCGGGGAACGGTGAGATCGCGGTCGGGTGGTTGTGCGTTTCCACCTTCATCAGCGTGTGCGTGAGTTCGGTGTGACGGCCGTAGTGTTCGGCCATGTCGCCCGAGGGACCCGGCTTGCGCGGGAACCAGCGTTCCGCCATGCCGCCCGCCATGATCGACGAGTTGTCCGAATACGCGACGATCGTGCCCTGCGGGTTCAACTTCTCCGTATTGCGGATCATGTTGAAGAGCGAGATGTCCTGACGCTTGCCGTCGATCGTCCAGTCGGCGTTGAAAATCTTGTGCCGGCAGTGCTCGCTGTTCGCCTGCGCGAACATCATCAGTTCGACGTCGGTCGGATTGCGGTCGAGCTTGCTGAACGCATCGACGAGATAGTCGATTTCATCGTCCGCGAGCGCGAGGCCCAGTTCCGTGTTCGCGGCCTCCAGCGCCGTGCGGCCTTCTTTCAGGATGTCGACGGTTTGCAGCGGCTTCGCCGGCAGTTCGTCGAACAGATGCATCGCGTGATCGCGCAACGGTGCGACGCTTTCGGTCATGCGGTCGTGCAGCGCGGCGACGACGGCGGCGCGCGCCTCGTCGGAGAGCGCTTTCTTGCCGCCCAGCAGGCCCGACTTCAGGATCACCGTGTATTCGATACCGCGTTCGATGCGGCGCACGTTCGACAGGCCGCAATGCAGCGCGATGTCGGTGGCCTTGCTCGCCCACGGCGACACCGTGCCGAAGCGCGGCACCACGAGGACGGTTTCGGTCGTGCCGCGCTCTTTCACTGCGTCGAACGGTTCGCCGTAATGCATCAACGCCTCGATCTTCGCGCTGTCATCGGCCGAAAGCGGTGTCGATGCGTTGACGAAATGCAGGAATTGCCCGCGTACGCCGGTGATATTGGCGTCGATGCGGATCAGCGTATCGAGCAGGCGGGTTTGACGGAAATCGGAGAGGGCCGAAGCGCCGGGGAAACACGAGAAGTGGGCCATGGACTTGACGTTGCGTCGATCAGTCGCGCGTGCAGGCGACGGGAGGCGAAAGGAAGTCGGAGATTATACCTCGGGACGGCCCGTCAGACCCGCCCTACGTGGCGCGACTAACCTTCTGGCAGCAACGTCCGGCGCGGCCCGGCATCGCATGGCGCCGCAGCGGACAGCATGGCGGGCGGGCCCGTTTGGCTGCTATCATTCGCCCTTTCCACTGACTGGCGCGGCAGGTTCCCCCACCCGCGCCGCACGTCACGCACACGGGCTCGCCCGGTCACTCGCGTCCTGCCCGCAAATCGAAACAATCATGGATGTCATTGTCATTGGCGGTGGAATCACCGGCGTCGCCACCGCTTACCAGCTGCGCGCGGCCGGTCATCGTGTGTGCGTCGTCGAACGGCATGCGACGGTCGCCCAGGGCGCAACCTACGGCCACAGCGGCACCGTGCTGCCCACTGCGCTCGACGTCTGGTTCGGCCCGACCTTCATGGAAAACCGGCGCGCCGCGAAAAGCGGTGTGGTGACGAAGACCGGTTTCAATGCGGGTGCCCGCGATTTCCTGAAGCGCCTCGCCGCCTTGCAGGAGCCCACCGCGTTCGAAGCGCAGATGGGCCGCCTGCGCCCGCTGATCGAGCTGTCGCGCGATACGCTCGCCGATATCGAAGCGCATTTTGGCCTCGAGTTCGAGCAGCGCAGCGGCGTGCTTCACGTGGTGCGCTCCGCCCACGAATGGGAATTGACCCAGCCGGCGCTCGACCTGCTGCGCCGCCATGAAGTCCCGCATCACGTGCTCTCCGCGGCCGAATGCGCCGCGCTCGAACATTCGGTGCCGACCGACCCCGATTTCGCAGGCGGCGTGTACTTCGAAGCGGAACGCACCGCGAACTGTCCGCTCTTCGCCAAGCTCGTGAAGCAGCACCTCGACGAGCAAGGCGGCGTGACGTTCCAGACCGGCCGCGAAGTGACCGCGATCCGCGTCGACAACCAGCGTGCCGCTGTCGAACTGGCGCCGCGCACGGGCGAATCGTCGCGTTCGCGCGAAGTCGACGTGATCGCGGGCGACGCGATCGTCGTCGCGGCGGGCGTCGGCAGCCTGCCGCTGCTCGACCGGCTCGGCCTGCGTCTGCCGCTGCATCCGCTGCGCATGCATACGCTCGCAGCACCAGTCGCGCACGAAGAGTGCGTGCCTCATATGACCGTGATCGATGCAGTCAAACGCATCACGATCACGCGCATGAATCATCGGCTGCGCATTGCCGGCGGTGCGGTGGTGCAGCCGGCGAACCTCGTCGACAAGCCGCTGGGCGAGGCGCTCACCAGCGAAGCCCTCGCGTTGCTCGGCCAGGCCACGCACGACTGGATTCCGGGCGCCGCGAAGATCTCGGCGGCGCTGCCGTGGGAAGGCCTGAAGCTGCTGTCGCCGGATGGCTTGCCGCTGGTCGGCAACGCGTTGCATCCGCGGCTTTTCGTGAACGCGGGGCACGGACCGTCCGGTTGGGGAATGGCGTGCGGGTCTGCTAAAGTGATCGCTGATCTCTTCGCCGGTGCGACGCCCGATGTGCCGCCCGATACGCTTGCAGCACTGCGGCCGGAACGGTTTCGGGATTGAGGTTCGTCTGGCGCGGCGCGGTCGGGCTTGTTCCGCGTTGCTCTGCCAGGCAGGCCTCTCGTACAGTAAGACGGTAGCGGGCATGCGTTCGACGCGCCGCAGTTACAGCGGCTGCGCTGGCCCGCCGTCGAGCAGTCCCGGGCCGGCAGGCCTCGCCCGATCGCGCTCGAACCGGCACGCACCTTTTCCGTTTGTCTTCGTCCTGCCTGCGCCATGACCGACACTACGCCGCCCGCCTCCGCCAGCCCCTCCCACTCCGCCACGCTCGTCGATCCGTACGATCGTCCGCTGCCGCTCCTTTCGGTCGAAGCGTTGCGCTCGCTCGAAAAGGAGGCCGCCGCGCCACTCCCCGGGCATACGTTGATGGCCCGCGCAGGTGCTGCCGCAGCCCGCTTCCTGCTCGACCAGAACGCCCATGAATCGTTCGACTACGCCGACCATCCGGTCTGGCTGGTCGCGGGCCCGGGAAACAACGGCGGCGACGCGCTCGTGATGGCGACGGAACTGCACCGCGCAGGCCTCACGGTCGACGTCTGCATGCCGGTCGGGGTCAAGCCCGACGACGCCCGCTGGGCGCTCGAAGCCGCCCGTGCGGCAGGCGTGCCGATCGCGACGGCACCGCCAGCTTCGTTCGATCGCTACGGCTGGCTGGTCGACGGCATGTTCGGCATCGGACTCGTGCGGCCGCTCGAAGGCGTCTTCGCCGAGCTCGCCCGGACGTTGTCGGAACGTGCGCACAGCAAGGGGCACGTGCTCGCGCTCGATGTGCCGAGCGGCCTCGACAGCGATACCGGCAATGCCGTCGGTTCCGGCGCGGCCGTGCGCGCGACCCACACGGTGACGTTCATCGGCGCGAAGCCGGGGTTGTTCACGGCGTCGGGGCGTGATCTCGCGGGCTCGGTGACGGTCGCGCCGATCGGCGTCGAAGGCGCGGCGGCGCATACCCAGGTGCATCTGAACGCGCCGTCGCTGTTCGGTTCATCCCTGCCACCGCGCGATTTCGCGGTGCACAAGGGGACGTTCGGCAGTCTTGCGGTGATCGGTGGCGATACGGGCATGTGCGGCGCCCCGATTCTCGCGGCACGTGCCGCGCTCTACGCGGGGGCGGGCAAGGTACACATCGGGTTCATCGGCAGCGGCGCGCCTGCCTACGATGCGCCCCACCCCGAACTGATGCTGAACGGCGTCGACAATCTCGCGCTCGATACGATGGATGCGCTCGCGATCGGTTGCGGCATGGGCCGGCGCGACCGGGCTTCGGTCACGCTGCACGACGTGCTTGAATTCGCCGGCCCGATCCTGCTCGATGCGGACGCGCTCAACCTCATTTCGATGGACGACGAACTCGCCGCCGCGCTCCACGCGCGTGGCGCGCAAAACGGCCACGTGTGCGTGCTGACCCCGCATCCGCTCGAAGCCGCGCGCCTGCTCGACACCGACGCGCGCACGGTGCAAGCGGACCGGCTGGCCGCCGCGCGGTCGCTGGCGGCGCGTTATGCGAGTGTCGTCGTGCTGAAAGGAAGCGGCACGATCGTCGCCGCGCCGGATGGCCGCGTCGCGATCAATCCGACCGGCAACGCCGCACTCGCGACAGGCGGCACGGGCGACGTGCTTGGCGGCATCATCGGCGCGTTTCTCGCGCAGCGCCTGCCGGGGTATGAAGCGGCGCTGGCGGGCGTGTATCTGCACGGCCGCGCGGCCGATACGCTCACCGCGCAGGGTAACGGCCCTGCCGGTCTGAGCGCCGGCGAACTGGCGCCAATGGTGCGCACGCTGCTCAATCGCCTGTTCTATCCGCTGCGCGCGTGAAGCGGGTGCGTGTGCGGCTTTCGACCGGTCCGGTGAGCCGCGCGTGTACAACCCGCGTGCATAACCCTTGTGGCCGCCCTGGTCTGCTCTCAGCGCCTGTATCCGGCGCGAGCCACAGCGCCCTCGCCAACTGCTCCCATCATCTGCGATACGTGCACAGGGATGCGCGCCGTCATCCAACGCCGCTATACTGATCGACTGGGTGCATCGCTACGCCGGTCAACTACCTGACTGCATGGCGGCGCCCGAAACGCCGGAAGCATCCAGCACGCATTGAACAGCGCACGGCATCTGACGGCGCAGCGACGCTCCCGAACTTCATCGCTGGCGGCACATGCAGCATGCCGCCATCCATTCGTGTCATTTCGCCAGACGGACAGTTTATATGCCATCGAATCCGCTCCCCGCCTCGTCCGCGCTGCAAGCGCATTACGAACAGATCCGCGACGCGCACCTGCGCGACTGGTTCGCCCCCCGGAACGATCCCGCGCCGACCCGCGCCGAACGTTTCACGCTGTCGGGCGGCGGTCTCGCGGCTGATTTTTCGAAGAACCGCATCACCGACGAAACGCTGCGCCTGCTGGTTCAACTGGCGCGCGAAGCGGGCGTCGAAAAGCGCCGCGACGCGATGTTCGCCGGCGAAATCGTGAACCCGACCGAAGGGCGCCCGGCCTTGCACACGGCGCTGCGCGCCACCGATCCGAAAGCGCCGTTCAACGCGCAGGTCAAGGCCGAGCTGGCCAGAATGGCTGCGTTCGCCGACCAGGTGCGCAGCGGCGCGTGGACCGGATACACCGGCAAGCGCATCCGCTATGTGGTGAACATCGGCATCGGCGGCTCGGATCTCGGACCGAAGATGGTCGTGCATGCACTGCATCATCTCGCGTCGCCCGATATCAAGTCGTTCTTCGTGTCGAACGTCGACGGTGCGGACATGTACCGCGTGCTGGAGCAGATCGACCCGGAAGAGACGCTCGCGATCGTCGTATCGAAGACCTTCACCACGCTCGAAACGATGACCAACGCGCATTCGATGCGCGACTGGTTCGTGAAGAGCGGCTGCCCGGAAAGCGCGCTCGCGAAGCACTTCGTCGGCGTGTCGGCGAATCCGGCTGAAGTCGTGAAATTCGGCATCGCGAAGGAAAACGTCTTCGAGATGTGGGACTGGGTTGGCGGGCGCTATTCGCTGTGGTCGGCGTGCGGTCTGTCGATCATGATTTCGGTCGGTCCGGCGCACTTCGCGGAACTGCTCGCGGGCGCGAACGAGATGGACCAGCATTTCCGCGATGCACCGCTCGAACGCAATTTGCCCGTGCTGCTCGGCATGATCGGCATCTGGTATCGCAACTTCTTCGGCTCGCAGAGTTATCTCGTCGCGCCGTATTCGGAAGCGCTGCATTTCCTGCCTTCATACCTGCAGCAGCTGGAAATGGAAAGCAACGGCAAATCGGCCCGGCTCGACGGCGCGATCGTCGATTACCCGACGGCCGCGGTCACGTGGGGCGAACCGGGCACGAACGGGCAACACGCGTTCTTCCAGATGCTGCATCAGGGGCCGACGATCGTGCCGATCGATTTCGTCGCGGTACTCACGCCGGAACATCCGCTTGCCGGTCATCATCCGAAGCTGCTCGCGAACTGCTTCGCCCAAAGCGAGGCGCTGATGCTCGGACGCACGCTCGAAGAAGCGAAGAAAGTGGCGGGCCCGGACAAGCCGGAACTCGCGCCGCATCTGATGTTCCCCGGCAACCGCCCGACCACGACACTGCTCGTCGACGCATTGACCGCGCGCTCGCTCGGCGCGCTGATCGCGATGTACGAACACAAGGTGCTGGTGCAGGCGTCGGTGTGGAACATCAACCCGTTCGACCAGTGGGGTGTCGAGCTCGGCAAGATTCTCGGCAAGGTCGTCGAGGCGGATTTGACGGGGGCCTCCGTCGATGAAAAGAAGCACGATTCGTCGACGTCCGCGCTGATCGACCGCGCGCGGGCCGCATTGAAGCGCTGATTCGACGTAACACGCGATGGGCAAAAAAACGGACGCTGCGGCGTCCGTTTTTTTGCTTTGCGTGAGATGCAACTTCCCGCGAGGATCAGATGACCAGACGCCCTGCTTCTATCGTCACCGTTCTGTCGCAGCGCCGCGCGAGTTCGATATCGTGCGTCACGAGCACGAGCGTCGCGCCGTTCGCGCGGTTCATCTCGAACATCAGGTCGATCACGGCATGGCCGGTCGCGGCATCGAGGCTACCTGTCGGCTCATCGGCGAAAAGAATCGCCGGATGCGTGACGAACGCGCGCGCGAGTGCCACGCGTTGCTGCTCGCCGCCCGAAAGCAGCTTCGGATAATGTCCCGTCCGTTTGCCAAGTCCAACCTGATCGAGCAGCGCGCGCGCCCGCGTTGCGGCATCGCGCGTCGAGATGCCACCTTGCAGCTCGAGCGGCAGCGTCACGTTTTCGAGGGCGGTCAGATGCGGCATCAACTGGAACGACTGGAACACGAAGCCCACCGAGCCGCTCCTTAACGCGGCACGTCCGTCTTCATTGAGCTCGGAGAGCTCACGTCCGAGCAGGCGAACCGAGCCGGCGCTCGCGCTGTCCAATCCCGCCAGCAGGCCCAGCAACGTGGACTTTCCCGACCCGGACGCGCCGACGATCGCCACGCTGCTGCCCGGCTCGATCGAAAGATCGATATGATCGAGAATCGTCAGTTCGCCCGTTGCATCCCTAACCCGCTTGCTCAAACCCCGCACATCAATGACTGGATCAGTTTTATTTTGCATGGTGAAGCACAGGTTGAAAGTGCGCATGGTGGCGCTGGGCGCATCGATCTGCGCCGCTGCGTGGATGGCGATCGTGCCGCACGCAGCCGATGCCGCCAGCACGGCAACCCGCACCGCCGCGTCCGCATCCGGCAAACCGGTGATCGTCGTACTGGGTGACAGCATCTCCGCCGAGTACGGCCTGCCTCGCGATACCGGCTGGGTAGCATTGATGCGCCGGCGGCTGGCCGACGAGCGCATCGATTATAACGTTGCCAATGCAAGCATCAGCGGCGACACCACGAGCGGTGGACTCGCGCGTTTGCCTGCGTTGATGCAACGCCTGAAACCCTCGGTGGTGATCGTCGAGCTCGGCGCCAACGATGCCCTGCGCGGCGTTCCACTCGCCACAACCGAAGACAACCTTCGTACGATTATTGAGCAATCACAAAAGGCACGCGCGAAGGTTGTACTTGTAGGCATGTATGTGCCTCCTAATTACGGCCCGGAGTACACACAAAAGTTCCACGGCCTGTATGGCGATCTGTCGAAGCAGTTTCACGTGCCGCTCGTGCCGTTTCTGCTCGCCGGAATCGAGGACAAACCCGACATGTTCCAGGCCGATCAGATCCACCCCACACAGCAGGCGCAGCCTGTGTTGCTGAACAACGTCTGGCCCACGCTGAAGCCGTTATTGCACGCCCCCTGATCTCCGCAGTCCGTCGTCTCGACAGGTCTGCTAACAACTTGTTTCGAAAATGCGGGAACGAGGTAGGCCTTTGATCATCTGACACTATCGCCTAACCTTGAAAACCCGGCTCGAAATTGAGCGATTCTGGAAGGAGATAACGTGAAATACTTACCGCTTATCGCTTTGACCGTGGCACTTTCTGCCTGTGCAACGCAACCGCCGGCAGGTGTTCAGTCCGTCGGACAAAGTCAGCAGCCGCCAAAGGTCGTCGGCCAGTGTATTGCGCAGAAGTGGGCTGACAAATCGCAACAACAGGTGGTGTCGCAGGATACGCTCGCGAACGATGCCGCCATGGATGTTTACGTTCCGGGTCAGCAGCCGCCCAATGGCGCGGCCGCAATTGTGCGTCCGTCGTACAGCGGCCCGGGCTCGTGGGTCGGTTTCCGCTCAGGTGGCGGCGCCGGTGGCGACACGAGCGACATCACGGCCTGCCTGTAATATCAGCGTCGCTCATGTCATGACGTGAGGCTTTGCATCGCGCGATGTCGCGTTCATGAACAAAGCCCCGCTTGTGCGGGGCTTTGTTTTTCTGGCGGTGCGAGGCGCCCGTGTACCGGCGCCGCATCACGCCACGTCAGTCGGAACTGTCACCCGGCTGTTGTGCGGAGCCATCCAGCGCGCCGAAGAATTTCACCTTCGAACGTTCACGCAGCGCGTCGACATATGCCTCGACCTGCGATTGCGCATTGACCTGCGCGATCTGCTGCTGGGCGGCGGCGAGACGTTGCGCATCAACCGTGGGGCCCGGCACCACGGCGTTCACGCGATAGATCGCGTAACCGTCGTCGCCGAGATCGACACCCACATAGGCCGGCAGCTTCTGCGCATCCGTCTTGTAGATCGCGCTCAACGCGGCAGGCGGCACGCCTTGCGCGTCGTTGCGGGAGACCTTCAACGCCGACGAGAAGCCTTGCGTCGACTTCGACTTCTGCAGGTCCGCGAGCTTCGCCGCGCCGTCCTTGCGTGCCATTTCCGCCGACTGCTCCGCGATCACCTTCTGGCGCACGGCATCCTTGACGACGTCGAGTGCCGGCACCGTTGCTTCCTTGTAGTCGGTCACGTGCGCCGCGATCAGCGTGTTACTGCCAACGTCGATGGCCTGCGTGTTGTTCTTCGACTTCGTCGCATCGCTCGAAAATACCGCGGCCAGAAACTTCGTGTTGTTCAACGGGCTGTCGGGCGGCAGCTTCGCGTCAGGCTGCGGCGTGACCGTGGCGGTCTGGATCTGCAGCTTGTACTTGTCGGCGGCCGGTTGCAGGCTCTTCGCCTGCTCGTACACGACCGACGTGAAGCCTTCCGAGTCGTCAGCAAACGCCTTGCCAGCCTGCTGCGTCTTCAGGTCCTTGATGATCGAATCTTTCACTTCGTCGAGCGGCTTCGTGACGGCCGGCTTCACGTCCGTCACCTTGACAATGTGATAACCAAAATCCGTCTGCACGATGTCGCTGATTTCATCTTTCTTCAGCTTGAACACGGCGTCATCAAATGCCTTGCCACCTGCGATCATGCCCGGACCGAAGTAGCCCAGATCGCCGCCCTTCGACGCCGAACCCGGATCCTGCGAATCCTGTTGCGCGATCTGCGCGAACTGGTCCGGATGCGCCTTGACCTGTGCCAGCACTTCGTCGGCTTTCTGCTTCGCCTTGGCCCGGTCTGCCGCGCTCGCGTCTTTCGGCACCGCGATCAGGATGTGGCTCGCGCGCACTTCACCGTCGGTGCGGTAATGTGTAATGTTGTCGTCGTAGTACTTCTTGATGTCGGCGTCGGACGGCTGCACCGTTGCGGAAAGCACAGCCGGCGACATCACCAGGTACTGGATCGTCGCGGTTTCCGGTGTGGCGAACGCCTGACGATGCGCGTCGTAGTAAGCCTGCAACTGCGCGTCCGTGGGCTGCACCTTCGACGCGTAATCGCGTGCGCGGAACGCCAGGCCCTGCACTTCGCGCTGCTGTTCAGCAAGATCGGTGAGACGCTGTGCGAGTGTCTTCGAGGTGAACGCGCTCGACTCGATGGCCGCGGGCAATTGCTGCGTGGCAAGACCGTAACGTACCCGCTCGTCGTACTGCTCGGGCGTCATGCCCTGCATCGCAAGCAGCTGCTTGTAGCGGTCGACGTCGATCGTGCCGTTGGCATTTTTCAGCGAAGAAATGACAGGATCGGACAGCAACGTGCGGCGCACCGCGTCGTCAGACGCCGTCAGATGCAGGCGCTGCGTTTCATCGGCGAGCACACGCTCCTGAATCAGGCCGTCGAGCATGTCGCGGCGGCGTTCTGGCGTATCGAACGACTTCATGTCGAACCGTGCGCCGAGAACCTGACGTGCGCGATCGAGCTGCTGGCGCATCGCGTTGTCGTATTCGACGCGCGTGATCTTGTGACCGTTAACGCTCGCGACGTTCGCGCTCTCGTCAAAGAAACCGCGGAAGCCCTGGATACCGACAAATCCCAACCCCGGCACAATGACGAGGACGAGCATGAACATCATCAGGCGTTTGTGATTGCGGAAAAAATCAAGCATGCGTGAGGGTCGGCCAAAAACAGAACGCCCGATATTACAACAGCGGGCAATAAAAAAGGCGAACCGGGGTTCGCCTTTCGAAGATACTGGCGGAGTGGACGGGACTCGAACCCGCGACCCCCGGCGTGACAGGCCGGTATTCTAACCGACTGAACTACCACTCCTTTTGCACATCCTGACTGCTCGTTCGCTGCCGCGACATCGGGAACTGGTGGGTGCTGAGAGGCTCGAACTCCCGACCTACGCCTTGTAAGGGCGCCGCTCTACCAACTGAGCTAAGCACCCGTTCCGCGATTCACGTGAACTGCTCGTGCGTGCGCTGCACATCGAACTGACGCTGACTGATGCACTGTATCAGGTAGCTTTTACAAGAACCCCAGTCAGCGAGCCCATTAGTTTAGCGCATCCTTCAGTGCTTTGCCAGGCCTAAATTTAGGCACCTTGGCTGCCTTGATCTTGATCGCGGCGCCTGTGCGCGGATTGCGACCCGTGCGAGCCGTGCGCTTGCCCACGGCAAATGTACCGAAGCCAACCAGCGTAACAGAACCGCCCTTCTTCAACGTCCCTTTGACGCCGCCAATCACAGCATCGAGTGCACGCCCCGCTGCAGCTTTCGAAATGTCTGCTTGTTGCGCGATGTGATCGATCAATTCCGTCTTGTTCATTCCAGCCCCCGAGAATGTTATTGGGCAATCGTGATAGCGCCTTTGGCGCCGGTTTATAAGCAGGCACGGCACAACGTACCGGGCCAGCTAATTAGAATGGGCCGAAACCCTTGTGTCAAGCGGGGTTGAGCCTGATTCGGGCGCACATTCTGCACGTAATTTATGACGGAATTGCGCAGTCGATCGATGCGTGCGCAACCAGTTTGCATGACGCGTACGTGCTTTGCGCACATGTTGGGAAAAAGACGCGTCGGCGATGTGAAAGCAGCGCTCGCAAACGTTGCTGGTAATAAAAAACCCGCGGCCAGGCCGCGGGTTTTTCTGCTGCAGGAACCACCTGGATCGATCAGTGCTTCACGACTTCCGATGCAGAATCCTTGACCGGTTCGGCTGCAACAGCCGGCGTTGCTGCCTTCGGCTCTTCTTCTGGCAACGGTTGTGGCACACGTTCGAGCGCGAGTTCGAGCACCTTGTCGATCCAGCGGACCGGCACGATCTCGATTGCGTTCTTCACGTTATCCGGAATCTCCGTCAGATCCTTGACGTTTTCCTCCGGAATCAGCACCAGCTTGATGCCGCCGCGATGCGCCGCCAGCAGCTTTTCCTTCAGGCCGCCGATCGGAAGCACTTCGCCACGCAACGTGATTTCGCCCGTCATCGCGACATTGGCACGCACCGGAATGCTGGTCAGCACCGACACCAGCGCGGTCGTCATCGCGACACCGGCCGAAGGACCGTCCTTCGGCGTCGCGCCTTCCGGCACGTGGATGTGAATGTCCTGCTTCTCGAACGCTTCGTCCTTGATACCCAGACGGCGCGAACGCGAGCGGACCACCGAGCGCGCTGCCTCGACGGATTCCTTCATCACATCGCCGAGCGAACCCGTGCGGATCACATTGCCCTTGCCCGGCATGACCGCGGCTTCGATCGTCAGCAGATCGCCGCCGACTTCCGTCCACGCGAGACCCGTCACCTGACCCACCTGGTTTTCCTTCGCAGCCAGACCGAAGTCGTACTTGCGCACGCCGAGGAAGGTATCGATATTGCTGCCGTCGACCTTCACCGCGCCTTCCGCCTTCTTCAGCAGAAGCATCTTCACGACCTTGCGGCAGATCTTCGAAATCTCACGTTCGAGCGAACGCACGCCCGATTCGCGCGAGTAATAACGAATGATGTCGCGGATCGCGGATTCCGTCACCTCGACTTCGCCTTCCTTCAGGCCGTTGTTCTTCTTCTGCTTCGGCAGCAGATAACGTTGCGCGATACTGACCTTTTCGTCTTCCGTGTAACCCGCCAGACGGATCACTTCCATCCGGTCGAGCAGCGGCGGCGGAATATTCAGCGAGTTCGACGTCGCCACGAACATCACGTCCGACAGATCGAAATCGACTTCGACGTAGTGATCGGCGAACGTATGGTTCTGCTCCGGATCGAGCACTTCCAGCAGTGCCGAAGACGGATCGCCGCGGAAATCCTGGCCCATCTTGTCGACTTCGTCGAGCAGGAAAAGCGGATTGCGCACGCCGACTTTCGTCAGGCTTTGCAGGATCTTGCCCGGCATCGAACCAATGTACGTACGACGGTGGCCGCGAATTTCGGCTTCGTCGCGCACGCCACCCAACGCCATGCGCACGAACTTGCGGTTCGTCGCGCGAGCGATCGACTGGCCGAGCGACGTCTTGCCGACACCCGGAGGCCCGACGAGGCACAGGATCGGCGCCTTCACCTTGTCGACACGTTGCTGGACCGCGAGATACTCGAGAATGCGTTCCTTCACTTTCTCGAGACCGAAGTGGTCTTCGTCGAGCACGGTTTCGGCGTTCGAAAGGTCGTTGTTGACCTTGCTCTTCTTGCGCCACGGCAGCGCGATCAGCGTGTCGATGTAGTTGCGCACGACAGTGGCTTCAGCCGACATCGGCGACATCAGCTTGAGCTTCTTCAGCTCGGCATCGGCCTTCTTTTTGGCTTCCTTCGGCATGCGGGCGGCGGTGATGCGCTTCTCGAGTTCCTCGAGATCCGCACCTTCCTCGCCTTCGCCGAGTTCCTTCTGGATCGCCTTGACCTGCTCGTTCAGGTAGTACTCGCGCTGGCTCTTTTCCATCTGGCGCTTCACGCGCCCACGAATGCGCTTTTCGACCTGGAGAATGTCGATCTCGGCTTCGAGTTGCGCGAGCAGATGCTCGAGGCGCTCGATGACCGGGAACATCTCGAGAATGTGCTGCTTCTGGTCGAGCTTCAACGGCAGATGCGCGGCGATCGTATCGGCCAGACGCCCTGCTTCGTCGATGCCAGACAGCGACGTGAGAATCTCCGGCGGGATCTTCTTGTTCAGCTTCACGTACTGGTCGAACTGCGACACGATCGCGCGGCGCAGCGCTTCAGTTTCAGCGCTGTCGGCGTGGTCGGGTTCGAGCGGCATGACTTCGCACGAAAACTGCGTTTCCTGTTCTTCGATGGAAAGCGTCTTCGCGCGCTGAAGACCTTCGACGAGCACCTTCACGGTGCCGTCGGGCAACTTCAGCATCTGCAGGATGTTGGCGATACATCCTGTTTCGTACATGTCCTTTTCGGTCGGCTCATCTTTCGCAGCCGTTTTCTGGGCGACGAGCATGATGTGCTTGCCGCCTTCCATCGCTGCTTCGAGAGCCTTGATCGACTTCGGGCGGCCTACGAAGAGCGGAATCACCATGTGCGGGAATACGACCACGTCACGCAGCGGGAGCAGCGGGAGCGTAATGCGTTCCGGCGGAAGGAGTTGGGTTCCTGACATTTCATTTCCCCATGAGTGGAATCAGTTCGTTCGATAGGTGAGGTCAGCAAAAAAGATTGCAAGGCCTCCGCGTGTGGGAAAAGTTCAGTGACTCCGAAAGTTCAGTGACTCCAGTAAATAAAACAACCATCCTGACCACAAGATAAACGAAAAAGCCGTTCACGTCGCCATGAACGGCTTTTTTGCAGAACCCGGAAAGCCGATCAATTCGAACCCGCGACCTTGGGCGCGTCTTCGTAGATCAACAACGGTTTGCCGTCGCCATCGATGACGTTGTCGTCGATGATGACCTTGCTTACGCCCTTCATCGTCGGCAACTCGTACATCACGTCCAGCAAGGCCTGTTCCAGGATCGATCGCAGACCCCGTGCGCCTGTCTTGCGGCGGATCGCCTTGCGCGCGACAGCCTGCAGCGCCCCCGGACGGATCTCCAGTTCGACGCGCTCCATATTGAAGAGCTTGTGATACTGCTTGATCAGCGCGTTCTTCGGTTCGACGAGAATTTTCATCAGCGCGACTTCGTCGAGCTTGCCAAGCGTCGCCACCACCGGCAGACGGCCGATCAGTTCCGGAATCAGGCCGAACTTGATCAGATCTTCCGGTTCGACTTCGCGCAGCACTTCGCCGGCGTCGCGATCCTGTTTGCTCTTGACGCTCGCGCCGAAGCCGATGCCGGTCTTTTCCGTGCGATCGACGATGACCTTTTCGAGGCCGTCGAACGCGCCGCCGCAGATGAACAGGATGTTGGTCGTATCGACCTGGATGAAGTCCTGGTTCGGATGCTTACGGCCACCTTGCGGCGGCACCGATGCCATCGTGCCTTCGACGAGCTTCAGCAATGCCTGCTGGACGCCTTCGCCCGAAACATCGCGGGTGATCGACGGGTTGTCCGACTTGCGGCTGATCTTGTCGATTTCGTCGATGTAGACAATGCCGCGCTGCGCCTTGTCGACTTCGTAATTGCAGTTCTGCAGCAGCTTCTGAATGATGTTCTCGACGTCCTCGCCGACATAGCCGGCTTCCGTCAGCGTCGTCGCATCGGCGATGACGAACGGGACGTTCAGAAGACGCGCGAGCGTCTGCGCGAGCAGCGTCTTGCCGGAGCCCGTCGGGCCGATCAGCAGGATGTTGCTCTTCGACAGCTCGATTTCGTCTTTCTTGTCGAGATGCTTCAGGCGCTTGTAGTGGTTGTACACCGCGACCGCGAGGATTTTCTTCGCGCGCTCCTGGCCGATCACGTACTGATCGAGGATTTCGCGGATTTCCTGCGGACTCGGCAGATCGGACCTGGACAGGCCCGTTTCCGCACCGGAGCCAGCGGCCTCGTCGCGGATGATTTCGTTGCACAGGTCGATACATTCATCGCAGATGAAGACCGACGGGCCGGCAATCAGCTTTTTGACTTCATGCTGGCTCTTGCCACAGAACGAGCAATACAACAGCTTTTCGCTGTTAGAACCTTTCTTGTCCGCCATAGATGTGTGAGCCTCCGGACACTCGATTACATAATACGCCGTTTGCTCCAGCCCCGCAGTCGGCCCAGGACGACACGCAAAGGCTGGGGCGGCGTGTTCGCCGCAGGCGCTCAGGGACGGGTCAGATGCTTCTCATTGGATTGTCGTCCGACCCTTTGCCCTGTTTTGGGGCACATTGCCCGATCAGGGACGCTTGTGCAGGACCTGATCAACGAGCCCGTAAGCCTGCGCATCGTCGCCCGACATGAAATTGTCGCGATCGGTGTCACGCGCAATGCGTTCGACCGGCTGCCCGGTGTGATGCGCGAGCAGCTGGTTCAGACGTTCCTTCAGGTACAGGATTTCCCGGGCCTGAATTTCGATGTCCGACGCCTGTCCCCGTGCGCCACCCAGCGGCTGGTGAATCATGACGCGCGCGTTCGGCAGTGTGAAACGCTTGCCCTTCGCGCCGGCTGCCAGCAGGAACGCGCCCATGCTCGCGGCCAGACCCATGCACAGCGTCGACACGTCGGGCTTGATGAACTGCATCGTGTCGTAAATCGCCATGCCGGCCGACACCGAGCCGCCCGGACTGTTGATGTAAAAGCTGATGTCCTTGTCGGGATTCTCGCTTTCGAGGAACAGCAACTGCGCGACGACGAGATTGGCCGTCTGGTCATTCACTTCGCCGACCAGGAACACCACCCGCTCCTTCAGGAGACGCGAGTAGATGTCGTACGAACGCTCGCCACGTCCGCTCGTTTCCACGACGATCGGGACGAGCCCGAGCGCCTGCGCCTCGAGATCCCGGGGCGCGTGGGAGGCTAACGTGTCCAGCAATTGAGCGCGAAAGGTCATGCGGTGGATCCTTGTCTGGAATGTTCTTGTTCGTGAGGCAGGTGAGTACGGCGACGCCAGTTTCAAGCCCGCACGATACGCCGGACATAAAAAAACGGCGTGCGGCCGTCGCTCCGACAGCCGGCACGCCGTTATGACGACGCTTACGCCTGCGCCGTCGCGCTTGCCAGTTCCTCGAAGCTCACTTCCTTGTCCGTCACTTTGGCCTTGCCGAGCACGAAATCGACGACGTTGGCTTCAACGACGTACGCTTCCATTTCCGCCAGGCGCTGCTGGTTCGAATAATACCAGCGGACGACTTCCTTCGGGTCTTCGTAGCTTTTCGCGAATTCGTCGACTTCGGCGCGGATCTGTTCCGGCTTTGCCTGCAACTCGTTTGCCTTGACCAGTTCAGCCAGCACGAGGCCGAGCTTCACGCGGCGCTCGGCCTGCTCAGCGAACATTTCCGCCGGGATCGGTGCGTCGGCTGCGTTCGGTACGCCGCGTTGCGTCAGATCCTGACGCGCCATTTCGACGAGGCGTTGCTGGTCCTGCTCGATCAGCGCCTTCGGCACGTCGAGTTCCGAGATCTTCAGGAGCGCGTCCATGACCTGGTTCTTGACGATGCCCTGCGTGCGACGCTTCGCTTCACGTTCGAGGTTGTCCTTGATTTCAGCGCGCATCTTGACCTGATCGCCGTCTTCGATACCGAGCGACTTCGCGAATTCAGCGTCGATTTCCGGCAGGTGCGGCCATTCGATCTTCTTCATCGTGATCGTGAACTGCGCCGTTTTGCCGGCGACGTCCTTGCCGTGATAGTCGGCCGGGAACGCCAGATCGAATTCCTTCGATTCGCCGACCTTGAGGCCTGCCGCTGCCTTTTCGAATTCCGGCAGCATGCGGCCTTCGCCGAGCACGAACGCGAAATCGTCGGCACTGCCGCCCTCAAACACTTCGCCATCGATCTTGCCGACGAAGTCGACGGTCACGCGGTCAGCGTCTTTCGCTGCCGTGTCGCCGCCGCCGTCGCCATGCTCGCCAGCTTCGCCGCGTGCGTGGTAATGGACGCGCTGCTTGCGCAGGATATCCAGCGTGCGGTCGATTTCCGCTTCGCTGATGGTGGTCGTCGTGCGTTCGATTTCAGCCGTCGCGACGTCACCCAGCTTCACCTCCGGATAGATCTCGAACGTGGCGTCGAACGCGTAGTCGCTTTCAGCGGCGTCGGTCTTCGGCGCGAAGCTCGGCTGACCGGCCACGCGCAGGTTCTCAGCGCGACTGATGTCGAAGAACTCCTTGCCGACCTTGTCGCTCAGCACTTCAGCTTCCACCTGGCCCGAATACTGTTGCGTCACCATTTTGAGCGGCACCTTGCCCGGGCGGAAGCCCGGCATGCGCACATTTTTCGCCAGCTGGCGGATGCGCGAGTCCACTTCCTTCTGCACGGTGTCTTTCGGCAGGGAAATCGTTACGCGGCGTTCGAGCTTGCCGAGGTTTTCAACAACGTTAGCCATGGCTTCAATCGTCCTAAAATTATTCGAGCGAATCAGTTATCTTTTCCGCGCTGCCTCTCGCTGCCGCTTTTGACGCCCGGTCCGGGCACAGCCTGCATCGATCGCGCACCTCTCGCCGCGGGCCCTCGGGGCGCCTGCAACGCGGTTTGGGTCAGAAGAGCCGAATATTTTAGCAAACTATTTGCGCGTCAAGCCGGGATTCGATCTTTCCGCGCATATTTTGCGGCTGCCGGGCCCCGATTACGGCCTTTTCCAGAGCTTTTCCCGCACAGACCCCGTGTCTTTCCGGCAACGCGCGCCCGGTCACGCGAAGCGGACTGGCAACTGGATAGCCGCTATGCCATACGACATATTCAGTGGCCGGCGCCATGCTGCTAAGCTATCGTCCACGCTCGCATCGCAGCTCGCCGCGGTGCGCATCGCCCGACAACAACCCTTACGAGACACCATGCCGAACCTGTCGTCCACGCCTGTCGTCGTCATTGCTCCCGATTCCTTCAAAGGCTCGCTTGGCGCCGACCAGGTCGCCGCGGCCATCGCCGCCGGCATCCAGCGTGCGCGACCAGACGCGGTCGTGCGTACGTGCCCGATGGCCGATGGCGGCGAAGGCACGCTCGACGCAATGCTCATGCATGGCGGCAAACGTTCGGTGCTGTCGGTGCGCGGTGCGGCGGGCCCGGTGCGCGAGGCGGCCACGGGCCTGCTTGCCGACGGCAGTGCAATCATCGAAACGGCGGAAATCGTCGGCATCACCGATCCGGTCGGCATGGGCGTGCCCGTCGAGGCGCGCAGCACACGCGGCATGGGCGAAGCGATCCGTGCGTTGCTCGATACCGGCGTGCGCAGGTTCTTCGTCGCGCTTGGCGGCAGCAGCACGAACGATGGCGGCGCGGGCCTGCTGGTTGGGCTCGGGTTGAAACTGTACGATGCGCAAGGCCTGGAACTCGAGCCCACGCCGGAACAACTCGCGAAACTCGTGCGCGTCGACGCGTCGCAACTCGATGCGCGGCTCGCTGACACGAGCTTCACCGGCATGTCGGACGTCGACAATCCGCTCACCGGCGAACATGGCGCAACCGCTGTGTTCGGTCCGCAAAAAGGCGTGAAACCAGACCAGGTTGCGACTATCGACGCGGTCCTCTCCCGTTTCGCCGATCTGCTCGAACCCGCGCTCAATCGCCGGGCGCGCGATGAAGCCGGTGCGGGCGCCGCGGGAGGCCTGGGTTTCGCGCTTCACATGCTGGGCGCGCAGTTTCAACCGGGCGCTGAAGTCGTTGCCCAGCAGATCGGCCTCGACGCCGCGCTCGAAGGCGCCAACTGGCTGATCACGGGCGAAGGCCGTTCGGACGTCCAGACGCTGCATGGCAAGGCGCCGTTCATCGCGTGCCGGCATGCCGCGGCTGCGGGCGTACCGGCCACCCTGCTTTCCGGTGCGATCGATTCTGCCGCGTTGCCGCGCCTGTCGGAACACTTCACGGGTTGCTTCTCGCCGGCGCCTGGCCCGATCACGCTCGAGGTCGCGATCCGCGACGCGGCGCGGCTGCTCGCGAACGAGGCAGAACAGCTTGCACGACTAAAATACGGCGCGCGTTGACCCGCCTGGCTCACGCGCCAGCAATCACAGCGGCACGCTTCATCCACCCAACCCGGGAACACCATGAAGGCATCCGCCAAAGCCGGACTCGAGCAGTTCCTGACGTACCGTCTGCACGTTCTGAACAAGCTCGCCGAACGCGGCATCGGTGAACGCTATCAGGAGAAGCTCGACGTCACGCTTCCGGAAGCGCGCGTGATCGCATCGGTGGGATCGTTTGGACCGTTTTCGATCATGGATCTCGCGCGACATGCGAATCTCGACAAGAGCCAGGCGAGCCGCGCCGCCGAGGCGCTTATCAAACAGGGGCTCGTCATGCGTGAGGCGAGTGAAGATGATGGCCGTGTCGTGCTCGTTTCGCTCACGGCGCAAGGACGCGCACTCTATCGTCGTGTGATGCCCGTCGCGCGCAAATGGAACCTGGATCTCTTCGCGTGCCTCGACGAGAACGAACGGGCCTCGTTGAGCAACGCGCTCGACAAGGTCATCCAGAACATGCAGGCGCGTGACGCCTGACCTGCATCGATTGCCCGGCTTCCGTCAGTAGCGGCCGGCAGCCGCCGCTCATGCAGCGGTCACCGGGATAGACGACAGGACGCGGCCCTTCCGTGATGCCTTCGAAACCGTGATATGCGATGGCGCTGCCCGGTGAATGACCGTGCGCGATATCACGCGAGGACATCCGCGCGGCGAACCTGCCGGGAAGAATCAATATGAAAAAAGAGTGGTGCGAGGAAGGGGACTCGAACCCCTACACCATTGCTGGCGTCAGGACCTAAACCTGGTGCGTCTACCAATTTCGCCATCCTCGCAGCCGGGCTGAATGCGTGAGCACGCTACCCGATGTTCTGGCTCGCCACCGTTCGCTCATCAACGGATGCTGCCCGCCGAAGCCGCGCCCGAAAGCGTAAGCGCGAAATTCTAACCGATTGGCCAACGCTTGTCTGCATCTGCGAAATCGATCGCGATGCTACAATTTTCGGCTTGCCACAGCGCACGGTGTGCGCTCCCTGCATCCGATTCCCCACACCCCCATTCCAGTGAATTTCGACGAATATTGCCAGCAGAAAGCCGCCCCGCCCGGCTCCAGCGCCTATTACGCGCTTCGTCAGGCGTCCGTCGCCCGCCAGCCGCTGTTGACCGCCCTCTTCGCGCTGCGCCGCGAATTCGAGGAGACCGTCAAGGAAACGAGCGATCCGACCATCGGCCGTACGAAGCTCGCATGGTGGCAGAAGGAAATCGCCGCGCTCGCCGCGGGTGAGCCGTCGCATCCGGTGTCGAAGGCGCTCACCGTCTGGCTCAGCGACCTCGAAGACAGCTATCCGTCGCTGCAGGCGCTGCTCGCCGGCTACGAGATGGATCTCGATCAGGCCCGCTATCTCGACTATCCAAATTTGCAGCGCTATATGGCGAGCGTCGGCGGCACGTTTGCCACGCTCGTCGCGCGCGCTACCGCACGCAATCCGGCGCAGGTGTCGAACTGGGCTCCGGCGCTCGGTCAGGCGCTGATGCTCGCGCAGTTCGTCGAAGCCCTCGGCGACGATGCGCGCCACGGCCGCATCTATATCCCCATCGACGAAATGCAGCGCTTCAACGTGACGGCCGCGGACCTGATCAACCGCCGTTACAGCGACGCGTTCACTGAACTGATGCGCTTCCAGACAACGCGCGCGCGCGACGCGCTGTACGCCGCGCTCGCCGCGATCCCGGCCGACGAGCGGTCGACACAGCGCACGCTTCGCGCACAAGCGGCGCTTTCGCTCGCGGTGCTCGACGAGATCGAGCGCGCAGGCTACCAGGTCCTGCATCAACGGATCGCGCTAACGCCGGTCCGCAAGCTCTGGATCGCGTGGCGCGCAGCGCGCAAATCGAGCTAACCAGTCAAAGTTTCCAGCGCGACACAACCAGAATCAAACGTGCAGCAACGGGAGTGATGCAAACCGCTCCCGAAGCACAATCGACGGATCGAGCCCCCACCACGACGCAAGCACTGTCGCGTACATCTCGCGGAAGTCGACGCCCACCGGCAGATTGCCGTTGCCATCGAGTCGCGTGAGCACCGGCGGCACGCCATGCAAACCGCCGCGCACCCGGCCGCCTGCGACGAAGTGCGGCGCCACGGTGCCGTGATCGGTGCCATTGCCCGGATTCTCGCGTGCACGCCGCCCGAATTCCGAGTACGTCATCACAAGCGTATGGTCCCAGCGCCCCATTTCGACCAGCGCCGCTTTCATCGACATCAGACCTTCCGCCAGTTGCGCGAGCAAAGCCGCGTGCCGGCCGGACTGATTCTGATGCGTGTCGAAACCGTTCAACGTCAGACGGATCGCCGCGACGCCCTCGCCGGCCAGCGGCAACCCCGGAGCGTGATTTCCGGCGGACAGGACCTGCATTGCTGTCCTGACCGATGCACCGAACGCGCCCGGAGGAAACACCGTCTTCAGTTCGGGTTGTCCTTCGTGCGCACCGGTCGCGAGACGGATAACGGGAGCCGCGTTGACGATGTCCCTGTCAACGTCGTGCACGTGGTGAAGTTCAGGGTTGCGCTCATGCAGTGAGACCGGCGTGACAAGCCGCGACATGCGCGCAAACTGCATCGGGTCGACGAGCCTGATCGTGCGCGCGCCGTTTGCGAACGGGCCCATTTCCACGCTGTCGATCATCACGCCGTCGGCGGCAAAACCGGCCGGTACGGGGCGCTGCGCAAACGCGCGCGAAAGCCAGCCTTCACGCAGATACTGATCCGCGCGCGACGCGGTGTCCCAGATCTCGATCGAACGAAAATGCGACAGGTTCGGCTGCGCGTAGCCCACGCCCTGCACGATGGCGAGTTCGCGCGCTTGCCAGAGCGGTATCAGCGACTGCAACGCGGGATGGAGCGCCGTTTGTCCGTCGAGTTGAATCAACTGCTCGCGTCTGATGCCGATGTTTTTGCGCAGCGTGTAGTACGCCGGATCGGCGTAGGGAATGACCGTGTTCAGACCGTCATTGCCTCCCTTCAGTTCGACGAGAATCAACAGGTTGCGATAATCGCGTTCGCCCAGCGTGTCTGGAAATGCGCCGGACGCCGGTTCATCGACGCGCGCCGCACCCTGCGCCACGAACGCCGCCGGCAGCCACATGGCGGCACCGGCCGCGGATGCCACCGATGCCATCGCAAGGAAATCGCGTCGTTTCATGGCGCACCTCGTTCGTCTTCTGGTTTGCGTTCCAGTCAACCCCAGTCAACTCTTTACGCGCTTCGCGATTTCGCGGTGTTGTCGCGGTACTGTTGAAGTCGCGACGTCGAAGCATTTTTATTTCGGCAGGGATACACACCGCTGGTTCCGCCAGCATCGCATCCGCCGTGAGATCGTTGCGGACGTAACGTCAGCGTAGCTCACATGAGAGCGAAAGATGCCACACGTTCGCGCCAGCACCGAGCCTGTACGTTACACGCGCAACGAAGTCCGGTGCTACATGATGATGAAGGGTGACGAAGGAGCAGCCAGGGGATTTTTGAAGCGCACTGGAAGTGCAGCCAGAACGTTCACGCACGACGGAGCAAACGAAACACCTACCGCTTGTAGAGCTCACGCACGGCGTCTTCGATGTGCTGACGCAGGAGCCGTCGCTCGTCGGGCGTCATGTGCCCATCGCGACGACGTTGATCGAGATCGGGGGGAACCGCGGTGCGCATCATGATGTCCGATGCTGGTGAATCGGCGTGCGCGCCACGCGGCGGACGCGGTGCCTTATTTCCGTTATGCCCGGACGAACGGGAATTCGCCACCCGGTCTGGCGCAGGCTGGGCGTGGGTGGGCATCGAAGCCAATGTGCCAGTCAGCGTGCCGGCAACCGCCAGTGCAATCACGCGCAAGCGCACATTCGGCCAAACCCCTCCCTTCATCTTTTTCCCTTCGTGGCGCGCCAACCGGTACCTCAAATGCGTGTGCAAACCCCAGCAATAACCGGGAGCGAGAGTTTTTTGTCGAGTGAAGTATCTACCGAACAGCCGCAAACAGTAAAGGAGTGTAAGCGCGCATGCTTTACGTCGTGCCACGAGCAGGGTAAATTTTGTAACTGACTGTAACCTGATAATTGGTGCGAACGGGCACCGCTTTGTAATCGCGCTAAGATGCCGACTATGGAAACCAAAAACCCTTCAAAAATCCTCGTCGTCGATGACGATCCGCGTCTGCGCGATCTGCTGCGCCGCTATCTGGGCGAACAGGGCTTCAACGTCTATGTCGCTGAAAACGCACCGTCAATGAACAAGCTGTGGGTCCGTGAGCGGTTCGATCTGCTCGTGCTCGACCTGATGCTTCCTGGCGAGGATGGCCTCTCGATCTGCCGGCGTCTGCGCGGCAGCAACGATCGCACGCCGATCATCATGCTGACGGCGAAGGGTGAAGACGTCGACCGCATCGTCGGGCTCGAAATGGGCGCCGACGATTACCTGCCAAAGCCATTCAATCCACGCGAACTCGTCGCGCGCATTCACGCGGTACTGCGTCGCCAGTCGCCGTCGGAACTCCCGGGTGCGCCTTCCGAGACCACCGAGGTTTTCGAGTTCGGCGAATTCGCGCTCAACCTCGCAACCCGCACGCTGACGAAGGCCGGCCAGGAAATTCCGCTCACCACCGGTGAGTTCTCCGTGCTGAAGGTGTTCGCGCGTCATCCGCGCCAGCCACTGTCGCGCGAAAAGCTGATGGAGCTTGCACGCGGCCGTGAATACGAAGTGTTCGACCGCAGCCTCGACGTGCAGATCTCGCGTCTGCGCAAGCTCATCGAACCGGATCCGGGCAGCCCGCGTTTCATCCAGACGGTGTGGGGTCTCGGCTATGTCTTCATCCCCGACGGCGCGGCTTGACGGTCTCCCCGAGGTTGTCGCGCCTGCTTTCTGACGAGAAGGGCCCATGCGGATCGACCGGCGCCTCCTGACGCTCGCGTTCGGCGGCCTTTTCTGGCGGACCTTCCTGCTGATCGCGCTTCTGATCGCGGTCAGTCTCGCCGCATGGTTCCAGAGCTTCCGGGTCATCGAACGCGAGCCGCGCGCGCAGCGCGTGGCGTTGCAGCTCGTCGCGATCGTGAAGCTCACGCGCACCGCCCTCCTTTATTCCGATCCCGACCTGCGGCGCGCCCTGCTGCAGGATCTGGAAAGCAACGAAGGGGTGCGCGTGTATCCGCGCGAAACCACCGACAAATATCGCCTTCAACCGGACGAGTCGCTCAACCGGCTGATCGAACACGACATCCGCGGACGTCTTGGCGACGATACGGTCATCGCGCAGACGGTCAACGATATTCCAGGCGTATGGATCAGCTTCAAGATCGACGATGACGACTACTGGGTCGCGCTCGATCGCGACCAGCTCGACAACGTCACCGGTCTGCAGTGGGCTGGATGGGGCATCTTCGCGCTCGCGCTGTCGCTGTTCGGCGCGGCGTTCATCACGAGTCTCGTGAACAGACCGTTCGCGCGGCTCGCGATGGCCGCGCGCAAGGTGGGTTCCGGGCAGTCGCCCGAGCCGCTGCCCGAGCGCGGCATGGGCGTCGCCGCTGAAACAAACCGGAGCTTCAACCAGATGGTGACCGACCTCGAACAGCTCGAGGCCGATCGCGCGCTGATGCTCGCCGGCATTTCGCATGACCTGCGCACCCCGCTCGCGCGCCTGCGGCTCGAAACGGAAATGAGTCCGTCCGACCAGAGCACGAAGGACGCGATGGTCGACGACATCGAACAGATGGACATGATCATCGGCCGGTTCCTGGATTACGCGCGGCCTGTGCAAAGAATGACGGAACCGGTCGATCTTTCCGTGATCGCAGGAGAAGTGGCCGCGCGCATGGCGAGCGAAGACGGCATGCGCCTCGTGACGCGGCTCGCGCCGTCGGCGGTGGTCGAGGCGGACGAGACCGACATGCGGCGCGTTGTCGGCAATCTGGTCGAGAATGCGCGCAAGTACGGTTTGAGCGACGGCGACGGCATTCCGCGCGTCGTCATCGAAACGCGTGTGTCGCATTCGCGCGTGGAACTGTCCGTGGTCGACGAGGGGCCCGGTATTCCCGAAGACCAGCTCGCGCTTGTCACACGACCGTTCTATCGTGTGAATTCGGCGCGCAGCCAGGCGAACGGCACCGGGCTCGGCATGGCGATCGTGCAGCGCCTGGTCGGCCGTTATCGCGGCTCGCTGCGTCTGCGCAACCGGACGCCCGGCCCCGGACTCGAAGTCACGATCGACTTCCCGCTCGCGAAAGGCATCTGACTTCCTTCCGGATCCGGCGCACGGGACGGCAGCCAGCAAAACACCGCAAACGGAGACGCATGGCCCGATCTATCGAGCCAGTGAAAAAAATCTATCCGATGTATTAGTCAAAAACTATTGATTTAATTGTTTAATAGAGTTATAGTGACTTTCAAGTAACGTCTCATCCGTTACAGCGGGCAGGACAGCCTGAACAGATTGTTTTTCAACACACACAGGAGTATCCGCATGAAAACCGTGGGCGATAAACTCGAAGCTTTCACCGTCACTGCAGCCAAGCCGGGCTTCAACAATCATGAAGAAAACGGCGTGTCGGCGTTCGAAGAAATCACCGAACAGTCGTTCCCGGGCAAGTGGAAGATCATCTACTTCTACCCGAAGGATTTCACGTTCGTGTGCCCGACGGAAATCGTCGAATTCGGCAAGCTCGCCAGGGATTTCGCGGAACGCGATGCCGTTCTGCTCGGCGGCAGCGTCGACAACGAATTCGTCAAGCTCGCATGGCGTCGTGAACACAAGGACCTGAACAAGCTGAACCACTATGCGTTCGGCGACGTCAAGGGCGAACTGATCGACCAGCTCGGCGTGCGCGACAAGGAAGCGGGCGTGGCACTGCGCGCCACGTTCATCGTCGACCCGGACAACACGATCCAGCACGTTTCGGTGAACAACCTGAACGTCGGCCGTAACCCGGAAGAAGTGCTGCGTATTCTCGACGGTCTGCAAACGGACGAACTGTGCCCGTGCAACCGTGCAGTGGGCGGCGCAACGCTGTAATAAGCATTGCAGTGGAAAGCCCGCCAGGCTTGAAAGAGCCGGCGGGCTTTTTTATCGGCAATCTGCCAGGAGATATCAATGGAATTTCTTTCTTCAATTAAAGATCTCGTTCCCGATTACGCGAAAGATATCCGCCTGAATCTGGACGGCACGATTGCGCGCTCGTCGCTGGAAGGCACGGATGCAGTTGGCGTCGCGCTGGCCGCGGCATTCGCGGCGAAGAGCCACGTGATCGTCGATGCGATCCGTAATGCGGGTGTGCTGTCGCCGGAAGAAACGAACGGCGTGCTGACGGCCGCTGCGTTGATGGGCATGAACAACGTCTGGTATCCGTATCTCGAGATGGCCGACAACGCCGATCTCAAGACGCAACCGGCTGGCCTGCGGATGAACGCGTACGCGTCGCACGGCGGCGTGGACAAGCGTCGCTTCGAGATGTACGCGCTCGCGGCATCGATTATCGGCAAGTGCCACTTCTGCGTGAAATCGCACGCGGAGAACCTGGTCGCCGACGGCATGAGCGCGACGCAATTGCGCGACGTCGGCCGTATCGCCGCGGTGATCAACGCAGCGGCGCTGGTGATTGCAGCCGAAGGGAAGTAAGCCGCCATGTCATGGCGTCCTGGCGTTTGCCCGGCGCCTGAGCGCGCAATGAGAAACGCCACGGCTTTTCAGGCCGTGGCGTTTCTCATTCACTCAACGCTTGCGTACGCCCTTCAGCGGGCGGTGCATCGCGCGCGCCGCAACGCAATCAAACGCGCGACAGCAGCACCGCCGCCTGCGCCTCGATCCCCTCGCCCCGCCCCAGATAGCCCAGCTTCTCGTTGGTCTTCGCTTTCACGTTGACGCGGTCCAGCGGCAAGTTCAGGTCTTCGGCGATGTTCGCGCGCATCGCATCGATATGCGGCGCGAGCTTCGGCGCCTGCGCGATCACCGTGCTGTCGACGTTGCCGATCGCAAAGCCGGCGTCGGTCACCCGCTTCGCGCACTCGCGCAGCAGCACACGGGAATTCGCGCCCTTGAAACGTTCGTCCGTATCGGGAAAGTGACGGCCGATGTCGCCCATCGCCGCAGCGCCGAAAAGCGCGTCGGTGATCGCGTGCAGCAGCACGTCGGCGTCGGAATGGCCAAGGAGGCCCCGCTCGTAAGGCACCGTCACGCCGCCGATGATGAGCGGGCGCCCCGGTACGAGCGCGTGCACGTCATAACCCTGTCCGATCCTGATATCCATATGCTCTTTAACCTGTCGTCGTACGTTGTTGAATCAGGAAGCCGCTGGCCGGCTGAGAATCGCATCCGCGAGATCGAAGTCTTCGGGATACGTGACCTTGAAGTTGCGCAGGCTGCCCTGCACGAGGCGCGGCGCGTGGCCGAGCCATTCGATCGCGCTCGCCTCGTCGGTGAGATCATGGCCGTCCTGCTGCGCGCGCAGGATCGCCTCGCGCAGCATGCCGACGCGAAACATCTGCGGCGTCTGCGCCTGCCACAGGCCGTCGCGGGCCTCGGTGCGGGCGATCCGGTTATCGCTGTCGGGCGTGATGCGCTTCAACGTATCGGCGGCGGGCAACGCCATGATGCCGCCCACCGGGTCGTCCTTGAGCGCCGCGACCAGCGAGCGGATCAGCGCCGCCGTGATCCCGGGGCGCGCGGCGTCATGCACCAGAACCCAGTCGTCGTCACCGGCGCCGAATTCGGCCAGCGCGTGCAGGCCGTTCAGCACCGATGCCTGGCGCGACGCCCCGCCCGTGCGGCGCACCGCGAAGCGCAGGCCGGCGAAGCGCCGGGCGTCGAAATGCTGGTCGTCGGGGGCGATCACCACGAGCGTCTGCGCAAATTCGCTGCACGCATCGAACGCGGCCAGCGAGTAATGAAGCATGTCCCGGCCCGCGACGGTGCGGTACTGCTTGGGCATCGCGGCGCCTGAGCGGCTGCCGGTTCCCGCGGATGGGATCAGGGCAAAAAGACGTGAAGTCACGAGGGCGGACGCCGGGAAAGTCAAAGTGAAGGACGGATTTTATAATAGGTCCTTCGCGTCCACGTCGAGACGCGCGTAAACTTGCCGCTCACGTGTGAGCCAGGGCTGCCTTTTCGTTATGCCAGATATCGCCGTTTCATCGCAGTCCACCCCGCCCGTCGCGCTGGTCAAGGCCGGGCAGCGTTTCGCCTTCGACGGCACGCACGGCTCGTCCGATGCGCTTCTGATCGCCCGCTATCACCTTGCATATCGCGAGCAGGTGCCGCTTCTGGCGGTGGTCTGCGCGAGCGCGGTCGATGCGCAGCGTCTCACCCAGGAAATCGCGTTCTTCGCGCCCGAAGCCCGCGTGCGTCTGCTTCCCGACTGGGAAACGCTGCCTTACGACACGTTCTCGCCGCACCAGGACCTCGTCTCCGAGCGGCTCGCGACGCTGCACGACCTCGGCGAAGGCCGTTGCGACATCCTGCTCGTACCCGCTACGACCGCGCTGTATCGCATGCCGCCCGCGTCGTTCATGGCGGCCTACACGTTCTCGTTCACCCAGGGCGCGCGGCTCGACGAAACGAAGCTGAAGTCGCAATTGACGCTGGCGGGCTACGAACACGTGAGCCAGGTCGTGCGGCCAGGCGAATACTGCGTGCGCGGCTCGCTGATCGACCTGTTTCCGATGGGTTCCCCCCTGCCTTACCGGATCGACCTCTTCGACGACCAGGTCGATTCGATCCGCGCGTTCGATCCCGACACGCAGCGCAGCCTCTACCCGGTACGTGACGTGCGCCTCCTGCCGGGCCGTGAATTCCCGTTCGACGAAACCGCCCGCACCGCGTTTCGCAGCCGCTGGCGCGAGGTGTTCGAAGGCGATCCGAGCCGCGCGTCGATCTACAAGGACATCGGCAATGGCGTGCCGTCGGCGGGGATCGAGTATTACCTGCCACTCTTCTTCGAAGATACGGCGACGCTCTTCCACTATCTGCCCGACAACGCCCAGCTCGCCTTCGTCGGCGACCTGGACGCCGCGATCCGCCGTTTCACGAACGACACGAAGCAGCGCCACAACTTCCTGTCGCACGACCGCGACCGGCCGATTCTCGACCCGGAACGCCTCTTTCTCTCCGACGAAGACTTCTTCACGCTCGCGAAGCCGTTCGCGCGCCTCGTGTTGCCGGGCAACGCGGGCGGCGGCTGGGCGACGCCGCTGCCGCACCTCGCGATCGACCGTCACGCCGAGGACCCGATCTCCGCGTTGCGCGCGTATCTCGACACGACGCCGCATCGCGTGATGTTCGCCGCCGAATCGGCGGGCCGGCGCGAGACAATCATGCAACTCTTCGTCGACAACCATCTGTTGCCGGCGTCGACCGACAGCTACGCCGACTGGCTCGCGAGCGAAGCGCGTTTCGCGCTCGGCGTGTCGCCGCTATCGAATGGCTTCGCGATTCCAGCCGAAGGCATCGCGCTCATCACCGAGACCGAGCTGTATGGCCCGCTCGCGCGCCGCGCCGGGCGGCGGCGCCAGGAACAGGCGAGCAACGTCGATTCGATGGTGCGAGACCTGTCGGAGCTGAAGATCGGCGACCCGGTCGTGCATTCGCAGCACGGTATCGGCCGCTATAGGGGCCTCGTGACGATGGACCTCGGCGAAGGCGACACCGAGTTCCTGCACCTCGAATACCAGGGCGACAGCAAGCTCTACGTGCCTGTGTCGCAACTGCACGTGATCTCGCGCTACAGCGGCGCCGATCCGGAAAGCGCGCCGCTGCATGCGCTCGGCTCGGGCCAGTGGGAAAAGGCCAAGCGCCGCGCCGCGCAGCAGATTCGCGACACCGCGGCCGAACTGCTGAACCTGTATGCGCGCCGCGCGCTGCGTCAGGGTCACGCGTTCGCGCTCGAACCACGCGACTACACGAAGTTCGCCGAAAGCTTCGGCTTCGAGGAGACGCCCGATCAGGCCGCCGCCATTACCGCCGTGATCGGCGACATGACGAGCGGCAAGCCGATGGACCGTCTCGTGTGCGGCGACGTCGGTTTCGGCAAGACCGAAGTCGCATTGCGCGCCGCGTTCATCGCGGTGCTCGGCGGCAAGCAGGTCGCGCTGCTCTCGCCTACCACCTTGCTCGCCGAACAGCACACGCAGACGTTCACCGACCGCTTCTCCGACTGGCCGGTGCGCATCGCGGAGCTGTCGCGCTTCAAGTCGACGAAGGAAGTCAACGCGTCGATCCAGCAGATCAACGAGGGCACCGTCGATATCGTGATCGGCACGCACAAGCTGCTGTCGTCGGACGTGCAGTTCAAGCGGCTGGGCCTTGTCATCATCGACGAGGAACACCGTTTCGGCGTGCGCCAGAAAGAAGCGCTGAAGGCGCTGCGCGCCGAAGTCGACGTGCTCACGCTCACCGCCACGCCGATTCCGCGCACGCTCGGCATGGCGCTCGAAGGCCTGCGCGACTTCTCGGTGATCGCGACCGCGCCGCAGAAGCGCCTCGCGATCAAGACCTTCGTGCGTCGCGAGGAAGACAGCGTGATCCGCGAGGCGATGCTGCGCGAACTCAAGCGCGGCGGCCAGGTGTACTTCCTGCACAACGAAGTGGAGACGATCGAGAACCGTCGCGCGATGCTCGAAGCGCTCGTGCCGGAAGCGCGCATTGCCGTGGCGCACGGGCAGATGCATGAGCGCGAGCTCGAACGTGTGATGCGCGATTTCGTCGCGCAACGGGCGAACGTGCTGCTGTGCACGACGATTATCGAAACCGGCATCGACGTGCCGAGCGCGAACACGATCCTGATCCATCGTGCCGACAAGTTCGGGCTGGCGCAATTGCATCAGCTACGCGGCCGCGTCGGGCGCTCGCATCATCAGGCGTACTCGTATCTGCTCGTGCACGATCCGCAAGGTCTCACGAAACAGGCCCAGCGCCGGCTCGAAGCGATCCAGCAGATGGAAGAACTCGGCGCGGGCTTCTATCTCGCGATGCACGACCTCGAAATTCGCGGCACGGGCGAAGTGCTGGGCGACAAGCAGTCGGGCGAAATTCACGAGATCGGTTTCCAGCTTTACACCGACATGCTGAACGACGCGGTCAAGGCATTGAAGGAGGGCCGCGAGCCGGACCTCACCGCGCCGCTCGCCGCCACGACCGAGATCAACCTGCATGCGCCCGCGATTCTGCCCTCGGACTATTGCGGCGACGTGCAGGAGCGGCTTTCGCTCTACAAACGTCTCGCGAACTGCGAGCACCCCGACGCGATCGACGGCATTCAGGAAGAGCTGATCGACCGCTTCGGAAAATTGCCGCCACAGGCGCTGGCGCTCGTCGAAACGCATCGCCTGCGGCTCGCCGCAAAACCGCTCGGCATTTCGAAGATCGATGCCGGCGAAACGGTGATCGGCCTGCAGTTCATCCCCAATCCGCCGATCGACGCGATGCGCATCATCGAAATGGTCCAGAAGCACAAGCACATCAAGCTCGCGGGGCAGGACAAGCTGCGCATCGAGACGCGTACGCCCGACCTCGCGGTGCGTGTTTCGACGGTGAAGGAAACGCTGCGTGCACTCGGCGCGCCGACCCGGGGCACGGCCGCCGCGGCGCGTCAGGCCTGACATGTTGCGGTGCGTCATACACGCACCGCAACATGTCTTTGTTATTGTCAGCTTTGGCTCGACGTATGTTTTTTGGGTATGATCGAACGGTAACCATGCTGGAGTTCTGTCATGTCACACGTCGCTGAAACAGCGCAATCCACACCTTCGTCCTCCGCTTCCCCTGCTTCGCTTCCCTGGGTCAAACGTCTCGTGTCGATCGACACGGTCAGCCGCAATCCGAATCTCGGCCTGATTGAAATGGTGCGCGACGATCTGCGCGCGCAGGGAATCAAAGCCACCCTCACGCACGACGAAAGCGGCAAATGGGCGAACCTCTTCGCCACGGTGCCCGCGCATGACGGCGAGACAAACGGCGGCATCGTGCTGTCGGGGCATACCGATGTTGTGCCGGTCGACGGACAGCAATGGGACAGCGATCCGTTCAAACCCGAAATTCGCGACGACAAGCTGTATGGACGCGGCACGTGCGACATGAAAGGCTTCATCGGCGCGGCGCTCACGCTGCTGCCGCAGATGCAGAACACGAAGCTCGCGAAGCCGATCCATTTCGCGCTCTCATTCGACGAAGAAGTGGGCTGCGTCGGCGCCCCGCTGCTAATCGCCGATCTGATGAAGCGCGGCATCAAGCCGGATGGCTGTATCGTCGGAGAGCCGACCAGCATGCGGCCGGTCATCGCGCACAAGGGTATCAACGCGTATCAGTGCTGCGTGCGCGGCCAGGCCGCGCATTCGTCGCTGACGCCGAAGGGCCTCAACGCGATCGAATACGCCGCGCGCCTCATCTGCTACATCCGCGACATGGCCGACCAGTTTCGTGCCGAGGGTCCGTTCGACGAACTCTACGACGTACCCTTCACGACCGCGCAGACCAGCACGATCGAAGGCGGCAACGCGATCAACACCGTGCCCGCCGAATGCCGGTTTGCGTTCGAATTCCGCAACCTGCCGACGCTCGATCCCGAACCGGTCTTCGCGCGCATCGATCAATACGCACGCGAAACGCTGTTGCCGAAAATGTTGCGCGAGCATCCGTCGGCGGCCATCGAGATCACGAAGATTGCCGCTGCGCCCGGCCTCGATTCATCGGAACAGGCGGCGATCACGCAGCTCGTGCGCGCACTGACGGCCGATCAGGACAAACGCAAGGTTGCGTACGGCACCGAAGCGGGCCTCTTCTCGCTCGCGGGCATCCCGAGCATCGTGTGCGGTCCGGGCGACATCATGCAGGCGCACAAGGCCAACGAATTCGTCGCGCTCGATCAGCTCGTCGCGTGCGAACGTTTTCTTGGCAAGTTCATCAGCAGCATGTCAGTCGATGCCCATGCACACTGAGCGTCGCGTCTGAACGACGCATTCGCGCCCTGGCTCATGGCGAATCGCCATGAGCCACTGCGAAATACAGCGAATCATTCCGGGCTTACGTCATGTCCACCGCCACACCGCAGCACACCGACCACACCATCGACGGCGAGCCGATTCCCACGCTCGACGACATCGCCGCGCAGCATTTCGCGCTGACGCCGTGGATCGTGCGCACGCCGGTGTTCGAGCGCCGGGATTTTCCGTCGCTCGAAAACACGACGCTCAACTTCAAGTTCGAGCTGCTGCAGTCGGGCGGCACTTTCAAGACGCGCGGTGCGTTCACGAACCTGCTCGCGCTCGACAACGCTCAGCGCAGTGCCGGCGTCACGTGCGTTTCGGGTCCAGGCAGCAACCATGCCGTGGCGGTGGCGTGCGCGGCGAGGCGTCTTGGCATCAGCGCGAAGGTCGTGATGTTCCATTCGGCGAATCCCGCGCACATCGCGTTGTGCAGGCACTATCACGCCGAGATCGTGATGGCGGGCGGTCCCGCTGACGCCTTCGATGCCGTACGCCGCATCGAAACCGAGGAAGGCCGATATTTCGTGCATCCGTTCAACGGCTATCGCACGGTGCTGGGCGCGGCGACGCTCGGTTACGAATGGGCCGCGCAGACGCCCGATCTCGACGCGGTCGTCCTGCCGGTTGGCGGCGGCGGACTCGCGGCCGGCGTATCGACCGCACTGCGGCTCGCGAATCCGCGCGTACGGGTGTACGGCGTGGAGCCCGAAGGCGCGTGCGCAATGAGCCGGAGCTTCGCCGCGAATCACACCGTGAAGCTGCATCACGAGCACAGCATCGCCGATTCGCTGATCGCGCCGCATACCGAGGAATACAGCTATGAGTTGTGCCGCCGACATATCGAACGCATCGTCACCGTCACCGACGATGCGCTGCGGCTCGCCATGCTCACGCTGTTCAACCAGCTAAAGATCGCCGTGGAACCCGCATGCGCGGCACCCGTCGCGGCGCTTCTCGGACCGTTGCGCGAGACGTTGCAGGGCAGGCGCGTGGGCGTTTTGCTAAGCGGAACGAATACCGACCCCGCGGCTTTCACCGCGCATATCGACAGCGCACGCGCGCTGATGCAGCGCACGCCACACGTATCGCTCTGAGCCGCGCATGTCGTGCGCGACACGCGCGCGTACCGGTTGCGTCGAATGGAACCGGAAAGCGGAAAAACGGATAAAGATGGGCTTACTTGAGGAAATCCGTGCATGCGTCCCCTCTCTGGCGGCAAAACCCTACCGCTTGTCGCTCACGTTGGCTATCATTGACGTGCCGCAAGTACAAAACCGAAGGCCTGTGCCTCGATTTCAAGGGAGAAGCAACCAATGAGCATGATCAAGGAATTCAAGGAATTCGCCGTCAAGGGCAACGTGATGGATCTTGCCGTCGGTGTGATTATCGGCGGCGCATTTTCCACCATCGTCAATTCGATCGTGAAAGATCTGATCATGCCGGTAGTCGGCGTCGTCCTCGGCGGTCTCGATTTCTCGAACATGTTTATCAGGCTCGGACAGATACCGGGGACGTTCAAGGGCAATCCCGATTCATATAAAGACCTGCAGACCGCCGGTGTCGCCGTATTCGGCTATGGCTCGTTCATCACGGTGCTGATCAACTTCATCATCCTTGCGTTCATCATTTTCCTGATGGTGAAATTCATCAACAATCTGCGCAAACCGGCTGCCGACGTGCCGCCGCCCGCTCCGCCGGAAGACGTCGTTCTGCTGCGCGAAATCCGCGATGCGTTGAAGAGCCAGCAACGATAAGCCGGATACCTTCACGGCATCGTCACAGACACAAAGGCCTGCGCGAACATCACGCAGGCCTTTGTGTTTTGCCGGCACGCGAAACGTGAAGCACGCGCGATATCAGGCCGACGCGGCGTCGAGTCCGTCCGCATTGTCTGGCTTGTCCGCTTTCACGCTCGCGGCGCTCTCGATCATCTGTTCGAGCTGGGTGAAATTGACAGGCTTCGTCAGATGCGACGTAAAGCCCGCCGCGAGACAGCGCCGCACGTCGTCGTCGGTGCCGAAGCCTGTCAGCGCGACGGCCGGCACGTCCGAATGCTCGCGGAACGCCATGATGAAATCGAGCCCGGTGCCGTCGGGCAAACCGACGTCGCTCACCACGAGATCGAACGATGTGGCCTGCGTCGCAGCCAGCGCATCGGCCACACGGCCTACCACCGTCACGTCGTGGCCGAGTCCGCGAATGAGCTGCGCCATCACGTCCGCTGTGTCCTCGTGATCCTCGATCAGCAGGATCGCGAGCCCGCCTTCCGGATGCGGACCCGACAGCGCGACGATCGACGCCGACTCCGCCGGTTTCGCGGCCGTCGGCATCGTGATCGTGAACGTCGCGCCGCAATGCGCGCCAGGGCTTTTCGCCGTGACCGTGCCGCCGTGCACATCGGTCAATGCCCGGGTGATCGCGAGTCCCAGACCGAGGCCGCCGAACTGACCCGTCATGCTTTGATTGCCCTGCTCGAACGCATTGAAGAGCTTGTCGATCTGCCCGGGCTCGACACCGATACCAGTGTCTTCAACTGAAATCTGGATCTGCATGCGCTCGTCGTGCGTGCGTACGTAGATATGGCCACCGTCGGGCGTGAATTTGGCGGCGTTGCGAATCAGGTTCCACAGCATCTGCTGCAGCCGTGCGCGATCGGCGAGCACGTAGTGATGTCGCGCGGTCTTTTCGACATGCACGTCCTGCTGCTTGACCTGGATTTCGCTGCGCAAGAGTTCGAGCACGCCGTCGATCACGTCATGCACATCGACCGTCTCCAGCGAGAGTCGCAGCTTGCCGTTCGCCACACGCGTGAGATCGAGCAGATCGTCGATCAGCCGCGCTTCCAGTTCGACGTTGCGCAGGATCATCCGCAAGCCCGCCCGCGCGCTTTCCGGCAGATCCGGCATCAGTTCGAGCACGCGCGCGCCGGCCAGCACCGGCGTGAGCGGCGTGCGCAACTCGTGCGAGAGCATCGCAAGAAAGCGGTCCTTCGCGCGGTTCGCTTCTTCGGCGGTCTGGCGGGCGGCCTGCTCGGACGCAAGCAGAAGCTCGCGCTCCTCGATCGCCTCGCGTTGCGGATGGATGTCGGTGCAACTGCCGAACCACTTGCTCACGCCGCCATCGGAATCCTGCACGGCCACGATGCGCGCGGCGAACCAGCGATATGCGCCGTCATGGCGACGGATGCGCAATTCGTGACGATAATCGGTCGCGCCGCTACGCACGGCTTTCAGCCACGTCTGGCGGATTTCCTCGCGGTCTTCCGGGTGCACGGCCTCGAGCCACGCAAGACCGTGTGACGCGGCTTCGCTCAGGCCCGTGTATTCGACCCACTGCTTCGAAAAGAAATCACAGTCGCCGTGTGCGTCGCAGGTCAGCACCAGGTGCGGCAACGCCTCCGAAAGCGTGCGGTAATGCTGCTCGCGATCACGCAGCAACGCGGCTTCATCCGAGGCCTTTTGCAGACGCACCTGCGCCAGCACGCGGTCAACCGCTTCGGGCAGATAGTCAAGGTAATCGCCCGATTTCGGCACGACGTCCGACACGCCCGCGCGCAGCGCTTCGATGACACGCGATTCGTCGGTGAAGCCGGTCACGAGGATCGCTGGAATGCGAACACCCTCGGCTCGCAGACGGCGGAAGAAGTCGAGGCCCGTTTCCGCGCTGTCGAGCTGATAGTCGAGTACGAGCAGGTTCGGCGCTTCCCGCGCGATGGATTCACGCGCGCTACCGACTGTCGGGCACGTCGCCACACGGCACCCTGCCCGTTCGAGCGATTTGCGCGCGAGGCGCAGGATACCCTCGTCGTCATCGACGACGAGCACGCTCGCGGGTTGATGGGGAATGGCGTCGTCGGTCATGCTGGCGTTTCGTGTGCGAATGCCCTTCTTGTGGTGGCGAGCCGCGGCAGGCAGCGCGCGCGATTCATTGCGCCGGATGTTGCAACGACAGGCGCTGGCCCGGCGGCAGCTTGACGACCTGAAGGAAAAACCCGAGCCGCCGCACGGCTTCGATAAACGCATCATATTCGACCGGCTTCGTGATGTAGACGTTGCATCCAAGCTCGTAGCAACGATCGATCTCACGCGGATCGTCGGTTGTCGTCAGCACGATGACAGGCAGCGCGGCAGTCGAAGGCGTTTCTTTCAGGCGGCGCAGCACTTCGAAACCATCGACGCGCGGCATCTTCAGATCGAGCAGCACGACAAAGTTCGCCAGATCGTCGCGAGACGGCAGGCCGGAAGCCATGGCTTCGGCAGGCGGTTCGCCGAAAAAATAGTCGAGCGCTTCCTGGCCGTCGGCAAACCGCATGAAGCCATTGGTCAGCCCGGCCCGGCGCAGGTTGCGCTCGACGAGCGTGGCGTGGCCGTCGTCATCCTCGATCAGGATGATGCCCACCGATTCCCCGTGTGACATGTTTCCCTCCGTTGTCGCCATCCGTTCCGTGGATTGGGGGGGGGGGGGGGGCGCGCGCCCCCCGCGGGGCGCGCCGCGGCCCCCCCCCCCCCCCCCCCCCCCACTTCGTCATACGTTTCGCGCGGGTTGCTCCGGCAGCGCGACAAAGAACGTCGAGCCGGCGCCTTCCGTCGATTCGACCCACACCCGCCCACCGTGACGCTCGACGCTTCGTCGTACGAGCGCGAGGCCGATGCCCTCGCCTGTCGCGATGTCTCCGTGCAGCCGCTGAAACGCGTGAAATACTTTCGATATGTAAGCCGACGGAATACCAAGCCCATTGTCGCGCACATAGAAGGTGCGTGTGCGGTTGACGGGTACCGATGCCGCCGCTGTGTCGGGTTCGAGCGCGCCGACTTCGATGCGCCCCGGCCGCGCCGGATCGAGATAGTTGAGCGCGTTGCCGATCAGGTTGGTGAAAATCTGCTCGATCGCGGCCGGATCGCCCCACACCGAAGGCAATTCGCGCACGCTCACAACGGCCGCGCGTTCGCGCACGGCGCCCTGCAACGCATCGACGACCCGCGCTACCACCCGCCCGACACTCACACGCTGCAGATGATATTCGAGTCGACCGGCACGCGAGATCGTCAGCAACGCCTCGATGATGGCCGCGGCGCGCGTGACGGAAATGCGCAGGAACTGCAACGATTCGCGCATGTCGCCGTCGAGCACCGCAGCGAGACGCTGTTGTTCGTGCGCGGGCAGGTTCGCCGATTCGACGGTGGCACGCAGGTCGTCGCACGAAACCTGCAACTCCTTCGAGAAACCCTGCAGGTTGACGAGCGGCGAGCGCAGATCGTGCGATACGCTGTAGATGAACATCTCGTTGTCCTGCGTGCCCTGCCGCAATTCTTCGTTGACGCGTACCAGTTCGGCCGCGCGTGCGTGCAGCTTCGCCTTGAGCGTCGCATGTTCGCTCTCGACCGCGCGCAGCCGCGCGCCGGTCTGGTGCAGAACGGCGTCGAGTGCTGAAATTTCGTCGCGGCCCGGCAGCGGTTCGGCTAGCGGCCGGCCATTGCCAAGGCGCTGCGCGTTGTCCGTCAGCACGGCGACCCGCCGGCCGAAATGGCGCGCGACGACGAGCGCCGTGATCGCCCAGATCAGCATCGAGCCGACGATGGCGCCGATCAGCGTGGACTGCTGGCGCCTGCGGTTTTCCGCGAGCGCGGCGCGACGCGCGACGTCGCGCGCCGATTCCGCCGCGATCAGCGCGTCCAGGCGGTCACGAAACACAGCGATCGGAGCCGGTATGTCCTCGCGCTCCGCGACGGCCAGCGCGCTCACGTCGCGTTTGCCACGCAGCGCGTGCCCGATCGCGTCGGCATGAGCGTGCCAGGTGTCGAGCGCGGCGCGCATTTCGCGCACGCGCTGGCGCTCTGGGGGACTTTCGGCGACAAGATGGTCGAGTTGTGCGAGCCGGCTGGTGAGATCGGCCCAGACGGCGTTGCTGCCGATCAACGACGCATCGCCCGCGACGAGCGCCGTGCGAACGCGCACCACCTCGCCCAGCAACGGGTCCATCAGGGACGAAGCCCGGTACAGGATCTGCGCGCTGCCCACAACCGATTGCGCGGCATCGGCCGTCTGCGCCTGCGTGTTGAAGACGGCGCCGAGCAGCGCCAGTTCGATGGCGCCCGGAACCGCGATCAGCAACAGGCCTTTGGTATACAGGTTCATGAATGTCCGGCAGTCCAGAGCGTCGCGGCGACCTGCCATCGGGTCTTGCCTTGTGATCGAACCGCGCCGCCGTGTTGCGATGTCATGCGCAGGCGAACCCCGCTCATGTTTTCGCGCAGGCACGGACTGAAGATAAAGGGCCGGGCCATTATGACCCGAATCCGCAATATTTCAACGCAACGTGGAGATGGGCTGCCCCACATAAAAATGCCTTTTTTATGGGTGCCGGAGTCACCAGCGCGGCGGCTGAGTCTATTATGGTGTTAGATGTTCGGAGATGCGAAAGCGCGCGGCGAGCAGATACGGCATGAATCGTGCGGGTGGAGTGATAGAGACGAACCGTCGAATCACCGTGAATCCGGCATCTTCGTATGCTATAAAAGATCGACGTGCGGCGCGCGAAGCCGGGAGTGGTCGCATGAGGACGCTGCGTTTCTTGCAATTCTTTTTCAGGCGAATTTTTATGTCCTTCCCGAAAAAGCGCAGGCGCGCGAAGACGGACGGCGATGAGTCGTTCCTCGCGGTGCTGCGGCATTTCAAGCCGTTCGGCCAGCTCGACACCAAGATCGCGCGGGCCCGTGCGCAGGACGAACCCGTGCTCTACGCTCATGTCCTCCCGGGGCTCGACGTGCTGTTGTGCAGCGTGCGCGGCGCCCACCCCCCTTATCCGGATGTAGCCGAGCTGCGTCGGCGCTGTATCGAATCGATTGCGAATGCGCTGGAGCAGCCGCTCGACGGACTCGAAAACGGCGGCTACTGGTACGAGGCGAACGGCTTCGGTTTTCTGGTGTTCGCGAGCCGGGCACGTGCGCGCATCCTGCCCGAGTTCGGTGCGGCGAAAGCCGCCGCCGGTGCACGCCGCGGCGTACGCAGGCAGGATGCAGCGGGCGATGCCGCCCCGCGCTCGCTTCGCTAGCGCTTCGGTTCAAATCCAGTTATTTCAGAACGACAGTGGGGCGACAACGCCCCACTGTCGTTTTGCCATGGGCACCTGCCGGCTGTTTGCGCCGGCACGTCGCGCCGCGCGACGATCGCGGCACTCAACTCAACTCCCCTTGTATTGCGCCGCGCTGGCGGGCGACATCCGCATGGCGGGCGTCGACGATGCGGGCGCGGGCGGCGCAGGAAGACGCGCTCCGTTTGCCTCCGAGGCTGCCGCGTCCACGCCGCGCGGCGTCCGCATCTTCTGGCCGGGCGGCGGCGCGTCCGGACGCGCGCGCATCTGCGCGAGCAGGTCGTTGCACGGAAGCGCCTTATTGTTGCTCGGCGCAATCAACGGAATCAGCGCGGCGAACGGGTTGAGCAGACCGAGGCCGATCATCGCGCCGCCACGCACCGCGAGCGCCGTCGCGTTCACGCCGACGTGCGGATTCCTGAACGTACCCTTCACGTACAGCGGCGAGCGCAGCGAGAAGACGCGGAAACCCTTCGTGTGCGGATGGATGTTGAGGTCCATCGCCTCGTCCTTCAGGTTGATGGTGCCGTCCATGTTGATCACGGCATCGTCGGTATCGAGCGCGAACACTTTCGAGTCGAGTACGCCGTTCGTCACGACAAAATCCGCCGCCGCGCAATTGATCTTCACGTCCCGCCTGCCGAAGAGCTTCTCATAGACGACATTCGCCACGTTCAACCCGGCCGCTTCCATATAGAGGCGGCTCACGGTGCCATCGGTGATCAGCGCCTTCACTTCGCCGTTCGACGTCGCCGCAAGCGCCGCGGGCGAATTGCCGGTTGCCGAGAGCGCAGCGTCGCCGTTCACTTCGCCCAGCGCGCTCTGCATCGTCTTCACGGTCGGGAACAGTTGCTTCAGCTTCAGATGCCGCGCCTGCGATGCCACGCGGCCCTTCAGCGGCGTCGTGCTGCCGTCGAGGTGAATCTCCGAATCGAGCGTGCCGCCCGCCACGCCGAACCTGAGCGGCTCAAGCGCAAGCACCCCTTCCTTCATCACGACGTGCGTGTAGAGATCGGTAATCGGCAGGCTCGGGTCCTTGATGATGCGACGGCCGGTGAACTTCACGTCGGCATCGATCGCCTTCCAGCGATCCGTGCGGAATTCCTCCACGGGCAACACCTTGCCGGACGGCTGGTCGGGCGCGGCGCCGCGCTTTGCCTTGCTCGCGTTCGAATCGGCGCCGATGATCGGCGCGAGATCCTTGAACTGCAACACGTTCGACACAAGTACGCCCTGCAGCAGCGGACGCGGCTTCTGCGCGTAGTAAGTCATCGAGCCGTTCAGATCGCTGCCGCCCACCCGGCCGGTGAAATTCCCGTATTTGAAAACGCTGCCGTCGGGCTTGAACTGCCCGGTCAGGTGCCCTTCCGTGGCGTATGGCGGCGTGTCGGGGAGCGTGACCCCTGTGAGCGGATACAGGTGCGCCATGCTCGCGCCCTGCAACCAGAGCCGCAGGTCGAGCGCCGCGAGGTGGACCGGATCGGTCACCGTGCCGACAACCGCGATACGCGTATCGCCGACCCGTACGTCGGCCTGCACGGGAAACGGACGCGTCGTGTCCTGCACGGCAAGCACGCCGCCGACCTTCCCGCTGCCCGAAAGCGACGTCGCGTTATAGGTGCCCTTGAGCGTCCAGCCAATGCCATACGTCGGCGCGGTCCGTTCTGAACCCGTCGTGGCCGGCACGCTGGCACCGGACGTGGAGGCGACGGCCGCCGCACTGGATGCCACCGGCGTGGCGGACGCGCCGGACGCCGTCGTCACCGATGCGCCAGACACGCCAGCAGGCTCCGATGCCGCTGATGCCGCCGCCGAAGCCGCTGATGCCGCGGCCGCAGCCGAAGCCGCATCCACCTGCTTCACGAGCTTGCTGGCGCCCTGCTTGCCGACCACCTGCGCCGACGCATTACGTGACGCCTCTTCCTGTGCCTTCATGACGTCGCCGATTGGAATCGCCTGCCCGAGCGTATCGATGACCATCTTCACGTCGGCCTTCTTCTGCTGGTCGGAATACGCGATATTGCCTTTGGCGAACTGGATATCGTGCAGTTCGAGCTTCCATTCCGACGGGCTCGCAGACGAGGCAATCTTGAACGTCCAGTTATTGCGGCCGTCGAGAAGCCGTTCCAGATCGACGGAAGGATTCACGAGATTGATCGCGGGAATGACGATGTCGTGCGCGAGCAGCGGCAGGACCTTGATCTGAAAATCGATTTCATCGAGCGTCGCGAAGTGCGGCTGCTTCGACCAGTCGGGATTGCCGACCGTGATGTTTTCAGCGGAAAGACGCGGCCAGGGCACCCACGCGCGCCAGCCCATCTCGCCGACCGGATGGCGCCAGCCCACCTTGAGATCGCCCTCGATGGCAAACGGGCGGCCGATTGCCTCGCTGACCTTGTCGTTGATATACGGGCGCGCGCGGTTCCAGTCGAACGTCAGGATAAAAATCACCAGCGCCGCCACAAGCACGACGAGTATCGCCAGCACCCATGCGAAGATTTTTCCGGTCCGTCGAGATACCGCCATGAGGATTCCCTTCCATTTTTCTTTATCGATGGCGCAGCACACGCCGTGCCCGCCCTGCTGCGTCTATCATGACGCACTGCCACACACCCCGCCCGAAACACCATGACGGACATTCCGATCGTCGAGGCCTTCGACCTGTGCCGCCGCGATGCAGAGCGCGGCCAGGTGCTGCTCCAGCCGGCCTCGTTTTCACTCCACGACGGCGACCGCGTCGCCGTCACCGGTCCGTCCGGCTCAGGCAAGAGCGTGTTACTGCGTGCGCTTGCCCTGCTCGATCCGCTCGATGCAGGCCGCATCGAATGGCATGGCAAACCTGTTTCACGGATCACGATGACGCACTACCGGCGCAACATCGCGTATATCCGGCAGCGACCCGCCGTTCTCGAAGGCACGGTCGAGGACAACCTGCGCTATCCGTACACATTGCACGCGTATCGCGACGTGCGATTCGATCGCGAACGCGCGCGTTCGTTCGCGGAACGGGCGGGCCGCGGCGACGATTTTCTCGACAAATCCGCGAGCGAGCTGTCCGGCGGCGAGGCGCAGATCACCGCGCTCATCCGCGTGCTGCAACTCGCGCCCGAGGTGCTGCTGCTCGACGAGCCGACCGCGTCGCTCGACCCCGAGTCCTCGCATGCGATCGAAGCGCTCGTCAAGACGTGGCTCGATTCGGCCGATGCGCGGCGTGCTTCGGTGTGGGTCTCGCACGACCCGGCCCAGGCGGCGCGCGTGAGCGACCGTCATCTCACGATGCGTGCGGGTGTGCTGGACGAAGTCACCCGACCGGCTGCGCCGCCAGGCCCGCAGGACAACCAGCGGGAGGATACGCGATGAGCCAGGGTCTGCAGAATCTGAGCCTGTGGGACGTCGGTATCGCGGCGCTCCTGATCGTCGTGAATGGCGCGGTATCGGTGGCGCTGAAGCTCGACCTCGAACGCAAGCTCGCCTGGGCAGCCGTTCGCACGATCGTCCAGCTTCTCGCGATCGGTTACGTGCTCGGCTGGGTGTTCGCATACGGCCACTGGTTCGTGGTCCTGCCGCTGATGATCCTGATGACGCTGATTGCCGGCTTCGCGGGTGCGCAGCGCGGGCTGCGCACTTACGCGGGACAACGCGCGGACAGCCTCGTGTCGATCTGGGTCAGTTCGTGGCTCGTTGCCGCGGTCGGGCTTTTCGTCGTGATCCGCATTCATCCGTGGTACGCGCCGCAATACGCGATTCCGATTCTCGGGATGATTCTCGGCAACACGCTGACCGGTGTCTCGCTTGGCATCGAACGCATGATGGAAGAGCTGACCGCGCGACGCGATCGCGTCGACATGGCGCTCGCGCTCGGCGCGACACGCTGGGAAGCGGCGCAAGGTCCCGCGCGGCAGGCGGTGCGGGCGGGCATGATTCCGACGCTCAACCAGATGGCTGTCGTCGGCGTGGTGAGTCTGCCCGGCATGATGACGGGCCAGGTGCTGGCGGGACAATCGCCGCTGCAGGCGGTGCGCTATCAGATCGTGATCATGTTCCTGATCGCGGCTTCATCGGCGCTCGGCACGGTGGGCGCGGTGCTGCTGACGTACCAGCGACTCTTTTCCGCCGAGCACCGGTTCCTCGCGTCGCGCCTCGTCGACCGCCCGGTGCGCGCGCGGCGCTGAAAGCCCGTCGCCGTCAGGCGGCGGGTTCGGACTCGCGTCCGGTTCCGCCCGCGCGCCTGGACGCGTCAGCGCGTCAGCGCGTCAACCCGTCAACGCCGTGCCGACACGACGACCTGGATGCCATCGCTGATCGTGACCGTCTTCGCGGTGCCGTTGGTCGGCATCGTGAAACGGACAACCTGGCTTACCGTCACGTCATTCGGACACTTGAGCTTCTGGCCGCCGGCCGTCACCGACTTCGTGCCCTTCGGCGCCTGAGCCTGGAAGTTCATCTGCACGGTAGCGGTACCGTCACTGGCGACGACCGGCGCGAGGCGCACCTGGGTCTGACGGATCATCGCGCCGTTCGCATCGACCGGCAGCGACGCGTAGTTCGGGCACTTGTCGGTGGCCGGAACAGGACCGCCGGGCGGCACGGTCTTCCAGGTGTAGTCGTCCATCTGGCCGGAGCGGATCTGGCGTGTCTCCTGCGAGTTGCCGAACTGCTTCGACATGACCTTGACCGTGTACTTGATCGGTCCGTCCATCGCCGACTGCGACGTGACCGTGATCGGCGTGGCGGCCTGCGACAGCGTCGCAAATCCACACACGACTGAAGCAGCAACAGAAACGGCGAAACATCTAAGGCTGGGACTCATATCGTCACCTCGTTGTTGTGCCGCTGCGCGCCCGCCATGCGGCCGCGTAGCCGTTGTTACGCGATACGCTACCCGTCTAGTCTACCGCCAGGCGGCAACGCGCGCGCTTCCGGCGGATCGGGTTTTACCCCGCTTGCGGCGCCGCCGTTTCTGCTCCTGCGTCTCTCCCTACGTCAAAACCCGGTCAGCACGAGCTTGCCGATCGCGCGGCCCTGTTCGAGCATCGCATGCGCACGGCGCAGGTTCGCCGCGTTGACCGGGCCGAGATTCTCGCCGAGCGTCGTACGCAGCGTGCCGGCATCGATCAGCCGCCCCACCTCGGTCAGGAGCTTGTGCTGCTCGATCATGTCGGGCGTACCGAACATCGAACGCGTGAACATGAATTCCCAGTGGAACGCGGCGCTCTTCGCCTTCAGCAACTCGACGGCAACCGGCGCGCTGTTTTCCACGATCGTGCAGATACCGCCTTGCGGTTTGATGACAGCGGCGGCGGCCGGAAAATGCCGGTCGGTGTCGTTGAATATCAGCACGTAGTCGACCTGTTCATGGCCGAGCGCCTTCAGTTGCGACGGGATGTCCTTGAAGTGGTCGACGATATGGTCCGCACCGAGTCCGGTCGCCCACTTCGCCGATTCGGGCCGCGATGCGGTTGCGATCACCTTCAGCTTGCCGAGCTGCTTCGCGAGCTGGATGCCGATCGAACCCACGCCGCCCGCGCCGCCGACGATCAGCACCGTCCGTCCGCTGTCCTTGCCTTCCGGCGAAACGCCGAGGCGCGAGAACAGCGCTTCCCATGCGGTGATGGCCGTCAGCGGTAATGCGGCTGCATGCGAGAAGTCGAGCGAAGCCGGCTTGCGCCCGACGATCCGCTCGTCGACGAGGTGATATTCGCTGTTCGCGCCCGGTCGCGTGATGCTGCCCGCATAGAACACGGGATCGCCGACCTTGAAGAGCGTGACGTCAGGGCCGACTGCGGCAACCGTTCCGGCCGCATCCCAGCCGAGCACGCGCGGCGTGGCCTCGGTCTGGTCTTTCGGGGCGCGCACCTTGGTGTCCACCGGGTTCACGGAAATCGCTTCCACCTTGACGAGCAGGTCGTGGCCGGTGGCCTCGGGTCTGGCGATCTCGATGTCGATGAGCGATTCGGGGTTGTCGATGGGCAGATAGCGATGAAGACCGACAGCTTTCATGGAGCACTCCTGATTCACAGATTCGGTTCGAAACGGGCGACCGCCACGCCGCAGCGGGCTTTCTGCCCTCGACGGCGCGTTTCGGTCGGGTTGATGTCATCGTAGGCCGTTCTGTATTCTTCTAAAACCATCATAATGACTGAAACATTTTCTTGATTTTCCGAATAATGACCTCTCTTCGACCGCAACGAGAACGGGAACGACTCGATCTGCTCGACGTCGCGCTGTTCGTGCGCGCCGCGCTGCTGAACAACCTGTCGGCAGCCGGGCGCGAATTCGGGCTGTCGGCCGCCGTGGCGAGCGCGCGGATCGCGAGTCTGGAGCAGTTGCTCGGCGCGCGGCTTCTGCATCGTACGACGCGCCGTATCAGCCTCACGCAGGACGGCGAAGCGTTCATGACGCACGCGCAGACGCTGCTCGATGCCGCCGATACGGCGCGCGGCTCGGTCGGCAATGCGCAGTCGGGGCCGCAAGGCCGGTTGCGCGTGACGATGCCTTCGTCGTTCGGGCGTCAGCACGTGTCGCCCGTGATGCCGGCGTTCCTGCGGCAATATCCGGGTGTGAGCATCGACCTGCGTCTGACCGACCAGATGGTCGATCTCGTCGACGCCGGGATCGACGTCGCGATACGGCTCGGCGCGCTGAAGGATTCGTCGCTGGTTGCGCGGCGGCTTGCGGTGAACCACCGCGTGATCTGCTGTTCGCCTGCGTATCTGGAAGCGCACGGAACACCACGGCACCCGTCCGATCTCGCCGATCATGAGTGCGTGATGCTCTCGGATCAACGCGACTGGGGGTTCGTGACGCCCACCGGCCGGGTCAACGTGCGCGTGAACGGCCGGTTCGCCACCGACAACGGCGAGGTAATTCGCGACGCGTTGCTCGACGGCTTCGGCATCGCGCTGAAGTCGACGTGGGACGTCGCGGCGTACCTGCGCAGCGGCGAACTCGTGACGATCCTCGACACCTATCCGCTCGCCGAGACGGTGGCGATCTGGGCGGTGTACCCGACGCGCACCTTCGTACCGCCAAAGACGCTCGCCTTCATCGACTTTCTCGCGGCGCATTTCGGCGATCCGCCGTACTGGGATCAGGTGCCGCGCTAGCGCTGCGCGTGCGGCTGGTGATCCCGACCGCTTGCGCTCAACGCCGTCCGCGCGATCCGCCCGCTGGCTTCGAGGCCGGGTTCCGGTTCGTATTCGACTCGTTTTGCGTGCGCTGCTGATACTCATCGCCGCCGCGCCGGTCGGTGTCTTCGAGACCGTGTTCGACATCGTGATGCGCCTGCTTGCCGACCCGATGGGGTTCCTGATCGTGGTGGCCGCCCGGATCCTGATCGGCTTCGTGCGGCAGCGGCGCGTTGTCATCGGCGGGCGGCCGGGCGTGACCCGTCGACGAGTCGCGCTCGCGTTTGCTGGACGTCTCGCGACCGTGGGTCGTCGTCGAGGTTTGCGGTGATGTTTTCATCGTGCTTCTCCTGTTCCCTGTTCTGGTTGGGCGAGCCCGCCAGCGGGCCGCGCATTGGCTCATTCGGGTCCTGCCTGGTCGAGCCGCTTCTTCATCGCGGCAGTGATTCGTTGACGCGTCTTCGCGTAACCCGCCCACGGGTCTGTCTTCAGTGCATCGAGCCGTTCGTGCAGGTTCGCAATAGTCCATTGGTCGCCGGCCTGGGTGTCCGGCACTTCGTCCCATGAGAGCGGCACGGAAACCCCGAGGCCCGGCCGCGCGCGCGCCGAAAACGCCGCCACCGTGCTCGACCCGCGGTTGTTGCGCAGATAGTCGACGAAGATTTTTCTCCTGCGGTTCCGTGCGCCCATCTTCGCGGCGAAATGCGTGGGCAGCGTCGTCGCCATGTGTTGCGCGATGGCCTGCGAGAACGCCTTCACTTCGTCCCAGCCGGCCTTGTTCGCCAGCGGCACGACGACGTGCAAGCCCTTGCCGCCACTCGTCTTGCAGAACGACATGAGGCCAAGTTCCTCAAGCAGCGAGCGTGTAAGCAACGCGGCCTCGATCATCTTGTCCCAGCCAAGCGACGGATCCGGATCGAGATCGAACACCACGCGATCCGGCTTCCCGATGTTCGATGCCACGGCGTTCCATGTATGCAACTCGATCGTGCCCATCTGCGCCGCGCCGATGAGCGCGTCGACGCTGTCGATCGTGATCAACGGCGGATGATCGGGATCGAGACCGGGATGTTGCGTCACGTTGGGGATCGACAGTTTCTGGCTGTGCTTCTGGAAGAACAGTTCGCCGCCGATGTCCTCCGGCGCACGCACGAGAGAAACGGGACGGTCCTGCAAATGCGGCAGGATCCAGCGCGCCACCGATTCGTAGTAGCGCACGAGATCGATCTTCCGCGTGCCGGTGCTCTTGTCGATCACACGGTCGGGATGCGAGACGCGCACGCCCGCGACCGTCGTTTCGCCGGCTTTCGTTGCAGCGCGTTTTGTCGCCCGTTTTGTGGCGACGCTTCCCGTCGACGACTCTTTATCGCTCTGCTTCGAAGCACGCCGCTTCGGCGTGGACGCTACCGTCATGGCTTCACCGGATGACTGTTCCACTTCGGCTCCCTTGTGAGGCACTTCCTTGACGATCTGCCGCGCCGGCTTGTCGCGACGCAGACTGACGAACGACGCCTGACGCACGATTCGCTCGCTGGTCCATTCCGCGAAATTGCATTCGGCGACGAGTTCCGGTTCGACCCAGTGCACCGGCGTACGGCTGCGCTCGCGCGGTGCGTCCGCAAACGGCATGTGCTGCGTTTCGAGTGCGTCGAGTTCCTTTTTCACCGAGCGCAGCGTCGCCGCATCGAAACCCGTACCGACGCGCCCCGCGTACTGGAGCTTGCCGCGTGTATCGTAGACACCGAGCAGCAACGCGCCGAAAGCGGCCCGACTGCCGGCCGGCCCCGTATATCCGCCGATCACGAACTCCTGGCGCCGCCGGCACTTGAGCTTGATCCACGACGAGGTGCGCCCCGCGCGATAGAGACTGTCGCGACGCTTGCCAATGATGCCTTCGAGCGCCATGTCGCACGCGCTTTCAAGCAGGGCGTCGGCGCTGAAACCGAAGTCGTCTGAATAACGCAGTACGTCGTGCTTCAGTGGCTCGAGCAACGCCTTGAGAATCGCGCGGCGCTGCACGAGCGGCACGCCCCGCAGGTCGTAGCCGTTCAGAAACGGCACGTCGAAGAAATAGACCGTGATGTCCTGCGCGCGGTTGGCATCGAACGCGTTCTGCAGAAGCTGGAAGCTCGGCACACCGTTATTGTCGAGCGCGACGGCCTCGCCGTCGAGCCACGCCGATTCGATGTCGAGTTCCGCGAGCGCGTCGGCCTGCTGGCGAAATCGTGGTGTCCAGTCGTTGCCGGTGCGCGTGAAAACCTGCACGACCGCCGGCTTCCTCGCATGGTGATCGATGCGTGCCAGCACACGATACCCGTCGAACTTGATCTCGTACGACCATTCGTCGCCAGGCGGCGCGGTATCGACGAGCGTCGCGAGTTGCGGCTTGAGACTCGCTGGCAACGCCGCTTTTTTCGCGCCTTCGATAGAGGGTGAGACCGCCAGTTCCCGCAGCGATTTCACACTGCGGGCCGCGACGGTGTCCGTCTTCTTCGAATCGGCTGCGGTGGCACGTTTTTTCGCGGCCGACTTTTTAATCGCCGGCGTGCTCTTTTTCGACGCTCCGTGTTTGCCGCCGTCGAGTACGCTGCCCGGCAACTTCTTCAGCACGTCGTACGCGTTTTCGTCGCGCGCTTCGGCATCGCGTTCCTTGATGAGAAGCCATTGCTCCTTGTCGCCGCTGCCGCGCATGTGACTGCGCACGAGCATCCAGCCGCCGCGCAGCTTTTCACCATGCAGTTCGAACTTGAGCTTGCCTGCCCGGTATGACTCGCGCGCATGCGCTTCACCGCCTGCGGGCTCCCATGTACCGCGATCCCAGACGATCACGTCGCCCGCGCCGTAGTTGCCCTCGGGAATCGAGCCTTCGAACGAACCGTATTCCACTGGATGATCCTCGACGTGCACCGCGAGACGCTTCATCGACGGATCCAGACTCGGCCCTTTCGGCACGGCCCACGACAGCAGCGTGCCGTCAAGTTCGAGCCGGAAGTCGTAGTGAAGCCGACGCGCATCGTGCTCCTGAATGACGTACGAGAGCGCGTGCGCACGGCCGCGCGTCGACGTCTTCGCGGGTGCGCGCTTTTTCACCGGCACGCCGGACGGCTCCGGTGTTTCGTCGAAACGACGTTTGCGCGTGTAGCGATCGAGTCTGTCGGTCATGATCCTGGTCGTTGCGATCTGGAGCAAGGAAAGCAGGTGTGCTCACGCTCTGTCATGCGGCGCGACGCTTGCGCGGCGGCGCGTTTTTCGGGCCGTCGCCGTTCGTTGCACGGCGCGTGGCCGTTTGCGCCTTCTTGCGCGGCGCGACGCGTTTGACCGGCGCTTCGAGCGCCTCGTCTTCGTCTTCCTCTTCCTCTTTCTTTACGGCGCGCGAAGCGGGCTTGCCCTTACCCCGTCCAAGACTGCGCTTGAGCAGGTCGGAGAGATCGAGAATGTCGGCGGAGCGATGCGGTTGGGTGTCTTCCTCGACCTCGCTGATTTCCTCGGTCTTGCCCGCACGAACCTTTTTATCGACGAGCGCCATGATGTCGTCGCGAAACGTGTCGTGATACGCGGCAGGGTCCCATCCCTCGCTCATGTCGTCGATGAGCTTCTTAGCCATGTCGAGTTCGCGCGTGCTCACGCCCGATGCCTTGACCCCTTCGGAGGGCAGCTTGAGTTCGTCGAACGGGCGCACTTCGTCGGCCCAGCGCAGCGTGTTGAGCGCGAGCACCGGACCCACCGGAATCAGCGCGGCCAGATGCTGCTTGTTGTGCAGCACGACGTTCGCGACGCCAATCTTTGCCGACGATTTCATGGCCTCGCGCAGCAACGCATAAACCTTTTCGCCCTTGCGATCGGGCGCGAGGTAATACGGCGTGTCGAGATAAAGAAATGAAATATCGGACGCATCGACGAAGGCGAGAATATCGACGGTCTGCGTCGATTCCGGATTGGCCGAGCGGATCTCCGCATCGGAGAGCACGACGTACTGCCCTTTCTCGTATTCGAAGCCGCGCACGATGTTCTCGCGCGTGACTTCCTTGCCGGTGCGCTTGTTGATCTGCCGGTAGCCGATCGGGTCGATCGACCGTTTGTCGAGCAGGTTGAAGCCGACCTTTTCGGACTTCGTCGCCGGATACAACTGCACCGGAACATGCACGAGTCCGAAGCTGATCGCGCCCTTCCAGATCATGTGTGCCATCGTGCGCTCCTCGAAGCCTGGAACTGGAGCGAAGCAGCAAGCGTGCCACGGACGCCGTCGACCATTCGCGCCACGCCTGAGCGCGCGGCGGCGTTTCAGGCGCGCGCCCACGCAGCGTGAGGAAGCTGTAAGTCTTGCGTGGCACAGGAAAAAGATGCGGACTGAGGGCGCGTCCTCATGCTGGACCAATGCGGGATTAACGCCCTAGCGAACCTGACAGGGCACAGCCGCGTAGCCGCGAAAGCGCACGCGCCCGCCTCTCACCGGTTCGCCGCTCAGCCGGTATGCCGGAAAGCGCCGCACGAACCGGCCAATCGCAATGCGCGCTTCGAGCCGCGCGAGCGACAGTCCCGCGCACTGATGGATGCCGAAGCCGAACGCGAGATGCCGGTTGGGCTCGCGGCGAATGTCGAACCGGTCCGGCTCCGCGAACTGTTCCGGGTCGCGATTCGCCGCGCCAATGCACAACGTGACCGGCGTGCCTTTCGCTACCGCGACACCGCCGATTTCCGTATCGACCGTCGCCATGCGATTGCCCAGCTGGTTCGAGCTTTCGAAGCGCAGGCATTCTTCCACCGCGCTCGCGATCAGGTCCGGTTCGCGTTGCAGCGCCGCGCGCGCGTCAGGCCATTCGCTGAGCGTGACGATGCCGTTGCCGATCAGGTTCGTCGTCGTCTCGTGGCCTGCGTTGAGGATGAAGATGCAGTTCTGCAGCAACTCGGCTTCGGAAAGACGCTCGCCTTCGGTTTCGCCTTCAATCAGGCACGTCAGCACATCGTGCTGCGGATCGCCCGGTGTACGGCGACGGGCGGCGACCAGTTCCTTCAGATAGTTCACGAAACCGGTCACCGCGCGATTGCCCCGTTCGAGTTGCGCTTCGGTCAGCACGGGTTCGAGCGCGCCGAGAATGGCGAGCGACCACTCGCGCAACGGCCCGCGTTCCTTGTGCGGCACGTCGAGCAGATTGCCGATCACCTCGACTGGAATCGCCGACGCGAACGCACCGATCAGATCGATCTCGCCGCGCTCTTCCGCGGCATCGAGCAAACCGTCGACGAGCCGGATCAGACCCGGCTCCATCGCCGCGATCGCACGCGCCGTCAGCGCGCCAGCGATCAGCTTGCGCACCCGTGTATGTAGCGGCGGGTCGTTGAAGACGAGGCTCGTCGTGTGATGCTCATATAGCGGCGATTCGCCGTATTTCGGCCGGAACTCGACCGTCTTGTCGGAACTGAATGCTTTCGGATCGCGATACACCGCCTGCACGTCGCGATAGCGCGTGAGAAAGAGCGAGCCGTCCCGCATGCGCCTGACCGGTTCATGCGTGCGCAGCGCACGATAGACCGGATAAGGATCGTCATGGAACGCGGGCGTCAGATGGCGAAGGTCAAAATCGCGGGCGAGTGCGCGTTCGTCAATGTCTGAAGGCATGGCGAGTCTCCGGCTGTCGTCTGTTTGCGTTCGTTTGTGCTTTTTGCCCGGCGCGCCTTGCCTGCATGCCGCACGGGCGTGCCATCCGTCGTGAGAGTATGCCGCACCGCACGTTCATCCTGCCGAAGCGCTCACGCCGAACCGTTACAATAGCCGGATTCCCGCGCGTGCACGCGCCCGCCCGATACCCGCCCCGTGCCTTTACCTGCGTCGACATGAACCTCGTCATCCAAAGCCTCGCGCCGATCGCCGAAACCCATTTCAAACCCCTCGTCGGGCTTGCGCGCGGCATGCGCGCGACGCCGCTCGACACCCGCACGCTTCGAATCGAGGACGCGAACCCGTTGCAGCGCGCCGATCTCGACGTGTACTGCGGGACGCACCAGCTCGACTACGCGTTTATCGAACCGGGCCGTCAGTTGCGCGATTTTGGCCTCGTCGCCATGGACATGGATTCGACGCTCATCACGATCGAATGCATCGATGAAATCGCCGATTTTTGCGGGCTGAAAGCACAGGTCGCGGCGATCACCGAAGCGTCGATGCGTGGCGAAATCAAGGACTTCAACGAAAGCCTGACACGCCGCGTCACGCTGCTCGAAGGACTCGATGCAAGCGCGCTTGAGCGCGTGTACGAAGAGCGGCTCCAGCTGTCGCCGGGTGCTGAGCGGATGCTCGCGGGCGCAAAGGCGGCCGGCCTGAAAACGCTGCTGGTTTCCGGCGGTTTCACGTTCTTCACCGAAAAACTGAAGGCGCGCCTCGGGCTCGATTTCACGCGCGCGAATACGCTCGAAATCGTCGATGGCAAGCTGACCGGGCGTGTGACCGGCGAGGTCGTCGACGCCGACGTCAAGGCGCGTACGTTGCGCGAAACCTGCGCGCAGCTCGGCATCGAGCCAGCGCGCGCCATCGCGATGGGCGACGGCTCGAACGATCTGAAGATGATGGCCGAGGCAGGCCTGTCGGTCGCGTTTCGCGCGAAGCCGGTGGTGCGCGAGGCGGCAAGCGTCGCGTTTAACTTCGTCGGCCTCGACGGATTGCTCCGGTTGTTCTGACGCGCCTGACGCGCGCACAGCGCACGTACAACGTATCGCCTGGAATGTAAAACGCCGCCTCGAAAGGCGGCGTTTTACGTTGCGGCAAACCGTTATGACGGCGCTCAGGCCAGCGCCGCGAGACTCTGCTCGATATCCGCACGCAGATCGGCCTCTTCCTCGAGCCCGATGTAGAACCGCACCAGCGTGCCGCGATGCGGCCACTGCGCTTCGGTGCGCATCGATGCGATGTCGTACGGCATCGCGAGGCTATGCGCGCCGCCCCAGCTCCAGCCAAGCGAGAACAGCTCCAGCGACTCGCAGAACGTGTCGATCCGCGCCGCGCTGTACTGGCCGTCGAACACGACCGAAAAGAGGCCGCCCGCGCCGGTGAAGTCGCGCTCGTAGAATTCGTGGCCCGGGCAATCGGGCAACGCCGGATGCAGGACCGCTGCGATTTCCGGCCGCGTCTTCAGCCACTTCGCGAGCGCGAGCGCGCTGCGGTCGTGCTGCTCGAAGCGGATCTTCATGCTCGGCAGACTACGCAGGATAAGCGAGCAATCGTCCGACGACACGCCGATCCCCATGCGCATGCGTGCCGCCTTCAGCTTCAGATGCAACTCGCGGTCCGCGGTAATCGTCGCGCCCATCAACACGTCGCCGCCGCCCGACTGATACTTCGTCAACGCCTGCACCGAGATGTCGACGCCCTGCTCGAACGGACGGAACGCGAGACCGGCCGACCACGTATTGTCGATCGCGGTGACGACGTTGCGCGCGCGCGCGGCGGTTGTAATGGCACGCACGTCGGGCACTTCCATCGTCACGGAGCCCGGCGCCTCGAGCCAGATCAGTCGCGTATCGGGCTGGATCAGCTTCGCGATGCCGGCGCCCACCATCGGGTCGTAGTAACGCGCGGTGATGCCGAAATCGCGCGCGAGCCAGTCGCCGTGATCGCGGTTCGGCGAATAGACGTTGTCGGGAATCAGCACGTCGTCGCCCGCTTTCACGATGCCGAAGTACACGTTCGAGATCGACGACAGCCCCGATGGCTGCAACAGTGCATGATTGCCGCCCTCGAGCGCGGCGAGCCGCTGCGCGAGGACGAGCGACGTCGGCGTGGCGTGCAGGCCGTAGCGCCACTGCGCGTCGTTGCGCCAGTCGAGCGCGCGCATCGTCGCGAGATCGGGGAACACCACCGTCGACGCGCGCGTGACCGGCACGGCAAACGATTCGAAGCCGGGCGTGAGGTCGTCTTCCGCGCGCACGATGCGGGTCTGCAGGCCGCGTCTGGAGGGAGTGTCAGTCATGGTGAATCCGGTCAGATAAAACGTGGTTAATCAGATTGCAGGTTACGCGGATTGCGCGTGGGCATGCGCCCGAAGGTGCACGCCCACGGCGCCGGTCAGTCGCCCGTTGTGACGTTGCCGACGCCGCCCACTGGATGTCCACCCGGCGCAGGCGCGGATGTCTCCGCCGGCGCCTTTGCGGCAACCGGCGGCGGCACCGGCTGGCCTGCCGCGAGCGGACGCAGGTCGAACGGCTGCGGATCGGAGTCGTCGACGTTCATCCGCTCGCCGGAGAGCGTACCGTCAGCGGCGAATTTGCCGACCCAGTTGCCGGTGATGTGCGTGCCATCATTCGATTCCTCGACCTCAAGCGTGGTGCCGTCGCGATCGCCGGCAATCAGGATCACCGCGCCGTTATCGGTGAACTGATATTCGCCGTGCACACCCGAGGGATCGTCGGTTTTCGCGCCGAGCCGCAGCACGATCTGCCGGCTGCCGAGCATGCCCGCGTAACGCGGAAACTTCGCGAATTCGCGGCTCGGCTTCAACGGCAACTCGATGGGCGGCGGCGCGGCCAGTTCTTTCACCGCGTCGCTCTCTGCGTACGCTGGCGCGGATAACACCGCGACCGCCATCACGCCCGCACAGCACAGCATGGACAGTGCCGCGGTCGCGGCGCCCATCAGGCGACGCGGCGACACGCGCTGCATCATCGGCTTCGTTTGTTGCATCCTTTCGTTCCTTCGTTCGTGCACACGCGTTGTGGTCCGTCAGATCCGCTCGAAGATCGCCGCGATGCCCTGGCCGCCGCCGATGCACATCGTCACCAGCGCGTAGCGACCGCCCGTGCGTTGCAGCTCGTAGAGCGCCTTCACGGTGATCAGCGCACCGGTGGCGCCGATCGGGTGGCCGAGCGAAATGCCCGAGCCGTTCGGATTGACCTTCGCCGGATCGAGCCCGAGTTCCTTGCTGACCGCGCACGCCTGCGCGGCGAACGCTTCGTTTGCCTCGATCACGTCGAGGTCGGCGACCGTGAGGCCCGCGCGCTCCAGCACCTTGCGTGTGGCCGGCACGGGACCGATACCCATGTACGCAGGATCGACACCGGCATGTGCATACGCGACAAGACGGGCAAGCGGCTTCGCGCCGCGCTTTTCCGCGACACTGCGCTCCATCAGCACGACTGCGGCGGCGGCATCGTTGATACCCGACGCGTTGCCTGCCGTGACCGTGCCGTTTTCCTTCGCGAACACGGGCCTGAGCTTCGAGAAATCTTCCGGCGATGCGTTGAGCCGCACGTGTTCATCGGTATCGAATACGGTATCGCCCTTCCTCGACGGAATCGTGATCGGGAGAATCTGATCCTTGAAGTAACCGTTCTGGATCGCATGGGCCGCGCGGCGATGCGATTCGAGCGCGAGCGCATCCTGTGCGTCGCGCGAAATATCGTACTTCCTTGCGACGTTTTCAGCGGTCACGCCCATGTGAACCGACTGGAACGGATCGCTCAGCGCGCCGAGCATCATGTCGACGAGACGGGCGTCGCCCATGCGCTGGCCGAAGCGCGCGGCCGGCATCATGTACGGCGCGCGGCTCATGTTTTCAGCGCCGCCGCCGATCGCGATATCCGAGTCGCCGAGCAGAATGCCCTGGGCTGCCGAGACGATCGCCTGCAGGCCCGAACCGCACAGACGGTTCACCGTGAGCGCCGGCGTGTGCTGGGCAACGCCGCCGTTGAGCGCCGCGACGCGCGCGAGATACATGTCTTTCGGCTCGGTATGAACGACGTTGCCGAATACCACGTGACCGACGTCATCACCCGGCACGTTCGCCCGTGCCAGCACTTCGTGCACCACGCGTGCACCCAGATCCGTCGGCGAGAAATCCTTCAGGGCGCCACCGAAATCGCCGATTGCCGTACGCACCGCGCTCACCACCACGACTTCCCGTTGCATCGTTCGCTCCTCTCTTTTTGAATGATCTGGATGGCGGCGCGCGGGCCTGCTCTGCCCGACACGCGCCTGTATCGCGCTCCCGCCTGACTCTAGCTGGCGAGCAGCGCCTCGACCGCCTGACGTTCCGGAATCGGCGCCACTGCGCCGAAACCCTGCGTCGAGAGTGCCGCGGCCGCATTCGCGTAACGCGCGGCTTCGAATGGATCGTCGCCCGCGACGATGCGCGCGATAAATGCGCCGCCGTAGCAGTCGCCGGCGCCGGTAGCATCCACGGCCTTCACGACGCAGCCCGGCACGACGCGACGTTCGTCCGGCGTCGCCACGTAAGAGCCTTCCTTGCCGAGCTTCAGTGCAATCACGCGTGGGCCCTGCGCCAGCAGGAAATCGACGATCTCGTCGCGACCGGTGAGGCCCGTGAGTTCAGTGACGTCGTCCCAGCTCGGCAGACAGATGTCCGTCTGACGGATCGCTTCGAGCATCACCGCGCGTGCCCGCGCGAGCGGCCACAGCTTCAGACGCAGGTTGGTGTCGAAACTCACGGCTACGCCGCTTGCGCGTGCATGGTCGATCGCGGCGAACGCGGCATCGCACGCGCTCACGCTGATCGCGAGACTGATGCCCGACAGATGGATGACCTTCGCGGCGGCAATCGCATCGAGCGGCAGGTCGCGTGGCGCATAGCGGCTCGCGGCCGAACCGGCGCGCAGATAGTCGAACTGGTGACCGTTGGGGCCGTGCGAGACGAAATAGACGCCCGTGGGCGCGCCGGCGTCGACGCGCACCATCGACGTATCGACGTTTTCCGTGTTCCACAGGTCGATCAGAAGACGCCCGAAGTGGTCGTCGCCCACGGCAGACACAAAGCCGGTACGCGCACCCTGGCGCGACGCCGCGATGCAGAAGTTCGACGTGTCGCCGCCGAAGCCCTGCAGATAAGCCGGCTGGTCTTTCGAAGACTGGTTGAATTCGACCATCGCCTCGCCCAGCGCGAGAATCCCGGGAAACGCTGACGTCATGACCTAGACCTCGCCCCACAGATCGTGGCCGTCGGCGCCGGTGATCTTCACCGACACGAAGTCGCCCACCTTGTAGCGCTTCGACGCCTTCACGGCCGGCGCGACATATACGACGCCGTCGATCTCCGGCGCGTCCGCCGCCGTGCGGCCAATGCCGCCTTCGGCGTTGATCTCGTCGACGAGCACCTTCAGCGTCTTGCCGACCTTCTTCGCGATGCGCTTCGCCGAAACTTCCTCGGCGACTTCCATGAAGCGCGCGCGACGCTCTTCGCGCACTTCGTCGGGCAACGCGCCATCGAGTTCGTTCGCACTCGCGCCTTCCACCGGCGAATACGCAAAGCAGCCGACGCGATCGAGTTCCGCCTCGCGGATGAAGTCGAGCAGCGTCTGGAAATGCTCTTCCGTCTCACCCGGGAAGCCGGCGATGAACGTGCTGCGGATCGTCAGGTCCGGACAGATTTCGCGCCACCTGCGCACGCGCTCCATGACCTTTTCCGCGTTGGCCGGGCGCTTCATGCGCTTCAGCACTTCCGGGTGCGCGTGCTGGAACGGCACGTCGAGATACGGCAGCACGTGCCCCCTGTACGGGCCTTCGGCCATCATCGGAATGACTTCGTCGACGCTCGGATACGGATACACGTAGTGCAGGCGCACCCACGCGCCGTATTGCGCGGCGAGTTCGCCCAGCGCGCCGACGAGGTCCGTCATGCGCGTCTTGACCGGCTTGCCGTTCCAGAAACCGGTGCGGTATTTGACGTCGACGCCGTACGCGCTCGTGTCCTGGGAAATGACGAGCAGCTCCTTCACGCCGGATTTGAAGAGGTTCTCCGCTTCGAGCATGACTTCGGCGACCGGACGCGACACCAGATCGCCGCGCATCGACGGAATGATGCAGAACGTGCAGCGATGATTGCAGCCTTCGGAGATCTTCAGATACGCGTAATGGCGCGGCGTGAGCTTCACGCCCGCGGCCGGCACGAGATCGACGAACGGATCGTGCGGCTTCGGCAGATGGTTATGCACGTGCTGCATGACTTCACCCAGCGCGTGCGGGCCGGTGACGGCGAGCACCTTCGGATGCACTTCCTCGATGAGCCCGCTGCCGCTCGCGCTTTTCTTCGCGCCAAGGCAGCCGGTAACGATCACCTTGCCGTTTTCCGTAAGCGCCTCGCCGATCGCGTCGAGACTTTCCTGCACGGCTTCGTCGATAAATCCGCAGGTGTTGACGACGACGAGATCCGCACCGTCATACGTGCCGGAGATTTCGTAACCTTCGGCGCGCAGCTGCGTGATGATCTGCTCGGAATCGACGAGCGCCTTGGGGCAGCCGAGCGACACGAACCCGACTTTCGGGGCGGCCGGCGTCGGCGTAATGGGGGAGGAAGTCTGCGGCATAGGGGATGGTCCGGCGGATGGCGGTAACGTAACCCCGCATTGTACCGCGCCGCCACGTCCGGCCACCCGCGGCGAAGGCGCGGGAATTCGCGCTGGCCGGGCAGGTTCGTCCAGATTCTTCCCGGGATTCCGGATCAGCACACCGCCCGTGCTAACGCAAGTCGTCCGGTCGACCGAATTGTCGCTGCAGGACCGCGGCAATGGCACTCGATATCAATCCTGTCGCGAAACCGCGTTGTGGTTTGTCGCGTGTTTCCCGCGCAGCCCTTTCGCGTTAGCCACCCAATCGAGCCCCATGTCGGGCTCCATCATTTATAACAATGAATTCTTGCGAAATATACGGCAAGGCCGTACAATTCAGACCCATATATACGGTCATCGAAACGAAGACGTTCCAGCGCTATGCGGAGGAAATCTGGTACGACGATGAGCGGGAGTCATTTATCACGTGGCTCGCCGGCAATCCGTTATCCGGAGACGTCATCCCGGGAACGGGAGGCCTGCGCAAGGTGCGATGGTCAAGGCCGGGTATGGGAAAACATGGCGGCGCACGCGTCGTCTACTACAACCTGGTCGAGGACGGCTGCATCTGGTTGCTGATCGCTTACACGAAGGCAAAATTCGACGATCTGCCCACCACGTTTCTCAACCAGTTACGCCAGGAGATCGAACATGGATAAAGAACTGGAACAGTTTCAGGCGGACTTGCTGAAGTCCGTGCGCGACATGAAGACGGGGCGCGCTGCGCGCGTCACGAAAATCGAGCCGACCGCAGCGGCCCTGGCGCGCGCGAAAGTCGGGCTGTCGCAGAGTGCATTCGCCGCGCTGCTCGGCGTATCGACCCGAACGCTCCAGGACTGGGAGCAAGGCCGGCGGCAACCTACCGGAGCAGCGCAAACCCTGCTGCGGGTCGCAGCGCTCCACCCGGATGCATTGCGAGACCTGAAAGCGGCCTGATACAGGAAGCACGGATCGACCGTTTTCAGCAGCGCCGCGCCGGTCGATATCGAGTCTCAGGTATCGGCCCCTGCTCCCTTACTTCTTCTCCGGCTCCGGATTCGGATTCGGCTGCTTGTTGAACGGGAACGTGCTGAACATCGATTTCGCCTGCGTCTGCATCTGTTCCTGCATCTGCACGAACATGTTCTTCGACTGCTCGATGTAGCTGGTCATCATCCCCTGCATCATCGGCGCCTGCATGTTCATGAACTGCGACCAGACTTCCGGATTCATCGCGTTGCCTTCGTAGAGCGTCTTCGACTGATCGGTGAGTTTCGCCTGAATATCGATGAACGCCTGAATGTTCTTCTCGAGGTACGTGCCCATCATGCCCTGCATCGCGTGTCCGTAGAAACGGATGATCTGCGAGAGCATCGACGAAGAAAACATCGGCAGCCCGCCGCTTTCCTCTTCGAGAATAATCTGCAGCAGGATCGCGCGCGTCAGGTCCTCGTTGCTCTTGGCGTCGATAACCTTGAAGTCCTCCTGATCCAGGACGAGCGTCTTCACGTCCGTCAACGTGATGTACGTGCTTGTCTCCGTATCGTACAGCCGGCGGTTCGGATACTTCTTGATGAGTCGTTCGGCCGTCGTCTTCTTTGTAGTAGTCGTTGTCATTTAACGCCTTTAAGCGCCCGGGAGCGCAGAAACGGCGCCCGTCGCACGCACAATCGAACCCCTGCGCAATGCGAGACGCCGCCGGAACCATCTGATCCGCAACGCCCCGCCGGAACGGGGCGCAAGCGGGATCAGCCCATATGCAGGCCGCCGTTCAACGAAAAATCGGCGCCTGTCGAAAAACCCGATTCATCCGACGCGAGCCACGCCACGATCGAGCCGATTTCGTCCGGATGCCCAAGACGGCGCACCGGAATTGTCGCCACGATCTTTTCCAGCACATCGGGGCGAATCGATTTCACCATGTCCGTGCCGATATAGCCCGGAGAAATGGTGTTGACGGTCACGCCCTTCGTGGCCACTTCCTGCGCCAGCGACATCGTGAAGCCGTGAATGCCCGCCTTGGCCGTCGAATAGTTGGTTTGTCCGAACTGACCTTTCTGGCCGTTCACCGACGAAATATTGATGATGCGGCCAAAGCCCCGCTCCACCATGCCGTCGATCACCTGCTTCGTCACATTGAAGAGACTCGTGAGGTTGGTGTCGATGACCGCCGTCCAGTCTTCATGCGTCATCTTGCGGAACACCACGTCGCGCGTGATGCCGGCATTGTTGACGAGGATGTCGATCTCGCCGACTTCGGCCTTCACCTTGTCGAACGCCTGCTTCGTCGAATCCCAGTCGCCGACGTTGCCTTCGGACGCAATGAATTCGTACCCGAGCGCCTTCTGCTCGCCCAGCCATTTCTCACGACGCGGGGAATTCGGGCCGCAGCCCGCGACAACCTTGAAACCTTCCTTGTGCAGCCGCTGGCAGATGCTCGTGCCGATGCCACCCATCCCGCCCGTTACATACGCAATTCGCTGTGACATAAACCACACTCCATTATCGTTGTGCGAGGTGCCTGCCGGTATCGACCGGCAGCCTCATTCCTCGCCACTACTGTCTCCGTGCCCTCTCCCTCTGCCCTGCGCGAGTCCCGGCCGGCCTCCATGCCGCGACTCCGCCCACGCGCGAACCGCATGACGGCTGCTGCCCGCGCATCGCGACGCGGCACGAAGCAGCACCGCGCCCCACGGGCAACCGCCATCCGGCGTCAATAGCGCTCGACTGCCAGCGCCACGCCCATCCCGCCGCCGATACACAACGACGCGAGACCCTTCTTCGCATCGCGCTTCTGCATTTCATGCAGCAGCGTGACGAGAATCCGGCAACCGGACGCGCCGATCGGGTGACCGATCGCAATCGCGCCGCCGTTTACGTTGACCTTCGACGTGTCCCAGCCCATCTGCTTATGCACGGCGAGTGCCTGTGCCGCGAACGCTTCGTTGATTTCCATCAGATCGAGGTCCGACGCGCTCCAGCCCGCGCGTTCCAGACAGCGGCGCGACGCCGGCACCGGACCCATGCCCATCACCTTCGGATCGACGCCCGCGCTCGCGTACGCCCTGATGCGCGCGAGCGGCGTGAGGCCCAGCGCCTCGGCCTTCTTCGCCGACATCACGACCACGGCTGCCGCGCCGTCGTTCAGACCCGACGCGTTCGCAGCCGTAACAGTGCCTTCCTTCGAGAACGCGGGCTTGAGACTCGCGAGCGATTCCGCGGTCACACCGTGGCGCACGAATTCGTCGGTCGCGAAGCGTACCGGATCACCTTTGCGTTGCGGGATCTCAACCGGGACAATTTCATCATCGAAGCGGCCAGCCTTCTGTGCGGCTTCCGCCTTATTCTGTGACAACGCGGCAAACGCGTCCTGCTGCTGGCGCGTGATGTCGTATTCCTTCGCGACGTTTTCCGCGGTGACACCCATGTGGTACTGGTTGTACACATCCCACAGGCCGTCGACGATCATGCTGTCGATGAGTTTCGCGTCGCCCATGCGAAAGCCATCGCGCGAGCCCGGCAGCACGTGCGGCGCCGCGCTCATGTTTTCCTGCCCGCCGGCGACGACAATATCCGCGTCGCCCGCAATGATCGCGTTGGCCGCAAGCATCACGGCCTTGAGACCCGAGCCGCACACCTTGTTGATCGTCATGCCCGGCACGGCCGCCGGCAGCCCGGCCTTGATCAGCGCCTGGCGTGCCGGGTTCTGGCCCGAACCTGCCGTCAGCACCTGACCGAGGATGACTTCGCTGATCTGCTCGGGTTTCAGGCCGGCACGCTCGAGAACGGCGCGGACAACCGTCGCGCCAAGATCGGGCGCGGCGATTTTCGCCAGCGACCCGCCGAATTTGCCGACTCCAGTACGTGCGGCCGATACGATCACAACATCAGTCATTTTCATTTCCTCCGGGCGTTACGGTTCGATACTCCGCAGCCCGTCAAGTTAAAAATCCATCTGCTTCGATTACGGTTTCTCTTAATGCCGCCGCCGTTGCTGCGCCATTCCTTTGCTGTCAGTCGCGCTGAAGCACATAACGACCCGGTGCGGGTTCGATTGCGCGATGCTCCGCCGAGCCAGGCTCGGCGCGCGGCTTGACCTTCTTCCCGGCGTACTGCTCGAGCCATTGCGTCCACTCCGGCCACCAGCTACCCGGCACTTCGGCTGCCTGTTCGAACCAGGCGTCGGCTGTCGCTGGCAGGTTCTTCGCCTCGCCCTGGAGCACCCAGTAGTTACGCTTGTTCTTTTTGGGCGGATTGATCACGCCCGCGATGTGTCCGGACGCGCCGAGCACGAATCTGAGCGGCCCGGAAAGAAGTGGCACCGAGGCATACGCCGTTTGCCACGGCACGATATGGTCTTCACGCGAACCGTAGATGAAGGTCGGCACGTCGATACGCGAGAGGTCGACCTGCTCGCCGCACACAGTCAGCGCGCCCGGTTCGCGCAGCCTGTTCTCGAGATACGTGTTGCGCAGATACCAGACATACATCGGACCGGGCAGGTTCGTCGAATCGCTGTTCCAGTAAAGCAGATCGAACGGCACCGGCGTGCGGCCCTTCAGGTAGTTATCGACGACGTAATTCCACACGAGGTCGTTCGGCCGCAGGAACGAAAACGTATTCGCGAACTCGATGCCGCGCATGAGGCCAGGCTGACCACCCCCCATGCCGCCAATCGTCTGCTCGCGCATCTTCACATGCGACTCATCGACGAATACGTCGAGCACGCCGGTATCGCTGAAGTCGAGCATCGCGGTGAGCAGCGTCATCGACGCAGCCGGATGTTCACCGCGCGCGGCCGCGACGGCAAGCGCCGTGGCGAGCATCGTGCCGCCGACGCAAAAACCAAGCGTATTGATCTGCTCGCGCCCGCTGATCTGGCGAACGGTTTCGATCGCGGCGAGCACACCGCCGCCGATGTAGTCGTCCCACGTCTTGTGGACGATCGAGGCATCCGCGTTGCGCCACGAAATCAGGAACACCTGATGTCCCGAATCGAGACCGTGCGCGACAAGCGAATTCTCCGGCTGCAGATCGAGAATGTAGAACTTGTTGATGCACGGCGGCACGATCAGCAACGGCCGCTCGCGCACCGTCGCCGTACGCGGCTTGTACTGGATCAGTTGCAGCAGTTCGTTTTCGAAGACCACCGAACCCTCGGTGTTCGCGAGGTTCTTGCCCACCACGAAGCCGGATTCGTCCGTCTGCGAAATCTTGCCGCGCTGCAGGTCGCCCAGCAGATTCATCACGCCCTGACGCAGGCTGTCACCCTGGCTTTCGAGCAGCGTCTTTTGCGCTTCGGGATTCAAAGCGAAGAAGTTGCTGGGCGATGCCGCCGCGGTCCATTGCTGGACAGCGAAGCGGATGCGCTCGCGTGTCTTTGCATCGGTCTCGATCGCGTCGACGAGTTCCTGGAGATAGCGTGCGTTCAGCAAATACCATGCAGCGGTAAATGCGTAAGCAGGCGTCGCGCTCCACGCATCTGCGCTGAAACGCCGGTCTTTCAGTTCGGGAATGGCCGGCTTCGCATCGGCGGCCTGCTGCATCAGTTGCAGCGCTTCGCGCGAATAGTCCGACTGCAATTGCTGAAGACGCCCGGGCGGAATCGCCGCCGAGGGCATATTCAACGCGGCAAACGGCGACATCGAAGCCGCCGCCTTGCTGAAATCGGGCATACCGGGAAACGGCATCTGTGGCATGCCGGGCATCGGGAACGGCGATCCGTTCGAGCCATTCGCACCGAAACCCGTAACGGTCCACCAGGGCGCGGCCGCACTGGCCGCCGCGGCACCTTCCGCAGGCCGGGCCGCACTGCCGGCCGCGCGCCATGCATTCATCCAGGCGTCGAACATCTGCTGCATCCCGGCGGGCGAAGTCGCGGTATCGGGTGCGGCCTGCGGTTGCGCGGCCTCCGGTGACGCGGCCTTACGGGAAGAAGTCGTAGAACGTTTTGATGCAGCCATACCTGCTTTGACCGGTAAGTCCTGACGGACTGGTTGAGAGGCAGGTGATACGCACGTGGGCGATTGCTCGCGACCTCGTCACGCCCTGTCCCGTGGTGAGGAACATTCTTGCTCCCCATTGCAAGGCATGTCAATGCTTGATCCCGATTTTGCCGCAGTGCGATATTTTTTTAATTATCGTTTTCCCCATGTCCTTTTTAAGGGCATTGAAATCGCGATTTGTCAACGCTCCGGATAACCGTGAATGCGCGGTTGTTTTACATCTATTGGCGCCCTGGCAGCGCTTTATGCAGCCTTTTGTGCTGCCTCATCCACGTGATGATGTGTTATCGGCCGTACGGCCCGATGCGAATCCGGCGGCGCAGCAAAATTGCCGGCACGAAAGAAACCCGGGCACTCACGTCAGGCAGCGCGTCGCGCGCTTTCGATCCGTTCGCAGCACGCTCAATCGGCGAGCCAGATCATCGCCGCCATGCGTCCCGTTTCGGCATCGCGCCGATACGAATAAAAGCGCGATCGCCCAGTCACGGTACAGGCATCGGCGCCCGTGATCTGCGTCACGCCGATCTGGTTCAAACGAATGCGTGCGAGTGCCGGAAGATCCGCGAGGTATTTACCGGGCCATTCGGCACGCGGCACGAACGCCTTCGACGTGGCGTCGCGTTGTGCCCCGTCGACACCGTTCATGAAGGCGTCACGCACGTCTGCCCCAACCTCGAATGCTGTCGGTCCGATCGACGGCCCGAGGTACGCATGCAAGCCTTCGAGCCCGGTTCCCGCGAGTTGCGCGACACGCGCCGCCGTCTTCTCGACGATGCCGGCAGCGAGGCCTCGCCAGCCCGCATGCGCCGCGCCGACCGCGCGGCCGTTGGCATCGCACAGCAGCACTGGCATGCAGTCGGCGATCATCACGATGCACATCGTGCCGGGCCGGTCTGTCACGCTGGCGTCGGCGCGCACGGGCGCCGCGCCCTGCCGCGCGCCTGCGAGCACGTCGGCGGCATTCACGACTTCCGCGCCATGGATCTGCTCAAGCCACGCCGCCGGCGTGCCCGTCAGCGCGAGCAGACGCGCGCGGTTGAGTTCGACGGCCTCGGGATCGTCGCCCGCGCGACGGCCCAGGTTCAGGCCGCCAGGCTGTTCGACGCCATCCGTCCAGCGTCCGAACGGCGGCCGGCTCACGCCGCCGTTACGCGTCGTGACGAGCGAGTGCACGCGCGGCGAGACGCGCCACACGGGCTGCAATACGTCGGCAAACGTCAGCTCAGGTGCGCTCGTCATGCGTCGTCCCCGTCTTCGTCGTCGCCGTGCGGCAGGCCGGAAGAGGCGTCGTCTTCGTCGTCGCCGTCGTCGTAGTTGTCGTATTCCTCGCCGTATTCGTCGTCGAATGCGCCTTCGTCATCGCGGCCGAGGCCGAGCGCCGCCGACAGCGCCGCCATGTCGTCCGGCACGTCCGCGCGCCACTGCATCGAGCGGCCCGTCTCCGGATGGATCAGCCCAAGACGCCACGCGTGCAGCGCCTGGCGCGCGAAACCATCCGGCAGCGGCGTCACCGAGCGTTTGCCGCGTGCGCGCCCGTACACCGGATCGCCCAGCAGCGGATGGCCGATATGCGCGCAGTGCACCCGGATCTGATGCGTGCGGCCGGTTTCGAGGTCGCAATGAATCGCCGACACCGGCTGCCGTTCCCATATCGTCGAATCGACACGCCGGAAGTGCGTGCGCGCGGCCTTGCCCGCCGCGCTCGTGACCACGGCCATGCGCGTGCGTTCGCGCGGATCACGGCCGATCGGCGCGTCGATCGTGCCCTCTTCGGGCATGTTGCCCCACACGAGCGCGAGATAGCGCCGCTTCACGGTGTGCGCCTGCAACTGGCGCACGAGATCGGTCTGCGCCTCGAGCGTGCGCGCGACGACCATCAGCCCGGAGGTTTCCTTGTCGAGCCGGTGCACGATGCCGGCGCGCGGCAGGCCGGCGGCCGACGCGCCGTAGCGGTACAACAGGCCGTTGAGCATCGTGCCGCCCCAGTTGCCCGCCGCCGGATGCACGACGAGGCCAGCTGGCTTGTTGATGACGACGAGCGTGTCGTCTTCGTAGACGATGTCGAGCGGCACCGGCTCCGGCGTAAATGCCAGCTGCTCGGGCAAAAGATCGGGAATCAGCTCGATGGTGGCGCCCAGCGGCACCGGCTGACGGATTTTCGCGGGCGCGCCGTCGATGCGCACACGCTGCGCCTCGATCCAGCTTTGCAGCCGGTTCCGGGAAAATTCGGGGAAGAGTTTCGCGAGCACCTTGTCGAGCCGGTCGCCGGCCATGTCGTCCGGCACCTGCGCGATGCGGGGCGCTTCGTCGACCGGCCGGCTCGCCACCATCTGCGCGGCGTACGGTACAAGTGTGTCGCTACCGGGATCGTCGTCGAGGGAATCGGCTGCCAGCGCGTCGTCGGGCTCGGCGCTTGGGCTATAATCTTTGTTGCTATCCGGAGTACCGGCGGCGGTACCCGGAGTTTTTGAGCGGGTCATTGAGTCTGGGTCACCTGGACGTAAAGCTAGACTGGAAAATGCGAGCCTTGAATATCATTACTAATACGGCCCAAACAACGGCACGAGTGGCGACACAAGCGGCAGCACACGCGGCGGCATATTCAACCCGCCAGGCTGCGGCGCTGAAAGCGGCCCGCAGCCTGAAAAATGTCGCCCGTTATCTTGCCTGTGCAGCAGCGCTCGCGATCGTGGCAGCCTGCCACGGCCTGCCCGAAAAGACGGACGAGACAGCCGTCTGGACCAACAACAAATTATATACGGAGGCGCAGGACGCGCTCTCCGGCGGCGACTGGGGCAAGTGCGCGAAGTACTTCGAACAGCTCGAAGGCCGCGACCCGTTCGGCCATTTCGCGCAGCAGGCGCAGATCAACGTGGCGTACTGCAGCTGGAAAGACAGCGAAGCCGCCAACGCCGATCAGGCCGTCGACCGCTTTATCCAGCTGCACCCGGATCACCCGGACATTGCCTACGCGTACTATCTGAAGGGCATGATCCACTTCAACGACGATCTGGGTCTGTTCGGCCGCTTCTCCGGTCAGGACATGAGCGAGCGTGATCCGAAATCGCTGCGCGAGTCGTATGACGCGTTCAAGGTGGTCGTCGACAAATATCCCAACAGCAAGTACGCGCCGGATGCCGCGCAACGCATGCGCTACATCGTGAATGCGCTGGCTTCGCACGAAGTGCACGCGGCGGACTACTACTACCGTCGTGGCGCGTACGTGGCCGCCATCAACCGTGCGCAACTCGCGATCAAGGAATACAAGAACGCCCCGGCGATCGAAGACGCGCTGCACATCATGATGCTGTCGTACCAGAAGCTCGACCAGCCGCAACTGGCCGACGATACGAAGCGTGTGCTGGCCGGCACGTTCCCGGACAGCCCGTACGTCACGGGTCATGCTCGCCCCGGCGTGAAAAAGTCCTGGTGGCAGTTTTAAACCAGTCCCGCCCGGGTCAAACAGAAACGCCACGGAATTTTCCGTGGCGTTTCTGTTTGTGGCGGCCAGATTGTTGCCGGATTGCTGTCCATCTCCAGTCTTCAGGGATCGCATCGATCCTGAAGACTGGCGCGAACCGCTCGTTCAGTCCCGCTCGAACAGCGCGATCGATTCGACGTGCGACGTATGCGGGAACATGTTCACCACACCCGCGCCCTTCAGACGGTAGCCCGCCTCGTGAACCAGCAGCCCGGCGTCACGCGCGAGCGTCGCCGGATTGCACGATACGTAGACCATGCGCTTCGGCAGCGGGCCGTCGCCGCTCCGCGCGATTTCAGCAAGCGCCTTCGCCACCGCCAGCGCCCCTTCGCGCGGCGGATCGATCAGAAACCTGTCGAAGTGACCCAGCGCGCGCAGGTCGTCGGCCGTGATTTCGAAGAGGTTGCGGCACGCGAACGACGTATGGCCCGCCACGCCGTTTGCTTCGGCGTTGGCCAGCGCGCGCGTCGTCAGGGCTTCGCTGCCTTCGATACCGACGACTTCCCTCGCCACCCGCGCGAGCGGCAGCGTGAAGTTGCCGATGCCGCAGAACAGATCGAGCACACGATCCGTCGCGGCGGGCGCGAGCAGGCGCAGCGCGCGGCTCACCAGCACACGGTTGATCTGGTGGTTCACCTGTGTGAAATCGGTCGGTTTGAACGGCATCCGGATGTCGTATTCCGGCAGCGTGTAATCCAGCTGTGCGTCGAGCGGGTAGAACGGCGTGACGGTCTCCGGCCCCTTCGGCTGCAGCCAGAACTGCACGTTATGCGTATCGGCGAAATCGCGTAGCAGCTGTTCGTCGGCGGCGTTGACCGGCTCCAGCACACGCAGCACGAGCGCCGTCACCGACGCGCCCACCGCAAGCTCGATCTGTGGCAAGCAATCGCGGATCGACAGCCCTTCCACGAGACGACGCATCGGCACCAGCATCGCCGACACGTGCGGCGGCAGCACTTCGCAGGTCGTCATGTCGGCGACGTAGCTGCTTTTCTTTTCGTGAAAGCCGATCAGCACGCCGCCCTTCTTTTCGATGTCGCGCACGGTCAGGCGTGCACGGTAACGATAGCCCCACGACGGCCCGTGAATCGGCCGGAACACGGTTTCGGGACGCAACTTCGCGAGATGTGAAAGATTGTCTTCGAGCACGCGCTGCTTCACGGCGATCTGCGCGCGGATCTCCAGATGCTGCATCGAGCAGCCGCCGCACGTGCCGAAATACCGGCACTGCGGTTTCGTACGGATCACGCTTTCGCGCAGCACGTCGACCACCGTCGCCTGCTCGAACTTTGCCTTCCTGCGATAACTCAAATAGGTGACACGTTCGCCCGGCAGTGCGCCTTCGACGAAAATCACCTTGCCCGGCGCGCCGTCTTCATTGACGGTACGGCCGACGCCACGCGCTTCCATGTCGAGCGATTCGATTTCGAGAATGGGGGCAATAACGGGCGCGTCGCCGGCAGCCGTTCTGGCGGACCCGGACGAGGGCCTGTTTCTACGCGAGCGATGATGGTACGTTCGAGACACCTGCGGCTTCCTGACAGACATGTGGGGAAAGGCGAGATTGTAGACGAAGCGCAACCGGCACCGGAGAACTGACAATGCGATTGATCAGCTGGAACGTGCAGTGGGGACGCAGCGCGGACGGCGTGGTGGACCTCGTGCATACGCTCGACGAAGCACGACGCCTCGCCGATTTCGATGTGCTGTGCGTGCAGGAAATCACCCGCGGCCTGGGCGCGCTGGCCGGTCATCCGGGCGACGACCAGTTTGCGGAACTGGCGCGTCTGTTGCCCGGATATACGGTGCTGGACGCCATCGGGGCCGATTTACCGGCGGTCAGTTCACGGGTGTCGGGCGCCGCGGGCCCGGCCGGCGCGCCGCTGCGTCGCCAGTTCGGCAATGCGCTGGTGACGCGGCTGCCGGTCCAGCGTGTGATCCGTCACGCGCTGCCATGGCCTGCCGATCCGGCCGCGCCCTCGATGCAGCGTGTCGCGCTCGAAGCCGTGCTTGACGCGCCGGGCGGCGCGCTGCGCGTACTGGTGACGCATCTGGAGTTTTATTCGCTGACGCAGCGGCTCGCGCAGGTCGACGCATTGCGGCGGCTTCAGCAGGAAGCCGCCGGTCATGCGGAACACCCGGCGCCCGCTGAAGATGCGATCAGCCCGTTCAACGCCACGGAACGGCCGGTCAGCGCGCTCGTATGCGGCGACTTCAACAGCGCATCCGGAAGCGAGGCGTATCGGAGGATGCTCGAGCCGCTCGCGGGCAGTCCTGCCTTCATCGACTGCTGGACGACGCTGCATCCCGGCGCGACGCCGCCACCGACAGCTGGCGTCCACGATACCGTGCAATGGAAAAATGGCTCGCTGACCTGCGATTTCGTGTTCGCGACCGAAGATCTGCGCGACCGTCTGCGCAGTTGCGAGATCGACGGCGCGACGCGCGCCTCGGACCATCAGCCGCTCGTGCTTGAACTGGACTAGCGAAATGCCTGGGTAGCCGTCCTTGCTGGAGAGCCGCCTGTAGCCGCCACGGTGTTGCACCACGGCAAGCGGCGCGCGGCAAACCCGTCAGCCGGCCGGCGCCTGATCGAACGCCGCCAGATATTCAGACCAATGCGCCGCGGGCTCCTGCGCGAGCGCATTCTTGACGAGGACGATTTCGTCGTCGTACTCCGCCGCCGAAAAACCGCCGCGCAGCAACTGGAAGCGGCAGTACAGCAGGTACGTGTTCACCACATCCGTCTCGCAATAATTGCGGATTTCCTCGATGCGGCCCTGCTGAAACGCATGCCACACCTGGCCGCCGTCCATGCCGAGCTTGCCGGGAAAGCCGCACATCTTCGCGAGCGCGTCGAGCGGCGCGTTGGCGCGCGCCTGATACATCGCCAGCACGTCCATCAGGTCGGTGTGGCGCGCGTGATAGCGGCTGATGTAGTTGTTCCACTTGAAATCGCGGTCGTCCTCGCCGAGATCCCAGAAACGCGATGCCGGAATGCCGTTCACCAGCGCCCGGTAATTGAGCACCGGCAGATCGAAGCCGCCGCCGTTCCACGACACCAGTTGCGGCGTGTATTTCTCGATCACCCGGTAGAACGACTGGATCAGCGCCGCCTCGCCATCGGCCAGCGTGCCGAGCGAACGCACGCGAAAACCCGCGTTGTCGCGAAACACGCACGAAATCGCCGCGATGCGCTGCAGATGATGCGGAAGAAAATCGCTTCCCGTCTTCTCGCGACGCGCGGCAAAGGCGTGTTCGGCGACTTCGTCGTCGGTCAGCGTGGCGGGGAGCCCTTCGAGACGGCGAATGCCGGCAACATCGGGAATCGTCTCGATGTCGAAAACAAGAATAGGTGTCATCGGGTTACAGAACGGCGTCCTTGCGCACACCGTTAGAGGCGAAGAATCGCTTCAGCCGCACCAGCGCTTCCTGCTGGATCTGGCGCACGCGTTCGCGCGTGAGGCCCATTTCGTCGGCGAGTTCTTCCAGCGTGGCGGGCTCGATGTGATTCAGCCCGAAGCGGCGTTCGATCACATGACGATGCTTGTCCGACAGCCGCGCGAGCCATGCCCGCGTCAGCGTTTCGAGTTCGCGGTGCTGCACTTCGGCATCCGGCGACTGGCTCTGGTCGTCCGACAGCAGATCGAGCAGGCTGCTCGCCGGATCGAGATCCAGCGGCGCGTCGAGCGATGCCGTGTGCTCGTTCAGTGCGAGGATATCGGTGACTTCGTCGGTGGTTTTGCCGGTCAGATAGGCGATATCGTCGATGCTGGCGTCGCGGCGGTCGGCCGCCGGGCCGGCATTCATCGAATTTTTTTCCAGATGGCGTTTTGCGCGCAGCACCTGATTGAGCTCGCGGATCACATGAACCGGCAGACGCACCGTACGTGCCTGATTCATGATCGCGCGCTCGATGCTCTGGCGGATCCACCATGTGGCATACGTCGAAAAGCGGAAGCCGCGCGTGGGATCGAATTTCTCGATCGCATGCATGAGGCCGAGATTGCCTTCCTCGATCAGGTCGAGCAGCGGCACGCCGCGATTCAGATAGCCCTTGGCGATACTGACGACGAGCCGCAGGTTGCGCTCGATCATCACCTGCCGCGCCTCGAACTCGCCTGCCTTCGCGAGCCGCGAGTAACGCTGCTCTTCCTCGACCGTCAGGAGCGGCTTGACGCTGATGCGGTTCAGATAATGCTGGATCGTGTCGGCGGTGAGTTCCGCCTGCAGCAGCGCGCGAAAATCGTCCGCGTCGGGTGGGGAATCGGTTGCGCCATCGCGTGCATCAGCGCCCTCTTCGGCGCCGGCCTGACGCTCGTCAAGTTCGGCGGCGTTATCGATTTCGTCCACGCTGTCGTCGTCGTTCACAGCGCCGCCGTCTTCCACCGAAACAGGCGTGGCACGGCTGACTGTCTCAGTTCCGGCTTGCAGCGGGCGGCGCTTCGATTTCGGCATGGTCGTATCGCTTATTGCGGCGGCAAATACTTCAGTGGGTCGACAGGTTTGCCCTGCCGGCGAACTTCGAAATGCAACATCACACGGTCCGAATCGCTGTTGCCCATTTCGGCGATTTTCTGCCCACGGGTTACAGCGTCACCCTCTTTTACCATCAAAGCACGGTTATGTGCATATGCGGTGAGATAAGTCGCGTCATGCTTGATGATAATGAGATTGCCGTATCCGCGCAGCCCATTTCCAGCATAAACGACACGGCCGTCCGCCGAAGCCTTCACCGGATCGCCCGCCGCGCCGCCAATATTCACGCCCTTGTTCTTCGCGTCGTCGAAGGTGCCGAGGATCGGTCCGTGCACCGGCCACGCAAACGCGATGTTGCCGTTCGCCGCCGCGCTGGTGTCGCTTGCGGGTGCCTGCGGCGTCGCGCCCGGCGGTGTCGTCGCGGTCAAGCCGGAGCCGTAGACCGGCGGCGCGGCGGTGACACCCGTCGTCACACCGGCTGCGGGACCCGCGGCGCCCGGCGCTGCGCCGCCAAGCGGTGCAGCCTGCACACCGCCGCCGCCGATCGGCGATGTGGCGACACCCGGCGTCAGCGCGGCGACGTTCGCGCCCGGCGGCGCCACGCGCAGCAACTGGTCGACTTCGATCTGGTTCGGGTTCGTCAGGTTGTTCCAGGTCGAGATATCGCGATAATTCTGGCCGTTCTCCAGCGCGATCCGGTACAGCGTATCGCCTGGCTTCACACGGTAGTAGCCCGGAGGCGGCGGCCCGAGCGGCACGGCCGGCTGCGCAGCCGCGCCGGCCTGTGTGCCGATCGCACCCGTACCGGAGAGGTCGACGACGGGCGCGGCGTCAAAGCGCGTCGCGCAGGCCGTCAACAGGGAGAGCGCGGCTACACACGCACTACGCCGGGCTATGGTCATGACGGTCGAGTCGTTCAGGCTGGTTATTTGCATCGCGCGCAACATACTCATCGGTTTCAGATCACTCCGGATTTTAAGGGTACAAAGAAAACACGATCAAGCCGCGACTCGCGCCACTGCGCGGGGCCCGCGCGCTCGACGAGCGTCAGCACCTGCGACTGCCCTTCCTGCGAGCCGACCGGCGCGACGAGCCGCCCGCCGATCGCCAGCTGTTCGAGGAGCGCATGCGGCACGTCGAGGCCCGCGGCGGCGATCACGATCGCATCGAACGGCGCCACCGCCGGCAGACCGACGCGGCCGTCGCCGTAATGCAGACGGATGTTCGGGATGCGCAACGGCCGCAGATTGATCTTCGCGCGCTCGAAAAGCGGCTTGATACGTTCAATCGAATAAACATCGCGTGCGACCTGGCTCAGCACGGCCGCCTGATAGCCACAGCCGGTACCGATTTCAAGCACGTTCGCGAGCGGCCGGCCCGCCGCGGCCAGCTCGATCATGCGCGCGACGACCGACGGCTTCGAGATCGTCTGGTGATGACCGATCGGCAGCGCCGCATCTTCGTAGGCCTGGGTCGCGAGACCGGGGTCGACGAACATGTGACGCGGCACGACGGACATTGCATTCAGCACGCGCGGATCGGTCACGCCGTTCGCCCGCAGGCGTTCGACCATGCGCTCGCGAACGCGTTCCGAAGTCAGCGCCATGGCGCTGCTGAGCGCGACGTTCGGCGCGGTGGAGCGTCCCGCATGCGGAGCGACCGCTTTTACCTGAGACGGACCGGCCGGCGACGGTTTCAATGCCCGCGCCCTGACTGCAGCCGGTTTGACCGCCGCGGGTTTGACCGCAACTGGTTTGACGATGACGGGTTGCGCGGCCGCGGGCCTGGCCGCTGCAGGGTTGCTGTTCGCCGGCGAGGCGATCGTGGTTGCCGGACGGGCGTGCAGCGGCTTGACGGTCGCGGGCGCGGCGCTCGCGGGTTTAAGGATCGTTGGCTTGAGCGCCGCGGGTTTCACGGCCGCCGTTGCGGCAGGCTTCACGACGGCCGGCTTGCCGCTCGCCACGGCGCGCGTCTCGCCCGCGCGGCCTTCGGGCCGGCGCGGTTCACGCACGAGATCGGCGAGACCGAGTGGAAAGCGCTTTGCGCGTTCGCTGGTCATTGAGCGCCGCTCCCGGCGCGCGCCCAGTCGCGCGCCGCGGGCAGCATCTGCGTGTGGGTCAGGTCGAGTTGCAGCGGTGTGATCGAAACATGGCCGTTCGCGACGGCGTGAAAATCGGTGCCTTCGCTGGCATCGCGCGCGCTGCCCGATGGCCCGATCCAGTAGATCGGTTCACCGCGCGGGTTGGTCTGGCGAATCACCGGCTGCGACGGATGGCGCTTGCCCAGCCGTGTCACCTGCCAGTCACGCAACGCATCGTAAGGCAGATTCGGAATATTGACGTTCAGCAGCGGATGCCCTGGCAGCGGATACTCGAAATAATGCGCGACGATTTCGGCGGCGACCCGCGCTGCGTCTTCGAGATGCACCCAGTCCTTGTCGACGAGCGAAAACGCAATGGCCGGCACACCGAACATGATGCCTTCGGTCGCGGCGGCGACGGTGCCCGAATAGAGCGTGTCTTCGCCCATGTTCTGGCCGTTGTTGATACCCGAGACGACGAGGTCCGGTATGTGATCCAGCATGCCCGTCAGCGCGATGTGGACGGAGTCCGTCGGCGTGCCGTTCACATAGTAGAAACCGTTCGACGAACGCAGCACCGAAAGCGGCCGCGACAGCGTCAGCGAGTTCGACGCGCCGCTGCAGTTCTGCTCGGGCGCCATCACCGTAACATCGGCGAGCGGCTTCAGCGCTTCATGAAGCGCGGCGAGGCCGGGCGCCAGATAACCATCGTCATTACTGATCAGGATTCGCATGCGGCGATTGTAACCGAGGAACCCGGCGATTAAACACGCCGTGCGGTCGACCTTCAGGCCGGGACGCGATGCACAGCGAGGCCCGGCATGAATAGCACGGTCGTGCGGGTTGATTTACACTCGATCGCTCAAACCGGTCAATCGATCAACAACGCGAAGGAAAACACGATGCGCGCAATTCGCTGCAACCAGTACGGTCCGCCGGAAAGCCTGACCGTCGAAACGCTGTCCGACCTCGAACCGAAGGCCGGCGAAGTGGTCATCGATGTCAAGGCGGCCAGCGTCAATTTCCCGGACGTGCTGATCATCGAGAACAAGTATCAGATGAAGCCGCCCCTGCCGTTCACGCCGGGCTCGGAAGTCGCGGGCGTCGTGCGTGCGGTGGGCGATGGCGTGCGCGATTTCAGGGTGGGCCAGCGCGTCGTCGCGTTCACGGGCTCGGGCGCGTTCGCCGAGCAGGCGGTGGCGCCCGCCACCGCCTGCGTGCCGCTTCCCGACGACGCCGATTTCGCTGTCGCCGCCGCGTTCACGCTGGCGTATGGCACCTCCCATCACGCGGTCGTCGATCGCGCGCAACTGAAAACCGGCGAGACGATGCTCGTGCTGGGTGCCGCTGGCGGCGTGGGCCTCGCCGCGGTCGAGATCGGCAAGGCGCTCGGCGCCCGTGTGATCGCGGCCGCATCGACCGACGAAAAACTCGCGACCTGTGTCGAACACGGTGCGGACGCAACGATCAACTACAGCCGCGAGGATCTGCGCGAGCGGATCAAGGCGCTCACCGACGGCAACGGTCCCGATGTGATCTACGACCCCGTTGGCGGCATCTATTCGGAACCGGCGTTTCGCAGTATCGGCTGGCGCGGCCGCTATCTGGTGGTCGGCTTCGCGAACGGCGAGATTCCGAAGCTGCCGCTGAATCTGACGCTACTGAAAGGCGCGAGCATCGTCGGCGTGTTCTGGGGCGATTACGCGCGGCGCGAGCCACAGAATAATGTTGCCGGCTTCGAGGAGATGCTCGGCTGGATGAAGGCGGGCAAGCTGCGCCCGCACATCTCGGCGCGCTACGCGCTCGAGGACACGCCACGCGCACTGCGCGACATGGCGGAACGGCGTGTGATCGGCAAGATCGTCATTACGCCCTGAAGCGCTTCGCTTTCCTCGCGGCGAGGAAACCTTTCAAAAAAGCAGCGCGCGATCCGCAACATCGCGCGCTTTTCGTTTGCCGCCCTGCTTTCTCCCGGGCCTTTCTTTACAGCTTCTCGGTTTCGCCGCTCTTTGGCTGCCACTTCATCAGACGACGCTCCGCCACGCCGACGATGCCATCAAGAATCAGCGCGAACGCGGTCAACACGAGGATGCCCGCGAACACCGTATTGATATCGAACGTGCCTTCGGCCTGCAGGATCAGATAACCGACGCCGCGCGCCGAGCCCAGATATTCGCCGACCACCGAGCCAACGAACGCAAGCCCCACTGACGTATGCAGGCTCGAAAATACCCAGCTCATCGCGCTTGGCAGATAGACGTTGCGCAACAGCTGCTTGCGGTTCGCGCCAAGCATGCGCGCGTTGGCGAGCACGACAGGGCTGACTTCCTTCACGCCCTGATAGACGTTGAAGAACACGACGAAGAACACGAGCGTCACGCCAAGCGCGACTTTCGACCAGATGCCGAGCCCGAACCACACGCCGAAAATCGGCGCGAGAATCACGCGCGGCATCGAGTTCGCGGCCTTGACGTAAGGATCGAACAGCGCGCTCGTCACCGGCGCGAGTGCGAGCCACAGGCCGATGCCAAGACCGAAGACCGTGCCGAACGCGAACGCGAGCACGGTTTCGATCAGCGTGATCCACAGATGCAGATAGATTTCCCCGCCGGAAAACCATTCCCAGATGCGCACGAGCACCTTCTGCGGTTCGCCGAAGAAGAACGCGGCCTTGTTCGGATCGTCGAAATAGAACGGCGGCAACAGCGTCGGGCTGGTCAGCGCGTACCACAGCAGAAAGCTCAGCACGAGCAGCAGCCACTGCCAGATCACCAGGTTGGCGCGATTCGGGAGCACACGCTTCCACATGTCTTCGTTACCTTGTTGGTCGTCGGTGGAAAACCGCGCTCAGGCGGCCGTCAGTTGTTGCTGGTAGCCCTTGAGCACCTCGTCGCGCAGCACGCTCCAGATCTGCGCGTGGAGTTCGACGAAACGCGGATGCGAGCGGATCTCGGCCACATCGCGCGGACGCGGCAGATCGATCGTGAATTCGCCGATCGGACGCGTGCCCGGCCCCGCCGACAGCACGACGACACGGTCCGACATCGCGATCGCTTCGTCCAGGTCGTGCGTGATGAAGAGCACGGCCTTGCGCTTCGCGGCCCACAGGTCGAGCAGTTCGTTTTCCATCAGCTGGCGCGTCTGGATATCGAGCGCGGAGAACGGCTCGTCCATCAGGATGATGTCGGGATCGAGAATCAGCGTCTGCGCCAGCGCGACGCGCTTGCGCATGCCACCCGATAACTGATGCGGATACCGGTCGCCGAAGCCGCCGAGGCCCACGCGCTTTAGCCATTCGTCAGCGCGCTTGCGGGCTTCGTCGCGCGGCACGTTGTGGAACGTGAGGCCGGCCATCACGTTGTCGAGCGCGGAGCGCCACGGCATCAATGCATCGGCCTGGAACATGTAGCCGGCGCGCCGGTTGATGCCCTTCAGCGGCTCGCCGAATACCGTCACGCCGCCCGAAGACGGTTCGAGCAGTCCCGCGCCGACGTTCAGCAACGTCGACTTGCCGCAGCCCGTCGGACCCACGACCGAGACGAATTCGCCGGGCGCGATGTGCAGCGTCGTGTCCTTGACGGCCGTGTAGCGTTGCGTGCGGTCATCGCGCGACGCGAACGTGCAGGTGATGGTGTCGAGCGCCAGTGCGGGAACGGTCATCGTTCGATTCGCTTCTTCGGATGCGTTGGGATTCGTGCGCGTGACGGGCCGTGGTAAACCACGGGCCCGTTACACGCAAGACAGCACTCAGGCCTTGACGGTGGCGAGCGCTTTCTTGACGAAGTCGTTCGTCCACGTCTTCGACAGGTCGATCGGCTTGTCCTTGATCGTATCGTCGAACGTCTGGAGCGTTTTCAGCGACGTCGCGGGACCGTCGGCCGGCATCAGGCCGTCCGGCGACATCGCTTCCTTCACGTGCTGCCACGCGTCGAGATAGAGCGCGCGATCGCCGAGCAGATAGCCTTCCGGCACCGTGCTGATCAGTTCGCTGCCCGTGGCCGTCTGCAGCCATTTGAGCGCGCGCACCATCGCATTGGTCAGCGCCTGCGTCGTATTCGGATTCTTCGTGATGAAGCTTTGCGAAGCGTACAGGCAGCCCGCCGGCATGTTGCCGCCGAACACCGTATGCGTGTCGGCGAGCGTGCGCGTATCCGACACCACACGGATGTCGCCCGCCCGTTCGAGTTTTGTCATCACCGGATCGAGATTGGCGATCGCGTCGATCTGGCCGGATTGCAACGCCGAGATCGCGCCCGCGCCTGCGCCCACGCCGATGAACGAGACGTCCTTTGCGGTGAGTCCTGCTTTCGCGAGTACGAAGCTCGCCATGATCGACGTCGACGAACCCGGGGCCGTCACGCCGATTTTCTTGCCCTTCAGATCGGCGATGGTCTTGTAGTTCGGCATCGTCTTCTTCGACACGGCGAGCACGATCTGCGGCGCGCGCCCTTGCAGCACGAATTCGCGGAACATCTGGCTTCGCGCCTGCAACAGCAGCGTGTGTTCGAACGCGCCGGACACGACATCCGCGCTGCCGCCCACCGCCGCCTTCAACGCCTGCGAGCCGCCCGCGAAATCGGAGATTTCGACCTCGAGCCCTTCGTTCTTGAAGAAATTGCGACGCTCGGCGATCGTGAGCGGCAGGTAGTAAAACAGGTTCTTGCCGCCGACGGCGATCGATACCTGCGTTGTCTCCAGCTTGCCCTGCCCGAAGGCGAGCGGCGTGCCAGCGAGCGCGGCGCCAGCGAGTGCGGCCGAGCCGCTCAGGAATGTTCTGCGTTGCATCCTGGTGTCTCCGTTCTAGTTGTGTTTTTGTTGTACCCGGCCCCGTGTGCCGGGTTGTCGCGAGCCTCGCGGCGTCTCGCGATTCTGCCGTCGCGCGCTTTCACGCGTGGACGTCATCTCAAACGATCCGCTCCGCATGCAGCCGGGCGATGTCGCCTGCATCATAACCTAGTGAATGGAGGACTTCATCGGTATGTTCACCCAGTTCCGGGCCAAGCCAGCGTGTTTCCCCCGGTGTGTCCGAGAGCTTCGGCGTGACGCCTGGCAACGTGATCTCGACGTCGTCCTGCCATTTGAAGCGCTGGATCATCTGGCGGGCGAGATACTGCGGATCGGTGAACATGTCGGCGACGCTGTAGATGCGGCCGACCGGCACATCAGCCGCGTTCAGCACGGCAAGCGCCTCGTCGATCGTGCGGGTGGCGAGCCACATGGCGATCGCCGCGTCGATCTCGAGCGTGCGCGGCACACGGCCGTCGTTCTGCGCGAGGCCCGGATCGTTCGCGAGATCCTCGCGGTCGATCGCGATCATCAGGCGTTTGAAGATCGGATCGCTGTTGCCGCCGATCACGATGCTGCCGTCGCGGCACGGATACGTGTTCGACGGCACGATGCCCGGCAGCGACGCACCGGTGCGCTCGCGCACCATGCCGTACACGCCGTATTCCGGCACGACGCTTTCCATCATGTTGAAGACGGCTTCGTACAGCGCGACATCGACGACCTGCCCTTTACCGCCGTTCACCTGCTTGTGATGCAACGCCATCAGCGCGCCGATCACGCCGTGCAACGCGGCGATCGAGTCGCCAATCGAAATGCCGATGCGCGGCGGCGGCAGGTCCGGATAACCGGTGATGTGACGCAGCCCGCCCATCGATTCGGCGATCGCGCCGAAACCTGGGCGGTCGCGATACGGGCCCGTCTGGCCGTAACCGGAGAGCCGCACCATCACAAGACCGGGGTTTTCCGCGGACAGCACGTCGTAACCGAGCCCGAGCTTTTCGAGCAGACCGGGACGGAAATTCTCGATGACGATATCGGCCTCCTTCGCCAGACGCCGGACGATTTCCTTGCCCTCTTCGGCTTTCAGATTGATCGTCACCGACTTCTTGTTGCGCGCCTGCACCGCCCACCACAGCGACGTGCCACCCACTTCCGGATAGAGCTTGCGCCACTTGCGCAGCGGATCGCCGCCGTTCGGGTCTTCGATCTTGATGACGTCCGCGCCGAACTCGCCCATGAATCGCGCCGCGAACGGGCCTGCGATCAGCGTGCCGAGTTCGAGCACCTTGACGCCCGCGAGCGGGCCTTGGGTTGCGCTCATATGTCTCCTTCGTTTCTGGCTTAGGGCTGGGGGCTGGGGGAGGTAATCGCTTCCAGTATCCGTGCGGTGCAAGGAGACGCCGCGTTACATCGAACGCCGGTCCAGCATGGCGCGGGCGATGGTGCCGGCGTCCACGTATTCGAGTTCGCCGCCGACCGGCACGCCGCGCGCGAGACGCGTTACCGCAAGCCCGCGCGCCTTGAGCGTCTGGCCGAGGTAATGCGCGGTCGCTTCGCCTTCGTTGGTGAAATTGGTTGCGAGCACGACTTCCTTGACGACGCCGTCCGAAGCGCGCTTCACCAGCCGGTCGAAATGAATCTCCTTCGGGCCGATGCCGTCGAGCGGGCTGAGCCGCCCCATCAGCACGAAATAGAGACCGCGGTAGGTCATCGTCTGTTCGAGCATGATCTGGTCGGCCGGTGTTTCGACGACGCACAGCAACGCCGGATCGCGCTCTTCATCGAGGCAGACGTCGCAGATCCGGGCTTCGGTGAACGTGTTGCACTTCTCGCAATGCTGGAGATGTTCGGTCGCGAACAGCAGCGAGCGACCGAGCTTTTCGGCACCGTCGCGATCGTGCTGCATCAGGTGATACGCCATGCGTTGCGCGGATTTGGGCCCGACTCCGGGCAGCGCGCGCAGCGCTTCGACGAGCGCCGACAGGGCGGAAGGTTGTTTCATGCGAAATCGGCGTCGTCAAAAAAGGGCGATACGGAAGTGCTGCGGGTCGTGCTTCAGGTCGTCCACTGGTGCGTCCCGTTACCTGACCCGCGATGCTGACGCGGCCGGATCAGAACGGCAGCTTGAATCCCGGCGGCAACGGCAGGCCCGACGTCATGCCGCCCATCTTTTCCTGCGCGGTGGCTTCGGCCTTGCGCACGGCGTCGTTGAACGCGGCGGCGACGAGATCCTCGAGCATGTCCTTGTCGTCGGCGAGCAGGCTCGGATCGATCGATACGCGGCGCACGTCGTTCTTGCAGGTCATCGTTACCTTGACGAGGCCCGCGCCCGACTGTCCTTCGACTTCGATCAGCGCGAGCTGCTCCTGCATCTTCTTCATGTTTTCCTGCATCTGCTGGGCCTGCTTCATCAGCCCGGCGAGTTGACCTTTCATCATGGCGTGCTCCTTCTTGATCGTTTGAGATTCAGGGGTCTGGCGACGGCGTTTAGTAAGAACCGCGCCTTTCGATGTGTGTTCAGCTCAATGCGCGGCGGCTGCGCCCTGCCCGGCATCCGGCATGATCGGCCGGATCGAATCCGGCACGATGCTCGCGCCGAAATCGCGGATCAGCGATTGCACGAACGGGTCCTGACGGATCTCACGCTCGGCGTCCTGCTGGCGCTGCGCACGTGCGGCGGCGTCAAGCGCGGCGGCCGTGCGACGCGCGGCGCCGACTTCGACCTGCACGTCGACCGTCGTGCCGAGGCGTTCGGCGAGCGCCGCCTTCAGCTTCGCGACCTGCGCGGCTTCCGCGTATTGCGGCACCGGGACGTTCAATCTGAGCAGCGTGCCGTCGAGCGACATGAGTTCGCTGTTGAACGCCAGCTGGTACGAAATGCCCTTCAGCGGCAAACCGGCGGCCAGCGCGGGCCAGTCGCCCTCGAAACCGATTGCGTCGAGCGGAATGGCGGGGGGCAGCGGACGCGTGTCGACGACGGGCGCGGGTTCTTTTGCAGCGGGCGTGAGACGCACATCGTCGGGGCCGCTGTCGAAGACCGGCGTGTAATTGTCATCGGGTGGCGCGAAAAACGCATCGTCCGACAAGACTGGCATGTAGTCGTCCGGCGGCATGTCGTCCCACGGCGGGACGGACGAGCCACCCTGGCTACCGTTATTACGCGCTTGCGGCTGGGCGGCCCCAGCGTCCTGTGCCCGGCGCGGCGCGCCAGGCACTGGTACTGGCACGTTGACGCGCGGCGCCAGCTTCGGCGTAGCGGATTTCGGAGCCGGCGCGGCGGCAACGGCCGACGGCGCCGCGCGGCCGCGGTCGGACGATACTTTCAGGCCCGCGCTGCGCAGCACGTCGAGCGCCGCGCTCGCGCCGCCGGCGCGGCGCGAAGCGGCCGCGGATTCCTGCTGCCGGGGCGCGGCCGATGTGATTTCGCGCGGCGTCACGCTGGAAGCGGGCGTGGGCGCGGCAGCAGCTGGCTGTTCTGGCGCACGAGCGATGGATTCGCTGCCGGACGGCACGTGAGTGTCTTCGTCGGCCTGCGTGGCAGGATTCGCCGAAGCAGGGACCGCAACACCACTCTGCTCGTATTCCCGCGCGGCTGGCGCCGCTGATGCGGCATCGGCAGACGCTTCGCCTGCAAGCGGCTCAGACTCAAGGGAGACGCTTCTGGCGGCAGCTTCGGTCGCAGCCGGCACGGACTCCGGCGCATTCGCATTCGCGGAAACGGCCGCGTCAACCTTGTCCGGTGCGTCACGTGTCGCGGCACCCGCAGCCACAACCGCGACGTCACCCGTCGCGGACCCTGCCGCAACCGACGCCGGTCGCGATCCGATATCCGACTGGGCACTCACCGGTTGAAGACTCGCTGGCACCGTTGCGTCCGCAGCCGTTCCCATATCACTCGCCGCGACATCCTGCCGGGCGGCAGTCATGGACGCGACCGTTCGCGAGGTCGCCGCAGCACCGGTTCCAGCCGGTCGCGTAGCAGGCGCGACTCCACCGCCGCCGCCATTCGGCGCCAGTTCGAACGCGAGCATCCGCAGGAGCGTCATCGTGAAACCGGCATATTCGTCAGGCGCGAGACCGAGTTCGCTGCGCCCGACCGTCGCGATCTGATAGAAAAGCTGGACCTGCTCCGGGCTCAGCGTCCCGGCGAACCGGCGGATATCACCCGCTTCCGGCCATTCGTCCAGCACGGACGAAGGCGCGAATTGCGCCCAGCCGACCCGGTGCAGCAGGCTCGCGAGATCCTGCAGCGCCGTCGAAAACGACAGGCTGCGCAGCGCCATTTCGTCGGCGACCGCCAGCACACCCGCGCCGTCGCCAGCGGCGAGCGCGTCAAGCAGGCGAATCAGATAACTCTGGTCGAGCGCGCCGAGCATGCCGCGCACGGCTTCCTCGGTGACCTGATTGGCCGAATAGGCGATCGCCTGATCGGCCAGTGAAAGCGCATCGCGCATCGAGCCGTCGGCCGCGCGCGCGAGCAGGCGCAGCGCCTGCGCCTCCGACGGGATTTTTTCCTCGCCGAGAATCCGTTCGAGATGCGAGACGATGTGCCCGGCGGGCATCTGCTTCAGATTGAACTGCAGGCAGCGCGACAGCACCGTCACGGGAATCTTTTGCGGATCGGTCGTCGCGAGGATGAACTTGACGTGCGAAGGCGGCTCTTCCAGCGTCTTTAACATCGCGTTGAAGGCGTGGTTCGTGAGCATGTGCACCTCGTCGATCATGTAGACCTTGAAGCGCGCGTCGACCGGCGCGTAGACCGCGCGCTCGAGCAGCGCCGCCATTTCGTCGACGCCGCGATTGCTCGCCGCGTCCATCTCGACATAGTCGACGAAACGGCCTTCATCGATCTCGCGGCACGCGCGGCACACGCCGCACGGCGTCGCCGTTACGCCGGTTTCGCAGTTGAGCGCCTTGGCGAAAATACGCGACAGCGTCGTCTTGCCGACGCCCCGGGTTCCGGTAAACAGATAGGCGTGGTGCAGACGCCCGCCGTCGAGCGCGTGCGTGAGCGCGCGCACCACGTGCTCCTGTCCGACGAGCGACGCGAAATCCTTCGGCCGCCACTTGCGTGCGAGAACTTGATAGGTCATCTGGAAATTGTATCAGCAACGATGATGCGCAAAGACGAATCGGAACGACGCGACGACACGCTGCCGCTTCATTGTATTTTGCTAACGAAGCGATAGAGGAAAACAGGGGCGACAGCAGATAGCAACGCGAAGCGCGAAAGCAAAAACGCGGGAGCGGACAGAACCAGCAGGGAGGAAAAACGCGGACAGCAGAAAAAGAGGAAGGTGACGAGCCTGACCCTCGGCACTGGCGGAAAACGGCTGTGGCTGCTTCGTTCCCGACCTGACCAGGTTGACCATCCCTCCATGCGAGGAGGCCCGTCACGAAGCATTCTATCACCGGTCGTCGCATAACGCGACTCCTGAAGGCGACGAAACGCGCGACAGCCGGATCGACGCGCCGCGCAAAGCAGCCCTGCTGCCGCGCTTTCGTTGCTCTTGAGTTTACCGTGCACGTCACCAGATACGCGTCGAAGCAGCACACCTTGTCAACGCAGGGCAGATTTTACGAGCGCCATCGATGCACATATTACGCTGCCGGCATCACTACTATCACCACCGGCAACGCATAGCGATTTAGGCTAAACTGGCGTACGAATGACCCGTAATGTCATGGTCCGCGGCGCGTCCATCGGGTAGTGCCGAAGGGTGTTCCGCCGGGCGATGAGTGCGGCGAGGCGAACAGAAGTTTTCCTGATTTGATGTATCGTGGCGAGCCATCAGGGCGACCGCGATCCGAAAGAGGTATTCATACAATGAGCGAACAAATCAAGCATATCAGCGACGCATCGTTCGAACAGGACGTCGTCAAATCCGACAAACCCGTGCTGCTCGACTTCTGGGCTGAATGGTGCGGACCGTGCAAGATGATCGCGCCGATCCTCGACGAGGTCGCGAAGGACTACGCGGATCGCCTGCAGATCGCCAAGATCAATGTCGACGAGCATCAATCCACGCCGGTCAAGTTTGGCGTGCGCGGCATTCCCACGCTGATCCTCTTCAAGAACGGCGCGGTTGCCGCCCAGAAGGTCGGCGCGCTGTCAAAGTCGCAACTCACCGCGTTCCTCGACGGAAATATTTACGCGGGTCTTGGGCTGCGCCCGGGGCGGGTTGTTGTCCGGTCAAAACAACGCGCCCTGTGAACATGCTTTTCCGCTGCGGTGGCGGAATCCGGCATGTGCTATGCTAGAATCAATTAAACGTCGAAAAGACGTGTAAGTCCCTGAGCGGTTCCGCTCACTTCTCCTCCCAGATTCCATTTCGTCGCACCTTCTCCTCCCCGGCGGGTTCTCCGTATGCATTTATCCGAGCTTAAGACTCAGCACGTGTCCGAATTGATCGAGATGGCCAATGGCCTCGAGATCGAAAGTGCCAATCGCCTGCGCAAGCAGGAACTGATGTTCGCCATTCTTAAAAAGCGCGCCAAGGCAGGCGACACGATCTTCGGCGACGGCACGCTCGAAGTGCTGCCGGACGGTTTCGGCTTCCTCCGCTCGCCGGAAACGTCGTATCTCGCCAGCACGGACGACATCTATATCAGCCCGTCGCAGATCCGCCGCTTCAATCTGCACACCGGCGACACGATCGAAGGCGAAGTCCGCACGCCGAAAGACGGCGAGCGCTACTTCGCGCTGGTGAAGGTCGACAAGGTCAACGGCCAGCCGCCGGAAGCCTCGAAGCACAAGATCATGTTTGAAAACCTGACGCCGCTTCACCCGAACAAGGTGATGCTGCTCGAGCGCGAAATGCGCGGCGAGGAAAACGTCACGGGCCGCATCATCGACATGATCTCGCCGATCGGCAAGGGCCAGCGCGGTCTGCTCGTCGCCTCGCCGAAGTCGGGCAAGACCGTGATGCTGCAGCACATCGCACACGCGATCAAACAGAACCATCCGGATATCGTGCTGTTCGTGCTGCTGATCGACGAACGCCCGGAAGAAGTGACCGAAATGCAGCGTTCGGTGGCGGGCGAAGTGATCGCCTCCACGTTCGATGAACCGGCAGCACGCCACGTGCAGGTCGCCGAAATGGTGATCGAAAAGGCCAAGCGCCTCGTCGAAATGAAGAACGACGTCGTGATTCTGCTCGACTCGATCACGCGTCTCGCGCGGGCGTACAACACGGTGGTGCCGGCCTCGGGCAAGGTGCTGACCGGCGGCGTCGATGCCAACGCGCTGCAACGTCCGAAGCGCTTCTTCGGCGCAGCCCGTAACATCGAGGAAGGTGGTTCGCTCACCATCATCGGCACGGCGCTGATCGAAACCGGCAGCCGCATGGACGACGTGATCTACGAAGAATTCAAGGGCACCGGCAACATGGAAGTGCACCTGGAGCGTCGCCTTGCTGAAAAACGTGTCTACCCTTCGATCAACCTGAACAAGTCGGGCACGCGTCGCGAAGAGCTGCTGATCAAGCCCGAAGTGCTGCAGAAGATCTGGGTGCTGCGCAAGTTCATCCACGACATGGACGAAGTCGAATCGATGGAATTCCTGCTCGACAAGATTCGCCAGACGAAGAGCAATTCCGAGTTCTTCGACATGATGCGCCGCGGCAGTTAAATCCAGCCGTCCCGCAGCAAGCTTCAGAAAAACCGTCCGCCTTCTCGCGGGCGGTTTTTTTTCGCCTGTACGCCGCACCGGATCACAACCTGTACGTGAACGTTCACGTTGAACTATAATGCGACGCAAACTTCGAATTTCCGCGCCGCCATGTCGAGTGAAGAAAGCCCCAATCTGCTGACCGTCCGCGATGCGGCGGAACGCCTGAACGTGACTCCGCGCACGCTCAAATACTACGAAGAGCGCGGGCTTGTCACGCCGACCCGGAGCGAAGGCCGCTATCGTCTCTACGACGAAAACGACCTCGAACGTTTTGCCCGCATCCTGCGTTTTCGAGCCCTGGGTTTCTCCCTGCAAGGCATCACCGAAATGCTCAAGCGCCCGCTCGAACCCGTCGAAGGCGGACGCAATCGCTACTCCACGCAATCCCTGCTGGAAATCCGCGACGCGCTCGCGCAACAGGTCGACGCGCTTGACGCGCGCATCGATTCGGCACGTCGCGAACTGAAGGAAGTGCAAAACCTCAAAGCCGAACTCAGCGACGATCTCGATTACGTGCAACGCCGGCTTGCCGGCGAAAGCGCCGATGCGCTTCTCGAGCAGCGCAACACCGCCCGCCTGAAAAAGAAAGCGCGGACACCGTCGAGTGCTGCAGCGAGGCTCAGCAAGAAAGCCCTTCCCGGAGACGATGCCGCATGAGCGCGGCCTCCTCGCGCGTACCGCTTTTCAGCGTCGCGAAGCTGCGTGGCGATTTCTTCCCGTGGGTGCTGGCACTCGTCACCGGTCTCGACTATTTCGACAACGCGATCTTCTCGTTCTTCGCGAGTTATATCGCAGGCGGGATCAACGCTTCGCCGGATGAACTCGTGTGGTCGTCGAGTGCGTACGCGGTCGCGGCCGTGCTCGGCATCCTGCAGCAGCAATGGTGGGTCGAGCGCTTCGGCTACAGGCGCTACGTGGCCGGCTGCATGCTGCTGTTTTCGGCGGGAGCGGTCGCCGCGGCGTTGTGCGAAACATCGTTCGAACTGGCGTTCGCGCGCGGCTTCCAGGGTTACTTCATCGGCCCGATGATGGGCACCTGCCGCATCCTGATCCAGAGCAGCTTCACGCCGCAGCGGCGTGCCGGCGCGACGCGCGCCTTTCTTGTCCTGATCGTGCTGGGCAGCGCGCTTGCACCACTCGCCGGCGGGCAGCTCGTCGCGCATTTCGACTGGCGCGCGCTCTTCATGTGCAGTGCGCCGGCAGGTATCCTGTTCGCAGGTTTTGCGCTACTTGCGTTGCCGGACTCGGGCAACCTCCTGCCGGAAGAACGCGGCGCGTCGCATTTCTGGCCGTACATCATCTTTGCCTTCGCTCAAGGCGCGCTGCAAGTCGTCATGCAGCAGGTGCGCTACCAGCTCTTTAGCGCGTCGCCGGGTCTGATCATGCTGACGGTAGCGGGAATCGTCGGGCTCGTGTGGTTTGCGTACCAGCAGTGGCATCATCCCTCGCCCCTGATGCGGCTGAATGCACTGCGCGAAAAAACCTTCCAGGTCGGCCTCGTGCTGTACATGTTCTATTACTACGAGTCCACTGGCTTCAGTTACCTGGTGTCGCGTTTTCTCGAACAGGGGCTCGGCTATCCGGTCGAAAATGCGGGACGGCTGGTCGGTGTCACTTCGCTGATTTCATCGACGGCGCTCTTCGTCTACCTGCGCTATGCAAAGCTGCTGCCGCGCAAGAAGTGGATCATCGTGCCGGGCTTCGCCATTGCGGCGCTGGCCGCGGCGTGGATGGCACATATGCCGCCCGACGTCGATCAGCGCGCGCTGATCGGTCCGCTGCTGCTGCGCGGGCTGCTGCTGCTTTTCATCGTTCTGCCGGTGGCCAATCTGACGTTCAGCATCTTCGCGATCGAAGAGTTCACGCACGGCTACCGGCTGAAGAACGTCGTCCGGCAACTGACGATTTCATTTGCCACGGCATCGGTCATCATCGTCGAGCAGCATCGGCGGGCATTGCATCAGTCGCGGCTCGCCGAATTCGCGAATCCGTACAATCCAGTGTTCCAGAGCACGATCGCGACATTGACGAACGGTTTCGCCGCCGCGGGACGTTCAATCAGCGAAGCGCATGCGCTGGCGGTAGCCCAGGTGAGCCGGACGGTGGTGCAGCAGGCAAGTTTCCTTGCGTCGCTGGACGGCTTCTATTTTCTGATCGGCGTGGCCGTCTGCGGCGGAATCTTTGCCGCGTGGCAAAAACAGATCGACTGACCCATGCTCTCGAAACTCACGCACTGGTTCGACTCCCGCCGCCGCGACCGCGCGTTGCGTGCGCACGCGATCCCCGATGCGCTATGGGAATCCACGCTCGCGGGCCTGCCCTTTCTGGCGCATCTCGATGCCGCCGACCTTGTTCGCCTGCGCGAACTGACGAGCCTTTTCATTGCGCGGAAATCGTTTTCGACCGCGCACGAACTCGAACTGACGGACGCAATGACCGTCGCCATCGCGGCGCAGGCGTCGCTGCCGGTGCTGAACCTGAGCCTCGATCTTTATCGAGGCTGGGTCGGCGTGATCGTCTACCCCGGCGAGTTCGTGATCCGCAAAACGGTGGAAGACGAAGACGGCGTGGTCCATGAGATCGAGCAGGACGCAAGCGGCGAGGCGTGGGAAGGCGGCCCGGTCGTGCTGTCGTGGGAAGACGCGCAGATGACCGACGGCACGGATGCCTACAACGTCGTCATTCACGAATTCGCCCACAAGATCGACATGCTGACCGGCGAAGCCGATGGCCACCCGCCGCTCTTTCGCCGCTGGCACGCACCGCTCGACGCGACCGCATGGGCCGACGTGTTCGACGCAGCCTACGACCAGTTCTGCGTAAAGGTTGACGCCGTGCCCGAGCGGCGCTGGGCGCGCTTCGAGCGCGATTCGCTGATCGACCCGTACGCGGCCGATCATCCGTCGGAGTTTTTTGCTGTGTGCAGTGAGGCGCTGTTCGTGCAGCCGCAGGCATTCGAAGCCGGATATCCCGAGCTTTATCGCCTTCTGGCCCGCTTTTATCGTCAGGATCCGGCTCGCGTGGGCGCGTTATTGCCGGAAGCCAGCCCTGCTCCCGCAAAATAGCCCGGGAAATTCGTCAAGCGACTGATTTTCTGGCATAATCGCCGTTTTTCGACCTTAGGCAAGTGGCTCGCCGAAGTCCGCTGCGTCGGTTCGCAACGGCACGCGGGTTGGCTACCGCCAGACTAAAGGAAAGACCATGAAAGAAGGCATTCACCCCGATTACCGCGAAGTCCTGTTCGTCGATATGTCGATCGACTTCAAGTTTGTGACCCGCTCGACCATCCAGACGCGCGAAACGGCCGAATTCGAAGGCAAGACGTACCCGCTCGCCAAGATCGAAGTGTCGTCGGAATCCCACCCGTTCTACACCGGTCAGCAAAAGATCATGGACACGGCCGGCCGCGTCGAGAAGTTCAACAAGAAGTTCGGCGCGCGTGCCACGGGCAAGGCGACTACGTAATACCTGTTCGATCCCGGCGATGTTTCACGAGCCGGTCGATGCAAAAAAGGGCAGCATTCGCTGCCCTTTTTTTGTCTCCGTATTTTACGCAGCAACCGGGCAACGCCCCGTCGCCGGCTGACTTGCCGTCGTGGCCGTTGCCAACTGTTGCAATCTCGCTGTTGCCGCCTGCCATCCACCGTGACGCGCGCCATGCCGCCCGTCTACAATGCCGGATGCTCAGGGCCGGCCACGCCCGGACACACCGTCTACCGTTTGCCAGCCCGTTTATCCGATACCGCCCAACTGCATGAGATCCGTCGTCCGTCTGACTGCCTCCGCCACCAGTGCGCTACCGCGCTGGCTGCTGCTTACCATCTGTATCGTCTACGCGTCGTTCGGGCTCTTCGGCCGCGATCCGTGGAAGAACGAAGATGCCGCCGGCTTCGGCGTCATGTGGACGATGGCGAAAGGCACCGCGCACGACTGGATGCTGCCGAACATCGTCGGCAAATACATCACATCGGATGGTCCGCTGGGTTACTGGCTTGGCGCCGTCGCGATCCGTGTGCTGTCGCCGTGGGTCGATGCAAGCAATGCGTCGCGCGTGTTCACCGGCTTGCTGTTCTGCGCGGCCTGCGCGTTCGTCTGGTACGCCGCGTATCTGCTCGGCCGCCGGCCCGAAGTACAGCCATTCAAGTATGCGTTCGGCGGCGAGCCCGAGCCGCGCGACTACGGCCGCACACTCGCCGACGGCGCACTGCTGATTCTGCTCGCCTGCTTCGGTCTCGCCGAGCGCGGCCACGAAACCACGCCGCAACTCGCGCAGTTCGTCTGCATCGCAATGCTCGTGTACGGGCTCGTACGGATGATCGACAAGCCGGTGCAAGGCTCGCTGCTTTGGGGTCTGGCGCTCGGGCTCGTCGCGTTGACGGCCAATCCCGTGCTGGTGAGCGCGCTGCTGGTCGGCACGCTGGTGATGACGCTTATCGTGCGCGAGGCGCAATTGCGCTGGCTGTTGCTGGCGGGTCTGCCGGTCGCGCTGGTCGTGTCGATCGCGTGGCCGGTGGCCGCCCTGATCACATTTCCCGACGATGCCGTCTGGTTCCTTCACCAGTGGGTGCATGTCAGCATCAACACGTTCGGGGGGCCGCCCGGGTCGGTGCTGCGTTATGCGCTGAAAAACCTGCCGCTCTTCACATGGCCTGCGTGGCCGCTCGCCATCTGGGCATGGTTCAGCTGGTCGGGATTGCGTCGCGCGCCGCACATTGCAATTCCGATGTCGGTCATCGCGCCGCTGCTGATTCTCGTCGTGCTGCAAAGCATGTCGACGAACCGTTTCTACATGCTGCTGCTGCCCGCGCTCGCGGTGCTCGCCACGTTCGCGCTGCCCACGCTCAAGCGCGGCGCGATCAACGCGATCGACTGGTTCGCGGTGCTCAGCTTCACGATTCTCGGCAGTTTTGTGTGGCTCGTGTGGCTGGCCGGCATGACAGGTTTTCCGCATCCGCTCGCGCGCAATCTCGCGCGTCTCGCACCCGGCTTCACGCCGCAGTTCAAGATCCTGTCGTTCGTGTGCGCCGTGGCCGTCACAGTCTGCTGGTTCGCGCTCGTGCAATGGCGTATTGCCCGGCATCCGAAGGTGCTCTGGCGCAGCGTGGTGCTCTCTAGCGCCGGCACGACGCTCATGTGGGTGCTGCTGATGACGCTCTGGCTGCCGGTGGTGAACTACAGCCGGACGTACAAGGACGTCGCGCAGCAGATCGCAAGCCATCTGCCGGATGACTACACGTGCATCTCGCCGGTCCGTCTCGGCGATGCACAGATCGCCACCTTCGCCTATTTCGGCAACATGCATTTTTCGTTCGACGAAGACTGCGACGTGATCCTGCGCCAGGACACGCAGGATTTCGGCGAACCCAGCTCGATGTCGAACTTCGTCTGGAAGCTGGTCTGGGAAGGCCGCCGCGTTGCCGACCGCGACGAACGGTTCCGTCTGTACGTTCGCATCGACCGCCCGAAACCGCCGGTCAAACGTCGCGGCCCGCGTCAGAAACCGGGTTGACCATGTTCGCCGACGTGCGGAAAATCGCCGCGCTCGCGTGGCCTGTACTGATCGGACAACTCGCGATCATCGCATTCGGCGTGATCGATACGGCAATGGTCGGGCGCTATTCCGCGATCGATCTCGCGGCACTCGGGCTCGGCTCGTCGATCTATATCTCAGTGTACATCGGCCTTACCGGCATTCTCACCGCGCTGCAGCCGATCACCGGACAGCTCTACGGCGCGCGGCGCTACAGCGAGATCGGCGAGGAAGTGCGTCAGGCGCTGTGGCTCGCGCTGGTTCTGATGGCGCTAGGCTTTTTGATTCTGTATTTTCCCGGACCGCTGCTGCGTATCGCACATGCGCCCGAAGCGCTGCGTGAGCGTACCGTCGCGTACCTGCAGATTCTCTCATTCGGGTTGCCCGCGAGCCTCGCGTTTCGTGTGTACAGTTCGCTGACCAATGCAGTGGGGCAGCCGCGACTCGTCATGATCCTGCAAGTCGGCGCGCTGCTGCTCAAGATTCCGCTCAACCTGTGGTTCATCTTCGGCGGTGCAGGCGTGCCCGCGCTCGGCGGCCCCGGCTGCGCGCTCGCAAGTACCGCCATCAACTGGACGCTCGCGATCGTCGGCATGACGCTGCTGGTGCGCCTGGACATCTTCCGCCCGTTCGCCACCTTCTCGCGCTTCTGCTGGCCTGTATGGAAGCGTCAGACCGCGCTGCTGAAGCTCGGCATTCCGATGGGACTGTCGTACCTGATCGAGGTCACGTCCTATACGTTCATGGCGCTCTTCATCGCGCGCTTCGGGACCACGACGCTCGCCGGTCACCAGATCGCGGGCAATCTCGGCGCGGTGCTGTACATGACACCGCTGTCCATCGGCATCGCCTCCTCGACGCTCGTCGCGCAGGCACTCGGCGCGCAACGTCCCGCCGACGCCCACACGCTCGCGCGACACGGCATCCTGATGGCGTGCGCGATCGCGTGCTGCTACGGCATGATCGTGCTCGCACTGCGGCCTTTCATCGTCGTGGGCTATACGTCGAATGCACAGGTCGCGGCGGCCGCGATGCCGCTCGTGCTGATCGTGATCGTCTACCACCTCTTCGACGCGCTCCAGATCACCACCGCGTTCGTGCTGCGCGCGTATCGCGTCGCCGTTGTGCCGACCGTGATCTATGCCGTCGCGTTGTGGGGCGTCGGCCTTGGCGGCGGCTATCTGCTCGGCTTCAACGTCAGCGGACGGGTTCCCGAATGGTTCACCGGTGCGCGCGGTTTCTGGGTCGCCAATGCGGCGAGCCTCGCTATCGCCGGCATCGGCCTCATGCTCTACTGGCGCACGGTCAGCGCGCGCCATCTGCGTGCCGGCGCACGTTCCCCGCACGTCGACCCCGCCGTATAGCCGTATTGCGCCTGGCTTCGGAGTGACGCAAAACGCATCAACTCGATAACGCGCGGATCTGCCGTGCCGGTCTTCCTTCCCGCTCGCGCACCTTATCCACGGTGTTAGTTGTCAAAAAATGCCCGTATTGATTTACTTGTCACGAATCGATGGGTATAAATCGGGCACTTTTCATAAAAAGGGCGCGCAATGTATCCTATGCTTGAATGCAGCGCCTGCTGACTGGATGCGTCGTCCGTTCCCGGCTTTTTTTTGCCCTCAATGGAGTGCCTGCCATGCTGAAGAAGCTGTTAATGCTCTGCGTCGCGCTTGTCCTGTCTTTGTCCGCTGGTTTCGCGGCGGCCGTCGAAGTCAATTCGGCCGATCAGGCCGCGCTTGAATCGGTGAAGGGCATTGGCCCGGCCCATGCGAAAGCGATCATCGACGAGCGGACCAAAAACGGCCCGTTCAAGGACGCCGACGATCTCGCGACACGCGTCAAGGGAATCGGCACCAAGTCGGTAGTCAATCTTGAAGCAGCCGGTTTGACGATCAACGGTTCGACGGCGCCGCCGAGTGGTGCGAAAGCCACCGCGCCAGCAGCAGCGAAACCAGTGAGCAAGCCCGCTACACCTGCCGCCACGATGACGATGGCACCCGCCAGCACACCGGCGGCAGCGTCGACGAAGAAGTCGAAAAAGAGCAAGACGGCCGCGGCGGCTTCGGCGCCAGCGACAACCGTAGCGGCATCCGCCAGTGCGCCGGCGAGCGCATCGGACACGAAAGCATCGAAGAAAAAGTCGAAGAAGGCCAAGGCCGCATCGGCAGCATCGGGCGCCTGAGGCTCGACATCTGAGGATCGCGCTGGCGACCTGGTCCGTGCGATCCGCGTAATCCCCGCCGCGCCCCCGCGCGGCGCATTTCACCCGCTGGCGCATGTGTGTCGTGCCGGCATTCCAGAGAGACAGTCATGAGCCTACTCGACAGCATCGGTTCCCTGCTTGGTAAATCGCCTGAAGGCGGCGGCGGACAGCAGGCGTTGATCGCCACCGCACTCGAATTCGTGAACAACCAGCCGGGCGGCCTGAACGGCCTGATCCAGCAATTCAAGGACAAAGGCGCCGGCGACATCATCAGTTCGTGGGTCAGCAACGGCGAGAATCAGGCAATCTCGCCGGACACGCTGCACAGCGTGCTCGGTTCGGACACTGTCACGAATCTCGCATCGAAAGCCGGTGTGGCGCCCGATCAGGTCAGCGGTCTGCTCTCGCAGATCCTGCCGCACGTGGTGAACGCGGCAACGCCCGAAGGCGAAGTGCCGGCCGAAGGCAAGCTCAACGCCACGACGGTTCTCGGCGCACTCGGCGGTATCGCCTCGCTCCTCGGCAAGGGCGACAAAACCGCTTGATATCCGCGCGGTCGTCACGGTCGAAAAAAAGGCAGCGAGAAATCGCTGCCTTTTTCACTGCTTTTACCGCCGCGTCGTGTTCGTGTACCAGAACGGCATACCCGAACAAACATCGTAATCGCGAGCGACGCAACACGCCGCCGCCCGCGCACTACGCTTAATGCACGACACGCTCGAAAACGAGTGCGCCGTTGTCCACTTCGACCGGTATCACATCCTTCGGGCCGAACCTGCCAGCCAGAATCAGCTTCGCGACCGGATTTTCGATCTCCTGCTGGATCGCGCGCTTGAGCGGACGGGCGCCAAAGAGCGGATCGTAACCAACCTTGCCGATGTGCTCCAGCGCGCCATCCGACACGACGAGCTGCATGTCGAGCTTCGCGAGCCGTTCCTGCAGACGCTGCAACTGGATCCGCGCAATCGACTGGATGTTCGTGCGATCGAGTGCGTGGAACACGACGACATCGTCGATCCGGTTCAGGAACTCGGGCCGGAAGTGCAGCTTCACCTCTTCCCAGACCGCATCCTTCACCGCATCCTGCGGCTCGCCGACCATCGACTGGATCACCTGCGACCCAAGGTTCGACGTCATCACGATCACCGTATTCTTGAAGTCGACGGTGCGTCCCTGGCCATCGGTCATGCGACCGTCGTCCAGTACCTGCAGCAGCACGTTGAACACGTCCGGATGCGCCTTCTCGACTTCGTCGAGCAGGATCACGCTGTACGGCTTGCGGCGCACGGCCTCGGTCAGATAGCCGCCTTCTTCGTATCCGACATAGCCCGGCGGCGCACCGATCAGCCGCGCGACGCTGTGCTTCTCCATGAATTCGCTCATGTCGATACGGATCAGATGATCTTCCGAATCGAACAGGAACGAAGCGAGCGCCTTGCACAGTTCCGTCTTGCCGACACCCGTCGGCCCGAGGAACAGGAACGAACCATACGGCCGGTTCGGATCGGCGAGACCCGCACGCGAGCGGCGGATCGCATCGGCCACCGAGCCGATCGCCTCATCCTGACCGACGACGCGCTCATGCAGCTTCTCTTCGATCTGCAGCAGTTTTTCGCGCTCGCCCTGCATCATCCGCGACACCGGAATGCCGGTTGAACGCGACACGACTTCCGCGATTTCCTCCGCGCCGACCTGGGTGCGCAACAGACGCCGACGCGTGGGATTGTTCTGTTCCTGCGCCTCGGCCTGCGTGACCTGCTTCAACTGGGCCTCGAGCTGCGGCAACGTGCCGTACTGCAGTTCGGCGACTTTCTCGAGCTTGCCCTGACGTTGCAGACGCACGATTTCCGCACGCGTTTTCTCGATCTCTTCCTTGAATTGCGCGCTGCCCTGCACCGCCGCTTTTTCAGCCGTCCAGATCTCTTCGAGGTCCGAATATTCGCGGTCGAGCCGCTCGATTTCTTCCTCGATCAATTGCAGGCGCTTCTGCGACGCTTCGTCCTTTTCCTTCTTGACGGCTTCGCGCTCGATCTTCAACTGGATCAACCGACGGTCGAGCCGGTCCATCTCTTCCGGCTTCGAATCGATTTCCATCTTGATCTTCGACGCAGCTTCGTCGATCAGGTCGATGGCCTTGTCCGGCAGAAAACGATCCGTGATATAGCGATGCGACAGTTCCGCGGCCGCGACGATCGCCGGGTCGGTGATGTCGACGCCGTGGTGCAGCTCGTACTTTTCCTGCAGGCCGCGCAGGATCGCGATGGTCGCCTCGACCGACGGCTCGTCCACCAGCACCTTCTGGAACCGGCGTTCGAGCGCCGCGTCCTTTTCGATGTACTTGCGGTATTCGTCGAGCGTGGTCGCGCCGACGCAATGCAGCTCACCGCGCGAGAGCGCCGGCTTCAGCATGTTGCCCGCGTCCATCGCGCCTTCGGCCTTGCCCGCGCCGACCATCGTATGGATTTCGTCGATGAAAACGATGGTTTGACCTTCGTCTTTCGCGATGTCGTTGAGCACGGCTTTCAGGCGCTCTTCGAACTCGCCGCGATACTTCGCGCCCGCGAGCAGCGCCGCCATGTCGAGCGACAGCACGCGCTTGCCCTTCAGCGTTTCCGGCACTTCGCCGTTGACGATGCGCTGCGCGAGGCCCTCGACGATCGCCGTCTTGCCCACGCCCGGCTCGCCGATGAGCACCGGATTGTTCTTCGTACGACGTTGCAGGATCTGGATCGAGCGACGAATTTCGTCGTCACGGCCGATCACCGGATCGAGCTTGCCGGCGCGGGCACGCTCGGTCAGATCGACCGTGTATTTCTTCAGCGCTTCGCGCTGGCTCTCGGCGTCCTGGTTGTGCACCTGCGAGCCGCCACGCACCGCGACGATCGCCGTTTCCAGCGACTTGCGCGACAGGCCGTGCTGGCGCGCGAGCCGACCTGCCTCGCCCTTGTCGTCGGCGATGGCGAGCAGGAACATCTCGCTCGCGATGAACGTGTCGTTGAGCTTTTGCGCTTCCTTGTCGGCCTGGTTGAGGAGGCCAGTGAGTTCGCGGCCGATCTGCACGTTGCCGTCGGTGCCCTGCACCTGCGGCAGGCGCGTGATCGCGTCGTTCAGCGCGGTTTGCAGCGGCTGCACGTGCACGCCTGCACGCGAGAGCAACGAGCGGGCCGAACCATCCTGCTGCGCGACGAGCGCGGCAAGCACGTGGACCGGTTCTATGTATTGATTGTCGTGACCGACAGCCAGGCTTTGCGCATCCGCCAATGCTTCCTGGAATTTGGTGGTGAGTTTGTCGATTCTCATCAAGAGACCTCCAATTTCGAATATCACCAAAATGAGGCGTTTTGTGCGGGTTTCAAGCGCCTGATCGCATTCGACTGGCGTTTTTTTGCAAATTCGCCAACAAACTGCCGACACCCGTTTCAGCGTCGGGCGGACGATGCAGAACGAACCCACGCGACCGGAACAATCTGCCCGATCCGGAGCAACGCGGCAAGTGGTTCGGCCGGTTGGGCGCAAGCTCGTGGATCGTGTGCCAACCACGTCGGTGCAAGGGTTGCCGATCCTGTATGCTCGCAATAAGATGTAGTCTGGATGCAACTATTTCGCCTGCCTGCCCGCGCTGCTTCGCGTTGTGCGATGAGCCTGGCTTGCGATCCGGTGCCGCCGGGTTGTCCCTTGTTGTCGTCTGGTTGCGGCTTCAGGCGACAGTGCGATGAAGCTGCCCTGTTTTGCTTTACAGCGTGCCCGCGCCCTGCGCGCTGACTTTTTCACCGTGGTTACCCAATGAATCCGACTTTTCCGCCCCGGCCGGCCGTCGCGCGCCAGCCCGAACCGACCGAAGAAAATATCCACGCGCTCGTCTACGCGTTCTACGACCGTGTCCAGGCCGACCCGATGCTGGGCCCCATCTTCGAGCAGAAGCTCGCGGGACGCTGGGACGAACATTTACCGAAGATGTGCACGTTCTGGTCGAGCATCGTGCTTGGCCAGAAGGGATATCGCGGTAACGTGCAGCAGGCGCACCAGCCACTGCCGGGGATCGAGCCGCAGCATTTCAGCCGCTGGCTATACCTGTTCCTGGATACCGTGGAATCGCGCTACGAGCCCGCGGCTGCCGTGCGTTTCATGGAGCCCGCACTGCGTATCGCGCAGAGCCTGCAACTGTCGAAATTTGGCTGGGATTACACGATTCCCGAGGAACAGAAGGCGTTGCTGGAGCGACTTGCGCCGCGCCGGCACAGGGACGATGACGCACCCGATACGACGCCCCCACGCGGCGAGTCATTTCCGGCGAAGATCATCGGCCGTTCGGCGGAGGATTGAGTGCAAGATCGGGCCGCCTGGTGCGTTCGGCACCATCGGGCCTGCGCTCGAAGGGCTGCGGACGCGTCTCCGCGATTCGGGCTGGCGCACGCGACCGGCTACTTCGCGTTACCCGAATCCAGACCCCACCGCGCCAATGCGGCGTCGTCCGTGACGCGCGCATCGACCCAGCGCTCGCCTTGCCCGGTTTTTTCCTTCTTCCAGAACGGCGCCTGCGTCTTCAGGTAGTCCATCACGAACTCGCACGAAGCGAACGCTTCGCCGCGATGTGCGGCGGTGGTCGCGACCAGCACGATCTGGTCGAGCGGATAGAGCTTGCCGACCCGATGCACGATCAGGACCTCGATACCCGGCCAGCGTTCGCGCGCCGTCGCGACAATCGCTTCCAGCGCCTTTTCCGTCATGCCCGGATAGTGTTCGAGCTCCATCGTCTCGACGGCGCTCCCGTCGTTCAGATCGCGAACGGTGCCGACGAAACACGCCACCGCGCCGACCTTCGGGTTCAGGGCGCGCAACGCGGCGACCTCGGTTGTCAGGTCAAAATCTTCGGTCTGGACGCGAACGGTCATCGGGAACTCCTCAGCCGCCCGTGACCGGCGGAAAAAACGCGACTTCACAGCCTTCGGTGACGCGTGTGCCGGCGTCGGTCATGACGTGATTACAGGCCATCCGCAACGCGCGGCCTTCGGCGAGCGCCTCGGCCCATGCACCGCCCCGCACGCGCAACCAGGCGCGCACGTCGCCGAGCGTCGCGATACCGTCGGGAACGACCACGGATTCGTCCGCGATCCCGACCGCCTCACGCACACTCGCAAAATATTTCAGCTGGATCTTCATGTTCGGTCCCGGGCGCGGCTGGCGACAGCGTCAGCCCAGCAATTCGGAAAAGGGAATGAACCGCACGGTCTCGCCTGTCGTAATGGCGTGATTCGGCGGATTGTCGATCAGCCCGTCGCCCCACACTGTCGACGTCAGCACTGCGGAACTCTGGTTCGGAAACAGGTCGAGGCCGCCCGCCGGGTTGATGCGCGCGCGCAGGAATTCATTGCGACGGTCCGCCTTCGACTGCGAAAAATCGGCGCGCAGCGACAACGCGCGCGGCGACACGGTGCGCACGCCGGCAAGCCTCAGGATGAATGGTCTGACGAACAGCAAAAACGTGACGAAGGTCGAAACAGGATTACCCGGCAGGCCGATGAAATACGTTTCGTTCGACACCGATGCGACGGTATCGACACCGGTGCTGCCAGCGCGCCGCACCGCGCCGAACGCGAGCGGCTTGCCGGGCTTCATCGCGATCTGCCACATCGACAGATGCCCTTCTGCCTCGACCGCGGGCTTCACGTGGTCTTCCTCGCCAACGGATACGCCGCCGCAGGTCAGGATCAGATCGTGCGCCTGCGACGCCTCGCGCAGCGTGGCACGGGTCGCGTCGAGCCTGTCGGGCACGATGCCGTAGTCCGTCACGTCGCAGCCGAGGTTTTCCAGCAGACCGCGCAACGTAAAGCGATTCGAGTTGTAGATCGCGCCTGGCTTGAGCGGCTCGCCAGGCATCGTCAGTTCGTCGCCCGTGAAGAAGACCGCGACTTTCACGCGCCGCGTCACCGTCAGCGACGCGCTCCCGACCGACGCGGCCAGACCGAGCGCCTGCGGCGTCAGGCGCGTGCCGGCGGGCAGGATCACCGAGCCGCTGCGAATATCCGCGCCCTGCTGCGTAATCCACTCGCCGGCTTTCGGCGTATGCAGGATCGAGACCTCACTGCCGTCGGCTTCGGCCTGCTCCTGCATGACGATGGCATCCGCGCCCGGCGGCACCGTGGCACCCGTGAAAATGCGCGCCGCCGTGCCAGCCGCGAGCGGCTGCGGAGCGTGACCGGCCGGGATGCGCTGCGACACCGGCAGCCGGCGGTCGCCCTGCAACAGATCGGCCACGCGCACCGCGTAGCCATCCATCGAACTGGTGTTCATGGGCGGCACGTCGAGCGACGAAACGACATCGACGGCGAGCACGCGGTTCAATGCGCGAGGCGTGAGCAACGTTTCGGCACCCTCGACCGCGCGAGCCGCGCCGAGCAGCGTGACGAGCGCTTCGGCAGTCGAAAGCATCGGCGCACGGGGCGCTGGATAAGTGGGCGTGGACATCGATTGGGCGAATGCGCGGGACCGAAAAGGACATTGTAGCGGGCGACGGCCTTCGACGGGTGCGCGCGCCGGCATGCTGGTCATCCGGCCAGGGCCACGGACGGCAGAACGGCCATGACGGGCCTCACATCGCGAGGCCTGTCATGGCCGTTCCTGGTCTTCAAGCCGCACTAACGTGCGCTTGCCGGATTAGTCGACCGTATGCGCCGCGACGAAGTCCTTCACCCGCGTAGCGTCCGCCGGCAGCACCTCGAATCGCTGCGGCAGCGCTTCAATACCCGAAAACGCGGCAGGCCGCTCCGGTTCGCGCTGCAGCGCTTCGCGGATCGTTTCGCCGAACTTGACCGGTTGCGCCGTCTCCAGCACGATCATCGGGATACCCGGTTGCAGATGCTCGCGCGCGACCTTCAGACCGTCGGCGGTATGCGTGTCGATCATCGTGTCGTAACGCTCGAACACGTCACGAATCGCATCGACGCGGTCAGCGTGGCTGCTGCGTCCCGACACGAAACCGAACTCCGCGACGCGCGCGAAATCGCCGCTCGCGGCCAGATCGAAACCGCCCTTTTCCTCGACGTCGTGGAACAGTTGCAGCACGCGCTTCGGGTCGCGGCCCAGCAGGTCGAACACGAAACGTTCGAAGTTCGAAGCCTTCGAGATATCCATACTCGGGCTGCTCGTGTGATACGTTTCGGCGGCCTTGCGCACGCGATAGATGCCGGTGCGAAAGAATTCGTCGAGCACGTCGTTCTCGTTCGTCGCGACCACGAGCTTTTCGATCGGCAGACCCATCATCCGCGCGATGTGGCCGGCGCAGACATTGCCGAAATTGCCCGACGGCACCGTGAATGAAACGCGCTCGTCGTTCGATTTCGTCGCGGCGAAATAGCCCTTGAAGTAGTACACGACCTGCGCCACGACACGCGCCCAGTTGATCGAATTGACCGTGCCGATCCGGTGCCGCGCCTTGAACGCGTGATCGTTCGAGACAGCTTTCACGATGTCCTGGCAGTCGTCGAACACGCCAGCCACCGCCAGGTTGAAGATGTTCGGATCCTGCAGGCTGTACATCTGCGCCGTCTGGAACGCGCTCATCTTTTTATGCGGCGACAGCATGAAAACGCGCACGCCCTTCTTGCCGCGCATCGCGTATTCGGCCGCGCTGCCGGTATCGCCCGAGGTCGCGCCGAGAATGTTCAGCGTCTCGCCGTGCTTTGCCAGCGCGTATTCGAACAGGTTGCCGATCAGCTGCATCGCCATGTCCTTGAACGCGAGCGTCGGACCGTTCGACAGTTCCAGCAGCGACAGTGGCGCGCCGCTTTCGATGCCCAGCGTTTTCAGCGGCGTGATCTGCGCGGCGCTTTCGTCATCGCGCACGTTGCAGTAGGTTTCGGCGGTGTACGTGCGGCGCGTGAGCGCGCGCAGGTCTTCGGCAGGAATGTCGTCGCTGAATTTCGACAGGATCTCGAACGCGAGATCCGCATACGGCAGCGTGCGCCAGCGGGACAGTTCGTCGGCCGAAACGCGCGGATATTCCGCGGGCAGGTACAGGCCGCCGTCCTTCGCAAGACCGCCGAGCAGGATGTCGGAGAAAGTGTGGCGCTCGCTGGCACCGGCGCCGCGTGTGGAGATGTAGTTCATGTGTCTGCCTAGTTCAGCGCTTCCATGCGCAGCTTCGTCACCTGCGATACGACGGTCTTCAGCGCTTCGATCGTTTTGATCGCCGCGTTCACGTTCTTTTCGACCGTTTCGTGCGTGATCAGGATGATGTCGGTTTCGCCCTTGCCGTTTGCGTCCACGTGCTCGGATTCCTTCTGCAGCAGTGCGTCGATCGAGATTCCCCGGTCGGCCAGAATGCGCGTGATGTCGGCCAGCACGCCGGTCACGTCGGCGACCCGCAGACGCAGGTAGTAGCCGCTCGTCACCTCGTCGATCGGCAGGATCGGCGTGCTGGACAGGCTGTCCGGCTGGAACGCGAGATGCGGCACGCGATGCTCCGGGTCGGCCGTATGCAGGCGCGTCACGTCGACAAGATCGGCGATCACGGCGGAAGCCGTCGGCTCCGCGCCCGCGCCCTTGCCGTAGTACAGCGTCGAGCCCACTGCGTCGCCATGCACGACGACCGCGTTCATCGCGCCTTCCACGTTTGCGAGCAGACGTTTTTCAGGAATCAGCGTGGGATGCACGCGCAACTCGATGCCTTTTTCCGCGCGGCGCGCGATGCCAAGCAGCTTGATGCGATAGCCGAGCTCTTCGGCGTATCTGATGTCGATCGCGGCGAGCTTGCTGATGCCTTCGACGTACGCGCGGTCGAACTGCACCGGCACGCCGAACGCGATCGCGCTCATGATCGTGGCCTTGTGCGCGGCGTCGACACCTTCGATGTCGAATGTCGGATCCGCTTCCGCATAACCGAGTTCCTGTGCGGCTTTGAGCGCCGTCGCGAAATCGAGGCCACGGTCGCGCATTTCCGACAGGATGTAGTTCGTCGTACCGTTAATGATGCCGGCGATGTACTGGATGCGGTTCGCCGTCAGCCCTTCGCGCAGCGCCTTGATGATCGGAATGCCGCCGGCCACGGCCGCTTCGAACGACACCATCACGCCGTTCGCGCGCGCCGCCTCGAAAATCTCCGTGCCGTGCACCGCGAGCAGCGCCTTGTTGGCGGTGACCACGTGCTTGCGGTTGCGAATGGCGCGCAGCACGAGTTCGCGTGCGATCGCCGTGCCGCCGATCATTTCCGCGACGATGTCGATTGACGGATCGTCGACCACCGAGCCGAAGTCGTCCGTGACCTCCACGGAGCCGGCGGCATCGCCGAGCGCGGCAGTCGCCTTCGCCGGGTTGCGCACGGCAATGCGTGTGACTTCAATACCGCGACCCGCGCGACGTTTGATTTCTTCCTGATTGCGGCGCAGTACGGTGAAGGTGCCGCTGCCTACCGTGCCGAAGCCCAGCAGTCCAACTTTGATCGGTTCCATGCAGCGTGTGTTTTCGAGTAAGAGATTTAGGGAACAGTATTGCGGGCGGCGCTGGCGCTGAACACCTGGCCTTATGCCGTATGCCGTTTGCGGTAGCCGTCGAGAAAACGGGCGATACGGGTGATCGAATCCGCCAGATCGTCGACGTTCGGCAGGAACACGACGCGGAAATGGTCCGGCGCGTTCCAGTTGAAACCGGTGCCCTGCACGAGTAGCACACGCTCCGCGAGCAGCAGGTCGAGAATGAACTGCTGGTCGTTCTGGATCGGGTACATCTTCGGGTCGAGGCGCGGGAACATGTACAACGCTGCCTGCGGCTTCACACAGGTTACGCCAGGAATCGACGTCAGCATGTCGTACGCGAGTTCGCGTTGCTTGTAGAGGCGGCCGCCAGGGACGATCAGGTCGTTGATACTCTGATAGCCGCCAAGCGCCGTCTGGATCGCGTATTGGCCCGGCACGTTCGGACACAGCCGCATCGAGGCGAGAATGCCGAGCCCTTCGATATAGTCTTTCGAGCGGAGGCGGTTCTCGCCCGTCAGGCCCGAAATGAACATCCAGCCGGCCCGGTAACCACACGAACGGTAGCTCTTCGACAGACTGTTGAACGTGACCGTCAGCACGTCTTCCGACAACGCGCCAATCGCGGTATGCGTCTTGCCGTCGTAGACGATCTTGTCGTAGACCTCGTCGGCGAAAATCACGAGGCCGTGTTCGCGTGCGATCTGGATCAGTTCCAGCAGCAGTTCATCCGAATACAGCGCACCGGTCGGATTGTTCGGGTTGATCACGACGAGCGCGCGCGTGTTCGGCGTGATTTTCGCACGGATGTCGTCCGGGTCGGGCATCCAGGCGTTCGATTCGTCGCAGATGTAGTGCACCGGCGTGCCACCCGAGAGACTCACACCGGCCGTCCACAGCGGGTAATCCGGCGCGGGCAGCAGCACTTCGTCGCCGTCGTTAAGCAGGCCCTGAAGCGCCATCACGATCAGCTCGGACGCGCCGTTGCCGATGAAGATATCGTCGAGCTCAACGCCCTGCACGTTCTTCTGCTGCGCGTAGTGCATGATCGCCTTGCGCGCGGCGAAGACGCCCTTCGAGTCGGAATAGCCCGACGAAGCGGGCAGGTTCCGGATCATGTCCTGGATGATTTCGTCCGGCGCGTCGAAACCGAACGGCGCGAGGTTGCCGATATTCAGCTTGATGATGCGATGGCCTTCGTCTTCGAGACGCTTCGCGTGTTCGAGAACGGGCCCGCGAATGTCGTAGCAGACATTCAACAGCTTGTTGGATTTCAGAATCGGTTTCACGGGGGCACAAGGTCCTGTAAATCAGCCGGCCGCTTCGCCTGGCCGGTCAGCCAGCGGAATCAGCCATCTAGTCAGCTACATGAGTCTGGGCTACCCGGGTCCAGCTACACAGGTCAGCCAGAAGAACAGGCCACATCGGTCGGCCAGACAGGTCGGTCTGGATGTTTCAGCCGGATCAGCTCGATCAGCCGGGGTGAGCCGGACTGCGAAAGCCTGAAGACGGGAAGCCGGACCCGGTGGGCCGGTCATGCGCGGGGTGTGCGGACCTGTCTGATCGCGTCCGGCCGCCGTCTGGCGGAGCACTCCGGCGCTGCTTGTGGCGACGCGCGAAGCAAGGGGCGCCGCCGGGCGGCTAAAAAGTTATAATTTAGCGGATTTTAGCCGGGTTCCGCAATGCACCAACCGCGTTGGCGGCCCTTTTCGGCTATTTCGTGTCAAATTACGTGAAACCTTTACAATGCGCGCCGGCCCGACCGGCACACGCGGCCCGCCCCCGGCGGGCGTCGCGGGCGCACCGGGATCACGTAACATCTGACCCTCGCTCCACGACGACCCCGGATCACGAATTTGAAACTACATCAGGATTCCAGCGGCGCCCTCAACACGGTTACCGGTTACGGGCCCGGCTACGTCGAAATCAACCTCGTGCGCCATCAGGGCAGCATTCTCGTGCTGCCGGAGGCGCCTGTCATTGCCTGGCCGGTCTCCTCGTTCGAAGCCCTGGGCGCGGAGCATTTCGAACTTCTGGTCGCGCCTGCGCCGGAAGTTGTCATTTTCGGCAGCGGCGAGCGTCTGCGCTTTCCGCATCCACGACTGACGGCCGCCCTCGCGAAGCACCGCATCGGCGTCGAAACGATGGATTTCAAGGCCGCCTGCCGGACCTACAACATCCTGATGGCCGAGGGCCGCAAGGTCGCGGCCGCATTGCTGATCGAAGGTTAGCCGGCACGGCGCACCGATGGCCGCGTCACGCCGGTGACGTACACTGCGCGGCATTCGTCGCACAGGCAGGCGTGGCGGGCTGCTGGAGCGTGCCCATCAGGTCCCGTATGTCCGTGTGAGCGCGGCGCGCGTTCGGCGCCGCCCGTTCCACTTCACAACGCCGCATGCGCGGCAAAGACAAACAGGTTGATTCCACATGAACGATACGCCGTCACGGCTACCGCTCAACCGCACCGCGATCCTGCTGCTGATCCTCGCGCTTGCGCTTATCTGGTTCGTGCCGCTCGGCTGGCGCCACCTGCTGCCAAGCGACGAAGGCCGCTATGCGGAAATGGCACGCGAAATGTTCGTGACCGGCGACTGGATCACGCCGCGCTACAACGGCTACAAATACTTCGAAAAGCCGCCGCTGCAAACCTGGCTCAACGCGCTCACGTTCGCGTGGTTCGGCATCGGTGAATGGCAGGCGCGCCTCTACACGGCGCTGACGGGCTTTGCAGGTGTGCTGCTCATCGGTTTTACCGGCACGCGCGTTTTCAACGCCGCGACGGGCGTCTTCGCCGCGATCGTGCTCGCGAGCGCGCCGTACTGGAACCTGATGGGCCACTTCAACACGCTCGACATGGGCCTGTCGTTCTGGATGGAAGTCACGCTGTGTTCGCTGCTCCTCGCACAGCGCCCCAACGTGCCCGCGAACCACGTGCGGCTCTGGATGTGGCTGTGCTGGGGGTCGATGGCGCTCGCCGTGCTGTCGAAGGGGCTCATCGGCGTGATCCTGCCGGGCGCGGCGCTCGTGCTCTATACGCTCATCGTGCGCGACTGGGCAATCTGGAAGCGGCTGTATCTGGTGAGCGGCCTGATCGTGTTCTTCGCGATCGCGACGCCATGGTTCGTGCTCGTGCAGCAGCGCAATCCGGAGTTTCTGAATTTCTTCTTCATCGTGCAGCAGTTCCAGCGCTACCTGACGCCCGAGCAGAACCGCCCCGGTCCGCTCTACTATTTCGTGGCCGTGATGCTGGTCGGCTTCCTGCCCTGGCTGTCGGTCAGCGTGCAGAGCATCCGGCACGCACTGCGCGTGCCGCGCCAACCGAACGGCTTTTCACCGCCGATGATGCTGATCATCTGGTCGGCGTTCATTTTCCTGTTCTTCAGCGCTTCGCATTCGAAGCTGATCTCTTACACGCTGCCCGTCGCGCCCGCGCTCGCGCTGCTGCTCGGCATGTATCTGCCGCTTCTCAAACGCGATGAGTTCCGTCGGCATCTGGCTGGCTACGCGGTGTTTTTCGTCGTCGCGGCGTTTGGCGCGATCTTCCTGAGTCGCGCCGGCGACGCCCGCAACCCGAACGAGCTGTACCGTGCGTTCCAGGTCTGGGTGTACGCCGCGCTCGGCGTGGCCTTCGCGCTGACGATCGTCGCGCTCTGGCTCAACCGCCGCAGCCGCGGCGGTATTGTCGGCGCGACGGTCGCGTTCGCCGCCGGCTGGGTGCTGCTCGGCACGATCGCCGGCACCGGGCACGACGTGTTCGGCCGACTGAGCTCGGGCGCCCCGCTCGCGCCGGCCGTGCGCGCCGCCATCGCGAAGCTGCCGCCCGACACCCCGTTCTATTCGGTTGGTGTGCTCGACCACACGATGCCGTTCTACATCGGTCATACGATGATCATGGTCGAAAATCCGGACGAACTGCGTTTCGGCGTCACCGTCGAACCGCAAAAGTGGGTGCCGACCATCGCCGAATGGATCCAGCGCTGGAATGCGGAGCCGTATGCGCTGGCCCTGATGACGACCCAGCGTTTCAGCGATCTGTCCGCCCAGCACGTGCCGATGCAGGTCGTCGCACGCGATTCGCGGCGCGTGATCGTGGAAAAACCGGGCGTGGAAAAACCGCAACAATGACCTCATATATCAAACACGGGACCGTTTCTCGCTGATGAACCCTATTTCCCTTTTCTGTATTCTCGCGGGCGTTTCGCTGAACGCGGGCGCCCAGTTGCTGCTGAAGGCGGGTACGAATGCCGTTGGACACTTTGAATTCACCCGTGCGAACATCATTCCTGTCGCATGGCGGCTCGCGACGCAACCGCCCATCATCGGCGGTCTCGCCTGCTATGTGATCAGCGTGGCGGTGTGGATCGTGGGGCTGTCGCGGGTGGACGTATCGATTGCCTATCCGATGCTTTCGCTCGGATACGTCGTCAACGCGTTCGCCGCCTGGTATCTGTTCGGCGAAATCATGTCGGTCCAGAAGCTGGTCGGCATCGGCATCATTCTCGTCGGCGTTGTCGTGCTGGCGCGAAGCTAGTCGCAATGGCGCGGCGCGCGTAGCACAGCGGGCTGGGCCGCACATAACCAGCCGAAGCGCGAAATTGCACACTTTTTATAGAGCACTGCATTCATGACTGAGTCAACCGTCCCGTTTTTACCGTTCGTCCGCCCGGAAATCGATGAAGAAACGATTCAGGGCGTAGCCGACGTGCTGCGTTCCGGCTGGATCACGACCGGCCCTCAGAACCAGCAGTTCGAAGCGGCGCTGTCGGCATTCTGCGGCGGCCGTCCGGTGCGAACGTTCAATTCCGGCACGGCGACGCTCGAAATCGGCCTGCGTATCGCGGGCGTGAAGGAAGGCGACGAGGTCATCACGACGCCCGCGTCGTGGGTCTCGACAAGCAACGTGATCCTCGAAACGGGCGCGACGCCGGTGTTCGTCGATATCGATCCGAAAACGCGCAATATCGACCTCGATCTGCTCGAAAAGGCGATCACGCCGCGCACGAAGGCGATCATTCCGGTGTATCTGTCCGGCCTGCCCGTCGACATGGACCGTCTGTACGAAATTGCCCGCGCGCGCAGGCTGCGCGTGATCGAAGACGCGGCACAGGCGTTCGGCTCGACCTGGAAAGGCGAGCGCATCGGCAAGATCGGCGATATCGTGTCGTTCAGCTTCCACGCGAACAAGAACCTGACGTCGATCGAAGGCGGCGCGCTCGTGCTCAACAACGAAGACGAAGCGATTCTCGCGCAGAAGTACCGCCTGCAAGGCATCACGCGGACCGGCTTCGACGGCATGGACTGCGACGTGCTGGGCGGCAAATACAACCTGACCGACGTCGCGGCGCGCGTCGGTCTCGGCCAGTTGCCGCATCTCGAACGCTTTATCGCGCAGCGCAAAAAGCTCGCGCGCGCGTATTTCGCGGGCTTCGAGGGCGGCGCCGCGGTGAAACTCGGCATGGGTCTGCCGCTTGCGGATTTCGAAAACAGCAACTGGCACATGTTCCAGATCACGCTGCCGCTGGAACGACTCTCGCTCGATCGCGCCGGTTTCATGGCGCAACTGAAGGAACGCGGGATCGGCTCGGGCGTGCATTACCCTGCGATTCACCTGTTTTCGCTGTATCGCGCGCGCGGCTTCAGGGAAGGCATGTTCCCGCACGCGGAGCGCTTCGGCGCGACCACGGTCACGCTGCCGCTCTTCACGCTGATGAACGAAGACGACGTGGCGCGCGTGTGCCGCGCGGTCAATGAAATTTGCGAACAATACGGAAAATAAGCGGAAATGAGCCAAACGGAACATCACTCCGTCGTGCCGGAAGTCTCGATCGTCATTCCGGTGTACAACGAGGAACAGGGTCTCGCGGCCCTCTTCGATCGCCTGTATCCAGCGCTCGACGCGCTGGGCACGACCTATGAAGTGGTCTTCATCAACGACGGCAGCCGCGACAAGTCCGCCGCCATCCTCGCCGGACAGTTTCGCGCCCGGCCGGACGTGACGCGCGTGATCCTGCTGAACGGCAACTTCGGCCAGCATATGGCGATTCTCGCGGGCTTCGAGCAGTCGCGCGGCGAGATCGTGCTCACGCTCGACGCGGACCTGCAGAACCCGCCCGAGGAAATCGCGAAACTCGTCGCGAAGATGCGTGAAGGTTACGACTACGTCGGCTCGATCCGCACGCAACGTCAGGACAGCTTCTTCCGGCGCAAGGCGTCGCGCGCGATGAACCGTCTGCGCGAGCGCATCACGCGCATCAAGATGACCGACCAGGGCTGCATGCTGCGCGCGTACAGCCGCCAGGTGATCGACACGATCAACCGCTGCGGCGAAATCAATACGTTCATCCCGGCGCTCGCGTACACGTTCGCGCAGAACCCGGTTGAAATCGAGGTCGCGCACGAAGAGCGTTTCGCGGGCGAATCGAAGTATTCGCTGTACAGCCTGATCCGGCTGAACTTCGATCTCGTGACCGGGTTTTCAGTGGTGCCGCTGCAATGGCTGTCGTTCATCGGCGTGATTCTTTCGTTCGGGTCCGCGGCGCTCTTCGTGCTGCTGCTGATTCGCCGCTTCGTCATCGGGGCGGAAGTGCAGGGTGTGTTCACGCTGTTCGCCATCACGTTCTTCCTGCTTGGCGTGATCATTTTCGCGCTCGGGCTGCTCGGCGAATACATCGGGCGCATCTATCAGCAGGTGCGGGCGCGGCCGCGCTATCTGGTGCAGACCATCCTCCAGCAGCGCGACGGCGCGACCGTCACGCAGACGCCGCGCCAAACCATCGTTCAGGGTGTGCAGAACCTGCAGAACGCGCCCCTGATCGACCTGGACTCGCAGTCATGAAGCCACGCGCGGTCGTATTCGCGTATCACAACGTCGGCGTGCGCTGCCTGCAGGTGCTGCTTGCGCGAGGCGTCGACGTCGCGCTGGTCGTCACGCACGAAGACAGCCCGACCGAGAACATCTGGTTCGGCAGTGTCGCCTCTGTCGCGGCCGAACACGGCATTGCGGCCGTGACGCCGGCCGATCCGCGCAGCGCCGAGCTGCGCGCGGCGGTGAGCGCCGCGCGGCCGGATTTCATCTTCTCGTTCTACTACCGGCATATGCTGCCGGTCGACCTGCTGGCGATCGCCGCGCGCGGCGCGTACAACATGCACGGCTCACTGCTGCCGAAATACCGCGGCCGCGTGCCGACCAACTGGGCGGTGCTGAACGGCGAAACGGAAACCGGCGCGACGCTGCATGAGATGGCCGCGAAGCCCGACGCCGGCGCGATCCTCGCGCAGACGCCCGTGCCGATCCTGCCCGACGACACCGCGGCGCAGGTCTTCGACAAGACTACCGTCGCGGCCGAACAGACGCTCTGGCGCGTATTGCCCGCGCTGCTCGCCGGCGAGGCGCCGCATCTGCCGAACGACCTGACGCAAGGCAGCTACTTCGGCGGCCGCAAGCCCGAGGACGGCCGTATCGACTGGAGCAGGCCCGCACAGCAGGTGTACAACCTGATCCGCGCGGTCGCGCCGCCCTATCCCGGCGCGTTCACCGATATCGGCAGCGAACGGTTCGTCGTCGCGCGCGCGCGACTGGCCCGTCCGGGTGCGATCCAGTCAGATTTGCCCCCGGGTCTACACGTAAGCGATAATGCCGTTTTTGCGATATGCGGCGACGGCCGCGCGATCGCCATCCACGAATTGCGGCACCAGCGCGACGGGCAGGAAACTGTCGTCACCCCCGCCGGGTTCGCCCAGCTCATTCACTCTTCCCGCCATCCTTCATGAAAAAAGTCCTGATTCTGGGTGTGAACGGCTTCATCGGCCATCACCTGTCCAAGCGCATTCTCGAAACCACCGACTGGGAAGTGTTCGGGATGGACATGCAGACCGAGCGCCTCGGCGACCTCGTCAACCATGAGCGGATGCACTTCTTCGAAGGCGACATCACGATCAACAAGGAGTGGGTCGAGTATCACGTGAAGAAGTGCGACGTGATCCTGCCGCTCGTCGCGATCGCCACGCCGGCCACGTATGTGAAGCAGCCGCTGCGCGTGTTCGAACTCGACTTCGAGGCCAACCTGCCAATCGTGCGTTCGGCCGTCAAGTACGGCAAGCATCTGGTGTTTCCGTCGACGTCGGAAGTCTATGGCATGTGTTCGGACGAGCAGTTCGATCCGGATGAATCCGCCCTCACCTACGGCCCGATCAACAAGCCACGCTGGATCTACGCGTGCTCGAAGCAGCTGATGGACCGCGTGATCTGGGGTTACGGCATGGAAGGCCTGAATTTCACGCTGTTCCGTCCGTTCAACTGGATCGGCCCGGGCCTCGATTCGATCTACACGCCGAAGGAAGGCAGCTCGCGCGTGGTCACGCAGTTCCTCGGCCACATCGTGCGCGGCGAGAACATCAGCCTCGTCGACGGTGGCGCGCAAAAGCGTGCATTCACCGATATCGACGACGGCATCGGCGCGCTGATGAAGATCATCGAAAACAAGGGCGGCATTGCGTCGGGCAAGATCTACAACATCGGCAACCCGGTGAACAACTTCTCGGTGCGCGAACTGGCGCACAAGATGCTTGCGCTCGCCGCCGAATTCCCGGAATACGCGGATATGGCGAAGAAGGTGCAACTGGTCGAGACGTCGTCGGGCGCCTACTACGGCGCGGGTTATCAGGACGTGCAGAACCGCGTGCCCAGGATCGACAACACGATGCAGGAGCTCGGCTGGAAGCCGGTTTCCACATTCGACGAAGCGCTGCGCAAGATTTTCGAAGCGTATCGCGGGCATGTGGGCGAAGCGCGCGCGCTGGTCGAACAGCATTAAATAAAGGGTCGACCTTGCCTCGTATCGTTCTGAAGATCGACGTCGACACGTTGCGTGGCACCCGTGAAGGCGTGCCGAATCTCGCGCGCATTTTCGACCGCTTCAAGGCGCGCGCGACGTTTCTTTTCAGCCTGGGGCCCGACCATACCGGCTGGGCGATGCGCCGGGTGCTACGACCGGGGTTCCTGAAGAAGGTGTCACGCACCTCGGTGGTCGAGCATTACGGCGTGAAGCAGCTGATGTACGGCGTGCTGCTGCCCGGCCCGGACGTCGGCGCCCGCGCGGCGTCCGAAATGCGCGCGATTCACGAAGCCGGCTTCGAGTGCGGCATCCATACATGGGATCACGTGTACTGGCAGGACAACGTCCGCGCGCGTTCGCGTGAATGGACCACCGGCGAGATGCAGAAGAGCCACGCGCGGTTCATCGAAGTATTCGGTTCACCGCCCGCCACGCACGGCGCGGCGGGCTGGCAGATGAACGGCCATGCATTCGAGCAGATCGACGCGTGGGGCATGCAGTATGCGTCCGACGGCCGTGGTCATTCGCCGTACTTCCCGGTCGTGGGCGGGCGGCAGCTATCGCACGTGCAGATGCCCACCACACTGCCGACACTCGACGAAGTGCTGGGTGTCGACGGCGTGGATACCAGTAACGTGGCGGCCTGGTATCTGAAACTCACCGGGAATAATCCGCGCGATCACGTGTTCACCCTGCACGCGGAACTCGAGGGGCAGAAACTCGCGCCCGTCTTCGAACAGCTGCTCGACGGCTGGCGCGCGCAGGGCTACACGTTTGCGACCATGGGCGACTACCACGCCACGCTGGACCGCGGCACGCTGCCATCGTACCCTGTCGCGTGGGGTGAAATTCCTGGCCGCTCCGGCGAACTGATCGTCCAGCCCGACTGATCCGCGCCGCGTTCTGCCGGCCAGGCCGCGTACCGCGCCGGTTTGCCGATCCGCTTATTTCCCCGCTCGATGCTCAAGATCCGGCACCGCCGTTTCACCGCGGCGCGCCGGCCAATAACAAACGGAGAACCTCGTGCCCATCGCAGTCGACCAACCCGTCCCCGACTTCACCGCTGCCGCGACCGGCGGCGAATTCACGCTGTCCAGTCTTCGGGGCAAGAAGGTGGTGCTGTATTTTTACCCGAAGGACAACACGCCGGGCTGCACGACCGAAGGCCTGCAGTTCCGCGACCTGTATCCGAAGTTCAGAAAGGCTGGCGCGGAGATTGTCGGCGTATCGCGCGACAGCGTCCGCTCGCATGACAACTTCAAGTCGAAGCTCGAATTGCCGTTTCCGCTGGTATCGGATCCCGAAGAAACGCTGTGCCTGCTCTTCGGCGTCATGAAACTGAAGAAAATGTATGGCAAAGAAGTACGGGGCATCGAACGCTCGACGTTCCTGATCGACGGCGACGGCGTGCTGCGTCACGAATGGCGCGGCGTCAAGGTGCCAGGGCATGTCGACGAGATTCTGGAAACTGTACAAGGCCTTTGAGCCGCGTTATATTGGGCTGTAATGAGTGACTGTCCATCCCATTCTTTCCGCCGCTGCGCCGCCGCCAATGGCACCCTTGACGGCAACTTTGACGCCGGGTTCGATACCGCCGCCGTCGAAGAAGTGAGGCGCCACGCGACGACCGAAGTCGAGCCGCTTGCTCCGTTTGCCGGGGCGGCGGCTTTTTTATTTGCGCGAAGCCGCTCTTTCGTTCAGCAACGCGTTTTCCTCAAGGAGCTCATCGAAACTCAGGCGAACCGGCATTTCTAGACCAAAGCGCGTCTCCGGACGCAAACTGCGTGCGCAATTCGGGCACGACAGGATGCGACAGGCGACGCACGATATGTGACCCGCTTTTTTCGAGGGAAACCATGCCTTTGCCTACCGCACCCAGCAAGCTCGGCAATCTCCTGCCGCCTGACGAATACAAGGCGAAAGCCACCCCGGCGGCCAAATCCGCCCGCAAACAGGCGCACGAAGGCGAGCCGGCGCAGACAGCCGCGCCAGTAGCCGACATCGGCCGCGCCAATGTCGCGACGCCGATGTCGCATGCGGCCAACGCCGCCACGACGCTGCGCCCCGTTCCGGCAACGCCCGCCGCCGAAGCGCCCGCGCGCGGACGCCGGCAGAAACAGACCGCCGCGTTGCTGCAACCGGTGCCGGCCGCACGCGCCGAGCCGGAGCAGCCCGCCGCACAGCCTGTCGTTGCCCGTGCGGGCAAACAGGCGGACGTAGCCACGCCCGCTGCAGCCGCACCGGGCACCCGTGGCACGGCGAAAAACCGTAGCCGCAAAACGAATGATATCGATATCCACAAGCTCTTCGTGCTGGACACGAATGTGCTGATGCACGATCCGAGCTGCCTGTTCCGGTTCGAGGAACACGACGTCTATCTGCCGATGATGACGCTGGAAGAACTCGACAACCACAAGAAAGGGATGTCGGAAGTCGCACGTAACGCGCGCCAGGTCAGCCGGACGCTCGACGCGCTCGTCGCCAACGCGGGGCAGATGTCGGAAGGCATTTCGCTGTCGCGCCTCGGCAGCCGCGAGGCCGCCGGACGCCTGTATTTCCAGACGAAGCTCACGCACATCGAGCCGGTTGAAGGCCTTCCGCAAGGCAAGGCGGACAACCAGATTCTCGGTGTCGTGCGTGCGTTGCAGCGCGATCGCGAGGACCGGCAGGTCGTGCTGGTGTCGAAAGACATCAACATGCGGATCAAGGCGCACGCGCTCGGACTGCCCGCTGAAGACTACTTCAACGACCAGGTACTCGAAGACAGCGACCTGCTCTATTCCGGCATTCGTGCGCTGCCGCAGGACTTCTGGACGAAGCACGCGAAGGGCATGGAAAGCTGGCAGGACACGAAGACCGGCACGACGTATTACCGCGTCACCGGTCCGCTGTGCGCGTCGATGCTCGTCAACGAGTTCGTCTACCTCGAACCGCAGAACGGCGAGCCGGCGTTCCACGCACTCGTTCGCGAACTGAACGGCAAGACCGCGCTGCTGCAGACGCTGCGTGACTACGGCCACCACAAGAACAATGTGTGGGGCATCACGGCACGCAACCGCGAACAGAACTTCGCGCTCAATCTGCTGATGAATCCGGAAATCGATTTCGTCACGCTGCTGGGTCAGGCGGGTACCGGCAAGACGCTCGTCGCGCTGGCGGCGGGCCTCGCACAGGTGCTGGACGACAAGCGCTACAACGAAATCATCGTGACGCGCGCGACGGTGCCAGTCGGCGAAGACATCGGCTTCCTGCCCGGCACGGAAGAGGAAAAGATGCAGCCGTGGATGGGTGCATTCGACGACAACCTCGAAGTGCTCCAGAAAACCGACGATGCTGCCGGTGAATGGGGGCGCGCCGCCACCCAGGAATTGATCCGCTCGCGCCTGAAAGTGAAAAGCATGAACTTCATGCGCGGCCGGACGTTCGTCGACAAGTATCTGATCATCGATGAAGCGCAGAACCTGACGCCAAAGCAGATGAAGACGCTTGTCACGCGGGCGGGTCCGGGCACGAAGATCATCTGTCTCGGCAATATCGCGCAGATCGATACGCCGTACCTGACGGAAGGCAGCTCGGGCCTGACGTACGTAGTCGACCGCTTCAAGGGCTGGGCGCACAGCGGACACGTGACGCTGGCTCGCGGTGAACGCTCGCGACTGGCCGATTACGCATCCGAAATCCTGTAGTTTTTGTCAGTCTTTCTGATCGGAAAGCCGCGCCGGATGAATCCGGCGCGGCTTTTTTCATGACCTCGCGGTTCATTCCCGTTTCGCGACAGCAACATTTAGCGCATGAACTTCAAGTAAATTATCAGGTTTTGTTGCCCGGCCCATGCCAGACGGGCTACCATCGGCACATCTTCGCCTTAAGCGGACGTTTACGCCCGTCCGCGTTGCCATGCGCCGAACCGGGTTTTCGCTGCTGATCGTGCTTCTGCTCGCCGCCTGCTCGGGCGCGCCGCAGAAGACGACGCGTGGCCCGGCCGCTTCGACCACATCGAACGCTGGCGCATACCGGACCACTCCGCCCGGCTTCCCCAATTTTGTCGATCACACTGTCGGACGCGAGGAAATCTCGATTCAGGCGATGAGCCTTGTCGGCGTGCCCTATCGCTGGGGCGGCAACACGCCGGACAGCGGCTTCGACTGCAGCGGGCTGGTGCGCTACGTGGTATCGCGCGCGGCATCTGTCAATCTGCCCCGCACGACGGCGGACATGAGCAGTCGCGGCGAATCCATCGAACCGGATGAAATCGCCACTGGCGATCTGATTTTCTTCAACACGACCGGACGGCCGCACTCGCACGTCGGCATTTATGTCGGCAAGCTTCGCTTCGTGAACGCGCCATCGACCGGTGGCACCGTGCGGATCGACTATCTGACGAACCCATACTGGGCAAAGCGATTCGACGGCATCCGGCGGGTTGCGCCGCCAGCCAGCAAACCCGCGCCGTTCGATACGCCGACTTATCAGGCATCCGCCACGCCTGAGTCCGGCAGCCCGTCCCCGGCGCAAATGACTTCACGGCCGCCAGCGCAATCCGCTTACGCCGGGGCGAGTGGCGCTTCCGTCGCGCCTTTGACGCGAACCGTCGCCAGCACACCGCGTTCGATACCGCCAGTCGCCACCGCTGCAATCGTCACTACGGCAACGCCGCCGGCCGCGATCGCGGCTGTTCCCGCTGCGCCAGGCTCAGCATCCGCCGACCCGTTCGAGCCGCCTCCGCCCGGCATGACCGCCGCCCAGATACAGGCACGCGCAGCGGGTGCGACTTCACCGGGTGTCGTCTCCGGTGCCGCGCGAACCCAACCGGATGCGGACGCTTATGCGTCTCCCCAGATCGACGTTTCCGCATCTTCGCGCCCGCCGTTGCCTTCGACCGCCACCAACCCGGCGCCAGACGCGATCGACGCCGCCGCCGACGCCTTCGAACCGCCGCCATCAGCGACTGTCGCTGCACAGCAGGCGCAACAAGCCCAGCAGATACAAACACCGCCGCAACCCAAAGACGATGGCGGCGTACGGATCATGCGCGCCTCCACCGCCTCTCGCCCCCTTCCCGCGCCCACGCAAACCGGCGACGATCCGATTGCCCGTTTTGCTAACGGCAGTTTCTGACTTTCCGCCGACTCAGTCCATATGCCGTTCGGCCGACTCGCCGCCGGTCCGGGGCTCTGCTATCGTTGCCCATATTCTCCTGATAGCGGGTGACAAGCGATGGATCTCGGTCTGAAAAACAAGGTGGTGCTGATCACCGGCGGCAGCAAAGGCATCGGGCTTGCGTGCGCACGCGCGTTCGCAACGGAAGGTGCGAAAGTTGCAATCGTGTCGCGCGATCCCGCCAATCTCGCCCGTGCCCGTGAGCAACTGGCGAAAGAGGGTCTGCATGTGCATTTAACGCGCGCGGATCTGCACGAGCCCCACAGCGCAGCGGACGTCGTCGAGGAAGCCAGCCAGGCAATGGGCCCGATCGATATCCTGATCAACAGCGCCGGGGCGGCGAAACGCTACGATCCGGAGACACTCGATGCCGCAGCATTCAAGGCAACGATGGACGCCAAATATTTTCCGTACATCTATCCGCAGCAGGAAGTGCTGCGCAGAATGGTCGAGCGCATCAAGGCGGGCGGCGGATCGGAGCCCGGCACCATCGTGAATGTCATCGGCATGGGCGGGAAGATCGCCAGCGACATCCATATCGCGGGCGGCGCCGCAAACGCGGCGTTGATGCTGGCCACGGTAGGGCTTGCGCACTATTACGCGCGCTACGGCATCCGGATCAACGCGATCAATCCGGGCGCCACGCTCACGGAACGTGTTGAAGAAGCATTGAAGCTGGAAGCCAGCCAGCAAGGCATTGGCACGGACGAGGCGCTCACGCGCGGACAGGCGAAGGTGCCGCTTGGGCGTTTCGCAAAGCCGGAGGAAATCGCCGACGTCGCGTTGTTCCTCGCGAGCCGGCGTGCAAGCTACGTCACCGGGGCGATCATCCCAATGGATGGCGGTAGCGCGCCGCTCATCTGATGCGAGCCGGTGCGCGAGGCTTCAATGATTCATAGCAGGCGGTGTCCAACCCACCATCCGGCCGCGGCGAGCACCGCGGAAGCCGGAATCGTGAGAATCCAGGCCCAGACGATATTGCCCGCAACGCCCCAGCGCACGGCACTCAGCTTTCGCGTCGCGCCCACGCCGACAATCGCGCCAGTAATCGTATGCGTGGTCGATACCGGGATGCCGAGCGAGGAAGCGATGAAGAGCGTGATCGCGCCACCCGATTCGGCGCAAAAACCGCCAACCGGTTTGAGCTTCGTGATCTTCTGCCCCATCGTGCGAACGATACGCCAGCCGCCGAACAGCGTGCCGAGGCCCATCGACAGATAACAGCCGCCGATCACCCAGATCGGCGGGGCATCGGCGGTTGCCGAAGCGTAGCCCGTCGCGATCAACAGCATCCAGATGATGCCGATGGTTTTCTGCGCGTCGTTGCCGCCATGGCCGAGGCTGTACAAACCTGCGGACACCAGCTGGAGACGCCGGAAGCGCCGGTCGACCTTGCTGGGTGGCGTACGGAAGTAGAGCCACGATACCGCCAGCATGAAGAACGATCCGAGCACGAAACCGAGCAGCGGCGAGATGAAAATGAACGCGACCGTTTTCAGAAGACCGTCGAGGTTGAGCGAGCCCCAGCCCGACTTCGCGAGTGCCGCGCCAACAAGACCGCCGATCAGTGCATGCGACGAACTCGAAGGAATGCCGTAGTACCACGTGACGATATTCCAGCCGATCGCGCCAACCAGCGCACCGAATATGACGTAATGGTCGACGATTTCCGGATCGATCGTGCCCTTGCCGACCGTCTGGGCGACCTTGAGGTGAAAGATGAAATACGCGATGACGTTAAAGGCCGCCGCGAATGCCACCGCCTGTTGCGGTTTCAGGACACCGGTCGACACGACGGTTGCAATCGAATTCGCGGCGTCGTGGAAGCCGTTCATGAAATCGAAAACGAGCGCAACGGCAACGAGGGCTGCGACAACCCAGATAGCAAGTTGAATCGATTGCATCTCAGGCGTTTTCCAGCACGATGCCTTCGATGATGTTTGCCACATCCTCGCATTTGTCGGTGATCGTCTCGAGCAGTTCGTAAATTGCCTTGAGCTTGATCAGGGTCTTCACATTGTCTTCTTCGCGGAAGAGTTTCGATATCGCGGCACGCAGCACGCGGTCCGCTTCCGATTCGAGACGGTCGATGTCTTCACACGCTTTCAGGATCTGGCTCGCCTGCTTCATGTCCGACAGCAGGCCAACCGCGAACTGCACACGCTCGCTCGTGGCCGTGCAGATATGCGCCAGCTGGCTCGCTTCCGAGGTAACGGCCTGCACGTCGTACAGCGAAATGGCGGTCGCGACGTCCTCCATCAGGTCGAGGATGTCGTCCATCGTCGTGATCAGTTTGTGGATCTCGTCGCGGTCGAGCGGCGTAATGAAGGTCTTGTGCAGCAGGTCGATCGTTTCGTGTGTCAGTTTGTCGGCGGCTTTTTCGGCGGCCTGCACGTTCTGCTTGTGGATCTCGGCATCCGACAGGTTATCGATCAGCAGCTCGAGTTCGTGGCTCGCCGATACGATACAGGCGGCGTGCGCGTTGAAATATTCAAAGAACTTGCCCTCGGTGGGCATGAATCGACCGAACATTGGGATCCCGGAAATTGGTCACGATTATGACTGACATAAAACCGCAATATTGTACCGTCGCGGCCGGGAGGCCGCACTTGTGAGGGCGTGGTTACAACAGATCGGGCCGCTACGGCTTTACTCGCCGTAGAAATTCTGAGCACCCGCAAAATTGTCGAACTTCGTGAATTGACCGTGGAACGTGAGCCGAACGGGTCCGATCGGACCATTCCGCTGTTTACCAATGATGATCTCGGCGGTGCCCTTGTCCTGGCTGTCCGGGTTATAGACTTCGTCACGATAAATGAACAGGATCACGTCGGCATCCTGCTCGATAGCACCGGATTCCCGCAGGTCGGACATGATCGGGCGCTTGTTGGGTCGCTGCTCCAGGCCGCGATTCAACTGCGAGAGCGCGATGACCGGCACGTCGAGTTCCTTCGCGAGACTCTTGAGCGAACGGGAAATTTCTGAAATTTCGGTCGCCCGGTTTTCACCCGACGACGATGAACCGCTCATCAATTGAAGGTAATCGATGATGATCAGGCCCAGCTTGCCGCATTGACGCGACAGACGCCGCGCCCGCGAGCGCAGTTCCATCGGGTTCAAACCGCCGGTTTCGTCGATGAAAATCTGCGCCTCGCTCATTTTCTGCACGGCGTGCGTGAGCTTCGGCCAGTCTTCGTCGGTCAGGCGCCCGGTTCGCATCCGGTGCTGGTCGAGCCGGCCAACCGACCCGAGCATACGCATCGTCAGCTGTGTACCCGGCATTTCCATCGAGAACACGGCCACCGGCAGACCATACTCGACCGCGACATATTCGCCGATGTTCATCGAAAACGCGGTCTTACCCATCGAAGGCCGCCCCGCGACGATGATCAGCTCGCCGCCGTGCATGCCCGATGTCATCCGGTCGAGGTCGACGAAGCCTGTCGGCGTCCCCGTGACGTCGCTCGGATTCGCGCTGTGGTACAGCGTGTCGATCCGCTCGACGACCTGCGTCAGGAGCGGCCCGATTTCCAGGAAGCCCTGTGTGCCGCGCGCGCCGTCTTCGGCGATCGAAAACACTTTCGATTCGGCCTCGTCCAGCAACTGGCGCACTTCCTTGCCTTGCGGATTGAATGCATCGGCCGAAATTTCGTCGGCGACCGAAACGAGGCGGCGCAACACCGCCCGATCCCGCACGATTTCCGCATACCGGCGAATATTCGCCGCACTCGGCGTGTTCTGCGCGAGCGCGTTGAGATAGGCCAGCCCCCCGACGTCATCCGCCTTGCCCGACGTGCCGAGTGCCTCGAAGACCGTGATCACGTCGGCCGGACGCGTTGCCGCGATCAGCTTGCCGATATGTTCGAAGATGATCCGGTGGTCGTAGCGGTAAAAATCGCTCTGCGACAGGAAATCCGCAATGCGGTCCCATGCCGCGTTGTCGAGCAGCAGGCCGCCGAGTACCGACTGTTCGGCCTCGATCGAGTGCGGCGGGACTTTCAGCGATTCAAGTTGGGGATCTTTCGACGGTGCGTTCATGGAGACGGATTATCGTGCAAATGGCGGCGTCGGGGAACCACAAAGACAGCCTCCGACGCCCGGTGCCGTAAACGCAAAGGCGGGAGCCGGTTTCCCGGCTCCCGCCTTTGTGCCAGAAACAGCCTGGCGTACTACCTCGTTACCAGACGCCGCCTTAAGCGTGTTCGCCCAGCACCGACACCGTCACATCGACGAGCACGTCGGTGTGCAGCGAGATCTGCACCGGATGATCGCCGACCAGCTTGAGCGGACCTTCCGGCAGACGGACCTGCGCCTTTTCAACTGCGAAGCCTTGCTTGACCAGCGCGTCTGCGATGTCGGCGTTCGTCACCGAGCCGAACAGACGGCCGTCGACGCCAGCCTTCTGGCCGATCTGGACCGTCGAGCCGGCCAGCTTTTCGCCTTGGGCCTGAGCGGCTGCCAGCTTTTCAGCGGCGACCTTTTCGAGTTCCGCACGGCGGACTTCGAATTCAGCGATCGCTTCCTTCGTGGCACGGCGGGCGCGCTTGTTCGGGATCAGGAAGTTACGTGCGTAACCGTCCTTGACCTTGACGATATCGCCCAGGTTACCCAGGTTGACGACTTTTTCGAGAAGAATGATCTGCATTCGGATGCTCCTTGTTGCGTCGTCGGGTTAGGCCTTGTGCTGGTCGGTATACGGCACGAGCGCGAGGAAACGCGCGCGCTTGATTGCCGTGTCCAGCTGGCGTTGATAGTGCGACTTCGTACCCGTGAGACGCGCCGGCGTGATCTTGCCGTTCTCGCCGATGAAGTCCTTCAGCGTTTCGATGTCTTTGTAATCGATCTGGTCGACACCAGCTGCCGTGAAACGGCAGAACTTCTTGCGCTTGAAGAGCGGATTTTGTTGCTGACGACGCTTGTCGAATTTCTTACCAGTCGGGCGGGGCATGTTCAGTCCTTTCCAATGTCCTGCAATTCTGTGATGTGAAACACCAGGGTTCGTGCGTTGCGGCTCTTTTTGGCCAGAAAACCGGTGAAGAGCGTTTCGACGCCCATTCCACACTTTTCAAGCCTGCCACTCGTCTCGCCGGCGGCCACCGCCGGCATGGTCAGTTCGACTTGCCGCGTAATGCCGGCTTCGACGACTTCCGTGCGGTGAAGCAACGTACAGCTTGCAATCGGAACGCCGGCGGGGGTGTACCGCACCGGTTCGCGTTCGACGACGCTGCCTGTCAGTTGCAGCCTGTTCACGAGAGCGACGCTTTAATCCTGATGGCTTAAATAACGATTGTCTTAAGCCTGCGCTTCGGACGGTTGCGTGGCAGCCGCCTTCTTGGCTTCTTCGCGCTGCACTTCCTTCATCATCGGCGACGGGCCGGTTTCAGCCTTTTTCTGCTTGACGATGAGGTGACGCAGAACCGCGTCGTTGAACTTGAATGCGTGTTCCAGCTCGTCGAGCGTGGTTTGATCGCATTCGATGTTCATGCAGACGTAGTGTGCCTTCGCGAGTTTCTCGATCATGTAGGCCAGCTGGCGACGGCCCCAGTCTTCGATACGATGGATCTGGCCACCGTGCGACGTGATCGTGGTCTTGTAGCGCTCGATCATGGCGGGCACCTGCTCGCTCTGATCGGGATGCACGATAAATACGATTTCGTAATGACGCATATTCACTCCTTGTGGCTGACTTATGGATAGAAGCCACCCGGGCGTCGGAACCGGTGTGGCAAGTGAGAAGCCGGAGAATGTAGCACGAATGGGGGCGGCACACAAGACATTGCATCGGTTTGCGCGCCGTTTCGGTCGTGTTTTCAACGGGTTATCGTGTGACGTGACGATCAGCTCCCCGTTTTTGCTGGATAAAGCAGGCGTGGGCATGCCGGCACGTCAACCGGCCGGACGCGCGATTCGCGGCGAACCGTCCCGAAAAACGTCATTCCGATGGCTGCGGGCGGGCTTTGAGCGCGGTTTCCAGCGCGCTCAGCGCATCAGGCGCGGCATCGGTGATTGCCCACCAGACCATGCCGTCCTCACGCCAGTGGACGAGCGAATAACCGTCGCGCACCAGCGTCGCGCCAGCGGTTGAGGCCGCCCACGCGCCAGAATCGCCGCCCGCCCGGTCCGTGTCGGGAAACACGTACACGTCGATCACATGCTTGCGGTAACGATAGGTCAGCACCGCCACCCGCCTGTGGCCAAGGTAATCCAGCCGGCCGCCGGCCAGCGGAAAACCGCTCGCCGTGAGATCCACCACCGGTGGCGCATAGTCGAGCCTGCCGTTGAACCACGGCTTCACAGTGTGCTGATCCGTCGAAATGACGTCGATGTCGCGTCCCGACAGCTGCGCCCGGACGTGACTCGACACCAGTTCATCGACGAACGGGCTGACGTTGGCGGGACGGCGCAACGTCAGCGTGACGCCGGCGACGGCCGCACACAGCGCGATGACCAGCACGGTCAGCCAGCCCGATCCGGCCGTCCTGCCGTTTGCCGCGCCGAACCCCATACCCACTGGCAGACGCAAACCGTCGAACCATGAAAACCGCCAGGCACGTCGGCGCGCACCCGCAGGCGGCGAAGCAGGTTCGATCGCCGGCAATCCGGTGACGATACGCGCCCTGAGCACATCCGGCGCGCGATGGTAGCTGGCCTGACGGATCGTGCCCGCCAGTGCGCGCAGAATCTCCGTCTCGCGCTGGCAGGCCGCGCAACGGGCGACGTGCTGCTGCACGCGGCGTTCCTCGACCGGCGAAAGTTCGCGATCGACGCTGGCATCGATGAGCGGACGCACTTCGTTACAGTCCATCTGGCGTCTCCTGGTTCGCGCCGGCGGCCGCGGCGCCCGGATCGCCTGGCGTCCAGCCGGACGGCGGCGTATCGAGCGCATCCGCGCGTGCCGTCCGTGCACCTGGCGCGCGGTTGCGCGTGTCGTCGGTGTGGGTGCCCCCTGTCTTGCTGCCGCGCGCTTCCTGCGCGGCCAGCGCCACCGCCAGCCGGCGCCGGCCGCGTGCAAGCCTCGACATGACCGTCCCGACCGGCAGATCGGCGACGATCGCGATCTCGCGATAACTCAGTTCCTCCAGTTCCCGCAGGATCAATACCTCGCGATACTCCACCGGCAGCTGCTCCAGCGCGACATGCACGCGCCGCGCGTCTTCCTCGCGGATCATCAGCGCCTGCGGATCGATGCTTGCCGGGCTCCAGCCGTCGAACACGGCCTCTTCGTGCGAATCGTCGAATTCGGCCACCTCACGCGAGCTCGCCCTTCTACGCCATTCCGTGTACCAGGTGCGCCGCACGATCGCGAGCAGCCATGGCCGCGCATTGTCGCCACGGAACGTATCGAAGAAACGGAATGCGCGCATAAACGCTTCCTGGACGATGTCATCGGCATCGCTGGCATTGCCCGACAACCAGCGCGCGAGGTTGAAAGCGGCATCGAGATGCGGCAGCGCCAGTTCCCGAAAACGACGGCTGCGTTCGGCTTCGTCGTTTCTTCCGCTGCTGGTGGTATCGGTCTGGCGCACGCGGGCCCTCCTGGCTTCACGGCTGCAATACGGGTCGCGCACCGACTTTATTCCCGCCTTCGCGACATTCCGGCAAAAATATCCGCCGACAGCCTCGCGGCGCGCCATCGGCGCAGCCGCGGCGCACTTTAACTACGCCACGCCGCTCCAGTAGTCGTCGCGCGCGTAAACGTCCTTCAGATAATCGATAAAGTAGCGCACCTTCGCCGGCACGTAGCGTTGCTGCGGATACACCGCGAGGATGTCGTAGTCGGGCAGCGCGAATTCGTCGAGCACGGTTTCCAGTTCGCCGCGCGCGAGCTGCTGCTGCACTTCCCACGTCGAGCGCCAGCCAAGGCCGAGTCCTTCCGACACCCAGCGATGCAGCAGTTCGCCGTCGTTGCAGTCGAGCGTGCCACCGACGCGCACCGTCGCGAGCTTGCCGTTACGCCGGAAATACCAGCCGCGGTTCTGGCCGCCCTGCAGATTAAACGCAAGGCAGTTGTGCTGCGGCAGGTCTTCGAGCGTTTTCGGCCGACCATGTTGGCGGAAATACGCGGGCGTGCCGCACACGACGCGCCGGTTCGTCGCCAGTTTCACCGCGACGAAATTCGGATCGACGGCGCCGCCGATGCGGATCGACAGGTCGTACCCCTCGCGCACGAGATCGACCACGCGATCGGTCAGATTGAACGACACCTGCAGCTCCGGCTTGCCGGCGAGAAATGCCGGCGCGAGCGGCGCCACGTGCTTGCGCCCGAAAGCGGCCGGCGCCGAGACGATCAGGTGGCCGCTCACCGCGCGCCGCCCCGCCGCCAGTTCGTTTTCGGCCTGGTCCCACTCGGTCAGGAGTCCCCGGCATCGCTCGAGAAACGCCGTGCCTTCCTCGCTGACGACGAGCCGCCGCGTCGAGCGGTACATCAGCTTCACGCCGAGCCGCTTTTCGAGCGCGTCGATGCGCCGCCCGAGGATCACGGGCGATACGCCCTCCTCCAGCGCCGCGGCCGCGAGGCTTCCCGCGTCGGCGACGCGCACGAAGGTTTCGATCTGCTTGAAGCGGTCCATTTTCTGTCTCCTGTCGCTGTTTCGACAACTTCCCACACCGCGCTCGCGGACAAACCCCGCAGAAACGGCATTCCATACTTTTTGTTTCGGAATAAGCGACCTGAACCGATCTTATCAAAACTTCGGGTGAAGCCTAAAGTGCATCTCAACAGCCTGCAACGGCTCGCCCGACGCAGTTCAGACAGCATTCAAAGACATTCAGGAGACATTCATGGCCAAGATGAGAGCCGTCGACGCAGCCGTACTCGTGCTCGAACGAGAAGGTATCGATACCGCGTTCGGTGTACCGGGCGCCGCGATCAACCCGTTCTACTCGGCGATGCGCAAGGCCGGCAATATCAGCCACGTGCTCGCGCGGCACGTCGAAGGCGCGTCGCACATGGCCGAGGGCTATACGCGGGCGTCGCCGGGCAACATCGGCGTCTGCATCGGCACGTCGGGCCCCGCCGGCACCGACATGATCACCGGTCTCTATTCCGCGCAGGCCGACTCGATTCCGATTCTCGCGATTACCGGTCAGGCGCCGCGCGCGCGTCTCTACAAGGAAGACTTCCAGGCCGTCGATATCGAGTCGATCGCGAAGCCGGTCACGAAATGGGCGGTGACGGTGCGCGAGCCGGCGCTCGTGCCGCGCGTGTTCCAGCAGGCGTTCCATCTGATGCGCTCGGGCCGTCCGGGTCCGGTGCTGGTCGATCTGCCGATCGACGTGCAGCTCGCCGAAATCGAATTCGACATCGACACGTACGAACCGCTGCCGGTCTACAAGCCCGCCGCCACGCGCAAGCAGATCGAAGCCGCGCTGACGTTGCTCAACGATTCGGACAAGCCATTGATCGTCTCCGGCGGCGGCGTGCTGAACGCAGCCGCTGAAGATCTGCTCGTGACGTTCGCGGAAACGGTCGGCGTGCCGGTGATTCCGACGCTGATGTCATGGGGCGCGATTCCCGACGATCATCCGCTGATGGCCGGCATGGTCGGCTTGCAAACCTCGCATCGCTACGGCAACGCGACGATGCTCGCCTCCGACTTCGTGCTCGGTATCGGCAACCGCTGGGCGAACCGTCATACGGGCAGCGTCGAGGTCTACACGAAGGGCCGCAAGTTCGTGCACGTCGACATCGAACCGACGCAGATCGGCCGCGTGTTCGGCCCCGATCTCGGCATCGTGTCGGATGCGAAAAAGGCGCTCGAACTTTTCGTCGAGGTGGCGAAGGAATGGAAGGCCGCCGGCAAGCTGAAGGACCGTGGCGCATGGGTCGCGGATTGCCAGGAACGCAAGCGCACGATGCATCGCAAGACGCACTTCGACAACGTGCCGATCAAGCCGCAGCGCGTGTACGAAGAGATGAACCAGGTGTTCGGCCGCGACACGTGCTATGTGAGCACGATCGGTCTGTCGCAGATCGCCGGCGCGCAGTTCCTGCACGTGTACAAGGCGCGCAACTGGATCAACTGCGGCCAGGCCGGCCCGCTGGGCTGGACGATTCCGGCTGCGCTCGGTGTGCGCGCAGCCGACCCGCAACGTCCGATCGTCGCGCTCTCGGGCGACTACGACTTCCAGTTCATGATCGAAGAGCTGGCCGTCGGTGCGCAGTTCAACCTGCCGTACGTGCATGTGGTCGTGAACAACTCGTACCTCGGACTGATCCGTCAGGCGCAGCGCGCGTTCGACATGGACTTCTGCGTGCAACTCGCGTTCGACAACATCAACGCGCCGGAAGTGAACGGCTATGGCGTCGATCACGTCGCGGTGGCCGAGGGTCTCGGCTGCAAGGCGATCCGCGTGTTCAAGCCGGAAGAACTCAAGCCCGCGCTGCAACGTGCGCAGTCGATGCTCTCCGAGTTCAACGTGCCGGTGATTGTCGAAGTGATTCTGGAGCGCGTGACGAACATTTCGATGGGCACGGAGATCGACGCGGTGAACGAGTTCGAAGAACTCGCCGCAAGGCACGAAGATGCGCCGACAGCGATCAGCACACTCGACTGAGCTTCTTCTTTTCAACTGACCGACCAGCCGGAAACCATTCGAATCATGCCAAAATTTGCCGCCAATCTGACCATGCTGTTCAACGAAGTCCCGTTCCTCGACCGCTTCGCAGCGGCGGCGGACGCGGGCTTCAACGCCGTCGAATTCCTGTTCCCCTATCCGTTCAAGACAACCGAACTGGCCGAACGTCTTCAGCAGAACCGTCTGAAGCTCGTGCTGCACAACCTGCCCGCGGGCAACTGGGAAGCAGGAGAGCGCGGTATCGCGTGTCTGCCGGACCGGGTCGGCGAATTCCAGGAAGGCGTCGGGCGCGCGATCGAATACGCGAAGGCGCTGAAGGTGCCGCAACTGAACTGCCTCGTCGGCATTCCGGTGGCCGGCATCGACGCGGACAAGGCGCGCTCGACGATCGTCGACAACCTGCGTTTTGCCGCTGATGCGCTGAAGAAAGAAGGCATCCGGCTGCTGGTCGAGCCATGCAACTCGTACGATATTCCCGGCTTCGCGCTGAACCGTTCGTCGGAAGGTCTCGACGTGATTCGCGCTGTCGGTTCGGACAACCTGTTCCTGCAATACGACATCTATCACATGCAGCGCATGGAAGGCGAACTCGCGGCGACGATCAAAAAGAACCTGCCGCAGATCGCACACATCCAGCTCGCCGACAACCCCGGCCGCAACGAACCGGGCACCGGCGAAATCAACTACCCGTTCCTGTTCGAACTGCTCGACTCGCTGGGCTACGCAGGCTACATCGGCTGCGAATACAAGCCGCGCACGACGACCGCCGCCGGGCTCGACTGGGTCCAGCGCATCGCCGGCCAGGCACGCGGCGCGGCGCACGTCGCGGCCTAGAGGTCAGCGCACGGTTTCAAACGATCAACCCGGTATCACGGAGATACATCAATGGCAAAAATCGGTTTCATCGGTCTCGGCATCATGGGCGCGCATATGGCGCGCAATCTCATCAAGGGCGGTCACACGCTGATCGTCAACGGCGCGTATCCGGTGCCTGACGATCTGCGCACGCAGACCACGGTCGTCGAGAGTTCGACCGCCGTCGCGAAAGCCGCCGACATCGTCATCTCGATGGTGCCTGACACGCCCGACGTGGCCAACGTGCTGTTCGCCGACGATGGCGTCGCGAACGGTCTCACGAAAGGCAAACTCGTCATCGACATGAGCTCGATTTCGCCGCTCGAAACCCAGGCGTTCGCGAAGAAGATCAACGCACTCGGTTGCGATTACCTCGACGCGCCGGTATCGGGCGGTGAGGTCGGCGCACGTGAAGCGACGCTGACGATCATGGTGGGCGGTTCGCAGAAATCGTTCGACATCGCGAAGCCGCTGTTCGACCTGATGGGCAAGAACGTCTCGCTTATCGGCGACAACGGTGCGGGCCAGACGTGCAAGGTCGCGAACCAGATCATCGTCGCGCTGAACATCGAGGCGGTTGCCGAAGCACTGCTGTTTGCCGCGCGTTCGGGCGCCGATCCGGAACGCGTGCGCAAGGCCCTGATGGGTGGCTTCGCCTCGTCGCGCATTCTCGAAGTGCACGGCGAGCGCATGACGAAGCGTACGTTCGATCCGGGCTTTCGCATCGAGCTGCATCAAAAGGACCTGAACCTCGCACTCGATGGCGCGCGCAAGCTCGGTATCGCGCTGCCCCACACCGCGAGCGCGCAGCAACTGTTCAGCGTGTGCGTGGCAAACGGCGGCAAGGCATGGGATCACTCGGCGATGGTGCGCGCGCTGGAAATCATGGCGAACTTCGAAGTGGCGCAGGCCCCCGGCAAGGAAGCGAAAGCGGCCTGATTCACGACGTTTTCTCCAAAGGCCCGTTAGCGTGCGTGTGCGTCAGGTTCGCGGCGCTGGCGGGTCGAGATATATCGTAGTGGCACAACATGGCCGCCGCCACTCGCGCGGCGGCCAGATCAGTGGGGCGCTTTGTCCGCTGCGCGGCACGCGTGACGGGTGAGGCAAATCGAGCCGCTCTGGGCTGAGAGCGGCCAGTGGGGTCCGCAGCGGCGCCCGGCGATGCCGGGGAAGCCTTGGTCGGTCAGACGTCGTCGTCGGGTGTCCGGCTGTCGGATTTCATGTTTTTCCACGCGCGCTCCCGGCCCTCATGGCCGGACCGTCCGCCTTCATCTTTTTTGACAAACCTCCCGTCATTCTTTCTTACCATTGACCGGTTCTATCTGGTTGTCTTGCGATCAGATTCCCAGGGGGCTGCATGCGCCCTCTTCATCACGTCAGGAGAACGATCGATGGGTATGCTCAGTTTCATCAAGGACGCCGGCGAAAAACTGTTCGGCACGGCAGCGGCACCGGCTCAAGCCGCTCAGGCAGATCCAGCGGCGGCACCCGTGGATATCGCCACGCTGAACAGGATTGCCGGCGACGCCATCGCGAACTACATCAAGGTTCAGGGCCTGAAGGCCACCAGCCTGCAGGTCACGTACGACGGCGCGAGCCATACCGTCACCGTTTCGGGCGAAGCGCCTGACCAGGCGACGAAAGAAAAAATCCTCGTCGCGGCCGGCAACGTGCACAACGTCGAAAAGGTGGACGATCAGCTCACGGTCACCCGTCCGGCGCCGGAAGCCCGGTTCCACACGGTCGTCTCCGGCGACAACCTGTGGAAGATCGCGGAAAAATATTACGGCAGCGGCGCGAAAAACGACGTGATCTTTCAGGCGAATACACCGATGCTGAAGAGTCCGGACAGGATCTATCCGGGTCAGGTGCTGGTGATTCCCGCTGTGTAAGGTTGCTTCGATACGTTACGTCGAACATGACGTAAACAAAAAACGCGGCGGTCCAGGTCGAACCTGCACCGCCGCGTTTCATCGATACGTCATATGGCGTGCGTGATGATTCCTGCCGTGGACGTCGTTGGCGATCGCGCCGGCGAGCGTCACGAATTGCATGCCGGGCGTGACCGGTAGCATCCAGTCGCGTGGATTACCTCACAGACGGCCAAACCTCGCGACGTGCCCGCCGCTCAATAGGTATCGAAAGCGCGCTGCAGCACGACCGGGCCGGTTGCGCCGGCGGCGAGCGCCAGCATCAGCAGCACGCGCGACTTGTACGGATTCAGCCCGTTCGCGGCGACAAAACCGAGCGTGTCGTCGGGTGCGGCGCCGTTGCGCATCACGTGACCGGCGCCGACCCGCGACGCGCGCACGACGGCCACGCCCTGCGACACGGCATCCGCGAGTGCCAGCTGGATCGACGCATGGATCGAGCCGTTCCCGGTGCCCGCGACCACGATGCCGCGCACACCCGCCGCGACAAACGCATCGACGGCCACGCGCGACGCGCCCGCGTAACTCGTGACGATCTCGACGTCGGGCCATTGCGCGCCGATCACGAATTCGGTGGCGATCGTATGCACACGCACGACGCCGCGCTGAAACTCGACCTGCCCGTCCTGCACCCAACCCAGCGCGCCGACTTCGGGCGACTGGAAGGCGTCGACGGCGAACGTGCTGGTTTTCACGACGTCGCGCGCGCTGTGGATCCGGTTATTGACCGCGACGAGCACGCCCTGCCCGTGCGCCGAGGCGCTGGCAGCCACGACGACCGCGTTCAGCAGGTTCAGCGGTCCATCGGCGGAGAGTGCCGTGGAGGGCCGCATGGCGGCGGTCAGTACGACCGGTTTCGTGCTCTTCACGGTGAGATGCAGCAGATACGCGGTCTCTTCGAGTGTATCGGTGCCGTGCGTGATGACGACGCCGTCGATGTCGTCCGCGGCGAGCAGCGTGTTCACCCGTTGCGCGAGCGTGGTCCACAGCGCGAGCGCCATGTCCTTGCTGTCGATGCTGGCAACCTGTTCGGCTTGCACCTGCGCCAAGCCCGCCAGCGCCGGCACCGCCGCGAGCAGCCGGTCGACGCCGACCACGCCCGCCTGATAACCGGCGGTATTCGTGGCATCGGCGGCGGAACCCGCGATCGTGCCGCCCGTCGCGAGCACGGCAATGCGCGGCAGACCGCTTGACGGCGCCGCGCCGGAGGAAGAAGTGGAAGTATTCATGGCGGCGATTGTAAGCGATGCGCGGCGCGGTTCCACACGGCGTATGCCCGACCGCACGGACGCATTATTGCGCCATCGCCATCCTCGCCGCGAATGCCCGTCAGGCTGCCTCGCGCAGCTGCGCCGCGATTTCCGTTTCGTTCAGTTGCGGCGCGAACATTTCGATCAGCCGGTACGCGTACGCCCGCAGGAACGCGCCCTTGCGCAGACCGACGCGCGTCGTGCTCGCCTCGAACAGATGCTGCGTATCGAGCGCGACAAGCTCCGTGTCGCGCTTCGCGTCGTAGGCCATCGCCGCGACGATGCCGATGCCCATGCCGAGTTCGACGTACGTCTTGATCACGTCGGCGTCGATCGCGGTCAGCACGACGTCGGGCATCGCGCCTGCTTTCGCGAACGCCTGGTCGATGTGCGAGCGGCCCGTGAAATCCTGATCGTAGGTGACGATCGGGAATTCGGCGATTTCGTCGAGCGTCAGGTTCGGCCGGCCGACGAGCGGATGGTCCTTCGGCACCACCACGACGTGATGCCACGAGTAGCACGGGAACGTGACGATGTCCGGATAGCGGTCGAGCGCTTCAGTCGAAATGCCGATGTCCGCTTCGCCGTTGATGATCATCTGCGCGATCTGCTGCGGACTGCCCTGACGCAGCGCGAGATGCACCTTCGGAAATACTGCCGTGAACTGGCGGATCACCTTCGGCAGCGCGTAGCGCGCCTGCGTGTGCGTCGTGGCGACGACCAGATGGCCGCTGTCCTGATCGGCGAACTGACGCGCGACGCGGCGCAGGTTCTCCGCGTCGAGCAGCATGCGCTCGATCAGCTGATGCACCGCCTTGCCCGGCTCGGTCAGCCCTGTCAGCCGCTTGCCCCGACGGATGAAAATGTCGACGCCGAGTTCGTCCTCGAGATCCTTGATCTGTTTCGATACGCCCGACTGCGACGTGTAAAGCACGTTCGCCACTTCGGTCAGGTTCATGTTCTGGCGCACCGCTTCGCGCACAAAACGCAGTTGCTGGAAATTCATGTTCTCGTCCCGGGTTGAACCGAAGTCAGGTTGGGTTAATTCATGTGCATGGGGGCATTCGTGATCAGGGTGCGGGAAACACGCGCAGGGCGCGCGGCACGGCCGTCACGCCGTCGCCGATGTTCAGCCGCAGTTCACGCCACGCCTCGCGGTCGAGCTCGGCCTCGAGCACCCGGCCTCCGTGTCCCTCAAGCTCGACGCGCACCGAACCGCCCAGCGTCACGACCCGCCGCACGCCGACCGTGATGCCGTCGCGATGGCTGTCCGCCTCCGGATACAACGCGATGTCATGCGGGCGCACATACGCGAACGCCGGGCCTTCGAAGCCCGCCGCCACGGAAACCGGCAACGCCGCGCCGTCGACCACGAATCCGCCGCCATCCACCTTGCCGTGCAGACGGTTCGCCGCGCCGAGGAATTCGTAGACGAACGATGTCTGCGGATGGTCGTACACGTCCTGCGGGCTGCCGACCTGCTCCACGTGTCCGCGATTCAGCACGACGATGCGGTCGGCTACTTCGAGCGCTTCTTCCTGGTCGTGCGTGACGAAAATCGTCGAGATATGCAGGTCGTCGTGCAGACGCCGCAGCCAGCTGCGCAGCTCCTTGCGCACTTTCGCGTCGAGCGCGCCGAACGGCTCGTCGAGCAGCAGCACTTTCGGTTCGACAGCCAGCGCGCGTGCGAGCGCGATCCGCTGACGCTGTCCACCCGAGAGTTCCGACGGAAAGCGTTGCGCGAGCCAGTCGAGCTGCACGAGCTTCAGCAGTTCATGCACTTTCTCGCGAATCACCGCTTCCGACGGCCGCTCCCTGCGCGGCTTGACCCTGAGACCAAACGCGACGTTTTCGAACACCGTCATATGACGGAACAGCGCGTAATGCTGGAACACGAAGCCGACCTGACGCTCACGCGCGCCGACCGCGGCGACATCCTGGCCTTGCAGCACGACCTGGCCGGCGTCGGCATATTCGAGCCCGGCAATCACCCGCAGCAGCGTGGTCTTGCCACACCCCGAAGGCCCGAGCAGCGCGACGAGTTCGCCCGGCGGAAAATCGAGTGATACGTTATCGAGCGCGGTGAAATCGCCAAAACGCTTCTGCAGGTTACGAACGGTGATGCCCATGTGCTGCTCTCCTTACTGAACCGGACGGCCGGCCGCATGCGACGGCACCGGCGCCGGCGACAGGGTGACGGGGCCGGCGTACGCGGGTACGGCCCGCGCATCGGCCTGTTCCGCCGACAGATGACGTTCCGCGAGCAGCTTCAGGGCCAGCGTGACGAGCGCCAGCAGCGCGAGCACGGAGGCCACGGCGAACGCCGCGGAAAAGTTGTATTCGTTGTAGAGAATCTCGACGTGCAGCGGCATCGTGTCGGTCTGCCCGCGAATATGGCCCGACACCACCGATACCGCGCCGAACTCGCCCATCGCGCGCGCGTTACAGAGAATCACGCCGTACAGCAGTCCCCAGCGCACATTCGGCAGCGTGACGCGGCGGAAAATCTGCCAGCCCGATGCGCCGAGCACATGGGCGGCTTCTTCTTCGTCGTTGCCCTGCGCCTGCATCAGCGGAATCAGCTCGCGCGCGACGAACGGGAACGTAACGAAGATCGTCGCGAGCACGATGCCCGGCACGGCGAAGATGATCTGCACGTTGTGATCCTGGAGCCACGGCCCGAACCAGCCCTGCGCGCCGAACATCAGCACGTAGACCAGACCCGAGATCACCGGCGACACGGAGAACGGCAAGTCGATCAGCGTCGTGAGGAGCGCCTTGCCGCGGAATTCGAACTTCGCGATACACCACGATGCGGCAAGCCCGAACACGAGATTGAGCGGCACGGCGATTGCCGCGGTGATCACGGTGAGCTTGATGGCCGACAGCGCATCCGGATCGGCAAGCGCTTCGAAATAGAAGCCGACACCCTTGCTGAACGCCTGATAGAACACCGCCGCGAGCGGCACGACGAGAAAGAGCGCGAGAAACAGCAGCGCAACGCCGATCAGCAGCCAGCGCACGGCGCGTCTTTCCGTCACCGGATCGGGGCGACGGCGCACTGCTTCGGCCTTGAGCGGGTTAGCCGGGACTGTCGTCACGGAATCGCGGCTCATTGCGCACCTCCGGAAACGACAGCGCCTGCCGGACTGTTCGCGTGCGACCCCGGCGGCAACGACGGCCCTGACGCCCCGCGGCTCGTACGCCGTTGCAGATACCACTGCAGCGTGTTGATCAGCAGCAGCATCAGGAACGACACGACCAGCATGACAACCGCCAGCGCCGTCGCGCCCGCATAGTCGTACTGTTCGAGCTTGGTGATGATGAGAAGCGAGGTGATTTCAGATTTCATCGGCACGTTGCCCGCGATGAAAATCACCGAGCCGTACTCGCCGAGCGCACGGGCGAAGGCCAGCGCGAAACCTGTCAGCAGCGCGGGAAAAACGGCGGGCAGCACGACCCGGCGAAACGTCAGCCAGCGCGACGCACCGAGGCAGGCAGCGGCTTCTTCCTGTTCGCGCTCGAACTCCTCCAGCACCGGCTGCACAGTACGCACGACAAACGGCAAACCGATGAACGTCAGCGCGACCAGCACGCCCGCCGGCGTGAACGCGACCTTGATGCCGAGCGGCACGAGAAACTGTCCGAGCCAGCCGTTGCCCGCATACACGGCGGCAAGCGAAATACCGGCCACGGAGGTCGGCAGCGCGAACGGCAGATCGACGACCGCATCGACGAGACGTCTGAACGGAAACGTATAGCGCACCAGCACCCACGCCACCAGAAAGCCGAATACGGCATTGATCAGCGCGCCGCCCAGCGCGGCGAAGAATGTCAGCCGGTACGACGCGAGCACGCGCGGCGACGTCACGGCGCGCACGAACTGCGGCCAGTCGAGCGTCGCGGTTTTCAGGAAGGTCGCCGCAAGCGGAATCAACACCACGAGGCTCAGATACGCCACCGTGATACCGAGTGTCAGGCCGAAGCCGGGTAACGCGCTCGGCTTGCGGAAGGTCAACGTCGTCATGCTGGATGCTCGTTCGGGGTTAAAACCGCTTTCAATTCACGCTCGAAACAGGTGAAGGCGGGTTTAGCCGGATTGAAACTCAGGGGCCCATCCAGTCAGAAAGGCGCACCCGACGGGCACGCCTTTCTGGCCTTACTGCTGATCCTCATGCTCATACATCGCGAGGGAACGGCTTCACTGCGGCTGATAGATCGAATCGAAGACGCCGCCGTCCGCGAAGTGAGTCTTCTGGGCGTTGGCCCAGCCGCCAAAGCTGTCGTCGACGGTGTAGAGCTTCAGCTTCGGAAACTTCGCCGTCAGCGCGGCCGGCACCTTGTCCGAACGCGGCCGGTAAAAATTCTTCGCGGCGATCTCCTGGCCTTCCTCGCTATACAGGAAGTTCAGATACGCCTCGGCCAGCTTGCGTGTGCCATGTCTATCGACGACCTTGTCGACCACCGCGACCGGCGGTTCAGCCAGGATACTCACCGAAGGCACGACGATCTCGAACTTGTCCGCGCCGAATTCCTTGATCGACAGGAACGCCTCGTTTTCCCACGCAATCAGCACGTCGCCGATATCGCGCTGCACGAAGCTCGTCGTCGCGCCGCGTGCGCCGGAATCGAGCACGCCTGCATTCTTGTAGAGCTTGCTGACGAACTCCTTCGCCTTCTGGGCGTTGCCGCCCGGCTGATGTTCGGCATAGGCCCACGCGGCCAGATAGTTCCAGCGCGCGCCGCCCGATGTCTTCGGGTTCGGCGTCACGATCGACACGCCGGGCTTCACAAGATCGTCCCAATCCTTGATGTGCTTCGGGTTGCCCTTGCGCACGAGAAACACGATCGTCGAGGTGTACGGCGACGCATTGTCCGGCAGACGCTTCTGCCAGTTCCTGTCGATAAGCCCTTTGGCGGCCAGCGCGTCGATGTCGTAAGCCAGCGCGAGCGTCACCACGTCGGCCTGCAACCCGTCGAGCACCGAGCGCGCCTGGGCGCCCGAGCCGCCGTGCGACTGCTTGAACGTGACCTGCTCGCCGGTCTTCGCCTTCCATTCCTTGCCGAACGCCTGGTTGATGTCCTGATACAACTCGCGTGTTGGGTCGTATGAGACGTTCAACAACGTCGTCGCATCCGCTGCGTGCGCCTGAGCGGCGAAACCGGCCGCTGCCGCGACGCCCAGCGCGAGCGCCGTAACGATTTGTCGTGTCCTGTCTGCCAGCCCCGTGCTGCTGTTCATTGACGAATTCTCCGGTCTGTTCTTTCGTTATTGCGGCGTGTGTGCGTTGCTTTGCATCGATTGAGAGGCAGTCTATCGAACGGCCTTCATCATTAAAAATAATTGTTCTTCATTTTTTAATACTTAAAAGTGGTAACGACCGCCTGGCGCGGTGTTGCGGCACGAATCCGGGTGCAATAGCGTCAAAAAACGCCGTTCCAGCGGCGCCGGTCCGGGCGAACTTAAAGTAAAGCTTGAAATGTGCGGATTACTGTATAAAAATACAGTCACCTGTTCATCCATACAGTGGCGCCATGACCAAACTCACCGCACGACAGCAGCAGGTTTTCGATCTGATCCGCCGGGCGATCGAACGCACCGGCTTCCCGCCCACCCGCGCGGAGATTGCAGCCGAACTCGGTTTCAGCTCGGCGAACTCGGCGGAAGAACATTTGCGCGCGCTGGCGCGCAAAGGCGTGATCGAGCTTGCAGCGGGCGCCTCGCGTGGCATCCGTCTGCTGTTGGGTTCGGATGACAGCCCTTATCAGTTCACGCTGCCCCACTCGAGCATCATGCAACTGTCGCTGCCGCTGATCGGCCGGGTTGCAGCAGGTAGCCCGATCCTCGCGCAGGAACATATCTCGCAGCATTACGCATGTGACCCGGCGCTCTTTTCGAGCAAGCCAGACTACCTGCTGAAGGTCCGCGGGCTGTCGATGCGCGACGCGGGCATCTTCGACGGCGACCTGCTCGCCGTCCAGAAGAAGAGCGAAGCGAAAGACGGGCAGATCATCGTGGCCCGGATCGGCGACGACGTGACGGTAAAGCGCCTGAAGCGCCGGCCGGACGGTATCGAACTGATCGCCGAGAATCCCGATTACGACAACATCTTTGTTCAGGCCGGCAGCGGGGAATTCGCGCTCGAAGGCATTGCAGTCGGGCTGATCCGCCCGACTGAATTCTGAACTTCGCCTGGAGAGTTACATGGAACGTCTTGCCCGCCTGCTCCCTTTCCGTCAGTTCGGACGTCTGCGTCATCTGCGCAACCTGGTGCCGTGCGGGGCGCTCGACGTTCTCCATGCGCCGTCGCTGTTCGAGCGTGACGCAACGACAGAAACGCCCACGCTGCCTTCCGCAATGCCGGCGTTTGCGCGTGTCTCGCTGAATTCCGGGCTGAATGCGGAGCCGGGGCGCCGCGCCCCGGTGCGCGTGTATCACGGGCCGTCACGACTCATCATGGTGGGAACGGTCGACGCCGTATGCAGCATGATCGATCGCTGCATCGCCGAAGAAAGCGCGGCGATGCAAGGCGCGCTGTTCGAATAACTGAAGGCGCGCGAGAGCGGTTTCCCGCGGCTGTGTCGCTGTGTGGCGCGTCACAAGGGATCGTTTCCGCTTTGTTGCGGTCAACGTTAAATAACATTTAACGTTGACCGCAACTTATGAGTGTTCTGATACCCACACGAAACCGACGGCCCTTCCACGCGTTCGTGATCACGATCGTTGTTGTCGCTGTTATCGCTGCGCTTGGGTATGGTTATGCGTCGCCTTACGTCGCGCTCGATCGCCTGAAACGTGCCGCCGACGCCCGCGATGCCGAAACGGTCAATGAATACGTCGACTTTCCGGCGCTGCGCGACAGCCTGAAGCAGCAGGTCACCGGCCTGCTCGCACGGCGGCTCGATGCGCAACACAACGGCAATCCGCTTGCCGCGATCGGCGCAATGATCGGCGTTGCATTGATTGGTCCGCTGGTGGACGCGTACGCGACACCAGATGGCGTCGCCGCATTGCTGAATGGCATGCCGCCGCGCGGCGAACCCGGCGAACGGCCGCCCGAGCCGGCTGGCCCGGTGGCGAATGGCGCAACGGGTGGTCAGACGGACGCACCGTCGGCTGGAACGGCAACGGCGCCCGCATCTTCAACCGTGGTCCAGCAGACGCCGCCCCAGCCGCCGCAAACTACCGCGGGCTATCGCGGAATCAACGAGTTCGTCGTCACGTATCAGCACGGCGTCGGCGATACGCGCTATTCCGCGATCCTGCGCCGCGATGGACTCTTTTCGTGGAAGCTGTCCGCCGTCGATCTCAACGGCTGAACAGCGTCTCTACCCCGAGATCGGGTGGAGCCTCAGGCAGCCGCCTGTTGCTGCTCCGCCACTGAAGAACACGCAACCAGGATGCTGCACGAGACACGATCCAGCAGCGGCGTGTTGCCCGCGCCCATCCACCATCGCGAAAGGCCGGTACGGCATCGATGGCCGACCACGACCAGGTCGACCTGCAACTGGTTCGCCAGACTGGCGATTTCATCGATCGGATTCCCGAACGCAAAATGCCCGTGCGCCTGAACGCCACGTTCGGTGAGCCAGTTCACGCCTTCCTCGAGAATGTCGCGGGCGGTGTCTTCGAAACGGCCACAGGCGACATCGGTGAGCAAACCCGCGCTCTGCGCGATGCTCGAGCGCATGTCGACGACCGACAGCAGGTGCGTTTCGGCCTTCAGGTCCAGTGCAAGGTCAGCGCCGCAACGCAGCGCCTTGCGGCCTTCGCGCGAGCCGTCGTAGCACAGCAGGATTTTTTGGTAGCTCGCCATGGTCATCTCCCATCCGCGTCGATCGCGGCTTCACTTCAATCATGGTGCGCCGCAATTCAGGTTGCAAGGGATGGAAAACGCCAGGTGCGTCGCCACCGCATTTGATGCCCTGCCGCAGTGCAAAAGATGCCCCGGCGCTGCGCCATGACGCCCAGCGCATCGCCAGCGATGCCCTTAGAATAGCCTGCCCCCGCCTCGCAGGCGTCGCGGGCGTTTTTCAACGCAGGCTCGAAACGAACGGAGCAGGTCTCGCCCCATGTCAGCCGCTGCAATCGAATTCGAAGACGTGAAGAAGCATTATGGAGATAAGACCGTCGTCGACGGCCTCTCGTTCCACGTGCGCGCCGGTGAGTGTTTCGGCCTGCTCGGCCCGAACGGCGCCGGCAAGACGACGACCCTGCGCATGCTGCTCGGCATCGCCGCACCCGATGCGGGCACGATCCGTCTTTGCGGTGAGCCGATCCCGTCGCGGGCGCGTTACGCGCGCATGCGCGTGGGCGTCGTACCGCAGTTCGACAATCTCGATCCCGATTTCACCGTCCGCGAGAATCTGCTGGTGTTCGGCCGCTACTTCGGCCTGAGCGCGGTAAAGACGCGCGATCTCGTGCCGTCGCTGCTCGAATTCGCGCGGCTCGAAAGCAAGGCCGACGCGCGCGTCGGCGAACTCTCGGGCGGCATGAAGCGACGTCTCACGCTGGCCCGCGCGCTCGTCAACGATCCCGACGTGCTGATCATGGACGAGCCCACCACTGGTCTCGACCCGCAGGCGCGACATCTAATCTGGGAGCGGCTGCGTTCGCTGCTCACGCGCGGCAAGACGATCCTGCTCACCACCCACTTCATGGAAGAGGCCGAGCGGCTGTGTCACCGCGTGTGCGTCATCGAGGAAGGCCGCAAGATCGCGGAAGGCGCGCCGCGCGAGCTGATCGCATCGGAGATCGGTTGCGATGTGATCGAGATTTACGGCCCGGACCCCGCGACGCTGCGCGACGAACTCACGCCGCTCGCCGTGCGCACGGAAATCAGCGGCGAGACGCTGTTCTGCTATGTCGACGATCCGCAGCCCGTGCATGCCAGGCTCAGACAGCGGACTGATCTGCGCTATCTGCATCGACCGGCCAATCTTGAAGACGTCTTTCTGCGGCTCACCGGCCGCGAGATGCAGGACTGACGCACATGAGCACAGCAGCCGCTTCGGCTTCACACGCAAACCGGCTAACCCACTGGTAGCACAGGCAAAGAGATTCACCCGACAGATATGGACGCACGCAGTTACGAATCATCCTCCGCGAAACCTTCCCGGCTGCACGAAGGCTTCGCCGCGCTGCCCGCGAACGCGGTGAACTGGATCGCCGTCTGGCGCCGCAATTATCTGGTGTGGCGCAAGCTCGCCGTGGCGTCGATGTTCGGCAACCTCGCCGATCCGATGATCTATCTGTTCGGCCTTGGCCTCGGACTCGGGCTGATGGTGGGACACGTCGACGGCGTGTCGTACATCGCGTTTCTCGCCGCGGGCACGGTCGCATCGAGCGTGATGATGTCGGCGAGTTTCGAGTCGATGTATTCGGGCTTTTCGCGCATGCATGTACAACGCACGTGGGAAGCGATCATGCATACGCCGCTGACGCTCGGCGATATCGTGCTGGGTGAAGTGATCTGGGCGGCCAGCAAATCCGTGCTGTCTGGCGCTGCGATCATGCTGGTGGCAGGCGTGCTCGGCTATGCGAGTTTTCCGTCGATGCTGATCGCGCTGCCCGTCATTGTGCTGACAGGCCTCGCGTTCGCGAGTCTCGCGATGATCGTGACGGCGATCGCGCCGTCGTACGATTTTTTCATGTTCTATCAGACGCTCGCGCTCACGCCGATGATGCTGCTCTCCGGCGTGTTCTTTCCGGTGGCACAGTTGCCGGCAATCGCGCGGCAGGTGACGCTGCTGTTGCCGCTTGCGCACGCGGTGGATCTGATCCGGCCGGTGATGCTCGGCCGGCCGCTGGAAGGCGTCGCGTTGCACGTCGGCGTGCTGGCGGCGTATGTGATCGTGCCGTTCATCCTGGCTTCCGTGCTGTTCCGGCGCCGCATGATGCGCTGAATCCGGACCCGATTACACCCAGGGCGCGATGAAGCGGATGGTGCCGGCGCTCAGTCTTCGTCGTCGGTCCACGGAATGTCGACGTCGGAAATAAACGCGACGGTGGCGAACGGGCCGCCGTCCTGGCGTCCGATCTTGCCGTCCGCACGCTGCCACTCGACGCGAAACACCGTGCCCGGATCGTCAGCCACGAGGCGGATCGTGCGCACTTCGTCCTGATCCGCTTCTTCAACCGGGCCGTCGAGCGAAATGAGCAGCGGTTGCGGCCACATGCCGTCGGCCGGATCGTAGATGCGATCGCCGTCGGGAATCAGCGTGAACGCTTCCACACCGATCGTCGCCGAGGCTTCGACGATCATCTTGCCGAGCGCGCGCAACAGCGCGGTCGCGCGCGCCGAGTTCGCCTGGCGGATCGCGAGGTCCCCACGCGTGAGCGCCTGTTCAAGTTTCGGATTCGTTTTCTGTTGCGCCATTCTGTTTCCTGGATTCAATCGTTCTTTTCGCACGGACAGCCGCGTCGCGGCAGCTGGCAGCGGGTGCATGCAATCGCGGGCTGAATCGTACCATCCCGACGCGCCAGCAGGCAGGTGCACCCGGCTTGCGTCATGCGTGCCGCGCCCGCGCCTTAACCGGTTATGTCGGTCCGCTGTCCCATCCGGATCCCTCAGCCCAGTTCCCCAGTTTAGGTCGCGTTTGCCGATTGAACACGGCAATTCGTCACCGATCGCGCGGCAACGCACCAATCGGGTCAGGCACCTTCAGACGCGACGCGGCGGCCGAAAGCAGAACAGCCCCGGCTGAAAAACCGGGGCTGTTCACTGTGCATTGCACGAAAAGCGCGGAAAACCGTCGAAAGCCGGTGAGATTACGGCGCCGGATTCGGTTGCCGCTCGTGAAGCGCCTCGATTTCGGCCAGCACTTCCGGCGACAGCGTCACTTCCACGCTCGCGATGTTTTCCTTCAACTGGTCAAGCGACGTCGCACCGACCAGATTGCTCGTGAGAAACGGACGGCTGTTCACGAACGCGAGCGCGAGCTGGGCCGGCGAAAGCCCATGACGCTTCGCGAGTTCGACATAGCGCGTCGTCGCCTCGACCGATTGCGGCTTGCTGTAGCGCTGGAAACGCTCGAACAGCGTGATGCGCGCACCAGCCGGACGCGCCCCGCCTTCGTACTTGCCCGACAGCCAGCCGAAAGCGAGCGGCGAATAGGCGAGCAGACCCACGTTCTCGCGATGGCTGAACTCCGACAGGCCGAGTTCGAACGTACGGTTCAGCAAGCTGTACGGATTCTGGATGCTGACGATGCGCGGCAGGCCGAGCTTTTCCGACGCGCGCAGAAACTGCGCGACGCCCCACGGCGTCTCGTTCGACACGCCGATGTGGCGCACCTTGCCTTCCTTCACGAATTCCGCGAGCACCGACAGCGTTTCCTCGATCGGCACCGTGTAGGCGTCGTCGATCCATGGGTACGCCGTGCGGCCGAACGTCATCGTGCTGCGGTCGGGCCAGTGCAGTTGATACAGGTCGACGTAATCCGTCTGCAGGCGCTTGAGGCTGTCGTTCAGCGCTTCGGTCAGGTTCTTGCGGTCGAACTGGTTGCCTTCGCCGCGAATGTGCCGCGGGTTGTGCGGCTGGCGGGCCGGGCCGGCGATCTTGGTGGCGAGCACGATCTTCTCGCGCGCGCTCTGGTGCTGCGCGATCCACGTGCCGATATGGCGTTCGGTCGACCCTTGCGTCTCGGGGCGCGGCGGCACCGGATACATTTCCGCCGCATCGATCAGATTGACGCCGTGGTCGAGCGCGTAGTCGATCTGCGCATGCGCTTCGCTTTCGGTGTTCTGCTCGCCCCACGTCATCGTGCCGAGGCCGATGACGCTGACCTTTACGTCCGTTGCGCCGAGTCTGCGGTATTCCATCGAACTGTTCCTTGTGCTGTATGTGAACGGAGAAACGTCGAAGTTACCACGCCGGCGCGCCACGCGCTGGGCCGCTAGAATGACGCTCTCGCGCAGCGCACGCGGATGCGCCACCGACACAGTTCGCGCTGCAATTCGTCAAGGTTTCGCCTGCTTCGCTCCGGAGTGTCATGCAGATGTCAGGTTCATCGCCCGCCGCACCGCGTTCCGGTGATTCGTCGCTGATCGTCACGCTCGTGGCCGCCGCGTTCTTCATGGAGAACCTCGATGGCACGATCATCGCCACCGCGCTGCCGCAGATGGCGCGCTCGTTCGACGTGCATCCGGTCGATCTCAGCATCGGCATCACGTCGTATCTGCTGACGCTCGCCGTGTTCATCCCGATCAGCGGCTGGGCCGCCGACCGCTTCGGCGTGCGCAATGTATTCACCGGCGCGCTCGCGGTGTTCACCGCGTCCTCGGTGCTGTGCGGCATGACGAACGGTCTCGTCGAATTCACCGCTGCGCGCGTGCTTCAGGGCATCGGCGGCGCGATGATGGTGCCGGTCGGCCGGCTCGCCGTCCTGCGCGCGACGCCCAAGGACAGCCTGATGCGTGCGATCTCGATCATCACGTGGCCGGGGCTCGTCGCACCCGTTATCGGGCCGCCGCTGGGCGGACTGATCACCACGTATTCATCGTGGCGCTGGATTTTCTATCTGAATCTGCCGCTCGGCCTGATCGGGCTCGTGCTCGCGTGGCGCTTCATCGGCAATGAACGCGACGTGCAAAAACGTCCATTCGACGCCATGGGGTTCGTGCTGTCGGGGCTCGCCTGCACGGCGCTGATGTACGCGATGGAACTGACCGGACGCGCCGACGCGCCCTGGAAGCAGACGTTCGTGTGTCTCGGCATGAGCGTCATGGCCGGCACGGCTGCGCTGTTTCATCTGCGACGGACGGCGCATCCCGTCGTCGATCTGTCCGCACTCAGGATCAAGACGTTTGCGGTCGCGCTGGGCGGCGGGTCGCTCTTTCGCATCTCGATCAGCGCGGTTCCTTTCCTGTTGCCGCTGATGTTCCAGATCGGCTTCGGCATGAACGCGTTTCAGTCCGGGCTGCTGACGCTCGCGGTATTCGCCGGCAATCTCGCGATGAAACTTGTGACGACGCCCGTCATGCGGCGTTACGGCTTCCGCTCGGTGCTGCTCGTGAACGGCGTGTTCGCGGCGCTGACGCTCGCGGCGATGAGTCTGCTGACGCCTGCGACTCCCGCATTCTGGATCGTCACGGTTCTGTTCATCAGCGGACTCGCGCGTTCACTGCAGTTCACCGCGATCAACACGCTCATGTTCGCGGACGTCCCCAAGCCGCAAATGAGCGGCGCGTCCACGCTTTCGAGCACGTTGGGGCAGATGACAGTGGGCATGGGCGTCGCATTCGGCGCGATCGCGTTGCGGATGGCGGCCTGGTTTCACGGCCACGGCGGCCAGACCGTCACAACCGCCGATTTCAACCTCGCGTTCCTGATTGTGGCCACCCTCGGATGCGCGGCCATCGCGGACGTAGTCGGCCTCGACCGGCGCGCGGGTGCGCACGTGAGCGGACACGGGCGCAGCGGCGCGTGATGGAGCATGACGACCCGTGTCGACCGGCAAGGGTGGGGAAAACGGTCAGGCACACCGATTGCTGGTTAATTGCTGGTTAAAGTCGCCACCGTCCAGCGCAAGGCCATCGCCATGAACCCAGATCCCGCACCCGCTTCCGACGAACCCGGAGACGCCGCCGTCACGGCCGATCCTGTCGACGCCGCGGAGCGCAAAAAAGGCACGCGCCTGTCGACGTCGCTCACATTGGGATTCGCACGGCTCTTTGGTCTTGAGCCATTCCTGACCGATATCGTCACGCCCAATCCGGCAGACTCGCCTGATCAAACCATCCGCTTCGATCTGGAAAGGTAGTCCGCGCGGAATGGCGATCTGCACGCCGGGCAACCCCGATGCTCACCGGGAGACCTTGCAACGGGATTGAAAAAACCTCGCGACGCTCTCCAGTTCGCATTGTCGCGGCATTATGCAGAGGACATTTTTCGATGAACAAGATCAGGCAGAAAAAGCGAGCTCCTGCGTTACTGGCAGTCACCGCGTTGTCCGTATGGACGCTATCGACTGGCGTAGCCCTAGCCGATGACACGCCTAGCCCATGCGCCGCGCTAAAACGAATCGTGGCGGCAGCGCCGGACGGATTCACCTCGCTCAAGGCGAGCGACGGCAAAAGCGTGGCCCAGGTCTACGGTGACGATGCACGATGCAACACCGAAGGCGCGAGTTATCAATGCATCTGGACACCACACAGCGCAGTTGGCCCCACCGCGGATGCGCTGCAGGCTCTCGCAGCGGATATTGCTTCGTGTCTCCCGGAAGCGACGCACGATCAAAACTCCCCCGCTCGCCAGCATTTCTATTTGGGTGAGCGCGCCAACCGCACGCAAATCACCGCAACCACCGCTGGCACCGGCAAGCTTAAGCTCGTGGTATCGGCAAAGTGACAGCCATATGCGGGAAAGCCACTGTCCCCACGGAACGTAACGATCACTGACTCATCGTCACGCCCGGCATCGGTTGATGCTCATGTGCACGAGTGCGGCAACGGCTCGGCAATGCGCTCCGTCGGCCTGTTGATCAATGACCGCGTAAGCATCACGTGCTGATTCGCGAATGCGCGCGCAGTCACATCCTTCTGCGCGCGACGTATCTGTTCTGTCGTGACTCCCGGTTCGCGTGCCAGAAACGCTAACTGTTCGCGCATCGCACTGGGGTCATGCGCCGGCACGTACCAGATGCTGCCTGCGCCAGAATATTCCTCGAGACCGCCTGTTGCCGTAGCAACGACAGGCTCGCCCGCCGCGACGGCTTCAAGGATGACGGTTACGCCCGAGACATGATGGTTGGGATGCAACGCAAACTCGAGGACGACGCATTGTCACTACGATCGACGCAAGGTCAAGGCCGCCAATGCGATGGAGTAGATTGCGAAACTGGATTGAACAAGACAGAAAAGCGGACGAAAAACGGCAGCGGGGGCAAAGCGAAGGAGTAACGCGAACAGCCGGACATGCAAAAGCGGGACGCCCTTGTGGGGCGGCCCGCCTGCGATCAATCAATGACCGAAGAAAACCGAGCGGGGGCCGGTTTGTTCCGCGCGGTTGCCGGATTGCGACGACGACGCGTTGACACCGCCGTAGGCGCTGTTCGAAGCCTGAGCGGCCTGCTCGGCAGCGACGGTTTGCGAATTCTGGCCTTGCTGCGAAGCCGGTGCGCCGATGGTCGGGTTGTAATGCGGTGCCGGGCCGTAGCCGCTTGCGAAGGCGGGAGCGGCGATCGAGGCAGAAGCGGCGATCAGGACGGCGGCGATAAGCTTGCTCTTCATGATGACTCTCCAATAAACGTTGATTTTCGGTACGAGGCCGTTGCGGAAGGGTTTTTGTTTTCGCCTGTCGCAACGTCGATGGAGACAGTGTATACCCCTACTATCGAAAATTTATGTCGATAATTCGAATTTACTATTCTGCAAAAAGGAACAATGGGTCGCAGCCTTGAAGGACAAGGGCTTCGGACATTTCGACCCCGGTTCCGGGCGGTTTCGGCGTGTTTAAACCCGTGCCGGCGGCAGGGAGAAGCCGCGTCGCCGGCTTGCGGTAAAATCCCGGTTTGATTCCCCGCCGTATGGCCGCTCCCATGTCTTTGTCCCAATCCCCGAGTCCCCGTCGCGTATCGGTTGCGCCGATGATGGACTGGACCGATCGTCATTGCCGCTCGTTTCATCGCATCCTGTCGCGCCATACGTGGCTCTATACGGAGATGGTGACGACAGGCGCGCTGATTCATGGCGACGTCGCGCGTCACCTCGCGTTCACTTCCGACGAAGCGCCCGTTGCGTTGCAGCTGGGCGGCAGCGAGCCGGCCGATCTCGCGCGTGCGGCGAAGCTCGGCGAGCAGTGGGGCTATGACGAGATCAATCTGAATTGCGGTTGCCCGTCGGAGCGCGTGCAGCGTGGCGCGTTCGGCGCGTGTCTGATGAACGAGCCGCAACTGGTCGCCGACGGCGTGAAGGCCATGCGCGATGTGGTTTCGGTGCCGGTGACGGTGAAGCATCGCATCGGCGTCGATGCGATGGAGGAATATGGATTCGTGCGCGACTTCGTCGGCACGATTGCCGACGCCGGTTGCGATGTGTTCATCGTGCATGCGCGCAACGCGATCCTCAAGGGCTTGAGCCCGAAAGAGAATCGCGAGATCCCGCCGCTCAAATACGACTACGCGTATCAGTTGAAGCGCGATTTTCCGCAGCTCGAAATCATCATCAATGGCGGCGTGAAAACACTGGATGAGGTCGAAACCCATCTGCAACACGTCGATGGGGTGATGCTCGGACGCGAGGCTTATCACAACCCGTATGTGCTCGCCGATGTCGACGCGCGTTTCTACGGTTCGTCAGAACCCGCATTGAGCCGCGAAGCCGCCGAAGCGAAACTCATCGAGTATTGCGCGGCCGAACTTGCGCGCGGCACGTTCCTCGGCGGTATTACGCGTCATGCGCTTGGACTGTATCGCGGTGTCGCGGGTGCGCGAGGATGGCGCCGCGTGTTGTCGGATAACAGGAAGCTGGCGTCCGGCGATCTCGCGATCTTTGATGAAGCACGCACGCATCTGCGTGAGCCTGCCGAAATGTTTGAATAAAGGACTAGGCAAACCGCATTCGTGTTTGTATAATCTCGCTTCTTGATCGGCAAGCCAGTTCATGGTGAGCCAGAAAGCAGTTCAAAACTGTTTCAGTGGTGGCTGTAGCTCAGTTGGTAGAGTCCAGGATTGTGATTCCTGTTGTCGTGGGTTCGAGCCCCATCAGCCACCCCAAAAGATTCAGGCACTTAGCCCAGTTCATTGAACTGGGCTTTTTGTTTTCCAAAGCTCGTGTTTGCGCGAAGCGCATGCGCCGCGTCGATGGCCTCGCGGCTTGCCCACGCACCCAGGTCCAACGTCAGTCGCAATCGCCGGATAGATACTTTCTGCCGTCGCAGGTGATTTCGACGTGGTCCGCGTTGCGTGTCGCAACGCCGGCACTCAGCAGTTCCGCCGCGACACTGGACGGCAACTGCGGCGCGGGCTGCCCGCTACCCACCTCGTTCAGTTGCCGCAATGCGTCGATCGCTTCGGTACTCAGGGCTTTTGACATGGCTGTCTCCTTCGGCATCAACCTGCTCAATTCATGCTAGCACTTCCACGAAATTGCGCCGACGCGATTCAGGGACAGACGCAGCTCCACTTCGGGCGCGTTGTTTGCTGCTTCTGGATTGCAAGGCGGATGCGCCGGTACGCGCGTTTTTGCGGCTCTGGGCGAATTCGCCGGGAGAGGACGCGCACTTCGAGTGCGTTTGATGCGCGCCTGCGAGGAAGAGTCTGGAAAAACGCTGGGAGAGTCGAATGAAACGCATCGAATGTGTGCCGGCTGTGCGTGTTGCCGCCGCGTTGTTTCTTGCCGTCGCGAGCGGGCTTGCGATGCCGCAACAGCCTGCGAAGAAAGACAGCGCGGCGTCGATGGTCGTTCCGCCTTCGGCAGCATCGGGCAACGCGCGCGCCGACAACGCGAATAATCCCGACAACATGCCGGTAAAACACCCCGACAAACCGACCAGAGACAAGATCACACGCGAACCGCCGGCCAGCGCGGCAAACGCGAAGTAGCTGCGCAACGCAAGCACGTTTGCGGTTCGTCACGCGAAGCCGCGCGCCACGGGCGACCAGACGCAGCAAACCGCGCCCTGCATGTCACTTGCGTCGTCGGGAAGCGCGATCCGCGGCGCGCCTCATAGACGCGCGATCGACACCTCCGTCGATTTCACCAGCGCGACCACTTCCGCGCCGACCTTCAGTTCCAGTTCATCGACAGAGCGCGTCGTGATCACCGACGTCACGATGCCAAACGGCGTATCGACGTCGATCTCGGACACAACCGGCCCGCGGATGATTTCCCTGACCTTTCCTTTGAACTGATTGCGTACGTTGATTGCGGCAATGCTCATATCGATTGACTCCAGTAGAACGACAAAAAACCGTCATAGCCGTGCGACGTCAGATGGCCCAGCGGACGTCCGCCGGCCGTGCGGAACGGGTCGACGGAGCGGATATTCCAGCGGAACGTGCATCGTGAAACGGATCAAACGGCGGCGCGTTGTCGTCCGGCGTGCTCTTCAGTACACGATGCAGCACGTGTTCCTCAAGCGCGGCAAACGCCGACGACGCACGCGCACGCGGACGGGCGAGCGGCACCGGCTGGTCGAGCGCAATGCGTCCTTCCTCGATCAGCAGGATGCGGTCGCCAAGCGCCACGGCTTCGTGTACGTCGTGGGTGACGAGCAGCGCGGTGAAGCGGTGCTCGCGCCACAGCCGTTCGATCAGCGCGTGCATCTCGATGCGCGTGAGCGCGTCGAGCGCGCCAAGCGGCTCGTCGAGCAGCAGCAGTTGCGGACGGTGCACCAGCGCGCGCGCCAGCGCGACGCGCTGACGCTGACCGCCGGAAAGCTGTGCGGGCCAGTCGTTCGCACGACCGGCTAGCCCGACTTCGGCGAGCACCGCGCGTGCATCGTCGCGTGCGCCGCGGCTCAAGCCCAGCATCACGTTCTGCAGCACGGTCTTCCACGGCAACAGACGCGCGTCCTGAAACATGATCCGCGTATCGAGCGGCGCGCCCCCGGCGTCATGCTTTTTCAGCACGCCCGTGCTGGGTGTTTCGAGTTCAGCGACAAGGCGCAGCAGCGTCGATTTTCCGCAACCGCTACGACCCACGATCGCAACGAAACTGCCGCGCTCGATCGACAGACTGAAATCCGACAACACCGTCCGCTCGCCGTAGCGTTTGCCGACACCATGCAGCTCGACAGCGTAATCCGCCGAGCGCGGCGTTTCGCGCGGAAGCGCAGGCGTTGTTCCCGCGATGCGCGCTTCGTCGCGAACGCGGGCAACATCGGACTCGATCGCATCATGACCGGACGTGCGTGTCTGCTTGAGTTCGGTTTCGAGATCGAGGCCTGAGACACCCGCATACGATGCGGAAAAAAGCGTTGCGCTCATGCTTTCGCTCCTCGTTGATATGCAGGGTGCCAGCGCAGCGCGACGCGTTCGATGTACTTCGCGAACATGTCGGCAAGCTTGCCGAGCGCGGCATACAGCAGGATGCCGACCACCACGACATCGGTCTGCAGGAACTCACGTGCATTCATCGTCATGTAGCCGATACCCGACTGCGTGGAAATCGTTTCCGCGACGATCAGCGTGACCCACATCAACCCGAACGCGAACCGCACGCCAACGAGAATCGACGGCAACGCACCCGGCAGGATCACATGCCGATACAGTGGGAAACCCTTCACGCCATAACTGCGCGCCATCTCGATCAGGTTTGCGTCGACTGAGCGGATGCCGTGATACGTGTTCACGTAAATCGGAAAGAACACGCCGAGCGCGACCAGAAAAACCTTGGCTTCTTCCTCGATGCCGAACCACAGGATCACGAGCGGAATCATCGCAAGCGCGGGGATGTTGCGGATCATCTGCACGGTCGAATCGAGCACGACCTCGGCAGACCGGAAAAGACCCGTCGCGAGACCGAGCACAAGGCCGATGCCTCCACCGATGACGAGACCCGACACCGCACGCCACGCGCTCACTTTCACATCGGTCCACATTTCACCCGAGCGGATCAGCGACCACGCGGCTTTCACGACCGCAAGCGGCTCGGGCAACACGCGCGCGGACAGCACACCGCTTCGCGTGGCCACTTCCCACGCGAGCAGGATGAGCAGCGGCGCGATCCACGGCGCGACCTGCGCGCCGAGCCGCCGCAGGTACCCCGTTTCGATCAGCGATTCAGCCATGATGGCGTTCTCCCTCTTTGTCGAGCGTCGCGCGGTGATACTTTCAAGGCATCACGCATGCGCACATTCCGGTCAGCTTTGCGCGGCTTTCGGCAGATAGTTGTTGCCGACGATCTCGCCGAATGGTCCCGACAGCGGTCCGCTCGTGCGCTCTTTCAGACGGCCTGGCAGCAGCGGGAACACGAGTTCGGCGAAGCGATACGATTCTTCGAGGTGCGGATAGCCGGACAGGATGAACGTCTCGATGCCGAGGTCCGCGTATTCCTTCATGCGCGCGGCAACCTGCTGCGGATTGCCGACGAGCGCGGTACCCGCGCCGCCACGCACGAGACCGACGCCGGCCCACAGGTTCGGATACACCTCGAGCGCCTGACGGTTGCCGAGCTTGCCGCCGTGCAGTGCGGCCATGCGGCGCTGGCCTTCGGAATCCATCTTCGAAAACGACGCCTGCGCGCGCGCAACCGTTTCGTCATCGAGCTTGCTGATGAGCGTGTCGGCGGCGGCCCACGCTTCTTCTTCGGTTTCGCGCACGATCACGTGCAGGCGGATGCCGAACCTGATCTCGCGGCCATGCGCCGCGGCGCGCGCGCGGATGTCGGCGATCTTCCGCGCGACGGCGTCGGGCGGCTCGCCCCACGTCAGATACGTGTCGATGTGCTCGCCCGCGAGCGCGTGCGCAGCCAGCGACGAACCCCCGAACCACAATGGCGGATGCGGATCCTGCACCGGCGGATACAGCGCCTTGCCACCCTTCGACGTCAGATGCCGGCCGATGAAATCGATCGAATCGTTCGTGTGCGACGCGCGCAACTGCGCGCGCCAGATGCGCAGGAATTCGTCGGTGATTTCATAGCGCGTATCGTGATCGACGAAGAGACCATCGCCTTCGAGCTCCGCCGCATCGCCACCCGTCACGACGTTGATGAGCAGACGCCCGTTCGAAAGGCGGTCGAACGTCGCCGCCATACGCGCCGACAAACCCGGCGACACGATCCCCGGACGGATCGCGACGAGAAACTTGAGACGCTTCGTGACCGGAATCAGACTCGAAGCGACCACCCAGGCGTCTTCGCACGAACGGCCGGTGGGCAGCAGCACGCCCTCGTAGCCGAGCGTATCGGCTGCGACGGCGATCTGCTGAAAGTAGTCGTAACTGGCCGCGCGCGCGCCTTCGGACGTACCGAGGTAACGGCTGTCGCCGTGCGTCGGGATGAACCAGAACACATTCATGGGCTGCTCCTGCCTTTATTCGAAACGGAATCCCGCCGGGCACATACATGCGATGCACGCGACACCACGCATCGCCGTTCATGACACACGGCGATGCAACGGCATCATCGGGGAACGCGCGACGCAAACCTGCGTGCGCCAGAGGGGTGACGGCTATCGCGTCTGCATGGAGAAACAGTCTATGGACGGCCCTGAAGCTTTTGAACGATTTATTTGAGCTTAGGTTTTCCACTTTCGTGATTAGCCAGGCGCTTTAACATACGGGCGCACTGAAGGCGAAGGCGTGCCCGGCCGCGCTCTATATAATGACGCACGTTTTCCGATAACCCGGCACGGCGCCATGAAGCGCGTCGACGTGCCCCTGGCGGTGCACCGCATGCAAAAGATCATCCTGCCGTTCGTGTCCGGCTTTCTGGCTTCCCTGTTCTTTCACGAATCGACGCTCGCGTTGCTGCACGCTGCCGGGCTGATCGACCCGAGCGGGTTCTCGACCGACCCGTTCCTGCCAGCCGGTTTGCCCACGTTCATCGCGAATGCAATCTGGAGTGCGTGCTGGGCGGTGCTGATGGCCTGGTTGCTGCGCGTCTCGCCTGAGCGAATCGCGCCGTGGGTTCAGGCGTTCGTGTTCGGCGGCGTCGTGCTGACGGCGGCAGACGTTTTCGTCGTCGATCCGCTGCGCGGTATCTGGCCGAGCGGCAACATGCTGCCGCGACTTGCGGTCGGCTTTGCAGCCAACGCGATGTGGGGTTGGGGCGCGCTGGTCTTCATGCGGGCCTTCATGGCCTCGAACGAAGAGGAATAGACGTTTGTGGAACGGCACGCGCAGCGATCGTTCAGATCGTCGCTGCGGGCGCCGTTGAAACTGCTGATTCCGGGCCGTCGCGGCCCGGTTGCCACCGATGCCAACGCCGGCTAGCCCTGAAGCTCACGCAGCGGATGCGCGTCCGCCGGCCACGGGCTCTCGAACATCTTCTCGACCGCTTCGGCCGGCACGTCTTCAATCTGCGCGAAGCGCCATGCCGGACGGTTGTCCTTGTCGATGATGCGTGCGCGGATGCCTTCGATCACATCGCCTTGAGTAAAGCACGAGCGCGTCAGATCGAGATCGCGACGCAGACACTCCGCCATCGATCCCTCCGCGCGTGTCACTACTTCGAGTGAAATTGCCATCGATAGCGGCGAACGTTCGCGCAGCACGGCCGTGGTCTGCTCGGCCCATTCAGCTGCCTCGCACTCCGCTTCCGTTTCCAGCGACTTCAGGATCTGGCCGATGTCGGGCTTCGAAAAATGCCGGTCGATCAGCGTGCGTACCTGCGCGAGGGGCGATGCGTCCGGCCGCGGCACGACCTCGCAGCGCGCCGCCTCACGCGTGACGCACGCCGCCACGTCGGCGCCGGATTCGAACGATTCGCGCTTCAGCGTATCGATCAGCGCGGGCAGCGCGGCGTCTTCGATATAGATATCGGCGAGACCGGCGTAGAGCGCGTCGGCGGCGCCGATCGTCTCGCCCGTGACCGCCAGATAGCGTCCGAGCGCACCCGGCGTACGCGCGAGAAACCAGCTCACGCCGACATCCGGAAAGAGTCCGATGCGCGTTTCCGGCATCGCCATGCGTGTCGAACCGGTCACGACCCGCAGGCCGTGCGTGCGATGGGCGCCCTGCGAAATGCCCATGCCGCCGCCCATCACGACGCCGTTCATCAGCGCGATATACGGCTTCGGATACGTGAAGATCGCGTGGTTGAGCGCGTATTCCTCGATGAAAAACGTGTCCAGCGCGTCGCGTTCGCCGCGTTGCACGGACTCGTACAGAAAGCGGATATCGCCGCCCGCGCAGAACGCCCGCGCATGCTGGCTATGGATGACGACCGCGAGCACGTCGGGATTTTCACGCCAGCCGTCGAGCGCGGCGTGCATCGCGCGGATCATGCCGGTGGAAAGCGCATTCAGCGCTTTCGGGCGTTCGAGTTCAATGAAACCAATATAATTCGCGACATAGGTGACGATCTCGTCGCTCGTCGCGGGTGTTGCGGTGATGGACATGGGCTGCGAAGGGTCGAATGAATCGGGAACTGAACGGTATCACGCGACAGGCGATTCCGGTTTCGCCGTTGCGCGGCGTGTGCGTCTGGCGCGTGGCTTCGGTCCGGTTTGCGTTTGTGATGGCGGCTGCGGATCCGCCGCTGTCTGCGTCACATCCGCGCCCGTGTCCTGCCGGGCGGAACCGAACCACGCGTCGAACGCGACGTCGATCAGTGTGCCGACCGGCGTGCGCGGAAAAACCGGACACGTCAGCTTCAACGCGACGACACCGTGCATCGTTGCCCACAACGCCTCGGCCCACACCTCGCCCTGCGTGGATGCAGGCAGCCGCCCCGCCGCCCTGAGTTCATCGATCGAATCGACCATCAGACGAAACGATGCGTCGCCCGTTTCGTCCGATGCCCCGGCGGCTTCGGTCAGCGCTGCGTCGGTATAGCTGGGATCTTCCATGAAGATCAGCCGGTATGTCTGCGGATGCGCAATGCCGAACGCGACATACGCGTGTCCGAGTGCCCGCAGCCGTTGCGCCGGGTCGGCGATCCGCGCGAGCGGCTCGAAGCTTGCCTGCAACTGCGCATAGCCCTCCGCGCATAAGGCCCGCGCGATCTCGTCGCGGCTCGCGAAATGCAGATACAGCGTGGCGGGTGAATATTCGATGGCGTCGGCGATCTTGCGCATCGACAGCGCAGCAAAGCCCTCACGCATCACGATGCGCCGCGACGCATCGAGGATGCGTTCGCGCAGCGCTACTTTCTGACGGTTCTTTCGTTCGGCGATTCCCATGCTGTGCATTTTGGGGTTGACAAACTGAAAAGTCAAATTAAACTGAACACTGTTCATTGAACATCGTTCAGTTTATTTCAAACGTTAATTTGCATGGCGTACGGGCTCTTCCCGATGCCGCGCTGGAACCAGGGGTCGATATGGAAACTGCAGGGAAAGTGGGTCTGATCGGTGCCGCTGGCGCGGCCGGGCAAAGCATCGCGGCGGCATTGAGCACGGCGGGCCGCCCGTACCGCGCGATCGGCCGCGGGCAAAGCGCCTTGCAGCGTGCATTCGGCAACGATCCGAACGCGGAAATCGTCACGTGGGATCCCACGAATCCGGCATCGGTCAAATCGGCTTTAGCGGGTCTGGACACCGCTGTGTATCTGGTCGGCGTGCCCTACCACCAGTTCGCGACGCACCCGCCGTTGATGCAGAAAACGCTCGACGGGCTGGTTGCAGCCGGCGTGCGGCGGCTGATCCTGATCGGCACCGTTTATCCGTATGGGCGCGCGCAGACGACGCCGGTAACGGAAGCACATCCGCGCAACCCGCATACGTTCAAGGGCAAGATGCGTCTCGCGCAGGAAAATCTCGTGCTCGACGCGCACGGGCACCACGGGCTTGAAACGCTTGTTTTGCGTCTGCCAGACTTCTATGGTCCGGGCATCGAGCGCAGTTTCCTGCATGGCGTATTCGAGGGCGCCGCGCGCGGCGCGCGTGCGCAGATGATCGGCCCGATCGACGTGCCGCACGAGTTTGTTTTCATGCCGGACGTCGGCCCTGTTGTCGAAACCCTGACGCGCACACCGCAAGCATACGGCCGCGTGCTGCATCTGGCCGGCACGGGCACGATCACGCAGCGCGAAATCGCGGAAAAGGCGTACGCGCTCGCGGGCCGCGCGCCAAGGTTGATCGTGGCGGGCAAGCCCACACTGCGCGTGATGGGACTGTTCAACCCGATAATGCGGGAACTGGTGGAAATGCATTACCTCGTAACCGATCCAGTCGTGCTCGACGACACGGCATTGCGCACGCTCATCGGACCGGTCAGCAAAACATCATACGAAGAAGGCATCGCACGATCAGTCGAAGCCGCGCGTCGCGCGGCCATTCGCGCGGCCTGAAATGCGCGGACAGCGCGGTTGACTGAATCCTTACACGTCGGCAACGTTGCCCGGCGGAAAGTGGCCGCTTTTCAGCAGAACCGGCATGCCGTTGCTGATACGCAGATGTTCGCGCGCCACGGCTTCGATGCGCGCGCGGCCAGCGTCGAACGCGCGGCGCCACCCTTCACTGTCGTGGGATTGCGCGCCGAAATGATCTTCGAGCGCTTCGACCGAAATCGCGCACGGCACCGGCTCGCCGTTCACGAGCGCAGGAAACACGAGGGTCAGGTTGAAGTCGCGATAAGCGGGCGCTTCCGCGAGAAAACGAATTTCCATGGTCACCTCATCAGGAAAATCCGGCATGGATCGCATCGCAATCCGGCTGCTTCAAAGCCAGGCGTGCGCAGCACATTATGCTACTCGCTGGCACACATGACCGGCGGCCTTCCGCGCCCTGCCCTTCGTTGACCTGCACTGCCATGCCGGCGGCGACGATTGCCATGCACTTGTCGCCGCCAGCATGGTCGAACCAGTGTAAGCAAGCCACCCAATCTGCCCGGATCCGGAGAAAGCAACGTCGATATGGGAAAATATTTCATGCAGGACACGGAAGTCCCGGAGCCCGATGCCGCCAGCAAGTGGTTTACGTATGCCGGGCGTCACGGCATCGACATGCCGAAAGCCATCAGCATCTGGGAAGACGCGGCAACCGAAAGCGGTGCTGAAAGTCGTCGTATCGTCGGCGGTGCGGGTATCCGCATCGATCCAGAGATCAGTTGACGCACGTCGCCCGGGCGGCCGGCACGCAACCCGCGTCCATCGCTGCACACACTTTCAGTCACAAGGACACACGATGAAGCTATCCGAGCGGCGCTTGCGCCAGTCTGCCCTCTTTGCCGCGGCACGCGTCGCCGCGTTGCCCTGCGCTGCCCTGCTGATCGCGGGCCTCGCCGCGTGTGCGTCGTCGAACACCACGTCGCTGATCAACCTGCCGAACGGCCAGACCGGTTTCGCCGTGAACTGCAGCGGCGCCGATGCCGGGTCGAGCTGGGCGTCGTGCTACGTGCAGGCCGGCCAGGCGTGTGGCGCAACCGGCTACGACATCGTCTCGAAGGACAACGACGAGGGCGGCACCGCGGGCGGCGGCGTCACGAACGTCGTTTCGGCGAACGTGAAGAACCGCTCGATGGTGATTCGCTGCAAGTAGCATTGCGGCTACGCTGACGCACGTACGCGGCGGGCGTACGGTCAATGCGCCTGCATCTTCGAAAACAGGTTGAGCACGACGACGCCCGCGACGATCAGTCCGAGCCCGCAGATCGCGGCAAGGTCCGGCACCTGGCGATAGAGGATCATCGCCACCAGCGTGATCAGCACGATGCCGACGCCCGACCAGATCGCGTAGACGATGCCCACGGGCATCGTCCGGAGCGTCATCGAAAGACAGTAGAACGCGACGAAGTAACCCGCGACGACAATGATTGAAGGCACGAGCCGCGAGAAGCCATCGGCGGCACGCAGCGCGGAAGTCGCGATCACTTCCGCGACGATTGCGATGGCGAGCCACAGGTAGGGAGGCAGACGCATCGGGTCAGGCCTTCGCGAGGGCGAGCTTGCTGTAATCGAATTCGAGCTCTGCGCACAGCGCTTCGACCACGAGCTCATGATCGGCGCGCTGCGGCAGACCCGACACGGTCACCGACCCGATAACACCCGCGCCCGCGACAGTCAGCGGAAACGCGCCGCCATGCGACGCATATTCGCTCGCGGGCAGACCGTGTTTCTCAACGAGCGTCGCGCCGGCCTGCTGCATACGCAGGCCGATTGCGTACGAACTGCGCCGGAAATGCGCGACCACATTGCTCTTCCGGCGCGCCCAGTCGACGTTGTCGGGCGTGGCGCCCTCGAGCGCGCTGAAAAAGAGCGGCTGGCCGAACGTACGCACATCGATCGCAAGCGCGAGGCCGCGCGCTTGCGCGACTTCACGCAGCCACACACCGAGCTGCCACGCACGACCGGTATCGAAGCGGGGAAACACCAGTGCTTTTTCCTGGGCGAGAATCGACTGCAGATCGTGAGCGATGTCCATGGGAGCAGGGAAACGGGAGATGAGAGAGCGAGCCACGCCACGGCGGCTCAGGAAGGGCTCAATTCTAGCGCAGCGCGTTGCCCGAACTTCCCCGTGACCTTCCCCGCGACAGCCACGAGGCGCATGTGCGAAACGCCCGTCACGCAGGCATTGAAGCCGGTTCATAAATAGCTGTTGCGCCAGCTTTCGATCTGTCCTATAATCTTTTCTTCGACGGACGCGGGGTGGAGCAGTCTGGCAGCTCGTCGGGCTCATAACCCGAAGGTCACAGGTTCAAATCCTGTCCCCGCAACCAGCTAGTTTTCGTCGAAACACCAAGGGCTTGCCGATACGGCAGGCCTTTTTTGTTTGCGCATTGCCAATGCGTTCCCATGCATGAGGGAGCCACCTCTTGTGATCGGCGCTTCCAGCTGGAAGTAGCATCGAACGTGAACGGCCGCCCCGGTGATAAACTCCCACCACCGTTCCTCCTCCCCTCGTCCATGAAATTCTGTTCCGTCTGCGGCCACGCAGTCAGCCTCGGCATTCCACCCGGCGACAACCGCGAGCGCTTCATCTGCGCCGATTGCGGCACCGTGCACTATCAGAATCCGCGCAACGTGGTCGGCACCGTTCCGGTATGGGGCGACAAGGTGCTGCTGTGCCGTCGCGCGATCGAACCGCGTTACGGCTACTGGACGCTCCCCGCGGGCTTCATGGAAATGGGCGAAACCACGGCCGAGGCCGCGTCGCGCGAAACGCTGGAAGAAGCCGGTGCCCGCGTCGAGGTGCAGAACCTGTTCTCGCTGCTGAACGTGCCCCACGTGCATCAGGTCCACCTGTTCTACATGGCGCGGCTGCTCGATCCTGACGTCGCCGCGGGCGAGGAAAGCCTCGAAGTGCGTCTCTTCGAAGAGCACGAAATTCCGTGGGACGACATCGCGTTCCCGACCGTCGGCCAGACACTCCGGTTCTTCTTTGCCGATCGCGCGTCGGGCAATTACGGCCTGCACACCGGCGATATCTTCCGCTCGCTGCGCGACGGCTGAGCGGGCCGCGAGCATGGTGCCCTGGCTCGGACCCGACGATCCGTTTCCGCCCGTCGAGCGCGCGCTCGGAGCGGCGAGCGGCGCGCCCGGTCTCCTTGCCGCGAGCGCCGATCTGCTGCCCTCACGGCTCATCGACGCCTACCGGCGCGGCATCTTTCCATGGTATTCGGACGGCCAGCCGGTGCTCTGGTGGAGCCCCGACCCGCGCATGATCCTGCGAACAGGCGAATTCAAGGTCTCGCCTTCGCTCAAGAAGACCCTCAAACGCGTGCTGCGCGACGACGCATGGGAAATCCGCGTCGATCACGATTTCGCGAGCGTGATGCGCGCGTGCGCGCTCGCGCCCCGCCACGGCCAGCGCGGCACATGGATCACCGCGGATGTCGTCGAAGCCTATACGTCGCTGCATCGCACGGGCGACGCGCACAGCATCGAAACCTGGCACGAAGGCCGGCGCGTCGGCGGGTTGTACGGCGTGTCGTTCGGGCAGATGTTCTTCGGCGAATCGATGTTCGCCGACGTCACGGATGCGTCGAAAATCGCGCTCTCCGCGCTTGTCGCGCACCTGCGACGTCACGAAATAGAAATGATAGACTGCCAGCAGAACACGTCGCATCTGGCGTCGCTGGGCGGTCGCGAGATAGCGCGCAAGGCGTTCGTCGCGCATGTCCGCGCGTCTGTCGATGCTCCTTCCATACCCTGGCGCTTCGACAAGACCGTACTGACCGACATCGTCACGCGCGCGGCGTGATGGACAAACTGAAGGGCAAACGGTGGAGCACGGCCGGCGCGAAGGCGATCACGCAGATCGTGCCGCTCATGAACCGCCGGGTTTGCGGGACCCGAAAACGCTTCGAGAGCTGCCAACGTGACTCACCCGAATGAGCTGCCGCTGTCACCGCTTTCGGCGCTGCAATTTTACGCAACGGCGCCTTACCCTTGCAGCTACCTGGAAGGGCGTATCGCACGCTCGCAGGTCGCCACGCCCAGTCATCTGATCAACTCCGACGTCTACACCGAACTCGTCAAGGCAGGCTTCCGGCGTTCGGGCGTCTTCACGTATCGCCCCTACTGCGACGGCTGCCATGCCTGCGTACCCGTGCGCGTGCCGGTCGAGCGCTTCCAGCCGAACCGCACGCAACGCCGCGTATGGAAAAAGCATGGCGAACTGATCGCGTCCGTCGCGCCGCTGCACTACGACGAGGAGCATTACGCGCTCTACATGCGTTACCAGTCGGCGCGGCACGCGGGCGGCGGCATGGATCGCGACAGCCGCGACCAGTATGAACAGTTCCTGCTGCAAAGCCGGATCAATTCGCGGCTCGTCGAGTTCCGCGAGGCGCCGCATGGCGGCCACCCCGATCTGCCTGGCATCCTGCGCATGATCAGCATGATCGACATTCTCGGCGACGGCCTGTCGTCGGTGTACACGTTCTTCGATCCGGACCAGCAGCACGCGAGCTTCGGTACGTACAACATCCTCTGGCAGATCGAGCAGGCGCGCAGCCTGAATCTGCCCTACGTGTACCTCGGCTACTGGATTCGCGAGAGCCAGAAGATGGCGTACAAGGCGAATTTCCGGCCGCTTGAAGGGCTGCACGACGGCCTGTGGAAAGTGTTCGACACCGCGAACATCGATGTTTCTCCGGTCAGCGCGGCCTTATCTGCCAAACCCGCTGCCAATCCCGATGACAAAGCCGATATGAAGCCCGACGGCAAGCGCGGCGATCGCATCGGCTAAAATAGCGGGTTCTCATTTCCGGCCGCCCGGCTTCGTCCTGTGTTCAGCTCACCCTTCTTCAGCTCCCTGTACCCGCTCGCGCGCGCCCAGCTCTTTCGCATGGACGCGGAAGACGCTCACCATCTGACGCTGCGCATGCTGGGCGCTGCCGGCCGCAGCGGCCTTGCCGGCGCACTCGCGCCGCGCGTGCCCGACTCGCCGCGCACCGTCATGGGTCTGACGTTCCGCAATCCGGTCGGCCTCGCCGCCGGGCTCGACAAGGACGGCGCATGCATCGACGGTCTCGCCGCGCTCGGCTTCGGCTCGATCGAAGTGGGTACGGTCACGCCGCGCGCGCAGCCGGGCAATCCGCGCCCGCGCATGTTCCGGCTGCCGGAAGCGGACGCGGTCATCAACCGCATGGGCTTTAACAACGCCGGCGTCGACCAGTTCGTGAAGAACGTGCAGGCCGCGCGCTATCGCGGCATTCTGGGCCTGAACATCGGCAAGAACGCCGACACGCCGATCGAACGCGCCGCCGAAGACTACCTGTACTGTCTCGAACGCGTGTATCCGTTCGCGAGCTACGTGACGGTCAACATCTCGTCGCCGAATACGAAGAACCTGCGCCAGCTGCAGGGCGCGGACGAACTCGATGCGCTGCTCGCCGCGCTGAAGGACAAGCAGCAGCGTCTCGCCGACCTGCACGGCAAGCTGGTACCGCTCGCGCTGAAAATCGCACCGGATCTCGACGACGAGCAGATCAAGTCGATCGCCGGTACGCTGCTGCGGCATCGCTTCGAAGGTGTGATCGCCACCAACACGACGCTCTCGCGCGAAGCCGTCAAGGGTCTGCCGCATGCGGACGAAGCCGGCGGGCTGTCGGGTCGTCCGGTGTTCGATGCGTCGAACGAAGTGATCCGCAAGCTGCGCGCGGAAGTCGGCGACACGGTGCCGATCATCGGCGTCGGTGGGATTTTTTCGGGCGCCGATGCCCGTGCCAAACTCGCCGCCGGTGCTTCGCTGGTGCAGCTTTATACGGGGTTCATCTATCGCGGCCCGGCGCTCGTCGCTGAATGCGCGCAGGCGCTGGCGAACAACGCATAAGCCCGCAAGCCGGCGCGCGGTGTGCTAACCACCGCGCGCCGGCGCGTCGAGCGCCGCGCCGAAACGGTCGAAGCGCGGCTCGTAGAAGTGATCCGGGTCGAGCGAGTACACAACCCGCCGCGTGCGGCCCATCAGCTCATTGCGCGGGAAAAAGCCGAAGTAGCGCGAGTCGGCGCTGTCGTCGCGATTGTCGCCGAGCATCAGGTAGGCGTTCGCGGGCACCGTCACCGGACCGAACGAGCGGCGCGGGCTCGGCGCGATCTCCGAGAGCCGCACCGCGTGCGACACGCCGCCAAAACGCTCGCGCAGATAATCCCCCGGCGACAGTGCATCGCCCGGCAGCGGCAGCTGCTGCATCGGTTGATAATCCGCGCGCACGCCGTTCACGTACAGCACGTTGTCGCGCATCGCGATACGGTCGCCCGGCAGGCCGATCAGCCGCTTCACAATCAGTTCATGCGCCGCCGACGAATCGATCGTCACGATATCGCCGCGCAGCGGATCGTGCAGGTGCGCAATCGCAATATGCGTGAATGGAATGCGCAGGTCGTACGCCATCTTGTCGACGAGAATGCGATCGCCTTCGCGGATCGTCGGCAGCATCGAGCCGCTCGGCACGACGTTCCAGTCGGCCACGGCGCTGCGAAACAGCACCATCAGCGCAAGAAAGGCGATCAGGCTCTTATTGCTGCGCCAGAATTTCATCAACATACGTGTCACGACCTGCTCCTGCGGCAAGGAATCCGAAAGCTCGATCGAAGCGCGGCAGGCTCGCTGCCACGCATCGACCGGGCAGATCGTATCACTCGTCGGCGGCGAAGCGCAGACCGAGCGTCGCGCGCGCGGCGTCGGCCATCGCGATCATCTGCCGCGATTTCGCGTGCGTCATGACCGGACTTTCCATTTGCGCCGCGCGGATCAGCTCGCAGAAGTGCGCGGTCTCGTAGTTGAGGCCGCCGCCTTCGAACGGCGCATCGAGTTCGACGACACGGCCATCCGCGTAACGGATCGTCGCGCGTGCAGGGTTCCACCAGTTTTCGTGGATCGTGACGTGGCCGCCCGTCGCGGCGAGCAGCGCGTCGCCCTTGCCGGCGAGGTCCATGCCGCAGAAGAGCTGTGCGATGCCGTGCTCGTGACGGCTGTTGAGGCTCGCGAACATATCGACACCTGTCGCACCGAGCCGGCCGATGGTCTGCACGTCGAGCGGCGCACCGAGCCAGTCGACGGCGAGAAACATCTCGTAGATGCCGATGTCGAGCAGCGCGCCGCCCGCGTGATCGAACGACAGCGAAGGATGATCCGGCGGCACGCCCGGCACCGAACAGCCCGCGCGCACGAGCCCGATCGCACCGACCGGATCGGCTTCGAGATGCGCGCGCAACTGGCGATAGAGCGGATAGAACGGCGGCTTCATCGCTTCCATGAAGAGCCGTTGCGCGGCGTGCGCCGCCGCGACCACGCGATCGAGTTGCGCCGCGTTGACGGTGGCGGGCTTTTCGCACAGCACGTGAGCCCCGGCCGCGAGCGCGGCGAGCGCGTAATCCGCGTGGCTGTCCTGATGGGTGGCGATATAGACGGCGTCGATGCCGCTCGCGAGCAGCGCGTCGAGGCTGTCGTACACGGCGCCGCCGAATTCCGCGGCGAACGCCGTTGCGGGTTCAGCGCGGCGCGACCACACGGCGGCGATCCGCGTGGCGGGCACGTGCGCGAGACCTTGTGCAAAGCGACGCGCAATGCGCCCTGTTCCGACGATGCCCCAGCGGATCACGGTATCTTCTTTCATCGATGGCTTGTTCCAGTGCGGTTGCTGACAGGCGACATTGTCGCGCATGTGAGCACCGGGCCAACGATATCGCGCTCGCCCCCCTCTGTCCTTCACTGGAACCGCATCGATACCGCTTTAGCCCGACATCGGCCGTTCTGCCTCGAACATGCGACAGATCTCGTCGGCCGTGAAGTCGATCAGCGCACGTGACGCGGCTTCGGCATCCTTCGGGTTGTGACGCTCGATGGCGTCCACCACGCGGGCATGCGTATCGACCGTGGCCTGCCAGACGCCATCCTTCTGGTCGACCACCTCGCGCGCCGCTGAAAGCGCGCCGCGAATGATCGCCGCCATCTGCTGGAAGAACTGGTTGCCGCTCGCGACCAGAATGCGTGTGTGCAGCAGTTCGTCCGCTTCCACGTAACCGGCGTCGCCCGGGTGCAGCGCGCGGAACGCGGTGTACGCATCGCGGATGCTGGCGATCTCGGCGGGCGTCGCGCGTGCGGCCGCCTGCGCCGAGGCGCGTGGTTCGATCAGCATGCGAAACTCGATCACGTCGCGCAGGAAAGCGGGATCCGGCTTCGCCCGAAAGCGCCAGTTCACGACTTCCTCATCGATCATGCGCCAGTCGCGCATGGGCCGGATGCGTGTGCCGATCTTCGGCCGCACGTCGAGCATGTGGCGCGCGAGCAGCATTGAAAGCGCCTCGCGCATCACCGTCCGGCTCACGTCGAAATCCTTCGACAGCACATCCTGCGGCGGCAGCACCGCCCCATACTTTTCCTCGACGATGCCCGTGACGAGCCCATCCATGACCTTGCTCACCAGCGAGCGGTCCTTGTTCGGCTGTTCCATGACACTCTCCCCGATACGGCGTCTGTCGCCTGTGTTGCCCCTTGACCCTGCGCCCTCGTATCTTTGCTGATTGCTTTTCTGTACGTTGCTTCGTTCATACGAGATGCGCCAGTTGGGATACGTCCTGACAGGGTTATCCCTCTGACAAATTGTTTCGTCTGCGTAACGCTCATCCACGAAAGGCTCGCGTTGCATGGCCCACAGGCGGGTATCCCATGAAAAAATTGCACTGCCTTGCATGCGATGCGAGAACGCCACCGGCGCACGCGCACGGTCATACGCGCCACACCGGAATCCCACGCATGAAAGCGCCCGCGCGGTGCGGCCGTGCCGAAAGCGCCAGGCGGCCCACGACGCCGCTCAATGATCGCGTGCGACCGAAGCGTAGCGGCCGCCGAAGAAGACGAGCGGCGCATGCTCGTCGAGCGAGAACGCGAGTACCTCGCCGACAAACAGCGTGTGATCGCCGCATGGATGCCGGTCGACGACGCGCGCGCCGAACCGCGCCACCGCGCGATCGAGCAGCACGACGCCATCGAGTCCGTCGACCTCCGTGAAGCGCGGTGCAAGCCACGTCTGCGGCTCGCCGGCGAAGTGGCGGCTGTGTGGTTCCTGTTCGTCGGACAGCACGCTGACACCGAACAGGTCGCTCTGCATCAGACGCTCGTGCATGCGCGCACGGTGCCCAACCGATACGACGATGAGCGGCGGCTTCAGCGAACCCGACATGAATGCGTTGGCGGTCATCGCGTGCAGCTGGTCGCCGTGGCCCGTCGAGATGACGACGACACCGGTCGCGAAACGGCCCAGCGCGCGACGGAAGTGATGCTCGTCGAAAACCGGCGCACACGGGCTTTCGATCGCAACCGCGGCGCGGACTTCGTTGCAACCGGCCTGACCGGTGCACCCTTCGGCCTCGCTAACGGGAAACGTCCGTGCGTTCATCATCGGTCCCCTTCGCGAGTGTATCGGGTGTGACTTTGCCCGGGGGCACATCCAGCGGTGTGCTGACACGTCCGTATTGATCGTCGAAGCGCACGATGTCGTCTTCGCCGAGATAGCTGCCCGATTGAACCTCGATGATTTCAAGCGGCGTCTTGCCCGGGTTTTCGAGCCGGTGCGTGACGCCGAGCGGAATGTAGGTCGACTCGTTTTCCGACAGCAGAAAACTCTCGCTGCCCCGCGTCACGCGTGCCGTGCCGCACACCACAACCCAGTGTTCCGCACGATGGTGATGCATCTGCAGCGACAGCCGCCCGCCGGGTTTCACCACGATACGTTTCACCTGAAACCGTTCGCCGTGATCGATCGAATCATAGTGACCCCACGGTCGCTGCACCTTGCGATGTTCCTTCGCTTCGGTGCCGCGCCCGGCCTTCAGGCGCCCGACGATCGCCTTCACGTCCTGCACATGGTCCTTCGACGCAACCAGCACCGCGTCGGCCGTTTCGACCACCACGACACCTGACAAGCCGACGCACGCAACGAGTCGTCCATCGGAATGCGCGAAGGTATCGGTCGATCCCTCGAACAGCACGCGACCGCGTCCGACGTTGCCGTCCGCGTCCTTGTCCGATACGTTCCAGACGGCGTCCCACGCACCGACATCCGACCACCCCGCGACGAGCGGCACGACGACGCCGGCAAGCCGCGCATCGGACGTGATCTGTTCCATCACCGCGTAGTCGATCGAATCGGAGGGACACGCCGCGAACGACGCGCGATCGAGCCGCACCGCGCCGTCGTGCCCGATCGACGCAAGCTCGAACGAAGCCGCGCACGCCGACGCAATCGCCGGACCGCACAGCGCGATGGCCGCGAGCCAGACCGATGCGCGCACAACGAAAATGCCGCTGTTCCACCAGTATTCGCCCGACGCCACGTAATGCGCGGCCAGTTCGGGATCCGGCTTTTCGACGAAGCGCGAGATCGCGCGCGCGCCGGCTGCGTCGGACATCGCACCGGTACGGATGTAGCCGTAGCCCGTTTCGGCCCGTTCAGGAGGCACGCCGAGCGCCACGATCGCACCGCTCACCGCATGTGCGACCGCCTGTTCGAGCGCACGGACAAACGCGGCACGGTCGGCGATCAGATGATCGGCGGGCATGACGACGAGCACCGGATCATCGCCCGGCGGTGCATCGGCCTGCGCGGCCAGCGCGGCGATGGTCAGCGCGGGCGCGGTATTGCGCGGCACGGGTTCGAGTACGATCCTCGCAGCCTTGCCGCAACGCTCCAGTCGATCCACCGTCAGTACCCGCAGGTCTTCACCGCACACCACGAGCGGTTGCGCCTTCGTGAAAAGCGGCACGCCGGGGGCCTCGCCAGCATGAACGGCATCCGGTACCGCCACTGGCATGAACGCGCTGTCGAGCCGGCGCACCGTCGCTTCGAGCAGCGACTCGTCCTCGATCAGCCCGATCAGCTGCTTCGGATACTGTTCGCGCGAAAGCGGCCACAGACGCGTACCCGAACCGCCCGCGAGAATCACAGGTTGCACCGTCACTTGCGATGCGACGTTTGTCGCCGGTGCATGGGATGGTTCGAAGACGCACGGTTCGGCAATACGGTTCATGACGGGAGCCCCTGCTGATCTGTTGTCTTTATGGTTTCTACTTGCCGTTTCGCGTGCTGCTACGAAACGGCATGCGGCTTGTGCGCGATGAAATGCAGCCACCACGCGTCGCTTTTCTCTGCGTCGTCCGGGATACGGTCTCCTTCGCAGCTGCCGAACACCACGTCGCTTTCGAAGCCGACCTCCGCGAGTTGCCGGCGCTGCTCCCGGAGCGTCGTGTACACGATGACAATGCCGAAGTTGTGTGCTGCCGCCGTCATGATCGAATAGCCTTCGAAATCGCGGTTCAGCTTCGCGTGACGGACATAGTTGAAACTCGCAACCGGTAGCCGTCTCAACGTGCGCAACGTCCGCCAGCCGAGTTTCACCGGATTGAGCGTGAGGCGCGGCAGCAGCTTCCAGACGTTCTCGCCATAGCCTGGGCCGTCGCGGTTGTGCGACGAGAACAGCACATAACCCCCTGGCCGCAGGACGCGGTACATCTCGTTCAGGATCCGCACGCGCCCTTCGTAGTCCACGGCATCGATACCGTTCCAGCTGAACGCGACCAGACCGAAATGACCGGATGGCAGTTCCGACATGTCGCGCGCATCCATATGCCGCAGATCGGTGCCGGGAAAGCGCTCGCGCGCCATGTCCAGCAGTTTTTCCGTATAGTCGATGCCGGTGTAGTCGCTCGACATCGACTTCATCAGTTCAATCGTGCGCCCCGCGCCGATGCCGATATCGAGCACCGGAACGCCTGAGCAGTGAGGTGCGATCCACTCGAACGCGGCCTGCTCGCCGGGGTCGGTCCAGGTCTTGTCCGTCGTGAATTCGCGAACCGCGTCGTGCGACATCCACGCAGTCCGGTTAATGCGGTCAAGTTCTGAATGGGTATTCACGGGCTTGCTCCATCGAGGCAACCTCGTTCCGGAGGTCGTGGCGGCGGGTCGTCAGCCGGCGCGCTGACGGGCGGAGAAGGAGCGACTCCAGTCATCGAAGCAGCGGCGGCCCGAGACACTCCTGAGCGGATCAGTTCAGCAAACAGCCAGCGTTCTGCATCGGCCATCGTCGCTTCCCGGGCGGGTCGGGTGAACAACGCATGATCGAGCTTCGGCAGTGTCGCGGCGCACACGCGGCGATAGCGGCGCAGCGCGGCAAGGCGTGCGCCGAACTGCACGCGGGCTTCATCGAGTCCAACGTCATACTCGCCATACACCAGACGCAGATTCACACCCTTCGCGTGAATGGTGCTCATCAGCGTACGTACTTCGCTGGCCGTCACGGGCCAACCGGTTTTCTGTTCGATCCAGCCGGTCGCACCGACCCAGCAGCGCCGCGCGATCCGCTCGCCGACAACGCGGGCTACGCGCACCGGATGGCTCTGTCCACGCAACGCCCGGATCCATTTGGACGGCGTCAGCGCCGCGCGCCAATAGACTCTCGACGAAGCGAAGCGTCGTGCACCCGGCGTGCGCTGCCCGCCGTCCCAAATGAACTTCTGCAGATTGACGCCAAATGCGCCGGCGATCGCCGGATGGCGTCCGCAGGCATGCAGACTGACGAAAGCACCGCCGCAGACGCCGAAGATCGCGACGCGCGGATGTCCGCGGGCGACGAGCCAGTCCACGCCGGCCATCGCGTCATGGCACGATGCGTCGGAGTAGATCGTGTCCAGCGTGACCTCGCTGGCGGCCGGTACCGCATCGCCCAGGCCGCCGAGATCCATTCGCAGCGAAGCAATGCCGAGCGCCGAGAGGCGTCGCGCGAACAGCACGAAAATGCGTCCGTCACCGATATGGTGAGTAGCGCCGGTGTTGACGAACAGGACAGCGGGCGCATCGGCGCGCAGTACGTCGGGTGCGCAGTAAATGCCGAAGTAACGCCCGAAGACGAACGGCCGCTCGACAGCGCAGCACGTCGGCAGCGGCAGCACGGGCTCCGGGGGCTGCGCGACGGATTTCAGGCCAGTTTGTCGCCCGCTGGCGCCTGCAGCGAGTTCGCCCGCCTTGAGCCATGTTGTCACCCGCGAAAACGCTTCGACCGGCTCTTCGCTGAGCAGCGCCTCGACCATCAGCCGGTCGCACTCGTCAAACGCACCACGCTCGACCTCGACGCCGTTATCCGAGTAGTGCCCCGCGAGTGCCTCCGCCCGGGTGCGATCGCTCGAATCGAGCAGCAACACACGGCGTGCCGGCGCCCCGGTGTCGCGCCGCAGGTCCAGTGCGCCGAGTTGCGCGATATCGTCGTTGTGAATCCCGAAGCCAAACGCTTCGACATACGCCTCGTGATCCGGTATCGGATCCGCGTTCATGCCTGCGGGCGTGCTAAGCCAGCTCTGCCGATGCGCGCGCAGTTCCCGCACATAGTTTCGCCCCGTGACCGCGGGCGACAGCAGCACCAGTCCGTCGATGTCCCCGAGGCGCTGCGCAGCCAGCGCCGCAAGGGTCGCGCCCAGCCGCAAACCGACGAGCGACACCTGCTCGACGCCGGTCCAGTCGCGCAACCGCTGGACAGCCGCCGCAATGCTGTCGAGCCATGCATCGAGCCGTCCCGGATCGTCCTCCGAGCCGGTCGAATCGCCCGCGCCGGGATAGTCGAACCGCAGCACAGGCATGCCTGCCGCCGTGATGCGGTCCGCCAGCTTGCGCCAGTTCCGGTGCGTGCACAGCGCGTCGTACCCGAAGGGATTGCACAAGACGACACCGGTGCGACCACTGGCTGGATGCAGCCAGCCGAAGCAGCCGTCGAAAACGACAGGTTTCATCGAAGGTCCTCATGCGATGGCCGAGCCGGAAAATGGCGTTCACAAACGCTTTTTGCGGCTTTTCGCTACGTATGCGACGCGCGGACGCCCGCGAACTTCCGCAGGTTCCAGGCATGAGGATCATTTAATCGATGTAGCGCAAATCCATCTGTTCGGACGCGCACACTACCCCTGTCGTGCCGCCAGATAAGCCTGCCGCGCGCGCGAGCCTCGAACTCATGGTTCCGGAAACCGTCGCATTCGCCTGCATTTCCCGCACGCGAGCGGCCGCCACGTGTTGGGAATCGAACAGAGCGAAGACGACGGCAGCGCCTAGCATGCAATGGCTTTCTCATTGCCTGCATACAAGGTGTCAATGTGCTGAACTCGCTGGCATTTATCCGGCCGCTCCGTTTCGCGGTCAGCGTGCGTTTCATTCCAGTCGCCATCTGGATAGTCTGCATTGCCGCGGTCGATCCGTTCGGCAACTTTCCGTTGAACGACGACTGGTCGTACGCGATCGCCGTGCAGCGCCTGCTCGAGACCGGTCAGTTCCATCCCACTGACTGGACCTCGACCACGCTGCTGACGCACGTATTGTGGGGCGCGCTGTTCAGCCTGCCGTTCGGCGCCTCGTTCGTCACGCTGCGCTTCGCGACGATCGTCGCGGGAGCGCTCGGGTTGTGGCTGTTCGGTGCATTGCTGCGCGCGCTCGGCTGCGACCGGCGAATCGCGCTGCTTGCATCGGTGACGCTGGCGTTCAATCCGATCTTCTTCGCGCTCTCGAACACCTTCATGACCGACGTGGGATTTGCGACGCTCACGATCGGGTCGGCGCTCCTTTTCGTGCGCTATCTGCACAGCCAGCGCATGGGCTATCTCATCGCGGCGCTCGTCGTCGCGCTGGCGGCCACATTGCTTCGCCAGCTGGCGCTCTTCCTGCCGATGGCGATGGTCGTGGCGCTGCTGCTCGAACGCCCGCGCGCCGCCCGTCCCCTGCGGCTTGCCGTCGCCGGTGTGGGCGCGTGCGCTGCCGCCATCGTGCTGCTTGAACTGTGGTTCCGCACGCACGGCATGCTGCCGTCCACGTTTCACACGCAATCGGAGCAACTGGTCGAAAACATCGAGGACTTCCCGCAACGGCTCGCGCTCATCCTGCGCCACACGCTCGTCGCGCTGCTCTATCTAGGCTGGTTTACCTTTCCCGTCCTGATCCTGCGCCTTCCTGGTTTCTACCGTTCGCTGCGTGCCCGCTGGACCGGTACCGCCACACTCGCCGGCATGGCCGTGTTGCTCGTATCGTGCCTCATCCTTCTGACGATGGCGGACCGTCTGCTGCCACTGAGCGAAAACGTCATCGTGGACAGCGGTATCGGACCGCTCACGCTGACGGATGCCTTCACGCTGGACGTTGCGGTTCCGTCGCTGCCGCAGTCGTTCTGGTTCATCGTGACCGCGATGGGACTGGCCGGCGGCGCGATGCTCGCACTCGAAGCCATGTTCACGGCGATCCGGCTCGTCGCGATGTTCCGTGCCCGCAAGCGAAATCCGGCTGGACTGGCCCGCGCGTTTCTCATCGCCGGAGTCGTCATATACATGGCGCCGCTCTTCGTGGCCGGTTATTTCGACCGCTATCTGCTCCCGCCAGCCGTGCTGCTGCTGGCGCTCGCGAGCATGCCCACGCCAGCAGGAACACCCGGTGCGGCCACCGCATTCCGTCCGTTCACACTGCAGCGGCCACGCGCGATGACGTCGCTCGTGTCGCTTGCGGCGTTCGTGCTGATGATGTGGTTCTCGGTGGGCGGCACGCACGATTACCTGAACTGGAATCGCGCGCGCTGGGAACTGGTCAATACCCTGACCGCCTCCGGCGTATCGCCTCGAATGGTGGATGGCGGCCTCGAGGTCAACGGCCTGTATCTGTACGACCCGCACTATCGCCGCGTCCCGGGCAAGAGCTGGTGGTGGGTCCAGAGCGACGAGTACATGATCACGTTCTCGCGTCTGCCCGGCTATCGCGTCGACAGCAGCATCGAGGTCAGCCGGTGGCTGCCGCCGTTCAGCTCGACCGTGTTCGCACTCAAGCGCGCGGAGCGTTGACCGCTGCAATCCGTTGCCATAGCCCATTGGTTCGGCGGGACACAGACTTCACAAGCGGAACGACGCACGATCGCTCATCGACAATCCGGCCGCAAGTGCGGCGATCCTGTCATCGGGAGCGAGTCGGGTATGCTTTTCAACAGCTATGAATTTCTGTTCGCCTTTCTGCCGGCGGTGCTGTGCGTCTTCTTCATCATCGGACGCCATAGCCCCCTCGCCGCCGCAGGATGGCTCGCGCTGGCCTCGCTCTTTTTCTACGGCTGGTGGAACCCTCACTTCGTTGCGCTGCTGATGCTGTCGGTGACCGGCAACTATGTCGCCGGGCGCCTGCTGTCGCGGCACCAGCGCACGCCGGCGGGCAAGCGTCTGCTGGCGCTCGCCATCGGGTGCAATCTCGCGCTTCTGGCGGTATTCAAGTACAGCAATTTTTTCATCGCCACGATCGATCACACCGTGGGCGCGCACCTTCCCCTGCTCGATATCGTCCTGCCGCTCGGCATCTCGTTCTTCACGTTCACGCAGATCGCCTTCCTCGTCGATGCGTGGCGCGGTATCGCGAACGAATTCAACTTCGTTCACTACACGCTGTTCGTCACGTATTTTCCGCATCTGATCGCGGGACCTGTGCTGCATCACAAGGAAATGATGCCGCAGTTCGCGGACCGCCGCTGTTACCGGCTCATTCCCGCCAACATCGCCACAGGCATGCTGTTCCTCACGATCGGACTCGCCAGGAAGGTCCTGCTCGCCGACAGTTTGAGCCAGTATGTATCGCCCGTTTTCAACGCGGCGAACGACGGCGTCGCGCTCAATATGCTCGCGGCCTGGACAGGCGCGCTCGCCTATACATTCCAGCTCTACTTCGATTTCTCCGGCTATACGGACATGGCGATCGGCATTTCGCGCATGTTCAACGTCGTGCTGCCGCTGAACTTCGATTCCCCGTACAAGGCGACCAACATTGTCGAGTTCTGGCGGCGCTGGCATATGACGCTTTCGCGATTCCTGCGCGATTACCTCTATGTGCCGCTCGGCGGTAACCGGAACGGCTCCGCGCGACGCTACCGGAATCTCATGATCACGATGCTGCTCGGCGGACTCTGGCACGGCGCGAACTGGACGTTCGTGATCTGGGGCGGCCTGCACGGCCTGTTTCTCTGCATCAATCACGCGTGGCGGTACGTCACGCGCGGCGCGCTGGTGCGCTGGGAAACGCGCCGAAGCTATCGCGCGACGAGCACCGCGCTCACGTTCCTCGCCGTGGTGGCGGCGTGGGTATTCTTTCGCGCGCCTTCATTTCACGGCGCGTTCAACCTGCTTGGCGGCATGGCCGGCACGCACGGTCTCGCATTGCCGAACGCACTTCAACCTGTCGTTACAAGGCTGACGGGACATCACGCGTCATTCGTGCAGTTCGTGGGCCCCTGGCAGGTGCTTTCGCCGTACGGCATCGCCGAAGCAAAAAAATACCTGGCCTTGATCGCCATAAGCGCCGCAGTCGTCTGGGGATGCCCGAACTCGCAGCAGGTCGTTGGCCGCCTGACCCAGCCCGCCAGTTCCATACGGCTGCGTCGGACCGACCCGGTCGCATTGCTGAGCGGACTCGGCTGTGGCGTCACGTTCATCTTCTGCCTGCTGTTTCTCGCGCGTAAAGCCGAGTTTCTCTACTTCCAGTTCTGAACCATGAAAGCACGCACTTTCTTTATCGGCTTTTGCCTGCCGCTCGTGCTGTTCATCGCGGCGATCTTTCTGTCGTTCGCGGCCGGCATCCGTATTCCCGGACCGCGCATTTCAGCGAGTGAAGCATTCAATGAAAAAGCTGCGTGGCTGCGCACACAGTTGGCGCCGTCGAAATGCGACGTTCTCGTGATCGGTTCCTCGGTTGCGCTGAATGACGTGGACAATCAGGAACTGGCGCAAAGCCTGCACACGTCGAACATCATCAACGCGGCGTCGTGGGGGCTCAACATCGAAGACCTGCCGGCCTTCTATTCGCACCTCTCGCAGCACTGCAAATTCCGGACTGTGATTCTCGCCACAACCTACATCGATTTCGAATCGCACTGGGACAAGGAAATTGACTGGCAGGCGTTCGAGCATTACCTGTCCGGCGCGCAACTGCAGCCCTACGTCCAGACGCCGGATCTTTACTACTACACACGACGTATCACGTCGGGATGGCGCGATCGGGACCATCCGGGCAACGTCGATTCGCTCGACTTCGATCACGGTGGCTCCGTGCTGCTCGCCTGCGGAAAACTGGATCTTCCCGATGAGCGGGTCTATGCCTGGCGCACACACGGCATTACTTCTCCGCGTCCCGGCACCTATGTCGCGCTCGCGAAACTCGCCGCACAGATCCGTTCAGACGGCGCACGTTTCATCATCGTGTCGACGCCGGTCGCGGCCGCGGCGCGTAACCATTTCGGCGCCGCGCTGCCGGGATTCTGGCAGCCGATCGAAGCGTTCGTGCACGCCCAGGGCGTCGAATTCATCTATGGACAGACGAAACTCACGCTGAACGACTCATCCTTCGCCGATTTCCTCCATCTCAACCGCTGCGGCGCCGGACAGTTCACGCGCTGGTTTGCCCGTTCGCTAAACGCGGTGTGAGCGTATGGTGACACGGCGATGAATCCGCCCGCTGACTGGCTGTCGCCGCGGCGGCCGGGCGCACTGCGCGGCGCCGCGCGCCAACCCGTGGTGCAGGGTGTGGCGGCACACAAACGGAACACCGCCCGGCGCGCAGAATGGACACGCCTTCCGTACGGCGCGATATCGCCGGGCGCCACTGAACCGTCTGCTTGCGACACGCCATGAACCCCAAGCCCAGCCTGAAACGCAACGCGCTCTTCAATTTCCTTGGAAGCGCACTGCCGATCATCGTTTCGCTGGTCACGGTGCCGCTCTATCTCCATCACATCGGCGCGGCGCGGTATGGCGTCCTCGCCATCGTATGGATGATGCAGGGCTACTTCGGCTATTTCGACCTCGGCCTTTCCGCGGCGACATCGAACCGGATCGCGCAACTGTCGGACGCATCGCCGGCGGAACGCGAATCGGTATTGTGGACCGCGCTGGTTCTGAACACAGGCTTCGGTTTAATCGGCGGTCTCGTTCTGTTCGCCGTCGCGCGCACCCTGCTTGCGCAGTTTCATATCGATGCGTCGATCAACGCCGAGGTGCTGGCGGCGTTGCCCTGGATGGCCTGCTCCGTTCCGCTCGCGACCATCACCGGCGTTTTTTCCGGTGCGCTAAGCGGCCGGGAACAGTTCGGCCCGCTCAACGCGGTCCAGTTCGTCGGCATGCTGCTGTTCCAGATCGTGCCGCTCGTCACCGCGATCGTCGTCGGGGCGAAACTGCAGTATCTGATTCCGGCGGCGATCCTCGGCAGCGCGGTATCGCTGCTGCTGATGATCGTCGTGGTGTGGCGGAAGTTTCCATTGCGATGCGCGGGGCGGCCGCGCAGGCGGCTCATCAAACCGCTTTTTTCCTACGGCGCCTGGATCACGGTCACCAATCTCGCCAGTCCGCTGCTGGAAACCGCCGACCGGCTCCTGATCGGCAGTGCGCTCGGGCCGCAGGCGGTGGCGTATTACCAGGTCCCATTCAACCTCGCGGTGCGGGTGCGAATCCTGCCCGGCGTCATTTCACGCACGCTCTTTCCACGGATGTCGGCACTCGCGACGCACAACGCCGCCGAACTGGCAACGAACGCCGTGCGCGGCCTCGCCGCGGCCATGACGCCGTTGATCGTTTTCGGCATTTTCCTGATGCAACCGTTTCTTACGCTGTGGACCGGCCACGATTTCGCGTCGAAAGCCACGTCGGTCGGTGAAACGATACTGGTCGGCGTCTGGATCAATTCGCTCGCCTTCATCCCGTACGGGCATCTGCAGGCGACGGGCAGGCCCGATGTTGTCGCGCGCTTTCACCTCTTCGAACTGGTTCCCTTTGTCGCGTTGCTCTGGTGGTCACTGCACGCTTTCGGCCTGATCGGCGCCGCGCTCGCATGGAGCGCGCGCTGCGCGGTCGACGGCTTCCTGCTTTTCCGGGCGGCGGGCCTTGGCAGACAGTTGACCCGTCATCTCCTGATGCCCGGCCTGCTCGTGCTCGTGGCATACGGCGCCACGCTACTGTTTCCATGGCCGTCGTGGCAGATCGTGACGGCGTGGATCGTCCTGACCGGCACGTCGCTCGTGTGGGTGTCGATCGCCGAGCCGCTGTTTCGCTCGATGGCGGCGCGCGCGCTATCCGCGGTGCTCGCGCGCAGAGGACAGCGAACCGGAGCACCGAGACCGGAGCACTGACTGCTTTTTTCATCGGACACATCGTCATGCGTATATCCGTTGCAATGGCCACCTACAATGGCTCAAGGTACATCCGGGAGCAGCTCGACAGTCTCGCCGGCCAGACGCTGCTGCCGTACGAACTCGTCGTCACCGACGACGGATCGACCGACGAAACGCTCGACATCGTCCAGGGGTTTGCTGAACATGCGCCGTTTCCTGTGCGGATCCACCGCAACCCCCGACGCCTGAACTTCGCCGACAACTTCCTTCGCGCCGCGTCGTTATGCCAGGGCGACTGGATCACGTTCTGCGATCAGGACGACGTCTGGCTCAAGGACAAGCTCGAACAGATCGTGCACGCGGCTTCACGCCCGGGCGTATCGATGGTCGCACATGGCGTGAAAACGGTAGATGCCGCGCTACGCCCGATCGCCGGCGTGGCCGCCCGTTGCCGTGTGCGTCGCGGCAACGGGCCGCAACGCCTTCCTCCGCTCGGGTTCTTCGCCGGACTGTGCATCGCATTCGACGCGGCGCTGCTGCCCCTGCTTGCCCATTCCCGCTTTCCCGACGCGCACAACAACCGTTTCGAGGCGGCTCACGACAAATGGGTCTCGACGATCGCCGACGCGGTGGGGACGGTCAGGTACATCCGCAAGTCGTTGACGCTGTACCGGCAGCACGAAGTGAACACCTGCGGAGCGGCGCCACGGACGCTGAAGAACAGATGGCACCTGGTCACGACCGCCGGTGCGTCGACCTATCATGACAACGCCGCGCTCGCGCAGCGCTACAGCGAGGTGTTCCATGAACTGGCCGCATCGTCACCCGATGCGCGCTGGCGAGAACGTCTGGAAAAAGCGGCCCGCCGGTATGAACGAACGCGCGATTTCCTGCTGGCGCGTGCGGCGCTGTATCGGGCAACCAGTCTGCCCGCGAGACTCTACCTGTTCGCCCGGCTGAGCGTGCTGGGACTGTATCGCTTCAATCCGGTGCGCCCGCCGCTCCAGGCCTTTGCCAAAGATCTCTGCGCAGTATGGAGACCGTTGCCCCGACGGGCGATGCCGGCGCAGGAAGCCACCAGTGTGGAAACGAAATCCTGAACGAAGCGGGCGGGCGATGAAAAGCGTGTCGCCCCAAAACGTTGTCAGTCGCGGTGCACGTGTCCGGGCACGGCCGCGCCTCGCGCGCGGCAACTGAAGCAGTACGCGCCCGTCGTTGCCATCCAGGCGACGACAGGCTCGTGCCGCAAGGCGCAAGGACCCGCCGTCAGCGTCAGGCGCGTACCGGCATCCGGCGTTGCCGGCGCTGACAATACAGCAGCTCGAAGCGGGCGGCGAGATCGGTCCACGAGTAGTTGACAGCCGTTGCCAGCGCGCCGCGGCGCAGCGCGAGCCATCGTTCGCGATCGTCGATCACGCCGGCAATCGCCATTTCCAGTGCGTTCGCGTCACGCGGCGGCACGACAATCCCGTTAACACCATCGCGCATGTATTCACGAGGCCCCGGGATGTCGGAGATGACCGGCACCAGTCCGCAGGCCATCGCCTCCAGCGGTGCCATGCCGAATCCTTCGGTCAGCGACGGGAAAGCGAAGACCTGATAGCCGCCAAGCAGCGCCGGCAGTTCCTTGTTGTCATAGCGCGGGACGACTGTGATCCGCGCGCGGACCGCCTCTGGAAATGCGGCCAGCACCTCGGCCTCGGTGCTGCCCGTACCAAACAGGCCGAGATTCACGTGCGGATAGCGCGTGAGGACGTTCGTCATGGCCTCGGTCAGATAGGTAAATCCCTTCCAGAAGACCGCACGGCCGGCGAACGCCACGTTGACCGGCCCTGCCGTTGCGGAGGTGCCGGCGATCAGGTGCCGCGCGACGCGCGCGAAGCACTCGTCGATGCCGTTGCCGATCTTCTCGATATGCGCGGCATCGACACCGAAGCGGGTCTCCGCATACTCGCGTTCGGCCTCATTGAGGACCAGCGACACATCCGCCAGCTTGAACGAGCGGCGGCACTCCCACAGCCGGTAGCCGCCGCCGTAGATCGGATATTTCCACGACATGGCGGTGTGACCATCCTTGCAGCTCTCGACGAACAGATCGTGGCCCATGTGTTCGAGACCATGGCTGCGCGTCAGGGTCAACTGATGTCGACGCCATCCTGTCAGGCGCCGTGCAAGATTGACGACCCAGCCGTCTCCCGATGACAGATCGAGTACATCGTATTCCGGATGCGCGAGCACATGCCCGAACAGAAACCAGGGAAAGAGAATGGCGCGCAGTTTTCCACGCGCCCAGCCGATGTTGTCGAACGATACGGTCGTGACGCGATGTCCCCGTTGCGCGAGTGCTTCGGCAAGCTTGACGGTCACGCCGGGCGCACCCGTGCTGCCGTCGAGTTCATGATGGATCGAGAGAAGAATGTTCATGGGATTTTTGCAGGGTGAGCGTCTCAGATCGCCTTGCGCGGGCCAACGACGCGCGCGACATTGGAACGGCGGATGATCGGCACCAGTGAGCCGATCGATTTTCTGCGCACCAGATACAGCAACAGGTGGATGAAATACCAGCTCGTGAATGCACACAGCTTCAGCACATCGGGTTCGATCCGTCCATAGCGCTTGATGCCGACGTAGAGTCGGGCCGCTTCGCAGTTCACCTGATAGCGCGTGAGTCCGCCGCGCGGATCGCGGTTGTGCAGGACTCCGCTACCCGGCAGCGTATCGCGCGCACGCAGCGCCGGCACGAGCTCGATCGAGTGGCCGGTCCGCAGCGCCCGTAGCAGCAGTTCCGCATCCTCGATGCCAAAGAAGATGTTTTCGTCCCACTCGTCATGACGGAACAGCGCCGCCGGAAATACGGCCGCGTGAATGTTCACGCATTGCGGCGCATCGCCTTCGGTGAAGTAGCCCATGAACGAAAGGCGCAGCGGCCGGCATTCATGGATGTGCGGTCCACTCGACGCGCCGCCCGTCAGAATCACGGCATGGCGCCTTGCTGGTGGTAGTTGCGCAAGGCGATCGCGCGCGACCGCAAAGAAATCCACCGCGAGCTGGATGTCGTCGTCGACGAACGACACATAGTCGCATTCGGGCCGATGAGCGAGGCAGTGGCGCATCGCATTGTTGCGGTTCGCGCACACACCGCGGCGTGGCCCTTCCAGATAGACCACACCCGGATGCCGCGCGACGACCGCTGCATTCGCCGCGCGTGTCGCGGCGTCCGGAGAGTCGTCGCTGACGACGACGCAGTCCGCGCGCGGCACGCAGCGCTCAAGATTGTCGAGACAGGCGGCCAGTGTGTCGACGCGGCTCATCGTCGTCACGCAGACGCCAAAAGCCGGCGCATGAGCGGGATCGACGTAGTCCGGAGAAACCGGATCCTTCGTGAAGGTGTTCATCGTACGACTCCGTCGGGAGAAGCGGGACGCCGTATCGGCACCGCCGCCGGGCGAGGACCGAGTGCATCGAGCGTGCGTTCGTACAGGGACAGATACGCTTCGCAGACGTGCGCCGCGCTGAATGACTCGATGTTGTGCCGCGCCCGTCTTGCGAGTGTCCTGCGCGCATCTTCATCCTTCATCAGCACCTCGAGCGCGGCCGCGAGCGCCTCCGGTGCCGCCGGCGGCACGAGCAGACCCGCCTCGCCGCCGTCCAGCATCTCCGGATTGCCGTCGACGCGCGTCGCGACGATCGCACACCCTGCTTCGCGCGCTTCGCTCAGCACGAGACCGCCTGGCTCCTTGTGCGAAGCAAGCACGAATACATCGGCCTCGGCCAGATACGCGCGCGGATTCGCGATGAAGCCGGTGAAATGCGTCTGCCCGGCCACGCCGAGCTGCTCCGCGAGCGCTTCCATTGCCTGACGATCGGGACCTTCGCCGACCAGGTAAAGCGACGCGCCTGGCATCCGCGTGATGAGTTGGGCAAACGCACGCAGCAGGTCCTGAATGCCCTTGCGCTGCGACATGCCCGCGACGGTCACGATATTCGGATGCGCGAGCGCCGGCGATGCCGGCATGGGCACACCCGCGAAGCGCGGTGTGCCGATCGTCCCGTTGCGAATCACATGAATGCGCTGCCGCGGCACGCCGCGCCGGCTCATCGACGCGCCGACCGCTTCGCTCACGGCCACGACACAATCACCAAAGCGCATCAGCCAGGCGCTTTTCTGGAACTCGTTATGCACGGTTGTCACGAGGATGTATTCGCGACGTACCGAGCCGAAGCGCGCGAGCAGCGCGCCCGTCATCATGTGTGCGTGAACGACGTCCGGCCCGATGCGCGCGAGCAGCCGGTTGAAGCCGGCGAGCATCGCGGGAATGCGCCACGGCTCGCGAGCCTGGCGCAGTACGATGTGCTGCACACCGTGACGGGCAAGCAATTCCTCGAAGCCGCCGCCCGACGATGCCACCGTGACCTCGTGACCGGCGTCGGCCTGCAGGCAGGCGAGATCGATCATCATGTTGACGATGCCATTTCCGGTGTTTCGCACGTGATTGGCGAGGTGAACGATTTTCATGAGTCGTCCGCGGGTTCAGTGAGCAGTGAGAGAGGACACGGCGACCGGATGCGGTGGCGGTGTGACGCGATACATCATGACCTTGCCGTGCGCGTCCTCCTCGACGAACACGAGGTATTCACCCGAGGCGAGACGATGCGCGGTAACCGGCATCGATACGTCGATCCAGCCGCTCGTCGCGCCGACTTCCGGACCGGGCACGAGACGGCCCGCGTCGCGGCCGGTTGCGCGCTCATAGACGCGCACGATGCCGGTCATCGTTTCGGCGGCGAAGATATAGTCGCCCTCGACAGCGAAACCATTGATTGCCTGAGTCTCCGGCGGCCCCTGGTCCGGCAGATCGATCATGTAACGCAATACCGGGTGTCCGCTCGTCCAGTGGTCGTAGCGTGCGAGCGTCGAGCCCGCGCTGTTCCAGTTGCTCGACACATACGGCCGTTCAGGCGTCGAGCCGGAAACGAACAGCGTGTCATCCGCCGCCACGTAGTTCAGACGATCGATGCGCGTGAATCCGGACGGCATCGGCCACAACTGCATCGATGCATAGTGATAGACAGGATTGCCGGTGCTGTCGAAACCCTCGAGCGGAAAGCGCCGGATGCCCGTCGATTCAGTCGCTTCCCAGACGGCGCCGCGTTCATCGACCCACCAGCCACCGAGCGTCGGCGCGTTTTTCGCGCCTGCGGTCTGCTCGAAATCGCGGACTGCGAAACGGCTCTTGCCCGCGGTGTCGCGCCAGATCCATTCGCCAGCCGGCGGCTGCTTCGGCGGCCACGCGCCGGCGATATGAGACCCGGAAAACATGCCCGACGGGATGGCGATTTCGCTATCGGACGTGAAGCGGTAGATACGCAAGCACTCGGACGTCATATCGATCGTGAACAACAGACGCCGCCCGTCGACATCGCGCACGAGCGGCATCCCGCGATTGCCCTGCCGCATATGAAAAAGCGGGTCCCACGGGTAATGGAAGCGGTCGGCGGTATAGCCCGCATACGACCACTCCTGCCCGGGCGGGCGCGACAGATCCAGCGTGAAGCGCTTGCTGCCGCTGTACACCGACGGCGGATCGCCACCGGCGAACTGTGCGCCATCGACGAACAGCAGACCCTGCAGACTGAAGCGCCGCTTGCCGTCCGGCGTATAGCTCTCGATCAGCGCACCATCGTTGTGGCCGGTGCCGCTGTCGAAACCACGCGGCCCCCAGTTGTTCATCGACACGTACACATTGCCGGCGCGATCCACGCCGACGCCCGTCAACCCGTTAAAGCGCAACGGCCCCACCGCGCCGGCCCGGCCGGCGTAGATCCCGCCTGTTTCGCCCAGCGTCGCCGACAGTCGCATGGAACTTCCCCCGTGAACGGATTGGTCCGGCAGCTTGTGGTCCGGCGCGAGCGCCGCATCCGCAGCCGTGAAGATCAGCACCTGCTGACGCGGGCCGTTGTCCGCGATGAACAGACGGCCACGCGCGTCGAGCGTCAGATCCACAGGCACCGTGTCCGGGGGCAACGTCAGCTCGCCGGTCGGAGTGCCATCGCGTTTATAGTGGACAACCCGGCGTGAGCCGTCTGTGCGGATGCCCTCAATAATCCACAGCGAACCGTCCGGCGCGAGCGCGAGACGACCTGGCTCGTGAACCGGAAAGCTGCCGGTGGGCTGCATCGAACGCGCGTCGAATATCTCGACGCGGTTCTCCGCGATGTTCGAGACGAAAAGCGTCGTCGCATCCGCGGCGAGCCCGTGGATCGACTGGTCTTCACTCGCCGGCGAGGTCGCGATGCGCAGGAACGTGTTCGGGCTGCCGGCCCAGTTCATCTGCCCTTCGAACGGCACGCCCTTGCGGATGTCGGAGCGCAGGCGGCGGGACACGCCGTACCATTCGACGCCCTCCGGCGGCAGGTTTTTCTCGATGGCTGCCTTTGCGCCCTGGCTCGATACGAGCTGCGCGACGAAAACGTAATCGTTGTTGACGGCGATGGCGTCACCGCCGGATTTGCCCCAGCTATGCGACTCACCGCCGTAGCCGAGCAGCTGGCCATCGCGATAGTGGCCGATCTCGCCGCCGCCTTCGTCCCAGGGGGCGTTCGTGAATACATCGCCCTCCGGCGTGACGGCGATCGCCGCGACGTCGATCTGGACCCAGCGCTGGTTTGCGTAACCCCAGGTATTGCCGATCCACGACGTGCGATACGACAGCCCTGGGCGCGCGACGACGCCCAGCGCCCGCGGAACCGTTGCGGCAGCCGCGGCCTCCATGTCGATCGCAGCCGGTGTGGAAGACATGGAAGCGGCAGTGGCGACAATGCGCGACGCGGCCCCGGGTGTTTCCGCCGGACTCGTCGCCGCGCCACCCTGCCCCGCGCCGGGAAACATCGCCAGCAACGGCAGCGACAGCGCACCCGTGAAGACAAGGTAATCGAAGGTACGTCGTCCGATGCGTGGCATGGCTGTCATTCCGCTCAGAAAGCGTCGATGGCTTCGCGATAGACCCTGGCGACCTGAGCTGCCACGACAGGATGGTCGAAGCGCGCGCGCGCGTAGGCACGACAGGCTTCGGCATCGGGCAATACGCGCCGGCCGAGCAGCGCATCGGACAGTCCGCTGCCGATCGCGTGAAAACCGCCCGACGGCAAGACCAGGTCGGGTGAAAGCGGCGTCACGGCTTCGGGCAGGCCGCCGACCGGCGTCACCAGCACCGGCGTACCCGCTGCGAGCGATTCGATGGTCGTGAGCCCGAAGCCTTCCAGCGCGACGGTCGGCACGACGGTGACATCCGCCGCGGTGAACCAGAGCGGCAATGCCTCATCGGATACGAAACCGGCGAGCCGCACCTGCTTCTCGAGACCGCGCATCTGGATACGCGCCTGCAACGCCGGCTCCAGTGGACCTTTGCCCGCGATGGTCAGCAACACATCGGGCACGGCCTGCTTGACCACGAACATCGCGTCGATCAGGTCCTCGAGCCCCATGCGCGACACGAGCCGCCGCACGCAAAAGAGCTGCGGCCGGTCGAGCGGCAGACCGAGCCGCTCGCGCGCGTCGCGTTTCGTGACGCCCGTATCGAAACGGTTCACGTCGACGCAGCCGGGCACCACGTGAATGCGGTCCTCGCGCACGCGGTAAGAGGTCCGCAAAAGATCCCCAAACGCGTTCGACAGCACAATGTGCCGGGTACCACCCTGATAGACGAACCGTTCGAGCGAATGCCGCACGGTGCGTGAAAGGCGGCCTCGCCCCTCCGAACCGGACTCGTCTGCCCAGGGGCCGTGGAAATGAACCACTTTCGGCACACTGCGGAAAATGCCCGTCGTGGGCATCGTGTAAAGCGCGAAGTGAGTCGCGACGACATCGGGCATGCGGATTTCCCGCAGCCGGCGGGAATGCACGCGAGCGGCCCACAGCCGCGTCCCGAGCCTCGACTGTGCCGCCGCGAACGCTTCCACCACACCGCCCGACGCTTCACGCACGGCAGGACTGCCCGCCACCAGCCCACGCACATTCACACCCTGCGCGGGCAACGACTTGACGAGCGCCATGAACATGCGGTCAAGGCCGCCAGGCCGCTCGCCGAACCAGTGCATGCCGAGTTGCAGGGAATCGATTGTCGGGCTCATGACCCGGCCGACACAGGGGGTGTCGAAGCCGGCAGACGTGCCGCTTCGCGTCGCGCGACGATCTGCTCGTAGAGCGTCAGATAACGGTCCGCCATCGTCTGCCAGCCCAGCCCTTTTGCGCACTCGCGCGCGGCGGCGCCCATCTGCTTCGCCCGCGCTTCATCGCCGCAAAGCTCGCCGATCGCGGCGGCAAGCGCGCTTGCGTCATCGGGAGAATCGAGCACGATGCCGCAGTGGGGGCCGATCACCTCTGCGCCGCCCGCCGTGCGCACGGTGACGACCGGTAGCGCGGCGGCAAGCGCTTCGAGCAGCACGAGCCCCATCGGCTCATATCGTGAAGGAAAGACGAAGGCATCGACCGAACGCATCAGCGCCGGCATGTCCTTGACGAGATCCGTGAAATGCACGCGTCCGGCGACGCCGAGCGAAGCCGCCAGCGCCGGATACGGGCTGTGGCGGAGAATCCCGGCGACGACCAGGTGGACATGCGGCGGCATGAGCACGAGCGCGCGCAACACGGTCTGGAGATTCTTGCGGGACACGCGCAGATCGCCCGCGAAAAGCAGCAGGAAGGGTTCGCCGGGGAGCCCGAAACGCGCGCGCTGCGACGTGCCGGGAGAAAATTCATCGACGTCCACGCCATTGTGAATGACGTGCAGGCGCGCCGGGTCGATGCCGAGCGCTCGCACTTCCGCGCCGACTTTCTCCGACACCGGCACCACGATTGACGCTTGCCGGAATGCCCATTTTTCGAGCCGTGCGTTGAGTCGCGTGTAGAAAACCTGATACGCGTGATACGCGCTGTGAAAGAAGCGATAAGGATAAAAGCCGCTGCGATACCATCCGTCGTGCACAAAATGCACGGCGTTGAGATCGGCGCCTGCCCATGTGATGAAGCCGTTCACATGAATCACGTCGAATTCGCGCCGGTGAGCACGGATCCACATGCCGCTGCGCCACGCAAAGACCTGATACTGGAGAAGACGCGTCGGCAGGCGGCTCTTTTCGACCGGCACGAAACGCACATCGGGATGAGCGTCGAGTTCGTCCGCGATGCGCGTTGCGAGCAGCGTCACTGCGTGGCCCGCCGCGAGCGCGGCTCGCACGACTTCGTAATTGACCCGCCCCTGGCCGTCGTTCTTCGCGACGACGTGCGTCACGATCAGGATTCGCATGCGCCGGCCGGTCATGACGGCTCCTTCGCGGGTGACGGTGCCGTGCCCCGCGACTCGCGCGCATAGCGCAAGCCGATCACCGGCATGATCACGCCAAGAAAGAAGAACATGCCGGGCATCGCGGTCAGCGTATTCACAAACACCATCATCGCGACGATGGCGAGCGCGACGCCGACACCAGAAATCCCGAAACGGTCCTTCGAGCAGACAAGGCTCGTGCGAAACGCGCGCCACATGAGAATCAGAATGCCGCTCACATACAGCAGCGTGCCGGGCCAGCCCATCACATAAGGCACTTCCATCAGGCCGCTGTCGAACGCGACATTGAGCTGGGTCGAATCGTCGGCGGACAGTTTCGTGCCAAGACCCGTCGTGCCGAGCCCTTGCCCGGCGATGTCCTCCAGCGCCGAGGACAGGAACTCCTTGTAGAACTGCGCCCGCACCTGGTAGCTGTTGTCGTTGCCGAGATCCTGGATCGTGTCGAAGCGCTTGATCAGCGGATCCGAGATCTGGTCGATCATCACAACCGGCGAGCACAGGATCGTAAAACCGAGTACGCCGCCGATGAGCCGCATCCGGCTTCTGCCGTCCAGCATCATCAACGGATAGATGAGGCCGATGATGAGACCGCCCCACGCGCTGCGCACGGCGGTGAACATCAATGCCGGCATTCCAACCGCGACCATCAGGACGCGCATCCTGCCGCGTGCCGCGAATGCCATCAGCAGCACGGCCATCATCACGACGGCAAACGGACCGGCCGAATTCATCGTGCTGCAGATGCGCATCCCGAACGGGACGGGCGCACCCTCCGACTCCATACCCGAGGCAATCAGCCAGAACGCGTCCCAGGGCGGCGGCGATACGTACTGGATCACGCCGTACAGCCCCATGACCGCGCCGCCAAAGACGAAGGTCTTCAACAGCACACGGTGATAGACCGGGTACTCGCGCCACGTCACGACGATCTGGAATGCGATGAGAACCGGAAACAGCCAGTTGACGAGCGTATAGGCTGCGCCCGTCGGTCCGACCTGAACCATCCCTACGATGAAAGAGTAGAAGAGCGCCAGCATGATCATCACGAGCGGCGCGGCGCGGCGCTGGCCGAGCGCGCGGAAATCCGTGACAAGCGTCAGCCCCGACAGGGCGACCGCGATGAGCGGCGCCACCATGACCGGGCTTTTCGGATTGAACGAGCCATTCATGAAGTCGGCAAGCCGGCGCACTTCGGGTGAAAGGAAGAAGAGCCAGCAGACGAACCCCAGGTAGTGCGCGGGCGAGCTGCGGTAGAACTTCAACGCGACGAGGAACGCGCCGAGCGGAAAGAAGATTTCCACGAGCCGCCCCTGGTGGGCAATCAGCAGCACCGCCGTCACGCCGAACAGCGCCAGCGGCAACCGTAGCGGGCGACGCAAGGCCGGCCGCGTCCCCGTCATCGTACGGACGGCTGGCGCGGCCTCTCCACTGCGCCCGTCCGGCAGCATCCGCGACGCGCGCGCGGGCGGCGGCAGCGTGGAAGGCGAACTCAACATGCACACTCCCCGGAATGGACGGCAATGCGACATTCCGCAACGCGGGACATCGCGGAACGACGCGTAGCCGCGTCGCCGTCAAAGTAGTTCAAATGTATTGACAACCACGAGCCCGGCGCGCTCACGGCGCAGGCCGTTGAACAGCGCCGGCCCGCCGCGTTGCTGACGCGTGAGTCCGATGAACGGCACACCGTGCTCGAGAAACGGTCCTTCCGTCTTGCGAAAGCCAAACTGCTCGTAAAAACTCTTCAGACGAACCGGCGCCGTCACACGCATGACGCGTCCGGGCCAGCGCTCCGAGATCGCGGCCAGCACCCGTTCGATCAGCATCTCCGCCGTGCCGTCGCCACGTCGCACCGGGCTCGTCAGTACCTTGTCGATCACCACTTCCGGGTCTTCGAGATCGCCGGGCTGGATACGCGCATAGGCCACCACCGGCATCGGCCGCGACATGTCCTCGACCGCGAAGACATGGAGCGCACGTTCATCGTGACCATCCGCGTCGAGATACACATGCGACTGTTCGACGACGAATACAGCGCTCCGCGCCCGGAGGATTAGATAGATCTCCCGCGCGGTGAGCTGCTCGAATTCCAGCGTTTTCCAGTTCATCTCTACTCCCAGACCGTTCGTAATACCGGATTTGTTCGTTGCGATGGCGACACGTTACGTCCGCGACCGGTCTGGTTCCGTGCGGAATCGCACTGACGCTGGTGCTTCGCAATCCGTTAAATACGGACAACCGGCTCGTGGCGTGCCATGCGCGGCCGGATCCGACTGGCGACGTCGGCGGCCGCAGGGCCACGGTGGCGCCGGGGCACGGTTAACCAACGACGCGATGGCATTTGTGACAGCTCAACGAGGGGGCCGCTTTCCATGAAAACCGCACTGCGACGCATTCTTTCTGAATCGACACGTCTCGACGTGCCGCCGGATACCCTGGCCGACGACGCCGATCTCTACGCGGCCGGCTTGTCGTCGCTCGCGACGGTGCATCTGATGCTGGCGGTCGAAGATGAATTCGACATCGAGATTCCGGACCGGATGCTGACCCGCCGGCTCTTTTCGAGCATCGATTCGCTGGCCGCCGCGATCACCGAACTGCAACAGGCGAAGGCGGCAGCATGAACGCCCCGCTCATGCAGACCGCCGCGCCCACGGCGGATGCGCCCGCGACACCGGCGCTCGCCGCCGTCGAACCGGAGCCCGGCTGGCGCGCGGCCGCGCAGCGTGCCGCGCAGATCGCCGCCCAGCACGCCGATTCGGTCGATCGCGAAGCGCGCTTTCCGGTTGAAGCGTTCGATGCGCTCAAGCGCGAACGCCTGCTGTCGGCGATGGTGCCGGCCCGCTTCGGCGGCGCCGGGCTGTCGCTCGCGGACGTCGCCGCGATCTGCGAAATTCTCGCGCAGGGCTGTGCGTCGACCGCGATGGTGTATGCGATGCACCAGATCCAGGTCGCGTGCATCGAGGAACACGGCAGCGAAACGCCATGGCAGCAGAACCTGCTCGCGCAGCTGGTCGAGCAGCAATGGCTGCTTGCGTCGGCTACGTCTGAAGAAACGATCGGCGGCAACATGCGCACCAGCGCCTGCGCGGTCGAACTCGACGGCGCGCGCTTTCGCATCGAAAAGCTCGCCCCGACGATCTCGTATGGCGCACACGCGGACGGCATTCTCGTCACCGCGCGCCGCACGGCCGAATCGGCCGCCGCCGACCAGGTGCTGATCGTCGCGCTGAAAGCCGGAACGCAGCTGGAAAAGCGTGGCGGCTGGGATTCGATGGGCATGCGCGGCACCTGCAGCGAGGGCTTTCGTCTCGTCGCCACCGGTCTTGCCGAACAGATCCTGCCGACACCGTTCGCCGATATCGCCGACCAGACCATGCTGCCCGTCTCGCACACGTTGTGGGCGTCGGTATGGACCGGCATCGCGACCGACGCCGTGAATCGCGCCAAGGCGTTTTTCCGCGCCCAGGCGCGTTCGAAGCCCGGTTCCGTGCCGCCGGCAGGGTTGCGCCTCGCCGAAGCCGTAGGCCTGCTGCAGATGATGCAGGCGCGCCTGTCGGTGGCGCTCGACGCCGCCCGCGCCGCGCATCAGGCGAAACACGGCGCCTGCCAGGCCGATGCGCCGCTGTCGGCGATGCTCGGCTTTGCCTCGGACATGAACACGTTGAAGACGAGCATTTCGTCGACCGCGCTGCTGGTCGTTCAGGAAGTGCTGATGATCTGCGGCATGGCCGGCTACAAGAACGGCACCGAATACAGCGTGGGACGCCATCTGCGCGACCTGCACTCGGCGCCGCTGATGATCAACAACGACCGTATTGCGCAAAACACGGCGAGCCTGCTGCTGGCGCAGCGTCCGGCCGCACCGGGGAGAGCCTGACATGAACACGATGACCGACGCCGCGGCGCTCGCCGCCGCACAGCCCGACGAAGCGGCCGCGCCGACCTTTCGCGACGAACTGCTCGCAAAGGGCATTCTGATCGACACGGGAGAAAACGGCCTGTATGGCCGCAGCCAGGTCTTCGAGGACGTGATCGACCGCCTCAACGTCGCGATCACGCATCTCGGCGCAGACCAGCAGCCTGAAGTGCTGCGTTTCCCGCCCGCGATGCGCCGCACGGACTTCGAGGACAGCGAGTACCTGAAGAGTTTTCCGGACCTCGCCGGCACGATCCACTCGTTCTGCGGGAACGACGCGGGTCAGCAACGCCTCTTGCGCTGCCTCGACGACGCGATGGCAAAAAGTGACGACGATCGCGACGACGAATGGATGTCGCAGCAGAAGCCGACGCGCGTGGTGCTGACGCCGGCTGCGTGCTACCCGATCTACCCGGTGATGGCGCGGCGCGGTCCGCTGCCCGCCGGCGGCCGCACGATCGACGTGCTGTCGTACTGCTTCCGGCATGAACCGTCGCTCGATCCGGCGCGCATGCAGATGTTCCGCCAGCGCGAATACGTGCGCCTCGGCAACGCGGAACAGGTGATGGCGTTCCGTCAGATGTGGATCGAACGCGGCTCGCTGCTCGTCACGCTGCTGAACCTGCCGGTCGACGTCGATCTCGCCAACGATCCGTTCTTTGGCCGCGGCGGCAAGATCATCGCCGACAGCCAGCGTGCGCAGGCGCTCAAGTTCGAACTGCTGATCCCGGTCGCGAACGCGCAAAGCAAGACGGCCTGCCTGTCGTTCAACTATCACATGGACCACTTCGGCGCGATCTGGAAGATCGGATGCGAGGACGGTTCCGTCGCGCACACAGGCTGCGTCGGCTTCGGCATGGAGCGGATCACGCTGGCGCTCTTCCGCCACCACGGCCTCGACGTCAACGCGTGGCCGGACGACGTGCGCGCGGTGCTGTGGGGCGACACGAAAGCCCGCGTCGCTCATGGCCTTGCCGGAGCGAACGCATGACGCCCCCGCTCACGACCGTCTGGAACGGCCCGGCAGCCGTCTCGCCGCCCGCCTCGATGCGGGTCGACACGCTGGCACCCGTTGCGCCCGTCATCGCGCCGGCCCGCCCCGCGCGCAGCCATGCATCGCATGCGCTGCATCAGGGCGACCGTGTCTGGCAGGAAACCAACTGCTATGTCGATCTGTGGATCGAACTGCTGCATGGTTTCGGCCTCGATCCGCGCGCGGCGTTCGCCTTCACGGTGACGCAGGACTTCGAGGGCGACCAGTTCACGTTCTTCAAGTTTCCGCTCGAAGACATCGAAAGGTTGTATGGCACGCAGGTGCAGGAACTGGCGGTCTACGACTCGCTCGAAGACCGCGTGTTCGCCCAGACGCAGCGCGGCCACACGGTGCTCGTCGAAGTCGACGGCTTCTATCTGCCGAACACGCGCGCCACGTCCTATCGTCGCGAACATCCGAAGACGACCATCGGTATCGACTTCATCGATCCTGCCAGCCGCCACCTCGGCTACTTCCATAACACCGGGTATCACTCACTCGGCGGCGAAGACTACGACGGCGTGTTTCGCAAGCTGCCGCAATTCTCGAACAGGCCCGATCTGCTCTTCCCGTACGTCGAATTCGCGAAGCAGGCACGGCCAGCACTGGAGGGTACGGCACTGGCCGAAGCCTCGGCGGAACTGCTGTGCGCGCATCTGGCGCGGCGGCCGTTGCGCAATCCGGTCTCGCAATGGCGTGCGGCGTTTCCTGCCCATCTCGAGACACTGCTCGAACGCGGTGAACCGTTCTTTCATCCGTATTCGTTCAACCTGATGCGGCAGCTCGGCGCGAACTTCGAGTTTCTGTCGAAGTATCTGCTATGGCTGACGGCGCAGGGTTTCGACGTGCCCGACGCGATTCCGGCGTCGGCGCAGACTATCGCGTCGGAAGCGATGGTGATGCAGTTCCGGCTCGTGCGCGCCATGGCGCGTGGCCGGCGCGATCCGTGCGACGACTGCTTCGATGTGCTCGAGGCCGCCTGGGAGAACACGCTGCCGCCGCTCGCCGCGCTCGCGCTGTGACGCGCTGCATTGCCGGGACATGCCGTGCGCGCCTCGCTGAACGATCTGTCTGAACGGGCGACGCACGGCGCGGCGCCCACCCTTGCGGTGGAAGTCAAACCTGCGGACAGCGTCTGGCCGCAGCCGCTCGAACACGGCTGGCAATGCGTGACGACGAAGGCCGGCGCATGCGCGTCGCCGTCCGGTCTGCCCGCTACCGGCTGGCTGCCCGCGCAGGTACCGGGCACGATCGCCTCGGCGTGGCGCGGCGCCGGCAGACTCGATGCGGAACGCCCGCCCGCCTTCGCTGCCGACGATCACTGGTATTGTCTGCCGCTTGCCGGAAACGGCCCGCAGCGTCTGCGTCTGCATGGCCTCGCGACCCTCGCCGAAGTGTGGCTCGACGACCGGAAGATCCTCACCTCCGATTCGATGTTCGTCGCTCACGACGTCGAATTTGAACTGAATGGCGCAGCCACCCTTTCGCTGTGTTTCCGCTCGCTGGCGCCGCTCCTCGCCGCGCGCCGCTCGCGCGCACGCTGGCGACCGCGGCTCGTCACACCGCCGACGCTGCGCAATGTTCGCACCACGCTGCTGGGCTATATGCCGGGTTGGTGTCCGCCGTTGCAGGCAGTCGGGCCGTGGCGCGCGATCGAAAAACTCGGCGACGCGCCCGCCGCGATCGATACGGTCGACCTGCGCACGCAGCTGGATGGCGACGACGGTATCGTTTCTGTCACGCTCGAATTCGTCCATCCGCAACCAGACACGACACTTGTGGTATTGAATTGCGGCACGGCCCGATCGTCTCTTCAATGGACCGGTGCGCACACGCTCAGCGGCAATCTGCGCGTGCCGCACGTCGAACGGTGGTGGCCGCATACGCATGGCACGCCCCGACTGCATGACATCGAACTGCAACTCGGTGACACGTCGATCGCGCTCGGCTGCGTGGGCTTCCGTACGATCGACGTCGCGCGCGGCGACGACGGCGAAGGCTTCGCGTTGCGCATCAACGGCACACCGGTGTTCTGCCGCGGCGCCTGCTGGACAAGCGCCGATCTCGTGACACTCGCCGGCACGCCGGAACAGCTCGCGCAAGCGTTTGCGCACGCGCGCGACGCCGGCATGAACATGCTGCGCGTCGGCGGCACGATGGTGTACGAATCCGACGCGTTCTACCGGCTCGCGGACGAGTACGGCATGCTCATCTGGCAGGACTTCGCATTCGCGAACTTCGATTACCCCACCGACAGCGATTTCACCGCGTCGATCACGCTTGAAGCCACGCAGTTTCTGGCCCGCACGCGGCGTTTCGCATCGCTTGCAGTGCTGTGCGGCGGCAGCGAGGTCGACCAGCAGGCCGCGATGTTCGGGCTGCCGCCTTCGATGCGCGTGCAACCACTTTTCACCGAACACCTCCCCGCGATCGTCGAACGCGAACGGCCCGATGTGCCGTACGTGACCAATTCGCCGTCGGGCGGCGTATGGCCGTTTTCGACCCGCACGGGGATCACGCATTACTACGGCGTGGGCGCCTATCAGCGTCCGCTCGACGACGTGCGCCGCTCGCAGGTTCGTTTCGCCGCCGAATGTCTCGCCTTCGCGAATGTCCCGGACGATGCCACGCTGCGGGACGCGGGCACGATGCACGCCCACGACCCGCGCTGGAAGGCCGCCGTGCCACGCGATCCGGGTGCCGGCTGGGATTTCGACGACGTCCGCGACCATTACCTGCGTACCCTCTATGGCATCGAGCCGGCCCGCTTGCGCTACGAGGACCCGCAGCGCTATCTGGACCTGTCGCGCGCGGTGGTGGCCGAACTGATGACCGATGTGTTCGCCGAATGGCGCCGCGCAGGCTCGCCGTGCGGCGGCGGCCTTGTCTGGCAATTGCAGGATCTGAAATCTGGCGCGGGCTGGGGCGTCGTGGATGCCCTGGGGCGGCCGAAAAGCGCGTGGCATGGGCTTTCGCAGGTCCTGCAGCCGGTTCAGGTCGTCATCACCGACGAAGGATTGAATGGCCTCGACCTGCATCTCATCAATGAGACAGCCGGAAAATTGACGCTGCAACTGGATCTCGTCTGCCTGCGCGACGGCGCCGTCGACGTCGCGTCCGCGACCCGCGCGGTCGTGCTCGCGCCGCGCAGTACCCAGCGTATCGGCGCGGCGGACTGCCTCGGCCAGTTCTTCGATTTCACCTGTGCGTACCGCTTCGGCCCGCGCGCACACGACGTGACGATCGTCACGCTGCGCGATCCGTCGAGCGGCAGGATCTGGTCGGAAGCCTGCCATCTGCCTGAACGCAGCGCGCTCGAACGGCACGATCTCGGCCTCACCGCCACACCCGAAGCCACCCCGGATGGCTGGGTGCTCGTGATCGAGTCGCGTCGTTTCGCCCGCTACGTCCATATCTCGGACGCTCACTACCGGGCGAGGCAGGACTGGTTTCACCTGCCGCCCAACCGTCCCGTGCGGGTTCCACTCACGCCGTTCAACGCAAACGATACAGGTGTGTCGCCCGACGGCGAGATCCGTGCGATCAATGCGCACGCCCCTGTCTTCTATCGCTGAGCACGACGGATTAAGTGCCTCACGCCGTCAAGACGCGCACCAATCCTTGCGCTCTCACTGTTGGCGCTTCCCCGAAATCCATGCCCTTCCTGTCGGGTGCTGCCCACCAGAAATCCGTTCGGTGCGCCAGCGCACGAAGCGGGTGGAACACTTCTGAATCATTTCCGGCTCACGCCTGAAGCAGTACGACCGTCCCCAGCCAGCGGGTGTTTCAGGATTGAGTCACCCCTCTCACGAGGTCTCCGGAACGGCATGAACCCAATCTGATCAAGGACTTGCATCCGATGGAAATATCGATGGCGCGATGCGGACGGTCCGGGCGCGATGTACAGAATTGAAACAAAAACGCACGTTTCACCACGCCAGGCCCGCTCCCGCACTTCGTTGCGCCGCACCAGCATTCAGTTCCGGTCCCACTGGCACGCTCCTCGCTAGATGAGAGGCGCAACAACTAGCGCCGACGCAAACACGCATCACTATGTGCAGAAGCGCAAGGCCATACGGGGCTGGTACTGCGTAGTCCAGGTCGCTCGCCAGGCGACAGATAGCAAGGCACGCAGCACCGGATTAAAAAAACAAGAAGTCGCACAACGTGCGGCTTCGTGCGAGGACCGATCATGTTGACCCTTCAATCCGATCTGCACGGCAATCATTTGCTTGGGGCGTTGCCTTCCCACGAGTGGCAGGCGATCGCTCCGCATCTCGAGCTTGTTCATCTGCGCACGGAGCAGTTGCTGTGCGACTCAGGACAGCGCATTCATCACGTGTATTTTCCGACCACCGCGATCATCTCCATGCTGTACACGATGGAAGATGGCGGCTCGGTCGAAATCGCCGCTGTCGGCCGTGAAGGCATGACGGGCGTGCCGGTCCTCACCGGCGGCGAGACGATGCCGAACCGCGTGCAGGTGCAATGCGCGGGCTTCGCGTATCGCATGAGCGCCCAGGCACTGAAGGCACACTTCGCACGCTCCGATTTCATGCGTCGCCTGATGTTGCTCTACATGCATGCCCTGCTCACGCAGGTCGCACAGACGGCCGCGTGCAATCGCCACCATTCGCTGAACAAGCAACTGTGCCGCTGGCTGCTGATCGAAATCGACCGCGTCGCCACGGACGAACTCACGGTAACGCAACAGTTGATCGCAGACATGCTCGGCGTGCGCCGCGAAGGCATCACGGAAGCTGCGGGCAAGCTGCATAACGACGGTCTCATCCATCACAGCCGTGGTCACATCCGCGTGCTGGACCGGAAAGGTCTCGAAGCGCGTGCATGCGAATGCTACAGCCTCGTGAAGCGTGAGTTCGACCGGCTGTTGCCGTGCCTGCATCAGGCTGAAGCCGTCAGCTGAACAAGACCCAGATCATGTTCAGGAACACCGCGCGCTGCCTCGACGCACTCTTCGTGATTGCGGGGGCGCTGATCGCTCACTGGATGCGCTTTTCGACCGCACATGAACTCGCGGACGACGAACGGCTGCTGATCGCGTTCAACTGCGTGCTCGTGCTGCTGTTGTTCCCTGGCTTCGGCGTATATGAGACGTGGCGTGGCAAGTCGCTCTCCGCAATGCTCGGTCGCGTGACGATGGCATGGCTCATCGTGGTTGCGACGGGGCTCGTGCTGGTCTTTACGATGCACCGGATGGACGCCGTGTCGCGGTTGTGGTTTGGTTACTCGACACTGATATCCGGCGTGCTGATCGTATCGACGAAACTGGTCGCTCATCTGGGTCTGCGCACGGCGCGTCGCCGTGGGCTCAACTTCCGCACCGTGGCGATCGTGGGCGCACCCGGCTTTTCGCGGATGCTGCTCGCGCATCTCGAACGCGCGCCGCAAGCCGGCTTCAAGCCCGTCTGCCTGTTCGACACGAACGCGGAACTGCTCGGCACGCAGGAAATGCGCGTGCACCGGTTACCCGTGCTCACGGACATCGATGCCTTCGCTGCGAAGGTGCGCGAAGAGCACATCAACGAGGTATGGCTTGCATTACCCCTGTCGGAAGAACACACGATTTACCGTTTCAAGCGCGCGTTTCAGCACGATTTCGTGAATCTGCGCTTCATCCCGGACGTGCGCAGCCTCTCGCTCTTCAATCACGCGCTTACCGACGTGCTCGGTCTCGCGACCATCAATCTCAACGCGACGCCAATTTCGCCGGTGCAGATGTGGCCGAAGCTCATATTCGACCGTCTGTTCGCGCTCGTTGCGCTCGTCACGCTGTCACCGCTGTTCGTCGTGCTGGCTGTCGCGATCAAGCTCGGCTCGCCTGGGCCCGTCTTTTTCTCGCAGGAACGCAAAGGCATCGACGGTCAGCCGTTTCGCATCTACAAGTTCCGCTCGATGACCGTGCACAGGGAAGCGCGCGGTCAACTGACGCCGACCGCGCGCGTCGATACGCGTGTGACGAAAGTGGGCGCGTTCATCCGTCGCACGAGTCTCGACGAGCTGCCGCAATTCTTCAATGTGTTGCTGGGGCAGATGTCGGTGGTCGGTCCGCGGCCGCATGCGATCGAACACGACAATCTCTACAAGGATCTCGTGTACGGCTACATGTATCGCTACCGCATCAAACCGGGTATTACGGGCTGGGCACAGGTGAACGGATATCGCGGCACCACGACAAAAGTCGAAAAGATGGAAACGCGCGTCAAGTTCGATCTCTTCTATATCTACAACTGGTCGTTCTGGTTCGACATGAGGATTGTGCTGATTACGATCTTCAAGGGTTTCGTCGGCCATAACGCGTATTGAAGTGGTTTTCCGGGGATTGTTCGTGAAAGTGTCCGTGATCGTGCCGACCTACCGGCGAACCGACGAGCTCGAACGTTGCATCGATGCACTCGACGCACAGCACCGCCGTGCCGATGAAGTGGTCGTGATCGCGCGCAACGACGACCATCCGACGATCGACTGGTTGAAGCGTCGCGAGACGCTGCGGCCCGATGCACGCCTGCGTATCGGGCTCGTCAGCCGGGCGGGCGTGGTCGCCGCGTACAACCGCGGCATCGAAACGGCCACCGGCGATGTGGTCTGCTTCACCGACGACGACGCCGCGCCGCACGCCGACTGGATCGGGCGCATCGCGCATGCGTTCGAAGACGACCCCGCGCTCGGCGGCCTTGGCGGCCGCGACATCGTGCATCGGGGCGACGGCGTCCTGCAGGGGCAAAAGCCGGTCGTCGGCGTGGTGCGCTGGTATGGGCGCCCGATCGGCAATCATCACATCGGCCACGGTGCGCCACGCGAGGTCGACGTGCTGAAAGGCGTGAACATGGCGTTTCGCCGCGAGGCGATCGGTACCCTGCGTTTCGATCCGCGTCTGCGCGGCAGCGGCGCGCAGGTGCATTGCGAAATGGCATTCAGTCTCGACGTGGGGCGTCGGGGCTGGACGCTGGTCTACGACCCGACGCTGCTCGTCGAGCATTACCCGGCGCAGCGAAGTGACGAAGACCAGCGCCATGTTTTCAACGACGCGGCGTTCTACAACGCGTCGTTCAATCTCCGTCTCATCATGTGCGAGCACCTGTCGACTCCAGGCAGGTGGGCGTTCGTCACCTATTCGACGTTGATCGGCAGTCGCGCGGACCCGGGGCTTGTGCGCGCGCTGCTGCTGGCGTTCAACGGTGACGGGATAGCGCTCGCGCTTCGTAAATGGTGGGTCGGCTTGCGCGCGATGCGCGGAGCCTGGCAGGAGGCGATGCGCTGAGGACAGGCAGCGCATCTATAACGCAAAAAGGACCATAGACCATGAATTCCAGAACATTGCTCGCCTGCCTGGCGACACTATCGTTATGCGCGTGCTCGCTCGCGCCGGGGCCTTATCTCGACACCAATCGTCTCGACCAGACGCAACAGGCAACGGTCGCCGCACCGACCTACGCCGTGCGCCCGATCGACATCTCATGGTTCCAGCAACAGACCGCGACGGCGGTACCGTCGACGTGCCCGTCCGCATTTTCGTGTCTCACGAAAGAAACACGCGGCATGTCGCCGTACAAGATCGGCATCGACGACCAGCTCGCGATCATTGTCTGGGACCATCCGGAGCTGACGGGTGGCGCACTGGCCGGCGGCGGCGCGGGAGCGCCATTACCGCAGGGAACCGCCGGCACTGGCGTGGGCGGCACGACGCTTCAGGGCGGCGCGACGGGACCCGCTCCGCTGCCGGGTTCACCCGGCAGTTCCGGCGCCGAAGGCGGCCTCACCGTGCGGGTCGCCTACAACGGCACGATCTTTTTCCCGCGTGTCGGACGCATCAAGGTCGTGGGCATGACCGCGCAGCAGGTCCAGAGCGTCCTTACAAAAGGGCTGGCGAAAACGATCCGCGATCCGCAGATCGATGTGCGCGTCGCCGGCTTCAATAGCCAGTCCGTGCAGGTCACCGGCAACGTACGCTCGCCGCAGGCGGAGGCGGTGACCGATCTGCCGCTCAGCGTGCTCGATGCAATCAATCGCGCGGGCGGCGCGCTGCCCGATGCCGACCTGCAGAACGTCGGCATTACGCGTAATGGCAAGCGCACGGCCGTCGACGTCGCCGCGCTGCTGGAAACCGGCGATCCAAACCAGAACGTGATGCTGAAGGATGGCGACATCATCGACGTGCCGGACCGCTCGAACAGCCGCGTATTCGTGCTCGGTGAAGTCACCAAGCCCACGTCGCTGCCGATGAACCGGGGACACCTGACGCTCGCCGATGCGCTCACGGGTGCGGGCAGTCTCGATCTCGCGACGGGCGATCCGCGTTCGATCTACGTGATTCGCGGCGCCGACAAGTCAACGACTCCAGACGTATTCCGGCTCGACATGACGCAGGTGGACGCCATGTTGCTGATGACGAAATTCGATCTGCAGCCAAAGGACGTGGTGTACGTGCAGGTGGCGAACTCCGCGCGCTTCAACCGGGCGCTCGCGCAGGTCCTGCCTACTCTGCAAACCCTGTTTTTTACACGGGAACTGGCTCGCTGACGCTCGCTACGCGACGGAGTTAAAAATGAGTACCTATGACATGAACGAATACACCCCTTCGTCCGGTGGCGACGAAGATGCGGTGATGCGCGACATGATGCGGATGATCGTCGAGCAGATCTGGTGGGTGATCGGGATCGCGGCATGCGTGATCCTGGCAGCCACGGTCTATACGAAGATCGCCACGCCGATCTATTCCGCCGACGCGTTAATTCAGGTCGAATCCGGCAACGCGAGTAACAGTTCGACTTCCCAGGCACTGTCTTCGCTCGTGCCGTCGGGTGCGATGCACACCGACGCCGAGATCGAGATCATCAAGAGCCGCGCGGTGGTCGAGCCGGTGGTCGAGCAGTTCAAGCTGAACTTCGGCGCGTGGCCGAAAACGATGCCGTATCTCGGCCGCATCACGTCGATCTTCGCGCATCCCGGTCATCCGCTCGGCGCCCTCTTCGGCATGCGTTCGTACGCGTGGGGCGGCGAGGAGTTTTCGCTCGACTCGATCAGCGTACCGAAGTATCTCGAAGGATCCCAGCTGACGCTGCGCGCGCTCGGCAACGGCGGCTACCAGCTGTTCGACCAGCACGGCAAGCTGCTGCTGACCGGCGTTGCCGGGCAACGCGCGACGGGCAGCGACATCACGATGCTCGTCACCACACTGGTTGCCCACGCCGGCACCAACTTCTACGTGATGCGCTACAACCAGCTCGATGCGGTAGGCGGCCTGGCGGGCGGTCTGCAAGTCGTCGAGAAAGGACGCGAAACGGGCGTCGTGCAGCTGTCGTACATGGGCACCAATCCGCATGCGATCACCGCGATCACCAACGCGGTGGCCGCTTCCTATCTGAAACACCGTCAGGAACGCGCGCAGGAGGAAGCGAGCCGGATGCTGTCGTTCCTGAACAGCGAAATGCCGCGCCTGCGAAGCGAAGTGCGTCGGGCCGAAACCGCGCTGTCCGAGTATCAGTCCCGCAGCGGTTCGTTCCAGCCGACCCAGGAGGCAGGCGTGTATCTGTCCGGCGGCCTCGAATACGAGAAGCAGATCGCCACGCTGCGCATCGCGCGCGCGCAGTTGCTCACGCGCTTCACGGCCGAGAGTCCCGAAGTGCAGACCGTCGACGCGCAACTGGCGGCGATGACGCGCGAAAAAGCACGCTTCGAAGATCACTTCAAGACGCTGCCGGGGTCCGAACGCGAGGCCATGTCGCTGCAACGCGACGCGAAGGTTGCCGAGGAAATCTACGTTGCGTTACTGAACAAGATCCAGGAGCTGTCGATTACACGCGCTGGAACAATCGGCAATGTGCACATCATCGACGAGGCACTGCTGCCCTCTTCGCCGGTACGGCCGAAATCAGCGCTGATCATCTCGGCGAGCGTCGTACTCGGCATCATCGCGGGTGTGCTGTTCGCGTTCTGCCGCCGGACGTTCTTCACCGGCGTCGCGGATCCGGAATTCGTCGAACGCCGTTTTCACATGCCGATCTTCGGATCGATCCCCTTTAGCGCCGAACAGGCTCACAGCGACCGGCTTGCAGTGAACATGAGCCAGGCTGCGCTGCAAGGCCCGGCAGCGCGCCCCGCGCTCTCGCAGATCGTGCCGGCAGGCATCGCGCGACTCGTCCAGCCCCGCCGGCCGGCGACCGTTACCGTGCCGGCCGGCACGCAGACGATCGTGCCGCCCGCCCACGCGCCGATGCGCCCGCTACTGGTCAAGACGCATCCATTCGACACGTCCGTCGAAGGGCTGCGCGGCCTGCGCGCAACGCTGCAATTCGGCCTGATCGATGCCCCGAACCGCGTGGTGGCATTCACAAGCCCGGCGCCCTCGGATGGCAAGAGCTTTTTGTGCGCGAACCTCGCTGCCCTGCTTGCCGAGACAGGCAAGCGCGTGTTGCTGATCGACGCCGACCTGCGTCGCGGCCGTCTCGCGCAATACCTCGGCCGCTCGCCGAATGGTGGTCTCACTGAACTGCTGACAGGTCAGGTCGATCTCGAAGTGGCGGCGCGCGCGACGGGTGTCGAAGGTCTGCACTTCATCGCCGCGGGCGCCTATCCGCCCAACCCGTCCGAAATCCTGACGTCGGCGCGGTTCACCGAAGTTCTCGCGCGCCTCGAACAGCGGTTCGATCTGGTGATCGTCGACACGCCACCGCTGCTCGCGGTGGCCGATGCCGCGATCGTCGCGAACATCGCCGGCTCGACAGTACTCGTCATGCGGGCGGGCGCGCATACCGAACGCAACATCGCCGAATCGCTGAAGAAGCTGCGCCGTGCGCGTGCCCGGCTTATCGGCGGCGTGATGAACGCAGTACCGGTGAAAAGCGGCGGTCGTTACGGCTCGTACGACTATGCGTATGCGTACACCTATACCGCTGGCGATCCGGCGGGCGGGACAACCAGGCGCTAGGCTACGCCGCGCCCAGGTAGTCGGAGAAGTAATCGCGAAAAAAGGGCCGCGCCGGAAAACCGGCGCGGCCCTTTTTACCTGTCGCGGTGATGAAATACCAGGGATTCAGAACAACACGTTCATCGGCCCCACATGCTGCCGGCCGCCGTGTTGTCGCCGGGCCACGATGTGACCTCTGCGTCCGGCAGACTGTCGTGCTGGCGGCCCCCGGCACCGGCGGCCGCAATTGTCCGCGTAACTTCGTTCATGAATGCACGCTGGAAATGCGCGGCCGAAAAACGTTCCGCGTTCGCCCTGCAGGCAGCCGGCGAAATCATCGAACGCTGGCGTTCGAAGCGCTCCACGGCCTCCTGCAATGCAGCGACGGTCTGTTGCCTGAAAAACAGCCCGGTAGGATGCGGCTCGCCGACTGGCCGCACCGTTTCCAGCACGCCGCCCTTGCCGTATGCGATCACCGGCGTCCCGCATGCCTGTGCCTCGACCGGCGCGATGCCGAAGTCTTCCTCCGCGGCGAACACGAACGCCTTCGCGCGCTGCATGTAGTCTTTCAGACTGGCAAACGGCTGATAGCCGAGGATCGTTACATTGGGACCGGCATTCGCGCGAATCGCGGCCATCTGCGGGCCATCCCCGATCACGACCAGGCGACGGTCCGGCATCGACGAAAAAGCAGCGACAATCAGGTCGATGCGTTTATAAGGCACCATCCGCGACGCCGTCAGATAGAAATCGTCTTTCAGCGCGCAGAGGTCGAAGCGGTGAACGTCGACCGGCGGCGCAATGACAACGGCATTGCGCCGGTAGGTCTTCATCATGCGGCGCGCGACGAACTGCGAATTCGCGATCAGGCAATCGACCCCATTCGCCGAACGCGCATCCCAACTGCGCAGATAATGCAGCAATGCCCGCGTCGCCCACGAACGGGGGCCACGTGTCAGCTTCGCCTCGCGCAGATACTGATGCTGCAGATCCCACGCGTAACGCATCGGAGAATGCACGTAGCTGACATGTGTCTGGTCTGGTCCGACCAGCACGCCCTTCGCGACCGCGTACGAACTCGTAATGATCAGATCGTAGCTGGAGAGGTCGAACTGTTCGACGGCGAGCGGCATGAGTGGCAAATAGCCGCGATAACGCCGGCGCGCGAACGGCAGCTTCTGGATGAACGATGTGTTCACGGCCTTGCCGCATACCGCGGAGCGATCGTCCATGAAGTCGACCATGCAGAAAAGGTCCGCGTCGGGGAAGCACCGGATAATCTGTTCCAGCACTTTCTCCGCTCCCCCCGGCGCGACGAGCCAGTCGTGCACGATCGCCACTTTCATGATTTCTCCACCTCTGGAAAGGTCAACGACCATCACACCGAGTGTATCGGGCGCGTCGCTTGCACAGCGTGCGTATGGCCACACTGAACGGGCAACAGAGCGTGAATAATGAGGACTCGCCGGTCGCATGCGACTGCCTGTTTTTCACGCTTCGCTTTCCCCGCACGCCTGGACCGGTCAACCGATGAACGCCCCCCGCCTCACACGTCGTTTCGCTCCCGTCGAGATGGCTGCCACGAGCAGCGCGGGGCATTCCGATGAACACGTACTCGAGCCGGCGGCATCGGCCACGGTCCTCTTTGTCGATCAGAGCGGACAACTCGGCGGCGCGGAATTGTCCCTGCTTCCGCTTGCGGAGCGATGCGCCGCGCGCAGCGAGGTGCTGTTGCTGTCGGACGGACCCTTTCGCGCACGGCTGGAAGCGCTTGGCGTGCGCGTGCGCGTAACGAGCAATGCGAACGTCGCGGCCATCAACCGTGAAGCGTTGCGGCCTGGCTGGCTACGTGCATTACCTGGCATCCTCGCGCAGGTGCGCACGATCGCCGCGCAGGCGAAGCGCTTCGACGTTCTGTTCCTGAACACGCAGAAAGCGCTGGTGCTGGGTGCGCTCGGCAAACCGTTGCATCGCCGGCCTGTCATCTGGCATGTGCGTGACATCATGACGCGTGATCACTTCGGGCGCGTCCAGTTGCACATCGTCCGCTGGCTCGTGCGCCATGTGACCGATCAGGTCGTCGCCAATTCGCGGGCGAGCGCCGATGCACTGATCGCGTTGACCGGCCTGCCCGCCGACGCGGTGCCGGTCGTCCACAACGGCATCGACGCGCGCACGTTCGCGCAGGTCGATGCCAGCGATATCCGCGCGCTGCGTCATCGCCTGGGGCTGCCACAGGACGCGTGGCTCGCGGGCCTCTTTGGCCGTCTCGCGCCGTGGAAAGGCCAGCATATAGCCCTTGAGGCCCTCGCGCGATTACCCGGCGTGCACCTCGTGCTGGTCGGCGCCGCGCTCTTCGGCGAAGACGATTACGCGCAGGCATTGCGTCAGCAGGCTGATCGGCTCGGGATCGCGGATCGCGTGCATTTCGCCGGGTTTCGCGACGACATGCCGGCATGGATGAAGGCGATGGACCTGATCCTGCATACGTCGACGGAACCCGAGCCGTTCGGACGGGTGATCATCGAGGGAATGGCGGCCTCGCGGCCGGTGGTGGCCGCGGCGGCCGGCGGCGTGCTTGAAATACTGCGGCATCGTGAGAACGGCTGGCTGGTGCAGCCCGGCGACGTGCCGGGCTTCGTCGAGGCTATCGACACATTGCACCTCGCGCCGGCGTTTGCGCGGCAACTTGCCAGCCAGGCGTTCAGCGACGTGCAGCGACATTTCTCGCTCGACAGCTATCTGCGGAACATGACCCGCATCATTGCGCACACGGCCCGCGACGAACCCAGCGCGGACCGGTGAAGGGCGCGCCGGTTTCCCCGACGCGACCTTGTGCGGGCCGCAATGTCAGCTCAGGCAGACGAACTGGCGGTAGCTGTATTTGCGGATCGACGGATAGCGATACAGATACTGGTCGATCCTGACCGCACGATGATCGAAACGTCCCCGCAACAGGTAGCGCGACGCCATCAGCATGAAGACCATTTCCGGATATTCGGTCTCGACGTCGAAATGCCTGCGCAGATGATCGATCTCATAGGGCGCGAGCGGCGATTCATCAGGATCGCCATATTTCGGCACCCACAACTTGCCGATCACGTGGTTGCGGAACCACATCATCATGTTGCTGGTCGCGTTGTTTTCCCAGAAGAACGCACGGCCGCCGAGCTTGATCGCCCGGCGAAGCGCGGCGGCGAATTCTGAAAACGGTTCGATGTGATGCAGGATCATCGCGCCAAAAACGAAGTCGGACGGCTCAAGCAGTGCAATATCCTGCGCCGACAGCACGCGCGGTGAAATGTTGTCGATGTGATGTTGCGCGCAGTAGCGTTTCAGGTTGTCGACGGCCACCGGGCTCAGATCGATGCTCACCACGTTCGCGCCCATCGAGGCAAAAAACAGCGAAGCCGCGCCTGCGCCGCAACCAAGATCGACAAGCGTTTTCCCCCGTATGTCGCCAAAGTGCTTGAGCGCGCGCATATACACGGGATTCTTCGGGTCCGGGACGTCGACGAGCCGCGTCTCGTCGTTACCGCGATCCTGAAAAATACCGTCCCAAAACTCCTGAGCCTGCTGTTGCATCTGGGTCTCCTGAGGCGCGTGAGGCCGTGGCGGACATACGTGATCGAGCGACGCTCGCAATGGACGCGCACGCGACAGGCGGCGCGTATCTGGACGATGCATTATTCGCAGACGATCACGGAAATTCTGTACGCAGGCCCACGCAGCACGCCGATTCCCCTGCCGGCGCATCAGACGGCAGACGGGCTGCCGCGACCGCCGGTCTGCATGTCGTGCAAGGCGACGAGCATCGCCAGATGCGCGCGTTCGCCGGCAGCTTCTTCCTCGGTCATGCCGTTGCACGCCTGCCCGCCCATGATGATGCCGAGGCACAGCCCGTAATTGCCGTTGAAGGCGATGGGCGAGGCCGTGTCGCGCCGGACCCGTTCATAGGCGACGTCAAGCGCGCGCCTGAGATTGCGGTGGATGGTCACTGATGTTTCTCCTTTCGCGTTCGGGGGAACGAGAGAAGCGTAGCGGCAGCGAGTCGCGCGGAGAAGACGGCCGAACGGGATATGGACTTCGGCGCCCATTTTTCAGGGATCCGGCCCGGTGTGCGGGAATGAAAAACGGCGCCGCCTGCGATCCAGTGCGACGCCGTTGCGGGTCCGTCCGGATGGAACGGCTCCGGGTTGTAAGACCCTAGCCCTTGCTATACCTGATCGTCTCGACGCCCGTATCCGTGCCGAGCAGGCAAAGGTCCGCGCCGCGGCCCGCGAAGAGGCCGACGGTCACCACACCCGGCCATGCGTTGACCTGCATTTCGAGCATGCGTGGATCGCTGATGCGCAGGCCCTTCACATCGATGATTTCGTTGCCGTTGTCGGTGATGAACGGCGAGCCGTCCTTCGTCACGCGAACGATGGGCACACCGCCCAGCGCCGTCACGCGGCGGCCGATCGCGGTGCGCGCCATCGGCACGACTTCGACCGGCAGCGGAAACTGGCCGAGAACGTCGACACGCTTCGTCGCGTCCGCGATGCAGACGAAAACGTCCGACACCGACGCCACGATTTTCTCGCGCGTCAGCGCCCCTCCGCCGCCCTTGATCATCGCGCCGCCATGATCGATCTCGTCGGCACCATCCACGTAGACGGGCAGCGATTCGATTTCGTTCAGATCGAACACCTTGATGCCGTGCGACTGCAGGCGCGCGGTAGTGGCGAGCGAGCTGGACACGGCACCGCGATAGCGCTGCTTCGTGAGCGCGAGTGCGTCGATGAAACAGTTCGCGGTCGAGCCAGTACCAACGCCGATGACGACGCCTTCGGGCACGTTGGCGTTCACATAGTCGGCGGCGGCCTGGCCGACCAGTTGCTTGAGTTCGTCCTGGGTCATGGGAGAAATAACCGAAAAAAGAGGTGCAGGCGGAAAACCGCGAGTTTACCGGAAGTTCACGGTGCGGCCGTTGAACCGGCCGCGGCAGCATTCATGTAGCGATCGAGCAGCGCCTGTGCAATCGCATCGGTTTCCGCGTCAGGATTGCCCGCGTAGTCGCGCGGCCGAAAGTGCATCTGGAACGCGGCGAACACCCGCCGCGTGCGATCGTCCAGCACGCCGTCGGTCGCGACTTCGTAGCCGTAACGCGCGAGCTTCTGCTGAAGGCCACGCACGTCGACCGGTGCCGACGGATCGCGTCCCGCCAGATGCGCGGCCACCGCCGACGCGTCGGGCCACGCGCCGATGCCGGCATCGTAGAGCTGCTTCCACGGAAACAGCGGACCGGGATCGATCTTGCGCTGAGGCGCGATATCGCTATGACCGACGACACGCGTCGGCGGAATGCTGTAGCGCGTGACGATGTCTCTGGCGAGGCGAATCAGCGCGTCGACCTGGGCCGGCGGGTACGGCTGCCAGCTGCGGCCCTGGGGGGTGTCGACGGGACCGAGGTTGACGTTCTCGATTCCGATCGAAGCCGCATTCAGTTCGGTCGTGCCCTGCCAGTAGCTCGTACCCGCATGCCACGCGCGCTGGCTCTCGGGCACCAGCTGGAAAACCACGGGCTCGCCGTGTTCGATCCGGGGGGCGTCCGGCACGACGTAATGGGCGCTGACGCCCTCGGTGGTCAGCACCTGCAGCGACTTCGCTTCGTCGATTTCGGTGTAGTGCATCACGAGAAACCGCACGCGCGAGTCGGCATTCTGGGCATGCCGGCTCGTATCGGCGAGATAGGTGCCGCGCTCGACCATCGTCGTCGTGCAGGCGGCGAGCAACGCGGTACAGAAGGCGAGCGCTGCCGCGCGCATGAGGCACCTGACGCGGGCGCGATTTACATCCATTGAATTCATGTCACTGCGTAGTCCGGGACGCCGGGGGCCGATGAGTTTTGTCGACGCCAGCACGATTGAAATGAAACAGGCCATGTCCTGCGAACCACAACGCAGACCACGTTGCCCGACATTCTAGTCGGCTATCGGGATGAAGTCGTGCCAACTCCCAAGGGACGTACCCGGTCAATCGCCCGCCAACGCGCCGCGCAACGCCTCCAGAAAGCGCAGATACGCGGTCGCGCCCGGATCGGGGTGGCCGATACTGCGCTCCTGCACCCAGGCTGCCCGGCCCTTCTGCGACTGCAAACCCGCCGTCGCCTCGATCCTCGCGCGCGCCGTATCGATCATCGAGGCAAGCAGCGCATCCGGCGCCTCCTGCGACGCCTCAAGCGCATCCAGACTGGGCACCAGCGCATCGAGCACGGTCTTGTCGCCAACCTTGCTCTTGCCACGTTCAATGATGCGCGCCGCCACCGCACGACCGATGGCGAGTGCCTCGTCCTTGCCTGCCGAGGACTTGCCCGACATCGTCTTCGCGGCGGCGAGCAGGCCGCCGCCGACCAGCGCGGCAAACGTCGACGGATTGGCCGTCGAGAAGGCCTTGCCGGCAGCAAGCAGGATGTCATTGAGCGCGGCGTCAGCGGGCAACGCCGCGAGCGCCGCGACGACCGCCGTCGAGCCGGCTTGCACCGTGATGCCGAGATCGCCGTCGCCCAACGCCGCATCAAGTTCGCGAAGCTCCTCCGCATGCGCGGGCAGCGCCGCTAGCGCACGGCTCAGCACAACGCGCAATTCGCTGCAGGAAACACTCATGCCACCCTCCTTTCAGACCGGCTTCAATCCGGCTTCAAACAGGCATCAGGCCGCGGACCAGTCGTGAAAGAGCGGCGAACGCGCGGGCGCGGCGAGCAGCGCTTCGAGTTCGTCGTCCAGCAGCAATACCGTGATCGAAGCGCCTGCCATCTCCAGACTCGTCACATATTCGCCGACATACGAGCGCGCGATCGTCAGCCCCTGATCCGCGATCGCCGCGGCCGTGCGCCGGTACAGCAGATACAGTTCTTCAAGCGGCGTCGCCCCCAGCCCGTTGACCAGCACCGCGACGCGCGAGCCTTTCGGCGCGGCGAGATCGCGCAGGATTTCGCCGGAGAGCCGGTCGGCGATCGCGTCGGCCGTTTCGAGTTTTCCGCGATGCGTGCCGGGCTCGCCATGAATGCCGATGCCGATTTCCATCTCGCCGTCGGGCAGCGTGAAGGTCGGCTTGCCAGCGGCGGGCAGGATCGTCGGCGACAGGCCGACGCCCATCGTGCGACATTGCGCGTTGGCCTTCGCCGTGATCCGCGCCACTTCGTCGAGCGGATCGCCGCGCTCCGCCGCCGCACCGGCGCACTTGAACGCGAACACCATGCCGGCGACGCCGCGCCGCTCGCTCGCGCGCGCAGGCGGCGCCGACGCGACGTCGTCGGTCAGCAGCACGGTCTTGATGTCGATGCCCTCCGGCTCCGCGAGATCGGCGGCCAGGTCGAAATTGAACACGTCCCCGCCGTAATTGCCGTACACGTAGAGCACGCCCGCGCCGCCGTTCACCGCCTTCGTCGCTTCGAAAATCTGCTCCGACGAGGGCGACGAAAACACGTTGCCCACCGCGACACCGCTGCACAGTCCTTCGCCGACATAGCCGAGAAAGCCTGGCATATGCCCCGATCCGCCGCCCGTCACGATACCGACGCGGCCCTCTTTCGGCGCGTCCGCCCGCACCAGCGCGCGGCGGTCGGCGGTGGCGGCCTTGATCCAGCCCGGATGCGCGATCAGCAGCGAATCGATCACTTCATCGACGAACTGGTCCGGCTGATTGATGATTTTTTTCACACGAGTCTCCCTGAGTGATCCGGTTAAAAAAATGGTCAGTTCTTGCGACGCTGGCTGAGCGCGTCGAGCATCACCGCGGCGAAGATCACGCCGCCCTGAATGAACTGGGTCCAGAAAGGATTCACGCCGAGCAGCGACAGGCCGACGTTGATCACGCCGATCAGCACCACGCCGATAAACGTGCCGATGATCGAACCGCGTCCGCCGGCGAGCGACGTGCCGCCGATCACGATGCCCGCGATCACCTGCAATTCGAGCCCGTTCGCCGCCGACGGCAACGCCGAGTTCAGGCGTCCCGCGAGCACGATGCCGGCAATCGCCGCCGTCACGCCGGCGAGCGTATAGGTCAGGAAGATCACGCGGCGCACCGGAATGCCCGCAAGCCGCGCCGCCTCCATGTTGCCGCCGACCGCGAACACCTGATGGCCGAAGGTAGTCTTGCGCAGCAGCACGTGGCCGATCAGGAATACGACCAGCATGACGATCATCGGCGCGGGCAATCCCGCCACCGACTTCGCACCGAACGCAGTGAACGCGTTGGGGAAATCGAACTTGGTGCGGCCGTCGGAAATGGCGAGCGTGAGGCCGCGCGCCATCGCCATCATCGCGAGCGTCACGATGAACGGCACAAGCCGCAACCACGCGACCGAAATGCCGTTTAGCGCGCCGACGCCCGCGCCGACCGCGATGGCAATCGCGAGACCGGCAAGACCGAGCCCGATGTTGTCGGGCGTCGAACCCGCCATCAGCGTCGCGGCGACCATGCCGCTCAACGCCACCAGCGAACCGACCGACAGGTCGATGCCGGACGTGATGATGACGAACGTGCCGCCGACCGCCGCGATCCCCACCACCGACACCTGCACCATGATGTTGGTCAGCGTGCTGGTGGTGAGGAATTCCGGCGACGTGATCGACAGCACCACGCAGATGATCACCAGCGCGGCGAACAGCGGTCCGATGCCGCTGCGCAACTGTCGTATCAGGCGGCTCGAAAGCGCGTCGGAATCTGTCGGTTTTGCTGCCGTCGAAGTCATGCGCCTACTCCTGTCGTCGCCCACTGAATGACCGTTTCCGAATCCGCCTTGTCGCGCGGCAGCTCGGTGACGATCCTGCCGCGATGCATCACGAGGACGCGATCCGACATGCCCAGCAATTCCGGCAACTCCGAACTCACCATCACGACCGCCGCGCCCGCCCGCGCCATCGACACCATGTGCGCATAGATTTCCGTCTTCGCGCCGACATCGATGCCGCGCGTCGGTTCGTCGAGCATGATCACAGCCGGTTGCGTCGCGCTCGCGCGGCCAAGAATCACTTTCTGCTGGTTGCCGCCGGACAGATTGCCGGTGATCTGCAGCACCGACGGCGCGCGCACCGAGAAGCGCGTACTCGCATCCTGGGCAAGCTTGCGCTTTCTCGCGTTGCGCACGAAGCCGCCCGTCGCCAGCGCTTTCAGGCTCGACAGCGCGATGTTTTCCTCGATGCTCGCATCGAGCACGAGACCCTCGAGCTTGCGGTCCTCCGCCGTATAGACGAGGCCGTGACGCATGCCCTCGGTCGGAGAATGAATCGCGACTTTGCGCCCGCGTATCCAGACCTCGCCTTCGGTGACCTTCTGCGCGCCGAAAATCGCCTTTAGCAATTCGGTGCGTCCCGCACCGGCAATGCCCGCGATCCCGACGATTTCACCGGCCCGCACGCTGAAGCTCGCGTGCCGGACAATGGGCGGACTCGCCAGATCGCGCACGTCCAGCACCACCGGCCCGTAATCGCGCGGCTCCCACGGATAGAACGAATCCAGGGTGCGCGCGACCATCGCCTGCACCAGATCCTGTTCGGTCCATTGCGCCATCGCGCGCACGCCGACCGTCGCGCCATCGCGCATCACGACGGCGGAATCGGCCAGTTCGAACACCTCTTCCAGATGATGCGAGATGAAGATGATGCCCATCCCGGTTGCCCGCAACCGTCGCACGACCGCATAGAGATTGGTGATATCCGCGGCCTGCAAGGCCGCCGTCGGCTCGTCCATCACCAGGATGCGGGCATCGCGCGCGACCGCTTTCGCGACCTCGACGAGTTGCCGCCGGTTCAACGGCAGATCGCCGAGCCGCATCGACGGCGACACCATATCGAGCCCCACCTGGGCGAGTGCTTCGCGCGCCCGTCGATCCGCTTCGTGTCGCAGCACGAAGCCGTTGCGCGACGGCATCCGGCCGAGAAACAGGTTCTCGGCGACGGTCATGTCGTTGATCAGCGACAGTTCCTGATAGATCACGGCCACGCCTGCGTCGATTGCAGCGTGGGTGCCGCGGGCAAGCGGCTCGCCGTTGATCTCGATCGTGCCTTCGTCCGGCTCATAGGCGCCCGACAGCGTCTTGATCAGCGACGACTTGCCCGCGCCGTTCTCGCCGACGATCGCCATCACGTGACCCGCGTGCAGCGTGAGACTCACGCCGCGCAGCGCCTTCACACCCGGAAAACTCTTGACGATGCCTTCCATACGCAGCAACGGCGCACGGTCACCGGCGCGCGCGTCCGGCTGCGCGTCGGCCTGAAACTGCGAACCCGTTTCCGCATTCATGATTGCGTCCTGCCTCGAATGACACGCGCTTTGCCTGCGGGCAAAGCGCGTGTCCAACCGCGACTTCAGTTCGTCTTCAGCTTACTGGCTGACCTGCAATGACCACAGCCCGTACTTCTTCGTTTCATCGGAATCGATGTTCGACTTGTCGATCAGCAACGTCGGCCATGCGTAATTCGCGGGCACCGGCTTCTTCGCGTTGTTATCGGCGATAAAGCTCAACGCCTTCGCGGCCATTTCAATCGGATTCTGCGAGATCGTCGCGTCCTGCTTGCCCGCCCGGATCGCCGAAAGCGCCTGCGCCGTGCCGTCCGCGCCGATCACCATGATGTGTTCCTTGTCGCCGAGCGGCTTGTAACGGCCCGCGTTGTCGATCGCTTTTTCCGCGCCGACCGTGTTGTCGTCGTTCGCACCGAACACGGCATCGATCTGCGGGAATTTCTGCAGGATATTGGTCATCGCGTTCAGCGACTTCTCCTGATCGAACGCGCCCTCCTGACGGGCGACCACCTTGATGCCCGGATACTTCGCCATCTCGTCGCTGAAGCCTTTCTCGCGATCGGTGGCGGCAGTCGTACCGACGAGCCCGATCAGATCGACCACGTTGCCCTTCGGCGAACCATAGCGTTCCTTCAGCTTGTCGGCGATCCACTTCGCGCCGGTGGCGCCGAGCGCGACGTTATCCGATGCGACGAACGAGGTAACCTTGCCGCCGTCCGACCCGCGATCGAGCGTGAACACCGGGATGCCCATCGAATTCGCTTTCTGGACGGCGGGAATGATCGCTTTCGAATCGATCGGATTCAGCACGAGCGCGGTAATGCCCTGGCTCAACAGATTGTTCGCGTCGTTGACCTGTTGCTGCGCGTCGCCGTTCGCATTGGTTTGCACGAGATCGAAGCCCTGATCTTTCGCGCCCTTTTCCACGCCGAGTTTCAGCCCGACGAAGAACGCGTTGTTCAACGTCGATACCGAGAAACCGATCTTCGGCTTGCCGCTCGCCGCGGCCGCGGGCGCCGCGCTCGCGGTCGCATCGCTCGCCGCGGTGCTGGCCGACGACGGCGACTCGCTCTTCGAACAGCCGCTCAACGCGGCAGCCGCACACAGCACGACGGCACCCGTCGATGCGCCCAACGTGCCCCAACGGTCGAATCTTCCTGAATTCCAGGCCATATCTGTCTCCATTGTTCAAGTTATGTAGCGCCGTGTGCTACGAGCCGGCGTCAGGCTTTGCTGTTGCTATTGCTGTTACTGCTTTCGCGGCGCAAGCCGTAGTTGCTGAACTTCTTCACTACTTCGCCGATTTCCTCATCCGTCAGCACGGGCGGCGGCCCGAGCTGACCGGCGAGCAGATACTGCTTCGCCAATACTTCGACTTCGTTTGCGAGCCACAGCGCGCGCGCCAGATCCCGGCCCAGCGCGATGACGCCGTGATGCGCGAGCAGACACGCGGTGCGATCCTGCAACGCCTGCAACGCGTGGTCCGACAGCGCCTGGCTGCCGAAGGTCGCGTAGGGCGCGCAGCGGATCGAATTGCCGCCCGCCACGGCGATCATGTAGTGATGCGCGTGCATGTCACGGCCGTGAATCGCGATTGCGGTCGCGGCGTTCGAATGCGTGTGTACGACAGCGTTGATGTCCTGCCGGGCCTGCAGGATGTCGCGATGAAAGCGCCACTCGCTCGACGGTCCGCGCTCGCTGAAAACCGCTGCATCCGGCTGCACATCGAGCGGCAGCCATACGATCATGTCCGCCGCCAGCGCCGACGCGGGTACGCCGCTCGGCGTAATCAGCAAACCGTCGCGCCAGCGCACGCTGACATTGCCGGATGTGCCCTGATTGATGCCGAGCCGCTCCATCTCGAGCGCGGTTTTCACGATTCCGGCTCGCAACGACGCTTCATCTGCGCTGTCATTGACGGTTTCGGTCACGTTCACGCTCACGACGTGGCTCCGAACAGCGCGGCAAGTTGCGTATCGAACGGCGCGTTGATGATGCCGCGTTCGGTGATATAGCCGGTCACGAGGTCATGCGGCGTCACGTCGAAAGCCGGGTTGCGAACCTTGATGCCTTCAGGCGCGATCGCGTGTCCGCCGAGATGCGTGACTTCGTCGTCGCGACGCTCCTCGATGACGATGGCGTTGCCGCTGGGCGTCTGCAAATCGAGCGTCGACGATGGACACGCGACATAGAAAGGCACGTTGAAATGCCGCGCGACAATCGCAACGCTCAACGTGCCAATCTTGTTCGCGAAGTCGCCGTTCGCCGCCACGCGATCCGCGCCGACGATCACCACGTCCACCTGCTTTCCCGCGATCAGCGAGGCGGCCATGCCGTCCGTGATCAGGGTGACATCGACGCCTGCCTGTTGCAGCTCGTACGCAGTCAAACGCGCGCCTTGCAGCAACGGTCGGGTTTCGTCCGCATAGACGCGAAACGGAATGCCGGCACGCTGTGCGAGATAGATCGGCGCGGTCGCAGTGCCGAGACCGGTCGTCGCCAGCGCACCGGCGTTGCAATGCGTGAGCACACCGCTACCGGGCGCGATCAGCGTCATTCCGTGTCTGCCGATCTGCTCGCATAGCAACTGGTCCTCGTCATGAATCGACGTCGCTTCGTCCACCAGTGCGCGGTAGAGCGAAAGCGCGTCGCTTGCGTTCGAACGGTCCGCGGCGCGCAGCATCCGCTTCAGGCTCCAGCTGAGATTGACTGCCGTGGGCCGCGCGCTGTCGAGATATGCGGCGCGCTCTTTCAACGCTTCGCGAAATGCGCCGATGGGCAAGTCGCGCGACGACTGCATCGCGACGCACAAGCCATACGCTGCCGCGACGCCGATTGCCGGTGCACCCCGTACCCGCAACTCGTGGATCGCGCGCCATACTTCATGCGCATTGGTCAGCGTTTCGATGACCGTGGATTGCGGCAAGCGGGTCTGGTCGAGAATCCGCAGGCAGTCGTCTTCCCACGCGAGCGTGGCCGGCAGGTTCAGGAAAGGCGACGGCGATACCATGCGTGCTCCGGTGCGAGATGAAGAGTGGGAGGTGATCACTTCGGATGACGCGGCGAGATTCATGGCTATGCGCGTCCGTCGGCTTGCAACTCGCGCGCCATCGAGACGACCTGCGCAATGTTGCCGATCGCGGTCCGCTCGAGCAGCAGGCGTTCAGCGCAACGCAATGCGCGCACTTCGACAACGGCTCTCAACGCGTTATCCGCGATGCTGGTGATATCGGCGACCTTGGCCATGCCGACAATGCGCCGGATCATCTTGCAGCCCGCGAATCCCAGCGATTCGGCAAGGAGCCGCTGCATGAACCGCGCGCGATACGCCTCGACACACACGCCGCCGGGATCGTCACCGATGAAATGACTCTTGCGGCGGCTTTCGTGATCGCGCCACAGCGCCAGGAACGTCTGTTCGAAGCCGCTCCAGATGGACGTCACCTGATCGAGAAGCCAGTCGCGATAACTCGTCGCGCCGGCATTGCCATGCCTGCCCGCCGTCTGATGACGATCGTGCCAGTCGCGTGAAAAATACGCGAGCAACAGATTCGCAAGCACCGCGCCGATATCGAAACCCATGGGTCCGTAGAACGCGAACTCAGGGTCGATCACATAGGTTTCGTCCTGGTTGACCATGATCGAGCCCGTGTGCAGATCGCCGTGCAAAAGCGTCTCGGCATCGTTCATGAAAGCCCATTTCATCTCGGCCACGGCGATGCGCAACGCCGGCGATTGCCGCAGACGCCCGATTTCCGCGCGCGGAAAGGCCGGGCTATATACATTCGACGGATGATCTTCGAACGGATACGTGAACACCAGGTCTTCCGTGATCTTGCATAGCTCGCTGTTCACCGCGTCGCGGACCGCCTGCTTCTTCACGTCGGGCGCGAGAAAAAGATCGGAGCCGTAAAACAGCGTGTGCGCGAGGTAAGTCGAAAGATGCGCGGCGAGCTTCGGATAGACGACGCCGTCCATCAAGCCTTGCCGCAGGATCCGGTGCGACGACAGCCGTTGCATCACCATCAGGAACAGCTCGCTGTCGGCGTGATAGACGCGCGGCACATGCTGCGGACACAACGCGCCAAAGCGCTGCAACGCAGCGACCTCGCGTTCCATCCGGTGCCGTGTAAGCGGCCACGACTTGCCGACCAGCCGCAGAAACGGCGGCGCCTGCTTCACGACAACGCTTTTTTCCGGGGCCTGCGCGTTACTGACGAAATAGACGAAGTTCAGGTTACCGTCGCCGACCTCCGCGATGTCGAGTTCGCCAGGTTCGTTGAGCAACGCATACACCGCCGGGACACCCCGCAAATACGCCGACAACTCCGAGGAACTGAGTGCTTCGAATTCCATGAATGTCTCCTCCACATTCGAACCGGCTCAGCGTTTCTTGCGGACCAGGTCGAACTTGAAGATGGCTGTGTTGTAGTAGTCGTTGCTATAGCAGATCGGCTCGCCGCTCTGATCGAAATCCACTTCGTCGAGCAGCAGGAACAGACCGAAGCCGTCGCCAAGCTCGGGCAGATCGCGCGGCGTCAGGATGGTCGGATGTATCGACGTATGCGTGTGTGAAAGCCTTCGTCCAGTCCGCCCGAACATCGCGAACAGCGATTCGCCGAGTTCGCCGCCGCATGCGTCGAAGACATGTTTCGGAACGGTATCGATGCAATACGCCGCGATCGCGTCGTCCGCGCATCGCACGCGCTCGATGCGCACGCAGTCGTCGCCGACGGCGAGACGCAACTTGCCGGCGAGACTTTCGGATGCCTTGATGTGTTCGATCTGCAACCGGCAGGTGGCCGGCACGGCGCCAACGCTGCGGATCATATCGGTCACAGACATCAGATCATCGAGGCCGCCTTGCAGCTTTAGCGAAATTTGTCTGATGAAGGTGCCGCGCCCCTGAACCCGCGATAACAGGCCATGTGAAATCATTTGCGCGACTGCTTCCCGAAGACTCGACCGGCCGACCCCCAATAGCTCGCAAAGCTCTATTTCAGTGGGAATCTGGTCGCCTGGCTTGAGTGATTTTTCCCGGATCATCGTCATCAACGACTCCTGGATTTTCTCGCTCATCGAGTGCTCGACGCTCAGACGCATACGTGTCCCAGGTGATCAGTACCGCATCAATATAGGTCAGATGTCTGATGTATTCAGGGGGTGTTTACCCGTAAAGCTGGGGCTGGTGTGTGGGCGCGAGGTGCGTAAGCCTTCGCCGATTGTGGTGCGCGCGGAAGGATAGCGCTCGCGCAGTCGCTGGATGGCATGCGCGAGTCGCTGGAGAAACTGGAGCTGCGTTATATCGACTGACTGGCGTCGGTGGTTAAAACGCAGCGTGCATGACGAGCAGGTTTATAAGCGTCTGATTCTTTACGTCTTCGTCAGCGCCCCACGCTGCCGCACCGCTTCGAACAGACACACGCCGCTCGCCACCGAAACGTTCAGGCTTTCGACACTGCCGGCCATCGGAATATGCATCACGATATCGCACGTATCGCGGGTGAGACGGCGCATGCCTTCGCCTTCGGCGCCCATCACGATCGCCACCGGACCATCCAGTTTCGTTTCGTAGAGTTCCGCCGACGCCTCGCCCGACGTGCCCACCACCCACACGCCCGCGTCCTTCAGTTCACGCAACGCGCGCGCGAGGTTCGTGACCGTGATGTACGGCACGGTGTCGGCGGCGCCGCTTGCCACTTTCGCCGCCGTCGCATTGAGACCGACCGCGCGGTCGCGCGGAGCGATCACGGCATGCGCGCCGGCCGCATCGGCGACGCGCAGGCACGCGCCCAGGTTGTGCGGATCGGTCACGCCGTCGAGCACGAGCAGCAGCGCCGGACCGTTGATGCCATCGAGCAGCTCAGCGAGATTCTGTGCGAGCGGCATGTCGCCCGCGCGCGCGACCACGCCCTGGTGACGCTCGGTATGCGCGAGACCCCACAGGCGCGTTTCGTCGGCGGCAATCAGGCGCACGCCCGCTTCTTTCGCCACATGCAGGAACTCCGTCATGCGGCGGTCCTTACGCGTCGCGTCGTAATACACCTCTTCGACCGACGATGCGTCGTGCCGCATACGTGCGGTCACTGCGTGGAAACCGTATAGAACCTTGAGACGTGACATGACTGGACAACCTTTGATTGAGCGAAGCTGCGTTGCGCTTCGAATGCGCCCGTCTGCATGGACGGCACGCAAAGCGCCGTGCCTGCAAAAACGGAAAACGGAAAAACAGACAACGCGCAACCGGCATCGATCGCGATACCGGTTGCGCGCTGCACACTTCATGTCGCGCGTCGACCTCCGGTTACGTCGGAGGTCGGCCGTGCCTTATCGCTTCTTGCGCGCCTGCGTCTTCGACGCCGGTTTCACGGACGAAGAAGCACTGCGCTTTTTCGCCGCGCCGCGCGTATCGCGTGTTTCCTTCACCGCCGCGCCGGCTGCCGGCGCAGCCTTCTTGCGGCGGCCACCTTCGGCCGGCGGCAACGAATGCACACGCGGACCGCCGTCGACACCGGCCTTCTCGACTAACGCCGGGCGGCTCGACGGTGCCTTGATCGGCGTGTCGCGCACCAGACGGAAATCAATCTTGCGTGCATCGAGATCGACGCGGCTCACCTGCACCCGCACACGATCCGACAGACGGTAGCGAATGCCTGTCCGCTCGCCGCGCAGTTCGTTCTTGATCTCGTCGTACTGGAAATAATCGGAGCCGAGTTCGGTCACGTGCACGAGGCCTTCGATAAAGAGCGCATCGAGCTGCACGAAAATCCCGAACGACGTGACGCCGTTCACCATGCCGCCGTACTCTTCGCCGAGCTTGTCGCGCATGAAATAGCACTTGAGCCATGCTTCGACATCGCGCGACGCTTCGTCCGCACGGCGCTCGTTCGACGAACAGTGCAGACCCAGTTCTTCCCAGATCGCGGTGTTCGAACGGTTACGGTTGCGCTTTTCATCGTCGGCCTGCTGCATCGCACGCGCACGCGGCGACAGCGCCGTGTTCAGCGTGACGCCATGCGGCGTGCCCGGCTGATACTTGCGGCCCTGCAGGATCGCGTAGATCGCGCGGTGCGTCAGCAAGTCCGGATAGCGGCGAATCGGGCTCGTAAAGTGCGCGTACGCCTCATACGCAAGCCCGAAATGGCCGATATTCTCCGGGCTGTAGACGGCCTGCTGCATCGAGCGCAACAGCATCGTCTGCAACATCTGCGCATCGGGCCGGTCGCGGATCTGCGCCATCAATGCGGCGTAGTCGCTCGCGTGCGGCGTCTCGCCGCCGCCGAGCGAAAGGCCCATGCCGCGCAGGAACGTGCGCAGGTTTTCGAGCTTTTCAGCCGTCGGCCCGGCGTGCACGCGGTAGAGGCCCGCATGCTTGTTGCGCTTCATGAAGTCGGCCGCGCAGACGTTCGCGGCCAGCATGCATTCCTCGATCAGCTTGTGCGCATCGTTGCGGGTGCGCGGCACGATCTGCTCGATCTTGCCCTGCGCGTTGCAGACGATATACGTCTCGGTCGTATCGAAGTCGATCGCACCGCGCTTCTGGCGCGCGGTGAAGAGCGACTTGTAGACGCCGTTCAGGTTCTGCAGTTGCGGCAGCAACGCGGCACGGCGCGCCGCCTCGGGACCTTTCGTGTTGGTCAGCACCGCCGCGACTTCGGTGTATGTGAGACGCGCGGCGGAATGCATCACGCCCGGATAGAACTGGTACCCCTTGATCTCGCCGCGCGCGGTGATGACCATGTCGCACACCAGCACGCAACGGTCGACGTGCGGATTCAGCGAGCACAGGCCGTTCGAGAGCTTCTCCGGCAGCATCGGAATCACGCGGCGCGGGAAATACACCGACGTGCTGCGCTCGATCGCATCGACGTCGAGGCCGCTGTCCGGGTGCACGTAATGCGAAACGTCCGCGATCGCGACGATCAGGCGAAAACCCTCGCCACGGCCGACGGTAATGGGCTCGCAGTACACGGCATCGTCGAAGTCGCGCGCGTCTTCGCCGTCGATCGTGACGAGCGGCACGTCGCGCAGATCGATGCGATGGCGGATGTCCGACGGGCGCACCTCGTCGGGCAGCTTCGCGGCGTCGTCGAGCGCGGCCTGGCTGAATTCGTGCGGCACGCCGTACTTGCGCACGGCGATTTCGATTTCCATGCCCGGATCGTCGATATCGCCGAGCACCTCGACCACGCGACCCAGCGGCTGCGAGTGACGGCTCGGAAAATCCGTCAATTCGACCACCACAACCTGGCCAACGCGCGCTTTCTTCGTGTTCTGCGTGATCAGGATGTCGTGGCCGATGCGCTTGTCTTCGGGCGCCACGATGAGCGCGCCGTTCTCGTTCAAAAGACGCCCGATCACGCGGCGGTTCGCGCGATCCGTAACTTCGACGATATGACCTTCGGGCCGGCCGCGCCGGTCGTAACCGACGATGCGCGCGAGCACGCGGTCGTTATGCATGACCTTCTGCATCTCGCCCGTCGGCAGGAACAGGTCGTCCTGACCGTCATCGCGAATCAGGAAACCGTAGCCGTCGCGATGGCCCTGCACACGGCCGGCGACGAAATTCGACGGATGCGTCAGCTGATAGTGGCCGCGCTGGTCGAGACGGATCTGGCCGTCGCGCTCCATCGCTCCGAGGCGCTTGAAAAAACCTTCGCGCTCCTGGCGCTTGATCGACAGTGCCTCAGCGATGTCATTCGCGGCGAGTGGGGCTTCGCTCGTGCGCAGCACGCCGAGAATTTCTTCACGGCTCGGAATCGGATAGGGATATTTGCTCAAGGGCTTGTCGATGATCTTTTTCTCGTTGCGTGGACATCGGTCGATGATGCGCTTCTGTACTGCGCCTGCAATTCAATGCCAGTTACTGCGTTGTCACTGCCATGACGCGGTTCGTGCAGCGTGCCCGGCGGGCGCGTGCCCGTGCCAACGAACTTCTGCGAGGCATTCTAACACCCGTCCCGCACGCCACGCGGCGCTCGCGGCCTGACGCGGCAAGGCGCTTCCGCGTTCGCGCCGGACTGTCGCAAAATGCTTGACACGATTATCGGGCCCGCTATAATTACATTCTTTGCTGTACACCCACCTGCCCAGGTGGCGGAATTGGTAGACGCACATGGTTCAGGTCCATGCGCCGCAAGGTGTGGAGGTTCGAGTCCTCTCCTGGGCACCAGATTCAAAAGAAAACCACCTTCGGGTGGTTTTCTTTTTGTGAAACCCTTTCGCCCTGCTTTACGCTGTGTTCGATACAGCTTGAATCAGTGCGATGGCAAATGTGGAAAAGCAGGTTGAAGTCGAAGTTATGCTGTTCTGATTGACACAAAGTTTCAACCCGCTAGAATGGCGGCCTGGTTTGAAACGTGCCCAGGTGGCGGAATTGGTAGACGCACATGGTTCAGGTCCATGCGCCGCAAGGTGTGGAGGTTCGAGTCCTCTCCTGGGCACC
>NZ_CAJQYY010000003.1 GCF_907164575.1 Paraburkholderia gardini
ACTTACGGAGGGACTTGCACCCACAAGAGTGCGCCCATGCTGGGCGCACAAATCAAAAACCCCGCACGACTTTCGTCGTGCGGGGTTTTCTGGATTCTGGCGGAAAGGGTGGGATTCGAACCCACGGTACAGCAAAACTGTACACCGGATTTCGAGTCCGGCGCATTCGACCACTCTGCCACCTTTCCGGCATTGTTGACGCTCTGCCTGTTCGCTTCTGCGCCAATCCTCAAGCGGGTCGCTGCTCGGGGAAGCGAAGATTATAGAACAGTTGAAACCGCTTTCCAAGTCCCTTTTTGCAAAAACTCGTGAAGACCCGGCGCGATGCGCTCAGGCGACCTCAGGCGCTACCAGACGTTCGATTCCGCCCAGATACGGACGCAGTGCCATCGGCACCGTCACCGAGCCATCCGCGTTCTGATAGTTTTCGAGCACCGCGACCAGCGTGCGGCCCACCGCGAGGCCCGAGCCGTTCAGCGTGTGCACGAGTTCCGGCTTGCCCTGCGCGTTGCGATAACGCGCCTGCATGCGACGCGCCTGGAACGCTTCGGTGTTCGAACAGCTCGAAATCTCCCGGTACGTGTTCTGCGCGGGCACCCACACCTCGAGATCGTAGGTCTTGGTCGCGGAGAAACCCATGTCGCCCGTGCACAGCGTGATCACGCGATACGGCAGCTCGAGCTTCTGCAGGATTGTTTCAGCGTGCACGACCATTTGCTCCAGCGCGTCATACGACGTTTCCGGCGCGACGATCTGCACCATCTCGACCTTGTCGAACTGATGCTGGCGGATCAGGCCACGCGTGTCGCGGCCGTACGATCCCGCTTCCGAGCGGAAACACGGTGAATGCGCGGTGAGCTTAACGGGCAGCGCGTTCTCATCGAGAATGCTGTCGCGCACCGTGTTCGTCAGCGAAATCTCAGACGTCGAAATCAGGTACTGCGTGACCGTGTTCTCACCGCCGCCCTTCTCGACGCGGAACATGTCGTCGGCGAATTTCGGCAGCTGGCCGGTGCCGTACAGGATTTCCGGATTGACGATGTACGGCGTGTACACCTCGGTATAGCCGTGATGCTGCGTGTGCGTGTCGATCATGAACTGCGCGAGCGCACGATGCAGACGCGCGATCTGCCCGCGCAGCAGCGTGAAGCGCGCGCCCGAGAGCTTCGCGCCCGTTTCGAAATCGAGGCCGAGCGGCGTGCCGACATCGACGTGATCCTTCACCTCGAAATCGAACTGGCGCGGCGTGCCCCAGCGGCGCACTTCGACGTTGTCCGTTTCGTCGCGACCGGCCGGCACGCTTTCGTGCGGCAGGTTCGGCACGCCCAGCAGCAGATCCGACAGACGCTTCTGGATATCTTCGAGTTGCGCCGCCGACGCCTTCATCTCATCGCCCAGACCGCCCACTTCGGCCATCACGGCCGACGTATCCTCGCCACGCCCCTTCATGCCGCCGATCTGCTTCGACAGGCTGTTGCGACGGGCCTGCAGCTCTTCGGTACGGGTCTGGATGGCGCGGCGTTCGGCTTCGAGCGCGGAGAACGCGGCCACGTCGAGGGTATAGCCGCGGTCGGCGAGGCGTTTCGCGACGCCGTCGAGGTCTTTACGCAGCAGCTGGATGTCGAGCATGGGATTGGGGCGGGTATTCGTTGTGTGAAGGTGCGATTTTAGCGCAACCGGCCGGCGGATCAGCCGCGCGGCACGGCGTTGTGCGCGGCATCAATCTTTCTTCTGCCTGTTCTCGCTGCGCCATTGCGCATCGAGTTCACGCAGACGGTTCATCTTGTCGGCGATCCTGCCTTCAAGACCGCGCGGCGTCGGTTCATACCAGTGCGGCTCGCGCATGCCATCGGGCAGATAGGTTTCGCCCGCCGCGTACGCGTCGGGCTCATCGTGCGCGTAGCGATAGTCGTGACCGTAGCCGAGCTCTTTCATCAGCTTCGTCGGCGCGTTACGCAGGTGGACGGGCACGCCGCGCGACTGGTCCTTGCCGACGAACCGGCGTGCCTCGTTGTACGCCATATAGCCCGCGTTCGACTTCGGCGCGACCGCAAGATAGATGATCGCCTGCGCGAGCGCGAGCTCGCCTTCGGGCGTGCCGAGACGCTCGTAGGTTTCGGCAGCGTCGAGCGCGATGCGCGCGGCGCGCGGATCGGCCAGACCGATGTCCTCCCACGCCATGCGCACGATGCGCCGCGCGAGATAACGCGCGTCCGCGCCGCCGTCGAGCATGCGGCAGAACCAGTACAGCGCGCCGTCCGGATTGCTGCCGCGCACGGATTTGTGCAGCGCGCTGATCTGGTCGTAAAACGCGTCGCCGCCCTTGTCGAAACGGCGCAGGTTTTCGGTGAGCGCGCTACCCAGCAACGCGCCATCGATTTCCGTCGTCTTCTGCTGGGCCGCGGCCCGCGCGACGATTTCCAGGTTGTTCAGCAGCTTGCGGCCGTCTCCGTCGGCGGAGCCGATCAGCGCGTCGCGCGCTTCGTCCGTGAACGTGAGGCCGCCGAGTTCCTTCTGCGCGCGATCGAGCAGTTCGCGCTGCTCGTCGTCGTCCAGACTTTTCAGCACATAGACAGCGGCCCGGGACAGCAATGCGCTGTTCACCTCGAACGACGGGTTCTCGGTGGTCGCGCCGACGAACACGAACAGCCCCGACTCGACGTGCGGAAGGAACGCATCCTGCTGGCTCTTGTTGAAGCGGTGAACCTCGTCGACGAACACGAGCGTCTGATGGCCGTGCGCACGATGCACCTGCGCGGTCTCGACGGCCTCGCGGATGTCCTTCACGCCCGACAGCACCGCCGACAGCGCGATGAACTCCGCATGAAACGCGGCGGCCATGAGACGTGCGAGCGTGGTCTTGCCGACGCCGGGCGGACCCCAGAGGATCATCGAATGCGCCTCGCCCGATTCGAACGCGACGCGCAGCGGCTTGTTCGAACCCAGCAGGTGCTTCTGTCCGATCACTTCGTCGACAGTGCGAGGGCGTAGCCGCTCGGCGAGTGGCACGTTGGCACGGATTTCTTCAAACATGGCGTTTTGTGGATAATCTCGCATTCGGTACGGCAAGGCGCGTGCACAGGCGGCACGCCTGCACGGTCCTGCATTATGACAGCCGGCGGACCGGGGCGAGATGCGCGCACGCGACGTTAGCCATCCGGCCAGGGTCACGGCGCGCCACGCGCGCGGCACAATGCGGTCGTGGTGTCCGAAGCGGGGCGCGCGCGTTGACCAGTCGCATCGAGATAAATCAGCAACACACAGGGACACCTTTTGATGGCAAACGATCCAGTCTCCGGCGAAGCCGGTTCTACTTACGCTCCGCTTACACCGGTGCCGGATTCGCGGCGCGCGTTCCGCACCGGCGACGCATTCGCCCTGTGGTTCTCGCTCGGCATCGGCCTGCTGGTCGCGCAGGCGGGCGCGCTGCTCGTGCCCGGCCTGTCGCTGCCGCATGCGCTGGCTGCGATCGTGATCGGCAGCGTGATCGGCGTCGTGTTGCTGGCGCTGGCGGGCGTGATCGGCACCGATACGGGGCTCGCGGCCATGTCGTCGCTGCGGCCCACGCTGGGCGTGCGCGGCGCCTCGGTACCGGCGGTACTCAACGCGGTGCAGCTCGTCGGCTGGGGCTCGTTCGAAATCATCGTGATGCGCGATTCCGCCGATGCGCTTGCCAGACAGTCGTTCGGTCTTTCGATGCCACTCGCCTGGACGGTGATCTTCGGCGTACTGGCCACGCTGCTCGCGATCAGCGGGCCGCTCTCGTTCGTGCGGCGTTTCCTGCGCACCTGGGGCATCTGGCTCCTGCTGGCGGGCGCGGTGTGGCTCACGTGGAACCTGCTCGCGAAACACGATCTCGCCGCGCTGATGCAGCGTCCAGGCACGGGCGAAATGCCGTTCGGCGGCGCAATCGATCTGGTCGTTGCAATGCCGCTTTCGTGGCTGCCGCTGATCGCGGATTACACGCGCTTTGGCCGTCGCGCGGGCGAGACGTTTCGCGGCACGCTGCTCGGCTACGGCATCGCGAACATCTGGTTCTATGCGCTCGGCGCGATCTATGGCCTCGCGGCCGGCGGCGGCGATACCTTGCTGACCGCGGCGCTCGCGCAGGCCGGCGGCGGTCTCGCGCTGCTGCTGATCCTGATCGACGAAATCGACAACGCGTTCGCCGATATTCACTCGGCTGCCGTGTCGACCGGCACGTTCTGGACCCGTATGGGTGTGCCGCTGCTTTCGGCTTCGTTCGGCGCGGTCTGTACGGTAATCGCTCTCGCTGTGCCGATGGCGAAGTACCAGAACTTCCTGCTGCTGATCGGCTCGGTGTTCGCACCGCTCTTCGGCGTGGTGCTGGTGGATCACTTCATCGTCCGCAAGCGTCGTATCGATGCGGCGGTAATCGGCGACGTGCGCGGGCGCTATGGTTTCTCGGGTGGCTGGCACGTCAGCGCGTTCATCGCGTGGGCGATCGGCATCGCGGCCTATCAGGCGATCAATCAATGGCTGCCGAATCTCGGCGCAACACTGCCGGCGCTTGCGATCGGCGCCCTGTGTTATCTCGCCTTCGTGTCCACGCGGCGCGCAGCGTACGCGTAAATGCAAATGGCCCGCTCACATCGCGGGCCATCCGGTTTTTACGCCTGGCGTGTTGCCGGCCGATACTCGACGCCCGGCAGCACACACAGCAGCTCATACGCAAGATTCGCCCCGAGCAGCGCGGTCGTGCCGAACGGATCGTAGGGTGGCGCGACTTCAACCAGATCGCAGCCGACGATATTCAGCCCATGCGAGCCGCGGATGATCTCGAGCGCCTGCGGCACCGTCAGCCCTGCGATTTCCGGCGTGCCCGTGCCCGGCGCGAACGCCGGATCGATACCGTCGATATCGAACGTGATGTACACCGGGTCGTCGCCCATGCGCTCACGCACGCGCGACATCAACGGCGCCAGCGACTGGTTCCAGCACGCTTCGGCCTGCACGACTTCGAAGCCCTGATCGCGGCACCAGTCGAAATCCTCCGCCGCGTAGCCGGTACCCCGCAGGCCGATCTGCACGACGCGCGAGGTATCCAGCAGCCCCTCTTCCACCGCTCGGCGGAACGGCGTGCCGTGGGCGATCTTCTCGCCCATCATCGTGTCGTTGACGTCCGCGTGGGCGTCGACGTGAATCAGACCGACCTTGCCGTGCTTGCGGTGAATCGCGCGCAGGATCGGCAGCGCGATCGTGTGATCGCCGCCCAGCGTGACCGGCTTCGCACCGTGCTGAAGAATCTCGTCGTAGGCGGTCTCGATGCGCGCGATCGAATCGAGCAGGTTGTACGGGTTGATCGCCACGTCGCCGATATCCGCGACGCGCAGCGAATCGAACGGCGCCGCGCGCGTCGCCATGTTGTACGGGCGAAGCAGGACCGATTCCGAGCGGATCTGGCGCGGGCCGAAACGCGCGCCCGTCCGGTTCGACGTCCCGAGGTCGAACGGCACGCCGACGAAGCACGCGTCCAGTCCCTCAGCCGATTCGACGTACGGCAGCCGCATCATCGTCGTGATGCCGCCGCAGCGAGCCATCTGGTTGCCTGAAAGCGGTTGCGGATGCTCCACGTTGGCGTCGGGGAAAACGAAGGCTGAAGGTTTCATCGTGGCTCGCCCATGAAAGAGATGTAAATCGTGCGAAGGAGGTCTGGCTTACATGGGGTAATCCCGATCAATCCAGAACCCGGTCGAATTCTCATTCTTGTGCACTTTTCGCGAATGTAAAATGCGAACAGAATAAACTTCACATTCATCGGCATCGATGTTTCCATGCCGGCTCATCGCGCCATGCCGCGCCACACCGCACAACGCCATGTTCTCCCAGCTCACCGACCTCGATCTACGGCTGATCCGCGTGTTTCTGGCAATCGTCGACGCCGGCGGCGTCACGGCCGCGCAGGCGACGCTCAACATCGGCCAGTCGACGATCAGCACCCAGCTCGCCACGCTCGAAACGCGCCTGGGTTACCGGCTGTGCGAACGCGGACGCGGCGGTTTCGCGCTGACCGCGCGCGGCGCGCAGTTCGTCGACGCCGCGCGCACCCTGCTCTCGGCGATGAATACGTTCGGAATGCAGGCTCGCAACGTCGGAAGAAAGCTGGTGGGCACACTGGGGATCGGCATGATCGGACACACGCCGGTGTCGGCAAGCGCGCGGATCAGCGAGGCGATCCGCCGCTTTCGCGCGCGCGACGAATCCGTGCGTTTCTCGATCCTCGTGCGCTCGCCGGGCGAGCTGGAAGAACTGCTGCTGAGCGAGCGCATTCAGGTGGGAATCGGCTACTTCTGGCACCGGGTGCCGTCGCTGGAATACACGGAAATTTTCGCCGAAGACCAGTTCGCGTATTGCGCTAAGGATCACCCGCTGTTCGCGCGGGCCGGCGGCATCGACCCGGCCGAAGCCGCGCAGCACGCATGGGCATGGCGCAGCTATCCGCTGCCCGAAGCCGGAAGTTCAACGGCAACGCAGAACGTGACGGCCGTGGCCGACAACATGGAGGCGGTTGCGATGCTCGTGCTCTCCGGCTGCCATCTCGGCTATCTGCCGGAGCACTACGCCGCGCCGTATCTGAAGGCGGGTTTGCTCGCCGCGCTGAATCCGCAGGCGATGCGCTACCGCGTCGCGTTCCAGATGGTCACGCGTGCGCGGCAGCATCGCACGGATATCGTCGAAGCATTCATCGACGACATGAAGGCCGCCCATCCGCCGGGCGAAGCAATCGCCGCAAACGAAACGGGCGGAAACGCCTAGCCGTTGATCACATCCGCGCCCTTCGGCACGGTGAACTTGAACTGGTTCGGCGTGAGCGGCGGATTCTTCTGGATGTTCGAGAACGTCAGCAGCGTGACGTTACCGAACACGTCGTGCAATTCCATCGCCTCCAGATTGCCGTCACGAAAGCCGATACCGACGCGCTGAAACTGCGTGTCCTTCGATTTCGGCGTGAGTTCGAGCCAGTCGATGCCATCCTTCACGCCCGCGTCGCGCAGCGTGAAGTTCTTGTCGAGATCGTTGCTGCCGAACAGGATCGCTGCCGGACTCGCGCCGAGCGCGCCGCCCAGCGTGCGCACCGTGACCTGGTTCAGGTCTTTGTCGTAGACGTAAAGCTTGTCGCCGTCGGCCTGCAACACCTGTTCATACGGCTTCTCATACGACCAGATAAATTTGCCGGGCCGCGCGAACAGGAACGTGCCGCTCGATGTGCCGCCCGACTTCGGCATCGTCGACAGCGCGCCGCTCGCGCCCTGCGCGGCACTCGGCGCCTTTATTTCGCGCTGCACGAACGTGCCACGCGCCGCATGCACCTGCGACACAAACGCCTTCAGTTGCTCCGTTCCGCTCGCGAAGGCCTGCGACGCGAACAGCATCGATGCGCCCACCGCGACGCTACCCACGACGCGAACCAGCGAACGCGTCACCTGAAGGAACGCGAAACGGGAAACACGGGCATTCAGCCCGATTTGTTGCTGCATGTCTTTCTCCATGGAAGGAATCCGTAGCCGCGACCGCAGCCGTTTCCGGAATGGCGGCGGTGGCATGACGCGCTTCATGCCGCCGCCGCGTATTGATCGTTGCAGTCAGATACCGGCAATCGAACCGGCTCAATCGGCCTCGCGCACTGGCACGAGAATCTCGCGATTGCCGTTCGACGACATCGCCGAGACGATGCCCGACTGCTCCATCTGTTCGAGGAGCCGCGCGGCGCGGTTGTAGCCGATGCGCAGATGCCGCTGCACCAGCGAAATCGACGCGCGACGGTTTTTGGTGACGATCTCAACAGCCTGATCGTAAAGAGGGTCCGACTCGCCGCCGGCCGCTCCGGTTCCCGCGGCGCCCGCGGAACCTTCGTCGCCCTCGCCCAGCACGCCGCCTTCAAGGATGCCTTCGATGTAGTTCGGCTCGCCCTGCTCCTTGAGCTTGTCGACGACACGATGCACCTCTTCGTCCGATACGAACGCGCCGTGCACGCGCACCGGCAAGCCGCTTCCCGGCGGCAGATACAGCATGTCGCCCATGCCGAGCAGCGACTCGGCGCCCTGCTGGTCGAGAATCGTGCGCGAATCGATCTTCGACGACACCTGGAATGCCATCCGCGTCGGCACGTTGGCCTTGATGAGGCCCGTGATCACATCGACCGAAGGACGCTGCGTCGCGAGAATCAGGTGAATCCCGGCCGCGCGTGCCTTCTGCGCGATCCGCGCGATCAGTTCCTCGACCTTCTTGCCGACCACCATCATCAGGTCGGCGAGTTCGTCGATCACGACGACGATGTTCGGCAGGCGCGCCAGCGGTTCCGCGTCGTCCGGCGTGAGGCTGAACGGATTCGGGATCTTTTCCTCGCGCTTCGTCGCTTCGTCGATCTTGTTGTTGTAGCCGGCGAGATTGCGCACGCCGAGCTTGCTCATCAGCTTGTAGCGGCGCTCCATTTCGGCGACCGCCCAGTTCAGCGCGTGCCCGGCCTGACGCATATCCGTGACCACCGGACACAGCAGATGCGGAATGCCTTCGTAGACGCTCATTTCGAGCATCTTCGGATCGATCAGGATCATGCGGACCTGCTCCGCGCTCGCCTTGTACAGCAGCGACAGGATCATCGCGTTGATCCCGACCGACTTGCCGGAACCGGTCGTGCCGGCCACCAGCAGGTGAGGCATTTTCGCGAGGTCGGCGCACACCGGCTTGCCGCCGATGTCCTTGCCGAGGCCCATCGTGAGCGGCGAGGCCGCGTCCGCGTAGACGGCGGAGCCGAGAATTTCGGACAGCGTCACCGTCTGGCGGCGCTGGTTCGGCAATTCCAGCGCCATGAAATTCTTGCCCGGAATCGTCTCGACCACCCGGATCGACACGAGCGACAGCGAACGCGCCAGATCCTTCGCGAGACCGACGATCTGGCTGCCCTTCACGCCCGTGGCCGGCTCGATTTCGTAACGCGTGACGACCGGACCCGGATACGCCGCGACCACGCTCACATCGACGCCGAAATCCTTCAGCTTCTTTTCGATCAGACGCGACGTGAATTCGAGCGTGTCGGCGGAAATGGTTTCCTGCATGGCGGGCGCCGGATCGAGCAGCGAGATCGGCGGCAGCGTGGAATCGCCAGGCAGGTCGGTGAAAAGCGGCACCTGGCGTTCCTTCTCGACGCGCTCCGATTTCTCGGGCTTGACCACCGGCGGCACGATCATCACCGGCTCGTGTTCCTCGATGCGCACGCGGCCCTGCTCGACCTTGCCTTCACGTTTGACGGCCGCCGCTTCGCCGAGCTTGCGGTCGCGGCCCGCTTCGCGGCGCAGCTTCGCGAACGTCACCGCCGAAATGATCGATTCGCCAACGCGCTCGCACACCGACAGCCACGAAAAGCGGAAATACAGCGAGAGGCCGATCGCCAGCACGATCAGGAGCGCGAGCGTGCCGCCCGTGAAGCCGAGCGCGTGCGACACGCCATGCGCGACCGCTTCGCCGATCACGCCGCCCGGCGCGCGCGGCAACGGCACCTTCAGCGACCACATGCGCAGCGCCTCGATGCCGTCACAGGCGAGCAGCACGAGCACGAACGCGCACGCTTCGGCGAGCCAGCTGTGGTCGCGCGGCGCGTCTTCGTCGATGGCTTCGTGCCGGGTGATGCGGCGATAGTTGGCGGAAATGCGCCGCGCGAGCAGGACGACCCACCAGTACGCGGACAAGCCAAAGAGGAGCAGCAGGATATCGGACGTCCAGGCGCCGACGCGGCCGGCCCAGTTCGCGATGTGGTCGACCTGCGCGGCGTGGGTCCAGCTAGGATCGCGCCGGGTATAGCTGACGAGCGCCATGAGCAGGAAAACGCCGAGCGCGACCTGCAAGATCCAGCGGATTTCGGTGAAGAGGCGCGACATGCGATGCGGCAATGCCTGCGCGTTCGCGGAATAGGTAGCTTTTGCCATTGATCCTGTAGCGTGTGCGGCCCGGAACGGGTTGCCGGAGACGCCCGGCCGCCGTTCATTCGATGCGGCCTATTGTAAACGCACTGTTACGCCCACGGCTGTAAATGACGGTAACTGCCGCCCACGGCTGTTCACCCGCCGCAACGGCCGGAAAATCGCCCGGGATCGCCAGAAACCGGCAAAAACGTCCGGAACGCTATCGAACCGATCACAAAGCTTCATGAAGCAGCGAGAGGCCTCGCCCTTTATAATGCCGGACGAACACCCATCTACTGTTTCGACACAAGTCATCCGGCATCGCACAGGCGAGCCAGACGCTTTTTACGGATTTCGATCATGCCCGCACCCACGAAACACGCCAAGGTTCTGATTCTCGGTTCCGGCCCTGCCGGTTACACCGCCGCTGTCTACGCCGCGCGCGCCAATCTTTCGCCGGTGCTCGTCACGGGTCTGGCCCAGGGCGGCCAGCTGATGACCACGACCGATGTCGAAAACTGGCCCGCCGACGGCAACGGCGTGCAGGGTCCAGAATTGATGCAGCGCTTCCTGGAGCACGCGGAGCGCTTCAACACCGAAATCATCTTCGATCACATTCATACGGCAAAGCTCGACGAAAAGCCGATTCGCCTGATCGGCGATTCGGGCGAATACACGTGCGATTCGCTGATCATCGCGACGGGCGCATCGGCACAGTATCTCGGCCTGCCGTCCGAAGAGCTGTACATGGGCCGCGGTGTGTCCGCCTGCGCCACGTGCGACGGCTTCTTCTACAAGCAGCAGCACGTTGCCGTCGTCGGCGGCGGCAATACGGCCGTTGAAGAAGCGCTGTATCTGGCCGGCATCGCGAAGAAGGTCACCGTCATCCACCGTCGCGACAAGTTCCGCGCTGAGCCGATCCTGATCGACCGCCTGCTGGAAAAGCAGAAGGAAGGCATCGTCGACATCAAGTGGAACCACGTGCTCGACGAAGTGAAGGGCAACGAAGGCGGCGTGAACGGCCTGCGCATCAAGAACGCGAAGACAGGCGAAACGACCGATCTCGACCTGCAGGGTCTTTTCGTCGCGATCGGGCACAAGCCGAATACGGACATCTTCGCAGGCCAGCTCGAGATGAAGAACGGCTACATCATCACGAACGGCGGTCTCTCCGGCAATGCCACCGGCACGAGCGTGCCGGGCGTGTTCGCGGCCGGCGACGTGCAGGATCACGTGTACCGTCAGGCCATCACCAGCGCCGGCACGGGCTGCATGGCCGCACTGGATGCGCAGCGTTATCTGGAAACGCTCCATGACGAAGCGCTTGGCGAACATGTGATGAGCGCCGAAGCAGACCGGTAAAATAGCGTCAGGGCGCCACCCGACGCAGATCAAGGGCCGCGGCCGCGAGGCACGCGGCCCTTTTTGCATTTTTTATGTCCGGTGCGGTGTTCGTGCCCGTATCCACGTTTTCCCGTTCAAACGCATTCTCCGCACCTGCCGCGCGACTCATCGTCATGCCGAAAAATCTGCCCCATCCGAACGAACCGAAACGTCCACGTTCCACCCCTGCTGCCGCATCGCGTGCAGAGCAGGCGCCGGGCGCGCCCAGAAAGCCGTTGCTCGACCCTGCTGCCGGACTGGCGGGCCTCGGTGCATTGCGCGACGCGTTGAAGGTCGACACGCAAAAACGCGAGCGGGCACGTGCCGAAGCCGTGCAGGCAAAGCGTGAGGCTTCCGCCGACGCCGATCTGTTCCGCCGCGAGATCGGCTCCGTGGCACCGCTAGCCGTGCCGCCGCGTGCGACACCGCCGCGCAACCCGCCATCTCCACTGCCCGTGCAGACGAAGCTCGACGAGGAAGCCGTCCTGCACGAAGCAATCTCCGACGAATACGATCCCGAGGTGCTGCTGGAGACCGACGAGACGCTGTCGTACTGCCGGCCGGGCGTCAGCCAGGAAGTGGTGCGCAAGCTGCGGCGCGGCGCGTGGATCGTGCAGGCGCAACTCGACCTGCACGGCATGCGCCGGGACGAAGCACGCGAGGCGCTCGCTGAATTCATCCGCGAATCGGTGAAGCGCGGGTTGCGCTGTCTGCGTGTGATTCACGGCAAGGGCCTGGGCTCGATCGGCAAGGAGCCGGTGCTGAAGGGCAAGGTGCGCGCGTGGCTCGTCCAGAAATCGGAAGTGATCGCGTTCTGTCAGGCCCGTCCGCACGATGGCGGTGCGGGCGCGGTGCTCGTGCTGCTGCAGCCGGCCGCCGTGGCCGCCCATCACTATCATCCCGACCAGCTCAAACCGTAATGGAGCGTCATTGATGCATCCGAGGCTCACGCTCGCATTCGCCGTCATGGAGGCGATTGCGATCATGGCGTATTCCATTTCCGGATTTATCGAGGCGAGGACGCGTCGTCTCGACGCGGTCGGCACGTTTCTGGTCGCGCTGGCGACGGCGTTCGGCGGCGGGACGGTGCGGGACGTGCTGCTTGAAAGACGCCCGTTTTACTGGGTCCAGCACCAGAACTACGTGCTGGTGATTTTCGTGATGTCGCTATTTGCGCCGATGACGTTCCGGGCAATCTCGCGGGTGATTTCCGAGCGCGTGCTGCTGGTGGCGGACGCGATCGGACTGGGACTCTTCAGCGTCTCGGGGACGTCGCTTGCGCTCGACGCACAGATGCCGTGGTTCACGTCGGTGATGATGGGGGTTTTGACCGGCGTTTTTGGCGGCGTGATCCGCGACGTGCTGTGTAACGAGGTTCCGTTGATCCTGCGCGATTCGAGACCATACGCCACGTGTGCGTTCGCCGGGTGCTGGATTTATGTTCTGCTCGATTACATGAACGTCGATACGGTTTATAGCGTGCTGATCAGCACTGCGTTCATCCTCGTCGCGCGGCTTGTAACGTTCAGGCTGAACGTGCGGTTGCCGCATTGAATCGCGCCAGACGAAGCATCATCGATTGACGGGAAACGTCAGACCGCCTTCGTTCCCGACCGCTACGCACATCCCTCTCCTTTGCCTGGGGCAACCGGCAAGGCGACCTCCCCCTCACGCGGCGTATAACGCGCCGCGTTGACAAGACGACATATCAGGCGCCGGCGATGCGACTCCAGAGGGTGGAATAAAACGGACGTCGCGACGGTCTTCACATCCAGACCGGCCAGGACGGCCCGCTGGATGAGCTGGCGGATGACCTCCTCCGGAACCCTGATCGAGAGGAAACCATGTCGTCAGATCTTCCTTCCCAACCGTCGCGCCGCAGCGCGTTGAAGTGTCTCGCTTTCGGCGGTACAGGCACCCTGTTTGTGCTTGCCGGTGGTGTCCTCACACCAACGGCGCTCGCCCTCGCCGCCAGTCCGAAAGACACGTCGGCGATGTCGGGCGTTCCGCTGTTCCTGCAGATCAGCGACTCGCATATTGGCTTTAACAAGGAAGCCAATCCGGATGTCGCGGGCACGCTCAGGCAGACGATCGAGTTCGTCAATGCAATGCCGGCCAAACCGGCCCTGACGATTCATACGGGCGATATCACCCATCTTTCCAGAGCCGCCGAGTTCGATCTCGCGGCCCAGTTGCTGTCGGAGCTGAAGATCACTGAGTTGCATACCGTGCCCGGTGAACATGATGTGACAGACGGGCCCGGAACCGGGTACTTCAGCCGCTTCGGCAAGGCCTCGAACAACAGGGGTTATTACAGCTTCGACCACAATGGCGTGCACTTCATCGGGCTCGTCAACGTGATGCATTTCAAGCCGAATGGTCTCGGTGGCCTTGGCGACGACCAGCTTGCCTGGCTGGGAAACGATCTGAAGAGTCGTTCGTCCAGCACACCGATCGTCGTCTTTGCACACATGCCGATGTGGACGATTTACGAGCCGTGGGGCTGGGGCACCGGCGATGCCGGCCAGGCGATGAGCTATTTGAAACGCTTTGGTTCGGTCACCGTTCTGAACGGCCATATCCATCAGATCGTTTCGAAGGTGGAAGGCAATATCACCTTCCATACCGCACGCTCGACCGCCTATCCGCAACCGGCTGCCGGCAATGGACCGGGACCGATGCCGCTCACTGTATCGAGCGGCCAGCTTCCGGGGATGCTTGGCGTGACCACCATCACCGTCTCGCAGCACCCGCTCAAGGCAACGCTTGCCGACACGACGCTCGCCTGACGCCAGGCATCGCTCAACTGTGAGGATTCAGCTCATGCAATCCGCTATTTTTCGTCGCGCCTTCGCTGTTTGCCTCGGAGGCGGAATACTGATGTCGATGCTGGTTTCCGGGATCACTGCCGCGCAGGCGCAAGAGGCCAATGCTGTCGTGATCAAGAACTTCATGTTTTCACCGATGTCGCTAACGGTCAAGACGGGATCGACCGTGACGTGGAAAAACCTCGACGGCGAACCGCATACGGTTGTGAACGACGCCGGTATTTTTCGTTCGGCAGCACTCGATCAGAACGATACGTATCAGTTCAGATTTGACAAGCCGGGGGTTTATAAGGTGTTCTGCGGGATACACCCGAATATGAAGGAAACCATTACGGTGCAGTAGGGGAAGGCGGCGCCGGCGCGGGTCCACCGGGCAAGCGGGAAATACGGACTCGTGTGGAAGCAGAATTATTGCCGTCCGGAGAAAGCTGATCGTTCGGTCAGGCAACACGCGAAACGCCACGCGGCACACGTGAAAAAACGGATCCGGCTGAGGACACCGGATCCCAAAAGATCGTCCCCAACACAAAACCAAGGGGACGTCCGGACGTTTCGCCTGCTGCCTCTGGCAGGCAACCTTTAGCTAATCTATTTCGCCTTCCTTAAACGAGGCTTAAGCAAGGGGATTCGTTGACCCTGGCCTGCTCTCACGGTGAGAATTTTTCAAAACCCTTTCATTACTCATTCCGGTTCAACAAGACTCGCCGGGCGTGAACCCAGGTGGCATTATTCATGTCGAAATGACAGATAACACGAGACCTGTTATAGATAGCTGACGGAACATCAAATCCGCATCCGCAGATGTTTACCGAATCGTCAGCGAGTCTTTAATCCGTGCCAAAGAGTGCGATGAAGCATAGCGACCAGGCCAGATTAAAAATTGCTTACTCCATGTCGTTGAGTATAGAAGGCCGAAACCTGCATCCCTGTCTTGCGTATCAACTGGATATCGTCGTTCGCGACGTCAACCTATCCCCGCTCTCGAGCGGTAACAGTAGTCCTGTGGAGGCGCGATTGCGCCTTCGGTCAGAGGAGACCTGCCATGACCAGGATTGGATTCTGCGCAGCCATACTCATGGCGAGCGTTCTCGCCGGGTGTCATTCGGGTGTAAAGCTAAACCAGCAAGGAGGCGCCACTCAGGGCAACTCCGCAAGCAGTCAACCGGCAAATGTCGGACCCACCGTAGTCGACGAACTTGACAATCCGAATGGGCCGCTTGCAAAGCGAAGCATCTACTTCGATTTCGACAGCTATACGGTGAAGAGCGACTATCAGCCGCTGCTTGAAGCCCATGCGAAGTATCTTAGAGCTCACCCGAATCGTCATGTGCGGATTCAGGGCAACACCGACGAACGCGGAACAAGTGAATACAATCTTGCGCTGGGTGAAAAGCGCTCGGAAGCAGTACTCCACGATCTCGAAACCCTTGGCGTACCCGACTCGCAACTGGAAGCGGTGAGCTTCGGGAAGGAAAAGCCGATCGCCCTGGGTCACGACGAGGCATCGTGGGCGCAGAACCGGCGAGCAGATCTGGCCTATCAGTAAGCTCGCGTGTTTGGGAAAAAGCGCGATCGTCCGCTAGCAAGGTCGATCGCGAGTACGTCCGGGTCCGGATTCAGTATCTCCCGGGCTCGACTCAAAAGCCGGTGAAATACGACCGCCTTGAGCCCCGTGTCGATGCCCGCGACAAACGCGAGCAAACATAGCCAGCCCAACGCTACCGGTTCACCGGCATCTTCACGCGCGGAGTGATCGTCTAGCTCGTCCGGTCCATCCGCTCCATCATGGCCGATGTTTCATTCGCGCCCAGCGCGCAGCGCATCGCGAGCGCCATCACGATCACGCTCCAGATCGACACCAGCAGAATGTCCCAGCCAAAGCCGATCACGCCGCGTCCACCGCCGATGCCGCCGAGCCACGACAGTAGCCAGATTCCGCCGAACCAGGGCAGCAGCCACGAAATGTTCTTCCAGCCGAACGCGGCCGCTGGCTTTCGCATGACAAAGTGGTAGTAAATGGCGTACAGCACGAACCCGATCGCGACCATCGAAAAGAGAAAGCTATTGGTTTTGAGTCCCGTCCAGTAGATCACAAGGTTGCTGCAGATGAACGCGAGCGGTGCGATCACGGATGCTCCCGTCATGCGAAACGGCCGCTTGAGTTCGGGCAGATTGCGGCGCAACACAAGTAACGCAATCGGGCCCAGCCCGTAGGTCAGAACCGTAATGGACGTGATGTAATTCACCATCTGCTGCCATGCGGGAAACGGCAGCAGGAAAATTGCGCCGACCACCCACATCACGAGCACCGACAACCACGGCACCTTGTTGCGATTCAGCTTTATGAGCCACTGAGGCCCTGCATCCATTTCGCCGGCCGCGAACAGGATGCGCGAACCGCCGGTGACATACATCAGCCCTGTACCGCCCGGGGAGATGTATGCATCGATGTATAGCAACGTCGCCATCCAGCCAAGTCCCAGGGATGCCGCGAGGCCTGCAAACGGCCCCATCTCGCCCTTGAAGCTCAGATTGGCCCAGCCATGCGCCAGGTCGGCCGGCGACAACGCCCAGATGAACGCGACCTGAAGCATGATGTAGATCGCGGCTGCGATCAGTACCGCGCCGATGACGGCGAGTGGAATATTGCGGTGAGGATTCGCCGTTTCTCCGCCGAGGTCGATGGCCGTGCGAAAGCCCAGATAGCTGAAGACGATCCCGGCTGCCGGGAGAGCCGTAAACATACCTGAGAGCTTGTAGGTATCAGGTGCCGCACTCATCACCGACCAGTGCGTACTTGCCATCATCAACCCAATGATGGTGAGTACAGGCACCAGAATTTTCCACCATGTAATGGTCGAATTGACGTTGAGTAGCCATCGGACAACCATCAGGTTCAGCAACGCCATGATCCCGAGAAGCGCGGCGCACGCGACGAAGCCGGTCGTGGTCAGCAGACCTTCGCTCCCGGGGCGAATGAAGTACGGCAAGTAGTTGTTCGCGTAGGTCACGATCGCTTCGGTCTCGACCGCCGGCACCGGCACGTACGCGAGGAAGAGCAGCCAGCACCAGATGCGGCCGAGACCCTCGCCATGACTCGCATGGCTCATGTGCACCAGCGCGCCGCTACGCGGAAACAGCGCGGCCAGTTCCGCGAAACATAGCGCGATCAGCATGATGATGACTGCGCCGAGAACCCAGCTTCCGATACTTAACGGTCCAGCGATTTTCGCTGCATGGTACGCGCCGAATAGCCAGCCCGAACCGATAATGCTCGTCGTGCTGGCAAGCAGAAGTCCTACGACTCCGGCATCGCGCCGTAGTTTTCCCGATAACGTCAGGCTTGAGATAGTACTCATGTTGACCTCCCCGTCCCTCGATTCGCCAGCGTATATTTTCTTTTTTCTTTGCGGCTGAGACCGTCGCGCTCTTCACGTTGTCCGGCACGGAAGGGGCGTGACTTCATGTCTGGTTGGACAGAACCTGATGCAAGAAAATCCCTGAAACAGCCAACGACGAAACTTGAACCGCCTTGCGGTCACCCTTCAGGCGTTTCCTCGCGCTCCGGGTCCTGTCCGCTCCAGTTTCGGCCAGCATTGGAAATATGTCACGTTATGACCTATCATGGTTTTTCTACTGCTATTTTCCTGTTTTCTTTCAGAAAAGAAAGAATGGTGGTCCGGTATGTGCGAGAAAAACCCGGCCGGCATGCGTTGCGGAAATCGAAGCGTGAAGTATTTTCTGATCGCGTTATTCACGGTCTTGCCCTCGTCGGTGGCGAGCACGTTTTCGGGTACGCCCATGGAGCGTCGCATCGACGTCGCGATGGTTACCGTGGATCTGGATTCACCGCATATGGCTAACCACGTCGCGCCCTGGAAAGCTGATCTGGCGCGTATCACCTATACGCCCGCACGATCGAATAACGGACCGGTGATCTCCCCCGCATTGCGAAACAATGGAAACTACAATGGCGGCTGGCGCGCCCGTTTGCACGGTGACAGGTTTGAATGGCAGTTGCACGGAAACACGAAATGATCGTTTAACGTGACCCACAGCGTCGGTTCGTTGTCGACGGTATCGCTCTCCCACCCAGACTCCATCTACGCGAGACCCGTCTTTTCGGGCATCGCGGTTAAAAAGCAGGCACTTCGTAAAGTCTTTGACATTTCGGATCTACCCCGAACGCATCGACGCAATGACACTCAAACGCATATAGGCGCTCGAATGGATGGAGTGCGAAATGAGCGAGTATCTGCACGAAGGCCTGAATATCGATCGCCGCAAATGGCTGATCGCAACATCGATTGCTGGAGGCGCTGGAGGGGTTGCCGCGCTGGTGCCATTTGTCGACTCGTTCGCTCCGTCGGCAAAGGCCAGGGCAGCTGGCGCGCCTGTCATGGCGGACATCAGCAGGTTGCAGCCCGGCGACATGATGACTATTGCGTGGCGCGGCCTGCCAGTGTTTCTCGTCAACCGGACGGAGAAAATGCTGGCTGACGTCGTGACTGCAGACCCAATGGTGGTCGATCCCACGACAAAACATCCGTTTTCCATGCCGCTGCCGGAATATTGCAGGAACACGTACCGGTCTCGCGGGGATCATCGGAACATTCTCGTCGTCGTAGGCGTCTGCACGCATCTCGGCTGCACGCCGCGCCCCCGGTTTCAGGAAGGCGTACAGGCTAACCTGCCGGACAACTGGCCTGGGGGCTTCCTGTGTCCCTGCCATGGCTCCACGTACGATCTCGCTGGGCGAGTATTCAAGGACAAACCGGCACCGCAAAACCTGGATGTACCGCGCTATATGTTTGCGTCCACGACGAGTGTGGTGGTGGGGCAGGATGAACGCGGAGAGGCATGAACGAACGCAGCGTACAGCCCCTTTCGCAGATCCGGGCACGTCTCCTTCTGATTAAAACATCGAAACCCTGTTCACCTGAATCCGAAGCCCTTGCATGGCTGCCCGAGCAGCTCCTTTAAATTTATCACGTTGTGATATAAAATTAAGACAGGTCTTCTCATGACCATATCTGGCGCTGCAAGGGCCGATACCGGAACAGGAAACCGAGTGCGGAGCCTGCGCGCGCCACAGGGAGGACACGCTCCAGGTCCAATAAACAGGACTCCGCCATGCGGAAGACCTCTACGCAAGGAGGTCTCATCATGCTGGTTACGTTTCAATCCACTGCCGCGCCTGACGTCGTCATGCTCAGGAACCTCGCTCAATACCTCCTTGGCCTGATTGGCAAGCGCCTGGACACGCGCGGGGTAATCGCGCACGACGAATTGCCTCACGTGATTGCCCGTCTGGAGGCGGCCATTTCCGGGGAGACCGACGCCGAAACTGCGCTCGAAGCGCTCTATACCGTCTGGGGTGGGCATCACTACGACGTGAATGAAGATCGTGGTGGGGTTGCACACCGTGCGTGGCCGCTGCTCGACATGATGCGCGAGGCCCAAAAACGGAATGCCGATATTATCTGGGGTCTATAGGGAATCTGAGCCGGATGCCGTGCGGTAAGCGGCTCAGGCGCATCAGGTAGCCCGCGCCGCCAGTACATTTCGACGAATGCGGCTTCACGGGACAGTTTGCCTTCACACCAAACCTGCGATTCCGCAGGGTCTGACGCCGCATCATGAATACGCTCGACTCACCCGTTATTTGCCGGTCATCGAGACTTTCTGCCTGCAGACAACTTCTTGATTCTGTGTCGTCCGGCACTCCGAATGATCTCCCGGGTTTTTCCCAATGTCGGCCTTAAGTTTCGTTTAAGCCCTTCACAATAAAGTCGACCGGGCCTCAACGAATTATCGACTTCGTCGTCTGGTCGTATCTTCGAGGGGTCTGCGTGCCTTGATGCTTATATCGGTAACGGATTCGTGCTTGCGACCCGGTTCGGATTGAACCATCAAAGCGCAGTCATGCAGTGTTCTGGCAATTCGGTTTTACGGGGTGGCCTGCCAGCCTGCTTCCCTGTAGCGTGGCTGGCATTCAGGACCCGCGCACACCGCCGGGTCCATTTTTTATCCTGCGCCGCCGTGGCACCCGACACGTCGCGATGATCAATTTCACATCCCGGATAACCGTGCAGCCCACGTGCCCTCCGGTTTGCCAGATGCACTGGATGGATGCTGTGTTTAAGTCCGGCTTAAGGCTTCCGCCATACATTCAATCACGATCCAATCGGGGGCAAAGCATCGCAGTGCAACGATCCTCACCATTCGTGCAGATACCGCATGTATACTCGTCGGCTATTTTGCTGCCATGAGGTTCCCCGCTTTCAGCGGTCATCCTGTTCCATGAAGATCATCTCCGCGTTTTTTCTGCTCCTGGCCTTTAGCCTGGCCTGCCACTACGCGGACGCACAGCCGCAAGACAGTTCTCCGGACGACTACGCCTATCTCAGGCGCATGCATGTTCCTGGCGTAGTCGTGAATTGCGTGGCCGCGTTCGACCGCTGGGTAAGAACCACACCGCGCTATGACCTGTTCGTGATTTCAGAACGCCATGCGCTGAAGGCCACCATCCTGAAGGGCAAGCGGATTTCCCGCGACACGACTCCGCTGCCGGTCGACACAGTGGTGAAGACATCTGCTTTTGCCAAGGTCCGTGGCAAGTATGTGTGGATGCCCGTCAAGGCGACGTGCAATTTGTGGCATGGGCACGTGATCGGTCTTTCCGCACAACCTGTGAATATTCACTGACCGTCATTCTTGCGGAGGTGTCCGGTTGAACGCCCATCCGAAGGCCTCGATTTCCAGCTTGTGTTTCGACGCGAGTCGCGCAAGACACCGCTCCCCTTTGACTGTCAGGTGCACTTCGACCTGACGCCCGTCTGCCCTGCTCGCACGACGCAAGACAAGTCCGTTCGCCTCGCAGCGCGACACCAGCGCGACGGTGCCGTGCGGCGCCGCCTGAAGCCGCTCCGCCAGTTCGCCGACCGTTGCCCAGTCACGCCCCGCGAAGCCGCGGACGTGCAACATCAACTGATACTGCAGGGACGTGATGCCTTCGGTATGCGTCACCTCCTCCGAGAAGCGAAGAAACCGACGCAGCTGATAGCGAAAAAGCGACATCGCTTCGATATCGTCCTTGGTCGGCACGCCCGCCGAAACTGCAGGTTTCCTGCGCGTCGTCATGCTGTTGGTTCCCGTGCTCGAAATGGACTGGTTGAACCGACATCATACTCACGATCTTCCAGCGCATGCATGCACGCACACGTATCGCACGTGCGCGTGGCACCAGTTGCCCCTTTGATGAAGAACGGATCAGTTCAGCGTGCCTGAATCGACGCTTCGTTCATCGTTTCCTTCCACCTGATCCGTTGCCTGATCCGCGGCGCCGAAGCTGCTTGCGAACTGCTCGAAGCCTTCGATCGGCAGCGGTTTGCAAAAGAGGAAGCCTTGATAGGCATGGCAGCCTGCCATGGCAAGAAAATCCCTTTGTGCTTCGTTCTCGACGCCCTCGGCGATCACACCCAGGTCGAAGCTTCGCGCGAGCGCCACGATGGTTCTCGCAATGTCGGCGTCGTTGGGGTCGTCCAGGATATCGCGCACGAACGACCGGTCGATCTTCAGTTGATCGAGAGGCAAACGCTTCAGGTAAGAGAGCGACGAATAACCAATGCCGAAGTCATCCAGCGAGAACGTCACACCGTACGCCCGAAGCGCCCTCATTTTTTCGATGATGTCCTCGACATTCTCGACAAGCACGCTTTCGGTCAGTTCCAGCTTCAGCCGGTCCGCCCTCGCACCCGTTCGCTGGATGACCGTCAGCACGCCCTCCACGAAGTCAGGCTCCCGAAACTGGCGCGCGCTGACGTTCACCGCAATCGACAGATGCGCCATCGATGGGCGCGTCGCCCACCCGGCCAGCTGGCTGCACGCGGACGCAAGGACCATCTGTCCAATCTCGAGGATCAAGCCGGTCTCTTCCGCGAGCGGAATGAATTCGCCTGGCGGGATCAGCCCGCGCACCGGATGCACCCATCGCACGAGCGCTTCGGCGCCGGTTATATGACCGCCGTCGATGACCTGCGCCTGGTAGTGAAGCACAAACTGGTTCTCTTCAATCGCGTTGCGCAGACCCACCTCCAGCTCCGCCCGCTTCAGCACGACGGTCTGCATGGCAGGGTCGAAGAAGCACATCGCGTTGCGGCCGCGCTCCTTGGACTTGTACATCGCGAGATCGGCCTGCTTGAAAAGCTCGTCGGTGGAGGTTTGCTCTCCATCGAATACCGCCACGCCAATGCTTGCGGTGCTGCGGAACTGGACGCCGCTCAACTGATAGGTGCTGCCCAGTACGGCGAGAATCCGCTCGCCCACCGCCTCGGTCTGCGCAGTCGCCGTCGCCTTGTCGAAGCTCAGGTTCCCCAGCACGACAACGAACTCGTCGCCGCCTACCCGGGCGACTGTGTCGCCCTCGCTCACGCTGCTCGACAGACGGTAGGCAACCTGCCGCAGGAGCATGTCGCCCTTGTCATGACCGAGCGTATCGTTCAGCGTCTTGAAGTGATCCAGGTCGATGAACATCAACGCACCGCAGACCTTGTCCCGGTGGCTGCTCGCCATCGACTGCCTCAGCCGTTCAAGCAGCAGAGCGCGGTTAGGCAGGCGCGTGAGCGTGTCATAGAACGCGAGTTCACGGATTTTCTCTTCCGACTTCTTGCGCTGCGTGATGTCGTGGTGCGTGCCGACGTAATGTGTCACCGCGCCGCCTTCGCCGGTCACCGCTGAAATCGTCAGCCACTTGGGATAGATCTCGCCGTTCTTCCGGCGACCCCAGATTTCACCCTGCCATCCGCCGACGCGGCGAATGGTTTGCCACATCTCCTTGTAGAACGCGGCATCGTGAAGGTCCGACTTGAGCAGCCGCGGCGTGCGCCCGACGACTTCCTCGGCGGCGTATCCAGTGCATTCGGTGAACGCCGAGTTCACGCGAAGTATCGTGCTCTCGACGTCAGTGACCATCATGGCTTCCTGCGAATCGAACGCCACGGCGGCAATACGCAGTTCCGCCTCGATCTGCTTGCGCTCGGTGATGTCGCGACCGCTTGTACGAAAACCGATGAAGCCACCTCGTGCATTGCTGATCGGCACCCACGAAACCGAAAGCCACACGTGCGAGCCATCCTTGCGCACACAACGAAACTCGAGATCGTCGCCGCGATACCCCTGCAGACCTTTCTGGAATTCCGGCGCCACGCGCGGAATGTCGTCCGGGTGAATCAGCGTGCGGGAGAAGTCGGGCATCGCCATGCATTCCTCTACCGTATAACCCGTGTAGTGCTCGACTGACGGGTTGATCCAGCGCGGCTTGCCGTCCTGTCCCCACCAGATCTCCAGATTCACGGTGCAGTCTGCGATCGCGCGGAATTTCTCTTCGTTTTCGCGCAGTTCCTGCGTCATTTTCGACGCCAGACGCATCGCACGCCCGCGCCCTGTCATCATGAGCCAGCTGAGGAGTGTCAATAGCAGGCTTAAGCCCGTACCGGCGCAGGCGATCAACACTTCAGCGTTACGCCCGAGGCGCGAGCGGAATTCGTCGAACGCGCTGACGGAGAGCATCCAGTCGTGTCCGTTGACGACCAGATATTCATTGGTGGAAATCAGTGGCGTCGTGTGCCGGTTGCCGGCATCCGACGTTCGATAGAGCAGCGTTGCCTTCGATGGCGCCACGCCGTCGTAGATCGCGAACGCGAGCCCGTTGGGCTGCTCGCCGTAGAGACTGGCGATCACGTCGCGCATGCGAAACGATGCGTAGACCCAGCCGGTAATGTGCGCACGACGCTGCGCGACGTTGTCCTGCGTCTCGCCGGGTGCGTAGACCGGCAGGTACATGATGAAACCCGGCCTGCGGTCAGCACCCATATCGGCTGACAGACTCACCTTGCCCGAAAGCGTCGCCATGCCGGAATCACGCGCCTTTTCGAGCGCGAGCCGGCGCACCGGATCGTCCCAGGCGTCGAAGCCGGGCGAGCTGCGCGCGGGACCCACATAGGGCTCACGCTGAATGACCGGCGCGTAATCCTCGCGACTTCCCGGAGGCTGAATCGCGTATCCGGTGACGCCTTCCTCGCGCATTTTCGCGACGTGTGCGTCCTTGCGCGCCGCCGGCACCCATTCGACGACACCCACGGCGTGAACCCCGGTAAAGTTCACGTCGAGATTAAGCGCGTTGACATAGCTGCGGAACTTCGCACGATCGATCGTGCCGCTCGTGGCAAACAGGCTCTGCACGCCGCGCAGCATGAGTTCATACGTCGCCATCCGCTGTTCGATGCGGCTGACCGCATCGCCCACCGAATATTCGAACTGGGTGCGCAGTTCGTTGCGGGTGGCTTGCCGCTCGTGATTCCAGACGCTCCACGTCACGCAAAGCGACGTCGACAGGACGAGCAGCGGCAACAGGACGGAACGCGCCCTGCTCACGGTGTCGCCTGAAAGTTGACCATGGAATTAGCGAGGTCCGGCTTGAAGTATTTGTCGAAAATCCGGCGCACCGTGCCGTCAGCGCGCATCTCGTCCACGAGCGCACGCCATTTCGCCCGTTCCGCGTCCGGGAGCGCCTTGTTCGACATGATCAGACCGTGCGGCACCGACGGATCGTTGAATTCGATGATGGTCGTCACGTCGCGAATCTTCTTCTCGTCGATCGCGGGATAATCGAAGGGCTCGATAATCATGCCCTGGATGCGGTGCAGAATGAGCGCCTGATACAGCGGCTCCAGGCCGCCACCCTGGCTGACACGGTTCTCCGACGCGAGCTTGTCGACCAGCGCGTTCGCCGAATCGCTATAGCGGAAACTGCGAATCACGCCGAGCTGCGCGTGTTTGTCGTTCTCGAAGTCCGCGACGTTATGAATGCCAGCGTCGTTGCGAACCAGCAAATAATATTTGTTGCTGAAGTACCACGCGAATGACGCGTACTGGTTACGCTCGTCGTTGGCGATACCTGAAAGGCTGAAGTCGAGCGCGCCGGATTCGATCAGCTTCCAGATCCGCGCGCGCGACATCAGGCTGACCTTGATCTGGCAGCCGCTGCGGCGAATCAGTTCTTCCGCGAAATCCTTGTCGATGCCGCTATCCGTATCGAGCGAATAAAGCAGGCCATGGTCGTGCAAACCGAGTGTGAAGGGTCGGGAACAATCCGGTCCAGCCGCAAAGGCATTGCCTGTGCAACATACCGCCAGTAGCACACCACCAAGCCAGTTTCGAATCACAGTGCCTCCGCAGCGGAACGTCGCATCGTTGAATTGTTGTCCGCAACCCCGACCCGACGGGGCGACCCACCGGCCGTGCCTTGCAAATTCCAGCCTGTTCAGGTCTTCGTGTGCCCTTCCTGGTGCGGTGCGTCCGGCGATGAACGCCCAGGAATCGGGTAAACAAATCCTCCGCACGCATTATCGGCAATAGTTCGCGATTCTTGAGCGGTGCAGGCGATTTTTTCTGACCGGATGTTCAGAGCCCGACCGGGTAGATGATCGCCCATCTGCGAAACCAGCGTTTGAAATCGCCATCGCCGGATTGATGCAATTTCGCCGGCTTGCCTCGCCCATCGTCCCGCCCGGCCTGAACGTTACGTTTCGGACAGAATCTGCTGGATGGCCTGCTCGAAGGTTTCCACGGGTTGCCCGCCGGACACCAGATAGCGCTGGTTGAAGATGATCGCCGGCACCGAGTGGATGCCCATCGCCTGGTATTTCTGTTCTTCGGCGCGAACGTCGTCTGCATAGCGATCGCTTTGCAGCACATCGCCTGCCTCCGCGGCGTCGAGTCCCACGGACCGGGCCGCTTCGACCAGGACTTCGTGGTCACTCGGGTCCTTGCCCCCGGAATGGTAAGCCCGCAGCAGTGCCATTTTGAGCGGCAACTGCCTGCCTTCGATACCGGCCCAATGCATCAGGCGATGCGCGTCGAAGGTGTTATAGACACGCGTACGCGGGCCGAACGCAAAGCCCACACTCTCGCCCCGCTCACGGATCATGGCTTGTGTTTCGGCGATCTGTTCCGGTGTGCGTCCGTATTTCTTGCCGAGATAGTCGACGATAGCCTCGCCGCCAGTTCCCATCTCCGGATTCAGCTCAAAGGGATGCACGACGATCCGGGCGTCGACCGCTTCGCCAAGTCGCGATAATGCAAGCTGAAGTGAAGACAGGCCGATCGCACACCACGGGCATGCGATATCGGAAACAAAATCGATTGTCAGTTGTTGTGTCATCGCGTTCCTCAACTATCCACCCTGGACATGACGGCCGTAGCCGGGTTATACCGGTAGCCCTTCTGGGCGAGTTGCTGAACCATCGTCGCGCCGATCAGTTTCTGCTGCATTTCCCGGGATACCAGTTCGTGATCCGGCTTGACCCGCTCCAGCTCGGATGAGAGTCGCCGCAACAGCGCGACTTCTCCCGTGCTGCGCGCGTCGATGAACAATATCTTCTCGCCTGCCTGGCCAAGTCTTTGTTTAAGCTCTTTGGCATGCGCCGCCCACTGTTCGGCATTGGCACGAAGCTCGTCGAAGGCCTTTTCGTGGGCTCTGGCCTGTGCCGCCAGCTGACGTTGCAAAGCATCGATGTCTTCCGCGCCCGCGGATTCACTGGCGTGCATGGCAACTTGCCGTGCGCGCTGGCTTTCCGTCGAGTCGGCTGCCTCGTGCGCGGCGAGACGCTGCTCCAGTTGCGCGACATGTTTTTCGGCGGCATCCGCGCGGTCCTCCGCGGCAGAGGCTTCCTGCGAAACGCGGGCGAGTTCGGCACTCGCGGCCATCTTCGCGGCAGTCAAGACGCTTTCGCGTTCGCGGGCCTCACCGAGTTCCCCGGTTATGCGCTGCAGTTCGGTGAGCTGGGCCAATGCCTCTTCCTTGCGCGCCGCGCCTGCCTTACGCTCCGTCACAAACGCTGTACGGGCCTGATCCCGTTGAGCCTCCATCGCGGCAAGCCGTGCAACGCACTCGTTCACCTCTGCTCTCGCCGCTTCAGCGCGCGATGAAGCTGTGCCCGCTTCCTGCGACCGGCGCGTCACTTCTTCCGACTTCGCCTGACAGGCGTCGCTCAGCGTTGCGATCTCCTGCCGTGCCGCGTCGAGCTGCTGATTAACCTGCGTGATTTCGTCACTCCTGCTTGAGACGACTGCGCTCAACTGTTCATGCGCATGATGCGCCTCTTCAAGCGACGCATTTGCAGCTTCCAGTTTCGCTGCTTCCCCTGACGCACGCTGTACGAGTTCCTCGATGCGTGTTTCAGCGGCTTCGGCGCGCAAGGAAGCCGCGCTTGCCTCTTGCGACCGGCGTGTCACTTCTTCCGACTTTACCTGGCACACGTCGTTCAGGGTCGCGATCTCATGCTGTGCCTCGTCAAGTCGCTGGTTCTTCTGAGCGATCTCGTCGCTCCTGCTAGCGACGATCGCAGTCAGCTCTTCACGCGCCTTCTGTGACTCTTCAAGCGATACATTTGCAGCTTCCAGTTTCGCTGCTTCCTCCGACGCACGTTGTACGAGTTCCTCAATGCGTGTTTCAGCAGCTTCAGCGCGCGATGAAGCCGCGCTTGCCTCTTGCGACCAGCGTGTCACTTCTTCCGACTTTGCGTGGCACGCGTCGCTCAACGTCGCGATCTCTTGCCTCGCTGCGTCAAGCTGCTGGTTCCTCTGAGCGATCTCGTCGCTCCTGCTAGCGACGATCGCAGTCAGTTCTTCACGCGCCTTGTGTGACTCTTCGAGCGACGTCTTCGTGGCTTCCAGCGCAACTGCTTCTTCAGATGCACGCTGTACAAGTTCCTCGATACGCGTTTCGGCAGCTTCCACGCGCGATGAAGCCGCGCTTGCCTCTTGCGACCAGTGCGTCACCTCTTCCGATTTCGTCTGACAGGCGTCGCTTAACGTTGCGATCTCTTGCCGCGCCGCGTCAAGCTGCTGGTTCGTTCGCGCAATCTCTTCGTTTTTGCTTGAAACGACCGCGGTTAATTCTTCACGCGCCTTGTGTGCTTCCTCAAGCGACGCCTTCGTCGCTTCCAGCGCAGCAGCTTCTTCGGATGCACGCAGTACGAGTTCCTCGATACGCGTTTCGGCAGCTTCCGCGCGCGATGAAGCCGTGCCCGCTTCCTGCGACCAGCGCGCCACCTCTTCCGACTTCGCCTGACAGGCGTCGCTCAACGTTGCGATCTCCTGCCGCGCTGCGTCAAGCTGCTGGTTTGTTCGCGCAATCTCTTCGCTTTTGCTTGAGACGACCGCGGTTAGTTCCTCACGCGCCTTACGCCCCGCGTCGACTTCTTCGAGTATCTTCTGAAACTCGGCAAGCGCCTCGTCCCGTTCTACATGAGCGGTGGCGACGTGCTCGTTCATCTCCACGAGACGCTGACTGAACGCCTTCTCCGCCTCCGCGTGCGACACCGTCCAGATGCGACCTGCGGCGCTCATCATCGTTTCGACAAGGCCCTCGGGCAATCCCGCCTGAACCAGCGATTCCTGTGTTGCGGGCTGCCGCGCTTCGCGCCAGCGCTGCAGGGCCGCCACGATCGCAACCAGCGAACCGCCGCGAACCTCTGACCAGATTGTGACTGGAGAAACCCTTCTGCCTTCTTCGACCATGCGATCTGCGATTGCAGCGACCAGCTCATCGGTGATCGTGTCTGCGTCCGTGGACATAAGCGCCTCAATAACCAGGGTGATCGTGCTAAAAATAGATTCTTCTATACGTTACTACGTTCAGCAAAATCCCATTGAAAGCAGAATGAAGGATTGTACCGCCTGGGTAAAGCCTGCTGGGCCTGTTCTTGCCGGCAGGTAACGCGCGCTCAAATGTCTGTTTGCGACTTCTGCGCTCCCTTGCGGAGAGTATCGCGCGAGGCGGTATAGGGCGAGACGCTTCGTTTAGCGCGGAGATGCCGGCAAACACGTCCGCGATGAAATCCATGAATACTGGAGCGCACCTTCGACGGTCCGCCAATCCCGCGTCTGACAATCAAAAGATCGTCGATTCCATTCTCGCGGAACGCTTCGGCAAACCTTGGGAGATCGCGAAAGCCATCGTGTATCTGGCTTCGGATAAGTCGGCATGGAGATCGCCGTGGATGATGGGCGGATGCTGAACGACCAAGGTGTGGTTGCCAGCACGTCTGAATCACAACGCGCTGGACCGGTTAATACCAATGCGTTCGATGACAGGAATCAGACCCACCTTGCGTTGCGGAGCGCGGCGGTCAAGGCAGATGGCATCTGCGACTTATCCGCCGGCGACGAAGGCATCCTGCGCGGGGACCTGTCGCGTGAAGATTGAGACAAGCCACGGCTGCGTCATGCGTTACTCAGGAAACACCGCTTGCACGGATGCGGCGTGGTGCTGCCGCACGTCGCGCCATACGTCACGAATCCAGTCGCGCAACAGCAATGATTCGGCCCAACGGTCCGTCGTATCGTTGCCGTCGCGGCCAATGATCGCGTAGGGCTTCGGACCAAGCTCACAGGTGAACGCGAGCGTGTCGTCCGCTCCCGCGCGTTTGCACCACGACGCGAAACCGTAGCGCCACCAGTCGAGGAACAGGTCCACCCACATCCTGTGCGGCTCGAATGACAGCTCGATCTGAACCTGCTCGCGGCTCGCAACGCGGCCATGAAACGCCCAGGAACTGTCGAGAATGCGATGCATCAGCGCATGGTTCTCGCCGGATACCGGCCATGCGAACTCCCGGCCTACGAGGTAATGTGAAATGTCGCCGAGCAGTTTTGTCCCGGGACGCGCATCGAGCAGGTCGAGTGTGAAATAGAGGTCGGTGGTCATGCGGTCGCGGTGCGTTTCGATGTACACCGGGAAATCCACCTGCTCCGCAAGACGCGACCACCCGTCGAGCAGCGTCACCGCTTCTGCAGTGCCGCGCGGCCGCACATCGGGCTGCAGGTCGATGTGATGCACGCCAGATTCGGTTGCGTTCTCGAGCACCGGTTGCAGATCGTCGACGGTACGCGGAAAGCATTGACCCTCCACGTCCAGCCCATACGTCTTGCGTAGCGCCGCTAGCCGCCGCACTTCTGCACGGTCCGCGTAGTGCGCGCTGATGCCGTCGAAACCGGCCCCGGCAATCATGCGCAGGTTCTCTTCGAGCGATCGCTCGAAGCCATCGCCGTGACGCCGTTCCATCGCCCACATCGACTGGAAGACCAGCAAGCGTTGGCTCATAGCGCCTCCGCCGCCAGCAGCGACTTCAGTTTCACCGAGCAATCCGCCAGCACCGCCGGATCGATGCGTGCGCGACGGCCGATCAGTTCCTGTGCGGCGCGCACTTCGCGTGCGACCTCGCTCAACTGGCCAACACCGCTTGTGCCGACCAGCACACCTTCGCGGTCGAGCGCGAAGAACACGCGCGAAGCCGATCCGGTGTCACGTACCACACTCGTCGTGCCGAACGCAGGCATGCCGGCGATCTGAATCGTCATGTCGTACTGATTCGACCAGAACCATGGGACCGCCGAATAGGTTTCGCCGTAATCGAGCATGTTGCGCGCCACGATCCGCGCATGATCTTCCGCATTCTTCCAGCACTCGAGCCGGATACGGCGGCGGAACAGCCGGTGCGGGAATGAGCACACATCGCCGGCGGCAAAAATCCAGGGATCGTTGGTACGCAGCGTATCGTCGACCGCAATGCCGTCCGCGACATCGATACCGGCTGCTTCCGCGAGCGCGGTGCGCGGCGTCACACCGACACCCACGACAACCGCATCGCATTCCAGCGTGGTGCCGTCGGACAGCTTGAGACCCGTTGCCCGTGTATCGCCAAGAATACGTTCGACCTGTGTGGCGAAGCGAACATCGACCCCCATCTGGCGATGCCGCTCGACCAGATAACCCGCGACGATTTCCGGCACGGCGCGCATCAACGCACGCGCGGCCGCTTCGATGACGACCACTTTACAGCCGCGCGCGATCGCGGTCGCCGCGATTTCGAGTCCGATAAAACCCGCACCGACCACCGCGATGCGCCGCCCTGGCGACAGTTCGTCGACAATCGACAACGCATCGGGCACGGTGCGCAGCAGATGCACTCCGGCAAGCGCGGCGCCTGGCACGGCGAGCCGGCGCGGCTCGGCACCCGTCGCGATCAGCAGCCGGCGGTACGACACCGTGCGGCCATCGCCGAGCACCACCCTGCGCTCCGCGCGATCGATCCCGCTGACCGGTGCATCGACGCGTAGATCGATGCGGTTGTCGCGATAGAACGCCTCATCGAAAAGCGTGCACTGTCCGGTGGTCTTTTGCCCGAGCAGCACGGCCTTGGAGAGCGGCGGCCTGTCATACGGTGCGAGTCCCTCGTTGCCAAGGAGGGTGATCTCGCCGTCCCAGCCGTTGTCGCGCAATGCATGTGCGGTACGCGCCCCGCACTGTCCCGCGCCCACGATCACCATCGCGGCATGTTCGGCGGTTTTCATACGGCATCCTTTGCGGCTGTAGAAAGTACGCCGATCAGCACGTTGTGGCCTTCGACGCGCACCGGCCAGGTTTTCAGTTTCACGCAGACGGGCGGACTCATCGGCTTGCCGCTGACGATGTCGAAACGGCCTTGATGGAGCGGACATTCGATCTCGCCGTTCACGACGAAGCCTTCCGCGAGATGCGCCTGTTCGTGCGTGCACCAGCCGTCCGATGCGTGAAAGCCATCCGCCAGCCGGTACACCGCGTAGCTCGTGCCTTCATGATCGAAACGCAGTACATCTTCTTCGTCGATGTCGTGGGTGGTACATGCGACGACCCACTTCGTGTTGTCGGTATCGACTGCCACGATGCCTCCCATGGATGCAAGAAGTAATGGATTTACAGCGATGCAGAAGCCGAAGCAGTCTCTTTCAGGTACCCGGCTGTGCAGTGAAATTCGCCTGGCCGCCCGCTGATGGTTCGGGTAGCGTGCGTTCGATCACATGAGCCGGATCGCGCCGTTGCTTCCACAATGCCGGCACCATCTCGCGCCAGGTTGCGTAAAGATTCGGATATGCGGGCGGCAACTGGTCCTTGATGGCATCGTGCAGACGCGGCAGCGCATGAAACGGCACCATCGGCAGCAGGTGATGCTCGAGGTGATAGTTCATGTTCAGGTACAGGAAACGAAATACCGGATTGATGTAGACGGTGCGTGTATTGAGCCGGTGATCCTTCACGTTGACCCCGAGTCCGGCGTGCTGCGTGAGGCCCAGCAACTGGTGCAGCCAGCCGCCGTAGAAACGCGGCGTCCAGACGAACATCAGCGGCAGGAAGCTACGGAACACGATTGCGAGCACGATTGTCGCGACGATCACCGCGAGATAGATCCGCGACGACCAGATCATCTTCGGTTTCTCGCTGGCGGGCAGGAACGCTTCGGTCGCGGCGTCGATGCGGCCGAACGCGTGGCGAATGGTCTTGCGAATCTCGGCGGTGCCGCCGATGAGCGCAAGGAAATCGAGGAGAATCGGCAGCACCTTCGTCGGGCGTGCCACCTGGATCTCCGGATCGCGCCCGGTGAAGTAGGTATGCGTATGATGCCGCGCGTGGCTCCAGCGCCACCAGTACGCCTCGCGGATCGTCATGAACGACGACAGATGGTAGAACGCGTCGTTGAGCCAGCGCGTCCTGAACGGCGTGCCGTGCGCGAGTTCGTGCCAGCGCGCGTCGCTCGACGAGTAGATCGTGCCGTACACGAAGAACGCCGGCACGGCCCACCAGCTACCCCAGCTGAACCCCGCGACAACACCCGATGCGATCAGCAGCACAAGCCACAGTCCGAAATTGCGCAAACCCGGCGCGTCGCTGCGCTTCATCAGTTCCTTGAGGACAGCGCGCGGAATGCGCGGCTGATACCACTGCTCGCTGATGCGATCGTCGAACGTCTCGTCTGTCAGGCCGGGTTTCGTGATTCCGGGCGGGGGCGTCGATGACATGCCTGTCTCCTTGTTGCGGTCTGTTCGCTGGCTGCGTGAGGCTGCCGCGCTTATAAACCGGCGGTAAACGCCGCCCGGCTGGAACAAACACTACTTGATCGACAACCAGCGATCACGACGGAATTTGATGGCTTTCCATCAAAGTCCTGCCCGCGGATTACTGGCAAGGCGCGTCGGCTTTAGCGAGGGCCAGTTGCCTGGACTGCTCACCCTGCTTCGCCATGAAAAATCTATGGCCCCCCGTTTTTGCATCCCGTTTTTTAACGTCATGGTTGGCTTGCCTGGTTCTAGCCACGCTAACGCTGCGGATGCACCGATTCAGTTCCTGGCGAAGAATCCGAGCGGAAGATGGGTGCGGGCCACGGAAACAATGAATGCGAAAATAACAATCGCGCCCAGCCAGCTTGCGACGCAGATCAGCCGACTGCTGCCGTGCTTTAGCGCGACACTGCCGAGTACCACGTAGACAAGCAGCGCGCCGAGTTTCGTGAGCAGCCAGTTCGCATTTGCCGCGAAGCCAATCAGCATCGCAAGCCGCACTCCACTCACGAGCAGTAATGTATCGATGACGTGCGGAATCACTCGCACAAAGCGCGTTTGCAGCAGGCGTGAGTTGAAGGCCCGCAGTATGCCTCGTGTGACGAAGCCACCCAGGCTGAGTGCCACGCAGGTAATATGAATCGAGCGGATAACAAGGAATGAATTCATGATTCAGAACCTGGAAAAACGGGCGACTCGCGACGGGCCCGCGTCTGGCTGTTGCCGTTCTTCCTTGCGTCTTGCCGTACTTCACAAGATGTCGGTGCGTCCGGCCCTTTAGCGATGCGCAACAGTGCTAAAAGGCGATGCTTACCGTTCCCGTCTATTCTGCGCCGCTGTCTTGCGCGGCGCGTCGTTCGCGGGCATTGGCATGAACTGCACGGGCACCGACGTCTCCAGCAAACGCGAAAGCGTCTGCCGTTTTTCGATCAGGTCTGCGAGCGTCCTGTGATCGAGTACATCAAGGTATGCCTTGAGTGCCGTACTCAGCGCACCGCGCAAGCCACATGCGGCCGTGATGACACATTGATTGTGTTCGGTATCGAAGCACTCGACCATGTGAAAGTCCGGCTCCATGCTTCTAACCACATCGCCAACAACAATTTTCGACGCAGCGCGGCCGAGGCGGATGCCGCCTCGCCGTCCACGGACGGTAGTCAGATAACCGGCTTTGCCGAGTGCATGAACGATTTTCACAAGGTGATTGCGCGGTATGCTGAACGCGTCTGAAATCTCCTGGATCGTCACCAGTTGATCGTCCCGCAGCGCTGCATACATTAATGTGCGAAGACTATAGTCCGTGTAATCCGTCAGCTTCATCGAAGTTCCTCGCATCAACCCGAAAGACCGCCCTGCCTGGGGCCGTGCAATCATTCGTTATGACATCCGCCCGGGATGAAAATTGCACGAATATCTGATATTTTTTATGTCACAAAAGCGTCCAGACAGTGCTTATTTGATAGAAATTATCGTCATAACATATACTGTAACTGTATTTTATATTGCGTGATCACCTTATTCTGACGGTGTCGTAAGTCAGGCTATGACGAAGTGTGGTCAGGTCACACCTGCCCTGTGTCACCCATTCCCGGAACAGACGTTCCATGCGGAACCGAAATACAACCTTTGACAGGAAAGGGATGCGGTGAACCTCAGGTGCCCGATATGTCCGAACGGCGCCAACCGGTAAATGGCTCAAGATTCGTCAAGTACCGTCATCAATTCTCTCCCTTAAGCAGTTGATGCCGCGCGGAACAAGCCACTGACGTCGTGTTCCACGGCGTCAAGGCGACACCGCTTTTAGCCACGGCAACCGCCGCTGAAGAGAAACTCTTTGCAGCCTCCGGGGTGTTGCTCGCAGCGGAATCCGAAAATCTCTTTGGCGAATGGTGTATCGCAGATATAGGCCTCACGATGAGGCTCAATTGCCTTGTCACGCACGGCGACCTCGCACCGGAAAAACTCATCGACTATGCTTACTGTCAGTGGCAAAGACCGTCGGTTCGGCACTGAATGAGCCGTGATCACCCTTGAGGGAGAACTGCGGCCGGTGCGTTCGGATTGATATCCCCTCTGCGCTGGAAATTGGGCAAATACTCTTCCTGATCTGCTCCGGATTCACGCGCCAGCGCTTATAGTGGAACCGTGGTCGACCGTGGGCGATCTTCCACTTCAGGGCACATGTCTTTGACGGGGGCGACCGTATGACTACTTCTTCTGATTTTGTAAGCGGCTCGCAGGACAACACGCCGGAATCGTTGCTGACGCTCGCCGAATTTCTCGAACTCTCGCTCGACAAGGGGGCGCGCGTCGTGATGATGCGCCACGGTACGGACGTCTGTTCAGTTTATGTCGGTGACCCAGCAGGCGAAGATGTCAACCTGACTGATCACGGAACCATTGCAGCGGCAATGGCTGACGAAATACTTGAGCGTACCCAGGCAGGCGTAAACCGGATAGCAATAGGTGACCGGACGTACCGGTTTATTCGAAGCTTCACACACATCGACAATGTCGGTGCAGTGGTATTTGCCCCGGCATAAATCCCGGATCGGGTCCTCGCCGGCCCTTCAGACGTCCCATCGAAGCATACGCCGCAGCACAAGCAGCGCGCGACATGCCCGCTCCTTGTGCTGCCGTGCATCGGCCGGTCAGGATTTCGCCGGACGTCCCGTCTTGACCGTTTCGACGGCTGAAACCGCTGCCAGCAAGCGCTTTTCCGGAACGGACGCCAGCAGAAGCAATCCGGCCCGCAGCAACTCGCTCTTTTTCACGGAAACGCCCGCGTCCACGCACTTCTGCTTCAGGATCGCGATCTTCGCATAGTCCGATTTGGGCATGGTGAAGCTGTCGCGCACAACCTTTTCCTTCCTTGCGCGTTTTGGCTTCTCTTCTACAGCAGCTGCGACTGGCTTTGCTTCAACAGTCGCCGTGCGCTTCTGACGCGATGCTTTTGGCGCTGCCTTAGCCCTGGCTTCAACGACGGTCTTAACAACTGTGCCGGCGTTGTCGGCCTGTTTGTCTGCTTGCGCGACGGTGCCGTTCGTCGCCCTGGGAAAATGGAAAGATTTTTTCGTCGGCTTCCTGATCGTGGGTTCGCTCATGCGACCTCCTCTTTATAATCGATGAAAACAGTATATACCGTTTTCTCGTCTTTATTGACGTAACGATTTTGCGGGGCACCCGTAAAGTTCGGATCGGTGAGACGCCGCCTGCGTTTGTCGACAACGCTCAACCGTCTTGAGAAACGAGGATGCGAGGGGGCATTTCAGAACGCCGTCGTAAACACGGTCAACCACATCGGGCTTGCCGCGAGCGCCGCCGCTTCGATGCTCCGGTCCAGCCCGGTCAACATCAGCACGCCAAGCACGACGAAAACTGTCCCGAGCCCCACCTTCGCAAATTTCGCTGACAACGACAACGCGCCACGGACACGCGCGAACGATGCCCTTGATACACCGCCGAGTATCATCAGCGGCAATCCCGCACCGAGTCCGAACAGTGCCATCAGCAAAGCAATATGACCCAGGTCGGTCCCCTGCGAAGCAAGCGTGGTTGCCGCGCCCAGGGTTGGGCCCACGCAAGGACTCCACACGAGGCCAAGCAGCAGGCCAATACAGAACTGCCCGATCAATCCGTCGCCACGCACACCACCTAAAGCGCTCTGCCCGGCTCCGCTCAGGCGCGATGTCGCGCGCGCGAACATGTCCTGCAAGCGCGCCGACAACATCACCAGTCCAAAGACGATCATGAGAATCGCCGCTACGCGCCGGAACGTCTCCGGGTCGAGTCCAATCGATGCGCCGAGCGTCGCGACGAAAATGCCGACCGCCGCGAACGAAAGGCTCAAACCCGTTGCGAGCGCCACGGCGCCAAAGCGATGCGTTGAAAGCGCGGATGCAACCAGGATCGGCAGAAGCGGCAGAACGCACGGCGAGAGACTCGATGCAGCGCCCGCAACAAAACCGGTCGCATAGGTGCCGACCCCGAAGTCCATCAAAGCGCCTTGTCGAACGTGTCGCGAATCGCCGGTTCCTGGGTCTGACCGGTCGAGCGCGCTACCTCATGGCCCTGTTTGAAAACCACGAACGTCGACTGCTCGCTGATCCTGAGCGACTTCCTGAGTGCCGTTTCCTTGTCGAAATCCGCGACGAAAATGGTCACCTGCTTTAACTGCGGATCCTTCGAAAGGCGGTCGACGATTGGCTGCTGTACGCGACAGGTCGGGCACCAGGTGGCGTGCAGATAAACAATCGTGGGTTTGCCCTCCGCGACGTTCTGCTCGAACTGTGTCTTGTCGTAAGGTTTCTGGTCCGCCCATGCGCTCGACGCGAACGCCAGAAAAAGCGCCGCCATGCCATATACGAAGCGTCGTGCTTTCATCGCAGTGTCCTCACGAAAATGAAAGGCAAGACCGGATCGACCTCGCCATATCGTGATCTTATGCCTCGCTCGCAATTCGTGCGGACGACCGTCGCGTTACCTGATACCGAAGCTGTTACCGTCAGTCCGCCGCAATCAGACTGCCAGCGCGAGGAGTGCTTCGACGGCCTTTGCGTCGTCCAGCGAGACGGGCGCGAAGACGACCATGCTCAACCCGTCGTCACCATCCACGGCAAAGGCGGAATACGCGAGTGTGATCGGTCCAGCGAGGGAATACCGCAGGCATTTCGTTCCAACCCAATGGCTGCCTACCGCGTGGCTGAATGCCGGTCTGGACCGGCCGGGTTATTTCGAAAATTGAACAGTCACAACGGTGCGCTTCTGGCACGCGTCCATGCTCCCGCCTGAAGAACGCATTGTACGAACACTAACCACCGTGGCTCCCGCCTGCCTGCATCTCCTGACGCTCCAGCGCCGCCGCGACGGCGCGCACGGCAAGCAGATAGCCGTCCACGCCAAGACCGCAGATCACGCCGCGTGCAGCGAGTGAGATCAACGAATGCCGATATTGCTCGTCGCGCTGGTGAATGTTTGTGATGTGCACCTCGATCACCGGCTGGCGAATCAGCTTGACAGCATCGAGTACCGGTATCGATGCAAACGAGAAACCCGCCGGGTTGATGACGACGGCCGCGTCCTTTTCAAACGCTTCCTGCAGCCAGTCGACCATCACCCCCTCGTGATTGGTCTGGCGAAACTCGCATCCAAGCCCCAGTTCCAGCGCGAGTGCCTCCGTACGTTCCTTCACCTGGGCAAGCGTGGTCGAGCCGTACAGGTGAGGCTCACGCTTGCCGAGCATGTTCAGGTTCGAACCGTTCAGCACATAAACAAGTGGTTTCATCTGTGTTGCCTGAATTTCAGTGTGAATGAGATTGCATGGACGCCTGCCCTGATGCGCCGATCACTTCTTCGGCGGAGTCGACACGGTTCATGTCTATACCAAGCGTTTCAGGCGCGGTGAGAATGGCGATCAGCGAAATCACATTGAAGGTTGCGCACACCGCGACGACGCCCCATGGCGAACCATTGCATAGCGCGAACAGCCAGACCGCAAGTACAGGCATCGGCCCGCCCGCCACCAGATTGGCGCCGGTATAGGCAAGCGCGGAGCCGGAATAGCGCACGTTCGTCGGGAATGCTTCGGCGAAGGCCACTGGCTGGATGCCGCTCTGGAACTGCGTGAAACCGAGAAAGAAACCCATGGCCGCCAGCATCGGTACGAAGCTCTTCGTATCGAGAATCTGGAAGTACACGAACAGCATCAGCAACGTCGCCGTCGAGCCGATCGCAAGCGCCTTCCTCCGGCCGATACGGTCGCTCAGCATGCCGCCAGCCAGCGCGCCGACGATCGCGCACACGTTCGCTCCCATCAGCAAAAGGAAGCCCGTCTGCTTCGGCACGCCAAGCGTCTTGGTGACGTAGCTCAACGAGAAGACGACGATCAGATAAAAGATCGCAGCAGGGCCGCAGAAGAACAGCATCCAGCGCAACACGGTTCGCCAGTGAAGATGCAATACATCGCGCAGCGGGCTCCCCACGTGGACCACTTCCGTTTTGCGCAACGCGACGAACGCGGGCGTCTCGCTGACGCGCAGCCGGATGTAAAGACCGACGATCACCAGAATAAAGCTCAGGATGAACGGAATGCGCCACCCGTACGTGTCAAACGCCTGTGCGGGCATGGTCGATGAAAGCAGCAGCAATACCCCGTTAGCCATGATCTGGCTAAGCGGCGAACACAGTCCGAGCAGGCCCGAATATTTGCCGCGACGATCCGGGCTCGCATGCTCGATTGCCATCAACTGCGCGCCCGTCGATTCGCCGCCCAGTGCGAAACCCTGCAGGATACGCAGGAGCACCAGCAGCATCGGAGCCCATACGCCAATGCTCGCGTAGGTCGGCAAAAAGCCTATTAGCATCGAGGAAACACCCATCACGGTGACCGTGCCGAGCATCAGGTTGCGCCGCCCGAGTTTGTCCCCCAGATGACCGCAGATGATCGCGCCAAGCGGCCGCGCGGCGAGTCCAACACCAAACGTGGCGAGCGATGCCAGCAACGCGGAAGTCGGATTCATCGACGGAAAAAAGAGCCTGGGCAACACGGTGGCGGCCAGCGCGCCATACAACGTGAAGTCAAACCATTCGAGTGCGGTTCCGATGGCTGCCGCGGTCACGGCGCGCGTACGCATCGCCTGATGCGCGGAAAGTTGAGATTGCTGATCCATGTTGTGGTTGTCTCCTGTTTCTGTTCCAGACCTCTGTCGGCGTCACATCCAGGTGAACCGTTTAATGCCGACGGCGCGGGGCCTGTCTTTTGGTATGCATCCCATCGCGCCAGGGCGGTGAACCGTCGGGCGAGACTGCATGCTGCGCAGATTAACAGCGCCAGTGGGACGTCATTCCAGGGTGGAATCCCATCTCGCATTGTGCAATCATGCCGCTTTGAGAAATCCGCGGGAGGTGTCATGCCGGGCGTGACTGAAAGGACATTGGCCGTACTTGAATTTCTTGCGACGCAAATGGAAGGCACGCCGCTCGCGATGATTTCAGATCAACTCGAGATTCCGCGTAGCGCCTGTCACCGGTTGCTTGCCGATCTCAAGCAATGCGGCTACGTACGTCAATTGCGCGAGCAGGGCGACTATGTACTCACGACGAAACTTGTCGGACTGGGCCTTGGCTATCTCGCGACGTCGGGCATCATCGACATCGCGCAAAGCATGCTCGACCGCCTTGCGGAAACATCGGGAGAGCTGGTGCGGCTGGCGATCGTCGACGGCGACAGGCTGACGTGGGTCGCCAAATCGCAGGGCGCGCTAAAGGGCCTGCGCTACGACCCGGACATGGGCATGGATACCGTGCTGTCATGCAGCGCGACCGGCCATGCATGGATGATGACCATGAGCGACGAGCGGGCGCTCGAACTGGTGACGCGTCAGGGTTTCGGGCAGCCGAAACAGTACGGGCCTAAAGCGCCGACCACGGTCAAGGCGTTGCTCGCCTTTGTCGATGCGGCCCGAACCCGTGGCTATGCAACGATCAATGAAGTGTTCGCTCCGGGAATGACGGCGATGGCCGCGCCCGTTCAACGCCGCGGTTACCCGGCAATCGGTGTGATCAGCATTGCGGGGCCGGCTGTGCGGCTGACGGAAAAGCGCATGGAGACACTGGGACCGACGCTCGTGTCCGCAGCAAACGAACTCGCGGCTGCGAGCCTCGCGTCGCCGCTTTTCGGCCGAACGCTTCAGGGCTTGTCACGCACCTGAAAAGCCCACGCTAAAGGCACATCAACGTGCCCGGCCTTAACGCTCACGCGCAGGCGGCTGCGGATTATTCGCCGGATTCGTGTCGAACTTCATCACGCTGACGATACCGTCCGCGCCCGCAAGCGCCGACAACGCCTCGTGCAGCGCGTCGGCGACATCCCCGTCGTATATCTCTTCGCCATCGACGTAGACCGTAAACGATTGCAGATAGCGGGGTTTTTTCGCGGGCGTTTTAATGGTCGCGCGGGTCCACTCGTAAAGAGGATATTTCTCCACGCCCATCTTTTCGGCTTCGCTGACGTAGTCAGCGAACGCGTCGTACTGGCACTTCAAGGTTGCGTCGTATCCACACAGCACATCATGCAGCGCAGCGTGCGCGTTAGCCGCTGGATCGCCTCGCAAGATCACCGCAAGTTCTGCCGAGACCTTCATTCTCAGCTGGTATTGCCTTGCTTGCGCCATGCGTGCCTCGCTTGTGAACGTATCTGAAGATAATCGTCATGCTATCCGATCCCGGATCTTGCGGTGCCGCGCACCACGAAGTACAGGCGGCATTGATAACCCGGCCCGCAAAAAAGCGGCCACAACAAAAACGTTGTGGCCGCTTTTCTCGCAGCGTATCGATCCTTGCAGACGCCTAGAACTGCAGCGTCGCGCTCGCCACTGCAGTACGCGTCGGCGACGGGGCCACGTAGTAGCCCCACGCCGTCGTCCAGTAACGACGGTTCAACAGGTTGTTGATCCCCGCGCGGAACGTCACGTCCTTGCCGGCGATCCGCGTTTCATACTTGCCACTCAGATCGTATGTGACGTACGCCGGCACGAACTGCGTATTCGCAGCGTCGACGGCCATATCGCTCACGTACTTCGCGCCGAACGCCAGCGTCAACGGGCGCATATATGACGGGTTGTATTCGATGCGGCCCGTCGCCGTGAAGCGCGGCGCGCCGTAGATGCGCTTGCCTTCGACAGTAGCGTCGTCGATATCGACTGCCTTCGTGTTCAGCCACATCACGCCGCCCAGCACGCGCCAGTCACTCGACAGTTGCAGCCAGCCGCTTGTGTCAAGACCCTCATAGCGCTTTGTGCCGTCCTGCACGAAAATGTTTTCCGGGTTCGTGTAGTTATAGCCCTGGTCGACGCGGAACAGCGCAAGACTGGCACCCCACTTCTGGCGATCCGTCTTGAAGCCGACTTCATACTGCTTGCTGCGAAGCGGGCCATACGTAGCCGGGAAATTGACGTTCGTGTTCGAAGCCGAACCACCCTGCTTAAGCGACTCGACATAGCTCGCATAAAGCGTCGCGTACGCGTCCGTCTTGAACATCAGCGCAACGGTCGGTGTGACCGGATTCGCGCTGTATTCGGCCAGCGCCGAGCCGTCCGTGTCGTACGTGTGCTGACGGTACTGCGTATAACGCACGCCGAGCAGCGCGGACAGACGCGACGTGAACGCCACCGTATCGCTCGCGTAGAGCGCGGTTTGCGTCGTACGCGACTGGCGGTACAGGTTTTCGCCAATGTTGACTTCGGCGTTCGTCAGCAACGTGCTGCCGTACAGACTGCCGGTGCCGAGCGGGTAGCCGTCATTCCAGCCTTCGCTGTTGTCGTACTCGGTCATCTGCGATTGATAGCCGGCGCCGAACACGATGTCGTGCTTCACGCTGCCGGTGTTGAATTTGCCCTGCACCATCGCGTCGACGTTCTGATAGAAGTAACGCGTCATCGCGGCATACAGCGTGTTCGAGTAATCACCGGCGTCGTTGAACACGTACAGCAGGCTGTCCGAGTTCGTGCGGTTTTCTTTCGCGAAGCGGTACTTCACGCTCGCGTGCCAGTTCTCCGAAAGACGATAGTCGAGGCCCGTGCCAAACGATGCCATCTCGACCTGGTAGAAGTTCTGCGGCTGCGTCAGATCGTGCGTGATCGTGCTGGCGTCGGGAATGCCAAGGCCACTGCCGAACATGAGGCCGAACAGCGTGCCATTGGTTTTACGCTTCTGGTAGAACGCGTCGGCCGACCACGTCAGGTCCGGCGTAATGCGGAAGTCCATCGCGAGCGAAGCCATCTTGCGACGCAGATGACCGTTCGCTTCAGCGGTGTTGCCGTCTTCGTTCACGAGATTCAGGCGAAAACCGAAGCGGTCGTCGTTACCAAAGCGGCCGCCCAGATCGAGCTTCTCGCTGAACACACCGGCGGACTGATAGCCCACCGAAAAGCTGCGGTACGGATCGTCCGTCGGACGCTTGAGCACGTAGTTGACGATACCGCCCGGCGAGCCGAAGCCGTACATGAACCCGGAAAGACCCTTGAGCAGTTCCACGCGCTCGAACTGATCCAGTGCGAGATCGGTGTCCCACGAAGGGAAGCTCTGACCGTCGACCTTGATGCCGTTAAGCGTATCGATCGGCAGGCCGCGCACGGTGAGCATCGAGTTTTCGCTGATCGCGTTATCCGATATGGCCGACACGGCCGGATCGTATTTGAAGAGATCGTTAGCCGTGTTCGCCATCAGATCCTGCGCTTCCTCGCTCGTCACGACGTGCGTCGAAAACGGCGTATCGACCTGCTTGCGCGAACCCAGCGCGCCCGCGCTGACGGAGTCCGCAGCCGCGACCGTCGTGTCGCGCGATGCTGTCACGCTCACCGTCGGCAGCGCGGCGTCGCCGGTTGCGGCAGCCTGCGCCCACCCGGACGTCGACAGGGTGGAAAGCGTCAGGCCCACGCTGGCCAGCAGCGCGGCACTGAGAAGCGATGACGGATTGCGGCTGGAATTACGCCCCAACACAGGACGGCGAACGATGGTCTGGTTCTGCATATTGTTTTTGACCGGGCAGAGTGAAACGCCCGTGCGACGCGACTTTGCGCGGCAAGGCATCACTCGGGCACGGAGTAGTCAAGCGGAAGGTTAATCGACGAAAGCCGAATGTTAATGCAAATGATTCTCATTAACAACCTAAATATTCAGAGAAGGTTTCTGTCAGGTTCGGATGGGTTTTTGGGGTTTCGCGAGATCACCCTGACACCTGATTCCGGCTTGTGGGGAGATTTGTGCTGAAGGACTGGACGAATTCCAGCGGTGTATCGCGTGCGCGACGTGTCTTGACCGTTTTTCGACCGTGGCGGGTTCGCTTGCGACCTGCTTGTTGAGATACCCCGTTACGACCAGCGCCATTACTTCACGCTCACGCGGCGTAAGACGCTCAAGGCGCTGGCTCAGTGCGCAATTCACACCGCGCTGCGCGCATCTGCGCGGCATGCTCCAGCGCCTCGCCGATCGCGCAGCAGGTCGACGTCGCAATCCGTCTACCGCATCGCATTCCTGCGCCCTTCTGCATTGGTCGCGACGGCAATCTCTTCCAGATTCTGCGGATACGGATAGTGCATGCCAAGCAGCTGACGCATCGTCGGACTGGCGTGCTTGACGAACGCTTCGCCTGCCATCGCCCTGAGATCTTCCATCGGCTTGACGAATTTCGGCAGGTATTGAATCAACACCGCGCTACGATCCTGCACGCTACGATTGGGCATCGCACAGTGCCACGTCGCGCCAAAGAACACGATGGCATCGCCCGGCTCCGCTTCCATGCGCTCACAGCGCTCGAAGAACCGGTCGGCTTCGGTCGGATAGCGCAGTTCGTGCTGCGTGTGCGGCACGAACGCGGTCGCGCCTGTTTGCGCCGTGAACGGATCGAGCGGAATCGTCACCTGCGCGTTAAGCGGAAACGATGTATTAATCGCGAGCGGAAACGATTCCGGCGCGTGGAAATCCCAGTACGGGTAGTCGATATGCGGTTCCTGGCCGGGGCCATCCGGCAGGATTCGATTCGCCGCTATCGAACCCATGATGAAATCCGAACCCAGAAAACGCCGCATCGCATCGACGATCAGCGGCTGCTCCGACATCTGCGAAAACACGTCGCCCTTGGCAAGCAGATTCCATACGCGTCGTTGCAGATGCAGGCGCTGCTCCTCTGCCGCCTGCCCCTGAAAGTGCGTGACGGTCTGCGCACGATCTTCTGAATGCGCCATCACCACACGCCGCGCCTCGGCAATCTGCGCCTCGCTAAAGAGCCCGCGAATGCGGATCGCGCCCGGGCCATGCATCAACGCTTCGACAATCCCATCCGCTGTGGCAACACCGCTATCGACACTGTTCACGACCGTCTCCTTCTCCATGCGCAGTGCTCGCGGCTGCGTCATGAACAAGCATAAGAGACGAGATGGTCAGATTGCAAGAATAATTGCACACGATATTTTCATGGAATTTATTTTCCATTTCGAAAGCCTTATCTGGCGCGGCAGGACTTTCATTTTGATGGCAAGCCATCATTTTTCGGAGTGAAGGTCTGGGAGGCTTCAACTATCGTTATCGTTATCGCGGCGAGCATCCTTGCCGCCCCGAGCCACCGCTGGCGACGTCAGGCTCAAGCAGAATGAAACTTCAACCGCCGGCCGTCAGTCGCCGGGCGGAAGATTTTCACGCAGCAGCACGGTCACGGGAATCTGTTGAGGAAACGCGACACCCGGATCACGGTGATAGTGCCGCAGGACGATTTCGATCGAGCGCATCGCTTCGCCTGCGGGATTCTGGTCGAGCACGGCGTCCAGCGTGCCTTCAATCAGCAGGCGCCGTGACGTTTCATTAAGCTCGTGGCCGATGAACATCGTCGAGCGGACACGATCCAGTGCGAGGAGCGCGGCGCCGACGCCCTCGTCGCCGACGGAAATGTTGTAGATCCCGCGCAGGTCGGGATAACGCCGGAAGGCGTCGCGCGTCAATCGTTCGGTCACGACCGATTGCTCGCGGCTCTCTACCGTTTCGACGATGTCGCAGTTCGGGAACCGGCGCCGCAGCACTGAACGAAAGCCGCTTTCACGTTCTTCATGGCCGAGGAAATCATGCATGCCCGTGAGTACGAGCACCTTGCCGCCCGCATCGCCAAGAAAGCGTCCCATGAGTTCGCCGGCCACGCGTCCCGCGCAACGATTGTCGATACCGACGTAAGCAAGCCGCCCGGTGCCAGGCAGATCGCTTGCAAGCGTGACGACCGGCATCGAGCGGCTCAGTTGCCGCAAGGCGGTCGTGATGTCGGGATGCTCGTAAGCCACGATCACGAGTGCATCGGCTTTTTGCGTCGCGCGCCGGATCGTCTCGACGACACATGCAGGCTCAAGACTCTCGAAGTACGTCACCGCGCAGATCACACGTTGCGCCTCGAACGTCTTTTGCGCCACCTCGAAACCCTGCTTGAGCGACACGTAGTACTGCGCGACCGGCTGCTGCAAAAGAATGGCGATGCGCAGCCAGCGTACCGAAACGGAATCGAGCGCGCGATCGATTCTGAGCTTGCGCGCCCATTCGAGCACCACCGCTTCTTTCTCACGCGATACGCCACCACGACCGTTCAGCACGCGATCGACGGTCGCCTCGCTAACGCCCGCGGCCTTCGCGATATCGGCCATGTTCGTTTTGCGGCGAGTAGTGCTGGACTTGCGGTTAGTCATGAATGGATCGTAAAGCCCGGCAGGATCAGTCGTCGACGATGACGCGATCATCGCATCACCACTGCGGCACATCAAGCCGCGCATAGCCATGACCCTCGAGCAGACACCGGTCCGGAAAGTGACGGTGCTGCATGGATCAAACCTTGATGGAGAGACACAGGATGGGACAGTTCGACTCGAAGGTGGTCGTCGTCACTGGCGGATCACAGGGACTCGGCGCGGCAATCGCGGCGTTGTTCGTGGAGCGTGGCGCGCGAGGCATCGTGATCTGCGGGCGCGCGAGGGAAAAGGGCGAGGCAAAGGCCGCCGAACTCAGCGAGGCGGGCAGCGCGGAAGTGCGCTTCGTGCAAGCCGACCTGTCACGCGTCGAGGACTGTCAGGCCGTGATCGCAAGCGCGGATCGACACTTCGGACGGGTCGACGTGCTCGTCAACGCCGCGGCGATGACCGATCGCGGCACGATACTCGACACAACGCCGGAACGCTTCGACAGCATCTTCGCGACCAACGTCCGCGCGCCGTTCTTTCTCATGCAGGAAGCCGTAAAAATCATGCGTCGCGAGAAGACGGAAGGCACGATCGTGAATATCTGCTCGATGTCCGCCCTGGCGGGGCAACCGTTCATCGCGGCTTACTGCGCTTCGAAAGGCGCACTTGCCACGCTCACGCGGAACACGGCGTATGCGCTGCTGCGCAACCATATCCGCGTGAACGGCCTGAATCTCGGCTGGATGGCGACTGACGGCGAAGACCAGATCCAGCGCACGTATCACGGCGCATCGGATGACTGGCTCGCCGAAGCCAATGCCGCGCAACCCTTCGGCCGCCTCATCGATCCTGCCGAAGCCGCGCGCGCAGTGGCATTCCTCGCAAGTGCGGAGTCGGGTTTGATGACGGGTTCGATGGTGAACTACGACCAGTCGGTGTGGGGCGGCTTTGACGACACGCCCCATCCGGTCAAGGCGCTCTAGCAGGTCACGTTATCAGGTGATCCGATGGGGTAGTTCGACCACGCGAACTACCCCGACCGTATCCGCTGCCCCAGTTGCTGGTCAAAGAAATGCACTCTCTCGCGATTAAGCTTAAGGCCCACCTCAGTGCCGATTTCACCGGCAAACATGTTCGACACCTTGACGACCACCTGTTGCTCGCCGACGTTCAGCGTCACCAGCGAATGATCGCCAATGAGTTCGACCAGATAGATGCGCCCACGGCCCTCGCCTTCTCCGGGGCCAACCAGTGCGCATTCTTCGGGCCTCACGCCTAACGTCGCGGCGCCCTGATGATTCACGTTCGCGGGCACGGCAAGTCCGTCGGTTTCGAAGCGCTGGTTCGCCAGCGTGCCGCGCAAAAAGTTCATTGGCGGTGAACCGATGAACCCCGCCACGAACAGATTGGCGGGATCCGAATAAATACGCGCGGGCGTGTCGAGTTGCTGCAATACGCCCTTGTCGATCAGCGCGACGCGATGCGCCAGCGTCATCGCTTCGATCTGGTCGTGCGTGACGTATAGCGTCGTGATATCGAGTTCGTGCTGCATATGCTTGAGTTCCGCGCGCATATGTCCGCGCAGCTTGGCGTCGAGATTCGACAACGGCTCGTCCATCAGAAACGCCGCCGGGCGTCGCACGATGGCCCGCGCCAGCGCCACCCGCTGACGCTGTCCACCCGAAAGCTGGCGGGGATAGCGCTGAAGGAATTCCTCGAGATGAACGCTTGCCGCGACCTCGCGCACCGCCGCATCGACTTCCGCTTTCGCGCGCTTGCGAACGATCAGCGGGTAAGCGATGTTCTCGAACACCGTCTTGTGCGGATACAGTGCATATGACTGAAACACCATCGCCAGGTCGCGGTCGCGCGGCAACTGCTGGGTCACGTCTTTTTCGCCGACGTGCACCGTGCCTTCGGTGGCCGATTCCAGTCCGGCGATGATGCGCAGCGCCGTCGTCTTGCCGCAGCCGGATTCACCGAGCAGCACGAGAAATTCGCCGGCACGCACGTCCAGCGAAAGATCATGGAGCACCCGCGTACCGCCAAAGTCCTTGCTGACGTTACGCAGCGAGACGCTCTTCGATTGTGGGGCGAGCGCCGCGAGGTCCGTAGCCGTGTGTGCGTCGTTCATCCTTTAACCGCTCCCACGAGAATACCTTTGACGATAAAGCGCTGTAACGTGAGCGTGAGCACCATCACCGGGAAGATCATGATCAGGATCAGCACGGACATGTTCCACCACTGCGGCCCGCGCGTCGCATTCTGTGCCGCGACCAGAAGCGGCAAGGTCTGCGCATTCGCCGTGCTGAGAAAAAGTGCAAAAAGATACTCGTTCCACGACAGGATCAGGACGAGCAGCGCGGTCGCGACGATACCCGGCGCGACCAGCGGCATCACGATGCCAAACAGGATCGCAAAGCGCGTCGCGCCGTCGATCTGCGCGCTCTCCTCGACTTCCTTCGGCACCGCGGCGAAGAAATCGAACATGAGCCACACCACGATCGGCACGTTCGCCGTCGCATAGGTGATGATCAGCGCGAGCCGTGTGTCGAGCAGACCGACGCTCTTGAACATCAGGTAGATCGGGATCACGGTGACGACAGGCGGCAGGATACGTTGCGAGATGATCCAGAACAGGATGTCGTCATTGCCGAACCGGCGCCGCGCACGACGGATAATCGGGCGCAACAGCAGGAAGAAAAGCGCGAGGCCCGCTGTCACGGCAACGCTCAGATCCACTCCGGCCCAGCCGGTGACGCCCACGATCACCGCCAGTATGAGCACGCCAACGCCGACCGCCGCGACAGGCGGCCGGTATTCGATACGGGCCAGTGCGTACGCGGCCATCGAGCCCAGGAACACCGAAGCCGCCGTTGAACACGTCGCGATCACGAGCGAATTCACGTACGGACGATACGTGTCCGGCCCCAGGTCGACAAAGATGTAATGCCACGCATCGAGACTCGGCTTGAAATCGACAAAAGGCAGGTACGCGGGGCCGTTGGATACGTCGATCGGTAACTTGAACGACGTGATCGCCATCCAGTAAAGCGGGAACAGCACGACAACAGTCCACGCGCCAAGCAGCAGATACGCAATGAAGCGCACACCGGCGGGAAGCTCGCCAAGCCGCGAATGAACGAAGAGACGCCGGATCATGTCTGCGCTCCTCTTGCCCGTCGCACGACGAGCTGAAAGAACGACACGCATGCAATCGTCGATACGAAGAACAGCATGTAGGCTACCGCGGAAGCACCACCGAGATTTAACGTGCGCCATTCGATGAACGCGTGCAGGGTCATCGATTCGGTTGCGATACCCGGGCCGCCGTTCGTCAGCACGTTAGGCAGATCGACGATCTTGAACGCTTCGATCAGCCGGATCAGCACGGCGCTCGCCGCGACCGGCGCGATCGACGGCCACGTCACGTCGCGAAAGATCCGCCATCCGGATGCGCCATCGAGTTGCGCCGCTTCGATCTGGTCGCGCGACGTGCCTTCGAGTGCGGCGAGCATCACGAGAAACATGAACGGCACCCACTGCCAGGTGTCGCCGATAATCACGACACAGCGGGCGAGCCACGAACTGGCTGCCCACGCGATCTGGCCAAGACCGAGCCACGCCCATAGGGGCGCAAGCGGGCCCACTGCGGTGTCGGCCATCATGCGGAACATGTAGGCGATGCCAACGGGCGTCACCATCAGTGGAATAAAGAACAGAATGCGAAAGAAGCGGCCGCCCCTTAGCGGCAATGTGCAAAGAAAGGCTAACCCCAGGCCCAGCAGGAACTGCAGCGCGACGCCCACCACGACGTAAAAGAGCGTCACCATCAGGCTGCCGAGCTCGCCGCCGTTACCGACAGTATTCGCCGCGAGCCAGACGACGGCGAGTAGCGCCGCTGCCGCGATCAGCCGGCCAATGCCGCCGATCACGGAGCGACGCGTGCTCATGACGTATCGCACGAGCCACCACGCGATCGCCACGGCGGTGACCGCCATCACCGCGATGCTGATCATTCCCGCAGATCGAAACACGCCGACGAAATGAAACTGCTGGCTGCCGCTAAAGAGCCGCACGTAGTTGCGCATCCCGACGAACTGCAGTTCGTATCCGCCTTCGCCAAGCGAAAACCGCAGTAACGACAGATACGCCGACGTCACGAGCGGAAAAATCGAGAACGCGAGAATCAGCAGCACGGTCGGCAGGACAAACACGTACGGCGCCTGCCGGTCGAGCCAGCTGGTGAAGGACGATCTCCGCGTCGCGTGATGCGACGACGCGGATGACGAAACGTGCGACGAAGATTGCATAAACCCTTTTCGTGTCACGCCGGCTCGAGCGAAGGTCCGCGCTACTTCGCGCCGATCGACGCCCGATACGCAGCCAGTTGCTTGTCCTTGCCGAGATCGTCGGTGATTTCATCCCAGCCGGTTTCGATGGCTTTCATCGTGGCATCCGCATCGAGTTCGCCGGCAAGAAAACGCGCGATGGCGGTATCGAGCACCACCTGCTCATAGCGCTGGTTTTGCGGAATGCGCAGGTCGATGATCATGTTCGGGCTTTGCAGGCTCGCCTTGATCGCACCGAGATACGACGCGGCCGCTGTGTCGCTCATCCCGCTCTTCTTCCAGATCGACATATCCGTGAATTGCGAACGCCGGTACGGATTGAAGCCGGTCGCACCAATGGTCACGTCGACGTTCGATTGCGCGGGCTCGCTCATGAACGACAGGAACGCGTAAGCCGCATCCTTCACCTTCGGATTAGCCTTGGCGTTGATCCCGCCCGACCAGCCGCCGAACGCCGCGAACGGAGCGTGATTCACGCCATCCACCGCATACGGGCAACGGCTCTTGTCGCATGCAACCAGCTTTCCCGTTGCGCGATCCAGCACTTTCGTCGAACCCGGCAGAATGACCGCGCCGACCTTGTCGATGACCTTCGACTGCTTCGGATCGATCGCCAGCACGCCGACATCGCCCCAGTCGAGCGTCAGCGCGCAGTGCCCGGAAATGAACGCGCTGCGAGTATCGCCGACGTCGAGGTTGATTTCGTTAGGCGGACCGTACTGCGTCGATGCCTTGAGCACGTTGAGCGCGGCCTTGAACGCGTCGTTGTTGATCAACGGCTTGAAGTTTGTCGGATCGAAGAATGCGCCTTGTGCCGTGCCCTTCGATTGCAGATAGCCGCCGGCGATCGAGATGATCGCCCAGTACGCCTGCGCGTTGCGCTTCTTGGAAATGCACGAACCCGCTACCGGCTTGCCGTCGCCGCCAAACGTCTTGCCGTTTGCGGCTTTGGCGATGTCGAGATAGTCGTCCCACGTTTTTGGCGGCTGCTTGCCAAGCGCCTTCAGGATATCGGTACGGTAGTAGACCATCTGGAAGTCGCCGTCGAGCGCGACCAGATAGGTCTTGCCGTTATAGCGCTGCGAGAAATCGCGGAAGAACGGCATGACGTCGTCTTCTTTTAGCGCCGGATCGTGCGCGACACGTGACGACAGATCCTCAAGAAAGCCGCCCTTCGTGTAATCGACCATCCATTGCGGTGCGAAGACAGCTGCGTCGACGGAGTTCGTGCCCGACGCCCAGTCGGTGAGCAGCTTCTGGTACAGATCGGAGAACGGCACCGTCAGAATGTTGATCTTCGCACCGGTCAGCTTTTCGAACTCAGGTGCACGACGCTGCAACGGCTCGGCGATCTGGGGACCGACGAACGTCATGACGTTGACCGTTACGCCATGAAAATCTTCAGCGGCAGTGGCCTGTGCGCCCGTAAAGAACCACGCGGCGGCGAAAGCGACGGCCACGCTTGAGGCTTTTATGAATTTCATTTCCTGTCTCCTCCATACTGAGTTGACTACGCGCCCTGACTACATTGGGTCATGCTCCGTCGAACTGCAGATGCGGAACGCCGCGCTGATGGCGGCTCGAATGTTCCGACGAGGGCCCGGCAAACGTGTCTGTACCTGTCACTCCTCGAACAGGTCTGGCCGTTCGCTGGCAAATCGCCGCAATTCGGCAACGACTTCATCCAGATGGCTGTGCATCGCGTGCCCCGCCGCTTCCGGATCGCGATCCTCGATGGCCGCGAAAATGCGCTCGTGCTCTTCGAGCGTATGAACGTGGCGCTCCGGACTCGCGAGAAGCTGACGCGCGCGATCGAGCGCGCTGCGTGACACAGCGACGATTTCTTTCACACGCGGCAAATCAATGGCATCGAGCAGGATCTCGTGAAAACCGAGATCGAGCAGATGGAATTCGTGGCGCAGGTCGCAAGCAACGGCCTCGCGCTGTTTCTCAAGATTGGCGGCCAGCGCGTTGAGCGTGCCTTCGCTGCAATGCATGGCAACGCCACGCACGGTTTCCACTTCAAGCGCGCTGCGGATAAACAGATGCTGACGAATATCGTGAATCACGATCGGCATCACACGCGTGCCGCGCTGCGGCAAAACTTCAACGAGCCCGGCTCCAGCGAGCCTCGCGAGCGCCGAGGAAACGGGAAAGCGCGACACGCCCATGCGATCGCATACGGCCAGCTTGTCGATCATCATGCCCGGCTCCAGCGCGAGCGTGACGATCGCTTCGCGCAGCGCGGCTTCGACTGCGTCGGTAAGGCTGCCCCGTTCGGCACCCTGCAGTTTTTGCAATGCACCATACGGATCTTGCGCGGCACTCGCTTCATCGTTCAAAAGACCCACGGGACGCCTGTTTTACGACTAACATGCTAGCATGCTAGAAGGTGTATCTAACGCTGTCAACGAGTGCTAACGCCTGGGTCGCGCTTCTTTAGCGTTACTGGATCGCCGGCCAGGGGCTCTCGATTTCGTCGCCGCCGGGAGGGTGCCCGAATGACCAGAATCACCAATCTGTCCGTGCGGGACATCCGCTTTCCCACGTCGCGCTCGCTCGACGGCTCTGACGCGATGAACGCCGCGCCGGACTATTCCGCCACATACGTCATCCTCGAAACCGGTTCGCCAGCCCGTCTTGCCGGGCACGGCCTGACGTTTACGATTGGGCGCGGTAACGAGATCTGCGTGGCGGCGGTCAATGCGCTGGCGTCGCTTGTCGTCGGCCGGCAGATCGAAGACATCGCCGCCGACATGGGTGGCTTCTGGCGCGAGATCACCTCCGATAGCCAGCTCCGCTGGATCGGCCCGGAAAAAGGTGTGATCCATCTCGCGACAGCCGCCGTCGTCAATGCCGTGTGGGATCTCTGGGCGAAGACCGAAGGCAAGCCGGTATGGAAGCTGCTCGTGGATATGAGCCCTGAAGCGCTCGTGAAGTGTCTCGACTTTCGCTACGTGACGGATGCGCTCACGCCATACGAAGCGCTTGCCATCCTGCGTCGTAACGCTGCGGGCAAGGCAGCGCGCGAAAAGGAAATGCTCGCGCAGGGCTACCCGGCTTACACGACATCGGCAGGCTGGCTTGGCTACGACGACGACAAGATCCGGCGTCTTGCGCGCGAAGGCGTAGCCGCGGGCTGGACGCATTTCAAGCAGAAGGTAGGCGGCAATCTTGACGAAGACGTGCGGCGTGCACGCATCCTGCGTGAAGAGATCGGCATCGATCGCAAGCTGATGATGGACGCCAATCAGGTTTGGGAAGTCGACGAAGCCATTGCGAACATGCGGCGTCTGGCGGAGTTCGATCCGTGGTGGATCGAAGAGCCGACAAGCCCGGACGACATTCTGGGTCACGCGGCGATCCGGCAACGCCTGGCACCGACGATCGGCGTGGCGACTGGCGAGCATTGTCACAACCGGGTGATGTTCAAGCAACTGCTGCAGGCGCATGCGATCGACTTCTGCCAGATCGACAGCTGTCGTCTGGGCGGCCTGAACGAAGTGCTCGTCGTGCTTCTGATGGCGGCGAAATTCGGTGTACCCGTGTGCCCGCACGCGGGCGGCGTCGGATTATGCGAGTACGTCCAGCATATTTCGCTGTTCGACTACATCTGCGTGTCGGCATCGCTTGAGAATCGCGTGCTCGAATACGTCGACCATCTGCATGAGCACTTTATCGAGCCGGTCGTGATTCGCAACGGACGCTATATGCCGCCGCGTATGCCCGGGTACAGCATCGAGATGCATGCGGCTTCGCTCGACGACTATCACTTTCCCGATGGCGCCGCGTGGCGTGCCTGAACCCCGATCCCTGATCCCGATAGACCACTTCAGGTGCGCCGCGGTGGTGCAACCGAAGCGCGCATTGTCACGGTCACTGGAAAGTCGCGGAAGATTTCCCACGACGTGCCGTAGCATTCGTTGACGAGCCAGCGCACCGCATTCTGCGTCAGCTCTTGCGTGGGGATATGAACCGATGTGAGTCCTGGCGCGGTATAGGCCGCGGAATAATCGTCGTCGTAGCCAATCACCGATACGTCATGAGGCACCGATATGCCCGCCTGCTGAAGGCGGGCCAGGGCGCTGACAGCCATCGTATCGTTGGCGCAAAAGAGCGCGGTGAAACGCCGCTTCGATTCGAGCAGTGTCTGCACACCGGCATAACCGCCTTCCAGCGAAAAGTCCGATTCGACCAGCGCGACAGAGGAACGCGCAATGCCGTGCCGCGCGAGTTCGTCGAAGAACCCTTCGATCCGCGCGTGATTGTCCGACGCGGAAAACGGACCGGAAATCACGGCGATATCGCGGTGTCCGTGCTCAACGAGCGTACGTGCCGCAAGCGCGCCACCCAGATGATGATTGGCGCAGAACGACGCTTCCGGCAGTTGTCCGGATGCGCGATTGAGGAACACCATGCGCGGATGCATGTTGTGCAGCTTCGCGATGTCTTCGTCGTGCAGATCGTGGCTGATCACCACGACGCCGTCGCAGTCGCGCCCGATCAGAAACTGCACGGCTTCGATCGCACGCTCGCGGGGCGAGGAGTCGCCGCACCCCGTCGCCACCACGACGTGACGACGCACCGCACGCAGTTCGGTGTCGGTCTGCTTCAGAATCGTGCCGTAGTAAGACCCAAAGAACGTCGGCACGAACAGTCCGATCATGCCGAGCGACTGCGTCGCCATTGCGCGGCCAATTGATGAAGGCCGGAAATTCAGCTGCTCGATCGCAGCCTGCACGCGTGCGAGCGCATCGGCCGAAACCGGACCGTTGCCCGAGATTGCCCGCGATGCCGTCGACATGCCGACCCCGGCTAGTACCGCGACGTCTTTCAAGGTTGCCACGCGTGCTCCACTGGTCGATATGTATTGATGCGCCCGCTATAGACGTGAACCGCCTGCTTCGTCAAACAGCGAAATACGTTCGCCGTCGAGCGTGAAGCCCGCGGCTTCGTCCACCACGAACGATGTCTTGTCCTGCGCGATGGAAGCGATCTGGTTGCCATGATAATCGAGCCAGACGACCCGATGATTGCCCATCGGCTCGACGAGCGAAACGCTTGCCTCGTGCACCGCGCCTTGCCCTGGCCTCACGTCTTCTGGACGAATGCCGAGCACGCACGGCGTATTCGCCTCCGGCATTGCCTTGAACGGATAGTGCGACACGTCCAGTTCCAGATGCGAATGACGGAACCACACACCGTTCTCGCGGCGCTCAAGCTCACCCTTTAGCAGGTTCATCGGCGGCGAGCCGAGAAACGTCGCGACAAACAGGTTGTCCGGTTTCGCGTAGATCTGCGCGGGTGTGCCGATCTGCTGGATCACGCCGCCGCGCATCACCGCCATGCGGGTCGCGAGCGTCATTGCTTCAACCTGATCGTGCGTCACGTAGATCATCGTCGCGCCGAGCTGCCTGTGCAGATGTTTCAGCTCACGCCGCAATTCCGTGCGCAGCTTCGCATCGAGATTCGACAGCGGTTCGTCAAACAGAAACACGTCCGCCTCGCGCACGATCGCGCGGCCGATTGCAACGCGCTGGCGCTGCCCACCCGAAAGCTGTGCCGGACGGCGCTTGAGCAGCGGCCCGAGCTGCAGCATTTCCGCGGCGCGCCCGACACGGCGCGCGATTTCGTTTTTCGGCGTGCCGTTGATGCGCAGCGCAAACGAGAGATTGCGCTCGACGTTCATCGTCGGATACAACGCGTACGACTGGAACACGAGCGCGATGCGGCGGTCTTTCGGATCGGCCCACGTCATGTCCTGTCCGCCGATTTCGATGCTGCCGCCGGTCACGTCGATCAGGCCCGCGATGCTATGCAGCAGCGTCGATTTCCCGCAACCCGACGGCCCGAGCAACACCAGAAATTCACCCGGCTCGACCTCCAGATCAAGCGCTTCGATCACGGTATTCGCGCCTAGCTGGATCTTCAGTTTGCGGATCGACACATTCGATACGTTGGACATGCGTTAGCCCTTGACTGCACCGGAAGCAATACCGCGAACGAACCAGCGGCCGGAGATAAAGTAAATCGCGAGCGGCACCATCGACGTGAGTATCGTCGCGGCCATGTTGACGTTGTAGAGCCGCTCGCCGGTTGTCGTATTGATGATGTTGTTCAGCTGCACGGTCATCGGCAGGTTCTTCGTGCCGGCGAATACGAGACCGAGAATGAAGTCGTTCCAGATGCCGGTGACCTGCATGATGATCGCGACGACGATGATCGGCACCGACATCGGCAGCATCAGTTGCAGGAAGATGCGCCAGAAACCGCCGCCGTCGATGCGCGCCGCCTTGAAGAGCTCGAGCGGAATCGACGCATAGTAGTTGCGGAACAGCAGGGTCATCACGGGCATGCCGAAGATCGTATGAATCAGGACGATGCCCGGCAATGAACTGAAGAGATGAACGCTTGCCAGCACGCGCACCAGTGGATACACCATCACCTGCACGGGAATGAACGCGCCGACCAGCAGGATCGCAAACAGCACGCCCGCGCCACGCGGACGCCAGAACGACAGCGCATATCCGTTCACCGCGCCGACGAAAATCGACAGGATCGTACCTGGCACGACGATGCGCACCGAGTTCCAGAAACCGACCCGGATGCCGTTGCAATCGAGACCCGTACACGCGGACTGCCATGCGGTGCTCCACGGTTCCAGCGTGAAATGAACCGGCAAGGCGAGCAGGTGGCCAAGACGGATCTCCGACATCGGCTTGACCGACGTCACGAGCATCACGTAAAGCGGCAACAGGAAAAACAGCGCGGCGCTCAGCAGGAACGCGTAGACACCCACGCGCGGGGGCGTAAAGCGTGAGCGCCGCCTGACAGCGGGAGCAGCAGGAAGCGTGGGATGGGACACGTTCATCAAACGTCCTTGCGCAAGGCGGCGCGGCTACGCACATAGAAGAACGGCGCGAGAATCGCGAGCACTGTCGTGAGCAGCACGATCGAGGCCGCCGAAGCGAGCCCGATATTCGCACGTCCGAACAGGTAGTCCATGATGAATTTCGCGGGCACTTCGCTGGCCGTGCCGGGACCGCCCTGTGTCATCGCGACCACCGCATCGTAGAGTTTCACGACCATCACGAACAGCAGGACGAACGCAGTTGAAACCGACGGCCCGAGCATCGGCACGACGATGCTTGCATAGACACGCCAGCGCGGAATGCCGTCGATGCGCGCGGCTTTCCAGATTTCGTCATCGATGCCGCGCAGGCCCGCCAGCAGGAGCGCCATCACGAGGCCGGACGCCTGCCATACGGTCGCGATGACGAGCGTATAGATCACATAGTCCTGGTCGACGATCCAGTCGAAGCGGGCATGCACGAACCCAAGCTTGTGCAGGACTTGCTGAACCCCTAGCTGCGGATTCAGGATCCACTGCCACACCAGCCCGGTCGCGACAAACGACATCGCATACGGATACAGAAACACCGTGCGCAGCGCGCCTTCCGCAACAACCCGCTGGTCGATGAAGATCGCGAGCAGCAGACCGATCACCATGCACGCGACGATAAAACACGCGCCATAGATCACGATGTTCTGCAGCGACAACAGCCAGCGGTCGTTGTGAAAGAGCCGCACGTACTGCGTCACGCCCGCGAAGTCACCCGAAGGAAACGTGCGCGAATTGCTGAGCGAAACACGCGCGGTCCACAGCATCGTGCCCAGGTACGCGAATGCAACCGTGAGCACCATCGGTATCATCGCGACCCAGGCAGCCAGCGGGAACCGCCTGCGTCGCAAGCGGGGTTGCAATGTCAGCGCGGCCATCGCGGCCGTCAGCTCTTGAGCGCGCCGGCAAACGCCTTTTGCGCATCGTCGACCGACTGGTTCTTGTTCCAGAAGTTCGTAACGACGTCCGTCAGCGCGCCTTGCACGTCAGGCGGTATCAGCATTTCCGGATTCGGCAGCTGGCGCGATTTGTCCTTCATGATCGCAATGCCCTCTTTCGCGCACATGTCGAGCGACGTCTGATCGACATCGGGACGAATCGGAATCGAGCCTTTCTTCGCGCTGAACGCAACCTGCGCCTGCGGCGATGTCATCACCGTGGCGAGCAGGTTCTGCGCCTTGATCGCCGTCGCGTTGTCGGTCTTCGGGAAGACGAACACGTCGCCGGCCACCATGTACGGCGACTTCGGACCAAAACCCGGGAAGCAGCCGAAGTCTTTCCCCGGCACCTGCTTCGCCGCCGAGAATTCGCCCTTCGCCCAGTCGCCCATGATCTGCACGCCGGCCTTGCCCGAAATCACGAGCGCGGTTGCATCGTTCCAGTTGCGGCCCGGCGAGCCCGGATCGACGTAGTTATGCAGACGCTTGAACGTGGTCATCACGTTTTTGAACGCAGCCGAATTGACTGCGTTCTGGTCGCGATCGCGATACACCTTCAGATACAGATCCGTGCCGCCGACATCCGCAAGCACGGCGTCGAACGTGATTTTTTCCTGCCACGGCTGACCGCCGAGCGCGAGCGGAATCACGCCAGCCGCCTTGAGTTTGTCGAGGTCGCCAAGGAACTCGTCAAAGGTCTTCGGCTCACCGGCAATACCCGCCTTCTGGAAGGCCGGCTTCGAATAGAAGAACCAGTCCTGCATGTGAATGTCGACGGGCGCCGCGTAGAAATGCCCGTTGACCTTGATGCTGTTCAGGATCGACTCCGGAAAGATCGCGTTCCAGTTTTCCTTCGCGGCCACGGTGTCGACGTTGTTCAGGAGACCCTGATCGATCAGGTCATGAAACTGCTTCGACGTGTTGAACTGGGCCGCCGTCGGTGGATCGCCACCGACGATGCGGTTGATCGCCGTGGAGCGCGCCTGATCGGCGCCGGCTACCGCGTTATCGATCCATTGCCCGCCTGCCTTGTTATACGCATCGGCGAACTGGCGGATCGCGGCCGATTCGCCTCCCGACGTCCACCAGTGAATCACGTTGGCCTTGAGCGGCTCGGCGGCCTGTACGGCCTGCGTTGCAAAACCGCCCATCGCAATGGTCGCGACGATGCAGGCGAGTACCTTTCTTCTACTGTTCATTCCGTCTCCTCCAGGCTTTGCGCCCGTGTTTCCAGACCGATACAGGGACAACCGGATATAACCCGCTCAAGCGCGTGCGGCGCGCTCCTTCAAAAACTTCGCGATCAGTTCCGCACTGCGCTTGAAGGTGCGCTTTTGCGTATCGTAGTCGACATGCACGATGCCAAAGCGGCGCTCATAGCCGAACGCCCATTCGAAGTTGTCCATCAGCGACCACACGAAGTAGCCACGAATATCCACACCTTTTTTGATCACTTCATCGACAGCGGCAAGGTGGCGCTTGAGAAACGCAATACGCTGGGCGTCGTCGACGCGGCCATCGATCACATTGTCGTCCGACGCCATGCCGTTTTCCGTAATGTAAATGGGCGGCAGCGCGGCGTAGGTTTCGTTAAAGCCGGTCAGCAGATCGCGCAGGCCGTCCGGATAGACCTCCCAGCCCATCTGCGTGCGCTCGACGCCTTCCAGCGGCACTTCCGTAAAGCCGTGCGCGCCATCGCTCTTCACGTTCGTGCGAAAGTAATAGTTGATGCCGAGAAAATCGAGCGGCGCGGCGATCGTCTTCATGTCGCCCTGCAACACGAGCGGATCGGTGCCCGGCCACAGTTCGAACAGATCTTCCGGGTAAACCCCCTTGAGCAGCGGATCGAGAATCCATGCGTTGTGCTGCACCTCGAAGAGATGCGCGGCGCGCCGGTCGGCCGCACTGCCGGAGTTCGGCGTGCCGCGCCCGATGTTGGCAACGATACCCTTTTGCGAAACCGGATCGTTCGCACGCAGCACCGGAATCGCCATGCCGTGCGCGAGCAGCAGATGATGCATCGCCTGGGTCGCAAAGCGGCCGTTCGCCAGACCCGGTGCGTGATGGCCGTTGCCATAGCCGAGAAACGCCGAGCACCACGGCTCGTTTAGCGTCATCCATGCATCGACCTGGCCCGCGAGTTCACGGCTCATCAGATCGGCGTAATCGGCAAAGCGGTACGCCACGTCGCGATTGAGCCAGCCGCCGCGATCTTCCAGATGCTGTGGCAAGTCCCAGTGATACAGCGTGACGAACGTCTTGAGGCCCTTCTCCTTCAGGCGTCCCAGCAGGCGCCTGTAGAAATCGAGACCTTTCCGGTTAGGGCGGCCGGTTTCGTCCATGACGCGCGGCCACGCAATCGACAGCCGGTACGCATCGACGTTCAGCGCCGACAGCATGTCGAGATCGCTTTCCCAACGGTTGTAGTGATCACAGGCGACGGCGCCCGTGTCGCCCGCCAGCACCTTGCCGGGAAGCGCCGAGAACGTGTCCCAGATCGACGGCAAGCGGCCGTCTTCCTGTGCGGCGCCTTCGATCTGGTACGCGGCAGTCGCCGCGCCCAGCAGGAAATCCTTGCGCCAGAGCGCGGAATCGGACGGCGGCGAAAACACGTCGTCAGCGAGAGCGGATATGTCGTTTGCCACGGATTCTCCTGCACGCATTCGTTTGGACAGATCGTTGCGGGGCGCGAAGTGGAAGCGCTTCCACAAACGTGCAAACGATAGCAGCGCTTAATTCATCGCAGCAATCAGGGTTTGCCTTTAGGACGCGCCCGATGCATAGGGCGTCACCTTTAGCCAGGATTCGCCAGAACATTTTCGGAAAGTGCGTTTGAGCAAACCGCGCTTCACCGGACAATGTCTTCATGGCCGCAAAAATGCTGCGCGACAGCAACGCTGAAACAGCGCACACTCACGAGACGCTAGAACCATCTGGTCAGCGATACACGCAACGGGAGTAGCGTCATGGCAAAAGGTCAACTACGCAGCAATCGCGAAGTCAAAAAACCCAAACAGGCGAAAAAGACCGCACCGGCTTCGACACCTTTCGGCTCGACACCGATCAAGGTAGCGCCCCACGTCGCCGAAGCGCAGAAAAAGCGCTGATTCATCGCATGACCGGGCGGCTGCGCCGTCCGGGTTTCGCGAACCTCGCTCGACGTTCGCACCGCACTCCCTGCTTTTAGCGCATCGTTTCCCTTCCGCGAATCGTCACGCAGACAGCGCATGCCAGCGTGAACGCTACGTTACGCGCGCCGGAAACCTCGCGCGCCACACGCCTTCGAGCGAATACACCGCCAGCGCGATCCAGATCGCTCCATAGCCGATCAACTGCGTGCCGCTAAACGGCTCGCGATAGATCGCCACGCCGATCAGCAGTTGCAGTGTCGGCGTCACATACTGGATCAGGCCGAGCATCGAATAGGGAATCCGTCGCGCGCCGGCCGCGAACAGCAACAGCGGAATCGCGGTGATCGGCCCCGCCATCGCAAGCAGCACCTGAACGCCCCACGAGGCGCTGACAAAAGCGTTGTCGCCACGCGCGGCCAGCCACGCCAGATACAGCACCGCGACCGGAAAGAGCAGCACGGTTTCAAGCGTCAGCCCTTCGAGCGCGCCGAGCTTCGCGGTCTTGCGCAGCAACCCGTAACCCGCGAAGCTCACCGCGAGCACAAGACTGATCCACGGCAAATGCCCGTTCTCCCAGGTAAGCCATACGACGCCGGCGGTCGCGATCGCGACCGCGAACCACTGCATGCGTCGCAGGCGCTCGTTGAGAAACACGAGCCCGAACAGCACGTTGATCAGCGGATTGATGAAGTACCCCAGACTCGCCTCGACGATATGGTCGGCGTTGACGGCCCAGATATAGATGCCCCAGTTCGACGACAGCAGCACCGCGCTCGCCGCGAAGCGCGCAAGCAGACGCCGGTCGCGCAGCACCGGTCCAAGCCAGCGCCAGTGCATGCGCAGGGTCAGCACGATGAAGAGAAACAGCATCGACCACACCATCCGGTGCGCGAGCATTTCGAGCGCGGCGATCTGATGCAACGACTTGAAGTAGAGCGGAAACAGGCCCCACAACGTGAAAGCGAGAAATGCGCAGGCGACGCCGGGATTCATTTTTATCGGACTTGCTGATGAACTGCGAAGCTGAGGACTCCGCTTGTCGACGAATATCCGGACGACGGGCGTCCGGACGGGAAATGCCGCTTCCGGTAACCCGGCACACGGGTATTGAGGCAATCACGCATGGTTTTGGCGAACACGCGTTCTTATGACATTATTTGCCAGCGCAGATGTTGCGAACGTCGATGAACGAACCACGTCGCGCGGCCAGACAATCGACACGCAGCCGGCGCTTCACGACAGACACACCTTTCAAACGCCAAACTGTTATCGGGCCATTCTCCTAAAGGCAAAGTCATGAAGTCGATAATCGTCGCACCTCTTTTGATCATTTCGCTACTCGGCGCGCCCGTTGCCGTTTTTGCGCAGCAACACGAGAACAATCACGGCGGCCAGCCTTCGCACGGCAAACCCAATCAGGGTCACGACCAGCATGGGCATGGACATGGTCACGCGCCTGCCCCGCGCGAGGCGGCCATGGGAGGGCCGGGCGGTCCTGTTCCCCACAACGACTGGCACAAGGGTGAGCGACTCCCGGCAGAGTACCGCGAGCGTAATTACGTTGTCGACAACTGGCACGAGCACGGCCTGCAGGCACCGCCGCGCGGGTATCAGTGGGTCGGCGTGAACGGAGACTATGTACTCGCCGCCATCGCGACGGGTGTCATTGCAAACGTCCTGCTGTCCGGGCACTAGTCGACCCAACCGGAATCGACTGCTTTCCTTACGAAGAAGCAACCTTTCATTCTGCGGATTGAAAGCAAGGTGGCCCGTCGTTACGGGCCACCATCCTGCTTGCTGTGTCGCGAACCGGCGTATGCGGCGCCTGCCGTTGACAGATTTCCCCGGCCAGCGACAGTCCCAGGCTTTCAGCCGATATTGATGTTCGCGTCGTTTTACATTTTCCCGGCGAGAACGCGGACGCCATGCACGAATCACCGAAACGTTGCGGACCGGGATTCGATCAGCGACCTCACCCGTTCCACGTCGGCTGGCGTTGCCGGGTTGTAGACCACCAGACTGAGATCGGGCCGGCCGTCGACGGCGAAAGCTGAATATTCGAACGCGATCGTACCGGCAACCGGATGCCGCAGGTGCTTGACTCCCTCACCGTGAGCGCGGACGTCATGGTCGCGCCACATCACCTCGAATTCCGGGCTCAGCCGGCACAGTTCGTCCACCAGCGCGGCCACCTGGCCCGTGGCCCCGGCACGTGCGGCATCCGCCCGGAACGCCCCCACCACGAACCGGGCCGCGCTCTCCCAATCGAACTGCGCGGCGCGTACGCGCGGGTCGCAGAAGACGAGGCGCAAGACGTTGCGCTGCTCCGGCGCGAGCACGCCGTAGTCGATGAGCGCCGCGGTGGCGGCGCGGTTCCAGGCGACCACGTCCCAGGTGGCAGTCTTGATCAGGGCGGGACTGGGTTCCAGTGCGTCGAGTACGCGTTGCAGCCGCGGCGTAACCCCTTCGCTTGCCTGGTATCGGACCTCCGGCGGGCGGCCGAGGCCAAGCAGAAACAGGTGCTCGCGCTCGACGTCTGTCAGCAGCAACGCCCGCGCGATGCGCTCGAGTACGTCGGCCGATGGGGCACCACCCCGGCCCTGCTCCAGCCAGGTGTACCAGGTCGCGCTGACGTTGGCGCGCTGGGCGACTTCTTCACGCCGCAGCCCTGGCGTGCGCCGACGGGTCAACGTAAAGCCGAAGGTCGCCGGATCGAGTTTCGTGCGGCGGTCCTTCAGGTAGGTTCCAAGCAGTTTGTCGTTTGCAGCCGGCATTCGTATCCTGTTAACCGCTATACCCGTATAACGTCACTACTTTACCCCGATAGCGTACGCGCCAAGAATCACTCCCGTCTACTTTGGTTCGGGAGAATGTCCATGAAAGTTTTTGTGACCGGCGCAACCGGCTTCGTCGGCTCCGCAGTCGTCAGGGAATTGATCGATGCGGGGCACAAGGTGCTCGGTCTCGCGCGCTCCGATAGAGGGGCTGCGTCGCTTGTCGCGGCAGGGGCCGACGTGCATCGCGGTTCGCTCGAGGATCTCGACAGCCTGCACCGCGGCGCGCTCGCGGCGGACGGCGTGATTCATATGGCCTTCAACCACGACTTCTCGAAATTCGCCGGGAACTGCGAGACGGAACGGCGCGCCATCGAGGCGCTCGGCGCCGCGCTCGAAGGCTCCGACCGGCCGCTCATCCTCACCTCCGGAGTGGCGCTCCTGGCACCGGGCCGCATCGCGGACGAGGCAACTGTACGCGCTCCCAACTCCACGTTTCCGCGCTCTGTCGAAGAGATAGCGGTCTCGCTGACGGCACGCGGCGTGCGCGCCTCCACGGTACGCCTTGCCCCATCGGTGCACGGCGACGGCGACCACGGCTTTGTTCCAGGGCTCATCGCCATCGCACGCGAGAAAGGCGTTTCGGCCTATGCAGGTGACGGACTCAACCGCTGGCCCGCAGTACACCGTCTCGATGCGGCCCATCTCTACCGGCTCGTTCTTGAAAAGGGTCACGCCGGTGCGCGGTACCACGCGATAGCCGACGAAGGCGTGCCGTTCAGGGAGATCGCCGGCGTGATCGGCCGCCGCCTGAACCTGCCGGTCGTTAGCCAGCACCTGGAAGAAGCGAACGAGCACTTCGGCTGGTTCGCGCTGTTCGCGACAGTGGACATTCCCGCCTCCAGCCAGCGGACGCAGGAACTGCTGGGCTGGCGGCCAGTCGGGCCGGACCTGCTCACCGACATCGACCAGCCCGGCTACTACGTGCATTCGTGATGTTCGACAGCGAGAGAGGTGGCGGGCATGAAGGGTAAATGCAGCAGCTAGCCAGCTATCTGAATCAGGTTGCGCTTGAACGGGTCAAGCATGGTGCGTTGGCGCGTCACGCCCTGGCGTGAAACATGCCCCTGGTCGCCCGTACCACGCACAGATATACATCACATCGTGATACAATTATCATGGCATTGGCACTATCCAGCCAATGCCAGCGAAATCACAAAACTTACTGATTTCAAGGCACGCGAAGCGCCAGCAATCCAGTTATTTCATCGGTGGGTATGGCGTATGCTGCCCGGTCGTTCATGGACCGACAGGATCCAGTCACCGTGACCGGACAAAGGGTGACACACCTTGCACCCGTCGGCTCCATTTTCTACAGGAGCCCATGTCATGGCCTTCTCCCGCCGGCGTTTCATGATCCTTGCCGCATCCGTCGCATCAACGACGGTTCTTTCCACTGAGTCGCGAGCCGACGCCCCGTTGCTTGCCGAGAACGATCCGACCGCACAGGCACTTGGCTACAAGGCAGATGCCGCGAAAGTGGACAAGACTAAATTCCCCCGCTATCAGACTGGGCAGACCTGCGCCAATTGCCAGCTGTATCAGGGCAAACCGGGCTCGATGACAGGCCCCTGTCCAACCTACGGCGGCAAGCTGGTTTATGCAAAGGGATGGTGTAACGCTTACGTGAAAAAGGCCTGAATCCGGCGCACCGATGCCGGGCCACATGCAGTCGAATCGGGTTGCATGAGTGGATGAGTAATCCGTGTCGGCCGGAACGGTAACTCCGCCGGCAGTGCGTATCGATGCCCATCAGGCATCGCCGCGGGCCGATCGGTGTCCGGATGTTTTCCTCCCGTTTGTCCCCGGGGTCAATCCGGCCCCGAGCCATATCGAATACCAGCGAAGAGTCGAGGTGCGCGCAGGCGTCAGGGAGCAACGAATGTCGACGTTCGATCCTGGTCAATCCTGGCTGCGGGAATTTCCACCAACGGCCTTCGCGATGGTCATGGCGACGGGCATCGTCTCGATCGCGGCGCATCTCACCGGCTACGACGTCGCAGGATGGATCCTTCTCGGCATCAATGCCGTGGCCTGGCCCGTCCTGCTTGCGATTACGCTATGCCGGCTTCTGCGCTATCCGCGCGCGGTGCATGCCGATATCGTCGATCACGGCCGCGGGCCCGGGTTTCTCACGCTCGTCGCGGCGACCGCGGTGCTCGGCAGCCAGTTGTCGATCTGTCACGTCCTGCCACAAGCGTTGCCGTGGCTGCTGGGTCTCGCGGCCGGGCTCTGGCTCGTCGTCGCGTATACGTTCCTCGCCGCAATGACCATCGGGCAAAGGAAGCCCGGCCTGCACGCCGGACTCAACGGAACGTGGCTGCTGCTGGTCGTCGCCACCGAGTCCATTGCGGTCCTGGCGACGGCCGTCTCACCGATCCACGGCGCCTCCGTGCCGCTCGACCTGCTGGCGCTCGCGGCGTGGCTGCTCGGCGGCATTCTGTACATGATGCTGATCACGCTGATTTTCTATCGATGGTGCTTCGTGCCCATGAGGGCAGCGGACCTCACGGAGCCGTGGTGGATCAACATGGGCGCGATGGCCATTACCACGTTCGCCGGCAGCCGTCTCATTCTGGCGACGCACAATCCGGCGGGTTGGCCGGGCGACGGCCAGCTCGTGCTGCAGATACTGACTACCGGGTGCTGGGCCATGGCGACATTCTGGATTCCCCTGCTCGCGGCCCTCTTCATCGAGAAGCACGTCATCATCGGCGATCCGGTTCGCTACACGGTTGCCGAATGGTCCGTCGTCTTTCCACTGGGCATGTACTCTGCCGCCACCTACGCTTATGCCGACGCCGCCCACCTTCCATTTCTCGTCAACGTGGCCCGGATCACCGTGCTGATCGCCTTCGCGACGTGGATTCTGGCCGCGATCGGACTGCTGCGCTCGGCGCTCAGATCGGTCAACGGAAAATGACGGACCGTATCGGGACCGTCACACTGTCACAACCGGTCGCGTCGTCCTGTGGGTCCGGGGCTTTGGTTGATTTTCCCCGCTTCAATGCGCTATCCGGTGATCGATCAGTTCCTTGACGACACGTGGATCCGCCAGCGTGGAGACATCGCCCAGATTGTCGTAATCGCCATCGGCGATCTTCCGCAGGATGCGACGCATGATCTTGCCTGAGCGTGTCTTCGGCAGCACGGGTGCCCACTGAATGAAGTCAGGGCTGGCGATCGGGCCGATTTCCTTGCGCACGAGTGCCACCAGCGCGTCGCGCAACACCTCCGCCGGCTCGACGCCGACCTTGAGCGTCACATAGGCGTAGATGCCCTGCCCCTTGAGCGCATGGGGGTAGCCGACCACTGCCGCCTCGGCAACGTCGGGATGCGTCACCAGCGCGCTTTCCACTTCGGCGGTACCCAGCCTGTGCCCCGAAACGTTGACGACGTCGTCGATCCGTCCGGTGATCCAGTAGTCGCCGTCCGCATCGCGATAGCAACCGTCGCCGGTGTAGTACTTGCCTTCGAACTGGCTGAAGTACTGCTCCCGCATCCGGTTCGGGTCGCCGTACACGTAACGCATCTGGCCGGGCCAGGAATCGAGCATGCACAGGCTGCCGGTACCCGCGCCCTCGATCACCTCGCCCTTCTCGCCGACGAGCGCGGGCTGTATGCCGAAGAAAGGCCGCGTGGCCGCTCCGGGTTTGAGCGTCATCGCGCCAGGCAGCGGCGCGATCAGAATGCCGCCGGTTTCCGTTTGCCACCAGGTGTCGATCACGGGGCACCGTTTCTCGCCGACGACTTCGTAATACCACAACCACGATGCCGGATTGATCGGCTCGCCGACCGTGCCCAGCAGACGCAGCGACTTGCGCGAGGTCTTCCTGACCGGCGCGTCTCCGTCGCGCATCAACGCGCGGATCGCGGTGGGTGCCGTGTAGATGATTTGCACCTGATGCTTGTCGCACACCTGCCAGAATCGTGAGCTGTCCGGATAGTTCGGGACACCTTCGAACATCACCGTGGTCGCGCCATTGGCAAGCGGGCCGTAGACGATATAGCTGTGTCCCGTCACCCAGCCTACGTCGGCGGTACACCAGTAGACATCGCCATCGTGATAGTCGAGAACGTACTGGTGCGTCAGTGCGGCGTATGTCAGATAGCCACCGGTGGTGTGCACGACGCCTTTGGGTTTGCCCGTGGAGCCCGAGGTGTAGAGGATATACAGCGGATCCTCTGCATTCATTTCCTCTGGCGGGCAATCCGCTGAGCTCCGACTCATCAGATCCTCATACCAGTGATCGCGGCCTTCACGCCATTCGATCTTGCCGCCCGTACGCCTGACCACCACGCACGTGTCGACCTCGGGGCATTTCGCCATCGCCGCGTCGGCATTTCCCTTCATCGATATCGCGTTGCCGCCTCGCACGCCCTCGTCGGCCGTGATGAGAATGGTGGAAGCACAGTCCTTGAGACGGTTTGCAAGCGCCTCGGGGGAGAAACCGCCGAACACCACGGAGTGAATTGCGCCGATGCGCGCGCACGCGAGCATCGCAACGGCCGCCTCGGGGATCATCGGCATGTAGATGGTCACACGGTCGCCCCGCTTGACGCGGAGCGATTTCAGCACGTTGGAGAACTTGCAGACTTCCGTATGCAGTTCGCGGTAGGTAAGGGTCCGGCTGACAGTGGGATCGTCGCCTTCCCAGATGATGGCCGCCTGATCGCCGCGCGTCCGCAGATGGCGATCGAGGCAATTGCTGCAGGCGTTCAGCGTACCGTCATGGAACCATCGGATGTGCAGGTCGTCGCTGGCAAATGAAACATCTTTCACCTGTGTGTACGGCCTGATCCAGTCGAGACGTTTGCCCTGCTCGCCCCAAAAACCCTCCGGGTCTTCTGTCGAATGGCGGTACATCGCTTCGTAACGGGCCTTGTCGGCCCATGCATTCTTTGCCCAGTCCGCCGGCACAGGAAAGATTTGATGCTCAGACATGGCTTCCTCCTTCAGGACGTTGCGCTGCCATGCCGGCGGCGGAGGCGCCCGTGGGCACGCTGCCCCGCCGGCGCCGAACCGCTACGCTACTTGTGGATGGGGTTCCACGTAGGGGTGTGTGGGCAGCACGACACGCCCGAAGCTTTCATTGATGACCATCGCAGCCGACGCGTAGAACGCCAGCAAGGCCGTAATCAGCCCCGTATAGCCGCCCAGATGCGTAGCGAGAACGGACCCCGTCCACGCTCCGATCGCCAGCAGGAGATAGGTGATCCAGAGGGCAAGGAACACGACCTGCACGGACGTACTGGTGTGCATGGAGCCAATCCACATATAAAACGTAAACACGCCCCACACCAGCAGATACCAGCCCACGAACGCTTCGGGCACCTTCGTGCCGAGGAACGCGACAAACAGGGCGAAGGACCACCAGAACGCGCCATAACTGAGGAATGCCACCATCCCGAGCGTATTGCCGCGCGGAAATTCGAGCACGCCCGCGATCATCTGCGCCGTGCCGCCGAAAGCGAACGCCAGTGCCAGCACCAGGCCCAATGCGTCGGCATTGAACCAGCCTGCGTTGACCATGCTGAGCATCCACGTCGTGAATGCAAACCCGGCGAGTCCGAGCGGCGCCGGATTGGAAAGTTTGCCACCCATCATTTGCCTCCGTGGTCATTGTTTCCGATTGCCATATGTCGAGCCATCCGCGGCGGCGCTACGGGCACCCCGGTCGCCGATGTACTCAATCGCACGCGCGGTCACGACACGGTATCTGCTTCGATGCCCCCGTTCGCAGGCTGATTCCGGCTGTTCACCGGAAATCCACCCGCAAGCCAGGCACAACCACGGCGCCATTGCGTCCCGCGTTGCTTCCCGTGATAACAACGATGAGGCTCATGTTCATTATAGTATTTATATCACGTTGTGACATAAACTTCGCATGACCTGCTCATGCGAGCGTCCCGGCCGGATTTCCTGGTTCGCGACTGTATTGCGGGTCAGGTCGTGGGGCATCAGGCGGCGGTTCACCGCGCGGACAGATTTGTATGAGGAGACGCAAGCCAGGTTCGCAGGACTCGGGGTCAACGGGTAATCTGAAAACGTCATCGAGCGCGCAAGTGCGTGTAAATTCGAGGCCAGTGGTTTCCGGTCCGCCACCGCGTCTTCGAATCGGTCGTCATCGGAATCGGTCTTACTGTCTTGCAGGAGCCGGTATGAGCACGAAGCACAGCAAGAAAATACATCTTGAAGCCGCGGCGTCACATCACGAGCAGGCCGCGCGGTATCACCGCGCGGCATCGCGGCATTTCGAGCCCGGTCAAGACCATGCCCACGCCGCACAACCGGCGATGATGGCCCATGGCCACACGTTGCACGCGATCGACCAGGCACACGATGCCGGTGCGCACAGCGCCAGCGCGCCGCCGGTAACACCTGCATCGACCGGCTCAGCCGCAAACAGCGAAACCGTGGCAAAACATCACGCAATGGCAGCGGAGCTTCACGAGCAGGCGGCGCAGCATATGCGCCACGCCGTCAAGCTCTTCGATCAGGACCGCAGCGCAGTCGCCCACGACGCGCAGCTGGCGCTCTCCCTTGCACTGCGCGCCTTGTCCCATGGCAACGAAGCCGCCAGACTGCTTGTGAAGCTCGCTCCCGCCGAAACTTCGTAAGTGAGGCCGTAAGAATTCAAACCGGCAGGAAAACCCTCGACCTCAAGCGCGCGTCGGCGCGACCGCCGAACGCGGCCGCAGCGTCGCCATGATCAGGTACATGCCGCCGCCGATCGCCACACCGAAAAACCACCCATAGGTATTCCACCAGACCGGCAGCAGATTGGTGAAATCAGGCAGGAAAGTCGAAAAGACGCTGCCGATAGCCGCGGAAACCAGCGCGTTGATGTTCCAGCCGCCTTCGTAGCGGTACTCGCCGTGCTCCTGGTAGAGCGCCGCGACGTTGATGTTGCCTCTCGCCACCAGGTAGTAGTCCACCAGAATGATCCCCAGTAACGGGCCCATCGTGGAGCCGATCGCGTTGACGAAGTGCGCGGCGTTGCCTTCCCACGGCGCGAACGGATAGAGCACCAGCGCGATGGCCGCGGCGATGTAGCCGCCCTTTTTGAAGCTGATCAGCTTGGGGAACGTATTGGAGATGTCGAACGCAGCCGAGACGAAATTGGCCACCACGTTGATGCCCAGCGTGGCGACTGCGAAAGTCAGCGCCGCGATGAGTGCCAGCACCCAGCTGTCGAACCTGGCCGAGATCTGTTCCGGATGGAGCAGCACTTCGCCGTACACCTTGAAGGCAGCGATGGTGGTGACGCCAGCGACCAGCGAGAACGCGATCAGGTTGACCGGCAGGCCCCACAGATTGCCTTTCTTCACCGCATCGCGATTTTTGGCGTAGCGCGAGAAGTCGCAAAAGTTCAGATATAGCGCCGCGAAGTAGGTAATCCAGGTCGCGCCCACTGCCATCAGCGCCCAGAACGAGCCTGGCTCGCCGCTGACGCCGACGTCCCGGGTCTTGTCGAGCAGCACGTTCATCGGAATGCCATGGGTGAACGAGAAGCCGCCGGCCTTGACGCACAGGCCGATCGCGAGAATCAGCATCGCGATCCACACCGCCGGACCGGCCCAGTCCTGGAATTTGCGCACCGTCTCCATGCCCTTCTGGATGATGAGCAGCTGCAGCGCCCAGATGATCACGTAGCAGATCACCTCCAGCCGTGAGTGGCCGAGCAGCTGTGGGCCCTTGTGGAACGCCATCAGGCTGTCGCTGCGAATCAGCAGCGCAACCATCGCACCCGAAGCGGCTGCAGTCTGCGCGCCGTACCAGAAACAGGCGACCACGGCGCGCACCAGGGCTGCGAGGTTGGCGCCCCACACGCCAAAGGAGGCGCGCGCCAGCACTGGATACGGCACGCCGGTCTTCTCGCCGGCGTAGCCGATCAGGTTCATGAGCGCGAAGATCACCAGCGAGCTGAGCCCGATCGCCAGCACGAAATTGATAAAGCTGCCGCACAGCAGGAACAGGCTGGCGGCGAGGTAATAGCCCCAGAGGCTGTGCACGTCCGAGGTCCAGACGTTGAAGATGCTGAAGGCGCCCCAGTTGCGCTGCCTGGCGGGCGCGAGATCTTCGTTGTAGAGGCCGGGGGAAGGATTGCGGATTTCCATCTGTCATCTCCTGTGAGTTCGTGGAACTGAGGAAACACCGCCGGACACTCCTGGGTGGAGATGCCCCCGCGTCTGAAGCCAGCTGGCATGCAGGAACTGTATGCAGGTGCGTTGCCGCGTCGTCCCGAATGGGTAAACCCTGACCGGAATGCGCGCCAGCGCAAGCCAGCCGCCCATTCCCGCGCACGATGGACGCCGTCGCAAGTTCGTCGTTGTCGTCCACGTGACCGTCGTACGAAGTTATTATTGCCCGAGCAAAAAAACTGCAACAGGTCGTTACGCGGCTGGATGAACACAGCCTGAAGGACAACGGACAGTAGAAATTCCTGCACCACGCCGTCGACAATGAGCGCATACGGTCAGCCGACGACATGACTTGAGGAGCCGGGCCAATGGAAAGCATCAATGCAGTTGCAGTGGCGGCAGTCGCCTTCGTGGGCAGCCACTTTCTCCTGTCCCATCCGCTGCGCGGGCGTCTGGTCCGTGCAATCGGCGAAGCGGGATTCCAGGGCGTCTATTCGCTGGTGGCGATCGTGACGTTCGGCTGGCTGGTCCTGGCCTACCGGAGCGCGCCCCTGACGGCACCGCTGTGGCCGGCAGGAAACGGGCTCTGGGCGCTCGCGACTGCGGTGATGCTGATCGCGTCGATCCTCCTGATGGGCTCGCTGGTCCGCAACCCGGCGCTGCCCACCGGCGGCCGGCCCGGCGCGTTCCCGGAAACAGCGCGCGGCGTGTACGCGGTGACGCGCCACCCGATGATGTGGTCGTTCGCACTTTGGGGGCTATGCCACATCGCGGTGTTTCCGGTGACGAAGAACATCGTGGTCGCGGCGGCTATCGTCGTCCTCGCGCTCGTCGGCGCCGCATTGCAGGACCGGAAGAAAGAGCGGCTCCAGCCCGATCTCTGGCCCGCATGGGAATCGAAGACGAGCTACCTGCCGTTCGCGGCGATCGCCGCTGGCCGTGCGCGGCTGGGCGGATTCGGCTGGCACGCGCTTTTGGGCGGCCTCGTCGTCTGGCTCGCGGCGACCTGGGCTCATATCCCGGCCGCCGGATGGGCCGCGGGCATCTGGCGCTGGCTGTAGTGTCTGGATGACCGCCTGACATTTCTTTTCCGCAACGGCGGCTGTCTGTCAAAGCCGCCGTCATCCGGCGCATTGCGCGCATCGACCGCTGAATCCCGATATCCGGCACTTTCGCCACGCGGATCCGGCCGGCATTCCGTCGAAGACACATGCGCCGTACGCAAGGCCGCTGGTTTTGCGACAATAGCGGATTCTCGACGCCGCCCGTTCGCGGACATCCACACGGTATTTCGCCCTCGCGGCGATCCGCCTTTTTTCAGACCGCCCACGGTCAGCGAAGCCACGACCTCGATGTCACTACCTCATATCAACCTGCTGTATTCGCTGTCCGGCCTCGGCGTCGGCTTTCTGGTCGGGCTCACCGGCGTCGGCGGCGGCTCCCTGATGACGCCGATCCTCGTGCTGCTGTTCGGGGTTCATCCGGCAACCGCCGTGGGCACCGACCTGCTCTATGCCGCCGCGACCAAGGCGACCGGCACGCTCGTTCACGGCCTGAAGGGCTCGATCGACTGGCGCGTGACGCTGCGGCTCGCGGCCGGCAGCGTACCCGCCGCGACCGTGACGCTGATCCTGCTGCATCGCTACGGCATGGACAGCCAGCACACCAGCACGCTGATCCAGGTCGTGCTGGGTGTGGCGCTGCTGATTACAGCGGTGGCGCTCGTGTTCCGCCCGCAGCTTGCCCGCCTCGCCACGCGCCGCGAACGGCCCGAGGCGCCGCTGCGCACATTCTGGCTGACGGTGCTGACCGGTGCGATCCTCGGCACGCTGGTCTCGCTGACGTCGGTAGGCGCCGGCGCGATCGGCGTGACCGTGCTGCTGCTGCTTTATCCGGCGCTGCCGACCACCCGCATCGTCGGCTCGGACATTGCACACGCGGTGCCGCTCACGCTCCTCGCGGGCGCCGGGCACTGGCTATTGGGGTCGATCGACTGGTCGCTGCTGGCGTCGCTGCTGGTGGGGTCGCTGCCGGGCATTGCGATCGGCAGTTTTCTGTCGTCGCGCGCGCCCGATGCGCTACTGCGCAACCTGCTGGCCGCCACGCTGACGTTCGTCGGCGCGAAACTGGTGATGAGCTGAACACCGGGCGCGCGGACGCTCAAGCCGGCCCGGCGCGCGATCGCTATTTGAAGAACCGGCAGGTCAGATCGGCCTCGAATTCCTTCACCCACTGGCCGACGCTGTCGGCGTGATACGACTGTGCACGGCCGCCATAACGCCGCACGGTCACGAAGCGGCCATGCGCGCCGCTCGTATCGTCGACAAAGTTCGTGATCTCGAACTGGCGCGTCGAAAAACCATACCGCTCGCACGCGAGTTCGAACGCCGCCTGTTCGCCGGTCGGCAGGTCGCTGTCGTCCTGATGTGCCATGTCGCCTCTCCGGAAGCCCGTTCCCACAGTATGCGCTGCCAGGAAGTCATTCTGTTGTCAGGCGCACGGAGTCACTCCGGCGACACGGCACAACATGCGCTTACTGTGCCTGCACCGACAGCTTGTTGGTGACCGACGTCACGCCGGCAACGCCCTTCGCCACGGTACCGGCCTTCTCGATCTGACTCGCATCCGGCACCGAGCCGGTCAGCGTCACCGCGCCGCTACGCGCGCGCACGGCGATGCTCGACACGTTGATGGAGCTTTTGGCGAGCGCCTTGCGCACGGCGAGGCCCAGCGAGCGGTTCACCTTTTTCGCGGATTGCGCGGACGGCGGGGCCATCGTGCCGCTTGCCGCCATCGCGTCACTCGACTGGGCGTATGCGTTACACGCCACCACGACACAGACGACACCACCCAGCGCCTTCAGAAAATCGACCGGTTTCATGACTTCTCCTTTTTTACTTCGGTTGGACCGCATTGACTCACTGCTTCGTTACGACTACGCGCGGCCGGGTCGCGCGGCGTCACGGGACGCGACAGGCGACGGCCGGCTTTGGCTTCGACACGCGGTGCGAGAGGCAGGAGAGGCGATGGCGACGCGAGCCGGCAGGCGGAGCGTTGACCAGACCGCGGCAGCATGACGTGCGCTCCCGGTTCTCTTCTGAACGGCCGGATGGCGCGACGCAGGCGTTGACTGGCTGCGGCGAAATACAATTTAATCTAGCCGCGCCAGAAGCGCAAAGGGTTTTACCGGGGTAGCGCGGTGTCTGTCGTGCGTGTGCCGTTCGCGTCCGGGTCGGGCTCCGGCCACGTGCGGTTCATGCGGCTCATGCGATTCACGATTTGTTACGCGTTTGTCCGGCGTCCAGGTCGCCCCCGCGGTGGTCGGGCCGTCAATCTCATGTACCATCGGCGCGAGCGTACGCCGCCTGCCTGCATTGCGCGGCGTGTTTATTCACTGTCCGTCTGCCCTGCTGCCCCGTCGACCGATGAAGTTTTCCAGAGGCCGTCCCGGCCCCACCGACCGCAAGGCGCCCCGCCTCGTTGCCCGCTTCGTCGCGATCTCCTGGCGCGACCTGGCCGTCACGTTCGGCCCGATCCTGCTGATCAGCGCCGTCGCGATCTACCTCGCCGTGCGCCTGATCCAGCCCGCACCGCCCAATACGCTCACCATCAGCGCCGGCCCCGAAGGCAGTTCGTTCTGGAACGCCGCGCAGAAGTACAAGACAATCCTCGCGCGCAATCACATCACGCTGAACGTGCTTTCGTCGGAAGGCGCGCTCGACAACCTCAAGCGCCTGTCCGATCCGGCCTCGAAGGTGGATGTCGGCTTCGTGCAGGACGGCATCGCGCCGCCTTCGGCGACCAGCGGCCTGATGTCGCTCGGCAGCGTCTCGTACGTGCCGGTCGCGATCTTCTATCACGGACCGTTCGTGCGACGGCTCTCGGAATTCAAGGGTCTGCGGATCGCCGTCGGCGCGGAGGGCAGCGGCACGCGCGAACTCGCGCTCGCGCTGCTGAAGGCGAACGGCATCGCGCCGGGCGGCACCACGAAACTGCTCGCGCTGTCCGGCGACGACGCGGCGCAGGCGCTGATCGACGGCAAGGTCGACGCGGCGTTTCTCACTGGCGACTCCGCGCAGCCGCCGACGATGGCAAAACTGACCCGTACGCCCAACGTGCAGTTCTTCGACTTCACGCAGACCAATGCCTACACGCGGCGCTTTCCGTATCTGACGGCAATCACGTTCCCGATGGGCTCCTTCGACCTCGGCCGCAACCTGCCGGCGCTCGATATCCATACGGTCGCGCCGACCACCGAACTCATCGCGCGCGATTCGCTGCACCCGGCGCTCTCGGACCTGCTGATCGAAGCCGCGCGCGAAGTGCACGGCAAGGCGAATATCCTGCAACGCGCCGGCGAATTTCCGGCGCCGCGCGCGTACGACTTCCCGATCAGCGACGACGCCGCGCGCTACTACAAGTCGGGCAAGAGCTTTCTGTACCGCTCGCTGCCGTTCTGGCTCGCGAGCCTCGCCGACCGGCTGATCGTGCTGCTGGTGCCGATCATCGTGGTGCTGATTCCGGGTCTGCGCCTGGTGCCTTCGCTGTACGCGTGGCGCGTGAAGTCGCGCATCTACCGCTGGTACGGCACGCTGATCGCGATCGAACGCGAATCGTTGGGCGAAACGTCGCCAAAGGACAAAAGGGCATTGATCGCGCGGCTCGACGCGATCGAAGACGCCGTGAACGGTCTCAAGATGCCGCTCGCCTATGCGGACCAGTTCTACGTGCTGCGCGAGCATATCGGCTTCGTGCGTAGCCGGCTCGAGCATCCGCACGAGACGCCCGCTGAAGAGTCTGCCGAAGAGCCCGCCGCCGCTGCGCACGATGCCAGCCGCGACGCTGCGCACGATGACGACTCCACCGCACCGCCACCCTCCCCCTCCACGCCGACGCAGGCCACATGACCGCTACAACGGCCGCCACGGCGCACGGAAACCCGGCCGGACGAAATCCGGACGGGAACCGCACTTTCAGTGTCCGCTGAACAACCGTTCGACGCAGGCAGGCTGCATCCGCGGCCGCGTTTGCGTAAGATCAAGACAAAATTGACGGGCGCGCAGGATCGGCGCCTGAATCCGGGAGACAAACATGACGCATGCCATCGACCCCACGCAACCGCTGTGGTTTTACGACTTTGTCTCGCCGTTCACCTATCTCCTGCTCGAACAGCACGATAAATGGCCGGACATGCCGTTCGTGCTGACGCCTGTCGCGCTGCTCGAACTGTACCGGCACTGGGGACAGCGCGCGCCCGGGACGGCGCCTGAAAAACGCACGTTCATCTACCGGCATGCGCTCTTCAGGGCCGAACAGCTGGGCATTCCGTTCCGGATGCCGCCCGCGCATCCGTTCGACCCGACGAAGGCGCTGCTTCTCGCGACGGCCGCCCAGGCCGACTTCGTCTGCGTACGGGAGATGTTCCGCTTCATCTGGCGCGACGGCCGCGATCCGTCTACCGAGGCAGGCTTCGCCGCGCTGTGCGAGCGCGTCGGGTTGCCGGACGGCCCGGCGATGATCGAACGCGAGGCAACGAAGGAACAGCTTCGCCGCAATACGACCGAAGCGACGAAGCTCGGCGTGTTCGGCGTTCCCACCTTCTGGATGAACAAGCAGCTGTTCTGGGGCGAAGACGCGTTGCCGATGGTGCTGTACTGCGCGCGCACGCCAAACTGGCTGGATTCGAAGGAAGTGAAACGGATCAGCTCGCTGCCGTCAGGGCTGACGCACGCCATCTGAGGTGTGGACAGCTGCGTGGCTGGGCGCCGTGATGCCGGCCATACCGCGCGCGCTATGGCCGGCGCGCCACAAAGGACTAAGGTTACGGGCTACGCAAGGTAACCGGCGCGGTCCTGCCGCAGCGAGTTGCCCGGCGAATCCCCTGCAACCGCCGTGTCGGCCCTGTCGTACCGATACGGCCTGATACGCCTGCCCGCGCATGGACGAAACCACTGCTTCCCTCGATATCTGGCTCGTTCGCGTACTGCGTACGCTGCTCGTCGAGCGCAGCGTCACGCAGGCCGCGTTGCGCCTGAACCAGACCCAGCCGGCGATCAGCACCGCGCTGCGCAAGCTGCGCGAAACGCTGAACGACCCGATCCTCGTGCGCGGCAAGTCCGGCATGGTGCCGACCGAATACGGCGAGTCGCTGCTGGCTTCGGCGCAGCGCGTGCTGCGCGAAGTCGACTTCGTCGCGACGCCGCACGGCGACTTCGATCCGGCGCGCTCGCGCCGCACGTTTCGCGTCGCGGCGCCCGATTATCTGAACGATTTCTTCATGCCGACCGTCATCGCGCAGTTCCGCGAGGCGGCGCCGCATGCGCGTCTGGAAATCGATTCGCTGTATCCGACGCTCGATCACAGCGCCGCACTCGACGCGGGTGAACTCGATCTCGTGATCGGCAACTGGGCGAAGCCGGATGCGCGCTTCGAGAAAAGCGACCTGTTTTCCGACACCGTCGTGTGCATGATGCGCGCGGATCATCCGCTCGCGAACGCGCCGCTCACGCGCGATGCCTACCTGGAAGCCGCGCATCTCGCGCCGACGCCGTACACCGGCGGCAACGCCGGTGCGATCGACGTGGGTCTCGCGAAGGCCGGCGCGCACCGGCGCATCGTCGCGACGCTGCCCTACTTCGGCCTCGTGCCGCAGGTGCTGCTGCAATCCGATCTGATCTTCACGACGACGCGCCGCTTCGCGATGCACTACGCGCACATGCTGCCGCTCGCGGTCGTCGAGGCGCCGATTCCGTTTCCGAGGATCAAGTGCTATCAGATGTGGCATCCGCAGCCGGACCGGCCAAGCGATATCGGCTGGTTGCGCGGCTTGATGGCGCAGGTGTCGGATGGGCTGGTCGCGCGGGGTGCGGGAGGGGGAAGAAAACGCGCTCAGTGAGCACAACGGATACCGCCGGCGGGTGAACGGCGCGATGTGCGATTAGCGTGAGCGGCATGGGCCAAACGCACACGCCGCTCGAAGTTCAGACCTTCTCTAGCTGCGGCAACGAAACGCGCCTGGTTTCACGCGAAGCGGCGTGCGACGTTTCGCAAACAACTGCCATCGCCGCTTCCTGCGAGCGCACCTTGAACAGCTCCGCCGCCACTGCGATCGCGATCGAGGGCGGCGCCTTGTCGACGATGCCCGGCACGCCGATCGGGCAGGTCATCTCGATGAGCCGTTCCGGGCCGACGCCGCGCTCGATCAACCGGCGCTCGAACTTCACGCGCTTCGTCTTCGATCCGATCATTCCAAAGTACGCGAAATCGTGCCTTCGCATGATGCGCGCCGCCAGCGCAAAATCCAGCGCGTGGTTGTGTGTCATCACGAGAAAGTACGCACCGGCGGGCGCATGATCGACGATTGCATCGGGCGTGTCGGTCGCTTCGACCTGCACGTTGGCCGGGACTTCGTCGGGGAAAAGTTCGTCGCGCTCGTCGACCCACTGCACGACACACGGCAGGTTGCCCAGCAGCGAAACCAGCGCATGACCGACGTGGCCCGCGCCGAACAGCACGATGTGCATCGGCGGCAGCGCGGGTCGCGACGCCGCAACGGCGCGGCGCCTGCCGGTCTGAAGCGGAACGCCGGGATTCGTCGCGAACATATGCATTGCTCCTCCCGTTAGCCGCGCCGGTCCGCGCCCGCCGCACCGGCAGCGCGTACAGCGTTGATGGCCTTGAGAATCTCCTCGCTCGTCGCGGGTGCGTTGAGCGGCGGATTGACCTTGTAGTCGCCGACGCTCGCCACCGCGTCGCGGATCGCGAAGAACACCGAGAACGGCAGCAGGAGCGGCGGCTCGCCGACCGCCTTCGAGCGATGAATGCTGTCCTCCGCGTTGCGGTTCTTGAACAGGTTCACGCGGAAGTCCGGCGGCGTATCGTTCACGGTCGGGATCTTGTACGTGGAAGGCGCGTGCGTCATCAGCTTGCCGCCCGCGTTCCACCACAGTTCCTCGGTGGTGAGCCAGCCCATGCCCTGGATAAAGCCGCCCTCGACCTGCCCGACGTCGAGCGCCGGATTGAGCGATGCGCCCACGTCGTGCAGCGCATCGGCGCGCAGCACACGCATTTCGCCCGTCAACGTATCGATCACGACTTCCGACACCGCCGCGCCATACGAGTAGTAATAGAACGGCCGGCCCTGCAGCTTCGCCTGATCCCAGTAGAGCTTCGGCGTCGCGTAGAAACCGTCGGACCACAACTGCACGCGGGCCACATACGCCTTCGAGATCACCTCTTCGAACGGCACGACCGTCCCGCCGACGAGCACGCTGTCGTTCGCGAACCGCACGTTCGCGGCGCTCACCTCGCCCGCGCCGAACTTCTCCGCGGCGAACACGGCGAGGCGCTCGCGCAGCTGACGCGCGGCGTCCTGCGCGGCCTTGCCGTTCAGGTCGGAACCCGTGGAAGCCGCCGTCGCCGACGTATTCGCCACCTTGCTCGTATCGGTCGCGGTCACGCGCACGCGTTCGAACGGAATGCCGAGTTCGTGCGCGACGACCTGCGCGACCTTCGTGTTGAGGCCCTGACCCATTTCCGTACCGCCGTGATTCACGAGCACCGAACCGTCGGTATAGATATGGACGAGCGCGCCGGCCTGGTTGAAGTGCGTCACGTTGAACGCGATGCCGAATTTCACCGGCGTGAGCGCCAGCCCCTTCTTCAGGATCGTGTTGTTCGCGTTGAACGCGCGGATCGATTCGCGTCGCGCGCGATAGTCGCTCGTTTCCTCGAGCTCGTCGATGAGTTCGTGGATGACGTTGTCTTCGACCGTCTGGCCGTACGGCGTCAGGTTGCGTTCGGTCTTGCCGTACAGGTTGCGGCGGCGCACGTCGAGCGAATCGAGGCCCGTCGAGCGCGCGACGTCGTCGATGATGTACTCGATCGCGAACGCGCCTTGCGGGCCGCCAAAACCGCGGAACGCCGTGTTCGACTGCGTGTTCGTCTTGCCGCACTGCCCCGCGATCGAAACGTCCGGCAGCCAGTACGCGTTGTCGAAGTGGCACACCGCGCGCGTCATCACCGGGCCGGACAGGTCGGCGGAGAAACCGCAGCGCGACGTCATGTCGACCGAGACGCCGTCGATCACGCCCGCGTCGTCGTAGCCCACTTCGTACGTGTAGTGGAAATCGTGGCGCTTGCCGGTGACCATCATGTCGTCGTCGCGGTCCGGACGCAGCTTCACCGGACACAGCAGCTTCCACGCGGCGAGCGCCGCGCAGCACGCGAAGAGACCCGATTGCGATTCCTTGCCGCCGAAGCCGCCGCCCATCCGCCGGCATTCGATCAGCACGTTGTGCGAATGCACGCCGAGCACATGTGCGACCAGATGCTGCATTTCGCTCGGGTGCTGCGTCGAGCACCACACATGCATGCCGTCGTCGTCCTTCGGCACCGCGTACGAGATCTGGCCTTCCAGATAGAACTGCTCCTGGCCGCCGAGCGTCATCTCGCCCGCTTCGCGATGCGGCGCGCGCGCGATCTTGCCGCCGGCGTCGCCGCGCGCGAGCTTCATCGGCGGCAGCACGTACGACTGCGCGGCGCGCGCCTGCTGCGCCGTCAGGATCGCGGGCAGTTCCTCGTAGACGACCTGCGCGCGACGCGCCGCGAGCCGCGCAGTTTCGTGCGACGTGGCGACGACGATGAACATCGGCTGGCCGACGTATTGCACGACGCCATCCGCGAGCACCGGATCGTCGTGGATGATCGGGCCGCAATCGTTCGTGCCGGGAATGTCGTCGGCGGTGAAGACCGCGACGACGCCGGGCGTCGCGCGCACCGCGTCGAACGACATCGACACGATTTTCGCGTGCGCCTTCGCCGACAGACCGAGCGCCGCGTGCAGCGTGCCGGCGACGACCGGAATGTCATCGGTGTAAGTGGCGCGGCCGCTCACGTGCAGATGCGCGGATTCGTGCGGACGCGATACGTGGACCTGCGTGAAATCGGCGAGATCCTCGCGCGCCTGGGCGTCTTTCAGGAACGGTTCAGCTTGCTGGTTCATTTGTATGTTCTCCGTTTCCTGTTCTTTACGCGCCTGCGGCTTCAACTGCGCGGACGTCCAGCGCTTCTTTCGGCAGCGGATCGTGCGGACGCGTTTCCAGCCAGAAGCGATACAGCGTGTTTTTCGCCGCTTCGAGACGGTAGCCGTCGGTGGCACGCATGTCCGAGAGCGGCGCGTAGTCCTTGCCGAGCGCGAGCATCGCGCCCTGCGCGGTCGCTTCGTGCCAGACGGCGTCGTTCAGGACCGCTTCGGCATGCGTCGCGCGCTTCGGCGTCGCGGCCATGCCGCCGAACGCGATGCGCGGCTCGCGCACGGTCTCGCCATCGGCGATGAACGAGAATGCCGCGCACACGGCGGAAATATCCGAGTCGAAGCGCTTCGAAATCTTGTACGTGCGGAATTGCAGGTTCGCGCGGCGGCCGGTGCGCGCCGGCACCTTCAGGCCGACGACGAACTCGTGCTCCGCCATGTCCTTCTTCTGATACGCGAGGTACAGGTCTTCGAGCGGCAATTCACGCTCGACGTCATTGCCGCGCAGCACGACGCGCGCGCCGAGTGCGATCAGGCCCGGCATCGAGTCGCCGATCGGCGAGCCGTTCGCGATGTTGCCGCCGAGCGTGCCCGCGTTGCGGATCGGCAGCGACGCGAAACGCTTCCACATTTCCGTCAGCTCCGGATAGTGCGTGGCGAGTTCGGCGTACGCGCGCTCGACCGTCACGCCCGCGCCGATGCTGATCCAGTCGGCGGATGTTTCGATGTGCTGGAGCGCCTCGATCTGCCCGACGTAGACAATATTGCCGAGATCGCGCATCAGCTTCGTGACCCACAGGCCGATGTCCGTGCTGCCCGCGAGAATGCGCGTCGCCGGTTGCGCGGCTTTGATCGCGGCGAGCGCCTCGAGCGTGCGCGGCGCGTCGAACTGCTGGCCGGCGTGTTCATAGTGGAACGTGTCGGTGCGCTGGAGCGTCGCCAGCGTGCGAGAGAGCGCCGCGATGTCGACCGGCGCTTTCGGCGGCGGCGCGTCGAACATGCGCACTGCCGCGTCGACGATCGGACGATAGCCCGTGCAGCGGCACAGGTTGCCCGTCAGCGCGTTGCTGATATCCGTGCGCGACGGCACGGTTTTGTTCGCGCAGGAATGCTCGTGACCGTGCTTTTCGTACAGCGACCACATCGACATCACGAAGCCAGGCGTGCAGAAACCGCACTGCGAGCCGTGACAGTCGACCATCGCCTGCTGCACCGGATGCAGCGATCCGTCCGGCTGACGCAGATCCTCGACGGTGAAAAGCGCCCGGCCGTCGAGCGTCGGCAGGAACTGGATGCACGCGTTGACCGACTTGAAGTTGACGCCGCCCGCTTCATCGCGCTCGCCGATCACGACCGTGCACGCCCCGCAATCGCCTTCGGCGCAGCCTTCCTTGGTACCCGTGCAGTGCGCATCTTCGCGCAGGTATTGCAGGACGGTGCGGGTGACGGGCGCGTCGCTGACTTCGCGAATCGCGTTGCGGTGATAAAAGCGGATCGGCTGGCTCATGTCTCTTCCTTGTTTCTCTGCGTCCGTGGGGACGGTCATGCAGTTGATGTCTCGAAAACTAACATCATCAATAGTCGCAACCCATAGCGGCGATCGCATGCGGGGCATATCGTTGCTGCGATAAATCGGGCAGGGATTTACCCCATGGACGTATATTGAACTGTCCGTTTTGGCATGTTTTTTAGATTAATACCGTTTACGTACAAGTCGCGTTCGAAGAGGCGAAGGTGCGCAGCGCTGGATTTCGATGAAACTGGCTACCTGATCTGATCTTTTCTCATTTGGCACCGTTTTTGAATAGCGGAAAATATTAAGCAAGTCCTGCAGAACGTCCCATTCCATGGGAAAATCACGCCCTTCTGCCGTTTTCAATTCTCGTTTTCCCCATGTCAGCCGACTCTGTCTCATCCCGCAGTGAATTTGCGACCACGCTCCAGATCATTCCGGTCGTCTTTTTTACGTTTCTTTGCTACCTGACGATCGGCATACCGCTTGCCGTGCTGCCGGGTTACGTCCACGACAACCTCGGTTACAGCGCGATCCTCGCGGGTCTTGCGATCAGCGTGCAGTATTTCGCGACGCTCGCCTCGCGCCCCATCGCCGGCCGCTCGGCCGATACGCTCGGGCCGAAGAAGACTGTCACCATCGGCTTGATCGGTTGCGGTGCGAGCGGCGTGCTGCTGCTCGCGGCCGTGCTGTGCGGCCGCTGGCCGGCGCTCAGCCTGGGGTTGCTCGTGATCAGCCGCCTCACGCTGGGTTTCGGCGAAAGCCTGTGCGGCACGGGTGCGATTTTGTGGGGCATCGGGCGTATCGGCACCGCGAACAACGCGCGCGTGATTTCGTGGAATGGCATTGCGACATACGGCGCGCTCGCGATCGGCGCGCCGCTTGGCGTGGCGATCGTGCATACGGTCGGATTCGAGGCGCTCGGTTTTGTCGTGATCGCGCTGGCGGCGCTCGGCGTCTATCTGGCCCGGCCGATCGCGCCGGTGCCCGTCGTGCACGGCGAACGCATGTCGTACCGCAGCGTGTTCACGCGCGTGCTGCCGCACGGCATTGGGCTCGCGCTCGGGTCGGCGGGTTTTGGTTCGATCGCCACGTTCATCACGCTCTTTTACGCGGCGCGCCACTGGCCGAACGCGGCGCTTTCGCTGACCGTGTTCGGCACGCTGTTCGTCGGTTCGCGTCTGCTGTTTGCGAACACGATCCGCACGTACGGCGGTTTTCGCGTGGCGATTGCATCGTTCGCGTTCGAGTGCGTCGGGCTGCTGATGTTGTGGCTTGCGCCCGAACCGCATTTCGCGCTGGCCGGCGCCGCGCTCACCGGCTTCGGTTTCGCGCTCGTGTTTCCGGCGCTGGGCGTCGAGGCGGTCGCGCTCGTGCCACCGGCGAGTCGCGGTGCGGCGCTTTCCGCATATTCGGTATTTCTGGATCTGTCGCTGGGGATTACCGGGCCGCTCGCGGGTTATATCGCGGGGGAGTTCGGGTATGCATCGGTGTTTCTGTTTGCCGCGGTTGCTTCGGCTGCGGCGGTCGTACTTTCGATGATGCTGTATTTGCGGCACGCGCGCGTGTCGGGCACGCAGGCCGCGCTGTGAATCCGCCGTGAGTCTTCAGGCGTTGCAGTCGAGCGCCTGACAAAACGCCCGTGCTGAACTAATCAGCACGGGCGTTTTTGCATTTACGCCGCGCGGGCGGCGCTGCGCGACCCGTTCGACAGAGACTTTTCCAGTGCGGCGACACCGGCTGGCAGATCGATCGCGACACCGAGATCGACCATGGTGCGACCTAGCGCGTGCAGCGTGCGGAAAAGATTGTGTTCACGGCACTGCTCGCCCATCTGTCCGATGCGCACGATCGGCAGGCCGAACGAGCCCGAGATTTCGACCTGATGATGATGCGAGATGTGACCGCAGATATCGCCGGGACTCAGGCCTTTCGGCACCTCGATACCCACGACCGAATTCAGGCGGCACGCCGGCGGCGCATAGAGTGTGAGGCCCATCGACGCGACGCCTTCCTGCAGCGCGACCGAGCATTTCAGGTGACGGGCGAAGCGTTTTTCGAGCGTTTCCGCGCAGACGAGCCGCAGCGCCTCATGAAGCGCGAGCACACCGGAGACGGGGGCCGTGTAGTGATACCCCGCGTTATGCCAGAAGTTTTCCGCGAGCGAGGCGTCGAGACACCAGTGCGCGTTCGGTTGCGTACGCGCCTTGACGCGGGCCCATGCTGCATCCGAGAACGCGATCAGCGACACACCGGGAATAGACGACAGGCCTTTCTGACCACCGGTGATGACCGCATCGATTCCCCACGCGTCCATTTCGAGCGGCATGGTGCTGAGCGTACAGACCGCATCGACGATGACGAGTGCGCCGGCGGCTTTCGCGAGTGCCGCGATGTCTTTGAGGTGATGATTCCAGATCGTGTTGGACGTTTCGCCTTGCACGATCGTGACGATTTCGGGGCGTTCACGACGAATGGCATCCGCGACCTGTTCGAGGCTGGCGACTTCGCCGTCGGGGACATCGAGCGTGGACACGTGGGCACTGACACGGCGTCCCATTTCCGCCATGCGTTCGCTGAAGAAGCCGTTCTTGATGGCGAGCACGCGGGTGCCGTTCCACGCGAGATTGGAGATTGCCATTTCCATGGCGGCCGATCCTGGGCCTGCGACGCCGAGCACCCATTTCGAGTTGGTCTGGAAGACATAACGGGCCATGGTTTTGACCTGGCCGATGACCTTGACCATCGTGGCGCCGAGATGATTGATGACGATCGTATTCGCCTTGGCGACGGCGGCCGGAATCGGGACTGGGCCGGCGCCCATCATCAGGAGGGGCTCTTCGGGAAGGATTGCGTCGAGGGACTCGACAGTGGGGCAAGGGATGAGGGTCGACATTCTGTTCTCTGGCGTTCGGCGGATGCTTGCTGCTTGCGGTTTAATGCTGCGACGGATTTTTGATCATTCACGGTTATGGGGCTTTGCGCAAGGGGTTCATTGGTTTTGTTGCGAGAGAGCGCTGTCCTTAAGTGAATCCGCGAAGGGCGACGAGCATCGGAGGCAAAGGCCATACCGCCAGGCCGCTATGCCGCGAGGCCGTGCGGCCTCACGGCAAGGCGCGTAGCGCCAGGCCGGTGAATGACTGCTGTGCCAGAGGCGATGCTGCGCGGGAGACCAGATCGTGCGCGGACCAGCGCGGTTTGAAGTGCGGGGGCGACACCTCATGGATTGCCATTCCCCGGGGATGACACACCAGGAAAAGGTGAGTTTTCGGAGCGCCTTTCTTTTGCCTACTTTTCTTTGGCAAGGCGCCCCGAAGGAAGTCCCCTTGGGGGACAAAGAAAAGTAGGTGCCGCCCCGCACAGGGGCAACGCCAATAGACCACCACCAATACAGGGAAAGGCCAAAAAAACTACTTAACCTTACCCTTATCCAGCTTCTTCCCGGTAGCGGAATTAAACCTCTCGACATACTCTTCGATAAGCTTCCGCATAGCGCGACCAATAGCCCGATAATCGGACTCATTGAGATTAGCAAGAGAAACCCGACCAGACGGATGGGCGGTCCCGAACCCGAGCCCCGGCAGCAACACAACCCTTGCATCGGCGGCGAGCCGGAACAACAGTTCCTGCGGCTCGGTATTCTTGAAGAGCCACTCAACAAACTCCTTCCCGAACGCCCGCTCGCCGAGAAACGCCATATCGAGAATCGTGTAGTAGTCGACCTGATTCTCGTCCTCGTCCGGGAACGAAATCCCGACCTCTTCAAAGAGCGCTTTCTTGCGGCTGCGAATCAGCCGCTTGAGTGCGTTCTTGTACGCATCTGGCGTATCCATCAACGAGAAGAGCGAGAACAGAACCATCTGCACCTGCTGCGGCGTCGACAGTCCGGCCGTGTGATTCAGCGCCACTGTCCGGCTGTCCGCAACCAGCCGGTCGATGAACTTCAGCTTGTCCGGCTCTGTCGTGATCGACTCATAGCGGTGATGCAGTTCCTTCTTCGCCTCTTTCGGCAACTCGCCGATCAGCCTGTCGAGCACGTTGTCGCGATGCGTCGCGATCGTGCCGAGCCGCCAGCCCGTCGCGCCAAAATACTTCGAGTACGAGTACACCAGAATCGTGTTCTTCGGCGCCAGCGCAAACAGCGAAACGAAGTTGTCGGCGAATGTGCCGTACACGTCGTCGGTCAGCAGGATCAGGTCCGGGCGTTCCTTGACGATATCCGCGATGTATTCGAGGCTCTCATCGTTGATCCGCACCGAAGGTGGATTGCTCGGATTCACGAGAAAGAACGCCTTCACCTTCGGGTCGCGCAGCTTGTCGAGTTCCTTCTTCGAGTACTGCCAGTTGTTCTCGACGGCCGCGTTCAGATTCACCACGTTCAGCTGGTAATCGTTCAGCCGCGGAATCTCGATGTACGGCGTGAAGATCGGCATGCCGAGCGCGATCGTGTCGCCTGCCTTGATCAGGTGATTCTCGCGCATCGTGTTGAAGATGTACGTCATCGCCGCGGTGCCGCCTTCCACCGCGAAGATGTCGAATTCACCGACGAACGGATGGTCGCCGATCATCTCGCGGCGCAGATACTGTCCGACGATGATCTCCGACAGCTTCAGCATCCGGTCAGGCACCGGATAGTTCGACGCGAGAATGCCTTCGCACATTTCATACAGGAAGTCACCCGCGCTCAGGCCGAGCTGGTCGCGCACATACGACACGGCGCCGGCCAGAAACGCAACGCCCGGCACGCCCCTGTTCTCCCGCACGAAGAGCTCGAAACGCTCCGTCAGCCCTTCCCGCTTCGGAAAACCGCCGACGCCCTCCGGCATATACGCAAACGAGCGTTCCGATTCGCGCATCGCAAAGAGACCGAGCTGCCAGAAGCCATGACGCGGAATCGTCGCGAGAAAATTCGGATTGCCACGGCCTGCATTCAGCATCGCCGCGTTGGCCGGGCGCGCGACCGCGCCGCCGCCGGCGGCCTTGATCAGTTCATCCTTCAGCTCGAACGGGCTGAGTGCAGCGAGACTGGCCTTGTCGCCATTACCGCCTTTACTTTTTGCCATGATGCGTTCTCCGTTGGACCAGATGTAAAACGCCGGGGTTGTGCCCAGTTCCGGGCGCCGCAGGCGCATGAGAGAAGACGAAGCTGAGTGCCGCCATGCGTCTCATCCGGGTTCAGGTTCGTCGCGATGTGATATCGGTGCATCCATCAGCACGCTGAAAAGCCGCTAGACAAGTCCGACAACGAGCGGCCCAAGCAACGTCAGCAACACGTTCGCAATCGCATACGTGATCGCGAACGGCACGGTGGGTACCGCGCTTTCCGCCTTGTCGAGCACGCCGCCGAACGCCGGGTTCGCACTGCGCGATCCGGACAGCGCGCCGGCAAGAAGCGCGGCATTGTTATAGCGAAGCACGTAACGCCCAAAGAGCATTGTCAGCAGCAACGGGAACAACGTGACGAACACGCCGAGCAGAAAGATCGTGATGCCGCTCTGCCTGACCGTCACCACTGCCTGCAACCCCGAATTCAGACCGACCACCGCCACGAACGAAGCAAGCCCGAAGTCCTGCAGCAGCCGCGACGCCGCCGAAGGCATCACGCCGTACATCGGATGCTTGCCGCGCATCCAGCCGAACAGCAGCCCGGCCAGCAGGCACCCGCCGCCCGAACCGAGCGTGAGCGGAATGCCGCCCATCCGCACGACGATCAGGCCGATCAGCAGACCCAGCACCAGACCCACGCCCATATAGATGAAGTCGGTCTTGTTGCTGTAGGGCAGTTCGTAACCGGCTTCGTCGACAGCGCGTTTCGTGTCCTTCGGCGAACCGTAGAACGTGATGACGTCGCCGTGTTCGAGCTTCGTCTCCGGCAGGACCGGCAGCGGCTGGCCGGCGCGCGTCGCGCTCTCGATGAACACGCCATGGCGCATGTCGCGATCGACGGTGGTGCGCACGGCGGCGATCGTCGTGTGATTCATGCCCTTGCGCGTGAACACGCCCTGACGCGTCTGCATCACAAGGCTGATGCCGTCGGTATCGCCTGTCTCGGGACCAATCAGCGCCGCGACGCCGACCATGCCGTCGCGGCGTCCGGCGATCAGTACGATGTCGTCTTTCAGCAGCACGATATCCGGGCGGGGCTCGAGCGTCTTGCCCGCGCGCCGGATGCGTTCGATCGTGATCGTGTCGTTCTGGCTCAGTTCGAGTTCGGCGACCTGCCTGCCCGCGGCCGGTCCGACGCGATACGCGCGTCCAACCAGTTCCGGCAGCGCCGTGATCTGACCCGGCCCACGCACGGCCGTGTCGCCCGCGAGCGCTTTTTCCGCATCGATCGACGCGTCGCGCAGGCTCTGCCCCATGAACTTCGGCAGGATGTTCACGCAGACGATGATCGCGCCGAGTGAGCCGAATACGTAGGTCACGGCGTAGGCAATCGCCACATCCGATTGCAGCGACTTCACCTGATCGGCAGGCAGGCCGAGACGCGCGATCGCATCGCCGGCCGTGCCGATGATCGCCGACTGCGTCAGCGCGCCGCCCGCGAGCCCGGCCGCCAGGCCCTTGTTCAGGCCGAAGAGCTTCGCGCATACGACGACGGTCGCCAGCGCCGACACCGCGAGAAACAGCGCCATCGCGATCTCACGCAGCGTCTTGCGGTTGAGCGAGTTGAAGAACTGGGGGCCGGAGTCGTAGCCGACCGCGTAGATGAACAAGGCGAACATCACCGACTTCACGCCGTTATCGATCGTGACGCCGGCCTGGCTGATCACCACCGCCGCCAGCAGCGACCCGCCGACGCCCCCCAGCTGGAATTTGCCGAAGCGGATCTGACCGATCAGGTAGCCCACTGCCAGCGAAAGAAACAACGCGATTTCAGGCGATTTGTGAAAGATGTCATGTAGCCAGTCCATCGTGCCCTCAGGTTGGTTGATCCCGTTGCTGCCTGACGTTGCTGGTCTGCTGCCCCACGCGGCGGCGGCCGCGTGTGCGTCTCTCCCGCTGCCGGCGTCTGAAGACGCCTGTGACGTGCGTGTCGCGCGATCCGTGTTGCGTGAAGCTTTCCCTGTGCCGTACCTGCCGCGGTTCCCGATAAAAGAAGGCAGGCCGAAGCCAGCCGGCTCAGCCGAACTTGCCCGACAGCCCGACGACGAGCGGCCCAAGCAAAGGCAGCAGGATGTTCGACAAAGCATAGGTGATCGTGTAGCCGATCACCGGCGTCGAATTGCCGGTCACGCCGACGAGCGCGCTGATCGCAGGCGTGCTGCATTGCTGGCCGGCGATCGCGCCCAGCAGCATCGGCGCTTCGAGTTTGAGGAAGACGCGGCCGATCCACAGCGAAAGCAGGCCAGGAATCAGCACCATCAGGATGCCGGCAACCGGCAGCGCGAGCCCGTACTGATGCACGAGGCGTATCGCATCCGGCCCGGCGGACAGTCCAACCGCGGCGATGAACGTCGCGAGGCCAAAGTCCTTGAGAATCTGCGCGGCCGCCGAGGGCAGCGAGCCGATCAACGGGTAGTGGGAACGGATCCAGCCAAACAGCAAGCCGGACAGCAAGCATCCGCCGCCCGTGCCGAGCGCGACCGACACGCCGCCGATCCGGCCGCCCAGATGCCCGATCGCCATCCCGACGAGCACGCCCAGCCCGAGATAGACGAAGTCGGTCTTCTGCGTCGCCACGAGGACATAGCCGAGCTTCTTCGCGCCCCGGGCGACGTCCTTCTTCGTGCCGACCAGCGTCAGCACGTCGCCGCGATTCAGCTCGGTGTTCGGCAACGCAGGCACGGTCGTTTCGAACCGGGTGACCGCGGCGATATAAACACCGCGCCCTTCTTCCGGCCCGGCGCGCTCGCGCACCTGCGCGACCGTCAGGCCGTGTGCCTCACGCAGCGTCAGCACGACGTCGACGCGCTCGCCCGTCGCCGGGCCGACCTGTTCGCCGCCAACTTCCTCGCCGATGTGGGGCGACGCCTCGACCAGCGCCGCGCGCCGGCCGGCCACCAGCGCGAGATCGCCGGCTGCAAGCGTCAGCTGCGGCTCGACCGGCAGCGCGATGCCGCCGCGCTCCACCTGTTCGACCGTCAGGTTGCCGCCGTACCGCAGTTCCAGCGCGCTGACCGTGACGCCCGCCGCGCCGCTCACCTTGAACGCCCGGCCGACGAGCGGCGGTGCGGCAAGCCGCTGGCCTTCGTCGAGCGCGCCGCTGCCGCCGAGCTTGCGCCACACGCGTTCGGCCTCTTCACGCAGATTGACGCGCAGTAGCAGCGGCGCGAACTGACTGGTGAAGAGCACGATGGTGATCAGGCCGAACAGGTAACTGACGCTGTACGCGGTCACGATGTTGGCCTGCAGACGTGCCGTTTCCACGTCGCCGAGGCCCAGTTTCGAGATGGCTTCCGAAGCGGTGCCGATCACCGCGGATTCCGTCGCGGCGCCCGCGAGCAGGCCCGATGCGGTGCCCGGATCGAGCCCGAGCAACGCGACCGCGATCATGATCAGCACGACCACCGAGACGATTTCGACCACCGACAGCAGCCCATATCGCCAGCCCCGTCCGATATTGGCGAAGAACTGCGGGCCGCCGGTAAAACCGAGCGCGAAAATAAATAGCGCGAATGCGATGTTTTTCAGATCCGGCGCAATGCGGGCGCCCGTCTGGCCGAGCAGCAGCGACACGATCAGTGTGCCGCACACACCGCCCAGCTGGATGGGTCCGACCTTGAAAGAACCGATGAAGTATCCAAGCGCGAGACTCGCAAACAAAGCGATCTCGGGTTGAGCCTTGAGCAATTCACCGATCATGTGGTTTCTCGTCGTTTACGGGTTTATTTAATAAAAAACCTTAAAAAATCCTGAAAGAAACCGGCTTAAAGACGGATTGCAACTACCCCGCCCGCGAACGTCAGTCATCCTCATTCAGGACTTTGACGAACGCCTTCGATCTGGTGTTTATTGCACTTCAATGACACGCGCGGCCCATGATGACGGCGTGGCGCGCTTGCTGGATGCAGGCGGACTGCATGAAATGAATGGCAGACATCGTTTCCTCGTGAAGTTGTCCATCAACCCGGAGAACCGCTAGCCGCCCGGCAGAGCCGGATTTGAATATATTGCGGATTACATAAAATCGACAACATTTTCTGTTTCCGCACAGCAACATATAGACTCTTTTACGAAGCGAAACGTCGTTGCTTTTTTAACTAAATATTGTAATTCCCGGAAACTGTCAATATGATTTTTTAGCGATGAAATTTCCCCGCGGACCGGGAAATCTGAATTCGAAGAAGCCGGCCGCTGTCACAGGCCCGCTGTATCGCCAGCTCCGCACGGCTTTGCCGCGCCCGTCATCGATTACACGCAGGGACATTTCCGCCAGAGCGAATCCGCAGTCGACGCTCGCGCGGCCCGATTCGATGCGCAAGGATCTGTCCGGAATTCCGGGCGTATAGTGGGCCGGGTTTCCCGGGGTGGACCCGCTTCACGCGACGCATAGGGAGCACTGCATGCGCATGATCCTCTTCAGCAGCCGTCAGTACGACATCGATACGTTCACCGGGGCGAGGCCGGCTTTCGACTTCGATGTGCATTTCCAGGAAGCGCACCTCGATGCCGAGACGGCGATTCTGGCGAAGGGTTACGAAATCGTCTGCCCGTTCGTCAACGATTCGGTCGATGCCGCCGTGCTGCAGGCGCTGCACGCAGGTGGCACGAAGCTCATCGCGCTACGCTCGGCCGGCTTCAACCACGTCGATCTGGCCGCGGCGGCGAAGCTCGGCATGCCGGTCGTGCGCGTGCCGGCCTATTCGCCGCACGCGGTCGCGGAGCACGCTGTCGGGCTGATTCTCGCGCTGAACCGGCGTCTGCCGCGCGCCGTCGCGCGCACGCGTGAAGGCGATTTCTCGCTGCAGGGGCTGCTTGGTTTCGATCTGCACGGCAAGACAGTCGGCGTGATCGGGACGGGCATGATCGGGCGCGGGTTCGGCCGCATCATGGCGGGCTTCGGCATGCGCGTGCTCGCGTACGATCCCGGCACGCCCGCCGACGACCTGCTCGCGCTCGGCGCGCGGTACGTGCCGCTCGATACGCTGCTCGGCGAATCGGACGTGGTCAGCCTGCACTGTCCGCTCCTGCCCGCGACATATCACCTGATCGACGGCCGCGCGCTCGCGAAGATGAAGTTCGGCGCGATGCTGATCAATACCGGCCGGGGCGGCCTCGTGGAAAGCAATGCGCTCGTCGGCGCGCTGAAAAGCGGCCAGCTCGGCCATCTCGGACTCGACGTCTACGAGGAAGAAGGCGGCCTCTTCTTCGAGGATCACTCGAACCTGCCGCTTCTCGACGACGTGCTCGCGCGACTTCTGATGTTCCCGAACGTGATCGTGACCGCCCACCAGGCGTTCTTCACGCGCGAGGCGATGAACGAAATCGCCGACACCACGCTCGGCAACGTGAAGGCATGGATCGAAGGCAAGCCGCGCAACGTCGTGCAGGGTGCGCAATCCGCCTAGGAGCGCAACTGCTCCGGGGCGCCAAGCGCGGCGGCCGCGGCCGTCGCGGCTTGCAGCGTGACGGCCTCGAGCGCGGCGCGGGCTTCTTCGGAGGCGCCGCACATCTGGTGCAGCAACGCGGCTTCGCGCTCGTGGACCTCGACCGGAAAGCAGCGCCCGCCCGCTGCCGCCAGATAGCGCGCGCGATGCTGGCCGTTGCGAAACGCGACCACGCCTTCCTTTTCGAGGCCGAGCAAACCGGCGAGTCCGCGCGCGCGGCGCGTGCTCACCGTCACGTACGGCATCTCGGGCACGCGCGCATTCGCGGGATCGAGGAATTCGCGGATGCCGCGCACCTTGCCGGAGTGCCACTCGTTGACGGGTCGCAGCACGTAATCGGTATCGTCGCGATCGGCACAGGTGATGAGCCGCTGCGCGTCGACCAGCACGACCTGATGGCGCGCGCCATCGGCGGTGAAAACGCGCTTCAGGCGCACGTAATCGTAATGCACATGGTTATCCAGCGTGACGATCCAGAACGGTTCAACCGGCGACGGCACAACAAGCGATGCGGGCAATGAGATGGACACTGACAGTACGGGCTCGATACGCCGGCGCTCTCGCAGCCGGCACGTTAAAAAAGTGGCTTACGCTACGACGTGTTGATGAAAACGGCGTGACAGTCGCGCGGCGACCCTGTCCGCCGCGTCGCGCATAGCCATGCCGCATCGCTTTACCGTTATTCGTTTTTTCTCCAGACATCGATACAGGCACCGCGGAGAACCGCCATGACGACCGAAACCTTCGGCGAACACGTCCGCATCGAGGCGGACGGTGCGATCGCCACCGTGGTGCTCGACCGGCCGGGGCGCCGCAATGCCGTCGACCGCCCGCTCGCCGATGCGCTCAGCGCCGCATTCCAGCGCTTCGAGACGAATCCGGCGTGGCACGCGGCCGTGCTGTTCGGCGCGGGCGGCTCGTTCTGCGCCGGTGCCGACCTGAGCGCGCTCGCCGACGAGGCCCGTCGCAACGAACTGCACCCGGACGGCAGCGGCCCGGGCCCGATGGGCCCGACGCGCATGGCGTTCACGAAACCGGTGATCGCGGCCATTTCAGGATACGCCGTCGCGGGCGGCCTGGAGCTGGCCGCGATGTGCGATCTGCGCGTCGTCGAGGAAGGCGCGGTGCTCGGCGTGTTCTGCCGGCGCGTCGGCATTCCGCTGATCGACGGCGGCACCATCCGGCTGCCGCGCCTGATCGGTCTGTCGCGTGCGCTGGACCTGATCCTGACCGGCCGCGCGATCGATGCCCGCGAAGCGCTCGCCTTCGGTCTCGCCAATCGCGTCGTCCCCGACGGCACCGCCCGCGCGAGCGCCGAGGCGCTCGCCACGCAACTGGCCGCGTTGCCGCAGGCCGCCCTCCTCGCCGACCGTCGCTCGGCGCTGGAAAACAGCCTGCTCGATCCGCTCGTGGAAGCATTGCGCCGCGAAGGCGCGGGTGGCTATGCGGCCGTCTTCGAACAGGGCATCGCCGGTGCGGCCCGCTTCGCCAACGGCGCCGGGCGACACGGCGACGCCGTCTAGCTGCCGGAATATCGCACGCCGGAATTCCGTCCGGCCCGATACGGTGCGGCGCCGGCCGGCCATTTGCGCCAAAAACAACAGGCCATCCGGTCTACAGCGGCTGATTAATAGCTTAGGTACAATCACCTACTGATTTCCCCTGGCTGCCGTCTGCGTCTTTCGTCCCGAAGCCGCGCGCCCGCCTGGCCTGCCCCGCCGAAGCGCCTCATCATGCCTTTACCTCTGCTTGCCCTTGCCGTCGCCGCTTTTGGAATCGGTACCACTGAGTTCGTCATCATGGGCTTGCTGCCCGATGTCGCGCGCGACCTGTCCGTGTCGATTCCGGCTGCGGGCATGCTGGTGTCGGCGTACGCGCTCGGTGTGACGATCGGCGCGCCGATCGTCGCCATCGCGGTGGCCAACATGCCGCGCAAGAAAGCGCTCATGAGCCTGATCGGTGTGTTTATCGTCGGCAATCTGCTGTGCGCGGTCGCGCCGGGTTACGGCGTCCTGATGGCCGCGCGCATCGTCACCGCGTTCTGTCACGGCGCGTTCTTCGGCATCGGTTCGGTGGTCGCGGCGGGTCTCGTGGCGCCGAACCGCCGCGCGCAGGCCATCGCGCTGATGTTCACCGGTTTGACGCTCGCCAACGTGCTCGGCGTGCCGCTCGGCACGGCGCTCGGCCAGGCGGTGGGCTGGCGCGCGACGTTCTGGGCCGTCACCGGCATCGGCGTGCTGGCGGCCGCGGCGCTGGCCGTCTGCCTGCCCGCGAAAATCGAAATGCAGAAGGCGAGCCTCATTCACGAATTCAGCGTGCTGAAGAATCCGCAGGTTCTGATGGTGATGGGCATCAGCGTGCTAGCTTCGGCGAGCCTCTTCGCCGTGTTCACGTACATCACACCGATTCTCGAAGACGTCACCGGTTTCACGCCGCACAACGTCACGCTCGTACTGCTGCTGTTCGGGCTCGGACTGACCGTCGGCAGCACGCTGGGCGGCAAGCTCGCGGACTGGCGTCTGATGCCCTCGCTGATCGCGTTTCTGCTCGCGCTCGGCGTCGTGCTGACGGTATTCGCCGGTACGATGCACGCGGCCATTCCCGCGATGATCACGATTTTCGTGTGGGGCGTGCTCGCGTTTGCGATCGTGCCGCCGCTGCAGATCCTGATCGTCGACCGTGCGAGCGCCGCGCCGAATCTCGCTTCGACGCTCAATCAGGGCGCGTTCAACCTCGGCAACGCGACAGGCGCGTGGCTCGGCGGCATGGCGATCGGCGCGGGTGTGCCGTTGACGTCGCTGCCGTGGGTCGGCGTCGCGATGGTGAGCGGCGCGCTTGCGCTGACGCTGTGGTCGGTGCGGCTCGAACAGCGCGCGCAGCGTGTCGCGCTGCCGGGTTCGGCCGGCGCGGCGTGATCGCAGCGCACCCCGCACGCGCGGAGCGGCTGTATTCACCGTAATAGTTCGGCCCGATGAAGGCTATCGGCGCGCCGTTCGCGTCCCCCCCGTTCAGCGGTGCGCAGGCAGGATTTCGCCCACACACGGGCCAAAACCGACGCGATAGCCGTCGCCCTGGCACCAGCCCGCGAGCGTCAGTTCGTCGCCGTCCTCGATGAACGAGCGTGTGCCGCCGCCGTGCAGTTCGAGCGGCTTCTGGCCGTTCCAGGTCAGTTCCAGCAGGCTGCCGGACGCGTCTCCGGTCGGGCCGCTAATAGTGCCCGAGCCCATCAGGTCGCCGACGCGCGTGTTGCAGCCCGACACCGTGTGATGCGCCAGCTGCTGCGCCATCGTCCAGTACATATGCCTGAAGTTCGTGCGCGAAATCGTTGTCGGCTGCTGGGCGTTTTGCGGGCGTAACGTCACTTCCAGCGCGATATCGAACGCGTGCTCGCCGGCCTGACGCAGGTAGTCGAGCGGCTTCGGCTCCTGCACGGGCTGCGCGACGCGGAACGGTTCGAGCGCGTCGAGCGTGACGATCCACGGCGAGATCGTCGTCGCGAACGTCTTGGCATTGAACGGGCCGAGCGGCACGTATTCCCATTGCTGAATGTCGCGCGCGCTCCAGTCGTTCAGCAGCACCATGCCGAAAATGTGCGATTCGGCGTCTTCGCACGCAACCGGTTCGCCCAGTGCGTTGCCGCGTCCAATGATGAAACCCGTCTCCAGTTCGATATCCAGCTTGCGGCACGCGCCGAACACCGGGCGCTCCGCGTCGGGCAGCTTCAGTTGTCCGTTCGGACGCCGCACCGGTGTGCCACTCACCACCACCGAAGACGCCCGTCCGTTGTAGCCGATCGGCATCTCCGACCAGTTCGGCAGCAGCGCGTTCTTCGGATCGCGGAACATCGAGCCGACGTTCGTCGCGTGTTCCTTCGACGAGTAGAAATCCGTATAGCCCGGAATCTCGACCGGCAGATGCAGCGTGGCATCAGCGAGCGGTATCAGCACGCGCGCCCGCAGCGCCGGGTCATCGCGCAGCGCGGGCGTCGCCGTATCGCGCGCGAGCAGCGCGCTCAACTGGATGCGCGCGCTGCGCCACGCGTCCTGGCCGAGCGCGATGAAATCGTTGAGCGAACCACGCTCGAACACGGCTTTCCCGCCTGCTGAGAGTTTCAGCAAGCCGGCATGTTCAAGCGCGGAAAGATCGACGACGCAATCGCCAATTGCGACGCCAACCCGGCGCGTTGCGTTACGCGCATCGCTGAAAATGCCAAACGGCAGGTTCTGGATCGGGAAATCGCATTGCGGCGCGTTCGCCGCTTCGACCCAGCTTTTGCGCGACGCATCACGCGTCGCCTGAAGATCGCCCGATACGTTCATCGTTGCTCCGGATTGAAGTGTTTCCTGAGACCCTGCCAGCACTCGAAGTAATTCGCCTGAAGCTGCGCGGTTTCGAGCGCAAAGCGGGTCGGCCTGATAAGCGTGCGGGTTTCGAACATGAAGGCCATCGTGTCGCCGACCTTGTGCGGCTTCGACGTATCGCTGTGCGAGGCCTTTTCGAACGTGTCCGCATCCGGACCGTGTCCAGACATGCAGTTGTGCAGGCTCGCGCCGCCCGGCACGAAGCCCTCGGCCTTCGCGTCGTACACGCCGTGCACGAGACCCATGAATTCGCTCGCGACGTTGCGGTGAAACCAGGGCGGCCGGAACGTGTCTTCGGCGGCGAGCCAGCGCGGCGGGAAAATCACGAAATCGATCGTATCGACGCCTGGCGTATCGCTTTGCGCCTGCAGCACGAGAAAAATCGACGGATCCGGGTGATCGAAGCTGACCGAGCCGATCGTGTTGAAGCGGCGCAGGTCGTACTTGTACGGCGCATAGTTGCCGTGCCACGCGACCACGTCGAGCGGCGAATGGCCGATGTCCGCGCGCCACAGATGTCCGTTCATCTTGGCGACGAGCTCGAACGCGCCTTCCCGGTCTTCCCAGGCGGCATGCGGCGTCAGAAAGTCGCGCGGGTTCGCGAGCCCGTTCGAGCCGATCGGACCGAGATCCGGCAAACGCAGTTGCGCGCCGAAGTTTTCGCAGATGTAACCGCGCGCCGCGCCGTCGGGCAACGAAACCGAAAAACGCACGCCGCGCGGAATCACCGCGATCTCGAACGGCTCGACATCGATGCGCCCGAGTTCGGTCGCGATGTGAAGACGCCCTTGCTGCGGCACGATCAGCAGTTCGCCATCGGCCGTGTAGAAGTAGCGGTCTTTCATCGGGCTGTTCGCCGCATACACATGGATCGCGCAACCGCTCATGCTTTCGGCCGCCCCGTTGCCGGCCATCGTCACCCAGCCGTCGATGAAATCGGTCGGCTCCACCGGCATCGGCAGCGGGTCCCAGCGCAGCTGGTTGGGCGGCGTCGGCGGCACGTCGGCGAAGTTCGCGACCAGACTGTGCGACGGCACCAGCGTGAACGGCTGATGCACGGCCGCCGGCCGGATGCGGTACAGCCACGAGCGACGGTTATGTCCACGCGGCGCGGTGAACGCCGTGCCCGATAGCTGCTCGGTGTACAGCCCGTAGGGCGCGCGCTGCGGCGAGTTGCGGCCGGACGGCAGCGCACCGGACACCGCTTCGGTGGCGAATTCGTTGCCGAAGCCGGACTGGTAGCCCGGCTCGATCTCGTGTCGCGTGGAATTGCTCATGCGGATTCTCCGTTGATGCCTGACGCTCAATTTACGAATGGTAAAACTAATTACGAATAGTGAAATTAACGTAAACCCTTGCCGGAGGCGGCCGGGACGATATCGATATGAGCATTTTGTTCATGCCCCCAGCGCGCACGCTGCTACCATCAAGGGATGCGGCCATGCGCCGCCCTACTCGATGCGCCGTCAACGGCCACTCACGCGAACTCATGATTCCGCCGACCATTCCTGAACTTGTCGCCCGTGCCACCGAACATCCGTTCCTCGGCGAACACCTGGCGATGGGGACCGGCGACCAGCACGATCATGCGATCGCCCGGCTCGACAACCTCGTGATCGGCAGTCGCTACGAGCCGATCTTCGACATCAGCGTGCATGCGCTTGCGCAGTCGCTTTCGACGGCGCCCGGGAGCGTCGACCGTTTCGGCGATGAGCTGGGTTTTCAGGCGATCACACAGCGCATCGATGGCGCGCCATTCGATCCGTTCGGCGAAATCGACGAAGACCCTGAACTGGTCGCGATCGACCGTATGTCACGTGCGCTGCATGCAATCAATTTCTTTGGTGCGCAACGCCACGGGCTGCTGTTTTTGCGCGTGCACGAGCGGCTCCTGAAGAGCGTGAGGTACGACCACGGAAGGCATTTTTCGAGCGTGCTCATCTCATTTGGCCTGAATCCGGCGCGCGTGGTGATCGAGCTGCCTTCGGCAGCGGTCGCGCACCGGACCTTCCTCGGTTATCTCACGAAGAGTTACCAGCGCTACGGCTTCAAGGTAGCGGGGAATCTGCAGAACGCCGGCCAGATTCTGGCCGTATCGGACACGCGGCTCGATTTCATCAAGATGGACGCCGGCACGGCGCTCAGGGAAGCGACCGTGAAGCCGCTGGTCGGGTACGCGGGACGACTGAAGATTCCACTCATCTTCGACCACGTCACCAGTGAGCACCAGTTCGATCAGCTGCAGCAATATGACGTGCGGTTCGTGCAGGGACCGCTTTTCGAGACGCACGACCGGGTGGCCTGATTTTTCCACGGATTGCGCCAAGGTTTGCGGCTTGCGGCCGGCCGCGTTGCGCTAGACCGTATCGCCGAGCCGCCGTGCGAGCGCCTTCAGACGCGGCGCCACCGTTTCACGAAACACTGCTTCTCCCATCGACGAAGCCGGTCCGCTGCAACTCAGCACCAGCCACCTTCCGTCGCGCGGCTCACGAAACGGCACGGCCACCGCGTTCACGTCGTCGTGCCAGTCGCGAAACGAATAACAGCAACCTTCCCGCATGAAGGTGTCGATTTCACGCTGCGCGTCCGCCAGCAACGCGGCGCGCTCCTTGCCCGCCGCCTTCCCGAGTTCCACGAACAGCGTGGCCCGCACGTCGGGCGGCTGGACGGCGAGATACGCGCGGCCCATCGAACTCGTCAGCATCGACAGCCGCGAACCCGACGCGAGTCCTAGCGTCAACGCGGTCTCACTACGGATCGTGTCGAGATAAATCATGTCGAGCCCATCGCGGCAACCGAGCGATACGGCCGCGCCCACTTCGCGCGCGAACGTGCGCATGTGCGGGCGCGCAAGCTCGAGCGTGTCGGTGCCCGATAACAGCGCGAATCCAAGCGACAGCACACCCGCATCGAGCGCGTACTTGCCAAGCGACTCATCGAGACGCAGATAGCCAAGCACCGTGAGCGTATAGGCGAGCCGGTTGACCGTGGCCTTCGGCAGACCCGTGCGCTCGACGAAATCGCGGTTTCCAAGCATCGACTCACCTGGCCTGAATGCGCGCAGCAGTTCAAGGCCGCGCGCGAGTGCAACCACGAATTTGCGGTCGTCGAACGGGTCGGAGGGGGTAGATGCAGGTTTCATCGGGTGATACACTCAGGTCTCATTTGCAAAACATTGTTTCGCACAGCGGAACTTGCGTCAAGTAGAAATCAGGAGAGATACATCATGGCTGAGGCCGCGCATTTTCATTGGGAAGACCCGCTGCTCCTCGATCAGCAGCTCAACGAAGACGAGCGCATGGTGCGCGACGCCGCTGCGGCGTACTCGCAGGACAAACTCGCACCGCGCGTGCTCGAAGCGTTCCGCCATGAAAAGACCGACATCGGGATCTTCCGCGAGATGGGCGAACTCGGCCTGCTCGGTCCCACGATTCCCGAGCAGTACGGCGGCCCCGGCCTGAACTACGTCAGCTACGGCCTGATCGCGCGCGAGGTGGAGCGCGTGGATTCGGGCTACCGGTCGATGATGTCGGTGCAGTCGTCGCTCGTCATGGTGCCGATCTTCGAGTTCGGCTCCGACGCGCAGAAATCGAAGTACCTGCCGAAGCTCGCCGCCGGCGAATGGATCGGCTGCTTCGGCCTGACCGAGCCGAATCATGGTTCCGATCCGGGCAGCATGGTCACGCGGGCAAAGAAGGTCGACGGCGGTTTCTCGCTGTCCGGCTCGAAGATGTGGATCACGAATTCGCCGATCGCCGACGTATTCGTCGTCTGGGCGAAGCTCGAGGAAGACGGCAAGGATGAAATTCGCGGCTTCATCCTCGAGAAGGGCTGGAAAGGTTTGTCGGCGCCCACGATCCACAGCAAGGTCGGTCTGCGTGCCTCGATCACCGGAGAAATCGTGCTGGACGAAGTGTTTGTCCCCGAAGAAAACATGATGCCGAACGTGCAGGGGCTGCGCGGTCCGTTCACGTGCCTGAATTCGGCACGCTACGGCATCGCGTGGGGGGCGCTCGGCGCCGCTGAATCGTGCTGGCACACCGCGCGCCAGTACGTGCTCGACCGCAAGCAGTTCGGCCGGCCGCTCGCCGCGAACCAGCTGATCCAGAAAAAACTCGCCGACATGCAGACCGAAATCACGCTCGGCCTGCAAGGCGTGCTGCGTCTCGGCCGGATGAAAGACGAAGGCACGGCCGCCGTCGAAATCACGTCGATCATGAAGCGCAACTCGTGCGGCAAGGCGCTCGACGTCGCGCGTCTCGCGCGCGACATGCTCGGCGGCAACGGCATTTCGGACGAATTCGGCATCGCGCGCCACCTCGTGAACCTCGAAGTGGTCAACACGTACGAAGGCACGCATGACATTCACGCGCTGATTCTCGGCCGCGCACAGACGGGGATTCAGGCGTTTTTCTGATTCTTGCCGCCGTCTGGCTGGCTGCTTAAGAAAAAACCCCGCTTTCCGGAACCGGAAGCGGGGTTTTTTCCTGCTGGCGAAGGCGTCAGTCTTGAGTATCGCCGACGCGTTTTACCTTATTTGTCCGGCTGCGGCGTCATGCGCAGATACGGACGCAGCGCCTTGTAGCCCTTCGGGAACTTCTGCTTGAGGACCTCTTCGTCCTTCAACGACGGCGCGATCACCACGTCGTCGCCCTGCTTCCAGTTGCCCGGCGTCGCGACAGAATGGCTGTCGGTCAGCTGAAGCGAGTCGATCACACGCAGCACTTCGTCGAAATTGCGGCCCGTGCTCGCCGGATAGGTGATCGTGAGACGCACCTTCTTCTTCGGATCGATCACAAAGAGCGAGCGGACCGTGACCGTTTCGCTCGCGTTCGGATGAATCATGTCGTAAAGCTCGGACACCTTGCGGTCGCCATCGGCCAGGATCGGGAAACCGACGTTCGCAGCCTGCGTCTCGTTGATGTCCTTGATCCATTCCTTGTGCGACGCGGCGCTGTCGACCGACAGCGCGATCGTCTTCACGTTGCGCTTTTCGAACTCGCTGGCGAGGTTCGCGGTCAGGCCGAGTTCGGTCGTGCAGACCGGCGTGAAGTCGGCCGGATGTGAAAACAGCACGCCCCAGCTGTCGCCCAGCCATTCGTGGAACTTGATGCGGCCAACGCTGGAATCCTGCTCGAAATCCGGTGCGACGTCGCCTAGACGTAGACTCATGATGTCTCCTTGATGGGTTCGAATGGTCCGCACATGGTGAAAGCCGCGGCGCTCGGCAAAACTAAAGCATACGGGAAGTGGCGCGCACAATGAACGAACATCTCGTCACTCCCTTATGAGTTTTTGTAATTTTCTCCAAATTGGACGAAACTTGGCGGGCCAGATCAACTCAACCGGAAACCCGGATGGTGCGCAGACGAACAGGTGCGCCACGTTATCTGTTTTTTATCAAGTGGCAATTCGCATGTCGGGAACAGTTCCTGCATCCTGCTCATGTACGCAGTGCACTACGCTCGCCAGCCGTCGTTTCTTTAGTTACGATTCACGCGTAACGTGCCACGAACGGAGCTGTCAATGTCGGAAGTTAACAAGGAGAGATTGATGTCGGATATCAAAAACGTCCTCGCGGACGCAGAGGACCTGCTGAAGCAGGCCGCGAGCGCAACCGGCGAGCGCGCTTCGGAACTCCGTGAAACGGCGCTCACGCGCCTGAAGCAGGCGAGAGAAAAGGCGGCCGATGTCCAGGTTGTGGTCGTCGAGAAGGGCAAGAAGGCGGCGCGCGCAACTGACGATTACGTACACGAGCATCCGTGGGCATCGATTGGCATTGCCGCGGGCGTGGGCGTGCTGGTCGGCTTGTTGATCAATCGCAAATAAGCAGTCACGGCAGTAGCCACCGGGCTCACGTCCGGTGCACTTCCGGCACGGTTGACCGGCGCTCGCCTGGCCGGTCCGCCTTTTCTGGCGCACCTTCCGCCTCCCCATGCGCAACGCGCGAAAGTTATGACGATCGACACCCAATCGCAGCGCGCTGACCACGGTCCGGTACGCCGCATCATCAGTTCCTTCTTTTCGATCCTGCAGACGCGGCTCGAACTGATCGGCATTGAACTGGCCGAGGAAAAAGATCGCCTGCTCACCGTGCTGTTTCTCGGTCTGGCGGCCATGATGCTCGCAACCATGGCGCTCATCGCGCTGACGGCACTTGTTGCCATCACGTTCTGGGATACGTACCGCTGGCAGTCGCTGGCTGCCATCACGGTGGTGTATGCGCTGGCCGCGCTCTTTTGCGGGTTGAAAGCCCGCAACGGTTTGCACAATGCGCCCATCGTTTTCGAGGCAACGCTGAACGAATTCGAAAAAGACCGCGAGATGTTCCGCAAGCAGTGAGGCGAGCGCGGCCGATGTGCCGCGCAGCTTGTTCCGCGCCTTGTTCCGATTTTCCCGACTTTTCTCACTTCTTTCAGGCGCCTTCGACCGAACATGAGCCAACTGCACCCAGACCACACGTTCCGCAGCAAGCGCCCTTCGAAGGAACTCGCTGCGCCGCATCTGCGCGCGCTGCGCAAGGAGCTGCTGCTCGTGCGTGCGGACGTCGAACGCATGGAACTTGTGCAGGCGACTGCGGAACTGCGCCAGGCCGTGACGCATTTCAGCTGGCTCAGGTTTTTTGTTCCGGGCTTTCGCGGAATGCGCTGGGGCGCGCCGAAAGGCAGCGCAGCCGGCATCGGCGGCCTGCTCAAGCAATATCCGCTGCTCAGTTCGCTCGCGTCCCTGCTGCTTGCCAAACCACTCCGTGCGACGGTCGCCGCTGGCGCCAGGCCGGCGCTCAAGTGGGGCAGCCTCGCTCTCGCCGCATGGGAAGCGTATCGGATCTGGCAGCAGGTCAAACAGGACGGCGGTAGTGCGAAGACCAGCCCAGATTCTGGCGCGGGTGCAGCCGGCGCCGATTCGTCACGCGAACGCGAGTGAGTTTCGACATATCGCCGGGCTTGCGGACACCTGTGCCTTGCCGGCGTCGCATCGGCAGCCACCAATCCAGGTGATGCTTCCGTAGACTGGTTCACGTTCATCGCGTGCTCCAGCATTCGTTCGCATTTGCCATCGCGGAATCCCCTGCACTCCGGTTTTTCCGCAAACCGGTCGCATCGATGATGAACGTCCCGCACGCGTCTTCGCGCATCGGCCCGTTTTCGACGGGTCGCGCTTCTACCGAATACCCACCGTTCGTATCGTCCGCACTCAACACATGCAGACGGTAAACCGGTGTGCCGAATGCGGGAGCCTGATCGAGGCCCGCGGGCAAAGCGCCGACGTTCTTCTCCGCCGATGTTTCCAGGTATTGCGCAGCGCGATACAAAGCGGACGCAGCATCGACGCGGTGGCTGCGCGCCACCTGTGCATGCCAGGACGGCACGGCGAATACGGCGAGCACTGCGGCAATCGCCATGGCGATGACGAGTTCAAGCAACGTGAATGCGTCTGCCTTTGAGTTCATGTCGTGTTTCATCCCGTTCAGAATGGTCGGGCGGTGACGCGCCGCCAGTGTCGTTCGGTCTTGCCGCCATCGATGACTATCTGCATCTGCAGCCATACCTGCGAGTCAGGCGCCGCGCCGAAGCCCCGGGCAGTCAGCAGATACGCCTTCGCTTCCGGACGACCCGTCAATCGCCAGCCTTCGGCAAGACACTCGGGCGGTCGTCCCGATCCGGGCCATTGCGCGACAGGCACGATGGCGCCAGCCACAAAGACCGCCTCGCGCTTCCACCCCGCAGGTTCGCCTGTCACCGCTGGCATCGCGCCGGCGCCTTCCGGACTCACCATGTCCGCACACAGGAGCAACGCCGAATCCGCAGCGTGAAATGCCTGCAGGTAGTCCCGCAGGTTTGACGTGCTGCGCGCGGCGGTGAGCGTCGTCTCGAACCAGGCTGCGGACGTCGCCAGCATCATCGACGTAATCAGCAGTACGACCGGCAACGCGGCACCTCGCGTGCGTCCACCGAGGCCGGTGGCTTCGGTTACGGGCCGCGGGTGAATGGCTCGCGTCATGACTGAACACCCGGACCATTGCGAACCGCGACCCGCCGCCAGAACGCCTGTCTCGCGCGCGTGTCGCTGCCGGTGCCCGACACGCCATCGCAATCGACATAGCGTACGCGCTGCCCACGCGACGCCCCGCGCACCAGAACGCACAGGTCGACTGCCACGACCCGGGCCCACTGGTCCGGCGCAAGCGCCGACGCGTCGAACGGTTGCTGCGCGTTTGCAAGCCAGTACTGGATGCGCAGTCGCTCGACGCCCTCGAACACCGGCTGTCCATAGCCCGCCTTGCCGTTGCCTTCGCAATACAGTTCCGGTTCGCCAGTCGAAGCACTGGTCTTCGCGTAGAACCGGTTCACGACCGGTGCGCCCGCGGCAGCGCCACTGACGGTCTGACCGAGACAGTCCGTGGGCTGGCCGGTGGACGAAGGCCACGTCGACACGATGTCGCCGGAATAGCGGATAACGATGCCGTCCGAATGGCTCGCCAGCGCCTCGCAGCCCGGGACGTCATCGGGGCCAGTGGGCCGCGCGCCGGAACAGCCAAAGAGCGCAGCAGACGCATTCGCCGAAGCGGGCGATGCGGCGTCGGCGGACGTGAATCCGGCCATCTGGATCTGCTGTCCAAGCAGCGTCAACGCGCCGATGCCGGTTTCCTCGATGTGAGCGGCGTCGCTGGCGCTCACGAAAGCCGCTCGCTGCGACCGGTAGAGCGCTACGGAACCAGCGGTGATCACGAGTCCGAGTACCGTCGCGATCATCACTTCGAGCAGCGTATGACCGCGCGTAAAGTATCGGTGACGCGTCATTTCGCAAACGCAATCGCAACGCACGCGGTTCCGGCCGGCAACGCGGCGTCCCCGCAAAAATCTGGCGGATCGACCAGGTTGCCCGGCGCGACGTCCCGCGCTTCCCGCACGGCGGCCCACGTCACACGTGCCGTCGCCAGGCCGCCCGCCTGCGCGACGACCGACGTGTCGCCCTTTGGCACCATGCTCGCAACCCGGGTCTTCCAGACGACCGAATCCGTTCCAGTTGCCGGCGATACCCGAAATGCCTCCACCAGCGAGTCAGCCACGAATGCCGCGCGCTCGCGCGTGGTCGTCGCGCCGGCGTGATGCGTCATCCATAGCTGCGTAGAGACCAGCCCAAGTGCCGTGACCGCGGTCACGGCCACAGCCACCATCACCTCCAGCAGAGTGCTGCCCGAACAGTTTCCATGACGGCACATTTTCATGACGACGCCCCGCAAGCGCCTTCGATCACGCGCGCGCGGCCACCGGCCGCGATTCGCACACAGCGTCGCCACCGGTCGCCGCGGGTGGCCGCCGAAGGCGAACGCGGTGCAAACTCGAAGCTGCGAAAACTGCCGATAACCTGACCGGCCGGCGGCGTGAACGCCACATCGGTCAACGTTCCCGTCACACTGACCGCCGCGAGATCCGGCTGCATGCGCAACAGTGACGACCGGCCCGCCCGTTCCAACATCACCGCCCATCCACACGACCAGTCAGCGGTGCCGGCCGGACATGGCTTGCCGGCCGCAAGACAGTGAAGCGCGCTGTCGATCCGGCACACGGTTACGCGCGCGCTCCGCCTGAGCGCTTCCCCACGGGCAAACGCCAGCGTCGAAACGAGTGCTTTCGCACGCGCGTCGACCTGATCACGCACGCGCCACGCAAAAAACGACGGTGTTGCCAGTACGGCAAGTACCGTGAGCAGCGCGATAACAACAAGCGTTTCGACCAGCGTGAATCCATCACCATGTGGAACCGGAAAGGCGTTCATTTTCATCTGCATCCCTGAATGATTCGAAGAATGCAGACAATTTACCGGGCACCTCGAACGCCTACAATCGGCCGGATGGCCAGGTAGCGGACGCGCGCGTTCACACGCCAGAATTCAGGCGTGACAGCGACTCAAGGGGAAGGAAATGCGGATGCGCGAAGAACTAGCGCTTGCGGGTGGGCTTGCCAGGCGCGGCAGGAGGCGCGGCCATGCGCCGGAATTCCTCGATCACGTCCTCGAATTCGGAGACGTCCTCGAAGCGCCGGTAGACGGAGGCGAAGCGGACATAGGCGATCGTATCGAGCTCGCGCAACTCGTTCATCACGAGTTCGCCCAGGCGCTCGCTGCGAACTTCGCGCTCACCGCTGCCAAGCAGCTGGTATTCGATACGCGAAGCCGCCGCATCGATTGCATCGGCGGCAACCGGGCGCTTGCGCAGCGCCAGTTGCATGCTCGCGACAATCTTGCGGCGATCGAATTCAGTGCGGCTGCCATCCTTCTTGACAACCGAAGGCAACGCCAGCTCGACCCGCTCATACGTCGTGAAACGTTTGTCGCAGGCCGGGCAGCGCCGGCGCCGGCGAATCGCGGCGCCATCTTCGGACACACGCGAATCAACCACCTGTGTGTCGTCATGCCGGCAGAAGGGGCAGCGCATGGCTGGTTAGCCGTACACCGGGAAACGCTTCGTCAACCCGGCGACCTGTGCGCGCACGCGTTCGATCGTGGCGGCATCTTCCGGGTTGTCGAGCACGTCGGCGATCAGGTTGCCCACCAGTTCCGCTTCCTTCTCACCGAAGCCGCGAGTCGTCATGGCCGGCGAGCCAAGACGCACACCGCTCGTGACGAACGGCTTTTCCGGATCGTTCGGAATGGCGTTCTTGTTGACCGTGATGTGCGCTGCGCCGAGCGCCGCTTCCGCAGCCTTGCCGGTGATGTTCTTCGCGCGCAGGTCGACCAGCATCACGTGGCTTTCGGTGCGGCCCGACACGATGCGCAGGCCTCGCTTCACGAGCGTTTCCGCCAGCACGCGTGCGTTGTCCACCACCTTTTGCTGGTATTCCCGGAATTCCGGCGACAGCGCTTCCTTGAACGCCACGGCCTTGCCGGCGATCACGTGCATCAGCGGTCCGCCCTGAATTCCCGGGAAGATTGCCGAATTGATCTGCTTCTCGAACTCGGCCTTCATCAGGATCACACCGCCGCGCGGGCCGCGCAGGCTCTTGTGCGTGGTCGTCGTGACAAAATCGGAGTGCGGCACCGGGTTCGGATACACGCCCGCGGCCACCAGACCCGCGTAGTGCGCCATGTCGACCATGAAATACGCACCCACCGACTTCGCGATCTTCGACAGGCGTTCGAAGTCGATGCGCAGCGCGAAAGCCGACGCGCCGGCGATGATCAGCTTCGGCTTGTGTTCCTGGGCAAGCTTTTCAGCCGCGTCGTAGTCGATGTCTTCGGCTTCGTTCAGGCCGTAGCTCACGACGTTGAACCACTTGCCCGACATGTTGACCGGCGAGCCGTGCGTCAGGTGACCGCCGTGAGCGAGGCTCATGCCCATGATCGTGTCGCCCGGCTTCAGCATCGCGAAAAACACGCCCTGGTTTGCCTGCGAGCCCGAGTTCGGCTGCACGTTCGCGGCTTCGGCGCCGAACAGCTGCTTCACACGGTCGATCGCCAGCTGTTCCGCGATATCGACGTACTCGCAGCCACCGTAGTAGCGCTTGCCCGGATAACCTTCCGCGTACTTGTTCGTGAGTTGCGAACCCTGCGCGGCCATCACGGCGGGGCTCGTGTAGTTTTCGGACGCGATCAGTTCGATATGGTCTTCCTGACGGCGGTTTTCCTGTTCGATCACCTTCCAGAGTTCGGGATCGACGTTGGCGATGGTGCTTTTGGCTCTGTCAAACATACGGTTTCCGTTAAATGTGTTCAGGTTGACCGGATCGTGCGCCGAATTGTGTGCAGAAGGCGTAGCGGGTATGCGGCGCTGCTGGCGGCTGGGCCAGCCTTGACGTGGCGGATGGAGATGTACCGTACACGCGAGGCAAGGCAGCCACCGGCGGCGCAAAATATCGCGCGCGGATCACGGCTGCCCAGGCGAACGGCAAAAACGGCACCCTGCGCTTCACGGTGGGTTGTTCCACCTTGAACCCCGAGGGTTCTATCGCCAGTCACGCAGGGGTGAGCGCGTTAGTTTATTTGAAGCGCATCGAATAGGCAACCACGCTACAGGCCCCGCCGGAGCGTACCTCGCAGCGTTGTTTTGCGGGCAGAAGCTATCCGGGCGGGCAAGTCATGCAAGTCGCGCCACACAGCACTTCGAGCATGACATCGGGCCGGGGGCCAGGGGCATCAGCTCCGGAGGCACGGGCTTCGTAAAATCGCCGCCAGCTACCCACGCGAACCCGGGGCACCAGCCGCGGTCACGACACTCGCCCCAGACAGTCAGGGTCTTCCCTTGCCGCAGCGCCGCATTGGAAGTAGGCTTGGCACCTTATTTTTCTCCACCGACCAGGGAGCAGCAATGATCGTCTTCGTCACAGGGGCGTCCGCAGGGTTTGGCGCCGCCATCGCCCGGGCCTTCGTCAAGGGCGGCCACAAGGTGGTCGCCACCGCGCGCCGCAAGGACCGCCTCGACGCACTCGCCGGCGAACTCGGCGACGCGCTTCTTCCGTTCGAACTCGACGTACGCGACCGGGCGGCCGTCGAAGCCGCACCCGCCTCGCTGCCGGCGGAATTCGCCGCCGTCGACGTGCTCGTCAACAACGCGGGCCTCGCGCTCGGCCTCGAACCGGCCCAGCGCGCGGAACTCGACGACTGGACCACGATGATCGACACGAACTGCACGGGCCTCGTGCAGGTGACCCGGGCACTGCTGCCAGGCATGGTCGAGCGCAATCGCGGCCATGTGTTCAACCTGGGCTCGGTCGCGGGCAGGTGGCCGTATCCGGGTGGCAACGTCTACGGCGCGACCAAGGCCTTCGTGCGTCAGTTCAGCCTGAACCTGCGCTCCGATCTGGCCGGCACCGCGATCCGCGTGACGGACATCGAGCCGGGCCTGTGCGGCGGGACCGAATTCTCGAACGTGCGTTTTCGCGGCGACGACGAAAAGGCGGCCAACATCTATCAGAACGTGCAGCCGCTGACCGCCGAAGACATCGCCGATTCGATCTACTGGATCGCGACGCGCCCCGCGCACGTCAACATCAACACGATCGAACTGATGCCCGTGGCGCAGACGTTTGCGGGCCTTAGCATCCATCGCGGCTAACAGATACCAGGCGGAACGCGCACCGAAAATCGGGATAGCGACGCGCGTTCCGGTAAAATGCGCGCCATGGATATGTCTACCAGTCAGCCCGGCACGGAAATCGGCTTCACCTGGCCGATCCGGGTGTACTACGAAGATACCGACGCCGGCGGCATTGTTTTTTACGCGAATTACCTGAAGTTTTTTGAGCGGGCGCGTACCGAATGGCTGCGCGCGTGCGGCGTGGACCAGACCCGGCTCGCGGACGAAACCGGCGCGATCTTCATCGTGCGCAGCACCGCGCTCGACTATCGCGCACCGGCCCGTCTCGACGACATGATCACCGTCGTCAGCCGGATCGAGCGGCTTGGCCGGGCATCGGTCGACTTTGCGCAGGAAGCATGGCGAGAAGGAACGCTGCTTGCTGCGGGGAGCATCCGGGTTGGCTGCGTCGAGCGCACCTCGATCAGGCCAACTGCTATTCCTCCCTCTGTGCTTGCCGCGCTGCGGCGCGGTCCAGCCGGAGCCAGCGTGTCAACCGCGGGGGTCTGAGCACCGTTGTCTGGGTGCCAGTGAACTCGTATCGATCAGGCAACACAAAGCATGGTTCGGCCAGCGCCTAGCTGATGTTTTCCGTTTCCCGACGGAAAGCTTCGATAAGCCCTTCAGCCGGACGCCCCTTCCGGGACGTTACAGCGAACCTATATGAACACTACACAAGATCTGTCGATCATTTCCCTCGTTCTTAACGCGAGCCTGCTGGCGCAGGCAGTGATGGCGCTATTGCTGCTGCTGTCGCTGATGTCGTGGACTTTCATCTTCCGCAAGTGGTTTGCGATTCGCCGTGCGCGCGTGCAGACCGAGCGCTTTGAACGCGATTTCTGGTCGGGCGGCGACCTGCAGGCGCTGTATCAAAGCGCCGCGAACAACCGTCATACGATTGGTGCGCTCGAACGCATTTTCGAGTCGGGCATGCGCGAATTTCTGAAGGGCAAGGAAAAGCGCCTCAACGATTCGGGAGCGATCCTCGACGGCGCCCGCCGTGCAATGCGGGCAGCCTTCCAGCGTGAGATGGACGTGCTCGAAGCGAATCTCGCGTTCCTCGCTTCGGTTGGCTCGGTCAGCCCATATATTGGTCTCTTCGGCACGGTGTGGGGGATCATGAATGCGTTCCGCGGTCTCGCGAACGTGCAGCAGGCCACGCTCGCCAACGTCGCGCCAGGCATCGCCGAAGCGCTGACGGCCACCGCCATCGGCCTCTTCGCCGCCATTCCGGCCGTGGTCGCGTACAACCGCTACGCACACGACATCGACCGCCTCGCGATCCGCTTCGAAACCTTCATCGAAGAGTTCTCGAACATCCTGCAGCGCCAGGCGCACTAAGGAGTCCACGATGGCCGGTTCCTCCCGTTCCAGCAGCATGCGCGGCAGCCGTTCGCGCCGCGCGATGGCGGACATCAACGTCGTGCCGTACATCGATGTGATGCTTGTGTTGCTCGTGATTTTCATGGTGACCGCGCCGCTCGTCGCGCCATCGATCGTCAATCTGCCGACCGTCGGCGGCGCCGCGCCGCAGCAGCAGACACCGCCCGTGATCGTCAACATTCGCGCCGACGGCAACATGAGCGTCAAGTACAAGGACGACGCGGGCACGCAGCAGCAGGAAGACATGACGAGAGCGGACCTGAACGGCTTCATCACCGACCGTGCGCAGACGCATCCCGATCAGCCGGTCGTGATCGCCGCCGACAAGACCGTCAAGTATGAAGTCGTGATGAACGTGATGTCCGATCTGAAAGCTCGCGGCGTCAAACGCGTTGGATTGCTCGTCAAATCGCAATGATCCGGAAGAATTCCGCCGCTCCCGTCCGACCGCCGCGTGAACGCGGCACATGGCGCGCGTTCGTGCTCGCGCTGGTGATGCACGTGCTGCTCGGGTTCTTCCTGTATCACGGCATTCACTGGCAGAACAGCACGCCGGCCGGCGCCGAAGCCGAGTTGTGGACCGCCGTGCCGGATACACCCATGCCGCGACCGGTTCCGCCGCCACCGCAACCGGTCGCCCCTGCCCCTCCCGTACAGGACGAGCAGGCCGACATCGCACTGCAGGAAAAGAAACGTCAGCAGGAGGAAGCCGCGCGTCAGGCACAACTGGCCGAGCAACAACGCCAGAAGCTGCAGGCGCAGCAGGAAGCCGAAGCGAAACGTCAGCAGCAACTCGCACAACAGCAGGCCGCAGACCTCGCCGCGCAGAAAGCCGCCGCGCTCAAGCAGAAACAGCAACTGGCCGACAAGCTCAAGCAGCAACAACTCGCCGAGCAGCAGAAGCAGGATCAGTTGAAGCAGCAAAAAGAAGAACAGCAGAAGGATGAGCAGCAGGCCAGGGCCGACGCACAGAAGAAAGCGGACGCCGAAAAGGCTGCGAAGGCAAAGGCCGCGCAGGCGCAGGCCGAAGCACAGGCGAAGAAGGTCGACACCGAGCGCCGCGCGCGTCTCGCGCAGATGCAGGGCATGGCCGGCGGCGAAGGCTCGACGGGCCAGGGCCTCGCGAAGAGCGGCACGGGCAGCGGCGCGGGCGGCAATGCGGCGTCGGCAGGTTACGCGGAGAAAGTGCAACGGCGTGTGCGTCCGAACATCGTGTGGGCCGGCGATACGCAGGGCCTCGAAACGGTCGTGGCCGTGCGCTGCTCGCCGACGGGTACATTGTTGAGCGCAACGATCACACGTGGCAGCAGCAACACCCAGTGGGACGATGCCGCCTTGCGCGCGGTCCAGCGTTCGGATCCGATGCCGCTCGACACGAATGGAAAAACGCCGGCCAGCTTTACGATTACGTTGCGGCCGGCAGGTTGATGGCAGACGCGCGCCCTTGTGCTGCAAGGAGCGCGCCCGGGAACGAATTGTGCAATTCCGGGTCTGTCTGCTGTCGTATTGTGGTAGAAATCCCGTTTTTGGAGAATCCATACAGCATGAGTTTGATGACCAAGTCAGGCCTGAGGGTGCTCCTGGCGTCGTGCCTGATCGCGGCGGGCAGCAGCGCACACGCGCAACTCAACGTACTCGTTACGGGCGTTGGGTCTACCCAGTTTCCGATCGCTACAGCGAATTTCGCTAACGAAGCGAATTCTCCCCAGCAGATCAGTACGATCGTGCGCCAGGATCTGCAGCGCAGCGGCAAATTCACCAACATCGATGCGGGTGCCACACCCGTAGCCGAAACCGATTCCGTCGACCTCGGCAGCTGGAAGGCCAAGGGTGCCGATGCATTCGTATCCGGCAGTGTGAACCACCTGTCGAACGGCCAGTACGAAGTGCGCTTCAAGCTCTACGACACCGTCAAGCAGCAGAGCCTCGGCGGCCTCGTGCTCGTGAGCCCCGAAAGCGGTCTGCGCATGAGCGCGCACAAGATCGCGGACTACATCTACGCAAAGCTGATGGGCTCACGCGGCGTGTTCGCCACGCGTCTGTCGTACGTCATCAAGACGGGCAACCGTTATCAGTTGCAGGTTTCCGATTCGGACGGCCAGGACGCGCACATCGCGCTCTCCAGTCCGGAGCCGATCATTTCGCCGGCGTGGTCGCCGGATGGCACGAAGGTCGCCTACGTGTCGTTCGAGAAGAAGAAGCCGATCGTCTACATTCACGATCTGCCTACGGGTCGCCGGATTATCGTCTCCGACCAGAAGGGCAACAACAGCGCGCCCGCGTGGTCGCCGGACGGTCGTACGCTCGCGATAGCGCTGTCGCGCACCGGCAACACGCAGATCTTCAGCGTCAACGCCGATGGCAGTGGCCTGCGTCGCCTGACACAGGGCAGTTCGATCGATACGGAACCCGCGTTCTCGCCTGACGGCCAGTGGATCTATTTCACGAGCGACCGCGGCGGCGCCCCGCAGATCTACAAGATGCCGGTTCAGGGTGAAAGCAGCGGTGCTGCGCAACGCGTCACGTTCTCAGGCAACTACAACACAAGTCCGCGCGTGAGCCCGGACGGCAAGGAACTCGCGTACATTTCGCGCGTGGGTGGTGCCTTCAAGCTGTATTTGCTGGATTTGCAGACCGGCGCGGCAACAGGGCTCACCGACACGACACATGACGAATCGCCCAGCTTCGCGGCGAACGGTCAGTACATTCTTTACGCCACTCAGGTGAACGGCCGTGGCGTGTTGGCCGCAGTGTCGACCGATGGTCGTACCCGACAGGTCCTGTCCGTTCAGGGCGGCAACGTTCGCGAGCCGTCCTGGGGCCCGTTTATGCAATAACGTTTATGCAATAACACACAAGGAGAGTAAAAAATGATGTCCAAACTTCGTATCGCATTTGCTGTATTGATGCTCGGCGCGCTTGCCGCCTGTCATTCGGGCGTGAAGCTCGATGAAAACGCCAACAAGGGGGGCGCGGTCAGCACTCAACCGAACCCGAACGCGGTTGCCCAGGTGAACGTCGATCCGCTGAACGATCCGAACAGCCCGCTCGCCAAGCGCAGCATCTATTTCGACTTCGACAGCTACTCGGTCAAGGACGACTACCAGTCGCTGCTGGGCCAGCACGCGCAATACCTGAAGAGCCATCCGGAGCGTCACGTGCTGATCCAGGGCAACACCGACGAACGCGGCACGAGCGAGTACAACCTGGCACTCGGCCAGAAGCGTGCTGAAGCTGTGCGTCGTTCGCTGTCGCTGCTGGGCGTGCCTGATTCGCAGATGGAAGCTGTGAGTCTCGGCAAGGAAAAGCCGCAGGCAACGGGTCACGACGAATCGTCGTGGGCGCAGAACCGCCGCGCAGACCTCGTGTACCAACAGTAACGGATGATGAGCAGAATGACGCATCGTTTCTCCTGGCTGCGGGTTACCGCAGCGGCCTGCGTCGCGGGGACGGCCTTGATGGCCGGACCGGCGCACGCTGGCATGTTTGACGACGATCAGGCCCGTCAGGCGATCCTCGATCTGCGTACCAAGACCGACAGCCTGTCGAGTCAGTTGTCCGCAGCACAGCGCACGATCCTCGATCAGTCCAACCGTCTCGACCAGCTGAACCAGCAGGTCGCTACGCTGCGTGGACAGAATGAGGACATGGCCAATCAGCTCGCGACTGTGCAGAAGCAGCAGAAGGACTACTACACCGACCTCGATGGCCGGCTGAAGAAGTTCGAGCCGCAGCAGCAGACAGTCGATGGCGTGCAGGGTGTGGTGCAGCCGGGTGAAACAGACGCGTTCAACGCCGCCTCGCAGCAGTTCCGCAGCGGCGATTTCAAGAACGCGGCTGCGTCGTTCCGCGCGTTCATCGCGAAGTATCCGCAGAGCCCTTATCAGCCGACCGCGCAGTACTGGCTCGGCAACGCGCAATATGCATTGCGCGATTACAAGGGCTCGACGGCGACGTGGCAAGGCGTCGTGAAGAATTACCCGCAGCATCCGCGTGCGCCTGAAGCGCTGCTCGCGATTGCAAACAATCAGCTCGAACAGGGACAGAAGGCAGCCGCCCGCAAGACCCTGGAGCAGATCGTCGCGCAATACGGCAGCTCGGACGTGGCGCAGTCGGCTCAAAGCAAGCTGTCGCAGATCAAGTAAAGACAGCTGCTCGCAGTACAGCGCGTAGTATCGGTATCTGTGTCATGCGACGCGCGCCTCTCGCTGAAAAGCCCGGAGCACCCAGTGCTCCGGGCTTTTCTCTTTGGCGCACCGGGGGCGCGGCAGGTTGACATGTGCGCCCCTCCATCGCTATAATCTCGCTTCTCTTTTGGGTCGTTAGCTCAGCTGGTAGAGCAGCGGACTTTTAATCCGTTGGTCACAGGTTCGAATCCCGTACGGCCTACCAAAGATTTAAAGGGCTCAGCGCAAGCTGGGCCCTTTTTCTTTGCTTCGTGGAAAACAGGCGTGCGCCGCATTTCGTGCGATTGCTCCTCGATACAGCATCTCGCCCTCGGCCCTCTTCCGAACGCCTCCTCGGATACCGCTCTCATCACGTCGCGCTCAAACAGCAACTCGTCGATGTCGTTCAGACTGTACTAAAACCCGGGATACCTGCGCATTGCACAGCCGAAAGCTCCAGCCGGAAAATCCCGGCTGCCACGTGGCGATCCTGCATTCTTCGTCGCGCGGATCTGAGGCGGCCAACCCAGCAACCTGACAACGCTTTCGCCATCTCGATTCGCGCCTTTGCGGTCAGACCGTCGAAGCCACGAGCGGCATCCTCGCGCGCGACCCACGTTGCGCCATCGCCCCATCCAGTCAATACGACAACTGATGTGCATTTCCCTGTTCGCGATCAAATTCCGCCTACGCGCTCTTTCGTAGAATCCGGCGGGATACGCACCTGAGTGCGTGGGTTGCGGGTTGCGAAGACAAGGCGAATTCCGCAAGGGCTCAATGAAAAGCAGGTGAATATGATGAACAAGGGAGTCCTTAAAACCAGGGTGCTGATACCCCTGGGGGGCGCACTGGCCACATGTCTTTCCGGGTGCGGCAAGCTCGACGTGCTCGACCCGAAAGGCAGCATCGGGGTAGCGGAAAAATCCCTGATTGGCACGGCGACCTTCACGATGTTGATCGTCGTCGTGCCCGTCATCCTGATGACACTATGGTTTGCGTGGCACTACCGTGCGAGCAACCATCGGGCGAAGTACGCGCCGAAGTGGGCGCATTCCACGGCGATCGAAGTCGTTATCTGGACGGTGCCGTCCATCATCATCCTGTGTCTCGGGGTGCTGACCTGGAAGACGACGCACGAACTCGATCCCTACCGGCCAATCGAGTCGGCGGTCAAGCCGATCAACGTTGAAGTGGTCGCGCTCGACTGGAAATGGCTCTTCATTTACCCGGATCTCGGCATTGCATCGGTCAATCAGCTGGCCTTCCCGGTCGGTACACCGGTGCACTTCATGATCACGTCCGATTCCGTCATGAACTCGTTCTTCATCCCGCAACTGGGCAGCCAGATCTACGCGATGGCGGGGATGCAGACGCAACTGCACCTGGTTGCGGACGAAGCAGGCGATTACGCCGGCGTGTCGGCCAATTTCAGCGGCAAGGGGTTTTCCGACATGAAATTCCGCGCGCTCGCCACCAGCCCCGAGCAGTTCAACGCGTGGGTGCAAACGGTCAAGGGGTCGTCCAGCCGGCTCGACATGAACGAATACAACACGGTCGCGCAACCGGGCGAGAAGGAGCCTGTGCGCTACTTCTCCTCGATCGACCCGCGACTGTTCCACAACATCATCGCGAAATACAACAACGGCAACGTTCTCGATTTGCAGAACAGCAATTGCAGTACGAAGGGGTAACACATGTTCGGAAAACTGACACTTTCGGCGATTCCGTTCGATCAGCCCATCATCATGGGCGCGGGCGCCCTGATGGCGATCCTCGTCATCGCCACGCTCGTCGCATTGACGTGGTTCGGCAAGTGGAAATGGCTGTGGAGCGAGTGGATCACCAGCGTCGATCACAAGAAGATCGGCGTGATGTACATCGTGGTCGCCGTACTGATGCTCGTGCGCGGCTTTGTCGACGCGGTAATGATGCGCCTGCAACTGGCGCTCGCCTACGATTCGCCGGGCTACCTGCCTCCGCATCACTACGACCAGATCTTCACGGCGCACGGCGTCATCATGATCTTCTTCATGGCGATGGCGCTGATGGTGGGACTGTTCAACCTGATCGTGCCGCTGCAAATCGGTGCCCGTGACGTAGCCTTCCCGTTCCTGAACTCGCTGTCCTTCTGGATGACGGCGATCAGCGCCATCCTGATGAACCTGTCGCTGGTGATCGGTGAGTTCGCACAGGTCGGCTGGCTCGCGTATCCACCGTTGTCGGAGCTGCAGTTCAGTCCAGGCGTGGGAGTCGACTACTACATCTGGAGCCTGCAACTGTCGGGCGTCGGCACGCTGATTACGGCAATCAACTTCTTCGTGACGATCATCCGCATGCGCGCACCCGGCATGTCGCTGATGAAAATGCCCGTGTTCACGTGGACCGCGCTGTGTTCGAACGTACTCATCATGGCGACGTTCCCGATTCTCACCATTGCGCTGGCGCTGCTCGGTCTGGACCGTTACCTCGGCATGCACTTCTTCACGAACGATGCCGGCGGCAACGCAATGATGTATCTGAACCTGATCTGGGCATGGGGTCACCCCGAGGTCTATATCCTGGTTTTGCCGGCGTTCGGCATTTATTCCGAAGTCATCGCAACGTTCGCAAAAAAGCCGCTGTTCGGCTACCGGACAATGGTGTACGCATCCTGCGTGATCACGGTGCTGGCGTTCCTCGTGTGGCTGCATCACTTCTTCACGATGGGCTCCGGCGCGGACGTCAACGCGTTCTTCGGCATTATGACGATGGTCATTGCCATTCCGACCGGCGTGAAAGTATTCAACTGGCTGTTCACGATCTATCGCGGCCGCCTCGAATTTTCTGCTCCGGTACTGTGGACGATCGGCTTCATGATCACGTTCACGATCGGCGGCATGACGGGCGTGATGATGGCGATTCCTGGCGCGGACTTTGTGCTGCACAACAGCCTGTTCCTGATCGCTCACTTCCATAACGCGATCATCGGCGGCGTGGTGTTCGGCTATCTGGCGGGGGTCCATTACTGGTTTCCGAAAGCGTTCGGCTTCAGGCTGAACGAGAAGCTCGGCAAGTGCGCATTCTGGTTCTGGTTCGTCGGCTTCTACGTGTCCTTCATGCCGCTCTATGTACTCGGCTTCATGGGCATGACGCGGCGTCTGAACCACTATGACAACCCGGCATGGCAGCCGTGGCTGATCGTCGCCGCGTGCGGCGTGGTGTTGATCGCGCTCGGTGTGGTGTGTCAGGTCGCCCAGGTGGTAGTGAGCGTGCGTAACCGCAAATTGCCGGAATACCGCGACCTGACGGGCGATCCATGGGGTGGCCGTACGCTTGAATGGGCCACGTCGTCGCCGCCGCCTGTCTACAACTTCGCGACCATTCCCGTGGTCCATGAACTCGACGCGTTCGCGCACATGAAGGAACACGGGCAGGGCCTCGGCAAGGATGCGGTATACGGTGCAATTCATATGCCGTCCAACACCAGTGCAGGGTTCCTGATCGGCATGTTCAGCCTTGTGCTGGGTTTTGCCGGTGTATGGCACATCACATGGCTCGCGGTCGTTGCGCTCGTTGCCATCATGGCTACCGTAATCGGTCGCAGCTTCGGCGACAACGACGGCTACACCATTTCCGTCGAAACGGTGCGGGCGATCGAAGAGAAACAAGGAGCGGCAATGCATGGGAAACGTGAAAGCGTGCGCGCTGCCGCGGAGGTCATCTGATGCTGCAAAAAACCAATCTCGCCACGCTGGCCGAACAGGAAAGCGAACACGCCCCCTCTCATTCGGTATTTGGCTTCTGGCTGTATCTCATGACCGACTGCGTGCTGTTCGCGTCGTTGTTTGCGGTGTTCGCCGTGATGGCGCATCAATTCGGGGGCGGTCCATCCGGCAAGGATCTGTTTGACATTCCGGGGGTGGCGCTGGAAACCGCGGTGCTGCTGCTGAGCAGCATCACCTACGGTTTTGCGATGCTCGGCGCGCACAGGCGCAAGTCGGGTGTCGTGCTGGGCTGGCTGGCCGTTACGTTTGTGCTCGGTCTCGCGTTTCTCTGGTTCGAACTGAATGAGTTTTCGCACATGATTGCCGAGGGCGCCGGTCCTGGCCGCAGTGCGTTTCTTTCGTCATTTTTCACGCTGGTCGGCACGCACGGCTTGCATGTGACGGTTGGCCTCATATGGATGATCGTGCTGGCCGTGCAGATCGTCCTCAAGCCCGAACTGTCGGAACGGGAAATTACGCGACTCACGTGCCTGAGTCTCTTCTGGCACTTTCTCGACATCGTGTGGATCTGTGTCTTTTCATTTGTCTATCTTGGGAGCGTGCTCTAAATGGCGCATACGCAATCGCTGCATGAAGAAGAGGGGCACGGCAGCCTTTCTGGCTATATCACCGGATTCGTCATCGCTGTGCTGCTAACGGCGGCGTCGTTCGGACTGGTCATGCGCGGCGCTTTGCCGCCGCAGTCGGCGATGCTTGTGCTGGCCGTGCTCGCACTCGTGCAGATCGTCGTCCATCTGGTGTTTTTCCTGCACCTGAACACGTCGTCCGGTCAACGCTGGAACGTGATGGCGCTGTGCTATACCGCAGTGGCCTCGGTCATCCTGATCGGCGGCACGGTATGGGTGATGCACAACGTCAGCATGAACATGATGTCCCGCTAAAGCCGCGCGTCTGGCTACCGCCGCTCAAAATAAAACGCCTGACGCTTCAACGAGAATTGCCTTGATGCTGGACAGGCGACCGGGAACGCCTGCCCTTCCCGGTCGACGAGGCACAATGCGAGTGCCAGACGCGCAGGCAGCGTGTGCCAGCGCGTTTGCGCGCATGCCCACAGCGAAAACGGCTGGCGCAAGCTGGAACACGGTGCTCCACGGCCCGTAACAGGGGCCCGCGCCGTCCGGTCACCGTGATTCCCTGGAATGATCCTTGCGGCGGCGCGCGCCGTCACCTATAACTTCCGAAGATATCGCTTTCCCGGATCTGCCCGTCGCGCACCGTCGGGCATTGTTTTGTGCGTCGCCCAGTATGCGTTTGCTGTCGTCAACAACATCGTTATAAAAGCAGACATGAACGGATCGCGGCGTTTGACCGGCTTGCCGGTCACGCAGGGTTGGGTTCACGCCGCGCATCGGTTGACCGATCGAATTAAAACAGGCCGTTCAACACAACCGAAACAAGCGAGGACACCGTGGATCTCGAAACCGTACGCGTATTCATCATGACCCGTGGCATCGACTTCGGCACGAAGGTGCTCGGAGCGATCGTGTTGTGGATTATCGGGCGCTGGGTCATCACGCTGATCACCGGGCTGCTGCGCAAGGTTCTCGCGCGTAACGGGCGCGTCGATCCGACGCTCGCGCACTACCTCGCCTCGATTCTCGGTGCCTTGCTGAACCTGCTGCTGATCCTCGCCGTGCTGCAGGTGTTCGGTGTGCAGACGACGTCGTTCGCCGCGCTGCTCGCCGGCCTCGGTCTTGCAATCGGCACGGCGTGGGGCGGTCTGCTCGCGCACTTCGCGGCGGGCATCTTCATGCAGGTGCTGCGGCCTTTCAAGGTCGGCGACTTCGTGACCGCCGGCGGCGTGACGGGCACGGTCAGCGAGCTTGGCCTCTTCGGCACGACGATCGTGACGCCGGACAACGTCACGACCATCATCGGCAACAACAAGATCTTCTCCGACACGATCTCGAACTACAGCGTGTTGCCCGTACGCCGTGTCGAACTGACGGCGAAGGTCGCGAACGGCGTCGATCCCATCGATGCGGCGAACCGCCTGCGCGCCGCGATCGCGAAGGTTCCGAACGTGGCGGAGACGCCCGCGCCGGATATCGAAGTGCTGTCGTTCACGCCGGAAGGGCCGCTGCTCTGCGTGCGGCCGTATGCGCATACAAACGACTACTGGCAGGTCTATTTCGACACGAACCGCGCGATCATCGAGACGTTCAGGGAAGCCGGCTATCCGACGCCCGAGACGCCCGTGGTGCGCCGCACGGCGACCTGACCGAACGCGCCGCCGGACGTACGCAACGCCGCCCCGTCGGGCGAGTGCGAGGGTCCAGGGGCGCAAGGCCAAAAAAACGGCGTCGCGGTTCACACTGCGACGCCGTTCCTTATTCCCACCGCGCTCGGCTGGCGAGCCGTGGCGTCAATGTCCGCCGGGCTTGCGCGCGGTGTTTACGGTTGAATCCCTGCGCATCATCTTCCACAGCGCGCCCAGCACGACCGGCACGATCGCGGCACCGATACCCACCAGCACGATCACGTTCAGATACTGGCGAATGAACGGAATATTGCCGAAGAAATAACCGAGCAGCACGAGCAGCAGCACCCAGAACAGCGCGCCCGCGAAATTGAAGAGCTGGAAACGTCGCGCGCTCATCGCCGACGCGCCCGCCACGAACGGCGCAAACGTGCGCACCACCGGAATGAAACGCGCGAGGACGATGGTCTTGCCACCATGCTTCTCGTAGAAGTCATGCGTCTTCTGAAGCGCTGCGCGATCGAGAAAGCGGTCGAGCCCCGGTATGTGGGTGTTGAACACCTTCGGACCGATAGCCCGGCCGATCATGTAGTTGACGGTATTGCCAAGCACTGCTGCAACGAGCAGCAGGCCGATCAGCAGCGGCAGGCTCATCTCGCCCGTCGCGCAGAACGCGCCGCCGATAAACAGCAGCGAATCGCCCGGCAGGAACGGCAGCACGACCAGCCCCGTTTCACAGAAGACGATCAGGAAAAGCACGGCATAGACCCACATGCCGTATTGATGGATGAACACACCCAGAAACTTGTCGATGTGCAGGACAAGGTTGAAGAACTGTAGCAGCGTGTCCAAAAAGCGTCCTTTATATGCAGAGTGAGACGGGCAGCGAAACTGTGCCCGAAACGGTGAAATTGACTGCGCCATGATACCGAAAGTGCCCGCCGGGCTGAATTAATTGGGTACGCGCGGCCACACCCGGAGGCTGAAAGAGGCACCGCGCGCCAAATCGCTATAATTTCGACATGTCCGAATTCTCCGAAAATCCCGGCGCGGCCGTGGCGCCCGCTACGTCCGCTTCACCCGTCCCGCGCCCGTTGCGCGCGATCCAGCCCCTGCCCGACCAGCTGATCAGCCAGATTGCCGCCGGCGAAGTGGTCGAGCGGCCGGCTTCGGTGGTGAAGGAATTGCTGGAGAACGCGCTCGACGCCGGCGCGACGACGCTGCGCATCGTGCTCGACGAAGGCGGCGTCAAGCGCATTTCGATCACCGACGACGGCTGCGGCATCCCCGAAAACGAGTTGCCGCTAGCCTTGCTGCGCCACGCGACGAGCAAGATCCGCTCGCTCGCCGAACTCGAAGCGGTCGCAACGCTCGGGTTTCGCGGCGAAGCGCTGGCTTCGATTGCATCGGTGGCGGAGATGTTCATCACGAGCCGCACGGCGAGCGCGCCGCACGCGGTGCGCATCGATGCGCAGACCGGCGCGCTGACGCCCGCGGCCGGCACGCAGGGCACCACCATCGAAGTGCGCGAACTGTATTTCAACACGCCCGCGCGACGCAAATTCCTGAAGAGCGAGCAGACCGAACTCGGTCATTGCCTTGAGATGATCCGCCGCTCGGCGCTCGCGCGGCCAGACGTCGCGATTTCGGTGCTGCATAACGGCCGCGCCATCGAGCACTGGAACGCCACCGATCCGGCGACGCGCGTCTCGAAGATTCTCGGCGAAACGTTCGCGACAGCGCATCTGCCGCTGGATGAATCGGCCGGGCCACTTGCGGTCTACGGATGCGCGGGGCTGCCGACCGCGAGTCGTGGCCGGGCGGACCAGCAGTATTTCTTCGTCAACGGCCGCTTCGTGCGCGACAAGCTGCTCACCCACGCGGCGCGCGCCGCGTACGAGGACGTGCTGCACGGCGACCGCTACCCGTCGTACGTGCTGTTTCTCGATCTGCCGCCCCAGGCCGTCGACGTGAACGTGCATCCGTCGAAGATCGAAGTGCGGTTCCGCGATTCGCGCTCGATTCACCAGTTCGTGTTTCACGCCGTGCAGCGCGCGCTGGCGCGACACGCGGGCGCTTCGCCGGAAACGACTGCGGGCGGTCACGCCGCCCATATCGCCCCGATGCCGATGCCCACGCCGAATCCCGCTTCGTTCGGCTCGACGCCGCTCGGCGGCGGCGGTCTGTCGGACGAAAACGGCGGCAATACGTGGCTGCGCCAGGCGCGCATGACGCAGGGCACGTTGCCGGTTGCTCAACCACTAGCGCTTTACGACGCACTCTTCGGCCGCAGGGACACGGGTGCCGGAACATCGTCGGGCACGACCGCGCTCGAAGCGCGCGACGCGGACGGTAACGGCAATGGCATGTCAGCGTTTTCATCCAGCTTTGCGGCCAGTGGCACGCAGGCGTTCGCACCGGCTTCAAACGGCAGCGACGAGCAGCCGCTCGGCTTCGCGCTTGGCCAGATCCACGGCATCTACGTGCTGGCGCAGAACGCGCACGGGCTTGTGATCGTCGATATGCACGCCGCGCATGAGCGCATCCTGTACGAGCAGTTCAAGCACGCATTGTCCGACCGGACGATTGCCGTGCAGGCGCTGCTCATCCCGCTGTCGATGCACGCCGATCCCGTCGAGATCGGCACCGTCGAGGAAGAACGCGCGACGCTCGATGCGCTCGGCTTCGATCTCGCCGTGCTGTCGCCGAACACGCTCGCGATCCGCGCCGTGCCGGCGCTGCTGAAGGACGCCGACCTGCAGGCACTCGCACGCGCGGTCCTCGCCGATCTGCACGCGTTCGGCGGCTCGCGCGTGTTGACCGAACGTCAGCACGAACTGCTCGGCACGCTCGCGTGCCACCACGCGGTGCGTGCGAACCGGCGTCTCACGCTCGACGAAATGAACGCGCTCCTGCGCCAGATGGAAGCGACCGAACGCGCGGACCAGTGCAACCACGGGCGGCCGACGTGGTATCAGCTGACGCTCTCCGACCTCGACCGGCTCTTCATGCGCGGCCAATGAGCGTGCGCTTCTTCACCCGCTCCCGCGCACGATACGTCCGATGCACTCGCCCATGACATCACGCGAAGCCACGCCCATCGCCTGCCTGCTCGGGCCGACCGCGTCAGGCAAGACGGCGGCCGCGCTGGCGTTCGCCGCGCGGCGGCCGGTCGAGATCATCAGCGTCGATTCGGCGCTCGTCTACCGCGGGATGGATATCGGCACGGCCAAACCCACCGCCGAAGAGCGCGCGCTCGCGCCGCATCATCTGATCGACATCGTCGATCCCGCCGACGCGTATTCGGCCGCCGATTTTCGTGCGGCTACGCTGCGGCTCGTCGGTGAAATCACGGCGCGCGGGCGCGTGCCGCTGCTGGTCGGCGGCACGATGCTGTACTACAAGGCGCTGACGCAGGGGCTGAACGATCTGCCCGGCGCCGACCCCGAGGTGCGCGCGACGCTCGACGCAGACGCGGCCCGGGAAGGCTGGCCCGCCCTGCACGCGCGCCTCGCGGCGGTCGATCCGGTCACAGCGGCGCGCCTTGCACCCAACGATTCGCAGCGCATCCAGCGCGCGCTCGAGGTGTGCCTGCTGACGGGCCAGGCGATGTCGACGCTGCTGGAAACACCGGCGCGCGTCGACGAAGCCGCACGCCCCTGGCGCTTCACGCCGGTCGCGCTGGAGCCTTCGGATCGCAGCGTGCTGCATGCGCGCATCGAACAGCGCTTCGACGCGATGCTCGCGGCGGGCCTCGTCGATGAAGTGCGGCGCCTTCGTGCCCGCGGCGATCTGCATCCCGGGTTGCCTTCGATGCGATGCGTCGGCTACCGGCAGGTCTGGTCGTATCTCGACGGCGAGACGGACTACGACACCATGCGCGACAGGGGTGTCTTCGCGACGCGCCAGCTGTGCAAGCGCCAGCTTACGTGGCTGCGCGCGATGCCAGAACGCGTGATGATCGATTGCTGCGCGCCCGACGCGGCCCAGCAGGCGCTTGCGGCGATTGAAAACATCGTCGGCGATATGGCGGCGCGATGACGGCGTAATAAAAAGCCGCCTGACACACACAGTCAGACGGCCTTTTTTACAGCGGGCAGATCACATCAATCAGATCAGACCACAACAGTCTGCGCCTCGCCTTCCCTGCTCTGACGCACGGTGCCGATCTTCCACACCTGCTCGCCCGCTGCGGACAGCAAGCCGATCGCCTGTGCGGCATCGTCAGCGGACACGATCACAGCCATCCCGATGCCGCAGTTGAACACGCGATGCATTTCCGCGTCCGCCACGCCGCCATGCTTCTGTAGCCAGCCGAAGAGCGGCGGCAACGGCCATGCGCGATGGTCCAGCTCGGCGGTCAGGCCTTCGCGCAGCACGCGCGGAATGTTCTCGACGAGCCCACCGCCGGTAATGTGCGCCATGCCCTTCACGGCCATGGTTTGCATCAGCGAAAGCAGCGGCTTCACATAGATATGCGTGGGCGCCATCAGCGCGTCGGCGAGTGAGCGGCCGTCGAAATCGGCGTTCAGGTCCGGATTCGCGCGCTCGATGATCTTGCGCACCAGCGAAAAGCCGTTCGAATGGATGCCGCTCGATGCCAGACCCAGCACCACATCGCCCGGGGCGATCGTGCTGCCGTCGATGATCTTGCTCTTTTCGACCGCGCCGACCGCGAAACCGGCCAGATCGTATTCGCCGTCCGGGTACATGCCCGGCATTTCCGCCGTTTCACCGCCGATCAGCGCGCAGCCGGCCAGCTCGCAACCCTGCGCGATACCTTTCACGACCGTCGCCGCGGTACCGACGTCCAGCTTGCCGCACGCGAAATAGTCGAGGAAGAAGAGCGGCTCGGCACCTTGCACGAGGATGTCATTGACGCTCATCGCGACCAGATCCTGGCCGACCGTGTCGTGCCTGTTCAACTGGAACGCCAGCCTGAGCTTCGTGCCGACGCCGTCGGTGCCCGAAACGAGCACCGGCTCCTTGTACTTTTTCGGCACTTCGAACAGCGCACCGAAACCACCGATGCCGCCCAGCACGCCGTCGCGCAAGGTCTTTTTGGCAAAGGGCTTGATCGCGTCGACAAGGGCGTCGCCCGCGTCGATGTCCACGCCGGCGTCGCGATACGACAGACCTTGGGCGTCAGGGGCGGATTTCGGTTGATTCATGGGGAAGAGCGAGAAGGTCGGTAAAATGCGATTTTACCCGATGCCGGCCGCCTGGCTGGAATTCATCCATTCGGACGATCCCTGGAAAACCCGCCTTGCAGCAGAATTCGCCTGTTCTGACGCCGTATCAGCGTCAAGCCTTCATCTGGGTCGCCATTGCGCTCGGGCTCGGCATCCTGTTGTGGCTGTTAAGTCCGGTCCTCACGCCGTTCCTGCTCGGCGCGATTCTCGCGTACATCCTGCAGCCGGGCGTCGCGTGGCTCGCGCGCCGGCGCGTGCCGCGCAGCCTCGCCGCGCTGCTGATGATGCTGATCTTCGCGTTGCTGATGACGGCGCTCGTGCTGCTTATCCTCCTCGTCGTGCAGAAGGAAGGTCCGCAACTGAAGCAGCAGGTGCCGCGGTTTTTCTCGCAGGCGCATGACTGGCTGCAACCGAAGGTCGCGCTGCTCGGCCTCACCGACACGCTCGATTTCGCGAGCGTGCGCGATCTGGTGATGGGCCAGCTGGAAGGCAGCGCGCAGACCGTCGCGCTCTACGCGTGGACCTCGATTCGCACCAGCAGCAACGTGATGATCTCGGTCATCGGTAATGTCGTGATGGTGCCGCTCGTGCTGTTCTATCTGCTGTACGACTGGAACGCGATGCTTGCCCGCGTCCAGCTCTTCATTCCGCGCCGCTGGTACGACAAGACAATCCAGCTCGCCACCGACATGGACCACATGCTCTCGCAGTACCTGCGCGGCCAGTTGCTCGTGATGGGCGTGCTCGCCGTGTACTATGCGCTCGCGCTCTTCATCGCGGGCTTCGAGATCGCACTGCCGGTCGGCATCTTCACCGGCCTCGCGGTATTTATCCCGTATATCGGCTTTGCGACCGGCCTGATTCTCGCGCTCGGCGCCGCCGCGCTGCAGTTCGGCGACTGGTACGGCTTCGGCGCGGTGGCGCTCGTCTACGGCGTCGGGCAGATCCTCGAAAGCTTCATCCTGACGCCGCGGCTCGTCGGCGAGCGGATCGGCATGCATCCGCTCGCGGTGATTTTCGCGCTGCTCGCATTCGGGCAACTGTTCGGTTTTTTTGGCGTGCTGCTGGCGTTGCCTGTCAGTGCGATCCTGTCGGTCGCATTGCGCGAAATGCGTGCCGGCTATCTGGCCAGCGCGCTTTACAAGTAACTGACTCCGGTTTTTATTGTGCTTCGTCAACTGACGCTCGATCTCGGCACCCCACCGCCATCGACATTCGACAATTTCTTCGCCGGCACCAACGCCGAACTGGTCACGCGCCTGCGTGAGCTCGAGGGCGCGCTCGCCGTCGGCCCGGTCGCCGACCGGACGTTCTACGTCTGGGGCGAAACCGGCAGCGGCCGCAGCCATCTGCTGAAAGCACTGGTCGAGAACGCGCAACCCGGGCTCGCACGTTTCGCGTGCCCACAAAGCGGCCTCGCGGCGTTCGCGTTCGACCCACGGGTCGCGCTCTACGCGATCGACGACTGCGACGGCCTGTCGGGCGCCCAGCAGATCGCGCTCTTCAACCTCTTCAACGAAGTGCGCGCGCACCCCACGAGCGCGCTGGTCGCGACTGGCAACGCCGCGCCGATGGGCCTCGCGGTACGCGAGGACCTGCGCACGCGGCTTGGCTGGGGCCTTGTCTTCCACCTCGCGCCGCTGCCCGACGAACGCAAGGCGGCCGTGCTCAAGCACGCCGCGCGCGAACGCGGCATCGCCCTCGCCGACGACGTCCCCACCTACCTGCTCACGCACTTTCGCCGCGACATGCCAAGCCTGATGGCGCTCCTCGACGCGCTCGACCGCTTCTCGCTGGAACAGAAGCGCGCGGTCACCCTGCCGCTTTTGCGCACCATGCTCGCATCGCCCGAAAGCGGGGCGGACCCCCGAACGGCTCCGTCGTCATCCGCTTCAAGTAAAATGGGCCCCCATGACTAACCTTGCACTCTTTGACCTCGATCACACGCTCATTCCCACTGACAGCGACCACGAATGGGGGCGCTTCATGGTGAAGCACGGCATGGTCGACGCCGAAAACTTCGCGCGTGAAAACGACCGCTTTTTTGCCGACTACAAGGCCGGGCGGCTCGACATTCACGCGTATCTGATCGCGATGCTCACGCCGCTGTCGAAGTACTCGCGCGCGCAACTGGCCGCGTTCCACCAGCAATACATGCACGAAGTGATCAAACCCGCGATCGTGCCGGCCGCGCTCGAACTCGTGCGCGTGCATCGCGATGCCGGCGACCTGTGCTGCATGGTCACCGCGACGAACGAATTCATCACCGGGCCGATCGCCGAAGTCTTCGGCGTCGACAACCTGATTGCGTGCGAAGCGGAAACCGTCGACGGCCATCCGCATTCGGACTACACCGGACGGCCGACTGGCACCCCGAGCTATAAAGAAGGCAAGATTGTCCGTACCGAAGCGTGGCTCGCTTCGCTCGGCAAGACATGGTCGGATTTTGAGCGCAGCTATTTCTACAGCGATTCGCACAACGACATCCCGCTGCTCGAAAAAGTCACCGACCCGATCGCGACCAATCCCGACGACATCTTGCGCGCCCACGCGCAGGCCAAAGACTGGCGCATCCTCGAACTCTTTCAACCCACGTGATCAAAAAATTCATTCGCAAGCTGTTCGGACAAGATCCGGCACCCGCTGACGCCCCGGACGCCGGTACCGCGCCGTCCGGCGCAGAAGAACCGGCTGGCACCCGCGCTGGCCGCAATGCCACGGGCGCCGCAGCCGGTCCGGCCACGAAGACACGCCGTAAACCGGCGCGCGCCACGGGCGCGAAGGCGGTGTCCGATCCGGACGTGCCCGTCATCATTTCGGCCGACATTCACGGCATCGATCCATCACTGATCTCGAAGAACGCGATCCGCGTGACCGAAGGGTTACAGCAGGCGGGCCACCGCGCGTTCATCGTCGGCGGCGCGGTACGTGACCTGCTGCTTGGCATCGCGCCCAAGGACTTCGACGTCGCGACCGACGCCACGCCCGATCAGGTGCAAAAGCTGTTCCGTCGCGCGCGCATCATCGGCCGTCGTTTTCAGATCGTGCATGTGCAGTTCGGCCAGGAAATCATCGAAACCTCGACGTTTCGCGCGCTGGTCGATCCGCCGGCCGCCGACGCCCCGCCGCCGCGCCGCCTGAAGCGCGACGAACTCGACCGCCGCACCCACGCAGTCGACGCCAGCGGGCGCGTGCTGCGCGACAACGTCTGGGGCGAGCAGCACGAAGACGCCACGCGCCGCGATTTCACGATCAACGCGATGTATTACGACCCGGCTACCGAAACGGTGCTCGATTACCACAACGGCATGGCTGACATGCGTGCGCGTCTCCTGCGCATGATCGGTGATCCGGCCACGCGTTTTCGCGAAGATCCGGTGCGCATGCTGCGCGTCGTGCGCTTCGCCGCGAAGCTCGGCTTCGAGATCGAGGACAGCACGCGCGCACCGATCGTCGAACTGGCCGACCTGATCAACAACGTGCCGGCCGCGCGTCTCTTCGACGAAATGCTGAAGCTGCTGCTGTCGGGTCATGCGCTCGCGTGTCTCACGCGTCTGCGCAAGGAAGGCCTGCATCACGGGCTGCTGCCGCTGCTGGACGTCGTGCTCGAACAGCCGCAGGGCGAGAAATTCATCACGCTCGCGCTCACCAATACCGACGACCGCGTGCGCGCCGGCAAGCCGGTTTCACCGGGCTTCCTGTTCGCCACGCTGCTGTGGCACGACATGCAGCAACGCTGGCAGCAATACGAGGCGAAGGGCGAGTTTCCGGTGCCCGCGCTGCACCGCGCGATGGACGACGTGCTCGACATGCAGACCGAGAAACTCGCGATCCACAAGCGCTTCTCGTCGGACATGCGCGAGATCTGGGGCCTGCAGTTGCGCCTCGAAAAGCGCTCGGGCCGCGGCGCGCTGAAGCTGCTGGAACACCAAAGATTTAGAGCAGGGTATGATTTCCTCCTGTTACGCTGCGAATCGGGCGAACTCGATGAGTCGGTCGGTCAGTGGTGGACGGATTTCATTGATGGAGACATCGCCGCGCGCGAAGCATTGCTCACGCAAGGCGGGAAGGACCGGGCACCCAGAAAACGACGGCGGCGCAGCAGTGGCGCCAGAAGCCGCAAGCCGGGTGACGGAATGGAGGGCGGCACGACCGCAGGAACGCGTGAAGCCAGCGATGCGAGCCCTGAAGGCTCGCACGAAGACTGACCGCTTCCGGCACGCGTCGTCGAACGTAAGTTGCAGGAAGCTATGCCATGACGGTTGCCTATCTCGGCCTCGGCGCGAATCTCGGGGACGCGCGCCAGACCCTGAAAGACGCTGTTGTGTGTCTCGCACAACAGCACACCATTGCCGTGCTCGCCAAGTCGAGCATGTATCGCACCGCCCCGATCGACGCAGGTGGAGACGACTATTTCAACTGCGTCGTGAAGATCGATACGACACTCCCCGTGCGCCATCTGCTCGCGCTGTGCCATACGATCGAGCATCACTTCGGCCGGGAGCGTCCCTTTCATAACGCACCGCGCACGCTCGATCTCGACATCCTGCTTTTCGGCGACCACTGCATGGACGAGCCGGATCTGATCGTGCCGCATCCCCGTCTCACCGAGCGCGCGTTCGTGCTCGTGCCGCTCGTCGAAATCGACCCGACGCTGATCATTCCGCAGCGCGGCCGCGCCGACGCCTTTCTTGAAGCCGTCGCGTCGCAACGCATCGAGAAGATGAATTCGCCCTGTCAGTGCCCGGTGCTTGGCGTGCTGACAGGCAGAAAAGCCGAATCGTCCGGAGGCGGTTGCCGATGAATTCCACGCCGCTCACCGTCGTCGCGCCGGATCTGCGCTCGCCGTTCCGCTATCTCGCGATCGAAGGCCCGATTGGCGTCGGCAAGACGTCGCTCGTGCACCGCCTCGCGGAGCGCTGGTCAATGCATGCGATCTACGAGCGGCCGCAGGAAAATCCGTTTCTCGAACGTTTTTACCGCGACACGTCGCGCTTCGCGCTACAGACGCAGCTTCACTTCGCGTTGCAGCGCGCGCAGCAGGTACGCGACATCGCGCAAGCGTGGTCGGCGGACACGCCGCTCATCGCCGATTTCATGACGCAGAAGAACGACGTGTTCGCGCGTCTCACGCTGCCGGACGACGAATGGCAACTGTATCGTGCGCTCGCTGCGCGCGTCGATGCGTCAGGGCCTGCACCGGACATGGTCGTCTATCTCCAGGCGAGCCCGGAGGTGCTGTTTTCGCGCATCCAGAAGCGCGCGCTGCCGATGGAGCTACAGATTTCCGATGCGTATCTGCGCGCGCTGTGTGACGCTTACAACGAATTTTTCTATCACTATGACGGCGCGCCCGTGCTCACGGTGAACGCTGAACATCTGAATCCGCTCGAATCGGACGCGGACCTTGCACTTCTGATCGGACGCATGGAATCGATGCGCGGTCGCAAGGAATTCTTTGTCAAAGGCACGTCGCTTTAAACGACGCGCTCTCCTTATTCCGACGGACTGTCATGACCTATTTGCAGGAAACGAGCCGCAACGCCGTTACTGTGCCGAAACTGCAGGCAATGCGCGAAGCCGGCGAGAGGATCGCCATGCTCACCTGCTACGACGCAAGCTTCGCGTCGCTGCTCGATCGTGCGGGTGTCGACGTGCTGCTGATCGGCGATTCGCTTGGCAACGTGCTGCAGGGTCATTCGACGACGCTGCCCGTCACGCTCGACGACATCGCGTATCACACGGCCTGCGTGGCACGGGCGAAGCCGTCCGCGCTGATCGTCGCCGATCTGCCGTTCGGCACGTACGGCACACCTGCCGAGGCGTTCGAGAGTTCCGTGAAGCTGATGCGCGACGGCGCGCAAATGGTGAAGCTCGAAGGCGGCGAATGGCTGGCGGATACCATACGCTTTCTGGTCGAACGCTCGATTCCGGTATGCGCGCACGTGGGGCTCACGCCGCAATCGGTACACGCGTTCGGCGGCTTCAAGGTGCAGGGCAAGACGGAAGCGGGCGCGAGCCAGTTGTTGCGCGATTCGCGTGCCGTCCAGGACGCAGGCGCGCAACTGATCGTGATCGAAGCAGTGCCGACGCTGCTCGCATCGGAAGTCACCAAACAGCTGAAAATTCCGACGATCGGTATCGGCGCGGGGCTCGACTGTTCGGGTCAGGTGCTGGTGCTGCACGACATGCTCGGCATTTTCCCCGGCAAACGGCCGCGTTTCGTGAAGGACTTCATGCAGGGCCAGACGGGGATTTTTGCCGCGGTCGAGGCGTATGTGCGGGCGGTGAAGGACGGCTCGTTCCCGGGAACCGAACATACGTTTTGACGGTGATGGCGGGTGCGGCTGGTTCGCATCCGCCTGGCAAGCCGTTACGCTTCTCGTTCCGGGATTTGGCGCTCAGCCTGCCAGCCTCGCCGCCACCGCTCCACGCAGCGCATTACACAGCAGCAACGCTTCCGCCCGCTCCACATCCTCGCGCACAAGAACCCGCTCGGTGGCCTGCAGCGCTGTGTCCTCGAGCAGCACGCCGCGCATCACGCCCGGCAGCACGCCCGATGACAGCGGCGGTGTCCACCAGCGCCCGTCGCACTTGACGAAGACTGTCGTGCGCCCGCCTTCGGTCAGTTCACCGCGGTCGTTGAAAAACAGCATGTCGAAGGCGCCCATCGACTCCGCTTCGTGCCATGCACGGTCATATTCCGCGCGACGCGTCGTCTTGTGATGCAGCAGCGCATCGCCCGCCCGCATCGCGCCGTAACCGTGATCGGACGCAAACAGCACGTCGACAACCCCGGTTTGCAGCGACGCCAGCAACGCGGCAGTCAGTTGCGTCGTGCCGCGCTTGCCGACCGACAGCCGCATGCGGTGCGGCGTTTTTGCCGCTAGTTGCGAACACTGCGCGACAATCTGTTCACGCGTTGCCGCTTCGTCGAACGCGAAGCCGAAATATTGCGCGCTCGCACCGATGCGCGCCAGATGGCGTTCCAGATGCCGCACGCCATTTTCGCGCGTCGCATACATCGTTTCGAATAGCTGGAAGCCCGGATCGGCCTCCGACAGAAACCGCGCTTTCAACCGGCACTCCGCGTATTCATCGGCGGCGACGCTGTCGAGCACGATGCCCGCGCCAATGCCGAGCTTGCCGTGGCGCGCGCCGCCCACCCCGGACGCGTCGAGCGTCAACGTACGAATCGCAACGGAAAGGCAGAAATCGCCGCAGACGTCTTCTGTGTCGTGAGCCGACGCAGCCGCCTCGTGCGAGGCCGGCACGGCGCTACCCGCGGAATTTACCGCGCCGATCGCCGGCGACGGCGACGGCGAAGGCGCATCGAGCCAGCCGATCGCGCCGGTATAAAGACCGCGTGGCGTGCTTTCGAGCGTATCGATCAACTGCATCGTGCGATGCTTCGGTGCGCCCGTGATCGAGCCGCACGGGAACAGCGCCCGGATGATATCGGCGAACGACGTATGCGCGCGTAACCGCGCTTCGACGCTCGACGTCATCTGCCACACCGACGCATAAGGCTCGACGGTGAAGAGCGCGGGCACTTTTACCGAGCCAGTCTCCGCGACCCGCGAAAGATCGTTTCGCAGCAGGTCGACGATCATCACGTTTTCAGCGCGATTCTTGGGGTCGTTCGCGAGGAATTCGGCGAGGTGTCGATCGGCCAGCGGATCCGGCGAGCGTGGCGCCGTGCCTTTCATCGGTCGCGCGTGCAGCGTACGGCCTTCTTTTTCGACAAACAGTTCCGGCGAGCACGACAGCACCCACCGGTCGTCGGGCAACGCGATCAGCGCGCCGTAGCGCACCGGCTGACGCGCCCGCAACCGTCGATACAGCGCAAGCGGCGTGCCGAACACGTCGAAATCGAGCCGGTACGTGTAGTTGACCTGATACGAGTCGCCGGCACGCAGCGCTTCATGGACGCCGGCAATGGCCTCTTCGAATTCCGCTTCATCGACACTCTCACGCATGCCGCCCACACCCGCCATCGACGGCTCCTGCGCGCCGCCATCGCGCGCCGCGAGCCACGTATCGACTTCATCGTGCGAGTGTTTTTCGCATCGTTCGAACAATAAAAAACGCAGCGTGGCATCGCCACGCTGCGTTTTTTGCGACCGGAGCGAATCCTGAAGAACCAGATTCCGGCCGAATTCATAGTCGCCGAGTACCACGGCGTGCAAGCCATCACGCAGATCCGCCGCGACAGCGTCGCACACCGTGTCGAGCGCACCGGCATCCACGCACGCGCGCTCGCGCACAAAACCCGTGTACAGACGACTCGTCCGATGTGCTGCCGTCGAATCGCAGTCGTCGAGCAACGCGAACACGGTGCCGCGTTCGTCAGTCACCATGGGTACCGCCAACTTCAGCCTTCCGTTAATCGAAGAAGCTCTTCACCCGGTCAAACCAGCTCTTGCTTTGCGGGCTGTGCCGCGCGCCGCCCTCGACGAGCGACTTCTCGAACTGCTGCAGGATCTCGCGCTGACCTTCGGTGAGCTTGACCGGCGTCTCGACCTGCACGTGTACGTAAAGATCGCCCGCGATGCTCGAGCGCAAACCCTTGATACCCTTCGCGCGCAGACGGAACGTCTTGCCCGACTGCGTGCCTTCCGGCACCGTGAAGCTCGCGCGGCCCGCCAGCGTCGGCACCTCGATTTCACCGCCCAGCGCCGCCGTCGTGAACGGAATCGGCATCTGGCAATGGAGGTCGTCGCCGTCGCGCTCGAACACCGTGTGCTGCTTGATGTGAATCTCGACGTACAGGTCGCCCGACGGACCACCGTTGATACCCGGCTCGCCGTTGCCGGCCGAACGGATACGCATGCCGTCGTCGATACCCGCCGGGATCTTCACTTCGAGCGTCTTGGTTTCCTTGGTCTTGCCTGCGCCATGGCAGTGTGTGCAAGGCTCAGGAATGTAGGTGCCGGTGCCATGACACTTCGGGCAGGTCTGCTGGATGCTGAAGAAACCCTGCGACATCCGCACCGCGCCCGAGCCGCTACAGGTCGGGCAGGTTTCCGGCTTGGTGCCCGGCTTCGCGCCGGAGCCATGGCAGATTTCGCACGAAACCCAGCTCGGCACGCGGATTTGCGTGTCGTAGCCATGCGCGGCCTGCTCGAGCGTGATTTCCATGCTGTAGCGCAGATCGGCGCCGCGATACACCTGCGGACCCGCGCGGCCACCGCCGCGTGCCGCACCGCCGGCCGCCTGGCCGAAGATGTCGCCGAAGATGTCGCCGAAAGCGTCGGCGAAGCCACCGAAACCCTGCTGGCCTCCGCCCATGTTCGGATCGACACCTGCGTGGCCGTACTGGTCGTACGCCGCACGCTTTTGCGAGTCCGAGAGCATTTCGTAGGCTTCCTTCACCTCCTTGAAATGCTCTTCCGCATCCTTGTTGCCCGGATTGCGGTCGGGGTGGTGCTTCATCGCGAGCTTGCGATAAGCCTTCTTGATTTCGTCGTCGCTCGCGTTCTTCGCGACGCCCAGAACCTCGTAGTAATCCCGTTTCGCCATTTCGGTTCAACGCCAGCCGCGCAATCCGGCGCGGCGGCTCCTTATGAATGCTGGAGTCTTCCGACTCGTCCGGCCGCGTTTTTATCCGTTACAACGGACAAAATCCACGCCCTCCATAAAACAAATGTGCCCGGAGAACCCAAAGGGCTCGCCAGGCGCGCTCATCATCGACTCGCGGTCACACGCCCGAGCGGGCGCGAACCGTTCTGCAGCCGGGCGGTGCATCGCTTCCGATGCACCGCCTTGAGGTTGATGTTCAACCCGGCCTAGTCCTTCTTCACTTCCTTGAACTCGGCGTCGACGACGTCGTCTTCCGGCTGGCTCGCGCCGCCTTGCGACTGACCCGCACCGGCTGCACCCGCCGCACCTTCCGCACCTTGCTGGGCTGCCTGCATGTCGGCGTACATCTTTTCGCCCAGCTTCTGCGACGACGTTGCAACCACTTCGATCTTCGCTTCGATCGCTGCCTTGTCGCTCGAACCGCTCTTCAGCGTTTCTTCGAGGTCCTTCAGTGCGGCTTCGATCTTTTCCTTTTCAGCGGCTTCGATCTTGTCGCCGTACTCGGTCAGCGCCTTCTTCGTGCTGTGAACGAGTGCGTCGCCCTGGTTACGGACATCGGCCAGCTCACGCAGCTTATGGTCTTCTTCCGCGTTCGCTTCCGCGTCCTTCACCATCTTTTCGATTTCAGCCTCGGACAGACCCGAGTTCGCCTTGATCGTGATACGGTTTTCCTTGCCGGTCGCCTTGTCTTTCGCGCCGACGTGCAGAATGCCGTTCGCGTCGATGTCGAAGCTCACCTCGATCTGCGGCACGCCGCGCGGTGCCGGCGGGATGCCTTCGAGGTTGAACTCGCCGAGCAGCTTGTTGCCCACTGCCATTTCGCGTTCGCCCTGGAACACCTTGATCGTCACGGCGCCCTGATTGTCGTCAGCCGTCGAGTAGACCTGCGCATGCTTGGTCGGGATCGTCGTGTTCTTGTTGATCATCTTCGTCATCACGCCGCCGAGCGTTTCGATGCCGAGCGACAGCGGGGTCACGTCGAGCAGCAGCACGTCGGTGCGGTCGCCCGACAGAACCTGCCCCTGAATCGCAGCGCCCACGGCGACGGCTTCGTCCGGGTTCACGTCACGACGCGGCTCCTTGCCGAAGAACTCCTTCACCTTTTCCTGCACCTTCGGCATACGCGTCATGCCGCCGACGAGAATCACGTCGTCGATTTCGCCGACCTTCACGCCTGCGTCCTTGATCGCCGTGCGGCACGGTTCGATCGTGCGTTCAATCAGCTCTTCAACCAGCGCTTCGAGCTTCGCACGCGTAATTTTCAGGTTCAAGTGCTTCGGACCCGACGCGTCGGCCGTGATGTACGGCAGGTTGATTTCGGTCTGCGCGCTCGACGACAGTTCGATCTTCGCCTTTTCAGCCGATTCCTTCAGGCGTTGCAGCGCGAGCACGTCCTTCGACAGATCGACGCCCTGCTCTTTCTTGAATTCGCCAATGATGTAATCGATGATGCGCTGGTCGAAGTCTTCACCGCCGAGGAACGTATCGCCGTTCGTCGAGAGCACTTCGAACTGCATTTCGCCGTCAACGTCGGCGATTTCGATGATCGACACGTCGAACGTACCGCCGCCGAGGTCGTACACGGCGATCTTGCGGTCGCCCTTTTCGGCCTTGTCCAGACCAAATGCGAGCGCGGCTGCGGTCGGTTCGTTGATGATCCGCTTCACTTCCAGGCCGGCGATGCGGCCTGCATCCTTGGTAGCCTGACGCTGGCTGTCGTTGAAGTACGCGGGAACCGTGATCACGGCTTCGGTGACCGGCTCGCCGAGGTAGTCTTCAGCGGTCTTCTTCATCTTGCGCAGCGTTTCCGCGGAGATTTGCGGCGGAGCGAGCTTCTGGTCGCGCACTTCGACCCATGCATCGCCGTTATCGGCTTTCATGATCTTGTACGGCATCAGAGCGATGTCTTTCTGCACTTCCTTTTCTTCGAAGCGGCGGCCGATCAGGCGCTTGACGGCGTACAGCGTGTTCTTCGGGTTCGTGACCGACTGACGCTTGGCCGGTGCGCCGACGAGAATCTCGCCGTCTTCCATGTAAGCGATGATCGACGGCGTGGTGCGCGCGCCTTCCGAGTTCTCGATCACCTTGACCGAGTTGCCTTCCATGATCGCCACGCACGAGTTCGTGGTGCCGAGGTCAATACCGATGATTTTGCCCATTTTTCCTGATCTCCTGAACTTTGATCGCAGCGAAAGGCGCGCCCCGTCTTGAGGATTGGCGGCGCACTTCGCCTTCAATTCATACCTGCACTCAAAATAAGTGCATCCGCATCGTTTTCAAGACCCTGAATGCAATGCGGTCATTAATATTTTTCAATCGCCCGGCCCGGCCATGCGGTTTTCCAGTGTGGCACCACCTTCATCCGTCACAGCGGCGACGATTTTCGCCCGCGTCGCCGCGACGGCGGCCTCGAACTGGCCGATGCCATGCCAGCCGGTTGCCCGGCCAAGGCGTTTGCCACGGTGGAAGAAAAACCACGTCGGCACGCCGTGCAGCAAGAAGCGACGGCCCAGTTCGCGGTGCTCGTAGACGTTGCAGTGGAACCATTTGAGCCCGAGCGCGCGGATCGCGTCCGGCTGCGTCAGCATCGCCTTCTTCGCGATTTCGCAGTTAAAGCACTCGAAACCCCAAAAGAAGACGACCGCCAGTTCATCTCCGGCCGAAACAAGGCCGGCGTCGAACGTTTCGGCGCTCAGCTCCTGCATGTCGAAGACGGAGAACGCGGTGGCATCGACGGGAATGCTGGTCATGACAACAATGCTACGGGCGGGACCGGACGACTGACTGCCGCGCTTACTTCGGCGCCGCGACGGTCACGAGTGCCGGACGCAGCACGCGGTCGGCAATCACGTAACCCTTTTGCAGCACAGCGACGACCGTGTTCGCTTCCTGCTCGGCCGGCACCATCGAAATGGCCTGGTGGCGATGCGGGTCGAACTTCTCGCCGACCGGGTTCAGAGCAACGACGCGCCCCTTCTCCAGCGCGCCCGTCAACTGGCGCAGCGTGAGCTCGACGCCTTCGCGGACCTTTGCCAGGTCGTCCGAGTTGTGCGCGAGCGCGGCTTCGAGGCTGTCGAGCACCGGCAGCAGATGTTCAGCGAAGCTCTCGATCGCGAACTTGTGTGCCTTCGCGACGTCGTCCTGGCCGCGGCGGCGCACGTTCTCCGTCTCGGCCTTCGCGCGCAGGAAGCTCTCCTGCAGTTCGACAATCTTCGCCTGCGCTTCAGCGAGTGCCGTATCAGCAGACTCAACCTGTGCCGTTCCTTCCGGCTGGGCCGTAGCCGTAGCGGCAGCAGTGGCATCAGCGGCCGCGCGACCGGTTTCGTCCGCGGGCGTGGGATTCTGGCTGGTCGGATTCTCTTGCGTGTTTTCCATGTCGCTGAAAGTCGTTAAAAAATAAAAGGCACGGCGGCGTCTTCATTCCATGCGCGCCCTGACGAGCGTTGCACGGACACAACAAGCCGCCGCTTGTCGATGGTGCAAATGGGGTCCGCACTGGCGTTTTCAAGTCCATTCACACCCCGGTTCGCACCCGGAACGTGCGGTGAAACTGGCCGTTACAACAATCACACGACCGTCATCAGATTGAGATTGAGCCCGATGCGCGACTGTCCTAAACTCCACTCAGACGTCCGAAAAGACACGTTTACCCTAACAGTCGTAATCTTCTTTCCGGATCGCTGCTGTTTTCACTGCTGTCACTGTCGTTATTGCCTTACCACCTGGCCAGAACGCCGTTTCAATCCCGCATCTTTCAGGGGAGTACCGTGAAACTGACCCTTGCAATTTCGGTGGTCGCCCTGGTACTCATCGCGGGCACCACGACCATATGTATGTCTGGCGCCGTCAACGAAAGCACGACGGAATACGGTGGCGTGCATCAGACAATGGAAAAACTTTTCAATCCGCACCTGAAAGTTTGTCGATAACGCGCCGGTCGCGTTTGGTCGGCCGGCCGTGCATGCTGGCGGCCGGTTCGCGATACGTCTTGCGCCGGTCCTGTTCCGCCAGCCGTTTTTCCCTGCCTTCAGCTGTTTCAGCGTAGAGCGTCTGCGCGACGCTCGCCGGGCCGCGCACGTCGCAGATGCCCAGCACTTCCAGTTGCCACAGAACCTGCTCGATCTGGATCTCGACCGGGTCGCCCACCCGCACGTCCTTCGACGGCTTGACCGTCGCGCCGCCGATCCGCACACGTCCTTTCTCGACCGCGTCCGCCGCGAGCGAACGCGTCTTGAAGAAGCGCGCGGCCCACAGCCATTTGTCGATCCGCAGACGCGCACCGGGCCCGGTATCAATTCTGTAGTTCATTGAAGCTCTTCCAATCCTGATCAATTATTCAGCCTGTTTCCGACCCGTTCCCCGTTCGTTGTCGACCATCACGCCTGGGCCACCGCGGCGCCCTGCGCAGGCGCCGGCTGAATGACCGGCCAGCCTTGCAGATGTTGCGCGACGATCTCGCCCAGCGCCGCGATCCACGGCGAAGAAGCATTGACGCACGGGATACGGTGAAACTCCTTGCCGCCCGCGTGCAGAAATTCGTCGCGCACTTCAAGGCCGACTTCCTCGATCGTCTCCAGACAATCAGCTGTGAAACCGGGGCAAAACACGTCCGCGCGCCGCACGCCTGCCTGCCCAAGCTCCTTCAGCGTGGGCGCGGTATAGGGCTGCAGCCACTCGGCGCGCCCAAAACGCGACTGGAACGTGATGCGGCACTCCACCGGCGACAGGTGCAGCGCGTTCATCAGCAGCGCGCCGGTCTGCTGGCATTGCTCGTGATACGGATCGCCGAGATCGAGCGTGCGTTTCGGCACGCCGTGAAAACTCAACACCAGCTTGTCGCCATTCGCGAAATCCGGCTGGCCGTGCGTCTGCCAGTAGTGCCGCACCTGCGCGGCGAGCGCGGCGATATATGCCGGATGGTCGCAATAGTGACGCACCGTGCGCACTTCCGGCTGGTTGCGCATGCGCCGCAACGCAACGAATGCGTCGTCGAATGCCGTGGCCGTGGTGGACGACGAATACTGCGGATACATCGGCATCAACAGCACCCGCTCGGCGCCCGACAGTTTCAACTGCTTCAGCATCGCGGGAATGCCCGGTGTGCCATAGCGCATCGCGTAATCGACGATCACCTGATAGTCGTTCAGATGCAGCAGATGGCGCAGCGCCTCCACCTGCTTTTCGGTGTGGACACGCAGCGGCGAACCCTCCGGCATCCATACGGCCGCGTACTTCTTTGCCGACGCCCGACCACGAAACGGCAGGATCAACAGACGCAGGATCACCTGCCAGATCGCGGCCGGAATCTCGACCACGCGCGGATCGGACAGGAACTGCGCGAGGTAGCGACGCACGGCACGCGGCGTTGGAGCATCCGGCGTGCCGAGATTGATCAGCAACACCGCGACACGATGTGACGTGGCGGACTGCGAAGGCCGCTCGAGATCGAAACGCATATTCAGTTGGCCCGGTGGCGTGCTGCAGGAAATCGGTTCAGGTGGAGCCCATTATAGCGGCCCGGTTTTCCACCGATAGCTGGCCATCCGGCCAGTTGGCGCGGTGCGCGCGGTCGCGCATCATGTGTCTCATGCGATGCGCGACGTGCGGTGCACGCGGGGTGTTACTGCTGGCTGAGGCTCATCGAAAGCAGCCGTGCGGTGATGTCGACGATCGGAATGACACGGTTGTAGGCCATGCGCGTCGGCCCGATCACACCGAGCGTGCCGACGATCTTTCCATTCACCTCGTACGGCGCGGTCACCACGCTCATTTCCTCGATCGGCACCAGATTCGATTCACCGCCGATGAAAATCTGCACGCCCTGCGCGTGACTCGATACGTCGAGCAATTGAAGGAGGCTGGTCTTCTGGTCAAACACATCGAAAAGCTTGCGCAGCCGCGCCATGTCCGACGAAAGGTCGGCGACTTCGAGCAGGTTGCGCTCGCCCGAAATCAGCACGGTCTCGCCCGTGTCGGTGTCGTCGGTGCTGGCGGTCACGGCCGCGTGCATCAGCGTGGTCATGTCGCCGCGCAACTCGTCGATCTCGTCGCGCAGGCGCCGGCGTACCACGTCGAACGAAAGGCCCGCGAAGTGCGCGTTGATGTAATTGGAGGCTTCCACGAGCTGCGACGGCGAGAAGTCGCGCTGGGTGGCCATGATGCGGTTCTGCACGTCGCCTTCGGGCGTCACGATGATAAGCAGGATGCGCTTGTCGGACAGGCGCATGAATTCGATCTGCTTGAATACGTGGCTGCGCCGCGGCGTCAGCACGACGCCCGCGAACTGCGACAGGCTGGAGAGCACGCTCGCCGCCGCCGCGACGATTTTCTGCGGCTCGCCGCCCTGGAGCGTGGTCTTGACCGTGCGCATGACCGCTTCTTCGTCAGCGGCGGATTCGACGGTCAGCATCGTGTCGACGAAAAGACGATAGCCGCGCGGCGTCGGAATGCGCCCGGCCGAGGTGTGCGGGCTGATCACAAGACCGAGATCCTCGAGGTCCGACATCACGTTGCGGATGGTCGCCGGGCTGAGCTCGAGGCCGGAATAGCGGGAAAGCGTGCGCGAGCCGACCGGCTGACCTTCGGCGATATAGCGCTCGATCAGCGTTTTGAGGAGGGTTTGTGCGCGAGGATCTAGCATGAGGGAAAATTTTAGCTCAACGGCGATACTTCAGGGAGCGATCACAAAACGTTTCGCTACAGTCGCGGGTTCGTCGCGTCTGGCGTCCGGCGGCACGCCGCCGGGCGGCCTGTCGTCAGTGGCGGTTCACCATTCTAGCGACAAACCCACACCGGCCGCGCAGCCGCGCCCGCCAGCGGGCAAAGTAGCGGCAGGCGCCACCACTCACGGCGCGTTGCCAGGTCCGCCGTCCTGCGCGCTGTTGCGACAGCAGGTGAAAGGTTCTTTTCGACACACAGCTATGGTGTAATGCCGGCATGCAAGTTACCAGCCAGTTCAAGACCGTTGCGCTAGTCGGGCGCAGCCACACGCCAGGCATCGGCGAGCCGCTGACGGAGCTCGCGTCGTGCATCGCGCGGCGCGGCTTCGACGTCGTGTTCGAAGCGGACACCGCCCAGGAAATCGGCGTGACCGGCTATCCGGCACTGCGTCCCGACGAGATCGGCGCACGTGCGGACGTCGCGGTGGTGCTGGGTGGTGATGGCACCATGCTCGGCATCGGGCGTCAGCTCGCGCCCTACCGCACGCCGCTGATCGGCATCAACCATGGCCGGCTGGGCTTCATCACGGATATTCCGATTTCGGACATGCGGGAAATCGTCCCCCAGATGCTGGCGGGCAGTTTCGAGCGGGAAGAACGGACGCTGCTCGAAGCCCGCATCATGCGCGACGGCGAGCCGATCTATCACGCGCTGGCTTTCAACGACGTGGTGGTCAACCGGAGCGGCTTCTCGGGGATGGCGGAACTGCGCGTCTCTGTCGACGGGCGTTTCATGTACAACCAGCGCTCGGACGGCCTGATCGTCGCCACGCCGACCGGGTCGACCGCATATGCGCTGTCGTCGGCGGGGCCGATCCTGCATCCGCGGCTACAGGGTCTCGTGCTCGTGCCGATTGCGCCGCACGCGCTGTCGAACCGCCCGATCGTGATTCCGGACGACTCGGCGGTCAGCATCCAGATCATTTCGGGTCGCGACGTCAACGTGAATTTCGACATGCAGTCGTTCACGGCGCTGGAACTGAACGACACGATCGACGTACGCCGCTCGCGCCACACCGTGCCGTTCCTGCATCCGGTCGGCTACAGCTATTACGCGACGCTGCGCAAGAAGCTTCACTGGAACGAGCACCCGTCGCTCGCGGACGATCCGCCGACGTGAACCATCCGCATACCGTTCACCGGTCGACTCGACTCGCGTGAGCGGGCAGCCGACAGATTGACCTGCATGGCCGCGCAACTGCGCAACCCGACAACCACACAGGAAGCAAAACGCAAGGACACGCAGTGTCACCCGCGCATCGAATTTGCCGCTAAAACAGCTAACCAGACCAGACTCCATGCTTCGCCATCTCTCGATACGCGACTTCGTGATCGTCGCCGCGCTCGATCTCGAATTCGACAGCGGCTTCACGGTTTTCTCCGGTGAAACGGGCGCGGGCAAGTCGATCCTGATCGACGCGCTCGCGCTGACGCTGGGTGCCCGCGCCGACGCAAACGTCGTGCGCACCGGTGAATCGCGCGCTGACATCACGGCTGAATTCGCGACGCACGCGCAGGTCGAACAGTGGCTCGACGAACAGGCGCTCAGCATCGAAGCCGACCCCGCCGACGCGATGCATGGCAGCACAGTGATGCTGCGCCGGGTGATCGATTCGAACGGCCGCTCGCGTGCCTTCATCAACGGCACGCCGGCCACGCTCACGCAGCTGCGCGAAGTCGGCGAAATGCTCGTCGATATTCATGGGCAACACGCGCACCAGTTGCTGATGCGCCCCGACGCGCAACGCGAACTGTTCGACACGCATGCCGGGCTGCTCGACACGGCGTCCAGCGTCACGCGCGCATGGCGCGGCTGGCGCGAAGCGGCGCAGGCGGTCGAAACCGCGCAGACACGCGATCGCGAACTGCAGCTCGAACGCGAGCGGCTTGCCTGGCAGCTCACCGAACTCGACAAGCTCGCGCCGCAACCAGGTGAATGGGAAGAGGTCAACGCCGAACATCATCGGCTGTCGCATTCGGCGAGCCTGATCGAAGGCGTGCAGGGCGCGCTTGGCGCGCTGTCGGAATCCGACGAGGCGATGATCACGCACCTCGGCGCGATCATCTCGAAGGTGCGCGGTCTCGCGGAGATCGATCCCGCGCTCAACGATACGCTCGCCGCGCTCGAGCCCGCCGAAATCCAGTTGCAGGAAGCGGCCTATTCGCTCTCGCATTACGCGCAGCGGCTCGAACTCGATCCCGAGCGGCTCGCCCAGGTCGAGAAGCGCCTTGAAGCATTGCACTCGATGGCGCGCAAATTCCGTCTTCAGCCGCAAACGCTGCCCGAAGAACACGAAACCCGTCGTGCGCAACTCGCCGCACTCGATGCCGCAGCCGATCTCGACAGCCTGCGCGCTGCCGAATCGAAAGCGAAAGACGTGTACTTCGCCGAAGCAAAGGTACTGTCGAAGGCGCGCGCGAAAGCAGCCAAAGCGCTCGGCTCGGCGGTGACGACAGGCATGCAGGAACTGTCGATGACCGGCGGCAGCTTCGAGGTGGCGCTCGTGCCGCTAGCGGAAGGTGGCGCACACGGCACGGAGCAGATCGAGTTTCGCGTCGCGGGTCACGCGGGCGTTCCGCTGCGACCGCTCGCGAAAGTCGCCTCGGGCGGCGAACTGGCGCGGATCAGCCTCGCGCTTGCCGTGATCGCGAGCGCGGCGAGCCTCACGCCGACGCTGATCTTCGACGAAGTGGACACGGGGATTGGCGGCAGCGTCGCGGAAGTCGTCGGGCGGCTGCTGCATCAGCTCGGGCGCGACCGTCAGGTGCTGTGCGTCACGCATTTGCCGCAGGTGGCGGCGCGCGGCGACCATCACTTTCAGGTGGCGAAGAGCGGCAACGGCAAGGGCGGCACGACCAGCAGCGTCACGCCGCTCGACAGGTCGAGCCGCATCGAGGAAGTCGCGCGGATGCTCGGCGGCATCGAGATCACCGCGACCACCCGCAAGCACGCAAAGGAAATGCTGACGGCGTGAGCGGTGCCGCCCGGCGCCCGCGCGCCATGCCGTTCATCACCCGAACACGCGCTTCCACAACCCCAGCACCGCGTCGCGTTCGGCGTGCACCCGCTCCGGCTCGACCCGCGCCTTTTCCATGCCGTCGAGCCGCAGCCGGTGTTGCAGCTTGCGATACGTCCGGTACGCCGCCCCGACCGTCTCCGCCTCTTCCTCGCTCATCAGCCCGAATCGCGACACCTCGCGCAAGAGCGCGATGTTCCCCGTGTTGCGGATCAGTTCGGGGTCGCGCGCGGCGTGCAGCAGCACCCAGTATTGAACGGTGAACTCGATATCGACCATCCCGCCGCGATCGTGTTTCAGATCGAAGAGCTCGGTGCGGTTCGGGTGCCCGGCTTCGACGCGCTGGCGCATCTCGACGATCTCCGCGGCGAGCGGCGCGGCATCGCGCGGCGTCGTCAGCACCTGGGTGCGGATCGCTTCGAAGCGCGCGCCGATCTCCGCGTCGCCAGCGCAGTAACGGGCGCGTGACAGCGCCTGGTGCTCCCACACCCACGCGGTGTTCGCCGCGTCGCCTTCGCGCAGCTGGTAACGCCGGAACGCGTCGAGATCGGTCACCAGCAGCCCCGATTCGCCGTTCGGCCGCAGACGCAGGTCGACGTCGAACAGCGTGCCCGCGCCCGTCGCCATCGTGAGCCATGTGATGAGGCGCCGCGTGAACGTGGCATAGACGTCGGCGGCTGCGTCGTCGGGGTCGTCGTACAGGAAGATCACGTCGAGGTCCGACGCGTAGCCAAGCTCCTTGCCACCGAGCTTGCCGTACGCGATCACCGCGAAGCGCGGCACCTCGCGATGGCGCTTCGCCACCGTCTTCCAGACCGCTTCGAGCGTCACGTCGAGCACGGCGTCAGCGAGTTCGGAGAGCCGGTCACTCACATGCTCGACGCTCAGATGGCCGGCCAGGTCGATCAGCAGGATGCGGAACACCTCCGCCTGGTGCGCGTGGCGCAGCAGGTCCATCTGCTGCTCCACGCCATCGGCCGCGGCGATCCGCGCGCGCAACGACCGCTTGAACTCGGGCCAGTCGAACGGACTCGCGATGGCTTCGTCGTCGAGCAGTTCGTCGAGCAGCTGGGGATGCCGGATCAGATAGCCCGCCGCCCAGCGCGAACCGCCCAGCACCGACAGCACACGGTGCAGCGCCACCGGATATTCCGTCAGCAGCGCGAGGTATACGCCGCGCCGGCTCACTGCTTCGAGCAGATCGAAGAAGCGCGCGATCGTGTCGCCGCGCCGGCCGGCCGGCTCCAGCGTGCGGGCCGCCTCGAGCGCGCGCTGCGCGACGATGTCAAAGCGCTGCCGGCTACGCTCGGCGAGCCCCGCGTAACGCGACGAACGCCAGACGGCACGTAGCCGGTCCAGCAGCTCGCCCGGCTCCTCGACGCCCAGTTCGACGATGCGGGCCCGCAGCGCTTCATCGGCGCTTTCGTCATCGAGCGCGCTGCTCCACACCCAGGCCGCCGCGCCGTCTTCCTGCGCGCCGCAGCCGTTCTGGCCGCTCACCTTGTCGGCGAAAATTTCGTCAAACTGCCGCTCGACGCGTTCGCGATGCCCGTCGAGCGCCGTCATCAGCGCGGCGTAATCGTCGAAACCCATTGTTGTTGCAAGCTGCGCGCGTTCTTCCGGGTCGACCGGCATCGCGTGGGTCTGCGCGTCGTTGCGGTATTGCAGACGGTGTTCGAGGTCGCGCAGAAACCGGTAGGCCTGCGCGAGTTCGGCACACACAGCCGGCGCGATCAGCCCGTGCGCCGCCGCGTGCCGCAGCACCTTCAGCGTGGGCCGCACGCGAAAGCCCGCATCCTGCCCGCCGCGAATCAGCTGGAACACCTGCGCGCTGAACTCGATCTCGCGAATGCCACCACGACCGAGCTTGATGTCGTCGGCCTTGTCGGGACGCATCGAGGCACGGCGCTGCGCCTCCTGGCGAATCTGCAGATGCAGCGAGCGGATCGCCGCGATCACGCCAAAGTCCAGATACCGGCGGTAGATGAACGGCGTGACGATCGCGTCGAGCTGCTTCGACAGACGCTGCGCCGCCTCACTCTCGCCTTCCGAGACGAGCCGGCCCTTGATCCACGCGTAGCGCTCCCATTCGCGGCCCTGCACGTAGAAATACTCTTCGAGCATGCCGACGCTGCACACGAGCGGTCCCGAATCGCCGTTCGGCCGCAGCCGCATGTCGACGCGAAACACGTAGCCGTCGGCGGTGACTTCGGCGAGCGCGGCGATCAACCGCTTGCCAAGACGCGCGAAGAAATCCTGCGTCGCGATTCCCGGGCGCTGGCCGCCGGCCGTCTCGCCGTCCTCTTCGTACAGAAAGATCAGATCGATGTCGGACGATACGTTCAGCTCGCGCCCACCCAGCTTGCCCATGCCGACCACGCCGAGCGTGAGCCGCTCGCCATCGGGGCCGCGCGGCTCGCCATAGAGCGCTTCGAGATCGGCGGACAGCACCGCGAGCGAGCGCTGGATCGTCGCCTCGGCGAGATCGGTCATCGTGCCGGTGACTTCGGCGACGTCCGCGCGGCCCGACAGATCGCGCTCCATGACCGCGCAGAACACCTCGGTGCGCAACTGGCGCAGCGCCTTTTTCAGTGCATCTTCGGTGAGCGGTGCAGTGGACGCCAGGCCGCCCGCGCCGGTCAGTTCGTCGAGCCGCGCGTCGATCTGCGCGCGGGTGACGGGCGCCGCCGCGAGCGCCGTCACGCGTGCCGCGAGTTCGGGTCGGGCCGCCGCGGCGCGCGCCGCGTAGTGCGACCAGGCGGAACTCATCAGGGTGGAATCAGTCATCTAAGGTCTGGCTCGCTCGTTGCTTCATCGATTACGACGCACGGGGCACGCAACAGCCGCGCAGGACGGATCCGGCGAAGTCGCCAGCCGGGCGCTCCGGATCACTTCAGCGTACTGTCCTGTTGCGTCGCAAGGCTTGCTGGCCGGACGTTTCACCGAGTGCCCGTAGCCGTTGGCCTGTGTGTTACATTTCGTCGTCAGACCGCAAAACTACCATACGCCCACCCGCCGCCGCATGTCCGAGCGAAACGAATCCGCCGACCCGCACGAGGCCGGACACGCCAGGCCCAGCAGCGGGAGCGACCATGTGGTGCTGCGCCATACGCTGCGAGTCGTTCTCGCGATCGCGCTGGTGCTGTACTTCATCGTGGTGGGCCTCTTTCTGGGTTTGCGCTACGCGGTCCTGCCGCACGTCGATGCGCTCCGTCCGCGCATCGAGGCCGCCGTCTCGTCGAAGTTGCACGCGCAACTGGACATCGGCCAGTTGACGCCGCACTGGACAGGTTTCCAGCCCGGCATCGATATCGCCAACGTCACGATCCGCGACCGCGACGGCAACACCGCACTCACCATTCCGCACGCCACCGCGACGCTGTCGTGGCGCTCGCTCGTGCAGTTCGAGCCGGTGATGTCGAGCCTGGTCGTCGACCAGCCCGACGTCCTGATCGCACGCGGCACCGACGGCGTGCTTTCGGTGGCCGGCGTACCGCTACCCACCCGCCATACCGGCAACGATGCGTTCACCACCTGGCTGCTTCGCCAGCAGGCGATCGTGCTTCGCGGCGGGACGCTGCGCTGGCGCGACGCGCGTCACGACGCACCCGAGATCAGGCTGCACGATATCCGCCTCGCGATCCTCAACGACGGCTACGAGCATCGTTTCGCCCTGCAGGCGCCCGCCGAGGGCACCGTGCTGCACGGCCCGCTCGACTTCCGCGCGCACTTTCGCCACGCGCCGCTCTCGGCGGTCGGCAAGCCGGTCAACTGGAAAGGTCAGGCGTATCTGTCGACCGGCCCGGTCGATCTGCCGACGCTCGCGCGTTATATGGATTTCCCGGTCGAGACCTACGCGGGCCGCATCGACAACGCCATCTGGATCGACTTCGCCGAAGGCCGGATGACATCCGCGGGCGGGCATCTGGCCGGCACCGACGTGTCGATGCGCGTGCATCCGACGCAGCCGAGGCTCGACGTGCCAGTCGCCGATTTCACATGGCACGTCGATCTGGCGAGCCGCGACTTCACGCTGCAACTGCGCGACCTGCACGCCGAGCTCGGCCAGCCGCCGCTCGATGACGGCACGCCGGTCACGCGCACGCTCACGCTCGCGACGCTGAACGCACGTTACCGGATGCCGAGCATCCAGCACGGGCAACTGATCAGCGTCAACGGCGATCGCGTCGACCTCGGCATCCTCGCGGAATTCAGCCGGGCACTGCCGTTGCCGCGCAGACTGCTGAACAACCTCGTGCGCTTCAATCCGCGCGGGCTGGTCGCCAATTACGTGATCGAAATCGAACGGGACAAGCCCGATGCTGGCGAAGCCGCCGCCGAGCAGCGTTCGGCGGGTGCCGAGCCGATCGTGCACTACCGCTTCAAGGGCGATCTGCAGGGCATCAGCGTGGCCGCGCAGGAACCGCCGCCCGGTCTCACGAAACTGAACCACCCACGCGCGGGTATTCCGGGCGTCGAGAACCTGTGGGGAAGCGTCGATGCCGATGAGAACCACGGCTCCATCACGCTCGACACCGAGAAGGTCGCCGTCACGCTACCTGGTGTATTCGACGACCCACGCCTGACGTTCGACCGGATGACCGGCCACGGCCAGTGGGAAATCAAGCCGGCCCCGCCGGGCGAACAGCACAAGGCGTTCACGTTCAGGATGTCCGATTTCGCGGTCGCGAACGCGGACGCCGCCGCGAAGCTCACCGCGAACTACACGAACCCCGGCCACGGGCGCGGCTCGCTCGATCTGACCGCCGTGTTCGACCGCGCCGCCGTGTCGCGAATCCCACGCTATCTGCCCACCAGCATCAGCGAGAAGCTGCGCCTGTATCTCGGCCACGGTCTGCAGGCCGGCACGTCGCACGGGGGAACAATCGATGTGCATGGCAATCTCGACAAATTCCCCTACTCGCGCGACCCGACCGCAGGCGTCTTTCGCATCGTCGCGCCGTTTCGCGGCGGCCGCTTCGAGCCGTCGCCGTTTCCGCCGCGCAAGCTGAAGGACGGCACACCGAGCGTCTGGCCCGCGCTCGACGGCATCGACGGCAAGTTCGAACTGAAGGAAAACGTGCTGCGCTTCGATGTCGACCATGCGCATTACAGGCGCGTCGCGCTCGGCAAGGTTTCCGGGAAGATCGACGATCTCGGCACCAAGGCGTCGAACTTCGTCATCGTGGGCGACGCGCACGGCCCGCTCGCCGACATGCTCGACTACGTGAACCACAGCGCGCTCGGTGGCATTTCGAAACACGCCGGCGAAAAGCTGCATGCCGAGGGTCCGGCGACGCTCGCGCTCAAACTGACGCTGCCGCGCACGCCGATGCCGCACGTTGCCATCGAAGGCGCGCTCGGATTCCAGAACAACCAGCTCGCGATGGAGAAGTTGCCGCCGCTCTCGCAGATCAACGGCAAGCTGCATTTCACGGAGCACACCGCCCGGACCGACCGGCTGTCCGCGCGCTTTCTCGGCGGCGACGTCCGTGCGAACGGCGGATACCGGCAGGACGGCACCTACGCGTTCGACGTCGCCGGCCACATCAGCGTCGACGCCGCGCGCGGGCTGAACCTGCGCGGCCCGGCCACCCAGGTGCTCGCGCACATGAGCGGCAGCGCGCCGTACCAGATGAACATTCACGGCGCGAAGGGCCGCCTGCCGGACGTCACCATGAATTCCGATCTGACCGGCCTCGCGCTGGACCTCCCCGCGCCGTTCAACAAGCCGATGGGCGAGCCGATGCCGCTGCGCTTCACGCTCCGGCCACCAGCGGATACTTCGCCGGCGGGCGCGCCGGTGGCGCCCAGACCGGCGGGGAAAGCGGGCGAGCCCCCTTCGTCCGCGGGAACCGCGGAAACACCCGCCCCCGGCGACGCCAGCCTGCAACGCGCCGACCTCACCTTCGGCCCGATCACCGCGACTTACCTGCTGCGCCACGACCCGAAAGCGCCGCTGACGGTCGTACGTGGCGCGATCGGCATCAACAAGCCGGCCGATCTGCCGTCTGAGGGCGTCACCGCAGCAGTCGACGTCGAACATTTCGACGCCGACGCGTGGCGCGCGCTCGTCGCGCAGATGCGCAGCGGCAGCAAGGACGCCATGCAACCCGGCGTTCCGAACGCGACGGCGCAGCAGTTCCTGCCGACCCGCTTCGCGGTCCACATCGGCACGCTCACGCTCCTCAAGCGCCACTGGGACAACCTGGTGGTCGGCGCCTCGAGCCAGGCCGGCAAGTGGCAGGCCAACATCGGCTCGAGCCAGGTGTCGGGCTACGTGTCGTGGCTGCCGGGCGCGACGAAAGGCTCGCCCGGTACCTTGCAGGCGCGCTTCGCGAAACTCGTGATTCCGTCGGCGAGCGAAAAGGATCTGTTCAGCCGCGCGATGTCGGTGCCGGCGCAGAACATGCCGTCGGTCGATCTGATCGTGAACGAGCTGATCGTGCGCGAGCGCAATCTCGGCCGGCTGGAAGTCGACGCGCACAATTTCGACGAGGACGGCGTGCCCGTCTGGCAACTGGACAAGCTCGACCTCAGCAACCCGGCCGCGACCCTGAGCGCGACCGCGAAGTGGCGCACCGACGAAACAATCGCCGGCAGCACCGAGGAAGCCGTGCCCCGCCGCACGGCGGTCGATTTCAAGCTCGACATCAGGGACGCGGGCGCGCTGCTCGAACGCGCCGGCGTCGCCCATGCGGTCAAGTACGGCTCGGGCACGTTGTCGGGCCAGCTCGCGTGGATCGGCGGCCCGACCGCGATCAATTACCCGACGCTCGGCGGCACGCTCGCCCTCGACCTGCGTCACGGACAGATCCTGAAGGTCGATCCGGGTGTCGCCAAGCTGCTCGGCGTGGTGAGCCTGCAAAGCTTCGCGCGCTTCGCCACGCTCAATTTCCGCGACGTGATCGGCGAAGGCCTGCCGTTCGAGCGCGTGACGGGCGCCGCGAAGATCGACGAAGGCGTCGGCCGCACGGACAACTTCGAGATGGTCACCGCACCGGCGCGCGCCGACATGAAGGGCACCGTCGACCTCGCCCACGAAACGCAGGACCTGCGCGTGCACATCACGCCGACGGTGAGCGCGGGCGCCGGCGTGATCGCCGCGGCGATCATCAACCCGCTGTTCGGTCTTGGCGCGCTGGTCGCTGACTTCGCGCTATCGCAGTCGATCAGCCACGCGTTCGCGATGGACTACGCGATCACCGGCCCGTGGTCCAAACCGCATGTCGAGCGGGTCCATGACGATCGCGGTAAGATGGCCGAGCCGGCTCCGACCGCCGTCCACTGAACGCCGATCCGGCCCCAGGCACTGCCGCTGCGCCGTGGCAGGCAGGGTCGGCGGTGGTGCCATGAATTGTCCCGGCGTGTGTCCCGTTCCGCGAGGTGTGCGGAACCGGAACGCGCGCCGCCCAGCCGGGAGTCTTTCGAAACGCCCATGAGCGATCAACACGCCGCTTCACAGTCTGCCCCTGCGTCGTTCCGGGTCGCCGCGCTCCAGATGGTGAGCACACCGGATCGCGACCGCAACCTCGCCGAAGCCGGCCGCCTCATCGCCGAAGCGGCCGCCGACGGCGCGCAGCTCGTGCTGCTGCCCGAATACTTCTGCTTCATGGGTTTCAGGGACACGGACAAGCTCGCCGTGCGCGAAGCGTGGGGCGACGGTCCGATCCAGCGCTTTCTCGCCGACGCGGCGCGCCGCCACAAGGTCTGGGTCATCGGCGGCACGCTGCCGCTGACCGCGCCGGAAGCCACCCGCGTGCTGAACACGACGCTCGTCTTCGACCCGCAAGGCCGCGAGGCGGCCCGCTACGACAAGATTCACCTCTTCAACTTCGAAAAAGGCGAGGAATCGTTCGATGAGGCGCGCACGATCCGCCCCGGCGACGAAGTCCGCACCTTTGACGCGCCGTTCGGCCGGGTCGGCCTGTCCGTCTGCTACGATCTTCGTTTTCCGGAGCTGTATCGCCGGATGGGCGATTGCGCGATGATCGTCGTGCCGTCCGCGTTCACGTACACCACGGGCCGTGCGCACTGGGAAATGCTGCTGCGCGCACGCGCCGTCGAAAACCAGTGTTACGTGCTGGCCGCGGCCCAGGGCGGCAAACACGAGAACGGCCGCCGCACGTGGGGCCACAGCATGCTGATCGATCCGTGGGGCGAGATCGTGGCCGTGCGGGACGAAGGCGCGGGCGTCGTGACCGGTAATCTCGAACGCGCGCGCATCGATGAAGTTCGCCAGAGCCTGCCCGCCTGGCGGCATCGCGTGCTGACATGAGCGGACCTTAGCCGACATCCCATCGCCGACCAGACTGACCTTGAAAGCGCCGCGCCGAAGATCCATCTGACACCTGACATCGACGCACGCTCCGACCGAATCCTTTGCATTGAAAAGACCAGACCTCGCATGAATATCATCGAACCCGGCATTCGCAACCTCGCAACCGCCAAGGACGTGCTCCTCACGCCGTATGGCCTCGACGAAGGCGTTCTCATCCGCACCCTCGGGGAGATCTTCACGCACCGCATCGATTACGCCGACCTGTATTTCCAGGCGACGCGCAGCGAAGCGTGGAGTCTCGAGGAAGGCATCGTCAAATCGGGCAGCTTCAGCATCGATCAGGGTGTCGGCGTGCGTGCCGTGTCGGGTGACCGGACGGCGTTCGCCTATTCGGACGACCTGTCGCCCGAGGCGATCCGCCAGGCGGCGCTCGCCACGCGGTCGATCGCAAAGGCCGGCGGCGGCAAGCAGAAGATCAAGGTGGCGTCGTCGCTGACCGGCATTGCCGGGCGCGATCTGTACCTGCCGTCCGATCCGCTGCATTCGCTCGACGCGACCGCCAAGGTCAAGCTGCTGGAGCGCATCGAGGAAATGGCGCGCGGCCGCGATCCGCGCATCAAGCAGGTGATGGCGGGCCTCGCCGGCGAATACGACGTCGTGCTGGTCGCGCGCAGCGACGGCGCGCTCGCCGCGGACATCCGTCCGCTCGTGCGCGTGTCGGTCACCGTGATCGCCGAGCAGAACGGCAGGCGTGAAATCGGCAGCGGCGGCGGCGGCGGACGCTTCGACTACGGTTATTTCACCGACGCAATCCTGTCGGGCTACGTCGACGACGCGGTGCACGCCGCGCTCGTGAACCTCGACGCGCGTCCCGCGCCGGCCGGCGCGATGACCGTCGTGCTCGGACCGGGCTGGCCGGGCGTGCTGCTGCACGAAGCGATCGGCCACGGTCTCGAAGGCGACTTCAACCGCAAGGGTTCGTCGGCATTCGCCGGACGGATCGGCGAGCAGGTGGCGGCCAGAGGCGTCACGGTCGTCGACGACGGCACGCTGCCGAACCGTCGCGGCTCGCTCAATATCGACGACGAAGGCAACCCGACGCAGTGCACGACACTGATCGAGGACGGCATCCTGAAGGGCTATATCCAGGACACGCTGAATGCGCGTCTGATGAAGATGCCGGTCACCGGCAACGCGCGCCGCGAATCGTACGCCGCGCTGCCGATGCCGCGCATGACCAACACGTACATGCTGAACGGCGACAAGGATCCACAGGAAATCATCAAATCGGTGAAGAACGGCCTGTATGCGGTGAACTTCGGCGGCGGCCAGGTCGATATCACGAACGGCAAGTTCGTGTTCTCGGCGTCCGAGGCGTACATGATCGAGAACGGCAAGATCAGCTATCCGGTCAAGGGCGCGACGCTGATCGGCAGCGGTCCGGAATCGCTCAAGTTCGTGAGCATGATCGGCAACGACATGAAGCTGGATACCGGCGTCGGCGTGTGCGGCAAGGAAGGCCAGAGCGTGCCGGTCGGCGTCGGCCAGCCGACGCTGCGCATCGACCGCATGACCGTCGGCGGCACGGCCTGATTTGAGCTTCAATGCACGTTTCGTGCGCAAATTGCACGAAACGTGCGGAATATCCGCATTTTTAGTGCCTGATGCTTGTCAGGCGCGCTTGAGCAGGTTATAAAGCCACTCACCCTTTTTCGATGAGCAACGCTTTTTCGCCATGTCTTTCGCCAGGTTTTACTTTTATTTTTTCTGGTATCTCAGACCGCTGGCGGATCGAGAGGGGTGTTAGTGCACGAAACACCGAGAATTCCCGAAAAACCGCCAGCGAGTCTGGCGGTTTTTTTTCGCCTGTCCGCTTCTACCCATTAGCCGTTGAACACCTTTGAGTTTCGTTTGCCGCGGTCTTGAGATCCTTCCCGCGCGAACACGCTACGAACTGAATCCTGGAGAACCAGCATGCCCCCGCACAACACCGACGATGTCCGCATCCGGGAACTGAAAGAACTGACGCCGCCGGCGCACCTGATCCGCGAATTCGCGCTCGACGAAAACGTGTCGAACACGATCTACAGCGCGCGCCAGTCGATGCATCGCATCCTGCACGGCATGGAAGACCGTCTGATCGTCATCATCGGGCCGTGCTCGATTCACGACACGAAGGCCGCGCTCGAATACGCCGGCCGCCTGGTCGAGCAGCGCAAGCGCTTCGCGGGCGAGCTTGAAATCGTGATGCGCGTGTACTTCGAAAAGCCGCGCACGACTGTCGGCTGGAAGGGGCTCATCAACGACCCGTACATGGACAACAGCTTCAAGATCAACGACGGCCTGCGCACCGCGCGCGAGCTGCTGCTGAAGATCAATGAACTCGGCCTGCCGGCCGGCACCGAATACCTCGACATGATCAGCCCGCAGTACATCGCCGATCTGATCTCGTGGGGCGCGATCGGCGCGCGCACGACCGAATCGCAGGTTCACCGCGAACTGGCGTCGGGCCTGTCGTGCCCGGTCGGCTTCAAGAACGGCACGGACGGCAACGTGAAGATCGCCGTCGACGCCATCAAGGCCGCCTCGCAGCCGCACCATTTCCTGTCGGTGACGAAGGGTGGCCATTCGGCGATCGTGTCGACCGCGGGCAATGAGGACTGTCACATCATCCTGCGCGGCGGCAAAACGCCGAACTACGACGCCGAAAGCGTGAACGTTGCGTGCGCCGACATCGGCAAGGCCGGCCTCGCGGCGCGTCTGATGATCGACGCGAGCCACGCGAACAGTTCGAAGAAGCACGAGAACCAGATTCCGGTATGCGCGGACATCGGCCGCCAGATCGCTTCGGGCGACGAACGGATCGTCGGCGTCATGGTGGAATCGCATCTGGTGGCGGGCCGTCAGGATCTGCAGGAAGGCTGCGAACTGACGTACGGCCAGAGCATCACCGACGCGTGCATCGGCTGGGACGAAAGCATCGCCGTCCTCGAAGGGCTCGCCGAATCGGTCAGGCAGCGACGCATCGCGCGCGGCAGCGGCAATTAAGCGCGGGTTGCGCGCGATTTATCCTGGCTGGGCGGGCTCGCTTGAGCCCGCTTCTGGCGATCCATGCCGCCCGGTTGAAGAGACCCGGCGGCATTTCTTTTGCGCGCGCCGCCCGGCGTGCATACATCGGATTCATGACGCTTTCAGGCGCCCATTCCTTTCATTTCGCTACTTCGCCCGCGCTTTTACCCAGGATTCGTCCTACGCCGAAAAGCCTGTTGCGACGCAACAGAAATTGATTGAGTATCTGGAGTGCTGTCTCGCTGCACCGGCTCTGCCCGGTACGGCTGCGCGGCTGTTTTTTGCCTGATCGAATCTCGCCCTGCGCATCCCGCATCGCCTGCGCGACGCGCTCCCCCGAACCCTGTTTTCGGAGATCTCATGAAAATCGAAGAAGTCCGCGAAACCGCATTCTCGATGCCGCTGACGAGCCCCGCTTACCCGATCGGACCGTACCGGTTCGTCAATCGCGAATTCATGATCATCACGTATCGCACGGATATCGAAAAGCTGCGCGCGCTTGTGCCGGAGCCACTCGAGGTCTATACGGATCTCGTGCACTACGAGTTCATCCGCATGCCGGATTCCACCGGCTTCGGCGACTACACGGAGAGCGGCCAGGTCATCCCGGTCAGGTTCAACGGCAAGGCGGGCGCCTATACGCACGCGATGTATCTGGACGATCATCCGCCCATCGCGGGCGGGCGCGAGCTGTGGGGTTTTCCGAAAAAGCTGGCGTCGCCGAAACTGGAAACGCATATCGACTCACTGGTCGGCACGCTGGATTTCGGCCCGGTGCGCATCGCAACGGCCACGATGGGCTACAAGCACACCACGCTCGACGCGGAAGCCGAACGCGTGAAGATGAGTGGCGACAACTACCTGCTGAAGATCATTCCACACGTGGACGGCACACCGCGCATCTGCGAGATCGTTCGCTATCATCTGAAGGACATCACCGTCAAAGGTGCGTGGGGCGGTCCGGCTTCGCTCGCGCTGTCTTCGCATGCGCTCGCACCCGTGGGCGATCTGCCCGTGCTGGAAATCGTCGAGGCACGGCACATCATCGCCGATCTCACGCTGGCGCTCGGTGAAGTGGCGTTCGATTACCTGTCGGCCGATCCGCAGAACCGCTAGAACCAGCCGTACCGGAATCCACCCCGCCGGGCCTGCCCGGCGTGCTTCATCACGAGGCTAGAAAATGGCAACCCAGTCTGATCAGAATCCGCGCCCGCCGCTCAGTGAAATCGTCTCGCAGCACTATGAAACCGTGGCGCTCGTGCTGCAGGGGGGCGGTGCGCTCGGCTCGTATCAGGCCGGCGTCTATGAGGGGCTCGCCGAGGTCGGTATCCATCCGGACTGGGTCGCGGGTATCTCGATCGGAGCGTTGAACACCGCGATTATCGCGGGCAATGCGCCGGAGAAACGCGTCGATGCGCTCAAACAGTTCTGGGCCACGATCTGCCAGCCCGCTTCGCCGCTGAGCTTCTGGCCAGCGGCACTGGAAACCCGGCTCTTCGGCATTTCCGACTCGTTTCGCCAGGTGTTTTCGTCGTGGTATGCGACCCGCGCGCTGCTGGATGGCCAGAAGGGCTTTTTCACGCCGCGCTTTCCGCCGCCGGTCGGGCCGCGAACGCTCGATGTGACCGAAGCCAGCTATTACGACACCCGCACGCTCAAGGGCACGCTGGAGCAGTTCGCCGATTTCGACCGTATCAATCACGGCGGCATGCGCGTGTGCGTCGGCGCGGCGAACGTCGCAACGGGCAACCTCACGTTCTTCGACAACGCACACCTCACGTTGCGGGCGGAACACTTCATGGCATCCGGCGCGTTGCCTCCGGGTTTTCCAGCTGTGGAAGTGGATGGCCAGTTTTACTGGGACGGCGGGCTTATCTCCAACACGCCGCTTTCGGAAATACTCGGACAAACGCCACGGCGCGACACGCTCGCGTTCCAGGTCGACCTGTGGAGCGCACAGGGCACGCTGCCGTCGAACATGGGACAGGTCGACGATCGCGCGAAAGATATCCAGTATTCCAGCCGGACGCGGGCTGTCACGAATAACGTGCGGCGCACACAACTGCTACGCCGCACGCTTCGAGAGGTACTGCGCCATGTGAGTCCGGAGACGCTTGAAAACGATCCGTGGTGCAAGATCGCCGCACGTATGTCGACAGACAAGCGCTACAACGTCGTGCAGTTGATCTACAAAGACAAGCCGTACGAAAACCAGTTCAAGGATTTCCAGTTCGGCTACAACACGATGCTGGATCACTGGGCGACGGGGCTTGCCGATATCCGCGAAACGCTCGCTCATCCGGAATGGCTTGACCCGCCGCAGAACGAGGCGGGTTTCGCATCACGCGACGTGCACGCACCGGGCAGCAGCGACGGGCTCGGCCCAAAGACAGGCGCGGAGCGCGAGGCCGGTGTCTAGCGGTCGTGCTGCCATAGCACGTCCGTGCCGCCTTCGGCGCGATTCAGCACGCGCGCGAGCACGAACAGCAGGTCTGACAGCCGGTTCATGTACTGACGTGGCGCGGCGTTGACGGTCTCGATCTGGCCGAGCGCGACGATCGAGCGCTCGGCGCGGCGGCACACCGTCCGGCACACGTGCGCGACGGCTGCGGCGCGCGAGCCGCCGGGCAGGATGAACTCCTTTAGCGGCGGCAGCGTTGCGTTGTATTGTGCGAGCCACGCGTCGAGTTGCGCGAGCTGCGCGTCGGCGATCATGGTGTGGCCGGGAATGCAGAGCTCGCCGCCAAGATCGAACAGATCGTGCTGGATCGCGACGAGCGCCTGCCGCACATCGTCGGGCAACGCTTCGCATAGCAGCACACCGAGGTTCGAATTCAGCTCGTCGACGTCGCCGATCGCGGCGATCCGCGCGCCATCCTTGCGCACGCGGCTGCCGTCGCCGAGGCCGGTGGTGCCGTCGTCGCCGGTTCGGGTGGCGATTTTGCTCAGGCGATTGCCCATGATGATTCCTTTAAGTGATGACGACGCGGCAACACACGGTTCATGCCATGCCATGCCAGTGCCGTGCCCATCGCACGCTTGCGATTCGCTGGAAAGGGCTCGTGTCGCGCGCAGCATCTGCGGCGAGGCCATCGCGCCATTATAGGTTTGTCAGGCGCGACCCGCGCCAGGCGGGCGATCAGCGTAAAATGGACGTCAACAATCGAATCATTCGAACATCGTCCGCTTTCAGGAGACACGCGTGAATCATCCTGTGCCACCGGCACCGCTGCGCCGTCCGTTCGCCGCTGAACTGCTGGTCGCGCTGAAGGCCGCATTCGCCGATCGCGTTTCGACATCCGATGCCGTGCGCGCCCATCACGGCCGCGACGAATCCCCGTTCGATCCGCAATTGCCGGACGCCGTCGTCTACGCCCGCACGACCGAAGAAGTGCAGAGCATCGTCAGGCTCTGCGCGCAGTACGACGTGCCCGTCATTCCGTACGGCAACGGATCGTCGCTCGAAGGACATCTGCTTGCGGTCCAGGGCGGCGTGTCGATCGATCTGTCGGAGATGAACCGCGTGCTGGCGATCAACGCGGAGGACCTCACCGTCACCGTGGAGCCCGGTATCTCGCGCAAGCAGTTGAACGAAGCGTTGCGCGACACCGGCCTCTTCTTCCCGATCGACCCAGGCGCGGATGCCAGCATCGGCGGCATGTCGGCGACGCGCGCGTCGGGCACCAACGCCGTGCGCTACGGCACGATGCGCGAGAACGTGCTTGGCCTGACCGTCGTACTCGCCGACGGCCGCATCATCAAGACCGGCACGCGTGCGCGCAAATCGTCCGCGGGCTACGACCTCACGCGCCTCTTCGTCGGCTCGGAAGGCACGCTCGGCGTCATCACCGAAATCACCGTGCGGCTCTATCCGCAGCCTGAAGCGGTGTCGGCGGCGGTGTGCACATTTCCGTCGATGGGCGACGCGGTGCGCGCCGTCATCGAAACGATCCAGATCGGCGTGCCGATTGCCCGCGTCGAGTTTGTCGATTCGCTCGCGATCCGCTCGATCAACCGGCATTCGAACCTGACGCTGCGCGAAGCGCCCACGCTGTTCTTCGAGTTCCACGGCACCGAAGCCGGCGTGAAGGAACAGGCCGAACTCGTTCAGGACATCGCTTCGGAGAACCACGGCGAAGGCTTCGAGTGGGCGACGCGACCGGAAGACCGCAGCCGCCTCTGGAACGCGCGGCACAGCGCCTACTTCGCGATGCTGCAGCTAAAGCCGGGCTGTCGCGCGGTGACGACCGACGTGTGCGTGCCGATTTCGCGTCTTGCGGAATGCGTCGTCGAGACCGAACAGGACCTGAAGGAATCGCCGCTGCCCTGCCCGATCGTCGGTCATGTGGGCGACGGCAATTTTCACGTCGCGATCCTGATCGACCCCGACAAGCCGGAAGAACTCGTCGAAGCCGAACGGCTCAATCACCGGATCGTCGAGCGCGCGCTGCGCATGGACGGCACGTGTACCGGCGAGCATGGTGTCGGGCTGCACAAGATGGGATTCCTCGTCGAGGAGCACGGCGAAGACACGGTCGACACGATGCGCGCGATCAAGCACGCGCTCGACCCGCGCAATCTGATGAACCCGGGCAAGATTTTTTCCTGGGCGGCATGACCCGACAGGCGAACCGGCATTCCACGACCGCGCGCCCGAAGAAGGAGGAGACATGAACGCACCTGGCGAACTTTCGCCTGAAGTTCTCGCCCAGCGCCAGCGCGAAGTCGTGCAGGCGCTGATGGCCGTACTGCCGACGCACTGCCTGCTGTATCGCGAAGAAGATACCGTCGCCTACGACTGCGACGGCCTCGCCGCATATCGCCGGCTGCCGCTCGCGGTTGCGTTGCCGGAAACGGAGTCGCAGGTGCAGCGCATCGTGCAGATCTGCCATCGGCTAGGCGTGCCGATCGTGCCGCGCGGCGCCGGCACCGGCCTGTCCGGCGGCGCGCTGCCGATCCGCCATGGCGTTGTCGTGTCGCTCGCGCGCTTTCGCAAGATCGTCGAAGTCGATTCCTATGCGCGCACCGCGACTGTCCAGCCGGGCGTGCGCAACCTCGCCATTTCGGAAGCCGCGGCGCCGTACGGCCTTTACTACGCGCCCGATCCTTCCTCGCAGATCGCCTGCACGATCGGCGGCAACGTCTCGGAAAATTCCGGCGGCGTGCATTGCCTGAAATACGGCCTCACCGTGCACAACGTGCTGCGCGTGCGAGCCGTCACGATGGAGGGCGAGATCGTCGAGTTCGGCTCGCTCGCGCCCGACGCACCCGGCCTCGATCTGCTCGCGGTGCTGATCGGCAGCGAAGGCATGTTCGCGATCGTCACCGAAGTTACCGTCAAGCTGATCCCGAAACCGCAAACCGCGCAGGTCATCATGGCCAGCTTCGACGACGTCGTGAAAGGCGGCGACGCGGTTGCCGGCATCATCGCGGCGGGCATCATTCCGGCCGGCCTCGAAATGATGGACAAGCCAGCGACGCGGGCCGTCGAGGAATTCGTCAACGCCGGCTACGATCTCGACGCGGCCGCCATCCTGCTATGCGAGTCGGATGGCACCCCGGAAGAAGTTTCCGAGGAAATCGTCCGCATGACGGCGGTGCTGCGTGAATGCGGCGCGACGCGCATCCAGATTTCGCGCACGGAAAGCGAGCGGCTCAAGTTCTGGTCGGGCCGCAAGAACGCGTTCCCGGCCGCCGGACGCATCTCGCCCGACTACTACTGCATGGACGGCACGGTGCCGCGCCGCAGTATCGGGCCACTGCTGTCGCGCATCAGCGAGATGGAGAAAAAATACGCGCTGCGCTGTATCAACGTGTTCCACGCGGGCGACGGCAACATGCATCCGCTGATCCTCTTCAACGGCAACGATCTCGACGAATGGCACCGGGCCGAAGCGTTTGGCTCGGACATCCTGGAATGCTGCGTCGAGCTGGGCGGAACGGTGACGGGCGAACACGGTGTGGGCATCGAGAAGATCAACTCGATGTGCGTACAGTTTTCGCCCGAGGAGCGCGACGCGTTTCACGCGGTCAAGCGTGCATTCGATCCGCCCGGCCTCCTGAATCCCGACAAAGGCATCCCAACGCGTGCCCGCTGCGCCGAATACGGCCGGATGCATATTCGCGGCGGCTTGCTGCCGCATCCGGATTTGCCGAGGTTCTAGCGCGGTCTGCACCGTCGCAAGCTGGACGCCCCACCGGCGCCGGGCTGCTGCGCCGCGCCACTCGCGCAGCCCGTATGGGCAAACCCGGGGTCGCCCCCGGCTTGCCAGCGCCGCCCCGCCCGGTACAATCGGACGAAACACAACGAAGCAGGACGACATGGAAGAGGACGACATCGTCGCCGTTTGGTCCGAACGTATCCGTTCGGCCAGCGCTGAAGGACGCGCGGTGCGCATTCGCGGCGGCGGCACGAAAGACTGGTACGGCCAGAGCCTGGAAGGCGACATCCTCGACACGCGCGCGCATCGCGGCATCATCGCTTACGATCCGGCGGAGCTCGTGATCACGGCGCGCGCCGGCACGCCGCTCCTCGAAATCGAAGCGACGCTAGCAGAACACCGGCAGATGCTGGCGTTCGAACCCCCGCACTTCGGCCCACAGGCAACGTTGGGCGGCTGTATCGCGGCCGGCATTGCCGGGCCGCGACGCCCTTCGGCCGGCGCCGCGCGCGACTTCGTGCTCGGCGCGGTCATCATGAACGGTCACGGAGAAACGCTGCATTTCGGAGGCCAGGTCGTGAAGAACGTCGCGGGCTATGACGTGTCGCGCCTCATGGCCGGCTCGCTCGGCACGCTCGGGCTGATACTCGAACTGTCGGTGAAGGTGCTGCCGCTTCCGGTCGCCGAGGCGACGCTCAAGTTCGACATGAACGGCACCGACGCCGTGCGCAAGCTCAACGAATGGGCCGGCCACCCGCTGCCCATCACCGCGAGCGCATGGCGCAACGGCACGCTTGTCATGCGCCTGGCCGGCGCCGAAGCCGCGGTCAAATCGGCGCGTACGTCGCTCGGCGGCGAAGTGGTCGATGCGGTCGAGGCCGAACGCTTCTGGGCGGGGCTGCGCGAACAGACCGACCCGTTCTTCTCCGCGATCGCGCCGGGCGCCGCGTTGTGGCGCCTCGCGTTGCCGTCGATTACCGAGCCCTTGCAACTGCCGGGGGCGCAACTGATGGAATGGGGCGGCGCGCAGCGCTGGTGGATCACCGACACCGACGCGCAGACCGTGCGCATCAGCGCCAAACAGGCCGGCGGCCACGCGACCATCTTCCGCACCGGACACGGCTTCGACCGCAGCGCAGGCGTGTTCACGCCGCTGCCCGCGCCGCTGATGAAAATCCATCGCGGCCTGAAGGCCGCATTCGACCCGGCCCGCATCTTCAATCGCGGCCGGCTCTACCCCGACTTCTGAGCGCGCGATGCAAACCAACCTCGCGGACTTCATTCGCAATACGCCCGACGGCGATGAAGCCGATTCCATCCTGCGCAAATGCGTGCATTGCGGCTTCTGCACGGCGACCTGCCCCACGTACCAGCTACTCGGCGACGAGCTCGACGGACCACGCGGCCGCATCTATCTGATCAAGCAGATGGTGGAAGGCGCACCCGTCACGCGCAGCACGCAGATGCACCTCGACCGTTGCCTCACGTGCCGCAACTGCGAATCGACCTGCCCCTCGGGCGTGCAGTACGGACGCCTTGTCGAAATCGGCCGCAAGGTGGTCGAGGAGCATGTCAGGCGGCCTCCCGGCCAGCGCCTGCTGCGCCGTATTCTGGCGAGCTTCCTGCCAAACAGCGCGCTCTTCACGCCTGCGATGCGGCTCGGCCAGCACGTGCGCCCGCTCCTGCCGAAAAAACTGCGCGACAAGGTGCCTGCCCGGCAACCGCTGCTCGAATGGCCGACGGCCCAGCACCCGCGCAAGATGCTGATGCTCGCCGGTTGCGTGCAGCCTTCGATGATGCCGAACGTCAATATCGCGACAGCGCGTGTGCTCGACGCGCTCGGCGTCGAGACCATCGTCGCGCCGGAAGCCGGCTGCTGCGGCGCGATCCGCCTGCACCTCGGCTATAACGACGAAGCACTCGACGACATCCGCGCCAACATCGACGCATGGTGGCCGCACGTCGAAGCCGGCGCCGAAGCGATCGTGATGAACGCGTCCGGTTGCGGCGCGACGGTACGCGAATACGCGCACCTGTTGCGCGGCGACCCGGCGTATGCGGACAAGGCACGCCGTATCGTCGAGCTCACCCGCGACATCTGCGAAATCCTGCCCGATTTCGAGGAGTCGCTCGCAGCACTCGCGCGCCGCCGCGCCGTGCATACGGTCGCCTTCCACCCGCCGTGCACGCTGCAGCACGGCCAGCAGGTGCGCGGGCGCGTCGAGCATCTGCTCACCGCGCTCGGCATCGAAGTGCGCCTGCCCGCCGACAGCCACCTGTGCTGCGGTTCGGCCGGCACCTATTCGCTCACGCAACCGACGCTTTCCTACACGCTGCGCAACCAGAAGCTCGAACGGCTGCGCGCGCTGGAACCGCAGCTGATTGTTTCGGCCAACGTGGGTTGTATCGCGCATCTGCAAAGCGGCACGTCGATTCCGGTCAAGCACTGGATCGAACTGGTTGAGCATATGCTTTCGGCCTGACGTTTTTCACCTGGCCGTTCGGATGACCCGGCGGCGAGGAATGGCGTCCGTATAATTCATTCCATCGCCTTGCTGTGTGTCCAACTGTCCGATGCCCGATCTCATTCATCACCTCGACGCGGTGCGTCAGCGCATCGCGCTGGCCGCTCGCGGCGCCGGTCGCGACCCGCGTTCGGTCGAACTGCTCGCGGTTTCGAAAACGTTTCCCGCTGAAGACGTGCGCGCGGCGCACGCCGCCGGACAACGCGCGTTCGGCGAAAACTACGTGCAGGAAGCCGTCACGAAAATCGAAGCGCTGGCCGACCTGCGCGCGGATCTCGAATGGCATTTCATCGGCCCGCTGCAATCGAACAAGTCGAAACCCGTCGCGGAAAATTTCGACTGGGTTCACTCGGTCGATCGCCTGAAGATAGCCGGGCGCCTGTCCGCGCAGCGGCCGGACGATCTGCCTCCGCTCAATGTCTGCCTGCAGGTGAATGCAAGCGGCGAAGCATCGAAGAGCGGCATTGCGCCCGGCGAAGCGCTGGAACTCGCCCGCGCCGTCGCCGCGTTGCCCCGGCTGCGGCTGCGTGGCCTGATGTCGATTCCCGAGCCCGCGGGCGACATCGAGGCACAACGCGCGCCGCATCGTCTGGTGCACGCGCTCTTCGAACAGCTTCGTGCGGAAGGGCTCGAACTCGACACGTTGTCCATGGGCATGTCGGGCGATCTCGAAGCGGCCGTCATCGAAGGTGCGACGATCGTGCGCGTCGGCACGGCGATCTTCGGCGCACGCGACTACTCAAACTGAACAGAACACTTCACGGAACATCATGAAAATTGCTTTCATTGGCGGCGGCAACATGGCTGCGGCACTTATCGGCGGTCTCATCAAACGTGGTGTGGCGCCGGCCGACCTGTATGCGATCGATCCCAACGAAGAAGCGCGCGCGCGCAATGCGCAGCAATTCGGCGTGCGCACCGGCGCTGCGGCTGACGCTGTGCTCGCTTCGTTCGACGCCATCCTGCTCGCGGTCAAGCCGCAGATCCTGAAGAGCGTCGCTGCGGGCCTGGCGCCGTTTCTGCGGGCGGAGCAGCTCGTCATCAGCATTGCCGCGGGCATTCGTGCCGACGATCTGTCGCGCTGGCTGAACGGCCATGCGCGTGTCGTGCGCACGATGCCGAATACACCGGCGCTGATCGGCATGGGCGCGACGGGCCTGTTCGCAACGCCGGGCGTCGACGAAGCGGGCTGCGCGCTCGCCACCAGGGTTCTCGGCGCGGTGAGCAACACAGTATGGTTCGACGACGAAGCAAAGATCGATGCCGTGACCGCCATTTCAGGCAGCGGCCCGGCATACGTGTTCTATTTCATCGAAGCGCTGGAAGAAGCCGCGCGCCAGCTCGGCATGGACGCGGCGCAAGGGCGCGCGCTTGCCGTCGCGACGTTCACGGGCGCAGCGCAACTGGCGGCGCAGTCCGACGCGTCGCCCGCCGTGCTGCGCGAACGCGTGACGTCCAAAGGCGGCACGACGGCGGCGGCGCTTGCATCGTTCGATGCATCGGGTGTCAAGGATGCGATCGTGCGCGGCGCGCTGGCCGCGGACGCGCGGGCAAAAGCGATGGGCGACGAATTCGGCAAACAGTAACGGACGGAGCCGCTTCGGGTCGCCGGCTGCGGTCATCCGGTTGACTGTAACCTGCGTGATGCAGCGGCCTTGCCGGTGGCGAGCGCGACTATCCCCGCTGGCCGTGTGCAGCACCTGTGGCGTTAGAACGCTCCAGCGGCATAGTGCGCCGCGATCCCCACGAACAGCATGCCGCCCAGCCAGTTGTTATGGCGAAACGCCGCAAAGCACGACATGCGCTCGCGGTTGCGGATGAGCGTGTAGTGATAGACCGCGCATCCGGCCGCCGCCGCCCAGCCGAGCCAGTACAGCGCGCCGAAACCCAGCACGATGCCAATGCCGACGTAGATGCCAAGCGTCATCGCGTAGCAGAGCATGATCGCGAGCACATCGAAGCGACCGAAGGTGAGCGCGGAAGTACGGATGCCGATCTTGATGTCGTCGTCGCGATCGACCATCGCGTACTCGGTGTCGTACGCAACCGACCAGAACACGTTGGCAAGCAGCATTACCCACGCGAGCACCGGCACCTGGTTCTGGATTGCAGCGAAGGCCATCGGAATGCCAAAACCGAACGCGATGCCGAGATAAGCCTGCGGAATCGCGAAGAACCGCTTCGTGAACGGGTACGAACCGGCGACAAAAAGCGCTGCCACCGACAGTTCCTTCGTCAGCGTATTGAGCGGCAGGATCAGCAGAAACGCGATCAGCGACAGCCCGGCGGCGAGCGCCACGGCCTCCCACGCCTTGATCTTGCCTGACGTGATCGGCCGGTTTTCGGTGCGCTTCACATAGCGGTCGAAATCGCGGTCGGCGTAATCGTTGATCGCGCAGCCGGCCGAGCGCATCAGGATCGTGCCGACCACGAAAATCACGAGCAGGGAAAACGACGGATGGCCGTCCGACGCGATCCACAAGGCGTTGAGCGTCGGCCACAGCAACAGCAGACTGCCGATGGGCTTGTCCATGCGGACAAGGCGGAGATAGAGCGGAAGTCGGGCGAACATGGGAAGCCGGGTAAGAACAATTCCGACATTCTAGAGCAGCATGGCAAGCGGTGACCCGCGACCGCCGCCTGCGCCCGTTTCGCCGGTGCGCGAGGCCAGCCACAGGTTGATGCGCCGCCGGAAAATTCAGCCGGATCACGGCCACATGTAAAAACAGCCCACCAGGTGCTAACCTGGCAGGCCGTTCCGTCCTGCTTTCTCACCGGCGCCGCGCATCGCAATCGTCGCCCGGCACGAACCGGACGGGATCTGACCAGCCGCAGCGCCGGTTCACTGCCGAACCATTAACTATCAGGCCAGCATCGAACGCAGCATCCACGCGGTCTTTTCGTGCGTCTGCATACGTTGCGTCAAGAGATCGGCGGTCGGCTCGTCATGCGCTGCTTCGGTCGACGGGAAGATTTCGCGCGCCGTGCGCACCACCGCTTCCTGGCCCTCGACGAGCTGGCGAATCATGTCTTCGGCGGCCGGCACACCGTCGGCTTCCGGAATCGACGAAAGCTTCGCGAATTCCTTGTAGCTGCCCGGTGCATGCACGCCCAGCGCGCGGATACGTTCGGCGATCAGATCGACGGCCATCGCGAGTTCGGTGTATTGCGTCTCGAACATCAGATGCAACGTGTTGAACATCGGGCCCGTCACGTTCCAGTGGAAGTTGTGGGTCTTCAGGTACAACGTGTACGTATCGGCGAGAAGACGCGACAGCCCTTCCGCGATCTTCTTGCGATCCTTGTCGCTGATACCGATATTGACGTGCTGTACTGCTGCTTTTTTGGCCATGACGACTCCTTTTTAAGAGTGATACGAACCGGTCGGCAGGTTCAGGATCGCATGCGCGAGCCCGAGCGCTGGATGCCCGACAGTGTAGCCTGGGCAACCCCGCACGCGCGCGGGCGAACGGTCGCGCCCGCGCCTGTCAGCCGCCGAAAGCATGCTGCAGAACCTGTGCGGCGATCACGGCAAGACCGCTCGTGACGATCGCGAGTCCCACCATCTTTCTCGCAACCGTCGCAGCGTGCGTGTGCGCGACGTAACGCGCGCCGCCCGTTGCGCGGACACCGTTCGTACGGTTCATTGCATGCTGCACTGTCCGGTTCATGATGCTTCTCCTTCGATTCAAACCCGGCGGTGCACAGATGCGCACCGCCATACCGCCTGACTTCAATTACCGCTTGCGTCCTGCTGTGCGAGCTTTGCGATCGCCGCGACGACGCCTTCGGCATACGCCGGATCGATGCGCCTGAAGTGCTCGATCTGACGCGCGACGATCTCGTCCGGCACGCCGTTGATGTGCCGCGCGATGTTGCCGAACAGTCGCTCGCGTTGTGCTGCATCGAAAATCCGGAACAGCGCGGCCGGCTGGCTGTAGTAGTCGTCGTCTTCCCGATGGTCGTAGCGATCGACGTTCCCGGCAGCGAGCGGCGGTTCCGCGGCGTTGCGGTCCTGCGCAAAGTCACCAAAGCGGTTCGGCTCGTAGTTCGCCGTACCGCCCAGGTTGCTGTCGGTGCGCATGCCGCCGTCCCGATGGAACGAATGCGGCGACGCGACGCGCGACGCATTCACCGGAATCTGGTGATGGTTCACGCCCAGCCGGTAACGCTGCGTGTCGCCGTATGAAAAAAGGCGCCCCTGCAACAGGCGGTCCGGCGAAAACCCGATACCCGGCACCACGTTCGCCGGCGAAAACGCCGCCTGCTCGACGTCCACGAAGTAGTTGCCGGCATTACGGTTCAATTCAAGGGTGCCGACGTCGATCAACGGATAGTCCTTGTACGGCCACACTTTCGTGATGTCGAACGGATTGTAGCGATACGTCGCGGCCTCCGCTTCCGGCATCACCTGAATGCAGAATCGCCACTTCGGAAAATTCCCGCTGTCGATGTTCGCGACCAGATCGCGTTGCGCGCTTTCACGATCGGCGGCGATCACCTGCGCGGCTTCGGCGTCGGTATGGTTTTCGATACCCTGCATCGACCTGAAGTGGAACTTCACCCAGAAGCGCTCGTTATTCGCGTTGATGAACGAGTACGTGTGCGAGCCGAAGCCGTGCATCGTCCGGTAGTTCCGCGGAATGCCGCGATCGCTCATCACGATCGTCACCTGGTGCAGCGACTCCGGATGCTGCGACCAGAAGTCCCACGCCGCGACGTTGCTGCGCGTGTTCGTGTACGGGTCGCGCTTTTGCGTATGGATGAAGTCCGGAAACTTCAGCGGATCGCGAATGAAGAACACCGGCGTGTTGTTGCCGACGACATCCCAGTTGCCCTCTTCCGTGTAGAACTTGACGGCGAAACCGCGCACGTCGCGCTCGGCATCGGCGGCGCCGCGCTCACCGGCAACGGTCGAAAAACGCATGAAGAGCGGCGTTTCCTTACCGACCTGCGCAAACACCTTTGCTTTCGTGAAGCGCGAGATGTCGTGCGTGATCTTCAGCGTGCCGAACGCGCCGGACCCTTTTGCATGGACGCGTCGCTCGGGAATCACCTCGCGGTCGAAGTGCGCCAGCTTCTCGATCAGCCAGACATCCTGCAGCGCGACCGGGCCGCGCGGGCCCGCGGTCATCGAATTCTGGTTGTCGGCGACGGGCGCACCGGCGGCAGTGGTGAGTTTGCGTTCAGACATCCTTCTACTCCTGGCTTTTACTGGAAATTGAGCGTGGTGCCACAGGCGACACAGCCGCTATGGCCGCGAACCTCAGGCCGAAATCGCGCGATCGACGAGAAGTGCGAACGCCACGGTGCGCAGCGATGCGGCAAGGGTCTGTACCGGGAGCGTCGTGGCTTGCTGGGCAAGCGGGGAATGGGCTTGATTCATGGGTTCCTCCGGGAGTGTCGGATCGGGCGATCCATGGAGGAAACTATAACAATGGCTATTGAATTATAGAATTTGATTAAACATATCTATTCGATAGTCGAAGCCCTGAATCTGGGAGGGCTTCTTCTGGCCGCGCGGCGCGATGCCGGCGGCCAGTTCAACCGATGAGACAGCGCGCGTTTAACTGACCGCTACTGGCTGCTCGAGCTTGCTCACGCCGGACAGATCGCAGGCGTTGATGGCATCGCAGATGGCGTCGATGGCGGGCATCCGCGTGAAACTCTTGCGCCATGCCAGCACGACGCGACGGTCGGGTACCGGCTCGTCGAAATGCACGTAGCTGAGGAGCCCCGAGTCGACACCGCCCGCGTGCGGCTTCACCTCGGTCACCGACATGCGCGGCAGCACGGTGATGCCAACGCCGCTTGCGACCATATGGCGGATCGTCTCGAGCGAAGAGCCCTCGAACGTCTTCTGGATGCCGTCGGCGTTCTGCGAAAAGCGCATCAGTTCCGGACACACGCCCAGCACATGATCGCGGAAGCAGTGGCCGCTGCCGAGCAGCAGCATGGTTTCCTGCTTCAGGTCGCTGGGGTCGATTTTCGCGCGCGTCTCCCACGCGTGGCCCGACGGCAGCGCGACGACGAACGGCTCGTCGTACAGCGGACGCAGCATCAGGCCGGTTTCAGGGAACGGCAGCGCCATGATGGCGACGTCGATTTCGCCCTGCTTGAGCAGTTCGATCAGCTTGAGCGTGTAGTTTTCCTGCAGCATCAGCGGCATCTGCGGGACGCGCCGGATCATCTGCTTGACGAGCGTGGGCAGCAGATACGGCCCGATCGTGTAGATCACGCCCAGACGCAGCGGGCCGACGAGCGGATCCTTGCCCTGCTTGGCGATTTCCTTGATGGCGAGCGTCTGTTCCAGCACGCGCTGCGCCTGCGAGACGATCTGCTCGCCCACCGGCGTCACGCTGACTTCGCTCGTGCCGCGCTCGAAAATCTGCACGTTCAGTTCGTCTTCGAGCTTCTTGATCGCCACCGACAGCGTCGGCTGGCTGACGAAACACGCTTCGGCCGCCCGGCCGAAGTGCCGTTCGCGGGCAACCGCGACGATGTATTTCAATTCAGTGAGCGTCATTGGGGACCAATCAGAGCGATGGATTCGATAGGTTTCTGTTATACACCTATGGGGCCAATTCGCCAACCCGGGTTGACTTCAATGCAGGCAAAACCGCCGGCGCCCTGTCCAGCCCGGGTTGCGGGCCGCCCGCCGCCGGCGCGGCGCGGCATGGCGGGCGTCAGACGTCAGGCCTTCAGATAGTGCTCGCGCGCGCCGAGCCAGCGGGCCAGGTGCTGCGTGACGACATCCGGGTATTCGTCGAGCAGACGCGCGGCCGCTTCGCGCGCCGGCTCGATCAGCCAGCCGTCCTGTTCGAGATCGGCAAACCGCAGCATGGCCGCGCCCGACTGTCGCGCACCCAGAAACTCACCGGGACCGCGGATTTCGAGGTCGCGCCGCGCGATTTCGAAGCCGTCGGTCGTTTCGCGCATGGTCTGCAACCGTGCGCGGGCGGTTTGCGACAGCGGCCCGGTATAGAGCAGCACGCACACCGACGCCGCACTGCCGCGCCCCACCCGCCCGCGCAACTGATGCAGTTGCGCGAGACCGAAGCGCTCGGCGTGCTCGATCACCATCAGCGATGCGTTCGGCACGTCGACGCCCACTTCGATCACCGTCGTCGCGACCAGCAGTTGCACTTCGTTGCGCGTGAAGGCGTCCATCACCGCGGCTTTTTCGGCGGGCGCGAGGCGCCCGTGCACGAGGCCGACGTTCAGTTCCGGCAACGCCGCGATCAGCGTTTCGTACGTTTCAACCGCGGTTTGCAACTGTAGCGTCTCGCTTTCCTCGATCAGCGGGCAGACCCAGTAGACCTGGCGCCCTGTCAGCGCCGCCTCGCGCACGCGGCCGGTCACTTCTTCACGGCGCGCGTCGGAAACCAGTTTTGTCAGGATCGGCGTGCGGCCAGGCGGGAGTTCGTCGATGGTGGAAACGTCAAGGTCCGCGTAGTAGGTCATGGCGAGCGTGCGCGGAATCGGCGTGGCCGACATCATCAGCTGATGCGGCTGGAAGTCGCGCGCGCCGTCGGCGGCGTTTTGCCCCTTCGCGCGCAGCGCGAGGCGCTGTTCGACGCCGAAGCGGTGCTGTTCGTCGACGATCACGAGGCCAAGGCGCGCGAACTCGACGGCGTCCTGGATGATCGCGTGCGTGCCGATCACGAGCTGCGCGGTGCCGAGCGCCGCGGCTTCGAGCGCCGCGCGCTTGTCTTTCGCCTTCAGGCTTCCGGCGAGCCACGCGACGCTCACGCCGAGCGGTTCGAGCCAGCCGCGCAGCTTGCGCGCGTGCTGTTCGGCGAGGATTTCGGTCGGCGCCATCAACGCGGCCTGATAGCCCGAGTCGATCGCCTGCGCGGCGGCGAGCGCCGCGACGACCGTCTTGCCGCTGCCGACGTCGCCCTGCAGCAGACGCTGCATCGGATGCGGCTGTGTCAGATCCTGCGCGATCCCGGCCGTGACGCGCTGCTGCGCGCCCGTCAGCGCGAACGGCAACGCGGCGAGCAGGCGCGTGACGAGCGAAGCCTGATCCGCCGGCCCGCGACGCGGCATCGCCGGTGCCGCGCGGGTGCGCCGCTCTTCATGTGCGCGCTTGAGCGACATTTGCTGCGCGAGCAGTTCCTCGAACTTGATGCGCGTCCAGGCCGGATGCGTGCCGTCGATCAGCGCGTGCTCGTCCGAATCCGCGTTCGGGTGATGCAGCGTACGTACCGCGTCGATCAATGGCGGCACACCCAGCGGCTGCAGATACGCCTGCGCGACCGGCACGGGCAGCAGTTCCGGCAGCGCGGTGCGCGACAGCGCGTTATCGATCGACTTGCGCAGATAAGCCTGCGTCACGCCGGCGGTGCTCGGATAGACGGGCGTCAGCGCCTGCGGCAGCGGCGTTTCTTCTTCGACGACTTTCACCGCCGGATGCACCATCTCCATGCCAAAGAAGCCGCCGCGCACATCGCCGCGCACACGCAGCCGCTGGCCGATCGCCATCTGCCTGACCTGCGAGCCGTAGAAGTTGAGAAAGCGCAACACGAGTTCGTCGCCGGCATCGTCACGCAGCTTGACCAGCAACTGGCGACGCGGACGCCAGGCAATCTCGTTGTCGAACACGACGCCTTCGGTCTGCGCGATGCCGCCTGGCAGCAGTTCGCCCATGGGCGTGAGCGACGTTTCGTCTTCGTAGCGCATCGGCAGATGCAGCACGAGATCGATGTCGCGCGTGAGACCGAGTTTGGCGAGTTTGTCGGCGGTTCGGGTGGGCGCCGCAGCGGGCTTTTTCGCGCTGGCCTGATCGTCCGCCTGCGCATTCGACGCCGCGGCCGCCGCCTTGCCGCGCGCGGCGCGGCGTTTCGGCGCGACGCTCACTTCTTCGGTATCGGCAGGCATACGGCGTTCGGGCAAGGGCATGTGTCGCTTCGCAAGTACAATATCGGCTTTCCGGGGTGGTGCAGCGCTGCCGCGCGCGCCATGCCGGCACACCCGACGGGTCGCTCACGCGGGCTGGCGCAGCAATGTTTCGCAATCATAGCCGCTCGCCGCCCGGCACCGGTTCAATTCAGCATCGATTCACATCCAGTCCGTTCGCATGTTCACGCTTTCCGATTTCGATTTTGTCCTGCCGCCCGAGCTGATCGCGCAGACCGCGTTGCCCGAGCGCAGCGCGAGCCGTCTGCTCGAAGTGGACGGCTCGCGCGCGCCCGCCCGCTTCAACGACCGCCGCTTCGCCGAGCTGCCCGAGTGCATCGCGCCCGGCGATCTGCTGGTCTTCAACGATACCAAAGTCCTGAAGGCACGCTTCCTCGGCCAGAAGGCCAGTGGCGGCAAGATCGAAGTGCTGGTCGAACGGCTGACTGGCGAAACGACCGCGCTCGCGCAGATCCGCGCCAGCAAAAGCCCGGCGCCCGGCACGACGCTGCGTCTCGCGGATGCATTCGACGTCACGGTCGGCGAGCGTGTCGAGCCGTTCTACACGCTGCACTTTCCCGCGGACTGCCTGACGCTGATCGAGCAGTACGGCCGGCTGCCGCTGCCGCCCTACATCGAGCACGACCCCGACGCGACCGACGAGACGCGCTATCAGACCGTGTTCGCGCGGAACCCGGGCGCCGTCGCCGCGCCGACCGCCGGCCTGCACTTCGATACATCGCTGCTCGCGCGTCTGGACGAGAAAGGCATCGAGCGCGCGACGCTGACGCTGCATGTCGGCGCGGGTACCTTCCAGCCGGTGCGCGTGGAGAATCTCGACGAGCACAAAATGCACAGCGAGTGGTATCAGTTGCCGCAGACGCTCGTGGATCGCATCGCCGCGACCCGGGCGCGTGGCAACCGCGTGATCGCGGTCGGCACGACCTCGATGCGCGCGCTCGAAGCCGCCGCGCGCACTGCCGAGGAAGCCGGTCGCCCGCTCGCGGCAACGAGCGCCGAAACGGACATCTTCATCACGCCAGGCTACCGGTTCCGCATCGTTGACCGGCTGGTGACGAACTTCCACCTGCCGAAGTCGACGCTGTTGATGCTGGTGTCGGCGTTCGCCGGGATCGACACGATCCGCGCCGCCTACGCTCACGCGATCGAAGAGCGGTACCGCTTTTTCAGCTACGGCGACGCAATGCTGCTCACGCGCCGCGACGCGTGATTCACAGCGGCCCGGATATCAGGTAACAGGCAGTTTCAACCCGCCGCCGCGCCAGGCGAGAGCGGCATTCTTCATCTGCGCCGGACTGTTTTCCGGTGGCACAGGAGTCTTTTCATGACCGACGGTCATCAGCACGAAACACAAACCGGAAGCCCGGACAACGGCCTCAAGTTCGAACTGCTCACCACCGACGGCGAGGCGCGCCGCGGCCGCGTGACGCTCAATCACGGCGTCGTCGAAACGCCGATCTTCATGCCGGTCGGCACGTACGGCACGGTGAAGGCGGTCCAGCCGCGCGAACTCGAGGAGATGCACGCGCAGATCATCCTCGGCAACACGTTTCACCTGTGGCTGCGCCCCGGGCTCGAGACGATCGCCGCGCACGGCGGCCTCCATTCCTTCATGGGCTGGAAAAAGCCGATCCTGACCGATTCAGGCGGTTTTCAGGTGTTTTCGCTCGGCGATCTGCGCAAGATCACTGAAGATGGCGTCACGTTCGCGTCGCCGATCAACGGCGACAAGCTCTTCCTGTCGCCGGAAGTGTCGATGCAGGTCCAGAAGGTGCTGAACTCCGACATCGTCATGCAGTTCGACGAGTGCACACCGTACGCGACCGATAACGTCCCGACGTCGCACCAGGAAGCGGCTGATTCGATGCGCATGTCGATGCGCTGGGCGAAACGTTCGATCGACGAATTCAACAGGCTCGGCAACCCGAATGCGCTCTTCGGCATCGTTCAGGGCGGCATGTTCGAGGATCTTCGCGACGAATCGCTGGCGGGCCTGTCGGAAATCGGCTTCCACGGCTTAGCGATCGGCGGGCTTTCGGTCGGCGAGCCGAAGGAGGACATGATGCGCGTGCTGAACCACATCGCACCGAAGCTGCCGGCGAACAAGCCTCACTACCTGATGGGCGTCGGCACACCGGAGGATCTGGTCGCTGGGGTTGCAGCCGGCGTCGACATGTTCGACTGTGTGATGCCGACCCGCAATGCGCGCAACGGCTGGCTCTTCACCCGTTTCGGCGACGTGAAGATCCGCAACGCGACGCACCGGAACTCGCTGCGCCCGCTCGACGAGCGATGCGGCTGCTACACCTGCCGCAATTTCACCCGCGGCTATCTGCACCATCTGCATCGCGTGGGCGAAATCCTTGGCGCGCAGCTGAACACGATCCACAACCTGCACTACTACCTGGAATTGATGCAGGAAATGCGCGACGCGATCGAAAACCACATGTTCGACGCGTTCCGCAAGCTGTTTCACGAAAACCGGGCGCGAGGCGTCGAAGGGCCTGCCTGACGGCGTTCCCACGTTGTGGGTAAGGCCGCGTCGCCCGCAAACGCCCGTCCATTACCGCGTGCGGCGAAATCCGCAGAACAATGCGCCCATGCGACGGAACAAACCTTACAATCATCTTTCGCAATATGTGATCGAGCTGCACCTGTCGCAAATAACAGCTTGATCGGAAAGCGCATTTCATGTGCAGTTGCGGCTTATAGCAGGTGGTAGAATAACCGGCTGCATTTTTTGATCGTTATAACGGAGAGACCAACGTGTCGTTCATTTCCAATGCCTTCGCGCAAGGCACCGGTGGCGCAGAATCGAGCCTGATGAGCTTCCTGCCCCTGATCCTGATGTTCGCTGTGCTGTATTTCATCATGATCCGTCCGCAAATGAAGCGCCAGAAGGACCACCGCAACATGCTCGCCGCAATGGCCAAGGGCGATGAAGTCGTCACGAATGGCGGCATCGTGGGCAAGATCACCAGGGTGAGCGATGCTTACGTTGGCGTCGAAATTTCTGAGGGCACTGAAATCACCGTGCAGAAAGCCTCGGTGACGCAGATTCTCCCGAAAGGCACGCTCAAGTCGCTGTAAGGCCTGCTCTTCGCGTCCGGCGCGGCCTCGCCGGAACCGCACATGGCTCACGCCACGGTTCCCGCGCTCATCGCCGGACGCATCGCCTGAAAGCCAGGAAATCGGACCGGGCTTCCAGGCCAACCTTCCCGTTGGGCCATCCCCATGAATCGTTACCCCCTCTGGAAATATGTCGTGATGCTGGTGGCGCTCGTCATCGGCCTCGTGTACACGTTGCCCAACTTCTTCGGTGAAGCGCCGGCGGTCCAGGTGTTGAGCGGCAAAGCCACGGTCAAGCTCGATTCGACCACGCTCGCGCAGGTCGAATCCGCACTCGCTTCCGATCAGATCAAACCGTCCGCCGTCACGTTCGACAATTCGGCGACCAACGCGAACATCCGCGTGCGTCTGACGGACACCGACACGCAGCTGCGCGTGAAGGACCTGCTGCAGAAGTCGCTGAACGCCGATCCCACCGATCCGCAGTTCATCGTCGCGCTGAACCTGCAAAGCGCGTCGCCCAGCTGGCTGACCGCGCTGCACGCGCTGCCGATGTACCTCGGTCTCGATCTGCGCGGCGGTGTGCACTTCCTGCTGCAGGTCGACATGGCCGGCGCGCTGAACAAGAAGCTCGACTCCGACGCGTCCGACGCCCGCACCCTGCTGCGCGACAAGAACATCCGCGATGGCGGCGTGAACCGCGTGAACCAGACGGTCGTCGTCAATTTCGCCGATGCGGACGTCGCCGAAACCGCGCGCAAGCAACTTGCCACGGGCATCAACGAACTCCAGTGGACCACGCAGCCGGATCCGGCGGGCGGTGTCCTGGTGGTCGGCACCTTCACGCCCGCCGTGCAGAAGACGGTCGAAGACTCGGCGCTCAAGCAGAACATCACCACGCTGCATAACCGCGTGAATGAACTGGGCGTCGCCGAACCGGTGATCCAGCAGCAAGGCACCGACCGCATCGTGGTCGAACTGCCGGGCGTGCAGGACACGGCCAAGGCGAAGGACATCATCGGCCGCACGGCGACACTCGAAGCGCGTCTGGCCGACCCGGTGAACACGCATCCGAACCCGAACGATCCGGTGCCCCCGGGCGATGAACTCTTCACGCAGGGCGCGCAGACACCGGTGCTGCTGAGAAAGCAGATCATCTTCACGGGCGACCGGATTATCGATGCGTCGTCGGGCTTCGACGAGCATCAGCGTCCGTCGGTGAACATCCGCCTCGACAGTCGCGGCGGCCGCGCCGTGGCATCGGTATCGCGCGACAACATCGGCAAGCCGATGGCGATGGTGCTGTTCGAGAAGGGCAAGGGCGAAGTGCTGACGGTCGCGACGATCCAGTCGGAACTGGGCGACCGCTTCCAGATCACCGGCCAGCCGACGCCGCAAGCCGCGGCGGATCTGGCGCTGCTGCTGCGCGCCGGCTCGCTGGCGGCGCCGATGGACATCATCGAGGAACGCACGATCGGCCCGAGCCTCGGCGCCGACAACATCAAGAAGGGCTTCCACTCGGTAGTGTGGGGTTTCGCGGCGATCGCCGTCTTCATGATCGCGTACTACATGCTGTTCGGCCTGATCTCGATGATCGGCCTGTCGGTGAACCTGTTGCTGCTGATCTCGATTCTCTCGATGCTGCAGGCCACGCTGACGTTGCCGGGTATCGCCGCTATCGCGCTCGCGCTCGGTATGGCGATCGACGCGAACGTGCTGATCAACGAACGCGTGCGTGAAGAACTGCGCCACGGCGCGCCGCCGCAACTGGCCATCCAGAACGGCTATGAGCACGCATGGGCGACGATTCTCGACTCGAACGTGACCACGCTGATCGCGGGTCTCGCGCTGCTCGCGTTCGGTTCGGGTCCGGTGCGCGGCTTCGCGGTCGTGCACTGTATCGGCATCATGACGTCGATGTTCTCGGCGGTGTTCTTCTCGCGCGGTATCGTGAACTTCTGGTACGGCGGCAAGAAGAAGCTGAAATCGCTGGCGATCGGTCAGGTATGGCGCCCGGCACCCGTCGAAGGCGACGCGGCGTTCCTCGGCCACGACGATGCCGCCACCGACACGGCGCAAGCCGTCGCTGCCGCCGGCGCACGCAAGGCCGCGAAAGCCAGTGCGGCGAACGCCGCGCCGCGCACCGGCAAGCCGGTTGTCCGCCGTCGTAACGATCCGGGCACCGCGCCCCGGAAACCGGGTTCATCCCGCTGAGTCCCGGAGAAAGAGACCATGGAATTTTTCCGCATCCGCAAAGACCTTCCGCTCATGCAGCGCGCGTTGATTTTCAACGCGATCTCGCTGCTGACGTTTATTGCCGCCGTGTTTTTCCTTGCGCATCGCGGGCTGCATCTGTCGGTGGAGTTCACCGGCGGAACGGTGATCGAAGTGCAGTATCCGCAGGCCGTGCCGCTCGAACCGTTGCGCGACACGCTCGGCAAGCTCGGTTACGCCGACGCGCAGGTGCAGAACTTCGGCACTTCGCGCGACGTGCTGATCCGCCTGCCGCTGAAGTCGGGTTTCACGTCCGCGCAGCAGAGCGACCAGGTGATGGGCGCGCTGAAGACCGATAACGCGAAGGTGCAGTTGCAGCGCGTCGAGTTTGTCGGTCCGCAGGTCGGCAAGGAGCTCGCTACCGATGGCCTGCTTGCACTTGCATGCGTGGTCGCCGGTATCGTGATCTATCTGTCGTTCCGGTTCGAATGGAAGTACGCCGTCGCCGGCGTGATCGCCAACCTGCACGACGTGGTGATCATTCTCGGCTTCTTCGCGTTCTTCCAGTGGGAGTTCTCGCTGTCAGTGCTCGCCGCCGTGCTCGCGGTGCTCGGTTACTCGGTGAACGAATCGGTCGTTATTTTCGACCGGATCCGCGAGACGTTCCGCCGCGAACGCAAGATGACGGTCATCGAAGTCATCAACCACGCGATCACCAGCACGATGTCGCGCACGATCATCACGCACGGCTGCACGCAGATGATGGTGCTGTCGATGTTCCTGTTCGGCGGCCCGACGCTGCACTATTTCGCGCTGGCGCTGACGGTCGGTATCCTGTTCGGTATCTACTCGTCGGTATTCGTCGCCGCGGCGCTGGCGATGTGGCTCGGCGTGAAGCGTGAAGATCTGATCAAGGACAGGAAGGAACGTCACGACCCGGACGATCCGAACGCAGGCGCGCAGGTTTAAGTATTACCCTTCGCGACAACGCAGGTGCATATGACAAAGGCCGGTTCTTTCGAACCGGCCTTTGTCGTTTACCGCGCAACCGTCTGCCGTCTGCGCGGCAACCACATCATTTGAACCCGAGCTTGCGGCGCGCCGCGATCAACGCGACAAGACTGATCACCGCCGCGAACATCATGTAGAAGCTCGGCGCGGTTTTGGTCCCGGTCGCGCTGATCAGCCACGCGATGATGAACGGGCCGAAGCCGCCAAAAACCGTCACCGCGATGTTATATGCGAGCGACATGCCGGTCGTGCGCGTCGCCACCGGAAAGATCTCCGAGAGCAACCCCGGCAGCGCGCCGAAGTAACCGGTCATCAGAAACGCGAAGACGATCTGGATCGCGATGAGCGTTTCGAACGTCGGATGCGCGACGAGATACGCGAACGCCGGATAGATCAGCACCAGCAGCAACACGGCTGACGCCAGCATGATGCCGGTTCGTCCGTGGCGGTCGGACAGATGCCCCACGACCGGCGAGAACACGAGCTGGATCGCGCCGACGAGCAGGATCGCCGCGAACGACACCGAAGGCGACAGCCCCAGTTGCTTCACGCCGTAGGTCGGCATGAACAGCACGAGATACGTCGATACCGTGCCGAGCACCACGAGGCCCATCGCGATCACGAGGCGCAGCTTGTGGCTCGCGAAGGTATCGCGCAGCGGGGTGGTGGTGGTTTCGGCGGCGAGGAATTCCGGCGTCTCGTCGAGGCGCGTGCGGATGTACCACGCGACCGGCCCGATCAGCAGCCCGAAGACGAACGGCACACGCCATCCCCACGACATCATCTGCTCCGGCGAGAGCTTGCCCGTCAGCACGACGCCGAAGAGCGCCGCGAGCAGCGTGGTCAGCCCCTGGCTCGCGATCTGCCAGCTCGCGAAGAAGCCCCGCCGGCCCGGCACGTGTTCGGCGAGAAACGCCGTCGCGCTGCCGAACTCGCCGCCGGCGGAAAAGCCCTGCATCAACCGCGCGAGCACCAGGATCACCGGCGCGGCAAGACCGATCGTCCCGTATACTGGAAGGACCGCGATGATGAGCGTGCCCGCCATCATCAGCAGGATCGAAAGCGTCAGGGCCGCCTTGCGCCCTGCCCGGTCGGCGTACGCGCCGAGCACGATCGCGCCGAGCGGGCGCATGAAGAAAGAGACGCCGAACGTGCCAAGCGTGACCAGCAACGAAACGGTGTCGTTACCCGCGGGGAAAAACAGCTTCGAGATGGTGACCGCGAAAAACCCGTAGACGACGAGGTCGAACCATTCCAGCGCATTGCCGATCGACGCGGCGACTACGATGCGCCACGAACTGTGCCGTGCCGCTGCGGCGCTTGTGGCCGTCGTTGCATTCATTCAGATCTCCCGTGCGCGCGAATCGTGTCGTCGCCCGCCTGGATGCGCGCACAACCAGTTGGGCGGTAGCGCACTATGTACCTGAAAAATTAACTTCGCGCGAGCACCAGATGCAGCACCCGGACATCACGCCTGAAGCAAAACACCCCACTGGCGTCATCCGCCAGTGGGGTGCAGGGTCCTGCCAGTTGGGTTCAGTGCGGGTTCATGTCTCACCATCCCGCGCGGATGCCCGGGAAACCGTTACTGCTTGATGCCTTCAGACTGGATATGCAGCTTCGTCTGCATGCTGAAGCCATACTTCTTGCCGAAGTCCATGCCGAAGTCGGCGCGATCGAACGTCGTGCTGGCTTCCACGCCGCACACTTCGCGCTTGAGCACCGGATGCTGCATGCACTTGAACGATTCGATCGTCAGGTTCACCGGCTTCGTCACGCCATGCATCGTCAGCGTGCCGATCACTTCGACAGGCTTGTCGCCGTCAAATTTGATCTCAGTGCCTTTGTACGTCGCCGCCGGAAACTTCGCGACGTCGAAGAAGGCATCGGACTTCAGGTGCTCGTCGAGCTTCGGGTTACCGGTGCTCACCGAAGCCGGATCGACCGTGACGTCGACCGTGCCGGTCTTCGCCGCGCGGTCGAGCGTGACCGTGCCCGTGCTCTTCGTGAACTTGCCGCGCCACACCGACAGGCCGCCGAAGTGGTCAGCCTCGAAGCTCGGATACGTGTGCGTGGGGTCGAGTTGATAGGTATCGGCGGCGAACGCGCCAATCGAGAGGGTCGATGCCAGAGCGGCGATCAGCAGATGTTTCTTCAATTCATGCTCCTTCAGGTATCCAGATACGCCGCACACGGAGGCGGTGTGAGAACAGCGAGAACGGCAAACAATGATTACTTGTGTGCTGCAACGATATGAAACTTGATGACCACGTCGTCAGCCACGACCGACGTATCTTTCCATTCACCCGTGCCGACGTCGAACTGCAAGCGCCTGATGGGCAGCGAGCCGTCGAAGGTCTGCGTCGCGCCCTGCTGCACGACGGTGACCGGCACCGTGACCGTCTGCGACTTGCCCTTGATCGTGAGCTTGCCGGTCACCTTGAACTGGTTGCCGCCGGCCGGGGCAATCGCGCTCGAAACGAAAGTCGCCGCCGGGTAAGTCTTCGAGTCGAACCATTCCTTGCCGCGCACCTCGTCGTTGTAGCTTTCGTCGCCGAGGTCGTAGCTGGCGGTATCGATGGAAAGCTGTGCCGTGCCGGCCGCCGGTTTTGCCGGATCGAACGCGATCTGCGCGGTGAACTTGCCGAACTTGCCTTCGACCGGCACGTTCATCTGCTTCGACGTCGCCGTGACGGTGCTCTTCGAGACGTCGACCTGGGCGAGCGCGCTGCCCGCGACAGTGAGCGCCACGGCCGTGAAAGCCGTCAGCAAGGTGCGATGCAATGAAACCTTCATATGTGTCCTATTTGAGGAAAGGGATCATGCGCGACAGCAGGCCGTCGCGATCCACCAGCTGATGCTTGAGCGCCCCGACGACGTGCAGGACGACGAGCGTGAGCAGGCCGTAATTAAGCGTCACGTGAACGACCTTGAGGATGGCTTTCAGATGCGGGTCCGGCGCGATCAGCAACGGCAGGCGCACGAGACCGAGATACACGACCGGGATATTCGACGCCGAGCTGTACAGATAGCCCGACGCCGGAATCGCGATCATCAGCACGTACAGCAGCACGTGCACGAGCTGCGCGGCGAGCCGCTGCCAGGCGACCATGCCGTCCGGCAGTGCGGGCGCCACATGCGTCGCGCGCCACAGGATGCGCAGCACGGCGAGCGCGAACACGGTCACGCCGATCCACTTGTGCCACGAGAAATAGCGCAGCTTGGCGGGCGTGAAACCCGGGATGTCGGTCATCACCCAACCGAGCGAGAATCCACAGACGATCAGCAGCGCGATCAGCCAGTGAAACGCAATCGCGGTCCGGGTGTAATGATCGGGCGTGCTGGGTGCCGCAGCGGAAGAATGAAATGCCATGACGGATCGCTGACGTAAACAGGGTTAACGGGTCGCGCAAGCACTTATTCCAGCCGCCGCGGATGCAACCGATGCGGGCCCGGACAGCAACCATCCTGCATGGGACCGGAGTAACTTGCATGCGTATGTCGACGCCAAGGCCGCCATGCTACCGCAAGCCCGTAAAGCTGGCTGCACGCGCCCGTGCAACAGTGCGTCGCGCGAGTGGAACGATTTGGGGCCCGAAAGTGTCCGAAGCGTGCGGACCACCAGCCCCAGACGTGTGGGTGCAACAATTTTTGGAATCCTGCGGTCAGGGTGTTTGGTAACATGGGCGCAACTCACAGGCGAAAGCGCCCTGCGGCGCTGCTCTCCGGGTCGCCGTCTTCGTGAACGCTGGCAAAAGGTTGTACTGGTTTGTACCGCGGGTTCCTGTCCACGTCGTCTGTCTTCGCTCCTACATGGAACATGACCACCTGATCGCGTGCCACGAGTGCGACGCGCTGTTCCACAAGCCGCGGCTCGACCGCCGCTCGCTGGCGCGGTGCCCGCGCTGCAAGGCAACGCTCTACCGGAGCGCGTCGTCGCGCATCGACAACGTCGTCGCCATGACGCTGGCCGCGATCGTCACGTTCCTCATCGCACAGGCGTTCCCGATCGTTGAACTCGAAACCAGCGGAATCACGTCGCAGACCACGCTGTTCGGCGCGATCGTCGCGTTGTGGAACGAGGACATGCAGATCGTCGCGGTGATGGTCTTCTGCTCGACGACGCTCTTCCCGCTCACCGAACTCCTCGCCCTTCTCTATGTGCTCGTGCCGGTGCGCGCGGGCTACGTGCCGCCGCTCTTTAACCGCGTGCTGCGCGCGATCCAGTTCGTGCGACCGTGGGGCATGATCGAGGTGTTCATGCTCGGCGTGCTGATCACCATCGTGAAGATGATCAGCCTCGCGCGCGTGATTCCAGACGCCGCGCTCTTCGCCTTCGGCGCGCTGACGCTGATGTTCGCGGTCGTCGTCACGTTCGATCCGCGCACGTTGTGGGATATCGCCGATACCCTGCCCCGGGAGCGTCTGCGGCGCATCCGGCGCCTCAGGGCGACGCGGGCCGCCGGCCAGCCACCTGCACCCCATCAGGGATGAAAGCGGGATGAAATACATCACAGCAAAACGCGCGGGTTTCGTCAGTTGCCATGCATGCGGGCGGGTCGAGCCGTGGCAACGCCTGGCGCACGGTCAGCAGTGCGGGCGCTGCGGCGCGACACTGCACCGCCGCACCCCGGACAGCCTGATGCGCGTGTGGGCGCTGCTCATCTCGGCCGCGCTGCTCTATATTCCGGCGAACCTGCTGCCCGTCATGCATACGGCATCGCTGGTCGGCGCCGAGGACGACACGATCATGAGCGGCGTGGTCTACTTCTGGACCTCGGGCGACTGGCCGCTTGCCGTCATCGTGTTCATTGCCAGCATCCTGGTGCCGATGCTCAAGCTGAGCGTGCTCGCGCTGCTGACCATTACCGCGCAGCGCCGCTCGAAGTGGCGGCCCGACCAGCGCACGAAGCTCTACCGGCTCGTCGAGCGGATCGGCCGCTGGTCGATGCTCGACGTGTTCGTCGTGACGCTGACGGTCGCGCTGGTCCGTTTCAAATCACTCGCGGTGATTACCGCCGGCCCGGGCGCACTCGCGTTCGGCTCCGTGGTGATCCTCACGATGCTGGCCTCGATGCAGTTCGATCCGCGCCTCACCTGGGATTACGTCGATGAGCGCAAAGACAGAAAAACCACAGGGATCAAACCATGAATAGCCCACAAGGACCGAATCCGCCGCCCGATCTGCCGGATCCCGATATCGAGCCGCCGCGCCGCAGCTGGCTTCCGTCGCTCGTCTGGGTGGTTCCGCTGGTCGCGGCGCTGATCGGCGTCGCGCTGGTCGTCAAGTCGGTCTCCGGCAGGGGGCCGACCATCACGATCAGCTTCGTGAGCGCGGAAGGGCTCGAGCCGGGCAAGACGAAGGTCAAGTACAAGGACGTCGATGTCGGCTCCGTGAAGACCATCAAGCTCGCGAAAAACCTCTCGCACGTGAGCGTCGAGGTGCAGCTCACCAAGGAAGCCGAGGATTTCGCTGTGAAAGGCACGCGCTTCTGGGTCGTGAAGCCGCGCGTGGGCGCGAGCGGCGTGTCCGGATTGAGCACACTGCTGTCCGGCGCGTTCATCGGCGTCGACCCCGGACGCACGGAAGACACGCAGAAAGACTTCGTCGGGCTGGAGACCCCACCGCCGATTACCGGCGACCAGAAAGGCCATCAGTTCACGTTGCGCGGTGAGTCGCTCGGCTCGATCGACATCGGCTCGCCGATCTACTACCGGCGTGTGCAGGTGGGCCAGGTCGTGGGCTTTTCGCTCGACAAGGACGGCACCGGTGTCACGATGCAGGTGTTCGTGAGCGCGCCGTTCGACCAGTACGTCGGCACCAATACAAGGTGGTGGCACGCGAGCGGCGTCGACGTCCGGCTCGATTCGAGCGGCTTCAAGCTGAACACCCAGTCGCTTGCGACGTTGATCGTCGGCGGTCTTGCGTTCCAGGGGCCGCCGGGGCAACCGCCCGGTCCGCAGGCGCCAAACAACATGACGTTCCGCCTTGGCTCCGACCAGGCCGATGCGATGCGCGATCCGGACGGCGAACCGCTGCGCGTGGTGATGAACTTCAACCAGTCGCTGCGCGGGCTGGCGGTGGGCGCGCCAATCGACTTCCGGGGCATCGTGCTCGGCGAGGTCACGGCCATCGGCATCGACTACGATCCGAAGGCGCGCAACTTCAAGATGCCGGTAACGATCAACATCTATCCGGGACGTCTCTCGCGACGCGCGCGCGGCCCGGTGCCCGAACCGGGTAGCGCCGCGGGCCACGAGTTGCTGGAGCGGCTCGTCAAGCACGGTCTGCGTGGCCAGTTGCGTACGGGCAACCTGATCACGAACCAGCTGTACATCGCGCTCGACATCTTCCCGAAAGCGCCGCCCGCGAAAATCGACATCAATCAGGATCCGATGGAACTGCCGACGATCCCGAACTCGCTCGACGAACTGCAGATCCAGGTCGCGGATATCGCGAAGAAGCTGGATGCGGTGCCGTTCGACCAGATCGGCAACAACCTGAACGCCGCACTGAAGAACGCCGACCAGCTGTTCAAGCGGCTCGACACCGAAGTCGTGCCGGAGGCACGCGACACGCTGGCCGCCGCGAAGCAGACGTTCGGCTCGGCGGAAGCCACCTTGCAGCAGGATTCGCCACTGCAATCGGACGTGCACCAGGCGCTGCAGGAACTGACGCGCACGCTGCAATCGCTGAACGCGCTGTCGGACTACCTCGAACGTCATCCGGAATCGTTGCTGCGCGGCAAACAAGGAGATAAACCATGATGTTCGCCCGGCTGTTTCATCCGGCGCGCGCCGCTAGCCGTGCTGCTGTCCGCGCAGGGTTTCGTGCGGTTGCCGGTGCTGTTGACCGCACCGGCCTTCCCTCCGTCACGACGGTGGCCGTGGCCGCCGGGGTGCTGGCGCTTGCGGGCTGCGCGTCGCCAGTGAGCCGCTTCTACACCCTCAATGCCACCGACACGACAGCGTCCACACGTCCTGCCGGCAATTCGTCGATGCTGATTGAGGTGCCGCCCGTCGACGTGCCGCCGCAGGTCGCGAAAACCCAGCTGGTGGTGCAGACGGGCCCGACGCAGGTTCAGGTGCTCGAACAGGAACGCTGGGCGTCCCTGCCGGGCGACGAGATCCGCCGCGCACTGTCGTCGGACCTCACCGCCCGGCTCGGCGCGATCGACGTCTACGGCACGCCGTATCCGGACGGCGCACCGGTTTATCGCGTGAGCGTGAACGTGCAGCGCTTCGAGTCGTGGCCGGGCTCGCATGCGCTCATCGACGCCGTCTGGAGCGTGCGCGTGGTGCGCACGCAGGCGGTGCTGACCTGCCGCAGCGTCGTGAGCGAGCCGGTCGCGACCGGCTACGACGCACTGGCGGAAGGTCATCGTCGCGCGGTGCAGGAAATCTCGACGGAAATCGCCGCTGGCGTGCAGGCACTCGCCGCCGCGCCGCAGACGCGGGCGGCAACGCCCGCGAAGGGCGCGTCGTCAAGCATGGCGACCGGCGCGGGCGCGATCAAGGTGCCGTGTCCGGCGCCGATGTCACCGGTCACACCGGCTGCCTGAGCTAGCTGATCCGGGCGGTTGGCGGAAGCGTCAGGCATGACGTGCCGCCGGCGCGCGCGGTGTGGCCGGCGGCCGAATGCAGGAAGCGCCCGCCATGCCATCCGTCCGGCATGGCATGGCGCCGTCGCGCGCATTGCCGCCGGTGGCCCCGCGCTGAACGGGCCGCGCCGATCACGCCGATCGTGCGGCCGGCCTTGCCGGCATGGGCGGCACCATGGCCCTGAATGCGCCCGCCGACCGCGTACAATACGGGCTTCCCTCCAGGCCTTCCGGCAACCTCAATGTCCTTCGATTTTTTCGTCCCCTGCCCACGCGGCCTTGAAGCCGCGCTCGCGTCCGAACTTGCCGAGATCGGCGAGCGCCATCTGAACGGCGCGCCGTTCGCGCCCGGCGCGCAGGTCCCGGGTGGCGTGCACTTCCGCGGAGGATGGCCCGCCGGCATGGCCGCCAACCTGCATTCGCGGATCGCCAGCCGCGTGCTGCTGAAGATCGCCCATCGCCCGTATCGCAGCGAGCAGGACATCTACGCGCTCGCGCTCGAACAGCGCTGGGAACAGTGGTTCTCCGCGAACGAAACACTGCGCGTCGACGTCACGGCGATCAAGTCGCCGCTGCGCAGCCTCGAATTCGCGACGCTGCGCATCAAGGACGCGATCTGCGACCGTCTGCGCGAAAAGAGCGGCGCGCGCCCGAGCATCGATACGGCCGAGCCCGACGTGCGCGTGTTCGCGTTCCTCACCGCAACCGACTGCACGCTGTATCTCGACACGTCCGGCGATCCGCTTTTCAAGCGTGGCTGGCGGCTCGACAAGGGCGCCGCTCCCCTGCGCGAAAACCTCGCGGCCGGCATCCTGCGCCTGACGGGCTGGACCGCTGGCACGCCGCTCTATGATCCGATGTGCGGCAGCGGCACGTTCCTCGCCGAGGCGGCGCAGGTCGCGCTGAATATCGCGCCGGGCGTCGAGCGCCGGTTTGGCTTCGAACGTCTGAAGCAGTACGACGTCAACGCGTGGCAGACGCTGAAAGTCGCTGCCGTCGACGCCAAACGCGCCGCGCGCGGCTCGCGTGCCGATCTGCAGATTTTCGGCAGCGACATTTCCGGCGACATGCTCGACAAGGCGCACGCCAACTTCGAGCGTGCTGGCCTTAACGTACCGCTCAAGCAGGTCGACGCGCGTGGCATGACGCCGCCAGCTGGCACGCCGGGCATCCTCGTCGCGAATCCGCCGTACGGCGAGCGTATCGAGGTGCGTGGGCGCGGCCCGCGCGGCGAAGTGCGCGAAACCGGCCGCGAAAGCCGCGAAGACGAAGGCTTCAAACGCGTCCACACCGATGCGCCGGACAGCGAATTCTTCAAGTCGTTCGGCGACGCGCTCAAGCAACGCTTCACCGGCTGGCACGCGTTCGTCCTGACGTCGGACCGCAAGCTGCCCGGCCAGATGCGCCTGCGTGAATCGACCAAAACGCCGCTCTTCAACGGCGCGCTCGAATGCCGTCTGTTCCGCTTCGACCTGATCGCCGGCAGCGTGCGCCAGCGGCCGGCAGCCAACCCAGGTGACACGGCTGAAGGCCAGAGCCAGAGCTAGCCTCCTTCTGTTCAGGCACGCATCAGAACAACGCGGCGGCGGGCACATGCCCCGTCCGCCGCGTTTTTTTGCCCTCGAATATTCGCGCGCTCAGCTCAGGCTACTGACAGGACGATGTCAGTAGCCCGGCAGCACACTCCAGTCTCGTCATCCGGCATCTGGCCCGGAGCGGCGACCACCAAGGAGCGTGTCATGTCAGCAGCTGATTCCCGCGTTATCGCCTGGTTTGAAATTCCGTCCACCGACTTCGATCGCGCGGTGCGTTTCTATGAGACCGTCCTCGGTAACCCGATGCGCCGCGCAGACTTCGGCCAGCCGATCGCCATCTTCACCTATGGCGAACAGGCGACCGGCGGTTGCGTGGTCGGCGGCACGTCGCTGAAGCCGTCGGCGGCCGGCACGATGGTGTATCTCAACGCCACGCCCAACGTGAACGCCGTGCTCGCGCGCGTCGAGAAGGCCGGCGGCAAGGTGGAAGGCCCTGCCATCCAGTTGCCGGACGACATCGGCTACATCGCCTTCATCACCGATACCGAAGGCAACCGCATCGGCCTGCATTCGCAGCACAACGGCTAGGCGATCGTGAAGCCGGGCGGACCGCACAGCGCGCTCCGTCCGCGGATAAGCGGAGCACGTCATGCGGCGCTATCATCGCGGGGGCGTTTCCGCCCTGTTACCTCCACGCAGGACATCCCCGATGACGCGTCGCGCCGACCGCCTTTTCCAGATCGCCGAACTGCTGCGTGGCCGCCGGCTTACCACCGCGCAGCAGCTTGCCGAATGGCTGAAGATCTCGCCGCGCACGGTGTATCGCGACGTGCGCGATCTGCAGCTCTCAGGCGTGCCGATCGAAGGCGAGCCCGGCATCGGTTACCGGCTAGCCCGCACGGCCAGCCTGCCGCCACTCACCTTCACCGCAGAGGAACTCGCCGCGCTCGCCGCCGGCGCGCGCATGCTCGAAACGTGGGGCGGCGCGAGTTTCGCTTCGGGCGCGCGCGGAGCGCTTGCAAAAATCGCCTCCGCGATGCCCGCGGACAAGCGCGCGACGCTTGAACGCGCGCCGTTCTTCGCACCGTCGTTTCACGTCAAGGGGGAATTCCCGGAGAAGGTCGACGCGCTGCATCGGGCGATCGACGATCATCGTGTGGTGAGCTTCGCCTACGTCGACCGGAACAAAGCCGCGACAGAGCGGCGCGTGTGGCCGCTCGGGCTCGTCTACTGGGGGGCGCGCTGGACGATCGGCGCGTGGTGCGAACTGCGTGAGGGGTTTCGCAACTTCGACGTCGAGCGCATGCGGGACGTCGCGTTGCACGAAGCGTTTCCAGATATGGAAGGCCGCAGACTGGCGGACTTCATGCGGCATGTGAGAGCAAAGCCACGGTGAACCGGTTCGCATCGCGGTTGCCTGAACCGCGACACGAACCGTTACATCACACGCCTCACTCCACCGCCTTCACCATGTCCTCGATTACCTTCTTCGCATCGCCGAAAACCATCATCGTCTTGTCCATGTAGAACAGATCGTTGTCGAGCCCGGCATAACCCGCCGCCATCGAGCGCTTGTTGACGATGACCGTGCGCGCCTTGTAGGCCTCGATGATCGGCATGCCCGCGATCGGCGACTTCGGATCGTTCTTCGCGGCCGGATTCACGACGTCGTTCGCGCCGAGCACCAGCACCACGTCGACCTGGCCGAACTCGCCGTTGATGTCGTCCATTTCGAAGACCATGTCGTACGGCACTTCGGCTTCCGCCAGCAGCACGTTCATGTGGCCCGGCATCCGTCCGGCCACCGGGTGAATCGCGTACTTCACCACGATGCCCTTCTCGACGAGCTTGTCGGTCAGCTCCTTCAGCGCATGCTGCGCGCGCGCCACCGCCAGCCCGTAACCCGGCACGATCACGATCGTTTCCGCGTTGCCCATCATGAACGAAGCGTCTTCCGCCGAGCCCGACTTGACCGGGCGCTGTTCCGCCGAGCCACCCGCTACCGCCGCGCCGCCTTCATTGCCGAAGCCGCCCAGGATCACGTTGAAGAACGAACGGTTCATCGCGCGGCACATGATGTACGACAGGATCGCACCCGACGAACCCACGAGCGAGCCCGCGATGATCAGCATCGGATTGTTCAGCGAGAAACCAATGCCCGCGGCCGCCCAGCCCGAGTACGAGTTGAGCATCGACACGACTACCGGCATGTCCGCACCGCCGATCGGGATGATGATCAGCACGCCCAGCGCGAACGCGATCAACGTCATGATGATGAACGGCAGCCAGGCCTGCGTGAGAAAGAAGATCACGCCGAAGCCGAGCATCCCGAGCGCGAGCAGCAGGTTGATCAGATGCTGGCCTGCGTAGACGACGGGCGCACCCTGAAAGAGCCGGAACTTGTACTTGCCCGACAGCTTGCCGAACGCGATCACCGAACCGGAGAACGTGATCGCCCCCACGAACGTGCCGATGAACAGCTCGACGCGATTGCCGTACGGCAGGAAGCCCGCGTACGGAGCATCCTCGACGCCCAGCCCGAACGCGGCCGGCTCCGACACCACCGCGTACGCGATACACACCGCGGCGAGACCGATCAGCGAGTGCATCGCGGCGACGAGTTCGGGCATCTTCGTCATCTCGACGCGCGCGGCGACGAACGCACCGATCGCACCGCCCACGATCAACGCGGCGAACAGCAGGCCAAGACCGAGTGCGAGGTTCGAGCCGAGTCCGGCGGCCTGCTTCGTGATCAATGCGATGGTCGTGAGAATCGCGATCGCCATCCCGACCATGCCGAACACATTGCCGGTGCGCGCGGTCTTCGGATTCGACAGCCCCTTGAGCGCCTGGATGAAACACACCGACGCAACGAGATATAACAGCGTGACGACATTCAGGCTCATTACGCGTTCTCCTTCGCGGCTGCGGGGAGCTTCTTCGGCTCTTTCTTGCGGAACATCTCGAGCATTCGTCTGGTGACGAGAAATCCGCCGAACACGTTCACTGCCGCAAGGCCAACGGCGAGCGTGCCGAAGAACTTGCCGGTCGTGCCCAGCGTGAGGCCTGCGGCCAGCATCGCGCCGACGATCACGATCGCCGAGATCGCGTTGGTCACGGCCATCAGCGGCGTGTGCAGCGCGGGCGTGACGTTCCAGACGACGTGGTAGCCGACGTAAATCGCCAGCACGAAGATGATCAGATTGATCACCGTATGGTTGATGACTTCCATTGCTGAGACTCCTTATGCCTTGCGTGTCACGGCGCCATCGCGGGCCAGCAGCGTGGCCGCGACGATGTCGTCCGCAAGATCGATGTTCAATGCGCCTTCCTTCGTGACGATCAGCTTGAGGAAGTCGAGCAGATTGCGCGCGTAAAGCGACGACGCGTCGGACGGCACCATCGACGCCAGATTCGTATAACCGACGATCTGCACGCCGAACTTCGTGACGACCTTGTCCGCTTCGGTCAGCGGACAGTTACCGCCGCGCTGCCCTTCATACTCGGGACCGCGGCCCGCGGCCAGATCGATCAGCACGGAACCGGGCTTCATCGCCTGCACGGTTTCGACGGAGATCAGCGTCGGTGCCGGACGGCCCGGAATCAGCGCGGTGCTGATGACGATGTCGGCCTGCTTCGCACGTTCGTGAACGAGTGCGCCCTGGCGTGTGAGCCACGAAGCCGGCATCGGCCGCGCGTAACCGCCGACGCCCTGCGCGGCGTCGCGCTCTTCGTCGGTTTCGTAGGGCACGTCGAGGAATTTAGCGCCGAGCGATTCGATCTGCTCTTTCACCGCCGGGCGCACGTCGGATGCCTCGATCACCGCGCCGAGACGTTTCGCAGTCGCAATCGCCTGCAACCCGGCCACGCCCGCGCCGAGAATCAGCACGCGCGCCGCCTTCACGGTGCCCGCCGCCGTCATCAGCATCGGCATGAAGCGCGGATACAACGTCGCGCCGAGCAGCACCGCTTTATAGCCCGCAATGTTGGCTTGAGACGACAGTACGTCGAGACTTTGCGCGCGCGTCGTGCGCGGCGCCGCTTCGAGCGCAAATGCAGTCACACCCGCAGTGGCGAGCTTTAATGCGTTTTCTGAATTAAATGGGTCCAGCATCCCGATGAGCGTGGCGCCGCGTTTGAGCATCGGCAGTTCGCTATCGGTGGGTGACTGGACCTTGAGAACGAGATCGGCGCCGAACGCGGTCTGTGCGTCGACAAGTTCCGCTCCGGCGGCCGCAAAGGCTTCATCGGTAAAGCTCGCACCGGTGCCGGCGCCGCTTTGGATCGTGACTTTGTGACCTTGGGAAACGTACTTTTTGACCGTCTCGGGCGTCGCGGCAACGCGGGTTTCGTACGGCCGCGTTTCGGCTGGCACTCCGATGTGCATCGTTGAATCCTCCTCGACTTCCTGTTATTTCGTACAGTTGCGCCGACGAGGCACGCCGGCTTTGAGTATTGCATCGGCTAACTGCCTCACTTTAACCGAAACCCGCCGACAGACAGAAACTAGGGCCAATCCGGGTATCCAAATAGTTAATCCCTGCAATCCGGTCGCTGGATCGTCTGTGGGCGCGCTGCCGGCAGCCCTGCGCCATAGACGGTAAAATGCGATCCCATGAAACCGGAATCCTGGGCTCCACACGTCACGGTCGCAGCGATCGTCGAGCGCGACGGGCGCTTTCTCGTCGTCGAGGAACATACGGACGACGGGTTGCGGCTGAACCAGCCGGCCGGCCATCTGGAGGCGGGCGAAACGCTTGTCGAAGCGGTGATCCGCGAAACACTCGAGGAAACCGCGCATCCGTTCACGCCTCACGCACTCGTCGGCGTTTATATGACGCATTTCGCGCGGCAGGAGCGCGAAGGCATCACGTATCTGCGCTTCACGTATTGCGGCGGCAGCGGCGAACCCGAGGCGGGTCGCGCGCTCGATCCCGATATCGTGCGCACGCTGTGGATGAGCGCCGACGAATTGCGCACGTGTCCCGAACGGCATCGCACGCCGCTCGTCATGCAATGTATCGACGATTACCTCGCAGGCCGGCGCGTTCCGCTCGACTTCGTGCACACGCATTCGGTCGGGCCGCCCCGGTCAGTGAGCACACGGAAGTAGCAGGCAAACAATGAGCAAGCAGAAAGTAGTCGTAGGCATGTCGGGCGGCGTCGATTCGTCGGTGACCGCGTGGCTGCTGAAAGAACAGGGATACGACGTTGTCGGTCTTTTCATGAAGAACTGGGAAGACGACGACGACGGCGAGTACTGCTCGACGCGGCAGGACTGGATCGACGTCGTCTCGGTGGCCGACCTCATCGGCATCGACGTCGAGGCGGTCAACTTCGCCGCCGAATATAAAGATCGCGTGTTCGCCGAATTCCTGCGCGAATACTCGGCCGGCCGCACGCCGAATCCGGACGTGCTGTGCAATGCCGAAATCAAGTTCAAGGCCTTCCTCGATCATGCGATGTCGCTCGGCGCAACAACCATCGCGACGGGTCACTACGCCCGCGTGCGCGAACGCGAAGGCCGTTTCGAACTGCTGAAAGCGTTCGACCACACGAAGGACCAGTCGTACTTCCTGCATCGCCTGAACCAGGCGCAGCTGTCGAAAACGCTCTTCCCGCTCGGCGAAATTCCGAAGACGAAAGTACGCGAGATCGCCGAACAGATCGGTCTGCCGAACGCGAAGAAGAAAGACTCGACCGGTATCTGCTTTATCGGCGAGCGGCCGTTTCGCGACTTCCTGAACCGCTATCTGCCGACGAAGCCCGGTCCGATGAAGACGACGGATGGCAAGGTCGTCGGCGAACACATCGGTCTTGCGTTCTATACGTACGGCCAGCGCAAGGGCATCGGTCTGGGCGGCAGCAAGGACGGCAGCGGCGAGCCGTGGTTCGCCGCGGGCAAGGACATCCCGTCGAATACGCTGTATGTCGCGCAGGGGCACGACCACCCGTGGTTGCTGAGCCATACGCTGAGCGCGGGAAACACGAGCTGGGTGGCGGGCGACGCGCCGCCGGAAGACTTCGCGTGCGCGGCCAAAACGCGCTATCGCCAGGCGGACGCGGCCTGCACATTCAGCACCGCGGAGCTCGTCGAAGGCCATTTCGGCCTGCACTTCGACGACGCGCAGTGGGCTGTCACACCAGGGCAATCGGCGGTGCTCTACGATGGCGACGTGTGTCTTGGCGGCGGCATCATCGAACATGCCGCGACGGCGCAGCCGGCCACGCGTGCGCCGCAAACCGCTGCGTTGCTGGGCGCACGGCAGGCTGCGGCGCGCTAGCGCATCAGCGGACTGGCGTTGCCGGCACCGCGCGGGCTGCGGCGATATTCACTGCAATGGAGCTTTCATGTTCTCTCGACGTTATGTGGCGATGTGGTGCGCGATCGTACTGCTGGCCGCCTGCGCAGCGCTCGCCGCGCTGCATCACCTCTCGTGGTTCTGGATCGTCGTGCCGCTGGCGCTGGTCGCGCTCGGCATTTTCGATCTGACGCAGGAACGCCACGCGATCCTGCGCAATTACCCGCTCTGGGGCCACTTCCGTTTTCTGTTCGAATTCATCCGCCCGGAGATCCGCCAGTATTTCGTCGAAGGCGATACCGACGAGCGTCCGTTCTCGCGCGCCCAGCGCAGCATCGTCTACCAGCGCGCGAAAAACGATGTCGACAGCCGGCCGTACGGCACCGAGCTCGATGTGAAAGCGGTCGCGCACGAATGGATCAGCCACTCGCTCGCGCCGACAAAGCTCGACAGCCATGACTTTCGCATCGTCGTCGGAGCGGAGCGCGCGCAGCCTTATTCGATGTCGATCTTCAACGTGTCGGCGATGAGCTTCGGCTCGCTGTCGGCGAACGCGATCATGGCGCTCAATCTCGGCGCGAGGAAAGGCAACTTCGCGCACGACACCGGCGAAGGCTCGATGTCGAAATATCACCGCGAACACGGTGGCGACATCATCTGGGAAATCGCCTCGGGCTACTTCGGATGCCGCAACGACGACGGCACGTTCAGCGCGGAAAAATTCGCGAAGCAGGCGAACGAGCCGCAGGTGAAGATGATCGAAATCAAGCTGTCGCAAGGCGCGAAGCCCGGGCACGGCGGCGTGCTGCCGGCGGCGAAGATCACGCCGGAAATCGCGGAGACGCGCGGCGTGCCGATGGGCCGCGACTGCGTGTCGCCCGCCACACATTCCGAATTCTCGACGCCGCGCGGGCTGCTCGAGTTCGTCGAGCGGCTGCGCACGCTGTCAGGCGGCAAGCCGACCGGCTTCAAGCTGTGCATCGGACATCCGTGGGAATTTTTCGGCATCGCGAAAGCGATGCTGGAGACGGGCATCGTGCCGGACTTCATCGTCGTCGACGGCGCGGAAGGCGGCACGGGCGCGGCGCCGCTGGAGTTCACCGATCACGTCGGCGTGCCGCTGCAGGAAGGACTGCTGCTCGTGCACAACACGCTCACCGGCATCGGCCTGCGCGACAGGGTCCGTGTGGGCGCGAGCGGCAAGATGATCACCGCGTTCGATATCGCGAAGACACTCGCGATCGGCGCGGACTGGGTCAATGCGGCGCGCGGCTTCATGTTCGCGGTCGGCTGCATTCAGGCGCAGACATGCCACACGGGCCGCTGCCCGACCGGCGTCGCGACCCAGGACCCGGTTCGCCAGCGCGCGCTCGTGGTGCCGGACAAATCGGACCGCGTGTTCAACTTTCATCACAACACGCTGCATGCGTTGCAGGAAATCATCCAGGCCGCCGGCCTCGAACATCCTGCCGATCTGCGCGCGCATCACATCGTGCGGCGCGTGTCGTCGCATGAAGTGCGGTTGATGTCGGATCTGCTCAAGTATCTCGAGCCGAACGATCTGGTCGACGGCAACTACCGGTACTCGCTGTATGAAAAGTGGTGGCCGGTCGCGCGTAGCGATTCGTTCTCGCCGAAGCGCGTGCCGCCTGTGAAGCAGCCAGCGCAACCGCAGACCGCGTAGAGCGGAAGCAAAAAAGAAAGCGCGCGCCCGAAACCCGGGACACGCGCTTTCTGTGCCGCACAGCCTGCAGCCTGCCTGTGGCTACACGCGAGATCCGCGAAAAATCACGTCGGCGTCGGCCGCCATTTCAGCAGACGATGTTCGACCGCCGTCAGCAGATAATCCGCCGCGAGCGCGACCACCGCCAGCACGATCATCGCCGCGAACACGCCGCTCGCGTTGAACGCGCCCTGCGCGGTCGAGATCAGCAGACCGATACCCTGCTTCGAACCGAGGAATTCGCCGACCACCGCACCGACCAGCGCGAAGCCGAAGCTCACGTGCAGGCTGGCGAGAATCCAGCTGAGCGCCGAGGGAATCACCACCGACGTCGTCACCTGACGGCGCGACGCACCCAGAATCTGCGCATTCGCGATCATGTAGCGATCGGCTTCACGCACGCCCTGGAACGCATTGGCGAACACGACGAAGAACACCATCACCACCGCGAGCGCCACCTTCGACGCCATGCCGAGACCGAGCGCAATCACGAACACCGAGCCGAGCACCACGCGCGGAATCGAGTTGGCGATCTTGATATAGAGGCTGAACACGTCGGAGAGCAGCTTGTTGCGCCCGAGCACGATGCCGCAGACGATGCCGCCCGCCCCGCCGATGAGAAAACCGATGATCGTCTCTTCGAGCGTCACCCAGACCTGCGTCAGAAGCGGGCCCTGCGACGTGCCGTTCACGAACCAGTCGACGATCTGGTCGAAAATCGCCGACGGCATCGAAAAGAAGAACGGATCGATCCATTTGAGTCGCGCGAACAGTTCCCAGCCGCCGAGCACGACGACCAGAATCAGCACGCGCAGCGAAATGACCAGTGCCTGACGCTGGCGGATGCGCTTCTGCGCGACGCGCTCGACCTGCGCGAGCGAAGCCGGGTCGAGGCCCGCGGGCATCATCTGTTGAGGGGTAGTAGACATGTTTCCCGTTCCTTGATTAACCGATCTGCACTTCTTCGCGCAGGTCATGCCAGATATCGCGCGAGATCTCGATGAAGCGCGGGTCGTAGCGAACCTCCGACGTGACGCGCGGACGCGGCAGGTCGATCTCATACACTTTCTTCAGCGTGGCCGGACGCGCGGTCAGCACGAACACGCGATCGGCGAGCGCGATGGCTTCCTCGAGATCGTGCGTGACGAACACGACCGAGCCCGTGCCCGACCACAGTTGCAGCAGTTCGTCCTGCATCAGCGTGCGGGTCTGCATGTCGAGCGCGGAGAACGGCTCGTCCATCAGCAGGATTTCCGGCTTGTTGATGAAGGTCTGCGCGAGCGCGACGCGCTTTCTCATTCCGCCCGACAGTTGATGCGGATAGTGCTTGCCGAATTTCTCGAGACCGACGCGGCGCAGCCATTCGTTCGCTTCGTCATGCGCGGCCGATTTCGAACGGCCGCGATACAGCGGACCCGCCGCCACGTTGTCGAGCACCGAGCGCCACGGGAACACGGCGTCCGCCTGAAACACGAAACCGATGCGCGGATCGATGCCGTCGACCGGTGCGCCCATCACGCGCACTTCGCCGGTCGTCGGCTTCAGAAGGCCGGTGATCATGCTGAGCGTGGTCGACTTGCCGCAGCCGGTCGGACCGACGATGGCGACGAACTCGCCGCGCGCCACCGACATGCTGAAATCGCGCAATGCGACCGTCGCCTTGCCGTCCGGCGAAATGAAACGGCACGATACGTTGCGCAGCTCGATGGCCGGCGTGCCGCGTGACAATGGTTGATTCATCAGCTGGTGCCTCGTTGTTGCCTGACTGTTGCCTGGTTGTTGCGGGAAGGACAGGCGCGCCGCCGGGCACGCCCGTTCACGCCTGTCCGTCCTGTGAACGGATTACTTCGATACCGTCTTGACCGGCGCCGACGAAACGAAATCGTTCGTGTACGTCTTCGCGAGATCGATATGCTTGCCCTTCACCGAAGGGTTGAACGCCGACAACACTTTCAGCACCGTCTCCGGACCGTCGGCCGGCATCTTGCCGTCCTTCGTGAACATCGGCAGCGACGCCTTCAGCGCGCTCACGTACATATCCTTGTTGTTGCCGTAGTAATCCTTCGGCATCTTCGCGGCGATTTCCTCGGCGCTATGCGTCGCGATGAAGTTCAGCGTCTTCGCGAACGCATGCGACAGCTTCGCCGCTTCGTCCTTGTGCGACTCGGCCCACGCGCGCTGCACGTAGAAGCTCGATGCCGGGTACGTGCCGCCCAGTGCGGCCCTCGTGCCTTCGAGCGTGCGCATGTCGACCAGCACCTTCGCGTCGCCGGTCTTCAGCAACTGCGAGACGGTCGGCTCCGTCGTCATGCCGGCGTCGATGCGGTTTTGCTGGATCGCCGCGATAAAGCTGTTGCCGGCACCCACCGGCAGCAGCGTGTATTGCGTCGACGGCACGCCGGCGCGCTGTGCCAGGTATTGCGTGAGGAAGCTCGTCGAGGAACCGAGGCCCGTCACGCCGAGCGTCTTGCCCTTCGCGTCCGCCATGCTCTTCAGCGTGCCGGCGGCTTTGGTCGACACCATTTCGACTTCGCCCGGCACCTGGCCGAAGATCACCAGCGCCTCGACTTCCTTGCCCTTGCTCTGCAGGTCGATCGTGTGATCGTAAAAGCCGACCACACCTTGCACCGCACCCGCGAGCAGCTCGTTTTCGGCGTCGACGCCCGCCGGTTGCGAGAGGACCTCGACATCGAGGCCTTCGTCCTTGAAGTAGCCGAGCTCTTCGGTCAGTCTCGCCGGCAGATAGATGATCTTGGCGGCACCGCCGACCATGATCGTAAGTTTCTCGGCATGGGCCGAAGCCGAAACAGCGGCGAGGGCAAACGCAACACCGGACACGGCGGCAATCTGGCGCAAGGTACGCATGAAGCAGTCTCCTGAGGTCGGGTCGCCGCTTTGAGGTGCGGCGTTTTCTGGATGAATGTGGCGGATTATAGAAAGCGGAATCCTTCTGCCAGCTTTCGGTATGAATAGCAAATCATGGGTGTTAACCCCACGACCCCCCGAAAACGCCCCGCAAAACGCTGCAAATGCGGCGGGTGACACGCAAGGCGCGTGTTTTACGGCACAATCGACGGCCTGATTTCAGCCGTACTCACCATGAAGCTGCTGCTCATCGAAGACAATCCGACGCTCGCGCACTGGCTCGCGAAGATGCTCGAGCAGGAGTCGTTCGCGCTCGACGCCGTTCAGGACGGCGACGCCGCCGACCAGCTCCTGCGCACGAATCACTACGACGTCGTGCTGCTCGACCTGAACCTGCCGAAGCTGTCGGGCAAGAATGTGCTGCGCCGCCTGCGCCAGCGCGGCGACGTGACGCCCGTGGTGATCCTGACCGCGAGCGGGTCGATCGACGAGAAAGTGGAACTGCTCGGCGCCGGCGCCGACGACTACCTCGTCAAGCCATTCGAAGTACGCGAACTGGTCGCGCGGATCAAGGTGCTGATCCGTCGGCAAACGCCCTCGAAAGCAACCGAAGTGATCTGCGGCGACCTCACATTCGATATCGACACGCGCCAGTTCACGCTGCGGGGCGCGCCGCTCAACGTGACGCCGCGCGAGCGCACGGTGCTCGAAACGCTGATCCTGCGGCTCGGCAAGACAGTGTCCAAACCGGCGCTGGTCGATGCGATCTTCACGCTCTCCGACGAGCCGAGCGAGGACGCCGTCGAGATCTATATCTCGCGGCTGCGCAAGAAGCTCGACGGCAGTTCGGCGGCGATCGTCACGCTGCGCGGGCTCGGCTACCTGCTGCGCAAGAAAGAAGATGACCAATAGCCTGCGCATGCGCCTGCTGTGGTGGCTGCTCGTGCCGCTCGCGCTGTACGTGTTCGTCACCGGCAAGGCGGAGTTCGACAACGCGCGGCACACGGCCGATCTGGTGCAGGACAACCAGCTGGTGTCGTCGGCGCGGATGATCGCGGGTGAAGTGGAATGGGTCGATGGCTTTCTGCGCGTCGACGTGCCGCCGGCGGCGCTCGAAGTGTTCGTCTCGCCGTATCACGATCAGGTGTTCTATCGCGTGACCGTCGAAGACGGCCAGCTGCTCGCCGGTACGCCTGATTTTCCGGGCAACCCGTCGCCGGTTGCGTCGGGAAATCCGACGTTCTACGACGCCAGCCGTGACGGCGACGCCGTGCGCGCCGTCGCTTTCGTCCGGCAAATGTACGACAACGGCGCGACGCGGCGCGTGCTGGTGTCGGTCGGCAAGACCGTGCGCTCGCGCGACGCGATGGCGCAGCAACTGTGGCAACCGCAACTCGTGCGGCAGATCGAGATGATCGTGCTGGCGGTGGCGCTCGTGTGCATCGGCCTCACGTTCGAGCTGCGGCCGCTGATGAAGGTGAAGGACGACGTCACCGACCGCGATCCGATGCAGCTCGCGCCGATTCGCGTCGAACGGCTCCATACGGAACTGCGGCCGATCGTCGACGCCATCAATCAATGCATCGCGCGCCTCGGCGTGCAGGTGGCCGCGCAACGGCGCTTCATCGCGGATGCCGCGCATCAGCTGCGCACCCCGCTCACGTTGCTTGGAACCCAGCTGCAGTTCGCGCGCCAGCACGGCGGCATCGAGCCCGGGCTCGCCGAAGCGCTCGCGGCGATGCACCGGAGCAACCGCTCGATGGTAGGCCTCACCAACAAGCTGCTACTGCTCGCGCAGGCCGAGGCGGCCGACTACACGCGGCTCGCGAGCGAACCCGCCGACCTGGCCGCGATTGCGAAAGACGTGGCCGAAGACCTGGCGCTCCTTGCGCAGGCGCGGGAAATCGACCTGGGGGCCGAACTCGATGGACCGGCGCCGGTGACCGGCCATCCGGGATTGCTGGCGGCGCTGGTCGCGAACCTCGCTGAAAACGCGATCCGCTATACGCAGGCAGGCGGCCATGTGACGGTGGCCGTGCGCACCGAAGGCGCGACGGTCACGCTGATGGTATCGGACGACGGACCTGGCATTGCACCCGAAGCGCGCAGCCGGGTGTTCGAGCCGTTCTACCGTGCCTCGGCCGATACCGAAGGCACCGGCCTTGGCCTTGCGATTGTCCGCGAGATCGTGCAGGCGCACCGCGGCGAGATCACGCTCGAACCCGGCGCGGGTGGCCGCGGCGTGACCGCGACCGTGACGCTGGCCGCCGCGCACAGCCCGGCGCCACCCGGGGCATGACCCCGGACGCCGCGTGCGGGCTCAGTTCGACGGCACGGTATCGATGAACGACTGGCGCAGCGACAGCTTCTGGAAGTGCCGGTCGAGATCGGGGTACGTGTCGCGCCAGTTCAGCTCGGGCATGCGGAAATCCAGATAGCCGAGCGCACAGCCCACCGCGATGTCCGCGAGCGTGTAGTGATTGCCGGTACACCAGGTCTTGCTGCCGAGCCCGCGCGACATCGCCGCCAGACCGTCGTCGATCTTGTGCCGCTGCCGCGCAATCCAGGCTTCGCTGCGATGCTCTTGCGCGCGCTGCGTGCTTTCGAGACGGATCAGCACGACGGCGTCGAGCATGCCGTCCGCCAGCGCCTCCCAGCAACGCACCTCGATCCGCTCGCGACCCGACTGCGGAATCAGCTTGCCGACCGGCGACAGCGTATCGACGTACTCGCAGATCACGCGCGAATCGAAGACCGCTTCGCCGTCGTCCATCACGAGACACGGCACCTTGCCGAGCGGGTTGAAGGTGTGAATCGTGGTTTCCGGCACCCAGACGTTCTCGAGCACCAGCTGATAGTCGATCTTCTTTTCGGCGAGCACGATCCGCGCCTTGCGGACAAACGGACTGCCGAACGAACCAATGAGTTTCATGACACTGCCCTGTTTGGAATCCGGCGGAAGTATAACGTCGGTTTGCGTCGATCCCGGCGCCGCCCGGCGTCTTGTGATGCGCGCCGCACAGCGCTGTGGACGGATTGCAACATTGCGCCTCCGGCGCGCCGGAGGCGAGCTGGCCGGATGGCTAACGCAGTGCCCGCGTGCCGGCCTCCCCGGGCATTGGGCGCTACAATCGCACGATGAACCTGCTGACCGAACCCCAGATTGCCGTCGACGTCTACCGCAAGCGCCGCGAACGCGTGCTCGCCACGCTGCGCGCGAACGGCGGGGGCGTCGCCATCGTGCCCACGGCGCCCGAGGCGCTACGCAACCGTGACGCCGACTATCCGTACCGGCACGACAGCTATTTCTATTATCTGACAGGTTTCACGGAGCCCGAAGCGCTGCTCGTGCTGGACGCGAGCGCCGGGCCGGATGCACCCGCGTCGATCCTCTTCTGTCGCGCGAAGAACGTCGAGCGCGAAACATGGGAGGGCTTTCGCTTCGGGCCCGAAGGCGCACGCGAGGCGTTTGGGTTCGATGCGGCTTTCGCCTTCGACGAAATCGACGCGCAACTGCCGCGTGTGATCGCGAACAAGCCCGCGCTGCATTACGCGCTCGGCGCTTCGGCGACGCTCGACGGCCAGGTGCGCGGCTGGCTCGAAGCCGTGCGCGCCCAGGGCCGCAGCGGCGTGAGCGCGCCCGCGGCGATTCACGACCTGCTGCCCGTGCTCGACGAAATGCGTCTCTTCAAGGATGCGCACGAGCTCGCGATCATGCGTCGTGCCGGCCAGATTTCGGCCGAAGCCCACCGCCGGGCGATGGCCGCCTGCCGGCCTGGCGTGCGCGAGTACGAACTCGAAGCGGAGCTGCTCTACACGTTCCGCAAGCACGGTGCGCAGGCGCCGGCGTATGGCTCGATCGTCGCGGCAGGCGCGAACGCGTGCGTGCTGCACTACCCCGCCGGCAACGCGATCGCGCAGGAAAACGACCTGATCCTGATCGATGCCGCGTGCGAACTCGACGGCTATGCGTCCGACATCACACGCACGTTTCCCGCCAGCGGAAAATTCACGCCGGCTCAGCGCGAGCTGTACGACATCGTGCTCGCCGCACAGCAGGCGGCAATCGACGCCACACGCCCAGGCGCGACGTTCGACGCGCCGCACCAGGCGGCCTTGCGCGTGCTGTCGCAAGGCCTGCTGGATACGGGCATCCTCGACCGCGGGCTCTTTGCCAGCGTCGACGAAGTCATCGCCGGGCGCGCCTACGCGCCGTTCTACATGCACCGCACCGGTCACTGGATCGGCATGGACGTGCACGATTGCGGCGACTACCGGGAACGCGGCGCACCGCCGGACGAAACCGGCGCGCTGCCGTGGCGCATCCTGCAGCCGTCGATGACGCTGACGATCGAACCGGGTCTCTACATCCGCGCGTCGGACGCGGTGCCCGAGCGCTACTGGAACATCGGCATCCGCATTGAAGACGACGCGGTCGTCACCGAAACGGGCTGTGAACTGCTGACACGCGACGTGCCGGTCAAGGCGGACGAGATCGAGGCGCTGATGCAGGCCGCGCAGGTCGGCGCGGCCGAGGACAGGAACGCAAGGAAGCGGCACTAAATGAATGAAGTAGCGCAACCGTCGACGCAACCGGCAACGGAATCGCCGTTCGATTTCGACATCACCATCGTGGGCGCGGGCCCGGTCGGCCTCGCGCTGGCGGGCTGGCTCTCGCGGCGCAGCGCGACACGCGCGCTTTCCGTCGCGCTGATCGACGCACGCGAGCCCGGCGATGCCGTGTCCGACCCGCGCGCGATCGCGGTGTCGCAAGGCAGCCGGATGATCCTCGAGCCGCTGCGCTGGCCCGGCGACGCCACGGCGATCCAGCGGATTCACGTGTCGCAGCGCGGTCACTTCGGTCGCGCGGTCATCGATCACACTGAGCATGACCTGCCCGCGCTCGGCTATGTGCTGCGCTATGGCTCGATCGTGCATGCGCTCGCTGACACCGTGCGCGAAACGCCCGTGCACTGGCTGCGTTCCACGTCCGCGCTGCCGTCCACGCAGGAGCACGACGGCGTCACGTTGCCGCTGGAAAGCGCGCACGTGAAACACACGGTGCGCACGCGGATTCTCGTCAACGCGGAAGGCGGCCTCTATCACGAGCAGAAAAGCGGTAACGGCACCTCGCGCGACTACGGGCAAACAGCGCTGGTCGGCACAGTCACGGTGTCGGCGCCGCAGCCGCACGTCGCGTGGGAACGCTTCACCCCGGGCGGCCCGATTGCGTTGCTGCCGATGGGCGGCGTGCGCGGCGCGGATTACGCGCTCGTCTGGTGCTGCTCGCCGGATGAAGCCGCCCGCCTCGCGCAACTCGACGACGCCGCACTCCTGCAGGCGCTCGGCGCGGCGTTTGGCGACCGCATGGGCGCCTTCACGCAGATCAAGGGCCGCGCGTCGTTCCCGCTCGGCCTGAATGCCGTCGATACGCTCGTCAAGGGCCGCGTCGTCGCAATCGGCAACGCCGCGCAGACACTGCATCCGGTCGCAGGACAAGGCCTGAATCTGGGCTTGCGCGATGCACACGCGCTTGTCGACGCGCTCGCGCAGCACGGCGCCACGCCGCTGGCGCTGGCCGCGTTCGCGGCGCGCCGCGCGCTGGACCGACGTCTGACGATCGGCGCCACCGACACGCTCGCGCGCCTCTTCACCGTCGACTTCCCGCCGCTCGCCACGCTACGCGGGCTCGCGCTCACCGCGCTTGAATTCCTGCCGCCGGTCAAGACCGCCCTCGCGCGGCAAATGATGTTCGGCCAGCGCCGCTGAGTGCCGGCGCGGCCCGCGCGCCCGGTGGGCCGCGGGCGCGGCACCGGTCGATGGCGAAGGCGCTTTCATAAAAGATTTAATGGCTTACGTCTGAGGCAAGTCGTCTGTCAGGAACCCGTTAACGGTAAAATAGCCGTTTTCCTACGTACTTCGTCATCGCGCGGATCGGCCCCGATCGCGCGGGAACGCTTCGGTCATGCCCATTCTCGGCTCGCACAATCTGCGCAATAACCTGTTCGTCGCCCCGATGGCCGGCGTGACGGACCGGCCGTTTCGCCAGCTGTGCAAACGGCTGGGCGCGGGCTATGCCGTCTCGGAGATGGTGGCGTCGAACGCGCAGTTGTGGAAAAGCGAGAAAACCCTGCGCCGCGCGAACCACGCGGGCGAAGTCGAGCCGATCGCCGTGCAGATCGCCGGCGCCGATCCGGCGATGATGGCCGAAGCGGCGCGCTACAACGTGGCGAACGGCGCGCAGATCATCGACATCAACATGGGCTGTCCGGCCAAGAAGGTGTGCAACGTCGCCGCCGGCTCCGCGCTGCTGCAAAACGAACCGCTGGTGCAGCAGATCGTCGAGGCCGTCGTGGGCGCGGTGGGCACCGGCCCCGATGCGGTGCCGGTCACGCTGAAAATCCGCACGGGCTGGAACCGCGACAACCGGAATGCGCTCAACATCGCGCGGCTCGCCGAAAACGCGGGCATCTCGATGCTGACGGTACACGGCCGCACGCGCGCCGACCTGTATCACGGCGACGCCGAATACGAGACCATCGCCGCCGTGAAAGGCGCGGTGCGTATTCCGGTGGTGGCGAACGGCGACATCGCCACGCCGCAAAAGGCGCGCGACGTGCTGGCCATCACAGGTGCCGATGCCATCATGATCGGCCGCGCGGCACAGGGTCGCCCGTGGCTCTTCCGTGAGATCGAACATTTCCTGCAGACGGGCGAACTGCTGCCGCCCCCGCGTATCGACGAGATCCAGCAGGTGATGAACGAACACCTGGAAGATCACTACGCGTTCTATGGCGAATTCACCGGGGTGCGCACTGCACGCAAGCATATCGGCTGGTACACTCGCGGCCTTTCTGGCGCCAATGTGTTCCGGCACCGTATGAATACGCTGGACACCACGCGCGAACAACTGCTCGCCGTCAACGAATTTTTCGACGCGCAGAAGGCGGTTTCCGACCGCCTGATCTACGTCGAGGACACCGTCGGCGAGCCGGACAATAACGACCGACTGGCAGCATGAGCAGACACAACATCGAACGATGCGTCCGCGACAGCCTGGACATGTACTTCCAGGATCTCGACGGCTCGAACCCGCACGATATTTACGACATGGTCGTGTCGTGCGTAGAAAAACCGATGCTCGAGGTGGTGCTCGAGCAGGCGGGCGGCAACCAGTCGCTGGCCGCCGAGTATCTCGGCATCAACCGCAATACGCTGCGCAAGAAGCTGCAACAGCACGGTTTGCTGTAGCGGGTTTGTCATAACTTCACGCGCCCCGTCACGTCTCTCCCCGGCTTTCTCATCATGATCAAGCAAGCGCTCATCTCCGTTTCCGACAAGACCGGCATCGTCGATTTCGCCAGATCGCTGTCGGACCTCGGCATCAGGATCCTGTCGACCGGCGGCACCGCGAAACTGCTCGCGGACGCGGGTCTCCCGGTGACCGAAGTTGCCGATTACACCGGCTTTCCTGAAATGCTCGACGGCCGCGTGAAAACGCTGCATCCGAAGGTTCACGGCGGCATTCTCGCGCGCCGCGACCTGCCGGAACACATGGCAGCGCTTGAGAAACACGACATCCCGACAATCGACCTGCTCGTCGTGAACCTGTACCCGTTCGTGCAGACCGTGTCGAAGGCCGAGTGCTCGCTGGAAGACGCGATCGAAAACATCGACATCGGCGGCCCGACAATGCTGCGCTCGGCCGCCAAGAACCATCGCGACGTGACGGTCGTGGTCGATCCGGCGGATTACGCGGTGGTGCTCGACGAAATGCGCGCCAACGCGAATTCGGTCGGCTACAAGACGAACTTTCGTCTGGCCACCAAGGTGTTCGCGCACACCGCGCAGTACGACGGCGCGATCACAAACTACCTGACGAGCCTGACCGAAGCGCTGCAGCATTCGTCGCGCAACACGTATCCGGCCACGTTCAACCTCGCGTTCGACAAGGTCCAGGATCTGCGCTACGGCGAGAACCCGCACCAGAGCGCTGCGTTCTACCGCGACCTCGCGGTGCCGGCAGGCGCACTCGCGAACTACAACCAGCTGCAGGGCAAGGAGCTGTCCTACAACAACATCGCGGACAGCGACGCGGCGTGGGAATGCGTGAAGACGTTCGACGTGCCGGCATGCGTGATCATCAAGCACGCGAACCCTTGCGGCGTGGCGATCGGCGCGGACGCGAACGAAGCGTACGCGAAGGCGTTCCAGACGGATCCGACCTCCGCGTTCGGCGGCATCATCGCGTTTAACCGCGAAGTCGACGAAGCGACGGCGCAGGCCGTGGCGAAGCAGTTCGTCGAAGTGCTGATCGCGCCGGCGTTCAGCGCGGCCGCACGCCAGGTATTCGCGGCAAAGCAGAACGTGCGCCTGCTCGAAATCGCCCTCGGCGACGGTCACAACGCGTTCGACCTGAAGCGCGTGGGCGGCGGTCTGCTCGTGCAATCGCTCGATTCGCGCAACGTGCAGCCGCACGAACTGCGCGTCGTCACGAAGCGCCACCCGACGCCGAAGGAAATGGACGACCTGCTCTTCGCATGGCGCGTCGCGAAGTACGTGAAGTCGAACGCGATCGTATTCTGCGGCAACGGCATGACGCTTGGTGTCGGCGCGGGCCAGATGAGCCGCGTGGATTCGGCGCGCATCGCGAGCATCAAGGCGCAGAACGCCGGACTGACACTGACCGGCTCGGCCGTGGCGTCCGATGCGTTCTTCCCGTTCCGCGATGGCCTCGACGTGGTCGTCGCCGCGGGCGCGACATGCGTGATCCAGCCGGGCGGCTCGATGCGCGACGACGAAGTGGTCGCCGCCGCAGACGAACACAACATCGCGATGGTGCTGACGGGCGTGCGTCACTTCCGTCATTGATTCAGGCTGATTTGCCGGAATCAACGGAACTGCCGGATGCGGCGGATGCTCCGGACATGACGGCCTGACCCGGAACGGCTCGACAGTTTTCCTGTCGGGCCGTTTTCTTTTGACCACACGCGATGCCGCCTTCGCCGGCACCCTGCACTTTCACATGTCCACCCTCGCGACATTTATTGCCACGCCGCCCACGCCACTGCCCGCTGTGCCGCCCGTTCGTTGTAGTATCGCAGGCACTTATTCCGCATCGCACCTCATGAGAATTCTCGGCATCGACCCTGGTTTGCGCGTCACCGGCTTTGGCGTGATCGACCAGACCGGTCATCAGCTGACCTACGTCGCGAGCGGCGTCATCAAGACGGCCGATGCCGATCTGCCATCGCGGCTCGGCACGATCTTCGACGGTATCTCGACGCTCATCCGTCAGCACACTCCCGATCAGTCCGCGATCGAAAAAGTGTTCGTCAACGTCAACCCGCAATCGACGCTGCTGCTGGGCCAGGCGCGTGGCGCGGCTATCTGCGGGCTCGTGGCGGGCGGCGTGCCGGTCTCCGAATACACCGCGCTGCAACTGAAGCAGGCGATAGTCGGCTACGGACGCGCCACCAAGGAGCAGATGCAGCAGATGGTCGCCCGCCTGCTGAACCTCTCCGGCGTGCCGGGCACCGACGCCGCCGATGCGCTCGGCATGGCGATCTGCCACGCGCACGGCGGCAGCACGCTGAGCACGCTCGGCGGCCTCGCGCCTTCGCTGGCGAAGAAGGGGCTACGCGTGCGGCGTGGACGGCTCGTCGGTTGAAGCGAAGCCACCGCTCTGTGCGTTCACCGACAGCGCAGGCGCGCCGCGATCGATCCACATTCGCACCGTTTCACCCGGGCCTTCACCGTAGCCATCCTGCCACCCGACACGCTGCGCTACACTCGCGCTTTACTTCACCATCGAACTCACCATGATCGGTCGCATTGCCGGCGTCCTGCTGGAAAAGAATCCGCCGCATCTGCTCGTCGACTGCAACGGCGTCGGCTACGAAGTCGACGTACCGATGAGCACGTTCTATAACCTGCCGGCAACCGGCGAGCGTGTGGTTCTTCTCACGCAGATGATTGTGCGGGAAGACGCGCAGCTGCTGTACGGCTTCGGCACCGCCCAGGAACGCACGACGTTCCGCGAGCTGCTGAAGATCAGCGGCATCGGCGCACGGATGGCGCTCGCGGTGCTCTCCGGCATGAGCGTTCACGAACTCGGCCAGACCGTCACGTTGCAGGACGCCGCGCGCCTCACACGCGTTCCTGGCATCGGCAAGAAAACGGCCGAACGCCTGCTGCTGGAACTAAAAGGCAAGCTGGGCGCCGATCTGGGTGCGATGGCGGGCGCGGCCTCGGCATCCGGTCACGCCAGCGATATCCTGAACGCACTGCTCGCATTGGGTTACTCCGAAAAAGAAGGATTGGCGGCCATCAAGAACGTGCCGGCCGGCGCCAGCGTTTCCGACGGCATCAAGCTTGCGCTGAAAGCATTGTCGAAGGGCTGACGCGGGTTGCGGACACACGTGCAGCGCGACGACGGTTAAAGCTTCGCACGTCGCCTCGCGCTGCGCACCCTGGCCGTTCGGCCAGCTTTCGCGGCGGGCATCGCGCGGTACAATGTCCGCATGATCGAAATCGACAAACTCGCCGCCGAACGCGTCATCGCCGCCACGCCTACGTCGCCGAACGAAGAGGCGTTCGAGCGCGCGTTGCGCCCGCGCCAGCTCGACGAGTACGTCGGACAGGAAAAGGTGCGCGGCCAGCTCGAGATCTTTATTGAGGCGGCCAGGCGCCGCTCCGAATCGCTCGACCACGTGCTGCTGTTCGGGCCGCCGGGTCTCGGCAAGACCACGCTCGCGCACATCATCGCGCGCGAAATGGGGGTCAATCTGCGGCAAACGTCCGGGCCCGTGCTCGAACGCGCAGGCGACCTCGCGGCGCTGCTGACCAATCTCGAAGCGAACGATGTGCTTTTCATCGACGAAATCCACCGGCTCTCGCCGGTCGTCGAGGAAATCCTGTATCCGGCGCTGGAGGATTACCAGATCGACATCATGATCGGCGAAGGTCCGGCCGCGCGTAGCGTGAAGCTCGATCTCCAGCCGTTCACGCTGGTTGGCGCCACAACGCGTGCCGGCATGCTGACGAATCCGTTGCGCGACCGTTTCGGTATCGTCGCGCGGCTGGAGTTCTACACCGCTGAAGAGCTTGCGCGCATTGTCGGCCGGTCTGCATCGCTGCTGGGTGCGCAGATTCATCCGGATGGCGCGTTCGAAATCGCCAAACGCGCACGCGGCACGCCGCGGATCGCGAACCGTTTGCTGCGTCGCGTGCGCGATTTCGCGGAAGTGAAGGCGGACGGCAACATCACCGCGAAAGTCGCCGACGCGGCGCTTGCCATGCTCGATGTCGATCCGGTCGGCTTCGATCTGATGGACCGCAAGCTGCTCGAAGCGATCCTGCACAAGTTCGACGGCGGCCCGGTGGGCGTCGACAACCTGGCTGCCGCGATCGGCGAAGAGCGCGATACGATCGAAGACGTGCTCGAACCGTACCTGATCCAGCAGGGCTTCCTGCAACGCACGCCGCGCGGCCGCGTGGCGACGTTGCTGACGTACCGGCACTTCGGCCTGTCCGCGCCGGAATCGTCGAACCCGGTGCGCGATCTTTGGGATGCGGGCGGCGCGTCCTGATCCTCAGGGCGCGCGAACGGTGTCCCGGGCAGGAGTATTCCGCCGATGTCAGATCAAGCCAGCCAGCCGAACGATCGCGCCAGTTTCGCCGCGCTGGTGGCAAAACGTGTCCGCACCAGGCTCGCTGCCGGCGTCACCCATCTGACAAGCGGCAGCGGCCCGTCGCTCGATTATTCGTCACCGCCCGGAGATCCAGGGCTGTTTGGCCCTGATGCCATCTGCTGGAAAGTCCACGCCGACTTCACGTCGATGATGGCGGGCGGCATTAGCGCGTTGTTGCTGCAGGCGCTGCATCCACTGGCGCTGGCCGGCGTATGGGACCACTCGTCGTTTCGCACCGACATTCTCGGCCGCCTGCGCCGCACCGCGACGTTTATCGCCGGCACGACTTATGGCAATCAACGTGATGCGCTCGCACTGATCGAGCGCGTGAAGCGGATCCATCTCGGCGTGACCGGCACCGCGCCGGATGGCCGCCCGTATCGCGCAAGCGATCCCGCGCTGTTGACGTGGGTGCATGTCGCGGAAGTATCGAGCTTCCTCACCGCTCACCTGTACTACGTGAACCCGGCGTTGCCGGGCGAGGCGCAGGACCAGTATCTTGCCGAGACGGCGCGCATCGCCAAAATGCTTGGTGCTGCGGGCGTTCCCCGTTCGCGGGCTGAAATCGACGCGTACCTGATCGCGATGCAGCCCGAACTGGAGGCCAGTTCGCGTACCCGTGAGGTCGTAAGAATCCTGATGAACGCGCGGCCGCCGGGCGCGATGATGCGGCCGGCAGGAGCCCTGATACTCAACGCGGGCGTCGACCTGTTGCCGCCATGGGCGAAGGCCATGCTCGGGTTCGACACGTTCGCCGGCGTGCGACGCGCGCTGGTGCAACCGGGCGTGAAACTGGTCGCGCCGGTGATGCGCTGGGCACTGGTGAATGGCGTATCGAAGCGTGCACGCCGGCGCGTGGCGACGCCGCACGGATAAACCTGATCAAGAGCAGGAGCGCGTCGTTACGCGTCGGCAGGCGGTGAGCGCAAGTCCAGTGCGGCACCTCGCACCCGAACGCGCGCTACAGCACCTTTCGGAAGCCGTCGTCATCGCTACGTCCGCCGAGATGTTCGACGTCGGCCCACGATACGACCGTCGCGACACCGCCGTCGAAATTCACGACGTTCACGCTCGTGTTGAGTAGCGCATAGTTACGCGGTGCATCCAGCGGCAGGGTGTTCGCAAACCGGTACACGCAGTCGAGCACGCCGCCGTGCGCCACGCACGCGATCCGGCCGTCCGGGTGCGCCGCGACAAGCGGTTCGATCGCGTGCACGACGCGGTGATAAAACATGCGCATCGATTCGCCAGCCGGCGGCGTGAAGCCGGGATCGCGGGTTTGCCAGTGCGCGTATTCGTCCGGAAAACGCACGGCGATCTCATCGCTGTCGTGTCCCTGAAACGCGCCAAACGAGCGCTCGCGCAAGCCGTCACGCAGTTCGATCCGCATGCCGAGCGCATCCGCGACGGGCTGCGCAGTTTGTTGCGCTCGCATCAGATCGCTCGAATAGATCGCGTCCAGCAGCGCGCCCTGCTCCGCCTCGCGTGCAAGCCGCTCCGCCAGCTTCCGCGCCTGTTCGATACCGCGCGTTGCAAGCGGAATGTCGGTGTGCCCCTGGATGCGCTTGATGCGGTTCCAGTCGGTCTCGCCGTGCCGGATGAAGAGAACCTGCGTGGTCATCGGATATGCGCCTCGGTCGGATGCGGAAGGGCCATTGTCGCAAAAAGCGGCAATGCAAGACGCCGCGCTGAGTCTTCAGGGACGCGTCTGGAGCCAGAACGTGACCGGGCCGTCGTTGACGAGCGATACCTGCATGTCGGCGCCGAACTCGCCGGTCTCGACGACCGGATGTCTGGCACGCGCGGCAGCGACGAAGTAGTCGAACAGACGCCGGCCTTCGTCAGGCGGCGCGGCGGGCGTGAAGCCCGGACGCAGGCCGCTGCTGGTATCGGCGGCGAGCGTGAACTGCGACACGAGCAGCAGGCCGCCCGCGCCACCCGCTCCGTCGATGTTCTGCACGGACAGGTTCATCTTGCCCGCGGCATCGCTGAACACGCGGTAGCCGAGCAGCTTCGCGAGCAGCTTGTCCGCGACGGCATCGGTATCGCCGCGTTCCGCACAGACGAGCGCCAGCAGACCCGCCCCGATCTCCCCCGTCACGCGATCGCCCACGCGCACGTCAGCGCGCCGCACGCGTTGAATCAGCGCGATCACGCCGGATTCCCCGGTACGACGATCAGCGCAAAGCCGGCCACGACCCGCAAACGCGTGAAGACCATCAGGCCGTCAACGTCACGCGGGCGAAGCGGCGCTTGCCGACCTGCACGACGTACTCGCCCGCCTCGATCTTGAGACCCTTGTCGGACACCGTCGCGCCGTCGATCTTCACGCCGCCCTGCTCGATGTTGCGCAGCGCCTCGCTCGTCGAGGGCACGAGACCCGCCTGCTTCAGCAACTGCCCGATCGCGAGCGGCGCCCCGGCGAGCGTGACCGAGGGAATATCGTCGGGCACACCGCCCTTCGCGCGATGATTGAAGTCTTCGAGCGCGCGTTCGGCATCGGCCGGCGAGTGAAAGCGTGCGACGATTTCCTGCGCGAGCATCACCTTGAAATCACGCGGGTTACGGCCGCCTTCGATCTCGCGCCTGAAGCCCGCGATTTCGTCCATCGGGCGGAACGACAGCAGTTCGAAGTAACGCCACATCAGCACATCGGAGATGCTCATGAGCTTGCCGAACATATCGGCCGGTTTTTCGCTGATGCCGACGTAGTTATGCTTCGACTTCGACATCTTCTCGACACCGTCGAGACCTTCGAGCAGCGGCATCGTCAGGATGCACTGCTGTTCCTGGCCGTACTGCTTCTGCAGTTCGCGGCCGACGAGCAGGTTGAACTTCTGGTCCGTGCCGCCCAGTTCGAGGTCGGCGTTCAGCGCGACCGAATCGTAACCCTGCATCAGCGGATACAGTAATTCGTGGATCGAGATCGGCACACCGCCCTGGAAGCGCTTCGTGAAATCCTCGCGCTCCAGAATACGCGCGACCGTGTAGCGCGACGCGAGCTTGATCATGCCGTCGGCGCCAAGCGGCATCGACCATTCGCTGTTGTAGCGGATTTCGGTCTTCTCACGGTCGAGTACGAGCGCGGCCTGATCGAAATACGTCTTCGCGTTCGATTCGATCTGTTCGCGTGTGAGCGGCGGACGCGTTGCGTTGCGCCCCGACGGATCGCCGATCAGCGACGTGAAATCGCCGATCAGGAAAATCACCGTATGCCCCAGATCCTGCAACTGACGCATCTTGTTCAGCACGACGGTATGGCCGATGTGGATGTCGGGCGCGGTCGGATCGAGGCCCAGCTTGATGCGCAGCGGCGTGCCGGTGGCCGCGCTCCTGGCGAGCTTTTGCGCGAACTCGTCTTCGATCAGCAGTTCGTCGACGCCGCGTTTGGTGACGGCGAGCGCGTGACGAACCTCGTCGGTGATCGGGAAAGCGGGGGTGGGCTTTGAAGTGGACTCGGAGCTCATGCTGGAACGTGACGTCGAAAAAGGAGATTGTCCCATAGTTGGCGCGGGCGGCCGGCGCCGGGACGGACACCGGATTTTACGTGATTCGCCCCACAAGGCCGGTCTTTCGCGGACACGCGCCTTTCCTCGCGGCCTGTTGCGCTGTTAATCTGTTAAAACAGTTCGCAATAAACGGCACAAGGAGCAAAACGTGGCGCGAGACACGGCAGATGGCGTGTATATCGGATTGATGTCCGGCACAAGCATGGACGGCGTTGATGGCGTCGCAGTCGAGTTCACCCAGGGCAAGCCACCGGCGGTCAAGGCCGAAGCGTTCGTCGGCTTTTCGGAAGGCTTGCGTGACGCGTTGTTCGCCCTGCAACAGCCGGGAGAGAATGAAATCGAGCGTGAAGCAATGGCCGCGAACGCGCTCGCCGCGCGCTACATGGTGTGCTGCCATGAACTGATGCGCAGTGGCAACCTGTCCGTCAGCCAGATTCGCGCGATCGGTGTGCACGGTCAAACCGTGCGGCATCGTCCGGAGAAAGGCTACACGCGCCAGATCAACAATCCGTCGCTGCTCGCCGAGATGACCCATGTCGATGTGGTCGCCGATTTCCGTTCGCGTGATGTCGCCGCCGGTGGCCAGGGCGCGCCGCTCGTGCCAGCGTTTCACGCGACGGTGTTCGGCAAGAAGGGCGAGACGCGCGTCGTCTGCAACCTCGGCGGCATCAGCAACATCACGATTCTTGGCGCTACCGGCGGCGTACGCGGCTTCGATTGCGGACCCGCCAACGCGTTACTCGACGAATGGGCGCACCGTCATCTCGGCAAACCGTTCGACGAAGGCGGCGCTTTCGCTGCCAGCGGACAGGTGCATCGCCCCCTGCTCAACGCGTTACTCAACGAGCCGTTCTTCGAACAGCAACCGCCGAAGAGCACCGGGCGCGATCTGTTCAATGCCGGCTGGATGGACGCGAAGCTCGCGCCCTTCGCCGAAGTAAGCCCGGCCGATGTGCAGGCGACGCTCACGGCGCTCACCGCGATCACGATTGCGCGCGAGATCGAGCGCCACGCGTCCGATAGCCGGGCGGTCTATGTGTGCGGCGGTGGCGCGCGCAATCCTGAACTGCTGAAAGCGCTGAAGACGGCGCTCGAGGAAAGCGGCGTAAGCGGCGTGCCGGTGATGACCACCGAAGCGCTCGGCGTGCCCCCCAACCAGGTGGAGCCGCTGGCGTTCGCGTGGCTCGCGATGCGCTGTATCGCGCGCGAACCGGGCAACCTGCCGGCCGTCACGGGAGCCGCCGGCGAGCGCGTGCTTGGAGCGATCTATCCGCGTTGAGCGGCCAGTGCGCTACCTTCGGTTGAAACGCTGGAAGGCAATAAAAAACGGGGCTTTTCAGCCCCGTTTTTGTCCGTCTCCGGCGTAATGCCGGTCGGCTGTCAGATCGAATCAGACCGAGAACGATGAGCCGCAACCGCAGCTCGTCGACGCGTTCGGATTCTTGATCACGAACTGCGCGCCGTTGATGTCGTCCTTGTAATCGATCTCGGCGCCTACCAGGTACTGGTAGCTCATCGAATCGATCAGCAACTGGACGCCGCTCTTGTTCATCACGGTATCGTCTTCGTTGATGGCTTCGTCGAACGTAAAGCCGTACTGAAAGCCCGAGCAGCCACCGCCCTGCACGAACACGCGCAGCTTCAGCTCCGGGTTGCCTTCTTCGTCGATCAGCTGCTTGACCTTGTCAGCCGCTGCGTCGGTGAAAACGAAGGGGCTTGGCATCTCGGTCACGGGGGTGTCGGTGACTGCGTTCATTCGAACTCTCCAAATAAGCTTCTAGCCGCTATTGTAGGGCTGATCTCAATATCGTGCTGAAGCCCTGTGAAATCAAGGGCTTCGTGTAGGGGTATTCGGCGCCCCGACTTCAGGCCAGGCGGATTCCGGGACACACGCCATCCCATGAAAAAAGCCGCCCACGCATACGCGAAAGCGGCTTTTTTGCAGCAGATTCGCCCGAAGACAAATCTGACCCAAAGCGATTAACGCTTCGAGAATTGCTTCCTGCGGCGTGCCTTGTGGAAGCCGACCTTCTTACGTTCGACTTCACGGGCATCACGCGTCACGAAGCCAGCGCTCGACAGAGCCGGCTTCAGCGTTGCGTCATAGTCCATCAGCGCGCGGGTGATGCCGTGGCGAACCGCACCGGCCTGACCCGTTTCGCCGCCGCCCGACACGTTGACCTTGATGTCGAACGTGGTGGCATGGCTCGTCAGTTCCAGCGGCTGGCGCACGATCATCAGCGACGTTTCGCGCGAGAAGTAATCGGCGATGGGCTTGCCGTTCACAATGATGTCGCCCTTGCCTGCCTTGATGAAGACACGTGCAACGGCGCTCTTGCGGCGGCCCGTACCGTAATTCCAGTTACCGATCATGTGGGCTCCCCTTAGATCTCGAGCGCTTTCGGCTGTTGTGCCGAATGCGGATGCGTTGCGTCAGCGTAGACCTTCAGCTTCTTGATCATCGCGTAGCCGAGCGGGCCCTTCGGCAGCATGCCCTTGACCGCTTTCTCGAGCGCACGGCCCGGGAAGCGTTCCTGCATCTTGCCGAACGTCGTTTCGTAGATACCGCCCGGGTAACCCGAGTGACGGTAGTACTTCTTGTCAGTAGCCTTGTTGCCCGTGACGCGAAGCTTGCCGGCGTTGATAACGATGATGAAATCACCGGTGTCGACGTGCGGAGTGAATTCAGGCTTGTGCTTGCCGCGAAGACGGTGTGCCACTTCGCTGGCGACACGCCCGAGAACCTTATCCGTCGCGTCAATCACGTACCATTCACGCGTAACCTCATGGGCTTTTGCGGAAAACGTCTTCATGATCGATCCAAAAAAATTGCTGCGCCCAATGTATTTTTTCCTGCTTGTAGTATGCGCATCGAGGCGCGTGCAGGCTCTCCCTGGTTCTTCCTCCGCGGGCGCGGATGCGGAAAAGCCCTGAATTATAAAGGAAATTGCCGCGCGGCGTCAAAAATTGCGACGAAAGGCACAGGCGACGGGGTGGCGACCCGTAAAGGGCAGGCAAAAGGCAGGCGAAAAAAAGCCCGAACGGTTGGTTCGGGCTTAATCCACCAAAGGAGGAGGTGGAGGAGACAGCGGAGATTGTCGAACTGCGACAACCAATGAAACCGATTATATGAGCCGACCTTGTGCAACGCAAGAATATTTGCATGGTGAAATGTTATTTCATTATGCAAAACGACGGCATCGCCAGTCTGAATGAGTAAAAACCCTTATAAATCAGCGCATGCCGGCGCTGCAACGCAGTCGACGGATTGGACGGCTAGAGTAAAACCCCTAAAAGCATCGAGGCAATCCCGTGACCGGCGCAGCATGGCGCACCGCAACATACAAGGCGTTTGCGGGCGCACCGGAATGCCCGGACAGGCGCGGACATCCCTTGAACCGGCGGGCTACAATGCCCATCTTGAATTCAAGCGGAACGCGCTGGAGCACGGCATGGAATGCAAAGTAAGCTGGATGGGGCAGGACGGGATGGCTTTCGCAGCCGAAACGGGTAGTGGCCATCTGGCCATGATGGACGGCGCGCCGGAAGGCGGTGGCCGCAATCTGGCGCCGCGTCCGATGGAAATGGTGCTCCTCGGCACCGGCGGCTGTACGGCGTACGACGTCGTGATGATCCTGAAGAAGAGCCGTCAGGAAATCGCCGGATGCTCGGTCACACTGAAGGCCGAGCGCGCGAGCGAAGATCCGAAGGTCTTCACGAAGATCCACTTCCACTTCACCGTGACGGGCAAGAACCTGAATCCGGCGACCGTGGAACGTGCGATCAACCTGTCACACGACAAATACTGCTCGGCGTCGATCATGCTCGCCCGATCGGCCGAATTGACGCATTCGTTCGATATCGTCGCGGGCTGATCCGGGCTTCACGCAATCAGCCGCACGTATTGCACCTGCGCACCAAAGAAAAATGCCGGCGTCGATCATTCGACGCCGGCATTTTTTTGTTCAGGTGGCAAAGCAGGCCGATAAGCCGGATTCTGTGCACGCACTGCGCCCGAAGGCGCGATGCGCGTGGCAGCCATTCCTCTAGGCGCGCCATTGCTGACGCGCTCAAGCTTCCTACCCGCAGACGAGACGGGGGCCCCATCCTGCATCTCGAAGATGCGCGCCTGCCTACTTGGAATTGCTCCGGGTGGAGGTTACCGTGCCGGTCTGTGTCGCCACAGCCGCGGTGCGCTCTTACCGCACCGTTTCACCCTTACCTGATCCCGGCTTGCGCCGGGCCATCGGCGGTCTGTTCTCTGTTGCCCTGTTCCGCGTGTCACCACGGATGGCCGTTAGCCATCACCCTGCCCTGTGGAGTCCGGACTTTCCTCGCCCTCTCTGGCCGAAACCGCGGAGGCCGCGACTGCCTGACCTGCTTTGCTGGCGCCGATTCTAACATCGCGCGGCAAAGCCGCTGTTTATCGGGCCCGCCGGCCGGACCGAAAGACTGCCGTGTCGTCGTAAAACGTTGGGGTTTCGTTTGCCGCCCACCAGCCTGGAATGCCCAGCACCGGAAGCGGCGCGAACACGCGCCCGTTCAGTTCGCCCGCCGCCGGGAGCGCCGCGCTCACCGCGCTGTCCAGCCATGCATCGCGTACGGTGACGCTCCAGGCGAACCAGTCCGCAGGCACGTCGACGATCCATGCATGCGCGGTGCATGCCTTATATGGCGCGACCAGCTTCTCGAGCAGCGCGTGACCAAAGCATCGCACCTCGCATCGCGAGCCCCACGCCGTACGATTCGCGACGAGCAGCGTGCGCCAGTCGAACGCACGCAACGCGGCGCCGAGCGATGGATCGGTACACGCGAACAGCACGGCGTTTTCGTCGAACAGCGTCAGCGCGTCGCGCGTGCCGCCGCGCGTCGGGCCGACGCCGAGCACGTCGATCGCCGCCGACTGCAGCGCGTTCAGCGTCGCCTTGATCCGCGGAAACTGGAACCAGACGAGCGCGTTGAAGAAGTCGTGAAGATTGTGGCGGGTCGGCACGCCGCCAGTGGACGCGATATGTGCTTCGTACGCGGAGCCGGCCGGCAGGTCGTCCTGCGCGATGAAGGCAAGCGGCTGGCCGCGGCCGGTCGTCTGCTGCGAGCGCTCCGCGTCCGCATTCATCGCGGCGAGCAGCGCAGGTGCGCCGACGAGCGCCGCCTGCTGCCAGCGCTCGCCGCGCGCGACGAATTGCGCGAACCACGGCGCGCGCCAGTCGATCCGCGCGAACGGCGTTTCCATTTGCGAAAGACGACCGGACGACGCCATGTCAGGTGCAGGATTCACCGCCGATGCCTCGAACGCGGTACACCCTGAAGCGGCCGCGAGCGAATGCGTCGCGGCGTCCTCCCGGGTTGAGTCGAGGCCGCCAGGCTCCGTGTTCACCCGCCACGCCCCCGCATCACCAGACCGACGCTCAGGCGAGACGCCAGCCGATTGCTTCGCCGCCGCGCAGCGGCACGACCGGCGTATCGCCCGCGACGACTTCAGCCGGCAGCGTCCACTGCTCGCGCCGCAGCGTCACCGTTTCGGCGCTTCTCGGCAGCCGGTAGAAGTCCGCGCCGAAGAAACTCGCGAAACCTTCGAGCCGGTCGAGCGCGCCCGCGTTATCAAACGCCTCGGCGTACAGTTCCAGCGCGTGCAGCGCCGTATAGCAGCCCGCGCAGCCGCACGCGTGCTCCTTCAGGCCCTTTGGATGCGGCGCGCTGTCCGTACCGAGGAAAAAGCGCGGATTGCCCGAGGTCGCGGCCTCGACGAGCGCGACGCGATGCGTTTCGCGCTTCAGCACCGGCAGGCAGTAGTAATGCGGTCGGATGCCGCCCTGGAAAATCGCGTTGCGGTTGTACAGCAGATGGTGGGCCGTGATCGTCGCGCCGAGCAGTTCCGGCACTACGCCCGCATCGCGGATGTAGTCGACTGCATCTTTCGTCGTGATGTGCTCGAACACCACTTTCAGCGCCGGAAACGCGCGGCGCAACGGCGTCATCACGCGATCGATAAACACCTTCTCGCGATCGAAAAGGTCGATCGACGCATCCGTCACCTCGCCGTGCACCAGCAGCGGCATGCCTGTTTCCTGCATCGCTTCGAGTGTTTTCGCGCACTTCATGATGTCGGTGACGCCCGCGTCCGAATTCGTCGTCGCGCCCGCCGGATACAGCTTCACGCCATGCACGAAGCCGCTTTCGCGCGCGCGGCGGATTTCGTCGGGCGGCATGTTGTCGGTGAGATACAGCGTCATCAGCGGCTCGAACGTCACGCCCGCCGGAATCGCGGCCACGATCCGCTCGCGATACGCCGCGGCCTGCGCGGTGGTCGTCACGGGCGGCTTCAGGTTCGGCATGATGATCGCGCGGCCGAACTGGCGCGCGGTGTGCGGCAGCACGGCCGCGAGCATCGCGCCGTCGCGCACGTGAAGGTGCCAGTCGTCCGGGCGGGCGATCGTCAGGGAATCGTGGGAAACGTTGGAAGCTGTCATGGCGAAAGAAGTGACGAGCGCCGCGAAACGATTCAATCGACGTCGGCAAACCGCAACACTGCGGCCTGAACACCCGTCAATTTCATTATTTGCCGCTTCTGGCTCGGTGATATGCTTGGAAAATCATCATTGTAACGGCTCACTCCGTTCACCCGCGGCTTTCGCAACATGTGCCAATTACTCGGAATGAACTGCGCCGCGCCCACGGACGTCACGTTCTCGTTCACCGGCTTTGCCGCGCGCGGCGGCGTCACCGATCACCACGCGGACGGCTGGGGTATCGCCTTCTTCGAAGACAAGGCCTGCCGGCTCTTCATCGATCACCAGTCGTCAGCCACCTCGCCGATTGCCGAGATGGTCAAGCGCTATCCGATCAAGTCGAAGAATACGATCGCGCATATCCGCAAGGCGACGCAAGGTCATATCCAGCTCGAAAACTGCCACCCGTTCATGCGCGAACTGTGGGGACGGCACTGGATCTTCGCGCACAACGGCGATCTGCAGGATTACCAGCCGTTTCTCACAGGCGTCTATCAGCCGGTCGGCACCACCGACAGCGAACTCGCGTTCTGCGCGTTGCTGCAAGGCCTGCGCAAGGAATTCCCGGGCTCGCAGCCGGGGCTCGATGAACTGTTCCCCGCACTCGAAAAACTGACACGCGAAATCACGCAGGCCGGCGTGTTCAATTTCCTGATGTCAAACGGACAGGCGCTCTTCGCGCACTGCTCGACGCGCCTCTACTACCTCGTGCGGCGCTGGCCGTTTTCGACGGCGCATCTGGTCGACGCCGACGTATCGATCGACTTCGCCAAGTACACGACGCCGGAAGACCGCGTCGCGGTGATCGCCACGCAACCGCTCACCGACAACGAAGTGTGGACCGCGTTCGAACCCGGCGATCTGCTGATGTTCCAGCACGGCGAAGTGGTCGCCCGCACGAATGTGCCGGTGCCGCCGGCCGTGCTCGAAAAGCTGCGCGATCCGGCAAGCGACCCTTCGGTTTCGGCGCCGACGCCGGTCGTTCACGAGCCGATGCCCGCGACCCTGGATCTCGAATCCGACGACGCGGCCGCGTTCGAATCCTGAAACGCGGCGCCGGGCCACCGCCGTTAGCAACGCCCACGCCCAGTAAAAAAGCCGCTTCGAAAGAAGCGGCTTTTTCTTGCGCCCTGGATGCAGCGCGCCGAACCGTCAGTGCAGGATTTTCGCCAGAAAATCCTTCGCGCGATCCGACTTCGGATTCGCGAAGAAGTCTTCCTTGCGGTCGTCTTCGACGATCAACCCCTTGTCCATGAAGATCACGCGGTGCGCGACCTTCTTCGCAAAGCCCATTTCGTGCGTGACGCACATCATCGTCATGCCTTCCTGTGCGAGTTCGACCATCACGTCGAGCACTTCGTTGATCATTTCCGGATCGAGCGCCGAAGTCGGTTCGTCGAACAGCATCGCGATCGGGTCCATCGAAAGCGCGCGCGCAATCGCCACGCGTTGCTGCTGACCGCCTGACAACTGCCCCGGATATTTGTCCGCCTGCGCGCGCAGGCCGACGCGATCCAGCAGCTTCAGGCCCTTTGCATTCGCTTCGTCTTTCGAACGGCCGAGCACCTTGATCTGCGCAAGCGTCAGGTTCTCGGTAATCGACAGATGCGGGAACAGCTCGAAGTGCTGGAACACCATGCCGACTTTTGCGCGCAGCTTCGACAGATTGGTTTTCTTGTCGGTCAGCGACTGGCCGTTGATGACGATCTCACCCTTCTGGAACGGCTCGAGGCCGTTCACGGTCTTGATGAGCGTCGACTTGCCCGAACCCGACGGCCCGCACACGACCACGACTTCGCCTTTTTTCACTTCCGTCGTGCAGTCGGTCAGCACCTGGAACTGGCCGTACCACTTCGAAACATTCTTGATAGAGATCATCTTGCGACCTTTTTCTGAAGACCTTTGACAAGGCTCGATGCGACCACGCAAATCACGAAATAGCACGCGCCGGCGAACAGTACCATCTCGACGTTGGTGCCGTCGCGATCGCCAATATTCGTTGCTGTACGGAAGAAATCCGCGAGGCTGATCACGTACACAAGCGACGTATCCTGAAAGAGCACGATCGCCTGCGTGAGCAGCAGCGGCACCATTGCACGGAACGCCTGCGGCAACACGATGAGCCGCATCGCCGTGCCATACGGCATGCCGAGCGCGAACGCCGCATTGATCTGGCCGCGCGGCACCGCCTGAATCCCGGCGCGGATGATCTCCGAATAATAAGCCGCTTCAAAAAGCGAGAACGCGACCATCGCCGAGGCCAGACGGATGTCGATATCCGCCGAAAGACCGAGCACGTTCTGCAGCACCTGCGGGACGATCAGGAAGAACCACAGCAGCACCATCACGAGCGGAATCGAACGGAAGACGGTGACATAGCCCTTCGCGAACCATTCGAACGGCTTGAACGACGACAGCCGCATCATGGCGAGCACGGTGCCCCACACGATACCGATGACGATCGCGATCAGCGTGATCTGCAACGTGACGATGGCGCCGGTCCACAACGTAGGCAGTGCGCCCGGAATACCACTCCAGTCGAAATGATGCATCACTTGCCTCCGATGTAGCCGGGCAGCCGCGCTCTGCGCTCGATGGCGCGCATCAGCAGCATGACAACGAAGTTGATCAGCACGTACGCGAGCGTGACCGCAATGAACGATTCATAGGTTTGTGCCGTGTAATCGACGAGCTGCCGTGCCTGGGCCGACAGATCGAGCAGACCGATCGTGGACGCCACCGCCGAGTTTTTGAAGATGTTCAGAAACTCCGACGTGATCGGCGGCACGATGATCCGGTACGCCACCGGCAGCAGCACATAGCGATACGTCTGCCATTGCGTGAAGCCCATCGCGAGACCCGCGGCGCGCTGGCCGCGCGGCAGCGCGTTGATGCCCGAGCGCACCTGCTCGCACACGCGCGCGGCGGTGAAGAGGCCAAGACACAAAATGGACGACGAGAAGAACTGCACGCCGGGCGGCAGCTGCTTGTACCACGTGCCGATCGAAACCGGCAGCAGTTCGGGTATCACGAGATACCAGATGAAAAACTGAACGATCAGCGGAATATTCCGGAAGATCGCGACATAAACTGTACCGATGCCGGCGAGCAATCTGTTTGGCAGCGTGCGCAGCACACCGAAGAACGATCCGACGATCAGCGCGATAACCCACGCCGACAGCGACACCGTAACCGTCACCCAGAAGCCGGAGATGATCCAGCCCAGGTACGTGGTCGGCTCGCCGGTCGATACCGGACTCAGCAGAATGCCCCAGTTCCAGTGATAAGACATGAGGAAGACTCCAGCAAAAAGAAACGGAAGAAGCGCGTTGGCCCCTTCCGTTTCGTCTGACGCCAGGACTTGCGACGGTTAGTCGATTGCCTTGTCGTTCGGGCTCTTGAAGAGCGCCTTGATGTCATCGCTTTCCGGGAAGTTCAGGTTGAGACCCTTCGGCGGAATCGGCGATTCAAACCACTTCTTGTAGATCTTGTCGGCTTCGCCCGAGGTTTCGACCTTCGCGATCGCGTCGTCGACCACCTTCTTGAACTCCGGATCGTTCTTGCGCAGCATGCAGCCGTAGGCTTCGTGCGATTGCGGCGTGCCGACGATCACGAAGTCGCCCGGGTTGTTCGACTTGGCGCGCTCGCCCGCGAGCAGCGCGTCGTCCATCATGAACGCGACAGCGCGGCCGGTCGACAGCGTCAGGAACGACTCGCCGTGATCCTTCGCGCTGATGATGTTCATGCCCATGCTCTTGTCCTGGTTCATCTTGCGCAGCAGGCGCTCGGACGTCGTGCCGGCCGTGGTCACCACCGTCTTGCCCTTCAGGTCCGCGAAGTCCTTGATGCCCGAGTCTTTTTTGGTCATCAGACGCGTGCCGATCACGAAGATCGTGTTCGAGAAGGCGGCCTGCTGCTGGCGCTCGGCGTTGTTCGTGGTCGAACCGCATTCCATGTCGATCGTGCCGTTCTGCACGAGCGGAATACGGTTTTGCGAAGTGACCGGCGTCAGCTTGACCTTCAGGTTAGGCATGTTCAGCTTCTGCTTGACTGCTTCGACGACCTTCAGCGCGAATTCCTGCGAGTAGCCGACGACGTTCTGCTTGTCGTCGTAGTAAGAAAACGGAATCGACGATTCGCGATGTCCCAGCGAAATCACGCCCGTATCCTTGATCTTCTTCAGCGTGCCAGTGTCCTGCGCATGCGCGCCAACAGTGAACAGACCCAGTGTGGCGAGAAGCAGCGCAGCTTTTTTAACCTTCATTTTTTGATCTCCTTTCAAGTACCGGCGCCAGTTTAGCAAAGTAATTATTCTGAAAGTAATGGTTGTTAACCATGTTCGGACTTGTGCGGTGCGCAAATCCGGACATGGTTCACATCGCACATACGCGAAAGCGGGCGGCATCGAATCGATGCCGCCCGTTTGCCGGTTTGATGGCCAGTACGCGGCACAAGCCGCGTTTTAACCCCGGCTCATCAGCGATCAGGGGTACAGGCCGCGCATTTCACGCGCCTGAAGAATCCGCTTGCAGGCAACGATAAACGCAGCCGTACGAACCGAGACATTCTGCTCGCTCGAAACCTGCCACACCGCTGCAAAAGCTTCACGCATCACCCGTTCGAGGCGCTGGTTGATCTCGTCTTCCGTCCAGAAAAAGCTCGAGAAATCCTGTACCCATTCGAAATATGACACCGTCACACCGCCGGCATTGGCCACGACGTCCGGAATCACGAGGATGCCCTTGTCGTGCAGGATGTCGTCGGCGGACGTCGTGGTCGGGCCGTTCGCGCCTTCCACGATGATCTTCGCGCGGATTTTGCCAGCGTTCTTTTCGGTGATCTGGTTTTCCAGCGCGGCCGGGATCAGGATATCCGACTCGACGCTCCAGAAGTCTTCGTTCGCGATCGCGTCGGCTTCCGGAAAGCCGCCGACGCCGCCCGTCTTCGCCACGTGCTCCAGCAGCGCGCGGGCGTCGATACCCGTGGACTTGTACAGCGTGCCGGTGTGATCCTGCACGGCGACGACCTTCGCGCCGGCGTCCTGGAAGAGACGCGCCGCAATGCCGCCGACGTTGCCAAAACCCTGCACCGCGATACGCGCGCCTTCGATGTCGAAGCCGATGCGGCGGGCCGCTTCGCAACCCACGACAAAGACGCCCCGGCCCGTGGCGTCACGACGGCCGAGCGAGCCGCCGAGCGTGATCGGCTTGCCGGTCACGACGCCGGTGGCCGTCTGCCCCTGGTTCATCGAGTACGTGTCCATCATCCACGCCATGATCTGCTCGTTCGTATTCACGTCCGGCGCGGGGATGTCGGTATTCGGCCCGATAATGATGCCGATTTCGCTCGTGTAGCGGCGCGTCATGCGCTCGAGTTCGCCACGGGAAAGCGTACGCGGATCGACGCGGATACCGCCTTTCGCGCCGCCGTACGGCACGTTCACCGCCGCGTTCTTCACCGACATCCACGCCGACAGCGCCATCACTTCCGAGAGCGTCACGTCCTGGTGATAACGCACACCGCCCTTGCCCGGGCCGCGCGAAACGTTGTGCTGCACGCGATAGCCTTCGAAGTGCGCGACGGTGCCGTTATCGAGCTCGATCGGCACATCGACGATCAGAATGCGCTTCGGACGCTTCAGCGTTTCGAGCCAGCGCGACAGGGAACCCAGGTAAGGCGCGACGCGGTCGACCTGACGAAGATAGTTGCCCCAGGGGCCGAGGTCGTCGCTGTGAAGGTAGGACGGGATGGACTGCGAGGTTGATGCGGACTGCTCGTGGGATGACATGAACGCTCCTGCGTCGATCGAATGCGCCCATTGTCGAAAAAGGGAGTCACGAAATCCAATGCCGTTTGATTATTGCGTTATGTTTTTCTTGCATAACGTCGGGAATATGAAAAAATCTGTCGCATTTTGCGCGGGCGTCGGCGCTTGCATCTCACGTCAGATCGTGTCATGCCGCGTCCTGCGCCAGTTCCGCCGTCACCACATCCCAAAGCTGGCGCACCAGCACCTGGCGCGGGTCGTCGCCTTGCGCCGCGAGCTTGTCGCGGTAGAGGCGGATTTCCATCGTCAGCGTGAACCGGCCTTCCGCGACGCCGCGCGACCCGCGGTCCAGACGGATCAGGCTGCCGTCGGCCACCGCGTCCTCTACGGCGCTATGCGGCAGGAACGCGAGACCGTGGCCGGCGAGCGTCATCGCCTTCAGTCCTTCGGCCATATCCGTTTCATACATGCGATCGAGATAGAGACGCGTCGGCGCATTGGCGACGATCACCTCCGTCATGCGCCCGAGATAGGCGTTCGGCGTGTATGACAGATACGGCGCGGGCGCTTCCGGCGTGCCGGGCAGCGTGTGGCGCGGCCGGCCTCCGCGCAGCGGCGCGGAGAACGGGCTGATCGGCTCGAGACCCAGGATAAGCATGTCGTAGCGCGCCGGGTCGAGCGCGACCGGATGGCTCGGATGGTGATAACCCATCACCAGATCGCAGCCGCCTTCGACGAGCGAAAGCACGGCGTCATGCACGTTCAGCGCGCGCAGACGCGTGTGGATCGAGCCGAGTTGGGCCTCGATGCGTTGCAGCCAGCGCGGAAAATAGGTGAGCGACAACGTGTGCGGAACCGCGAATTCGATCGTCGCGGCCGGCGTTGCCGTGTGGCCGCGCAGCAGCGTGCGCGCTTCGTGAAACTGCGAGAGCATCGCGAGCGCCTGCTCGTAGAACACCTGGCCTGCGGACGTGAGACGCGTCGGGTAAACCGAACGGTCGATCAGTTCCGTGCCGAGCCACGCTTCGAGTGCCTGGATGCGGCGCGAGAACGCCGGCTGCGTCACGTGCCTTAGTTCAGCCGAGCGGCTGAAGCTGCGGGTTTCCGCGAGCGAAACGAAGTCTTCGAGCCATTTCAGTTCCATGCGGACCCTGGTCGCCGTGCGGCAAAAGGAGAAGTCAGCATTCTAGCGGCGCAGCTGCTTCATCGGGCGTGCCTGCGGGCACGAGCGGGCACGCCGGCGGCTACGAGCGGGCTTCGATGGTCGCCAGTGGTAAAATTCCGGGTTCTCCCCGATTCTCTTCCTCACCTTCCGTCCCCGCCTCCATCATGTCCGATACCCGTCCCGACACCCTCTTCGCGCTGAACGCGCTTTCTCCGCTCGACGGCCGCTACGCCGCGAAAACCGAAGCCCTGCGCGAATGGCTCTCGGAAGCCGCGTTCATGCGCAATCGCGTGACGGTCGAAATTCACTGGCTGATCGCGCTCTCGCACGCCGGTTTCGCCGAAGTGCCGCGCTTCTCCGAGGCGTCGGAGCAGTTCCTGCTGCAACTGGCTGAGCGCTTCACCGCGCACGACGCCGCGCGCATCAAGGAAATCGAGCGCGTGACGAACCACGACGTGAAGGCAGTCGAATACTGGCTGAAGGAATCGGTGAAGGGTCAGGCGGAACTGGAACGCGCGAGCGAGTTCATCCACTTCGCGTGCACGTCGGAAGACATCAACAACACGTCGCACGGCCTGATGCTGGCGGGCGCACGTGAACACGTGATCCTGCCGGCGCTGCGCTCGGTGCATCAGCGCCTCGTCGCGCTCGCGCATGCCCAGGCCGAACAGCCGATGCTGTCGCGCACGCACGGCCAGCCGGCCAGCCCGACGACGCTCGGCAAGGAAATCGCCAACGTCGCCGCGCGGCTGGAACGCGCGATCGAGCGCGTCGCGAAGGTCGAACTGCTCGGCAAGATGAACGGCGCGGTCGGCAACTTCAACGCGCATCTGTCCGCGTATCCGGAGTTCGACTGGGAAGCGTTCTCGCGCGAAGTGGTCGAAGAGCGCCTGAAGCTCACGTTCAATCCGTACACGATCCAGATCGAGCCGCATGACTACATGGCTGAACTGTTCGATGCCGTGTCGCGCGCGAACATCATCCTGCTCGACCTCGACCGCGACGTGTGGGGCTATATCTCGGTGGGGTACTTCAAGCAGCGTCTGAAGGCCGGCGAAATCGGTTCGTCGACGATGCCGCACAAGGTCAACCCGATCGACTTCGAAAACTCGGAAGGCAACCTCGGTCTCGCGAACGCGACGCTGCGCCATCTGGCCGACAAGCTGCCGGTTTCGCGCTGGCAACGTGACCTGACCGATTCGACGGTGCTGCGCAATATCGGCGTCGCGTTCGGTTACTCGCTGCTCGCCTATGATTCGCTGATTCGTGGCCTCGACAAGCTCGAAGTGAATGCGGCGCGTCTGAACGAAGACCTCGATAACTGCTGGGAAGTGCTGGCCGAGCCGGTGCAAACGGTGATGCGCCGTTATGGCATCGACAATCCGTACGAGCAACTGAAGGAGCTGACGCGCGGCAAGGGCATCACGCGCGAAGGTCTGCAGACGTTTATCGGCGGCCTGAGCATCCCCGCTGACGCCAAGCAACGGTTGCTCGCGATGACCCCGGCTTCGTATGTCGGCAAGGCGGTTGAGCTGGCGAAGCGGATCGGGTAAGGCTGCTGTTCGCGTTTAGTTGCGGCAAAGAAAAGGCGCTCCCCGGAACCCCGCCCAAGCGGGTTAAAGCCTTAGCTTGGCGCGCCTATAGTCGCACTACGAATTGCACGGCGATCTGCTTATCGTCCGTTTCCCTGGTGTGCCTGCGGATTGCCGTAACGGATCGTATGCAGATTTGGGCGCGAGGATTACGACACAGGTATCAGAAGCTCAGCGCAAACCACAAAAAAAATTCGATCGCCGGCAACAGAAGGATGAGGAACAGAACAATCATCGTTCTGTTCTCCTTGTCAACCACACCAAACCCCGTTGCTATAGAAATCGTCACCAGCCACCCTGCCAAACAGTAAAACGAAGGCTGCACGCTCGAGGGCCACGTTCCTCCAGCAAAATCTATTTCCCTCCACGAGGCCCGCCTTAGCCAGCCAGACAGCAAGATCAGAGTCGATTGAATCAGGGCAAGGATGAAATAGCGTTTCTTCAATGGTTAGCCTGCTTCGGATAATAGTTCTTCTTTGCGAGACGCTTTGATTTCTCTAGCACGGCATCGAGCTCGGCAGGCGCTATCGGCGTGGGCAACCAGCGCGGGTCATGAGCCAGAATACCGATCGATTCCAGTACGTCAGCCACATTCGATGAGCAATTATTGTCAAAAAGACTGTACGTGCTTTCACCCGGATGTGCCCGCTTGAATGCTCGATCGACACTTACACGTCGCTCCAGCTCGCGTTTTACCTTCTCTTTTTCAGCTGGCGATACTCTGAGCACCAGGCCCACATTGTCACGCCACAAATTTCCGCCGGTTCGTATTGACCCGTTAGTCAGATTAACCACGCCACCATAAAAATAGGTGTGTTTATCTATTTTTACGTATTCTTCATGAGCGCGGCTATAGACGATTCCGTCAATTTCCATGGCGACATGCCCCCACTGTGAGCCCACACTGAGCAACCGGGAGTCACTGACAATGACTTCGATGGTGGTGGAATCTGCAATGATTTGTTTTACCGAAGTGTCTTTTGTCGGCGTGGTAGTTTTGTATGCTACTAAACGGTATTTCACCCCATCCGGGGAGATGTGAATCTGCTCTGACATGGCTATCCTGCAAGATAAACGTGTATGTTCTCAGCGGCGGCAATTGACGAAAGCAAATGCGTATATCCTTTCTCGTCCGTTTCACCGTATTCAAATCCACCGGTTTCCCGTCGCAGCGCATACGCCGTGTTTGTAAGGGCGTGCCCGTCGATATCTCGCAGGATGAACTGGTCATCATAGGACGCAACGGATGCGCCTTTTGCGAGGGCTGATTGGGCCGCGCTCACCACACTGCTAGCACCCGTAAATCCGCGGTTGGAATTGAGAAAGTATCCAGGATTACTGCCTACGATCACCCGGTTCTTCCCGCACGGACAGAGTACCGAATCACCGTCAACGACAACGTCGCGCCCCTTGTCGGATATTCCCTTGCCGGTTCCAAATATTCTGTGGGTTCCCGTGCAGTTGTTGCACGTCGCCACGTCGCCATCCAGCGCGAGCTTTTTGCCGTGATCGGTATACCCCTTTGAGGAGCCCATGACGCGACCACCCGTTGTCGTCGAGTCACCATCCCGTACCGCCGCCTTACGCATGGTTGGGCCCTCTGTCCACGTCAGTATTCAGAGACGGCATATAGACCGGCTCAAAAAGGCCTGGAAAGAGTTCGCCGTCGCGAACCGATATGTCGTGGCTGTCCTGCAGTGTTTGCGCGATCGTCTCGTCATTGCTCAGACGGGAACCGACCTGCGCGAGCAGCCCGGTAATGCAGGTTGCGGAGGAAACCGGTCCATCAATGACGACCGCCTTGCTGCCGACCTCGCGAGTCGCCTTTTCACCGACGCGGGCCAAATTCAACCCGTCAACCGTTAATCTACTGCATGCCTGCGTGGCGCTCCCGCCGCGCTCAGTACGCCAGCCTCCGGTGCGAAAAAGATACGTGGTTTCGTTTTTCTGCTGTTCCGGCATCATGAAGTCTCCTGTCAGAATGGGATAGCGCAGTCGATCCTCCGCGCCAGACAATCGGCGCGCCGCAATCCCCGCCAACACTCTCAACAAGCAGAAAGAACAAGCGAATCAGACAAGTTCGAAAAGCGGGGTAGCTACTCGAACGGCAAGTCGCTTTTTTGATACGGGGCAACCATTTGTCCACGCCTCCTCCCCACGTTCAGTCACCTTCACGCAGTTGCGCTTCACTTCGTTCGCGTTGGTCAGCTTATGGGAGAACCTGGACCTCCAGGATCGCACCCATGCCGGGGGCACATAAAAAAACGACCCGGTCACTCAAGCGACCGGGTCGTCAAATTCCGCCCTTTGCGTTACTCCGCTCAGTACCTTCGGAAAACCTTAACTGAACGGCGCAAGCGCCAAAGGCGCCTTTTTCACATCCACCACACGCCAGAAAATCAGCGCCCCTCAACCTGCCTCAGCACCTCATCGACGATCTGTTCCGGCGTGAGTTCGATACTCACCGTGATCGCCTCATCCTCACCCGGCTCTTCGAGCGTATCGAGCTGACTCTGCAACAGCGATGGATCGAAGAAGTGCCCGGTACGCGTCTGCAACCGCTCTTCCAGCACTTCGCGCGACCCCTTCAGATAGACGAAGCACACGTCCTTGTCACCGTCACGCAAAATGTCGCGATACGAGCGCTTCAGCGACGAGCACGTGAACACCGCAGCCACGCCCGCGCGCTGCTCTTTCTCGATCGCCGCGCGAATCGTGCGCAGCCACGGCCAGCGGTCTTCGTCCGTCAACGGGATGCCGTGATGCATCTTCTCCTTGTTGGCTTCGCTGTGAAACGCGTCGCCATCCGTGAAGTCGCAGTGCAGGCGCTCGGCGAGCAACTCGCCGATCCGCGTTTTGCCCGCGCCCGACACACCCATCGCGATCAGAATCATCAAAAACTCCTTGCTTACAGTACCGCCGCGAGCGCGAACGTCAAGCCCAGGCCCATCAGCGAAATGATGGTTTCGCACAGCGACCATGTCTTGAACGTCTGGACCACCGTCATGCCGAAGTATTCCTTCACCAGCCAGAAGCCGCCGTCATTCACGTGCGAGAAAATCAGCGAACCCGAGCCCGTCGCCAGCACCAGCAGTTCGGGCTTGACCTGCGCGACACCGGCCGCCGCGATCGGTGCGACGATGCCGCAGGCGGTCGTCATCGCGACCGTCGCCGAACCCGTCGCAAGACGGATCAGCGCGGCGACGAACCAGCCGAGCAGCAACGGCGACAGATGCGCCGACGTCGCCGAATCGACGATCTGCTTCGAGATGCCGCTCTCGATCAGCACCCGGCCAAAGCCGCCACCCGCGCCGACGATCAGCGTAATGCCCGCGATCGGCGCGAGACAGTCGCCGCAGAACTTCTGGATCTGTTCACGGTTGAAGCCGCGCTTCGCACCGAACGTCCAGAAGCTGACGAGCACCGCGATCAGCAGCGCCACATCCGAGTTGCCGACAAAATGCAGCAGGCTGTTCGGCACCGTTTTGGGCGCGAACACGAGATCGGCCCAGCTGCCGATCAGCATCAGGATCACCGGCAGCAGGATCGTGAAGAGCGTGATGCCGAAGCCCGGCAGGTCGCGCTTTTCATCGGCCGATTCGTCGTGGACGAACTGCGCGGCGAGCGGATTGTTCTCCGGCAGCTTGATGTACTTGCTGATCAGCAGCGCGAACAGCGGACCGGCGACGATTGCCGTCGGCACGCCGACGATCAGCCCGTACGCAATGGTCTTGCCGATATCCGCGTGATACGCCTGCACGGCGAGCAACGCGGCGGGGTGCGGCGGAATCAGGCCGTGCACGACCGAAAGGCCCGCGACCATCGGCAGGCCGATCAGCAGCAGCGATTTGCCGGTGCGCTTCGCGACGTTGAACGCGATCGGGATCAGCAGCACGAAGCCGACTTCGAAGAACACCGGCAAGCCGACGATGATCGCGACGACCATCATCGCCCAGTGAATGTTCTTCTCACCGAACTTGTCGATCAGCGTGGTCGCGATGCGTTCCGCGCCGCCCGACTCGGCCATCATCTTGCCGAGCATCGTGCCGAGGCCGACGACGATCGCGATGTGACCCAATGTGTTGCCGTTGCCGGTCTCGAACGCCTTGACGATCGTGTCCATCGGCATGCCGACCGCGAGGCCGAGCAGCAGTGAAACGATGATCAGGACGAGAAACGGATAGACCTTGAAACGCGTGATCATCAGGATCAGTACTGCAATCGCGATCAGCGCGTAAATCAGCAGCATGCTGCCGTGGACCGCTTCCATGAAGCTCCTCCTTGTTGTTTATTCGTATGGATGCAACATGCCGCTGGCACCCGGGTTGATAGCCGGACGCGGCGGCAGTCGAAGCCGTCCGCGCGGACGCTGGATTTTACTGTCAGTTGAAGTTTTCTGTACTGGACTGTAGTAGATGGCGCCCGTGACAGGAAATCCTGAATGCAAAAAAGAAGCCTCAATGTCACGGTCGTCAGACCGTTTCAACGAGGCTTCTCTGGCGAAACCCGTGCGCGCATGCTTCGTGCAAAGTCTTTTGCATGCTGCGGCGTGCGTAAGACGATCCGCTCAGGCTCAGTGCGAAGGCGCGGCCAGCTGGCTTGCCGCACGTGCGAGGCGCGTGACTTCGTCCCAGTTCTGGGCGGCCAGCGCCGACTTCGGCGTGAGCCACGAACCGCCGACGCACACCACGTTCGGCAGCGACAGGAAATGCGTCGCGGTTTCCGCGGTGATACCGCCCGTCGGGCAGAACTTCAGCGTCGGGAACGGACCGCTGAACGCCTGCAGCATCGGCACGCCGCCGGCCTGCTGCGCCGGGAAGAACTTGACGATCTCATAGCCGAGTTCCAGCGCGACGATGATGTCCGTCGGCGTCATCACGCCCGGCAGCAGCGGCAGGCCGGCGTCCTGCGCGGCCTGGTGCATCTCTTTCGTGAGGCCCGGCGAGACGCCGAACGTCGCGCCCGCTTTCTTCGCCTTCGCGCACTGCTCCGGCCGCGTGATCGTACCCACGCCGACGACGATGTCCTCCGCCAGCTGGCTCGCGCGCTCGATCGCCTTCAGGCCGGCATCCGTGCGCAGCGTGATTTCGAGCACCTTGACGCCGCCGGCGTGCAGCGCACGCGACACGTTCTCGCCCTGTTCGACCGAATCGAACGCCAGAACCGGAATGACCGGACCCAGGCGGACGATTTCGCTCACTGTCTTTTGCGTCATGTTCATGCTCCCTGTTTCTGCAATTCGTGGATTTCACCGACCATCGGGCCGAACACCGATGCGCCAAGCTCCGCCGGCGCCGCCGAAGCACGGAAGACGCCGAACAGCTCGCGGCCAAAGCCGACTTCGTTTTCCGCCTGATGCGCCGGCTGCGCGACCGCACGCGCCGCCCATGTGGCTGCATCGATCTCGACGTCGAGCACGCCCGCTTCCGCGTCGATGACGATCGTATCGCCTGTCTGTACCTTGCCGATCGGCCCTTGCAGCAACGCTTCCGGCGATATGTGGATGACCGCCGGGACCTTGCCCGATGCGCCTGACATCCGTCCGTCGGTCACGAGCGCGACGTGGAAACCCTGATCCTGCAACACGCCGAGCAGCGGCGTCAAACGATGCAGTTCGGGCATGCCGTTTGCGCGCGCGCCCTGGAAGCGCACGACGGCCACGAAATCGCGCTTCAGCTCGCCCCGGTCGAACGCTTCCTGCACGGCTTCCTGCGAATCGAACACGATGGCCGGCGCCTTCACCTTGCGATGCTGCGCCGCAACCGCCGAAATCTTGATGACACCGCGACCGAGCCTGCCCTTCATCAGACGCAGGCCGCCATCCGGCTGGAACGGCTCCTTGATGCCGCGCAGCACGTTGGTGTCGTGGCTTTGCGCGGCACCCGGCACCCACGTCAGCTTGCCGTCGATCAGTTTCGGCTCTTCTGTGTAATGCGACAGGCCACGGCCGGCAACGGTATTGACGTCTTCGTGCATCAGACCGTCTTCGAGCAGGTTGCGGATCAGGAACGCCATGCCGCCGGCCGCGTCGAAGTGGTTCACGTCAGCCTTACCGTTCGGGTAGACCCTGGCGAGCAGCGGAACCGCCTGCGACAGCGTGTCGAAGTCGTCCCAGTCGATCACGATGCCTGCGGCACGCGCGATCGCGACCAGATGCAGCGTATGGTTCGTCGAGCCACCGGTTGCCAGCAGACCGACGATCCCGTTGACGATCGCCTTTTCATCGATGACGTGGCCGATCGGCGTGTAGTTGCCGCGTTCGGCCGTGAGGTCGAGCACGCGGCGCGCGGCCTGCGCGGTGAGCGCATCGCGCAGCGGCGTGTGCGGATGCACGAACGCCGAGCCCGGCAGGTGCAGGCCCATCACTTCCATCAGCATCTGGTTGCTGTTCGCCGTGCCGTAGAACGTGCAGGTGCCGTGGCCGTGATACGCGGCCGCCTCCGCTTCGAGCAGCGCATCGCGGCCCACTTCGCCGCAGGCGAATTTCTGGCGGATCTTCGCCTTGTCGTCGTTCGAGAGGCCGCTCGTCATCGGGCCGGCCGGCACGAAGATCGTCGGCAGATGGCCGAACTGCAGTGCGCCGATCAGCAGACCCGGCACGATCTTGTCGCACACGCCGAGGCACAGCGCCGCGTCGAACATGTTGTGCGTGAGCGCGACGGCCGTGCTCATCGCGATCACTTCGCGCGAAAAGAGCGACAGTTCCATGCCCGCGTTGCCTTGCGTCACGCCATCGCACATGGCCGGCACGCCGCCCGCGAACTGCGCGACGCCGCCGTTTTCACGCGCGGCCGCCTTGATGATGTCGGGGAAATTCTTGTACGGCGCGTGCGCCGACAGCATCTCGTTATACGACGAAACGATGCCGATATTCGGCTCGCGGATTGTCTTGATGGCGAGCTTCTCTTTACCCTCGAGGCCGGCGAAGCCGTGAGCGAGGTTCGCGCACGACAGCGCGCCGCGGGCCGGAAACTGCCCCTGCGCGCGGTCGATGCGCGCCAGATAGGCATCACGGCTGGGCTTGCTGCGTTCGATCACGCGTTGCGTGACCTTCGTCAATTGCGGATGCGGGGAAACCATCGAAGCTCCTTCGTCGCTGGCTGCGCGGGGCTCGCACGCGGCGCCAGATTGATATCGCGGGGGACGGCTTTCGCAGCCGACAATGCGATGTTAGTAGAAAAACTACACAATCGCAACGACCTGACGACTCACATTTCAAGATACCCAAATCGCCATGAGAGCCTTTCCATACGGCACTTAAGACAAAATCACACTAAACATAGGGATTACACCTACAGCACGATATGTAGTTTTTGTACATATCCGCGCGATCGGCTATAGTCCACGCATTCTTCAGCATAGTGCGAGTTTTCCGATGATGCTGTCCCAGGTGGAGGCCATGCGCGACCAGCTGCGTCCGTCCGAGCGCAAGCTGGCCGACTACGTGATCGAGGCGCCTCGCGAGGTGCTCGATCTGTCGATGACGGAAGTAGCGGCGCGCGCGGGCGTGAGCCAGCCGACGATCGCGCGTTTCTGTCGTGCGCTCGGTTTTTCGGGTTTCAGGGAGTTCAAGATCCGGCTGGCACAGGGCATCGCCGCCGAGGTGCCCGCGGTCTACCGCGACGTGCGCGCGGACGAGCCGGCACCGGGCGTCGCCGCCAAGGTGCTCGACCGGACGATCGGCGCGCTGATCCAGGTGCGCAACAACCTGTCGTCGGATAGCGTGGCGGCGGCGATCGCGCTTCTCGCCGACGCGCGACGCATCGAGTTCTACGGCGCGGGCGGCTCGGGCATCGCGGCGCTCGACGTGCAGCACAAGTTTTTCCGCCTCGGCGTGCCGAGCGTCGCGTATTCGGACCCGCATACGTTCCTGATGTCGGCGGCGCTGCTGGGCAAGGGCGACGTCGTGGTCGCGATTTCAAATACCGGGCGCACGCGCGATATCGTCGATGCAGCGCGGTCGGCGCTGGCCGCCGGCGCGAAGGTGATCGCGATCACGCACGGCAATTCGCCGCTCGCGCGCCTTTCCACGATCGGGCTGTACGCGAATGTGGATGAAGACACGGATATCTTTTCGCCGATGACGTCGCGCGTCTCGCATCTCGCGATCGGCGACATTCTGGCGGTGGGGGTGGCGCTCAGGCTTGGGCCGGAACTGCTCGGCAAGCTCGCTGAGGCGAAGGACATATTGCGGCGACGCCGGATCGAGGACGCCGCCGCGGGCACGGATAAATCCGCGGCGAACACCGCGAAACGTTGATCAGAACGGCTTGATCACGACGAGCGCCACAGCGGCGAGCAGGCCGAGGACCGGGAGTTCGTTGAACATCCGGTACCACCGGTCCGAACGTTTGTTCTGGCCGCGCTCGAACGTGCGCAGCAGGACGCCGCAATACAGGTGATAGACGACGAGCAGCACAACCACGCCGACCTTCGCGTGAATCCAGCCCTGCCCGCGCCCGATGCCGACCGCGAGCCACAACCACAACCCGCATGCAAGCGCGGGCACGGCGATCAGCGTCATGAAACGAAACAGCTTGCGCGCCATGATCAGGAGCCGCTTGACCGCTGCGGGGTCCGTTTCCATCGCCAGATTCACGAAGATGCGCGGAAGATAAAACAGCCCGGCAAACCAGGCCGCAACCAGTACGATGTGAAACGTCTTCACCCAGAGCATCGGCGGTCCTTTGCGATTTGTTGTTTGTGATCGTCTTGATGGCGAAGGGGCGAAGCGCGCCTCGGCTGGCGCGCTCAGTGACTATTTACTGACGCCCTTCCCCATGCCCGAACACGACGTATTTCATCGACGTCAGCCCGTCCAGCCCGACCGGTCCGCGTGCGTGCAGCTTGTCGTTCGAGATGCCGATTTCCGCGCCGAGGCCGAACTCGAAGCCATCCGCGAAACGCGTCGACGCGTTGACCATCACGCTCGCCGAATCGACTTCGCGCAGGAAACGCATCGCGCGGTCATGATCTTCGGTGACGATTGCATCCGTGTGAGCCGAGCTGTATTCGTTGATGTGCCCGATCGCCGCATCGATGCCATCGACGACCCTGATCGCCAGCACGGGCGCGAGATATTCGGTGCGCCAGTCTTCCTCGGTAGCGTCGACGAGCGGACCGACGCCCGCCGCCTCCAGCACCGCGCGCGCCTCCGGATCGACGCGCAGCTCGACCTCCTTGCCGCGATACAGCTTGCCGAGCGGCGGCAGCACTTCATTCGCGATGCCGCGCGCGACCACGAGCGTTTCCATTGTGTTGCACGTGCCGTAGCGATGCGTCTTGGCGTTGTCGCAGACGGTCAGCGCTTTCGCGATATCCGCGCGGTCGTCGACGTAGACATGACAGATGCCATCCAGGTGCTTGATCATCGGCACGCGCGCTTCTTCCATCAGGCGCGCGATCAGGCTCTTGCCGCCGCGCGGCACGATCACGTCGACGTATTCCGTCATCGTGATCAGCACGCCGACCGCCGCGCGGTCCGACGTACCCACGACCTGCACCGCGTCCTGCGGCAGGCCGGCCGCTTCCAGCCCTTCGCCGATCAGCTTCGCGAGCGCGGTGTTGCATTCGAGCGCTTCGGAGCCGCCGCGCAGGATCGTGGCGTTGCCGGACTTCAGGCACAACGCGGCGGCGTCGATCGTCACGTTCGGACGCGATTCGTAGATGATGCCGATCACACCCAGCGGTACGCGCATCTGGCCGACCTGAATGCCGCTCGGACGGTACTTGAGATTGCTGATTTCACCGATCGGATCCGGCAGCCCCGCGACCTGGCGCAGGCCGTCGACCATGGTCTTCATCGCCTTGTCGGAGAGCATGAGGCGGTCGATGAACGCGGCGTCGTGGCCTTTTTCGCGCGCCTTCGCGACGTCACGCGCGTTCGCGGCTTTCAGCGTTGCCGCATCGCGTTCGATGGCGTTCGCCACCGCTTCCAGCGCGGCGTTCTTCGCAGCCGTCGAGGCGCGCGCCATCGCACGCGATGCGTGTCGTGCGCGGCGGCCGAGGTCGGTCATGTACTGGGTGATGTCCATCGTCGTTCTCTTGGTGTCGCGCCTGACTCACGCGCGGCGCGCAGACAGGAATAGCTGGATTGGCGGAAAAGATGCGTCGATTGTAAGTCGGTGGCGGCGGCTTTGCTGAAGGTGCGTCCGTTACCGGACACCCGGACGCTGGCTGGCGATATCAGCGTGGCCGCAAGGCTGGCCGGCCTGGTGCTGGTGTCACCGGCATGGCCGCCGCGCCCGGCGCGGATTTCGCTGGAGAGGCAACCGTCATCGCCAGTTCGAAAAGCCCGCTCCACGGATCAGGCGGCGGATCGTGGCGATGATCGCCTGGCGTGCCGCCGGACAGACCCTTCACCTGACGGTCGAGCCGCGCAGCCAGCGCGAGACCTTTTTCGAGCGCGGCCTCCGTGACACGCGACAGCGCCGGTCCGACGAGCCGCTCGCGCGGCCCCCACACGCGATTTTCGCGCAGCAGGACCGCGAGCGGCTTGCCTGTCTCGACGCCGCGCTTGATGCGCAACAGTGTCCGCACTTCCTCGACGACGGCCCACAGCACGAGCACGGCAGCCTCGCCTTCGCCGCGCAGCCCGTCGAGCATGCGCGAGAGCCGGCTGACGTCGCCCGCGAGCATCGCTTCGTTCAGCTTGAAAACGTCGTAACGTGCGACGTTCAGCACCGCGTCATGGATCTGCTCGAAGCTCAACACGCCTTGCGGATACAGCAGACCAAGCTTCTGGATTTCCTGATGCGCGGCGAGCAGATTGCCCTCGACACGCTCGGCGATAAACTGCAGCGCGCGGCGCCCCTCTTCGCCCGCGGCAACGCGCTGACCCTGCTGTGCGAGCCGCTGTCCGACCCACGCCGGCAACTGGGCGCGCTCGACGGGATCGATCTTCAGCGCGACGCCCGCATCGGCGAGTGCGGTGAACCACGCCGACTTCTGCGTGGCGGCATCGAGACGCGGCAACGTCACCAGCGTCAGGACATCGGAATTCACCGCGGCGGCGAGCGTCTTGAGCGCGTCCGCGCCTTCCTTGCCCGGCTTGCCCGACGGAATGCGCAACTCGACCAGCTGGCGGTCGCCGAACAGCGACATCGACTGGCTCGCGCCCAGCAGCGAACTCCAGTCGAAACCCCGCTCGACGGTGAACACCGAGCGGTCGGTGAAACCGGCCGCTCGCGCCGTCGCGCGAATGCGGTCGCACGCTTCCTGCGCGAGCAGATGCTCGTCGCCATACACGACATACAGGCCAGCGAGGCCTTTCGCGAGGTGCGGTTCGAGCGCGTCAAGTCGCAGTTGCATAGGGCTGGCTACGGTTGCACAGGGTAGAGACGGGTCACTGGAGACGGATCACAGCGGCGGCGGCGGCAACGGCGCACGCGGCGCGACGGCCGGCGCTTCCTCACCCGGCGCCGGATGCAGCGAGCGGACCACCGCGAGACGACGCGTCAGCTGGTCGACCGCGTCGTTCTGCATGTCGGCGAACAGGATGTCGGCTTCGGCGCCCTTTGCCTGCGAGAACTGGTCGCTATACGTCATCGCGCGATTCAGCGCGATCGAACTCGGCGGAATCAGCAAGGTGCCGTCCGCGCCAATGAGCGTGTAGTTCAGCGAGTAATTCAGTTGGTACTCTTCGACGACGCCCAGCGAGTTCAGCGTGAGCACGCTGCTGCCACGTCCTTCGGACATCCGCAGCACGGCGTCCGCGCTGGTTGCCGCGTTGACGACCACGGTATCGCTGCCGCCTTCGATCATCCGGGTCAGCCGCGCGCTAATCGCAGCCGGCGCGCCCGTGATGTTGAGGCGCTTGAATGCGTAATTCTGCTGGCCGCGCAGCTGGAAGCCGCATGCGGACAACACCATCACACCACACGCGAGCGTCAAGAACGATCTGCGAGTCACATTGGCTCCCTGAATACCCAGCGACGAACAGGACTGGCGTCTACACGCGTTGCCGGCATCCCGTTCACTCCGCTGCTTTCCGTTAAACGACGACGTTGACGAGACGGCCCGGCACGACGACGATCTTCTTCGGCGGCTTGCCTTCGCCGAATCTCGCGAACATCTCATGTGCGAGCGCCGCCTGTTCGATCGTTTCGCGCGCAGCGTCTTTCGCTACTGTCAGCGCGCCACGCACCTTGCCGTTCACCTGCAGCACGAGTTCGATCTCCGACTGCTCCAGTGCCTGTTCGTCGACCTTCGGCCACGGCGCATCGAGGAGCGTGCCGGCTTCGTAGGCGTAACCGAGTTCCTGCCACAACTGGAACGTCGCGTGCGGCACGACCGGATACAGCACGCGCAGCAGCACGCCGCAGGTTTCGCGCAGCACGGCAGGCGTCGCGCCCTTCGCACTCTCGATGGCGTTGAGCATCTTCATCGCCGCCGACACCACCGTGTTGTACTGCAGACGCTGGTAATCGTAGTCCGCCTGCTTCAGCACGCTGTAGATCTCGCGACGCAGCACCTTGTCGGTGTCGGAGAGCTTCGCGACGTCGAACGATGCGCGCCGGGCCAGTGCCGCCTGGTTCGCGTGACCGAACGTCCACAGACGACGCAGAAAGCGGCTCGCGCCTTCCACACCCGAACCCGACCACTCGAGCTGCTGTTCTGGCGGCGCCGCGAACATCACGAAGAGGCGTGCCGTATCGGCGCCATACTGGTCGATCAGCACCTGCGGATCGACGCCGTTGTTCTTCGACTTCGACATCTTCTCGACGCCGCCGAGCACGACCGGCTGGCCGTCGGCGATCAGCACCGCGCCCACCGGACGACCCTTGTCGTCAAACGAGACGATGACGTCGGCCGGGTTGTACCAGGTCTTCTTGCCCGCATCGCTTTCGCGATAGTAGGTTTCGTTCAGTACCATGCCCTGCGTGAGCAGGTTCTTCGCCGGCTCGCCGAACTTCACGAGGCCCATGTCGCGCATCACCTTCGCCCAGAAACGCGAATACAACAGGTGAAGAATCGCGTGCTCGATGCCGCCGATGTACTGGTCCATCGGCATCCAGTAATCGGTGCGCGCGTCGACCATCGTCTTCGCGTCCGGCGCGGCGTAGCGGTAGAAGTACCACGACGAATCGACGAACGTGTCCATCGTGTCGGTTTCGCGCTTCGCGGCCGCGCCGCACGTCGGGCACGTGCAGTTCACGAACGCTTCGCTCTTCGCGAGCGGATTGCCCGTGCCGTCCGGCACGAGGTCTTCGGGCAGCACGACGGGCAGATCCTTTTCCGGCACCGGCACGTCGCCGCAGCTCGGGCAATGGATGATCGGAATCGGCGTGCCCCAGTAACGCTGGCGCGAAATGCCCCAGTCACGCAGACGCCATGTGATCTGCTTGTCGCCGAGGTCGAGCGCTTTCAGGTCGGCGGCGATCGCATCGACAGCGGCCGCGTAGCCGAGACCGTCGTACCTGCCGCTGTTCACGCAGACGCCGCCTTCCTTGTCGCCGTACCACTCTGCCCAGGCTTCGGTGGAGAACGTCTTGCCTTCCGCCGCCACGACCTGCCTGATCGGCAGGCCATATTTGTTCGCGAACGCGAAGTCGCGCTCGTCGTGAGCCGGCACGCCCATCACGGCGCCTTCGCCGTAGCTCATCAGCACGTAGTTGCCGATCCAGACTTCGACCTTCTCCTGCGTCAGCGGATGCGTGACGAAGAAGTCCGTTGCCATGCCTTTCTTTTCCATCGTCGCGACATCGGCTTCCGCCACGCCGCCGCGCTTGCATTCCTCGATGAACGTCTGCAGTTCCGGGCGACCCTGTGCGAGACGCGTTGCGAGCGGATGCTCGGCGGCGACGGCGCAGAACGTGACGCCCATGATCGTGTCGGCGCGCGTCGTGAACACGCGCAGCAGTTTCGCTTCGCCGTCGATCTCGTACGGGAAGCCGAAGTTCACGCCGAAGCTCTTGCCGATCCAGTTCTGCTGCATCACCTTCACGCGCTCGGGCCAGCCGAGGCCTTCGAGGTCGCTCAGAAGTTCATCCGCGTATTGCGTGATGCGCATGTAGTACATCGGGATTTCGCGCTTTTCGACGAGCGCGCCCGAACGCCAGCCGCGACCGTCGATCACCTGCTCGTTCGCGAGCACGGTCTGGTCGACCGGATCCCAGTTCACCGTGCCGGTCTTCTTGTACGCAATGCCCTTTTCGAGCATCTTCAGGAAGAGCCACTGGTTCCACTTGTAGTAGTCCGGGCTGCAGGTGGCGACTTCACGCGACCAGTCGATCGCAAGACCCATCGACTGCATCTGCTTCTTCATGTACGCGATGTTGTCGTACGTCCACTTCGCCGGCGGCACGTTGTTCGCGATCGCCGCGTTTTCGGCGGGCATGCCGAACGCGTCCCAACCCATCGGCATCAGCGTGTTGTAACCGTTCATCCGCAGATAACGGTACATCACGTCGTTGATCGTGTAGTTGCGCACGTGGCCCATGTGCAGCTTGCCCGACGGATACGGCAGCATCGAGACACAGTAGAACTTGGGCTTGTCGGTGGTTTCCGACGTCCGGTAGGCGTCGGAAACGCGCCATTGCCCTTGCGCGGCGGATTCGACGTCGGAGGGAACGTATTTTTCGTGCATGGTGTGGTGGAGTCGCTGGTTCGGTGCTTTCGCACCGGGCCGGGTGCTTTGCTTGATGGAATCGGTCGCCCCCTTGCGGGGGAAAGGGCTGATTATACCGTCCGGCGGCGCGGTGGCCGGGGCCGCGGCGGTGCGATTTGCGCGGGCGGGTTGGGGCCGTGCGCGGTGCGCGCCGAGCCGGAAGCGCCGGGTTGCCGTTCGGGGTCTGCCCTGGCGCTCGCTGTCGCGTATGCGGTACGCGCGGCGGGAGACGTGTCACGGGCGCCTGCGCGGCGCTTTTGCGTTCGCTCTCACGTTGACTGCCTGCGTGGCGAGTGACGTTTCTGGACACTGACGCGGTGCGTTTGCGCCTGCCGTCGCGTGTGCGGTGTGCGTGTGGCGGGTAACGTTTCCTGGGCGCGCGCAGCGGGCGCTACTGGCTCGCCGGGCGGGCCGGTGCCTGCGATGGAGCCGGACCGCCCGAACTCGAACTGGCTGTCGCAGCCGGGCTGCCCCGCGTGGCCGGCGGCGGATCGGTCACGAACCCGATCCGCTCAAGGCCGGCCTGCTGTGCCGCGCCCATCACCTGGGCAATCGTTTCGTAGCGCGTCGAGCGGTCGGCGCGCAGATGGATTTCGGGCTGGTCCGCGCGCTTGCCGGCTTCGGCGAATCTCGCGCGTAGCTGGTCGAGCGTGACAGGCGTGCTGTCCCAGTAGAGCTTGCCGGCGGCGTCGATGGAAAGGGAGATAGTCTGCGGCGTCTGCCGCGACGGCGCCGACGCCACTTTCGGCAAATCCAGCTTGATCGCGTGCGTGAACAGCGGCGCGGTGATGATGAAAATGACGAGCAGCACGAGCATCACGTCGATCAGCGGCGTCATGTTGATGTCCGCCATCGGTGCCGCGGTCTGCTTTCTGTCGAGTCCGCCGAACGCCATATCCATGACCTCCGCGAAAGATGTTCAGGCGCCGCTCGCGGCCGGCGCGCACACGTAGGCGTGCAGGTCGTGCGCGAAGCCGTCGAGCTCCTCCGACAACTGGCGCACCATACGTCCGAGCACGTTGTAGGCGAGCACGGCGGGAATCGCGACGACGAGGCCGAACGCCGTCATGATCAGCGCCTCGCCGACCGGCCCGGCGACGTTTTCGATCATGGCCTGCCCGCTTGCGGCAATGCTGCCGAGCGCGTGATAGATGCCCCACACGGTGCCGAGCAGCCCGACGAAAGGCGCCGTGCTGCCGACCGAAGCGAGCAGCACCTGGCCGAATTCCAGACGACGCTGGGACGCGGCGAGCGCCTGACGCAGCGCGCGCAGCACGCGCTCGCTGCGCTCGACCTGACCCAGCAGCGCGCCGGGCATGTCGGCTTCGGCGGCGTGCAGCGCGGCTTCGGCCAGCGGCGCGAAAACGCGTTCGCGATCCGCGATCCGGATTGCCGCGACGCCGTCCGACAACGTCTGCGCCTGCCAGAACAGCGCGATGGCGCGCGGCCCCTGACGCTTCGCGCGGCCGAGCACCCAGCTTTTCACGATCAGGAAACACCAGCTCGCCACCGACATCGCCAGCAACAGCCACGCGACGCCATGTGTAATTGCGTCGCCAGTCTGCAGATAGTGGAGGATGCCGGTGCTTGCCATCGAGCCTCGCTTCAGGACTTTCGAACGTTGAACTGCCGGAAAATACGCGGGTGCTATGACGCAGGTTTTAGCGCAGGCCGAGCACGTCCTGCATGTCGAAGAAACCGCTCGGGTGAGCTTCGAGGAAGCGCACCGCGCGCAGCGCGCCCTGCGCGTACGACAGGCGGCTCGCCGATTTGTGCGTGATCTCGATCCGCTCGCCGATGCCGGCAAAGAGCACCGTGTGGTCGCCGACAATGTCGCCGCCACGGATCGCGGAAAAACCGATCGTCGACGGATCGCGCTCGCCCGTCACACCTTCGCGGCCGTAGACCGCGCACGTGTCGAGATCGCGGCCGAGCGCGCCGGCGATTACCTCGCCCATCATGAGCGCGGTGCCCGACGGCGCGTCGACCTTGTGCCGGTGATGCGCCTCGATGATTTCGATGTCGTAGCCGGTCGCGAAATGACGCGCCGCGAATTCGAGCAGCTTCAGCGTGACGTTCACGCCGACGCTCATGTTCGCCGCGAACACGACGCCCGTCTTCTCGCCGGCGGCACGCAGCTGCGCTTTCTGCGCGTTGTCGAAACCGGTCGTGCCGATCACGAGTTTCACGTTGTGACGCAGCGCGGCTTCGACGTGCGCCATCGTGCCCGCCGGACGCGTGAAGTCGATCAGATAGTCCGCTTCGGCGAAAACGCGGTCGATGTCATCGGTCACCAGCACGCCCGTCGGTTTACCGAGGAACGCGCCGGCATCCTGACCCAGATGCGGGTCGCCGGCTGGCACGAGCGCGCCTGCGAGCGTCGCGCCGGCGTCGTTCAGAACGGTTTCGATGAGCATGCGGCCCATCCGGCCCGACGCTCCAGCAATGGCAATTTTCATCGGCAACTCATGAGCAACAGAACGGCTGACGCATGGAAATCACGGACAAAACCGCCGTCTCCATGCCATCGAACCGCGGAAAAACTGCGAAAAGGCTGGCGGCCCGGCTACGAGCTTGCTTCATGCCCGTGACACCGGCCGCGCGGGACACCGCTGCAAAGCCCTGCATCCGGCAAACCCGGCAAACCCCACACGCGCGCAAGACAAACTCACGCTTACGCAAGCTCACTTCGCGGGCCCGGCCCGCAAAGTGACAGACAGTGTGGCTAGCCGCCCGTTCCCGTCGATGCCGGTGCCGGCGCGTTGCTTTGCGGACCGACCGGACCCACCGGGTTCTCGGACGGCGCGTTCGGGTTGACCGGCGGCGGCGGACGGTGGAACTGGAATTGCGGCGCGGCGGGCGCACCCGTGTTCGGCGGCAGACCTGCCGAAGGCGGCGTGCCCGCGCGCACCGAAGGCGTCGTGTTACCTGTCGGCGCCTGAACGGCTTCGGTCGCGCGGTTCGCGGCTTGCGCGGCCTGCTCGTTCGCAGCTGTCGAAGGCAACGCGGCTGCGGCGGTCGCGTCGGTTGCAGCGGGCGAGCGCGTCGTGTCGACGGTAACCGGCGCCGAAGCGGCGGCCGCCGTGACCGGCGCACTGGCGCCCGTTGCGCCGCTCGCCACGACCGGTGCGACGGCGACCTTCTTGCCGGTGCGGTCGCCATCGATATCGGCGAGCAGTTCAAGGTTAGACGGCAGATCCTCGCCACCCGACCAGCTCGCGACGCGATCATTCGCGAACATCACGATGAAGTCACGCTGCTGCACGATCGAGGTCGAGCCGCGCTTGAAATAGAACAGATAGTCCCAGCGGTCGGCGTGGAACATATCGGTCAGAAGTGGCGTGCCGAGCAGCTGGCGCACTTCCGCGCGCGACATGCCGACCTTCATTTGCGCTGCTGCTTCGCTCGAAACGAAGTTGCCCTGCACGACGGTAATCCGATACGGCGTGATGCTTTGCGCAATACGCTGCGTGAGGCTGTCGTATGTGGAACATCCAGCAAGAACCGCTACAGCCGCAGCAGCGATCAAGGTACCCCGCATGCGGCTCCCCCGGTAGATCAATTGAGATTTTGAAATCATTTCACTCACCGTGCGGGCTTGCTGGCAAGCCGCGCGAGTTTCTGTCGAAGATGACCTGAACAGCAATTCACATTACTATTAGAACCCTGCATTGTACTCTAGGGACTCGCCGTCATGACCAATCCAACCGATCTCAAGAACATCGGGCTTAAGGCGACCCTACCGCGCCTCAAAATTCTTGAAATCTTCCAGCACAGCCCGGTGCGTCACCTGACCGCCGAAGACGTCTATCGCAACCTGCTGCACGAGGAACTCGATATCGGGCTCGCCACGGTGTACCGCGTGCTCACGCAGTTCGAGCAGGCCGGCCTGCTGTCGCGCAGCAATTTCGAATCCGGCAAGGCGGTCTTCGAGCTGAACGAAGGGACGCATCACGATCACCTCGTGTGCCTCGATTGCGGCATCGTCGAGGAGTTTTTCGACCCCGAAATCGAAAGCCGCCAGCAAGCCATCGCGAAAGAGCGCGGCTTCAAGTTGCAGGAGCACGCGCTCGCACTATACGGCGGATGCACAAAGGAAAACTGCCCGCATCGCAAGCACTGATCCGGCAGCAGGCGTCTGGTTCACCGCGCCTGCGACCACAAAGACCGCAAAGATAACGAAAAGCCCGGTTGTGCATGTCTGCCAACCGGGCTTTTTCACGACTACATAACCGCGTGCGATGCTCAGGTTTCAGTCTCCGCGATCCGTTCGCCCTGCATTTCCAGCCGCCATGGCTCCGTGAATGCGATCTCGTCGCAATTGGGCTGTTCGCCGCCGCGATCGATCACCACGAAATCGCTGACGCGTCCGAGCGCCAGCAGCGGATGGTGCCAGACACCTTTCGCGTAGTTGACGCCCTGCCCGCCTTCGGCCCAGAAGGCGCGCATCCGCGCTGCGTCGAACTCGCCCGCCGGCGCGACGACGATCACGTAGCACGCGTCGCTCAACGGAAGGAAGGCCTGACTGCCGAGCGGATGCCGCTCCATCATCGCGATCTCCAGCGGCCACGCCCGCGGCTGCCCGCGAAACACGTTGATCAACGGCCGGCCGCCGTCACCGCAGACGTCGACGGTCGCCAGATCGTGAAAGCGTTCAGTCGTGCCGCCGTTGATCGGGAAATGACGGGCGCCGTCCAGTTCGATCACGTCGCCGAACGGCGCGAAGGCTTCGCGCGTCAGGCGGGTTATTCGCAGTGTCTTCATGACCGCCGCTCCGTTATGCGATCTCGCCCCACAGACGCAGCCGCGACACACCGCCGTCCGGGTAGATGTTGAAACGCACGTGCGTCACGGGCCCGAGCGCGGCGAGCTGTTCGCTGAAAGTGTGGACGTGGTCCATCTTCAGCGATTGCTCAGGTAACAGCACCGGCCAGAACATCGCCTGCGTGACGAGCGAATCGTCGGTGCCGCCCGCCACCGTCGCCGCCTGCAGCGAGCAGCGGTCCGGGAAATTGCCCTTGAAATGCGCGGTATCGACTTCGACGCGGCGGATCGTCCCCGGCCGGGCGAGCGCGACGATGGCCCAGTCGTTACCCGGCTCACGGCGACGACGCGTCTCCCATCCATCGCCCATGTTGACGCCACGCCCGGGCATCAGGATCGTCGACGCGGGCCCGAAATGCTGGTTGTTCGCAGCGACCAGATACGCGCCATTTTCGATCGCGGCGAGATCGATCAGGCCGCCGCGTTCGACGGTGCTCCAGTCGCGCTTCGGTTGACCGTACACACGCAGACGCGCGAGGCCGCCGTCCGGATAGAGATTCACGCGCAGATGCGTGAACGCACGCGCGTCGCTCACCTCGACGTAGTGATGCTGATTGCCCTGCAATGTCATTGCCGGCACGAGTGTCTGCCAGTCGGCGTTATCCGGCGGTGTTTCGCCATCGACGTGACAGGCCTCGATCGAAGCCGCCGGCGGAAAATTGCCCGTGAAGTGGCTCGTATCGAGATCGACGCCATGCACGACACCCGGACGCGCGAGCCGCACCACGCAGTGATCGTGACCGGTGGTGCGCTTGCGGCGCGTCTCCCAGCCGTCCATCCATTTGCCGTTGTCATCATATTTGCCGGGGATGAACACCGCCGGCTGCGGATCGAGCATGCGTTCCTTCGGCGCGAAGAATTCGTCGCTGGCGAAGAGCGCCTTCGCACCCAGACGCGGATCGGCGAGATTCATATAGCGGCGCGTGAAAGCGGGAGCATTAGGGTCGAGAACTGGATTAGCCATGATGGGGTTTGTCTGTCTGCTGGATCGGGTTGTAAAAACCGGCGGCTGCGTAGCGCACCGGCGTTGTCAGATTGCGTGCGCCGGCGCGCCGGTGACGGCGGGTTGGGCACTTTCGTCGCCAGCCGGAACAAACCGCAGTTCGGCGTCCTGATTCAGCACGCGCCGCGCGCGGACCTTGTCGATATCGTTTTCCCACACGGCCACGACAACAGTGGCCACGCAGTTGCCGATCAGATTGGTCAGCGCACGCGCGATCCCGACGAACCAGTCGACTGGCAGAATCAGCACGAGGCCAAGCACCGGAATCGCGGGAATCGCGGAAAGCGTCGCGGCGAGAATCACGATCGCGGAACCCGGAATGCCGTGCGCGCCCTTCGACGTCACCAGCGAAACCAGCACCACGACGATCAGATCGTGGATCGACAGCGGCGTATTCGTCGCCTGCGCAATGAAGATCACCGCGAGCGTCAGATAGATCGAGAAGCCGTCGAGGTTGAACGAATAGCCGGTCGGAATCACGAGACCGACGGTCGAATCCTTCACGCCCATCCATTCGAGCTTGCGCATGACCTGCGGCAGCACCGCATCCGACGAAGCCGTACCCAGCACGATCGACAGTTCCTCGCGCAAATAGCGGATCAGCTTGAACACGTTGAAACCCGCCAGCCGCATCACGATGCCCAGCACGACCGCGACGAACACGATGCAACTCGCGTAGAACACGATCACCAGCATGCCGAGCTGCTTGAGCGACTCGACCCCATAGGTGCCGGTCGTGAATGCAATCGCGCCGAGCACGCCGAGCGGCGCGAGCTTGATGATGAAACCCATCACGCGGAAAAAGACCTGCGCGAGTTCGTCGATCAGGCTGCCCACCCGCTGCGCCTTTTCGCCGAGCAGCGAAAGCGCCGAGCCGAACATCACCGAGAACACGAGGATCTGCAGGATGTCGCCCTTCGCGAACGCATCGGTGGCGGTTTCGGGGATGATTTTCAGCAGAAACGCGGCCGTGTCCTTCAGGCTCTTCGCGTGCTCGGTGTAGGTGGAGAGCGACGCGGCATCGAGCGAATGCAGATCGATGTTCATGCCGACGCCGGGCCTCGTCGCATAAGCCAGCACCGCGCCGATCAGGAGCGCGATCGTCGTCATGAATTCGAAGTAGACCACCGCCTTCAGGCCGACGCGGCCTACTTTCTTCAGGTCGCCCGCATGCGCCATCCCGCCCACGACGACGCAGAACACGATCGGACCGATCACCATCTTGATCAGCTTGAGGAAGCCGTCGCCGAGCGGCCTCAACGACTGCGCGAAATGGGGAAACAACGCGCCGATCACGATGCCCGCCACCAGCGCGATCACCACCCGGCCAAACAGCGAATTGAAAAACTTCAACACGGTTTTCTCCTGGTTCCGGTTCAACTGTTCATACTGGTCCGACCAGTACTGTTATGGCAAATAGTAGGAATTCGATATAGTTGAGTCAAGGAAAGATGTGCAGGTGTTTACCCGTGCGGTCTGGCTGGCTTTTATTGCCTTCCATGTGGAGGTTTTAAATGCGCGCTGCGCCGGTTCTTCGCACGGACTACAATACTGGTCAGACCACGGATACCCTGAAAAATCAGATGAAAAGCGTTCCGCATACTGTCACTGATGCCGCGATTGCCACGATTCGCGAACGGATCGAGGGCGGTGCGTATCCGGTCGGGAGTCTCTTGCCGGCGCAGCGGCAGTTGTCGGAGGAACTGGCGATCAGCCGTGCTTCGCTGCGCGAGGCGTTGTCGACGCTCGAGGCGCTCGGCCTCCTGACGATCAGACCCGGCAAGGGTGTGTACGTCGAAAGCACGCAGGCACAGGCCGGAGGACATCCGTGGCGTTTTGCCGGGCAGTCGTCATTGCCGGACACGTATCAGATGCGTTTCGCGCTCGAAGGCTTTGTCGCGCGCATGGCGGCGCTCGCGGTCAGCGACAGCGACATCGAATGGTTCGAGGACAATATCGCCGCGCTGCAGGGCGCGCTGGCCGCAGCCGAGCTCGACGAGGCAGCGCAACTCGACTTCGAATTCCATATGCGGATGGTCAGCATTGCCGGCAACGCGGCGATCGAATCGATCCTGCGCGATAGCGCGGACATCATGAAGGAAAGCCAGCGCATGCCCTTCTACCGGCGCGAGCTGGTACTGACGACGTATCACGAGCATCGCGCCATTCTCGACGCGCTCAAGGCGCGCGATGCCGACGCAGCCGGCAAGGCCATCGAAATGCATATCGCGAACGCCGCGCGACGTGCCGGCGTGTATTTCCCGACGCCGTGAACGTGGGACGCGAGCGGTGCGCGAATACCCATGAAAAAACCGCTCCGAAGAGCGGTTTTTCGTGTCTGGCCCGGGTAACGCGACAACTGACTTCGCGTTTCGCCTGGCGCTTTGCTTCGCGTTTTACTTCGCCGCTTTACTTCGCGTTAGCCAGCGCCACAGCCGTATCCAGCATGCGGTTCGAGAAGCCCCATTCGTTGTCGTACCAGCTCGACACCTTCACGAGACGGCCCGACACCTTCGTCAGCGTCGAATCGAACGTCGACGAAGCCGGGTTGTGGTTGAAGTCGATCGAAACGAGCGGCGCGGCGTTGTAGCCGAGGATGCCCTTCAGCGCGCCTTCCGACGCTTCCTTCATGATCGCGTTCACTTCCTCGACGGTCGTGTCGCGCTTTGCGATGAACGACAGGTCGACGATCGACACGTTGATCGTCGGCACGCGGATCGCGTAACCATCCAGCTTGCCGTTCAGTTCCGGCAGCACGAGGCCGACCGCCGATGCAGCGCCCGTCTTCGTCGGAATCTGGCTGTGCGTGGCCGAGCGCGCGCGGCGCAGGTCTTCGTGATACACGTCGGTCAGCACCTGGTCGTTCGTGTAGGCGTGGATCGTCGTCATCAGGCCGTTTTCGAGGCCGATTTTATCGTTCAGCGGCTTCACCAGCGGTGCGAGGCAGTTCGTCGTGCACGATGCATTCGAGATGACCGTGTCCGATGCCTTCAGCACGTGGTGGTTCACGCCGTAGACGATCGTCGCGTCGACATCCTTGCCGCCCGGTGCCGAGATGATCACCTTCTTCGCGCCAGCCTTGATGTGCGCGCTGGCCTTTTCCTTCGTCGTGAAAAAGCCCGTGCATTCCATCACGACGTCGACCTTCAGTTCCGCCCACGGCAGTTCAGCCGGGTTGCGGACAGCCAGCACGCGGATCCTGTCGCCGTTCACGACGAGATTTTCGCCGTCGACTTTCACTTCGCCCGGGAACTTGCCGTGTGCCGTGTCGTACTGCGTCAGATGGGCGTTCGTGTTCGCATCGCCCAGATCGTTGATGGCGACGATTTCGAGATCGTGCTTCTTGCCGTTTTCATAGAAGGCGCGCAGCGTGTTGCGGCCGATCCGGCCGTAGCCGTTGATTGCGACGCGAATCGTCATGGTCTATCTCCTGATTCCTGATGGCTAAAAAAATACGTTCGTCGAAGGGGGTTTCGCCGCCGCGCCGAACATGTACGCGTGCGGCGAAACGAAACGCCAGCGTCAGCCGAGAGTCTTCTTCGCCGTTTCCACGACGTGGTCGACGGTGAAGCCAAAGAACGGGAACAGCACGTTGGCCGGTGCGGACTCGCCAAACACGTCGATGCCCACCACGCCGCCTTCGAGACCGACATACTTGCGCCAGAAATCCGTCACACCCGCTTCGATCGCGACACGGCGCACGCCTTGCGGCAGCACGCGTTCACGATATTCGGCGTCCTGCTGGTCGAACACGTTCGTGGACGGCATCGACACCACGCGTGCCCCGATACCGGCCTGTGCCAGCGGCTCGACTGCCTTCAACGCCAACTCGACTTCCGAACCCGTCGCGATCAGGATGATCTTGCGCGCGGGGATCTCGTCGTTCCAGTCGCGCAGCACGTAGCCGCCCTTCGCGATGTTCGCGATCTGCGCATCCGTGCGTTCCGAAAACGCGAGGTTCTGGCGGCTGAAAATCAGGCACGACGGACCGTGATGCTCGACGGCCTGCGTCCACGACACCGCCGTTTCGACGGTATCCGCCGGACGCCACACCTGCAGATGCGGAATCAGGCGCAAGCTCGAAACGTGCTCGATCGACTGGTGCGTCGGGCCGTCTTCGCCGAGGCCGATCGAATCGTGCGTGAACACGAAGATCGACGGTGCTTTCATCAGCGCGGCGACGCGCAACGCATTGCGGCTGTAATCGGAGAACGTGAGGAACGTGCCGCCGAACGGCTTGAAGCCGCCGTGCACCGCGATACCGTTGATCGCCGCGCTCATGCCGAATTCGCGCACGCCGTAGTTCACGTAGTTGCCGGCTGCGCCGTTTTCGCCAACGCGCACCGGCTTCGCGGCCTTCCAGTTCGTCAGGTTCGAGCCGGTCAGGTCGGCCGAGCCGCCCAGCAGTTCCGGCAGTACACCCGACAAACCTTCGATGGCCTGCTGCGACGCCTTGCGGGTCGCGACGGTTTCAGCCCGTTCGTTGGCGCCGGCGATGATCGCCTGCGCCTTTTCGGCCCAGTCGGCCGGTAGTTGCTTCGCCATGCGGCGCTCGAAGTCGGCGGCTTCCCGCGGATACTTCGCGCGATAGGCGGCGAACGCCTTGTCCCACTCGCCTTCGATCTTCGCGCCCGATTCCTTCGCGTCCCACGCTGCGTAGACTTCCGGCGGAATCACGAACGGCTCGTAGTTCCAGCCGATCTTCGCGCGCGTGGCCGCGATTTCCTTGTCGCCGAGCGGCGCGCCGTGCGCGTCGTGGCTGCCGGCCTTGGTCGGCGCGCCTTCGCCGATCACGGTCTTGCAGCAGATCAGCGTCGGCCTGTCGGACAGCTTCGCCTTCTTGATGGCTGCATCGACTGCTTCGACGTCGTGGCCGATCACGCCCGGAATCACGTTCCAGCCGTACGCTTCGAAGCGCTTTGGCGTGTCGTCGTGGAACCAGTGGATGACTTCGCCATCGATCGAAATGCCGTTGTCGTCGTAGAACGCAATCAGCTTGTTCAGCTTCAGCACGCCGGCCAGCGAGCACGCTTCGTGCGAGATGCCTTCCATCAGGCAGCCGTCGCCGACGAACACGTACGTATGGTGATCGACGATCTTCGCGTCGGGCTTGTTGAATTCGTTAGCGAGCAGCGATTCAGCGAGCGCCATGCCGACTGCATTCGCCAGACCCTGGCCGAGCGGGCCGGTCGTGGTCTCGACGCCCGGCGTGATGCCGTATTCCGGGTGACCCGGCGTCTTCGAATGCAACTGACGGAAGTTCTTCAGCTCTTCCATCGGCAGATCGTAGCCGGTCAGATGCAGCAGCGAATACAGCAGCATCGAGCCGTGACCGTTCGACAGCACGAAGCGGTCGCGATCGGCCCATTGCGGATTCTTCGGGTTGTGGCGCAGATGGCGCGACCACAGCGCAACGCCGATCTCGGCCATGCCCATCGGCATGCCCGGATGACCGGAATTGGCTTTCTGAACGGCATCCATGGCCAGTGCGCGAATCGCGTTGGCCATCTGGGAAGTGGGTGCGGGAGACGGGGTCGTCATGTCGAGTCCGGAGAACGAGTCCAAAAAACGGGGCGCAGGGGCGGTCCGGAAGCTCGGCGGCCAGAATGCTCCGGCGCACGATGCGGCGCCGGGAGACGCGAAACGGGCAGAGCAAACGGACAAGGCAGCAAAGCGTCACATTCTAGCAGATCGTCACCGTTTACCCGGCCTGAAGGGGCCAGGAGAGGCAAGTTTCGGCTTGGGTTCAACCACAGCGATTGTTTAGGATTCGGAGCCGGAAACCGGCCGTCATCGCGGCGCGCGCGGGCCGTCTGGCACGACTGGATGCGCATCCGCCTGTCCTTCTATAGCGCCACTGGACGGGCATCGGCCTCGCCGCGGGTCCCTGCCTGTCCTTCTATAATCGGGCCATCGAGACCCACCGCGCCCGCGAGGCGCACCTGTCATCCGTGAGCGCCCCGCTTCTCTTCCGTCCTGCACCCGACGCGGTCTACGGCTTTCCTGGCGCGCGCCGCCTCGCCAGCGTGGATTCGCCGTTCCAGCACATCGAGGTGTGGGACACGCCGCAACTCGGCCGGCTTTTCACGCTGGATGGCCGCCCGATGACTTCGACCGGAGACGAATTCATCTATCACGAATGCATGGTTCACCCCGCCGCGCTCACGCACCCGGCGCCACGCGCGGCGCTGGTGCTGGGCGGCGGCGATGGAGGTGCCGCGCGCCAGTTGCTGCGGCACCGGGAAATCGGGCGGATCGTGGTCGCCGAACTGGACGCCGAAGTCGTGCGGCTCACGCGCGTGCACCTGCCCGAAGTGCATGGCGCAGCGTTCGACGACCCGCGCGTCGAACTGGTGATCGGCGACGCCGCCCGTTATGTCGAAACTGCCGGTGAACGCTTCGATCTCGTCGTCTTCGATCTGACGCCGCCCGACTCACCCGCCGCCGGTCTCTACACGACTGCCTTTTACACAGCGCTCAAACGCTTGATGACACCTGACGCGGTGTTGTCGCTCCATCTCGGTTCGCCGTATTTTCACGCACCGCGCATTGCAGCGCTGCTGCGCGACCTGCGTGCCGCATTCAGGGTCGTGCGCACGATGGGCACGTTCGTGCCGCTGTACGGATCGCAGTGGCTGATGGCCACTGCCAGCGACACGCTCGATCCCGCAGCAACCGCCACAATCGAAGCTTGCGGCACACGGCTTGCGGATCGCCAGATCGAACGTCTGCGTTTCTATGACGCAACTGTGCACGCGAGCCTCTTCACCGCAGCCCACGCAGCGCGCGATAAACTGGGGCCATTACTCACATCGTCGTTATGCCGGAGCGAAGCGGAGAGTCTGCCCGGCGCAGCCTGTTCGCCCGACGATCAATCGCCACGGAGAAATCCATGACCGCCCCTCGCCCAGCCGGTGTGCCCTGGTTGACCCCTTATATGACGGTGCGTGACGCGCGCGTCACGATTGCATTTTTCGAAGCCGCGTTCGGCTTCGCCGTGCGTGACAGCGTGAACGACGACGGCGCGATCATGCACGTCGAGATGACGTATCAAGGTCAGCTGATCGTCATGTTTGCGCCCGAAGGCGGATTCGGTTCGACGGCAAGGACGCCGAAAAGCGCGGGCGCCATCGCGCCGCAATCGTTCTACCTCTATGTCGACGATGTCGACGCTGTGTATGCTCGCGCCATCGCTGCTGGAGCGAAGTCGCTGAGCGAGCCGGAAGACCAGTTCTGGGGCGACCGCTTCGCCCAGATCGAGGATCTCGACGGCTACCGCTGGGCGCTCGCGCGCCATCTTTCATAAGGAGACTTCTTTCCCGATGCCCCGTTTTTTCGTCGACATGCCGCTTCGAGCCGGCGACGTCGAACAACTGCCGGATGACGTCGTTCGACATATCCAGGTGCTGCGCCTGCAGACAGGCGATTCGATTGCGCTCTTCAACGGCAAAGGCGGCGAGTACGTCGCGGAACTCGTCGACATCGAGCGTCGCTCGGTTACGGCGAAGATCGCCAACTTTCGCGATATCGACGTCGAGCCGCCCTATCGGCTGACACTCGCGCAAGGCATCGCGGGCGGCGACAAGATGGACTGGCTGATCGAAAAAGCCGTCGAACTGGGCGCATCGGGTTTCGTGCCGCTCACGGCCGCGCGCAGCGTCGTGCGCCTTTCAGGTGAGCGAGCTCAACGCCGGAATGCACACTGGCAGGGAATCGTGCGCGCATCGTGCGAGCAATGCGGACGCAATCGCCTGCCCGACGTGGCGCCCGTCAGCGACTTCACGGCGTGGCTTGGGGCGTTGTCCGGAACGCCTGCGCAAGATGAACTCAGGCTGCTGCTTTCGCCGCGCGGCAGCATCGCGTTTTCCGCGCTACCCGTTGAGCCGCCGCAAGGGCACGTCATCGTTTTGATCGGGCCGGAAGGCGGATTATCGATCGATGAAGAGACGGCCGCCGTGGATCAAGGCTTCACGCCTGTCGGCCTCGGCCCGCGCGTGCTGCGCACGGAAACGGCGGGGATTGCCATGCTGGCTGCGCTGGCCGCGCGCTGGGGCGGCTGGTAACGCATTGCGTGCTGCATGGCATGGTAGCGGTTTCGCAAAAACCCCCGCGCCAAAAACAAAGCCCGCCAGATGGCGGGCTTTGTCTTTGTTACCGATGCGCTCAGTTCAAGGTGCGCGGTTCAGCCCTCGGGTTTCATCACCGCACGCAACATCACGCGAATGAGTAGAACACGCGGAATGCCACCTTGCGTTCGGCCCAGAACTCCGCAGCTTCGCGAAACACATCGAGGAGGGTTTCGCGGCCTTCCTTGTCGAATTTCTGCGCAACCGGCAGTGCCTCGAGCACGATCACAAAACCAGGCTGCGGACCCGCCTTCGCGACCAGATCGGTCAGGCAATCATAAAGCGCGTCGTAATTCTTGCCGAAGTGTTTGGGAAACATGAACGAAGTCGCGATCGTTTCCATGACTTCCTGTTTGCTCTGCGCATTGCCGCAGCAGGCATAGAGAAAATGCTGCTCCAGCTGGCTCGCCTCGTCAGCAAGATCCTGCACGCGAAACGCGCGGATCGACTGTACGATGTTCGGTCGTACGGTCTTGAAAAGACTCATGGGGCCCTCGTTCGAAGAAAGCACAGTGCTGATGGCTTCGCTCTGGGTATCCTGGCCGGGCCCGGCGCTGCGCATCTGCATGACGCGCTGGAACAGATTGCCGCTACCGGCCGCGAAAAGATCCGTCGCGACTGTGGAGTCGTGCGCGTAGACGTTGTCGCTCATGCTGTTCATCCCGATGTCATTCAACAATACGTTTAAAACTCGTGTAATGGTCGTCGGAGTAATAACAGTTGTCGGTTCGCTTTAGCGGGCCACCGCAGACAATGCGGCGCGCGCCCCGATTGCGGGCACGAGGCGTGGGAACGGTGTATTCGTGGTAATAACCGCGCTTGTGCGGCGACAGCAACCGCTCGCGATTGCCGAATACGATGCCGTCCTTCTCATACGGGTATGGCCCGCCTGCTGCAATCAAGTTCAAAGTATTGACTGCTTCCCGCGGCAATTGCGTCACCGCAATGGTGCCCTGCGCCTGATCAGTGGACGGTGTCGCGGTGTCGCGCGCAAAGGCGCCAGAAACGACACTCCCGCACAGGCTGACAACGATCAGGGCGGCTGGGAGCACGCCGTTGCGGAGCCACTTGCGTGCCATGAACCAGAATTCCCGCTGTTAGATCACGAGTTCGACGACCATGAAAGGTGTAAGGGTATCGCTAATGGCCCCTGGAATCAATGCGCGATCGGCCACCCGGAGGCTCCACTGAAGTGCAAACGCCCCACTGGCGCGCCTTCCAGCGGCTTTTGCCGCAGGCAAATTAATCCCGCCTGAATCAGAAACAATCGGGGTGCTATCGGTACCGGCCTGCTCGGGAATGTGCGCCTGGTCTTCTGCCAGGAGGCGCAGACACAGCGCGGAGCCTGCCGTGCACGCCCTGCGGCACGGCGCGTCCATCGCCGACGCGCCGTTTGCAATGGTAAATATTACCGGGTCGCGATAACGTCAGCCACCAGCAGCGCCGCCATGTTGACGATACGCCGCACCGTCGCCGAAGCGGTCAGCACGTGCACCGGTTGTGCTGCGCCGAGCAGTATCGGGCCGATCGCGATGTTGTTGCCCGCAGCTGTCTTCAGCAGGTTGTACGAGATGTTGGCCGCGTCGATGTTCGGCAGGATCAGCAGGTTCGCGTCACCTTCGAGCGTCGAATCGGGCAGCACTTCGCGGCGCAGGTTCGCATCGAGCGCGACGTCGCCGTGCATCTCGCCGTCGATCTGCAGATCCGGGGCGCACTCACGCACGAGCGCCAGCACTTCACGCATTTTCTGTGCGGACGGCGCATGGCTCGTACCGAAGTTCGAGTGCGATACCAGCGCGATCTTCGGCTCGATACCGAAACGACGCACTTCCTCGGCGGCCATCACCGTGATTTCGGCGAGCTGTTCGGGCGTAGGGTCGACGTTCACGTGGGTATCGACGATGAAAATCTGCCGGCCCGGCAAGACGAGCGCGTTCATCGCGGCGTAGACCGTGCTGCCGGTCTTCTTGCCGATCACCTGATCGATGAAATGCAGGTGACGGTGCGTCGTGCTGATCGTGCCGCAGATCATGCCGTCCGCCTCGCCCTTCTTCACCAGCATCGAGCCGATCAGCGTCGTGCGGCGGCGCATTTCGAGCTTCGCCATCTGTTCGCTGATGCCCTTGCGCGACATCATCTTGTAGTAGGTCTGCCAGAAATCGCGGTAACGCTCGTCGTGGTCGGTGTTCACCACGGTGTAATCCTGGCCGGCAACAAGGCGCAGGCCATAACGCGCGATGCGCTGCTCGATCACCGCCGGACGGCCGATCAGGATCGGCTTCGCGAGCTTTTCGTCGACGACGATCTGGACCGCGCGCAGCACACGCTCTTCTTCGCCTTCCGCGAACACGATGCGCTTCTTCTCCATCTCGACGCTGCGCGCCGCCTGGAAGATCGGCTTCATCGTCGTGCCGCTGTGATACACGAACTGCTGCAGATGCTGCTCGTACGCGTCCATGTCCTCGATCGGACGGGTTGCGACGCCCGAATCCATCGCGGCCTTCGCCACGGCCGGCGCGATCTTGACGATCAGACGCGGATCGAACGGCTTCGGAATCAGGTATTCCGGACCGAACGAGAGATCCTGGATGCCGTAGGCGGTCGCGACGATGTCGCTCTGCTCCTGCCGCGCCAGTTCAGCAATCGCATTGACCGCGGCGATTTCCATCTCGCGGGTCACCGTCGTCGCGCCTGCGTCGAGCGCACCGCGGAAGATGAACGGGAAGCACAGGACGTTGTTGACCTGGTTCGGGTAATCGGTGCGGCCCGTGCACAGCACCGCATCCGGGCGCACTTCGAGCGCGAGTTCAGGCAGGATTTCCGGTGTCGGATTGGCGAGCGCGAGAATCAGCGGTTTGTCGGCCATGCGCTTGACCATGTCCTGCTTCAGCACGCCACCGGCTGAAAGGCCGAGAAAAATATCCGCGCCTTCGATCGCCTCGCCCAGCGTGCGGGCCTGGGTTTCGCGTGCGAAGCGTTCCTTGTCCGGATCCATCAGCTCGACGCGGCCCTTGTAGACCACGCCGGCCAGATCGGTCACGAGAATGTTTTCGATCGGCAGGCCGAGATCGACGAGCAGATCGAGACACGCGAGCGACGCCGCGCCTGCGCCCGAGGCCACGAGCTTCACCTTCGAGATGTCCTTGCCGACAACTTTCAGCCCGTTCGTGATGGCCGCCGCGACGACGATCGCCGTGCCGTGCTGGTCATCGTGAAACACGGGGATCTTCATGCGCTTGCGGCATTCGCGCTCGACGATGAAGCAGTCGGGCGCCTTGATGTCTTCAAGGTTGATGCCGCCGAAGGTCGGTTCGAGCGCGCAGATCACCTCGACGAGCTTGTGCGGGTCGGATTCGTTGAGTTCGATATCGAACACGTCGATGCCGGCGAACTTCTTGAACAGGACGGCCTTGCCTTCCATCACAGGCTTCGACGCGAGCGGGCCGATGTTGCCGAGACCGAGCACGGCCGTGCCGTTCGTCACGACGCCGACAAGGTTGCTGCGCGCGGTGAAGCGCGCCGCGTTCAGCGGGTTCTCAACGATTTCCTCGCACGCGAACGCAACGCCCGGCGAGTAAGCCAGCGCGAGGTCGCGCTGGTTGATCATCTGTTTGGTCGGCGCGATCGCGATCTTCCCGGGGGTCGGGAACTCGTGATAATCGAGGGCAGCTTCGCGAAGTTTGGTATTGGCGGGAGTCGACATAAGGCGTGCCTGGAAGTGCGGATTAGAATAGAAGTTCGACGCATTGTAGCGCCAATCCCAAAGCCGATTCCTTCAAAAAGGGTACAACTGCCACGACTGAAACAGCGCAAACGCCCGCTGTGCGGTGCAGCAAATGAATTGTCATCGGCCTGATGACCGGGTTTCACTGACCATCAGGCCAGGGTCGTCCGGAGAAAATGCGAGCCGTACAATTCATTCGTTCCCGTCGTGCTTCGCGAGTCTTCGATTTTCGCTTTGCGGTGAAAATCGTCGTGCTTCGGAGCCGCGTCTTACGCTTGCAGGTGGCTTTCGCGGCGCCTTGCTGCTTTACGGATTTTCGCCATGCTTTCCGAGTTTTCACTGATCGACCGTTTCTTCGCGCGCCGCGCGCGCGCCACGCCGCGCGCGCCGCTCGGCATTGGCGACGACTGCGCGCTGCTCACGCCGCGCGCCGATGAAATGCTCGCCATTTCGACGGATATGCTCGTCGAAGGACGCCATTTTCTTCCCGATGTCGATCCTCACGCGCTGGGTCACAAGGCGCTCGCAGTCAATCTGTCCGATCTCGCGGCGATGGGCGCGAAGCCACACGCCTTCACGCTCGCGCTCTCGTTGCCGCAAGCGCGGGAAAACTGGCTCAGCGCGTTCAGCGAAGGCATGTTCGAGATCGCGGAGCGCTTCGATTGCGAACTGGTGGGCGGCGACACCACAAGCGGACCGCTCAACATCTGCATCACCGTGTTCGGTGAAGTCCCCCCCCAACACGCGTTGCGCCGCGACGCCGCGCAACCCGGCGACGACATCTGGATCTCGGGAACGCTCGGCGACGCACGCGCCGGGCTCGGCGTGCTGCGCGGCGAATGGGCCGCCGGCGATGGGGACACCGCAGCATTTCGAAAGGCGCTCGAACAGCCGGAGCCGCGCGTCGCGCTCGGCATCGCACTGCGTGGACACGCGCGCGCGGCGCTCGACATCTCGGATGGACTCGCGGGCGATCTGCGTCATATCCTCGAACGGTCGCGGGTGAGCGCCCGCGTCGACGTCGATGCGATTCCCCGCTCCGCCGCGCTCCGGCGGCTTCCGGCTGAAGTGCAGCGCCGCTGCACACTCGCGGGTGGCGACGACTACGAACTGTGCTTCACCGCGCCGGTGTCCGCGCGCGCGGCAATCGAAGCTGCGGGCAACAGCGTCGCCGTACCCGTGACGCGCATCGGTACAATAAGCGTTCTCCAGACCGGCACACCTGCCATCGCGTGGCACGACGCAGCAGGCACGCCGCTCACCCTGACGTTGCAAGGCTTCGATCATTTCCATGCAGACTGAACCACCGCTCGGCCCCGCCGACGACCTCACTCCCACGCCCGATCCGGGCGCGCCACGGCCGCGCCGCGCGACGGCGCGCTTCATGCTGTCGCATCCGCTGCATCTCATTTCGCTCGGCTTCGGCAGCGGGCTTTCGCCGGTCGCGCCGGGCACGTTCGGCACGCTGTTCGCGTGGGCGTCGTTCGCGGCGTTCAGCCACTATCTGACCGTGATCGAGTGGGGCATCCTGATCGCGGCAGGCTTTTTCGCGGGCATCGGTATTTCGGGTTTCACCGCAAAGCGGCTGGGCATCGAAGACCCGTCGCCCGTCGTGTGGGACGAGATCGTCGCGTTCTGGCTCGTGCTGCTGATGGTTACGCCGGTCACGTTCACCGGCCAGTTGTGGGCGTTCATCGTGTTCCGTTTCTTCGACATGGTGAAGCCGCCGCCCATCAGCTACTTCGATCGCAAACTGAAAGGCGGTTTCGGCATCATGTTCGATGACCTTGTCGCTGCGTTTTTCTCGCTTCTCGTCATCGCGCTCTGGCGCATGTCGGTCTGACCGACGCCTGTTACCGGACATACGCATGGCTACCGATTCCGTCGTCCATCAACTTGCGATCCGCTTGGGCAACCGTTTGCGCGACGAGCGGCTGATGCTCGCTACTGCTGAATCCTGCACGGGCGGCATGGTCGCGACCGCCATGACGGACATCTCCGGCAGCAGCGGCTGGTTCGAGCGCGGCTTCGTCACGTATTCGAATCAGGCGAAGAGCGAGATGATCGGCGTGCCCGCCGAGCTGATCGACAGGCACGGCGCGGTGAGCGAACAGGTGGCGAGCGCGATGGCCGAAGGCGCGTTGCGTAACAGTCGCGCGCAGGTATCGCTGGCGATCACGGGTGTCGCCGGGCCGGGCGGCGGAACGGAAACGAAGCCGGTCGGCATGGTGTCGTTCGGCTGGACCAATCGCCTGCATACGAAAGTCGAGACGGTCGTGTTCAAGGGCGATCGCGACAGAATCCGCGTGCAGGCCGCCGCACACGCATTGCGGGGCGTGCTTCTGCTGCTCGACGAGCAGGAACGCTAGGCCCTTCCGCTCATCGGCAAGTTCGCCCAACCGCATACCCGCTCACACGGTCCCGATGATCACGCCCACTACCGAAAAAGCTGAGTTAATCCGCCGTTTCGATTTGCAGCCGCATCCGGAAGGTGGTTTTTATCGCGAGACGTATCGCTCGACAGCAGAAATAAAGCGACAGGGTTCGGGCGAGACGCGCGCGGCCTCGACCGCGATCTACTATCTGCTCGCGGATGGTGCCCATTCAGCATGGCACCGGATCCGGTCCGACGAGGTCTGGCATTTTTATGCCGGCGAGCCGCTCTACGTTCACGTCCTCGACGATGCCGGCCGTCTGACGTCGCATCGGCTGGGCAACGCACTCACGCACACGGATGCCGTGTTCCAGGTGGTCGTGCCGGCCGGGCAGTGGTTTGCCGCGGAATGCATCGACCCGGCAGGTTACGCGCTGGCCGGCTGCACGGTCGCGCCGGGATTCGAATTCAGCGAATTCGAACTGGCCAGCGTGGATGCGCTGCTGGCGGCTTACCCGGCGCATCGGGACATCGTGATGCGGCTGGGGCCTGTCTCAGACACCTCACGCGACTCGTAATCCCTGCCCGTTTCACGCTCAACGATACTGATTGATCCGGTCTCGCGTCTCGCGCGCGGCGCTCGCCGCGGCATCGGCGAAATCGTCGCCCTTGCCCGCGTAGATGATCGCGCGGGAAGAGTTGATCAGCATGCCGGTATTCGCCGCCGTGCGTCCAGCGCGCACCGTCGCCTCGACGTCGCCGCCCTGTGCGCCGATGCCGGGAATCAGCAGCGGCATGTCGCCGACAATTCCACGCACCACTTCGATTTCCTTCGGGAACGTCGCGCCCACCACGAGCCCGAGCTCGCCGCTTGCGTTCCATTTTTCTGCCGCGAGTCCCGCGACGACCTGATACAGCGGACGTCCGGCCGTCTCCAGAAACTGCAGGTCCGAGCCACCTGGGTTCGACGTGCGGCACAGCACGATCACGCCCTTGCCCGCGTGTTCGAGATACGGCTGGATCGAATCGAAACCCATATACGGGTTCACCGTGACGGCATCCGCGCGATAACGTTCGAACGCTTCGCGCGCGTACTGTTCGGCCGTGCTGCCGATGTCGCCGCGCTTCGCATCGAGGATCACCGGAAGACCCGGATGATGCGCATGGATGTGAGCGATCAGCTGTTCGAGCTGGTCTTCGGCGCGATGCGCGGCGAAGTACGCGATCTGCGGCTTGAACGACGACGCGTACGGCGCAGTCGCATCGACGATCGCGCGGCAAAACTCGAAAATGGCGTCGGGCCGGTTCGCGAGCGCGCCCGGAAACTTCGTGGGCTCGGGGTCGAGGCCGACGCACAGCAGCGAGTTCGTGCGCTGCCACGCATCGTTGAGCGTCTGGGTGAATGAGGACATGGTGAAAACTCGCGACGAGCCATTAGCGGATGAGGCGCGTATTTTACCCGGCGGCGCCGGCCTTCGGGCCCGGCGCCCTCACACGCGACCTACTGCCGCCCGTGCCCGCGCGCACCGGCCGTCGAGCGCATTCCCGTCCGCTCGACCGTGAACGTGAACTGACGCGTCAGACGATCGCCGCGCGCAAGCACCGTCATGCCGTTCGCGGCCGCGCCGCCCGGCAGGTTCATCGCGTTGATCGGATGGTCGACCGGTTCGAAGCAGAAAAAATCTTCCGACGGCGGCGTATAGAGCACGTAGTAATCGGTATCGGCGGCAATGGTGAGCGACAGGCGCCGCTTCGGCCATACCACCGCCGTGCGTCCGCTCCAGCCGGTGAACGCGTGGTTCACGATCGTCTCCGGCAACGGATACGCGACGCCAAACTGCCACGCGGGCGGCGCGGGGACGTGCCGCATGGGCAGCCAGTTGTCGTCGGCGAGCCACAAGCCGCCGGCCGCCGCCGATAGTTCCGTGCCCGCATCACGCGGCAAAAACGGATGAATGCCGAGACCGAACGGCAGCGCTTCTCGCCCCGTGTTTTCGATTTCGAGCGTGATGATCAACGCGGGGCCATCGAGCGTGTACATCTGCATCGCCCGATACGCGTACGGCTTGCCCTCGCTGCGATCGAGCGTCAGGCGCACGCTCTGGTGATCGGTATCGGCGACCTGCCACGGCGCGAGCCAGCCGTCGCCGTGAATCGGCAGCGATTCGCCGTCGCGGTTGAGCGGCACATCGATCGAGCGGCCCGAGAAGCTGAACTGGCCGCCGCCGATCCGGTTCGAATACGGCAGTAGCGGGTAACACGAGAGTTCGTTCGGATCGGTATCGCAGGCAACGTGGCGGCAGCGGCGAAAAATCGGCACGAGGCCGCCATCGCTGCGGTAGTCGAAACGCGTCACGCCGCCGCCTAGCAGCGGGGCAACGTCGAGCCGCAGTTGTGCATTTGAAAGCGTGACGGAAGCGATATCGTCCGCGACAGTCGTACCCGTCGCAACGGCCGACGTACTCGGTCCGGGCAGCACGGGGGTGGCAGCCGCGGCCAGTCTCGCGCGGCGCGACTGCGATGAAGACGAGCCAACGGAATTCGTGACAGTCATGTCAGTCTCCTCGAGAGGCGTCAAACATTGCCGTCGTCATCGACGGGAAATCCTGTGGGCAACTCGGCAAGCCGGTCGCCTCTTTGGCGTCGTACAGCGTGCTGCAACATCTGCGAATGAAGTCCTGCCCTGCATCGCCATTGAAACGAAACGGTCAGCCTGCAGCGTCTCGCGCGAAACCCAATGCGTCGGGCGCCTGACGCCGCGCCGGCGCGCCCTGAAAAAGCGGCTCCGGCAGACCGCGCGCGCCGGGCGTCGCGATGAAAACGCCGCCCGCCCGCGTGTCCTTGCCAAGCGCCCGCGCATCGAGTTCGTCGCGCGCGCTCGTAATGTACAGCGTGCCCAGTTGCGCGCCGCCCAGCGCGACGCAACTCGGTTGCGCGGTCGGCACCGTGACACGCGCCGTTTCGGCGCCGTCGGTGTCGTAACGCACGACACGCGAGCCGCCCCACTGCGCGTTCCACAGGCCGCCGTCGCGATCGACCGTCGAGCCGTCCGGCCCTCCGGTCGCATCGGTCAGCGTCACGAACACACGGTCGCCTGAAATGCCGCCATCGCTGCCGTACGCACAGGTGCGAATCGTGCGGGTCAGCGTATCGCAGTAGTACATCGTCGCGCCGTCCGGGCTGAACGCAATACTGTTCGCAATTGCCGGCGATGGCAATGGCAACCGTTCAAGCGTCAGATCATGATTCAGGCGATAAAAACCGCCGATGGCTTTCACCGACGCCTCGTCTTTCGTTCCGAATACAAAACGACCTTGCCGGTCGCACCGGCCGTCGTTGACGCGCGTGTTCAAGCCGGGTTCGACGTCGACGATATGCTGCGTCTCGCCGGTCGCGAGATCGAAAAACGCGAGATGCGACGCAAGGCCGAGTAGCAGGTAATGCGGGTCGGCGCACAGCGCGAACGTCGCGAGCCGCCCGGGCATCGGCCAGAACGTGCTGCGGCCGTCGGCCGGATCGTAGCGCCACAGACGCGCGCCCTCGATATCCGTCCAGTAGAAGCGCCCGGTGCGCGCGCACCACGTCGCATTCTCACCGAGCCTGCACTTGGCGTCGATGAGGAGCGCCGCCTGCTGTTCGCGCGCCGCCACGCTCATGCCCAGCCTCCGTCCACGATCACGTCCTGCGCGGTGATCATGCGGCTGTCGTCGGAGGCAAGGAAGAGTGCCATGCGCGCCAGATCCTCGGGCATCAATTCGCGGTCGATGCACTGACCCTGTTTGATCGCTTCGCGGCCGGCGTCGTCGAGCCACAGACGTTTCTGCTTTTCGGTCATCACCCAGCCCGGCACGAGCGTATTGACGCGGATACCGAACGGCCCAAGGTCGCGCGCGAGACCGCGCGTGAGCCCCTGCACCGCCGCTTTCGATGTCACGTACACCGGATAGCCGCCGTTTTTCAGCATCCAGCTGATCGAGCCGAGATTGATGATCGAGCCGCCGCCGGCAGCCTTCATGTCGTCGACCACGGCCTGCGCCGCGAAAAACTGGTGACGGATGTTGACCGCGATACCCTTGTCGAAAAACTCGGGCGTGACTTCGGCGATCGTGTGGCGCTTGTCGTTGGCCGCGTTGTTGACGAGCACGGTGATCGGGCCGAGCGCCGCGCGCACGTCGGCGATCGCCTTCTTCAACGCGTCGAGATCGGTGAGATCGCACGGCAGGAAGAGCGGCTTGTGACGCGAGTCGCCAAGTTCGTCGGCGTGGGCTTCACCGGCGCTCGCATCGATATCGAAGAACGCCACGCGCGCGCCCTGCGCCGCGAAGTGTTCGACGAACGATGCGCCGATGCCCGTTGCACCGCCAGTGATCAGCACCGTGCGATCGATAAGACTCGGATAACGGGCAAACGCGCTATCCGCCTGACGTTCATTCACATTGACCGGAGACGACATCGTTCGATTCCTTCAGGAACAGGGATTAATCACGCGAACCGCGGTTCTTCAACTGGTCGAGCATCACGGCGGCCAGCAGGATCGCACCGCGCACGAGATATTGATAGAACGCATCGATGTTGAGCAGGTTCATCACGTTTTCGACCGTGCCCATGATCAGCACGCCGATCACCACGCCCGAGATCGTCGCGCGACCGCCGAGCAGCGATACGCCGCCGAGCACGCACGCCGAGATCACGTTCAGCTCGAAGCCTTCGGCGGCGTTCGGCTGACCCGACGTGATACGCGATGCCAGAATCACGCCGGCCAGCGCCGTCACCGCACCCTGGATCAGGAAGATCCAGACGCGCGTGCGTTCCACGTTGATACCGGCGAGACGCGACGCTTCCGGGTTGCCGCCGATCGCGAGCGTGTTACGGCCGTAGACGGTCTGGTTCAGCATCACGCCGAACACGATGAAGCACAGCAGCGTGACCCAGATCGGCAGCGAAACGCCGAAGAACGACAGGCCGCCCAGCGCGATGAACGTATCCGACGACACGCCCACGGCCTGACCGTGCGACACGATGAAGCCGAGGCCGCGGACGATTTCCATCGTCGCGAGCGTGGTGATCAGCGCGTTGATGCGCAGATACGCGATGACCGCGCCGTTCACGAAACCGATCGCACCGCCCGCCACCACCGCCGCGACGATCGCGATGAACGTGTTGCCGGTGGCGTTCAACACCATCGCGCAGAGCACGCCGGCGAACGCGACGATCGAGCCGACCGAAAGGTCGAAGTCGCGCGACGCGAGACAGAACATCATCGTGCACGCGACCATGCCGATCTGCGAAATCGACAGCGCGAGACCGAGCATGTTTTCGATCGAGAAGAAGTGATCGACGGTCAGCGACATCGTCAGGAACATCACGACGAAGATCACGATCAGGCTGTACTCGGTGACGTGCTGCCACCATTTCTGCTTGTCGCTGGTTTGTGGAATCAACGCATCAGCGGCGTTGAGGTTTTCTCTGGCTTGCATTTGATCACTCCTCCCGTTCCCAACGGGTTGTCGGACAGGTATTTAAACAATCTCGTCCGGTGAAATTCACGCCGCCTGCGCGGCGGGTTCTGTCGAGCTTTGCGGCAGTGCAAGGCTCAGTACTGTCTGTTCGGTAGCTTCGCCGCGCTTCAGCTCGCCGGAGATCCGGCCCTGTCTCATGACGACGATGCGGTCGGACACGCCCAGCACTTCCGGCAGTTCCGACGAAATCATCACGATCGCGCAGCCGCGCTCGGCGAGCTGATAGATCACGTTATAGATCTCGTGCTTCGCACCGACGTCGATACCGCGCGTCGGTTCGTCGAGAATCACCACCTTCAGGTCCGGCTCGGCCAGCCAGCGCGACAGGATTGTCTTCTGCTGGTTGCCGCCGGAAAGAAAACGGATCTTCTGGCGACGGCTCGGCGTCTTGATCTTCAGCAGCTGGATAAAACGGTCGGCGGTTTGCGCCTCTTTCTTGCGGTCGAGGAACAGGCCTCCACGCAGATAGTGGCGGCGGCAGCTGATGTTGATGTTTTCCGACACGCTCGCCATCGCGACGATGCCTTCTTCCTTGCGGTCTTCCGGGCACAGCACGATGCCGTGTTTGATCGCTTCGCCCGCGCTGCGCACCTTGATCGTCTTGCCGTCGAGCGCGATCTCGCCCGCCTTTTTGTGGTCCGCGCCATAGACGAGATGCATCAGTTCGCTGCGGCCCGCGCCCACCAGCCCGAAGAAGCCGACGATCTCGCCGCGGCGCACTTCGAACGTTGCCGGCTCTTTCAGCGCGTGGCCTTCGATCGCCTTCGCCGCAAAGCGCACTTCGCCTAGCGGACGCGGCCTGTAATTCCAGATGTCGCTGATTTCGCGGCCCACCATCTCGCTCACGATCGTGTCGCGGCTCACGCCTTCGAGTGTCGGATGCGAGGCGACCTTGCGGCCGTCGCGGAAAATCGTGCAGGCGTCGCACAGCTGATAGATCTCGTCCATGCGGTGCGAGATGTAGATCAGTGCGCGATTGTCGGCGCGCAGATCGCGCACGAGCTTGAACAGCACTTCGGTTTCGCGGTGCGACAGCGAGCTCGTCGGTTCGTCCAGTGCAATGACGCGCGCGTTACGCATGAGCGCCTTGCAGATTTCGACCATCTGCCGTTGCGCGATCGACAGCTTGCCCAGCTTCGCGTTCGGGTCGAGATCGACGCCCATCGCGGCGAGACGCTCGCGCACGAAGCGCTTCGCCTCGCGCTTGTTCACCCAGCCAAGTGAATTTGGCAACTGGCCGAGCAGCAGATTTTCCGCGACGGTCAGATCGGGCACATATTGCAGTTCCTGGTGAATCACCGCGATACCCGCGCCGATCGAAGCAGCCGCGCTCGCAAAGCGCACGTCGTTGCCGTCGATCAGGATCTGGCCGGAATCCGGTTGATATTCACCGCCGAGAATCTTGAGCAGGGTCGATTTCCCCGCGCCGTTCTCGCCCATCAGGCCATGCACCTGGCCCGCGTTCACGTCGAAGGACACACCGTCGAGCGCGCGCACGCCTGGAAACACCTTGCCGATATTGTCAAAACGCAGCGTCGCTGACACTTCGCTTCCCCTCACATTGCGGACGTCTCGCGTGCACACGTCGTCTGACATCACGTTCACGCAAAAAGTCCTGTCGTCCCTGATTTTCAGGCGCCCTTCGACACATCGTGTCCGCCGGGCGCCATCTGATGCCCGGCGCGACAACCGGATGCTTCGTGCATCCAGTTGCCGCGCCGTTCTACTGCCTGGTACTACCTGCTGCTTACTTCGATGCGAGACCCATCTTTTCACGCACTTCGCCGACGTTGTCACGCGTGGCGAGCATACCGGTCGTCAGCGTGAGCTTCGGCGGTTCCTTGCCGTCCTTGATCCAGTCGTACATCAGCGTCGAGGTTTCTTCGCCGTGGCGCTTCGGGCTGATGATCACCGTGCCGTAGAAGCCCGTCGGGTTCGGCTTCTTGAATTCGTTCAGTGCCGAATCCGAACCGCCGATACCGATACCGATCATGTTGTCCGCCTTGAAGCCGCGGCCTTCTGCTGCGCGCACCGCGCCGAGCACGCCTTCGTCGTTCAGCGCATAGGCAACCCAGTGCTTGAACTGCGGGTTCTTGGTGAGCGCGATGTTCGCTGCGTTGAAAGCGTTTTCCGTGTCGGTCTTCGCTTGCGGCGCCGCGACGATGTTGGCCTTCGGGAAACCTGCGGCGACCAGTGCGTCGGTCGCGCCCGACGTGCGGTCATGCGCGGTCGGCAGCTGTTCGTAGGTCACGTCGATCGCGCCGACGTCCTTCATGTCCCAGCCGCGCTTCTTGATTTCAGCAGCCAGACCGTCGCCGACCTGCTTGCCGATGTTGTAAGCCGAAATGCCCATGTGCGGCACGGATTCGATCGGCTTGCCCGCGCCGTCGACGAGGCGGTCATCGACCGTCATCATCTTCAGGCCGTCGGCCTTCGCCTTCGCGACGATGCCCGGTCCGAGCTTCACGTCCGGCGTGCAGATGATGAAACCCTGAGCCTTCTGTGCGGCGAGGTTGTCAATTGCGCTCATCACCTTTTCGCCCGACGGCGCGCCGATCTTCACGAGCGTGAAGCCCTTTTGCTTCGCAGCGATTTCCGCGAACTTCCACTCGTCCTGGAACCACGGCTCTTCGGGCTGCTTCACCAGAAAACCGATCTTCACCGGATCGGCTGCCTGAGCGGCCGTTGCGTTGAAGAACACGCCCGCCGCTGCAGCTGCCAGCGTGAGGAAAATTCTACGTTTCATAATGCTGTCTCCTGACTATTGGTAACGAGAAGGTGATTGGCCGCATCTTCTTTTATCGGTTGTCGCGACACACGCGGCCAGTGCGTCGCCCGACTGAAAACCCTGTTCCTGCCCTGCCTTGTCTCTTTGCTAGTCGTGGTAAAGCGCCGAGCGCCCGCCATCGACCGTGATACAGCTCGCGTTGATGAACGGCGCTTCATCCGACGCAAGAAAAACTGCGGTCATCGCCACTTCTTCCGGACGGCCGATACGTTTCATCGGTTGCAGATCCAGCGTTGCCTGCTGCGCGGCGGCGGGATCCGGCTGACCGTCCCACCAGTCGCGCGTCAACTGCGTCTCGACATAGCCTGGCGCGATCGCGTTGACACGCACGTTGCGCGGCGCGTATTCGATGCCGAGCGCGCGCGTGAGACCGATCACGCCGTGCTTCGCGACCGGATACGGAAAACATCCCGGAATGATCTTGAAAGCATGCGTCGACGCAATGTTCACGATGCTGCCCGCGCCGCGTTCGACCATGCCCGGCAATACCGCGCGACAGCCGTTCCACACGCCATCGAGATCGACTGCGAAACAACGGCGCCAGTCATCATCGGTCATCGTCAGCGGGTCGCAGAATACGTTGATACCCGCATTGTTGATGAGCACGTTCAGCGGCCCGAACGCCTTTTCCGCTTCGCTTACCGCGTGCTGCACCGAGGTCGATTGAGTCACGTCCGTCCGCACCGCGAGCACTTTCGCACCGGGTTGCAGACCGCATTGCGCCTCGATCGCGCGCGCGGTGTGCTGTGCGGTTTCCAGATCGAGTTCAGCCAGTACGACCGCGGCGCCTTCGCGAGCGAAGGCATGCGCAATCGCCGCACCGATGCCGCGACCGGCGCCGGTGATCAACGCGACCTTGTCGGCGAGGCGATTCATTTCTGTACACCTGCCTTCGCGATGCGCAGACCGTTGATGTACGCCTTCGCATGCGAAGCCGTCACGGCCGCGCTCTGGCCCGGCTTGTAGAGTGCGGAGCCCAGGCCAAAGCCGTTTGCACCCGCACTCAGGAACGGACCCATGTTGTCCGGCGTGATACCGCCGACCGGCACGAGCGGCACTTCCGCCGCGATCACCGCGCGCCACGCCTTCACGACGTGCGCGCCGAGCTGCTCCGCGGGGAACATCTTGAGGACGTCCGCGCCGTTCTTGAGCGCGAGGAACGCTTCATTCGGCGTGGCCACACCCGGCGAGCAGGCGAGTCCCAACGCCTTCGCGGCGATCACGACCTCGGCATCGCTGTGCGGCATCACGATCAGTTCGCCGCCCGCGGCTTTCACATCGTTGACGAAGCCCGGATGCAGCACCGTGCCCGCGCCGACGATCGCATCGGCCGGCAATGCCTGGCGGATTGCGGCGATGCTGTCGAACGGCTGCGGCGAATTGAGCGGCACTTCGACGATGCGAAACCCGGCTTCATACAGCGCGCGACCGTGATCGGCAGCATCGGCGGGTGTGACGCCGCGCATGATCGCGATCAACGGGCACGCCTCGAAAGCCGCGATCAGCCCTGCGTGCGGCATGTACGGTGCGGGCAGATTGATGTGGGGTTGCATGTCGATTCCTTGTGCGTTCGTTGGCGTCGGTCAGCGGGCCGCGCGGGAAGTCGCGCCGGCGCTGGCCTTCGTTTCTGCAGCCGCGACGAAGCCGGCCTGCGTCGCGATGCGCCACAGTCCATGTTCCGTCGCGTGCTGCACGAGAGCGGCCTGGGTACAACCGAACTGGGCGAGTGCGAGACGGTAGCGTTCGCACAGCGCGTCGTTGCCGATCAGCAGCAGCGACTTGCCGGCGAGCGAACTCTGTTGCCGCACGAGCACCGCTTCGAGGCCCGCGAGTTCGTGGCCGATCAGGAGACCCGACAGATAATCGGGCTGTTCATTCGATGCGAGCTGTCCAGTGAGACCGAGCGTGCGCGTGCTGAAGATCGTCGCGAGTACGCCGGCCGTGCCACTGTTACGCGCGACGCTGACACCACGCAGAAACGCTTCCGTGTCGGGCGATGCGGGCGCGGTCATCGTGCGGCCGAGGATCGTGTGATCGCGCAGCGCGCCGAACACTTCGCCCGTCATGAACGTATGAAAACGTTCGATGCGCCCGTTGCGCACCACCGTCCATTTCGCATGCGTGCCGGGCAGGCCAATCAGTTCGCCTGCGTCGTCCGCGGTATTGGCGACAGATGCTTTTCCGGCGAGCGCGCCGAAAATCTGCGTTTCCTCGCCGCGCATCACGTTCGGCAGGTCGCCGCGTTGCAGGACGCCCGGAACGATGTGGATCGTGAGACCGCGCGCGGTCTTGACGCGCACGATGCCGGCGACGAGCGAATCCGCGTCGGCGGGTGCTTCGACGTACGGCGCTTCGAGCCAGCCCTGCGCGCTGCCGACCATGCCGGCCGCCACCACCGGAAGATCCGGGTGCGCGTCGAGCCACGCGCCGCAGGCCGCGTCGAAGGCCGCATCGAAGCCGCCTTCCGCTGCCGGGCGCGGCAGGTTCATGATACCGGCCGACGAAGTGTGCGCTGCCAGCACGTTGCCCGCCGCGTCAAAGAGATACGCGCGCAGCGACGTCGTGCCCCAGTCGAGCGCGATCAGTGCGGCGTCGTTCGTCGCGATGGTGTTGGTTGCATTTGCGGCCCGAGCTTGAGATGCGGCTGCGCTCGAGGTGCTCGACTGGCTCATCGTTTGATCCTGCGGGTGGTCGGTTGCGGCACACGCCAGCCCAGTTCTTCCGAGATCGCGCGCGCTTCGCGCTGCACGACCGGGATCAGTTCATCCATGCGTTCAAGCGACATATAGGGAATCGTGCTCGCCACCGAAAGCGCCGCGACGACGGCGCCCGACGCATCGCGCACGGGCGCTGCGACACAGCGGATCGAGGCTTCGTTTTCTTCGAGGTCGAACGTGTAGCCGCCCGTCGAATAGTTGGTCATGCGCTGCATGAAGGTCAGCGAATCGGGACGGTTGTCCGGCTTGAAGCTGACGCCAGCGAGTGCGCGACGCGACGCGTCGAAGAGCGAACGCCAGGCGTCGGGCGGCAGGTCGAGCATCATGGCCTTGCCGATACCCGTCGACGCGAGGGGCATGCGGTGACCGACGCGCGAGCGCATTTCGAGGCCACGGGTGCCGGGGATCTTGTCGATATAGAGGACATCGTCGCCGTCGCGCACGCCGAGGTGGATCGTATCGAGGGTCTGTTCGGCGAGTGCTTCGAGATGCGGACGTGCGACGGCCGTCAGCGGCATCTGTTCGAGCGCGATGGTACCGAGTTCGATCAGCTTCGGGCCGAGCAGATAGCCGCCCTGAACCTGGCGCAGATAGCGCGCCTGGACGAGGCTGCTGACGAGTCGATGCGTGGTGCTGCGGGTCGTGCCGAGCGCGGCGCCGAAGGTGCGCAGATCGCGCACGCCGGCGGCGGCGGCTTCGAGGATCGCGAGACCACGCAGGAGCGTCTGCGTGCCGGCTTGCTGGGGCGTGACGTCGAGCAGCGTGCTGGGGACAGCTATCGAGTCCGCCTGCGCTGCGGCCGGTATGCCGGCGGCACCGTTGGAACGGGATGCTGCCTGAGCCGTCGGGGGCGTTTGTGATCTGGACGCGTCGGCTTCGCGTGTTGCTTCTCGCCGGTCAACCACGGACATAAGTTGCTCGTCTCCGGTATTGTCTTTGCGCTTGTGTTTTTTGCTGCGACGCAGCAAGGTCGGCGCTTTTTGCCGCTCTCGCGGCTCGTTGATCCGGATTGTAGGGCGGTTTTTCTTCTATCTCCAATATGTGAGTGTTGTGGTCATATAGTGGGATTGCTTCTTGCGGCGCGGGTTTTGTTTTGTTGTTCTGGCTTTTTGGCCTTTCCTTGAATTCATGTCGGTCTATTAGCGTTGCCCCTGTGCGGGGCGGCACCTACTTTTCTTTGTCCCCCAAGGGGACTTCCTTCGGGGCGTCTTCCAAAGAAAAGTAGGCAAAAGAAAGGCGCTTCGACAACTCACATTTTCCAGGCGCGTCATTCGTCGGGAATGGCAACCCATGAAGTGTCGCCCCCCACACTTCACCCGGCATCGGTCCCCGCGCGATTCCGTCCCGCGCGCGGTCCATGTTGATGACAAGGCTGTCATCCACCCGACTCCGCGCTACGCGCATCGCCGACCGGCATAACCCTCTCGCGCACTCGCGCGGACTGGCACGCGCACGCGTATTCGCGCCGGAGATCGCAACCTCGATCGCAGACGGCGATCACACCGCAATCGCAATCGCAATCGAAATCGGCGATCTCCGGCCCCTGATGCCGGTGCCATCGAGTGACCGTTCCGCGACGCGCGTAGCGCGGAGTGGGATGAATGAGCCCTGTGTCACGGGCGGTGCTGTGCGGGAGATCAGATCGTGCGCGGACCAGCGCGGCGTGGAGCGCGAGGGCGACGTCTCACGGGGTGCCATTCCCGACGAATGACGCACCAGGAAAAGGTGAGTTTTCGAAGCGCCTTTCTTTTGCCTACTTTTCTTTGGCAAGACGCCCCGAAGGAAGTCCCCTTGGGGGACAAAGAAAAGTAGGTGCCGCCCCGCACAGGGGCGACGCTAATAGACCGACATGAATACAAGGAAAGGCCAAAAAGCCGGAACAAGGAAAGGCCAAAAACCCAGAACAAACAAAAAACCAAAAACCAGGCGCCGCAAGAAGCCCTCAATCGGGTAATTCAGCCGCCCCCATCCGACGGGCAATCACTCTGGCCCGCTGGGCCAGATACCCCGATCCTCGATGTTCATCGAAATACTTCGGCCGCGGCAGCATCACAGCCAGCCGCGCAGACTGCCCGCCCGATAACTGCATCGCGGAAGTCTTGTAGTAATACCGCGCTGCGGCCTCAGCGCCATAAACCCCATTGCCCCACTCGACGGAATTCAGATAAATCTCGAAGATCCGCTCCTTGTCCATCAGCGTCTCGAGCATCCACGTGATAATCAGCTCCTGCCCCTTGCGGATATAACTCTTCTCACGCGAAAGAAACAGGTTGCGCGCCAGTTGCTGGGTAATCGTCGAACCGCCGGCAACGATCTTCCCGCGTGCCTTGTTCTTCTCCCAGGCCTGAAGAATCGCGTCCGTCTCGTAACCGTTGTTATTGACGAAGTTCGCATCCTCGGAAGCAATGATCGCCCGCTTCAGATTCCGCGAAATCCGGTCGTACGGTACCCACGTATGCTGGATGGAAAGATCCGGCCGGTCCTGCGAAAGCCGCCATGCGTCCGAGCGCATGAACGCAGTCGACTGTGGATTGACGACATTCCAGATCGCGATCTGCGCAAAATAATAGACCTGGGTCGCAAGCCACGCGCACGCGAACACCACCAGCACGTAGAACAGCCATCGGACCATGCCCGGCCGGCTCGCGCGCCTCGCTCCTGTCATCGTCGAAAGTCCCCCGTTCGATTGATACCGAAACGCGCTCTGGCGAAATCAGGCCGCCGGCGTTTTCATCATGGCACGCAGTGCAGCCAGTACCGGCGCGCCATCCGGCCGCACGCCGCGCCAGATGTAGAACGATTCCGCAGCCTGCTCGACAAGCATGCCGAGCCCGTCCGCCGCGCGCGCGCCCAGCGTCTGCGCGTGCCGCATGAATACGGTCGGCTGCGCGCTGTACATCATGTCGTAGGCAAGCGTGCCAGGGCCGAACGCCGCGTCGTCACACTCCGGAAGCGCGGCGTCGAGGCTGCCCGCTGTCGCGTTCACGATCACGTCGTACGTGTGCGGCTGGATCGCCTTCGCGCTACCGCCCGTCAGTTCGCAGTCGACTTCCCGCGCCGCCGCGGCGAACTGCGCAACCAGTTCGTCCGCCTTCGCCGACGTGCGGTTGACGATCGTCAACGTTCGCGGCAGCCGGTCGAGCATCGGCAGCACGACGCCGCGCGCGGCTCCGCCCGCGCCCAGCAACAGAATGCGCGCACCCTTCAGCGCAAAGCCGAGATTCACCTCGATGTCACGCACGAGACCGACGCCGTCAGTGTTGTCGCCATGGATGCCGTCTTCGCGAAAACTCAACGTGTTCACGGCGCCAGCCGCAGCCGCGCGCGGCGACAGCCTGTCGGCAAGCGCGTGCGCATCGAGCTTGAACGGTACGGTCACGTTCATGCCCCGGCCGCCCGCATCGATGAACGCGCGCACCTGCGCCACAAATCCATCGACCGGCGCGAGCAGATGCGTGTACTCGACCGGCTCACCCGTCTGCTCAGCGAATCGCGCGTGGATATACGGTGACTTGCTGTGTGCAACCGGATTGCCGATCACCGCATATCGGTCGCGTGCCACGCCCACATTGGCGTTCACGTTGACGTCGGCGCTCATCGTCCCGGCTCCGTTGTCTGAGGCTCTGAAGATGCAGCCGCATCGCCCGCAACCCCGCCTTCGCCCTCTCCATCCTCCGCGCCCTCGGCTTCAGCCTGCGCTTCAGCTTCGCTTTCCGCCGGATCGTCGGCGGCGTCGATCAGTTCTTCTTCACCTTCATCGGCCTCGTCGGCTTCGGCGGTGTCGGTGCCGCTCGTCACCTGCGGCGCATCGAGCACGTGCAGCAGACGCACCGACGCCTCGACCGTCAGTTCATCCAGCGACATCACTTCCATCAGCAGCCGCGTGCCGCGCGCATGCACGCCGAGCCCCGGCACATGCAGCAGCAGCGGGATTTCCTCGAGGCGCACGAGGTCACCCTTCACCACCGATGCCACCACCTGCTTCTTTTCTTCCTGACGCAGCCAGCGCAGGCACCAGAAGTACTCCATCCGGCGCTGATGATCAGCGTACGCGGTGTACGTGTCGTCGAAGCCCTGCACGACGGCGAAGAGATCGGCGTCCTTCGGCTTGAACGGCGCCGCGAGCTTCGCGGTCACGCCGTGCTGCACGCACGCGAGCAGTTGCCACTGGTTCACCAGGTCGACGTAGCGGCGCAGCGGTGACGTGCTCCACGCATACTGCGCGACGCCGAGCCCCTCGTGCGGCGCGGCGGATGTCTGCATGCGCGTGCGCTTCGGGCCGCTCGGCGCGCCGAACGCACGCTGTGAGCGATAGATGCCGGGCACACCGTGATCGTGCAGGAACGCGCCCCACGACGAGTTCGCGAGAATCGCCAGTTCGGCGACGATCGTATCCAGCGGTGAGCCGCGACGGCGCGGCGTGATCGTGACGTGCTCGCCTTCCACGTAGAAGTTGAAGTCCGTATTGCGCTGCACTTCGCGCTTCAGGCCGTACCCGGCGCGCGCCTGCTGGCGCTTTTCGAACAGCGCCTGCGCGAACGGCCAGAGCACCGCGATGTCGTCCTTGTGCGGATACTCGCCCGTGCCCGCGGCAAGCGACGCTTCGTTGACGAGCTCATCGAGCGTGTTGTGCCGCAGGTTGCTTTTCACGAACACGCGCTCGGCACGCGTCTCGCTCGCGACGATATCCTGCGTCTCGCGATTCACGATCACATACAGCGACAACGCCGGACGCAACCCGCCCTCCTTCAGCGTAAACGCCTCCACTACGTCGTCGGGCAGCATCGTGATCTTGTCGCCCGGCATATAGACGGTCGACAGACGCCCGCGTGCAATCGCATCGACCGCGTCGCCGCGCTCGATGCCGAGCGCCGGCGCCGCGATGTGCACGCCAATGCGCACGCGGCCATCCGACAGATGCTCGACCGAAAACGCATCGTCGATTTCCGTGGTGGTGATGTCGTCGATCGAGAACGCTTCGACTTCGGCTTCCGGCAGGTCGTCGGGCACCGCGCCGACGGTCACGGGCGGAAAACCCGTGCCATGCGGGAAAAACTCGGAAAGAAAGCGTGCCTCGTGCAGCGCGCGCGCCGACGGAATGCCGCCGCAGTCGAGCATCAGACGCGCCATCGAAATACCACGCGCCGCCGCCGCGGCTTCAAGCGCCTTGTATTCGATCGTGTTCTTGTCGGGCTTCGTCAGGAGACCCAGTGCCTTGCCCGCGAGCGATTCCGGCAGACGCCCCGCCTTCAGTTCTTCCTCGATCCCGGCCTGCACCAGCGCCTGCTGGCGCTTGCGCTCGAGACCGGCCAGCGCCATCTGCAACTGCTCCTGCGGCGCGCGCTGATATTGCCCGCGCCCCTTGCGGCGAAAGTACACCGGCGCGCCGTGCATGCGCAGCACGAGCGCGGCGCGCTCGATCGCGCCGAACGTGTCGCCGTAGTACTCCTTCGCGAGCACCGCGAAGGCAAATTCGTCCTCCGGCGCGCATTCCCACAGGAAATCGAGATCGATTTCCTGTGCGGCGGCATCGGCCTGATGCATCAGTTCGCCGGCGGCCGGCTTCTCGAACTCGATCAGGACGTCCTTCGCGCGCACCTTCGCGCGCCGGCCGCCTGGCAACTCGACCTGAAACGCATCGCCCTGGCGCGACAGCACGCTGCCCGCCTTGAAACTGCCTGATTCCTCAAAGAAAACGTTCACTCAGTACTCTCGTTCAGACTTCAACCGGTCGACACGCATCGCTTCCGCGCGTCCGGCTTCATGTTCGTGGTAGTGGTCCGCGGCTCGCGCTTCACGCTTCGTTGCGCGAAAGGCGCCCGCGGATCAGGAAATCATGCCGCCTCGCGCGGCGCCGGCGGACGTGCGTCGCAAAATGCGAGCACCTCGTCGACATAGCGGGGAAACTCGCTGATCGCGTGGTCACTGCCTTCTATCAGTGTGGTTCTCGCGCCGGGATAATGTGCAAGCATTTCGCGGTAATCGAGCACTTCGTCGCCCGTCGCGGCAATCAGATAATAGCGTTCGGGACGCGTGACCGACGCGACACTGAGCGCGCGCAATTCATCCAGATGGCGCGATTCGACGACGATACTGCCGCCGCCGTGCCACAGCGGCTGTTCGCCGAGGTAGTGGCTCAGGTCGCGCTGCGGCACGACCGCCGGGTTGAGCAGCACTGCCGGCCAGCCATGCTTTTCGGCGAGGTACGTCGCGAAAAAACCGCCGAGCGAACTGCCGACCACGGTCACATTCCGCGCGTCCCGCACAAGCGACTCCACCAGCGCCACCGTGCCGAGCGGCGAGACCGGCAGCATTGGACAGCACCATTCGTCGCCACGCCCGAGTTCGACGAGACGCGCCGCCATCACGCGCGCCTTGAACGAATTGGGCGACGAACGGAAGCCGTGCAGATAGAGAATCACGCTGCGCCCCGCTCGCCGCCGGCCGCGACTTCCGTCGACGTCGATGTCTGCGCCGGACGCGCCGACAGCGCGTCGAGCAGCTTCTGATGCACGCCGCCAAAACCGCCGTTGCTCATCACGAGGACCTGGTCGCCCGGCTGGGCCACCGCGGCGACGGCCTTGACCAGCGCATCGATATTGTTGAAGGCCCGCGCCTTGTCGCCGAGCGGCGCGAGCGCATCGGCGAGATCCCAGCCGAGCGCGTCGCGGCCAGACGGCGCGCCGTAGCCGAAAACCAGATCCGCGTCGGCGAGGCTCGCCGGCAATTGCGCCTTCATGACGCCAAGCTTCATCGTGTTCGAACGCGGTTCGAGCACCGCGAGAATCCGCGTGCGCTCACGGCCGACGCGCGTACGCAGCCCGGCAACCGTGGTCCCGATCGCGGTCGGATGATGCGCGAAGTCGTCGTAGACCGTCACGCCGTCGACGCTGCCGCGCACTTCCATGCGCCGCTTCACGTTGCGGAACGTCGCGAGCGAACGCGCGGCCTGCGCCGGCGGCACGCCGATGTGGCGCGCGGCGGCGATCGCGGCGATCGCGTTCATGCGGTTGTGGTCGCCCTGCACCATCCAGTCGACGACGCCAGCGCGTGCGCCGTTGTGATAAACCGCGAAGCGTTCGTCGACCGGCACGCCTTCTTCGGCAGGCAGCGCCTGCCAGCCGCCCTCGACGCCGAAGCGCTCCACTTCGCTCCAGCAACCGCGCGTAAGCACGCGTTCTAGCGCGTCTTCACGACCGTTCGTGACAATCCGGCCGATGCCCGGCACCGTGCGCACGAGATGGTGAAACTGCGTTTCGATCGCGGCGAGATCGGGGAAGATGTCCGCGTGATCGAATTCGAGGTTATTCAGGATCGCGGTTTTCGGCCGGTAGTGAACGAACTTCGAGCGCTTGTCGAAGAACGCGGTGTCGTACTCGTCGGCCTCGATCACGAAGAAGCTCGAATCCGTCAGCCGCGCCGACACGCCGAAGTTCAGCGGCACGCCGCCGATCAGAAAGCCCGGGTTCATGCCGGCGTCCTCGAGCAGCCAGGTCAGCATCGAAGACGTGGTCGTCTTGCCGTGCGTACCTGCCACGGCCAGCACCCATTTGCCGTTCAGCACATGCTCGCCCAGCCATTGCGGACCGGATGTATACGGCAGGCCGCGATCGAGGATTGCTTCCATCAGCGGATTGCCACGCGAAACGACGTTGCCGATCACGAACAGGTCGGGCTGCAGGTCGACCTGCTCCGCGCCGTATCCTTCTATCAGATCGATACCCAGCGCCTCGAGCTGCGTGCTCATCGGCGGATAGACGCCGGCGTCGCAGCCGGTCACCTTGTGGCCCGCGCCGCGCGCGAGCGCGGCGAGACCGCCCATGAACGTGCCGCAGATGCCGAGGATGTGGATGTGCATAAGCCTGTCGTGCCGCGCGGGCGTACTTTTTGCGTGGGAAAGGAGTGCGCAGGACGGTCTTTCGCGATCGCCCGCAAGGGACGCTATTGTAACCGACGCCCCTCTCGCCGCCGCGCGGCGGTGTCGTCCCGGGTGGCCGGAAAGGCCGTCATATATTCTCTAGTATGATTGTGAGATGGTTCGCAAATCACATTTCGATCCGCAGCGCGTGCGCGAGGAAATCGCCATCGCGGCTGCAAGAATGATCGCCGAAGACGGGCTGGATTATTCGACGGCCAAACGCAAGGCTGCGCGGCAGGTCGTCGGGGAAACACGTGTAGCCGGCGAATGGCTTCCGGATAACGACCAGATCGAAGAAGAAATCCGCGAGTACCAGTCGCTTTTCCAGGGCGACAGCCAGCCGGCGGTGCTGCGGCGGCTGCGCGAAGTCGCGCTCGAATGGATGGACCGTCTCGAGCCGTTCAATCCGTATCTGACGGGTGCCGTGCTCGGCGGCACCGCAGGCGAGCATTCGGACGTGCATCTGCAGGCGTTCTGCGACAACCCGAAGGAAGTCGCCATCTATCTGCTGAACGCCGACATCCAGTACGACGTCTCCGAAACGCGCCACTTTGCAGGGCGCGGCTATGTCGAGACGCTCAGCTTCCTGTGGCGTCCGGCGAACGGGCGGCACGAAACGGAGCCGGTCGGCATCCACGTCGCCCTCTATGATTCGGACGACCTGCGCGGCGCGGTGCGCGCCGACGCGCGCGGCCGCACGGCGCGCGCGAACCGGCAGGCGGTGCGGATGCTGCTCGCTGAAAGCAGCGCGACGGCCTCGGCGGTGACTTCTTCCATTACTCCATCCACTACCTGAGCAGACCCACGACAATGAAGCGGATTCTGGCAGCACTGGCAGTAGCAGTTGTGGCAGCGGGCGGCGGCGCCGCAGCCGGCTACTGGTTCCTCAATGGCAACGCGACACAGGCGGCACAATCCGCACAATCCGCGCAGCCCGGCGCCACGGCCGCAACCAGGCCGCAGGACGCCGTGAATGCGCTCTGGGCACAAAGCGTGACCAACGCCGACGGCAAGCCGCAATCGCTTTCGATGTTCAAGGGCCATCCGGTCGTCGTGAACTTCTGGGCGTCCTGGTGCGGACCGTGCGTCGAGGAGATGCCGGCGCTTTCGCAACTCCATCGCGACTACTCGAAGAAGGGCATCCAGTTCATCGGACTCGGCGTCGATTCCGAAAAGAACGTGAAGACTTTCCTGCAGAAGGTGAAGGTCGACTACCCGGTCTTTGTCACCGGCTTCGGCGGCGCGGACCTCGCGCGCGAGTTTGGGAACAACGCGGGCGGCCTTCCCTATACGGTGGTTATTGACGCCAAAGGCAACGTTCTTTCGACAAAACTGGGCGAAGTCCAGCCGGCCGAGCTGAAACGCACGCTCGACGCGCTTTGATCTCACGATTCGTGAACGACCCGGATTATTCGCCAAACACCACTTTTTACACGCGAATTAGGCGAAATTGACAAAAAATCGGGGTGCACACCTGCATGCATACCCCGATTCACACGGTGCGAAGACCCTGTGAAACTAGACAAGTTTCTCTAATCAGCGCTAAAGTTCGCGCAATTCCACGGAAATAGAAGCCACCATGACGCGACTGCTGGTTCTGCACGGCCCCAACCTCAACCTTCTCGGCACACGGGAACCCGAGGTCTATGGGCACGTGACCTTACCGCAGATCGATCAGGCTCTGGTTGACCGTGCCGTCGACGCCGGCGTCGAACTCGCTACCTTCCAGAGCAATCACGAAGGCGCGATCGTCGACCGGATCCACGCGGCACGAACCGAACAAACCAGTTTCATTCTGATCAATCCCGCCGCGTACACGCACACCAGCGTGGCCATTCGGGATGCACTGGCGGGGGTTTGCATCCCGTTCGTCGAGATTCATCTGTCGAACGTGCATCGTCGCGAACCGTTCCGGCATCACTCGTATCTCTCCGACCAGGCCGAAGGCGTCATCTGCGGTCTTGGCTGGAAGGGATATCTGTACGCACTCGAATTCGCACTCGACCGGCTGTCCACGGGACAGTCCGGCGCAGCGCGCGGCTGACTCAAACACAACCAGTTCAGCGCCGGACGTCATCGAACGCCGGCACTTCACGCATTGAAAGGGGATGCCCAATGGATCTACGTAAACTCAAGACTCTGATCGACCTCGTTTCCGAGTCCGGTATTTCGGAACTGGAAGTGACCGAGGGCGAAGGCAAGGTCCGCATCGTCAAGAATGCGCCGCCGGTTTACGTGCAGCCATCCACTTCGTACGCGCCGCAATACGCTGGCCCGGCACCGTTCCAGGGCGCGGCGCCCGACGCGTCTGCCGCGGGCGCACCGGCCACGCCGGCTCCGGCCGCGCCGCAAGGCCACGTGGTGACGTCGCCGATGGTCGGCACGTTCTACCGCGCGCCGTCGCCGGGCTCCGATCCGTTCGTCCAGGTAGGCGACACGGTGAAGGAAGGCCAGACGATCTGCATCATCGAAGCCATGAAGCTGCTGAACGAAATCGAGTCCGACCAGTCGGGCGTGATCAAGGAAATCCTCGTCGAGAACGGCCAGGCGGTCGAATACGGCCAGCCGCTCTTCGTGGTCGGCTAACCCGGCGTATTTTCCGTATCAGCCGTCGGCGCGCGCCTCTACCGCGTGCGCAACCGATCCTCTGAGGTAGCCGCTGAGTCGTGGTCGACCCATGCCGCGGCGCCCATTGATGAGTCGAAAATCCGCTATGTTTGAAAAAATCCTCATTGCCAATCGCGGCGAAATCGCGCTCCGTATCCAGCGCGCGTGCCGCGAGCTCGGCGTCAAGACGGTCGTCGTCTATTCGGAAGCCGACAAGGAAGCCAAGTACGTCAAGCTCGCCGACGAAGCCGTCTGTATCGGCCCGGCGCCTTCGAACCTGAGCTACCTGAACATGCCGGCGCTCATCAGCGCGGCGGAAGTCACCGACGCCGAAGCGATTCACCCCGGCTACGGTTTCCTGTCGGAAAACGCGGACTTCGCGGAGCGCGTCGAGCAGTCGGGCTTCGTGTTCATCGGCCCGCGTCCGGAAACGATCCGTCTGATGGGCGACAAGGTCTCGGCCAAGCAGACGATGATCAAGACCGGCGTGCCGTGCGTCCCCGGTTCTGAAGGCGCGTTGCCGGAAGATCCGAAGGAGATCGTGAAAATTGCGCGCGCGGTCGGCTATCCGGTGATCATCAAGGCGGCGGGCGGCGGCGGCGGACGTGGCATGCGCGTCGTCCACACGGAAGCTGCGCTCGTGAACGCGGTCAACATGACGCGCGAGGAAGCGGGCCGGGCGTTCGGCAACCCGCAGGTCTACATGGAAAAATTCCTGGAGAACCCGCGGCACATCGAAATCCAGATCTTGTCCGATTCGTTCAAGAACGCGATCTGGCTCGGCGAGCGCGACTGTTCGATGCAGCGTCGCCACCAGAAGGTGATCGAGGAAGCGCCAGCGCCGGGCATCGCGCGCCGCCTGATCGAGCGCATCGGCGACCGTTGCGCGGACGCCTGCAAGAAGATGGGCTACCTCGGCGCGGGCACCTTCGAATTCCTGTATGAAAACGGCGAGTTCTATTTCATCGAAATGAACACGCGCGTGCAGGTCGAGCATCCGGTGACCGAGCTGATCACGGGCATCGATATCGTGCAGGAACAGATCCGCATCGCGGCTGGCGAGAAGCTGGCGCTGCGTCAGCGCGACATCCAGTTCCGCGGCCACGCGATCGAATGCCGGATCAACGCTGAAGACCCGTTCAAATTCATCCCGTCTCCGGGGCGCCTCACCTCCTGGCATATGCCGGGTGGCCCGGGCATCCGCGTCGACTCGCATGCGTACAACGGCTATTTCGTGCCGCCGAACTATGATTCGATGATCGGCAAGCTGATCGCTTACGGCGCGACGCGCGACCAGGCAATCAGGCGCATGCGCATCGCGCTGTCGGAAATGGTGGTCGAAGGCATCCAGACCAACATTCCGCTGCATCGCGAACTGATGCTCGACGCGAAGTTCGTCGAGGGCGGCACGAGCATCCATTACCTCGAAAACCGGCTGGCCGCGAAGCTGCAGGCCGCACCGGAAGAAGCGTAAGCAATGAGTTACCGGGAACTGATCGTCGAGCTGGAACGCGAGCACGCGGAGGATCTCTCCGACGCGCTGCTCGACCTCGGTGCGCTGTCCGTGTCGGTCGAAGACGCGGACGCCGACACGCCCGACGAGCAGCCGCTTTTCGGCGAGCCCGGTCTCACGCCTGAACGCACCGCGTGGCAGCGCTCGCGCGTGATCGCGCTGCTCGCGGCCGAACACGACCCGGCGGTGCTGCTCGCCGCCGCGTCGAACCAGCTGGGTCTTGCCGCGATGCCGTCGTTCACCGTGCGCGACGTCGAGGATCAGGACTGGGTGCGGCTCACGCAATCGCAGTTCGACCCGATCTCAATCGGCGAACGGATCTGGGTCGTGCCGTCATGGCACGACGCGCCGGACCCGAACGCACTCGTGCTTGAACTCGATCCGGGGCTCGCGTTCGGCACCGGCAGCCATCCGACGACGCGTCTTTGCATGGAATGGCTCGAACAGAACGTTCAGCAGGATCAATCCGTGCTCGATTACGGCTGCGGCTCCGGCATTCTCGCGATTCTCGCGAGGAAGTGCGGCGCGAGCCCGGTGTTCGGCATCGATATCGACCCGCAGGCAGTCGAATCGGCCCGTCAGAACAGCGAGCGCAACCGCGCGGAAGTGACGTACGGCCTGCCCGATGCGTGCCCGGCTGGCGAGTTCGATATCGTCGTCGCGAATATCCTGTCGAACCCGCTGAAGCTGATGGCGTCGATGCTCGTGTCGAAGGTAAAACCCGGCGGCAGCATTGCACTATCGGGCATTCTCGCGCGGCAGGCGGACGAAGTAGCGCGTGTCTACGAGCGCTGGATCGACATCTCCGTCTGGCGTGAACACGAGGGCTGGGTCTGCCTCACGGGAACCCGACGCGAAAGCCATTAGAATAGGCCGTATCGTCCACTTCAACGCCCTCAGGGTTCCCGGCTCACTATGCTCCTGGCGACGCGCTGTCCCTTCTGCGAAACAGTTTTCCGACTCCAGCCGACGCATCTTTCGCTGCGGCGCGGACTTGTGCGCTGCGGACATTGTCACGAAGTTTTTGACGCGTCCAGCAGCCTGTACGAAACCAGCGACGGCGATCTGACCAACGCGACGCCGGTCAGCCCCGATGTCGTGGCGGCATTGATTGCCGGCTCAGAGCCGAAGCGGGAAACAGTTGCCGCTCCCGCGCTGGAGCCCATTCAGGAACCCGAGGCGCAACGCCACGCCACGGCTGTCGAAGCGAACGCACTTCCGCGCACCGGAACGCCTGCTGAAACGGCGATGAAGTCATCGCCCGCCGCGGTGGGTGAATCGCAGATCCCTTTCGAAACGCCGGAGCCGGTCGAGCCGCATACGCTGTTCGACACGGCCGCCCACGTCGAAACGCCCACGCCGGTCGAGCCTCATGCACCCGCGTCCACGTTCGGGAATGAGGATGCTCATCAACACCCTGGCGGCCCCCCGAACTTCCGCACCGATGCATGGAACCCGTGGGCGCCCGCACCGGACGCGCTGATCGACGACAGTCTGCGTCACAGCACGAAGAATCTCCCGTATCGCCCGCTGTCCGAAGCCGCGATGGCAAAGCTGAAGCTCGCCATCGAACGTGAAGCGGCCGAACGCGCGGCTCACGAAGGATCGGCGAGGTCGCCCGCACACGACTTCCCGGCGACGCACGAGCCGGTGCATGAGTCGATCGACGGACATCAGACGGCCGGTGATCGCGACGCAACGCGCGGACGCCCGGGCGAACCGGTGATCGAGGAGCAGGCCGAGCCGGCGTTCGCGACCGCGCCGGCCGCCGGTGCGATCTATCCGGAGACGCGCGACAGCGAACCGCGTTTCACCTCACCCTCGCCCGCGGCCGCACCGTTTGCCACGCCGCTCGATCACGACGAAGACGCGGAACCGTTCGCCGTCGTCCGCGAGACGCGCGAGGCGGAGCCACGCGGCATCGGCTGGATCATTTTCGGCTCGCTCGTCGCCCTTGTCCTGTTCGTCGCGCTGGTCGCGCAACTTGCGTGGTGGCAGCGTGAAACCGTGATGGTCTACTGGCCGGGTTCGCAGCCGTTTTACGCGCGGGCGTGCGTGCAGCTCGGCTGCATCGTCGCGCCGCCGCGCGATATCGACGGCCTGCAGGTCGAGCCGTCCGATCTGCGTCAGGTGGACGGCCCGCACAAGCTTGAACTGAAAATGCCGCTGCGAAACCGTTTCGGGGTCGCGCTGGCGTATCCGGCAATCGAGCTCACGCTGCTCGATGCGCAGAACAACATCGCGATTCGTCGCGTGCTGTGGCCGCAGGACTATGTGACGCCGGGCACATCGATCGCTGCAGGCCTGCCGGGTCACTCGACGCAGACGATGATCGTGCGTCTCAATACCGGCGACGCCGTCGCATCGAATTTCCGTGTGCAGATTTTTTACCCCTGACGTTTCCGGCGCCGCCGGCGCTCGCCGATCGCGCGACGCCGCCGGTTCCGCCAACGTCTTCGACGCGGTGAAGGCAGTACTCACGCATCTCTCGCGCGTCCGGCGAACCGGGCGCATTTAACGTCAACGATGACGCATTTCCGGAGCACAACATGAGTCAAGTCACGCTGGGTGGTAACCCGATCGAAGTAGGCGGTACATTCCCGTCGGCAGGCCAGAAGGCGCCCGCTTTCTCGCTCGTCGGCAAGGATCTGAAACCGGTCACGCTCGCCGATTTCGCCGGCAGGCGCAAGGTGCTCAATATCGTCCCGAGCCTCGACACGCCGACCTGCGCCACGTCGACGCGCAAATTCAACGAAGCCGCCGGCAAGCTCGCGAACACGGCGGTCATCGTCGTGTCGGGCGACCTGCCGTTCGCGGCATCGCGCTTCTGCACGACCGAAGGCATCGAGAACGTCGTCACGGCCTCGACGTTTCGCGGCCATGACTTCGCGAAGGCGTACGGCGTCGACGTGACGAGCGGCCCGCTGACCGGCCTGACGGCGCGCGCGGTGGTCGTGATCGACGAAAACGACACCGTCGTACACGCGGAACTCGTCGGCGAGATCAAGAACGAGCCGAACTACGACGCAGCGCTGGGCGCGCTGAAGTAAAACCCTGCCGCACAGGGGTCCGCGCCGCGCATCTGCGCGGCGCTTTCACATCCGGCCTCATGCCCGGCTGCAGGCAAGGACTCCGCGCGGCGCTCATCAACAATATTGACAGGAACGTTCGCCTTGGCCACGCTCATTTGCGGTTCGCTCGCCTACGACAACATCATGACCTTCGAGGGTCGCTTTCGGGAGCACATCCTGCCGGAGCAGGTTCACATCCTGAACGTGAGCTTCCTCGTGCCGACGATGCGCCGCGAGTTCGGCGGCTGCGCCGGCAACATCGCGTATTCGCTGAATCTGCTCGGCGGCGACGCGCGCATCATGGCAACGATGGGCGCCGTCGACGCCCAGCTCTACATGGACCGCTTCGCGAGCCTCGGCCTGTCGACGGAACACGTGCGCGTGCTGCCGGACACGTACTCCGCGCAGGCGATGATCACGACCGACCTCGAAAACAACCAGATCACCGCGTTCCACCCGGGCGCGATGATGCAGTCGCACGTGAACCATGCGGGCGAAGCGAAGGGCATCACGCTCGGTATCGTCGCGCCGGATGGCTTCGACGGCATGATCCAGCACTCGGAAGAACTCGCCGCGGCCGGCGTGCCGTTCATCTTCGATCCGGGCCAGGGGCTGCCGCTCTTCGACGGCGCCTCGCTGCGGCGCATGATTGAACTTGCCACTTACGTGGCAGTCAATGATTACGAAGCCGCGCTCGTCAGCGACAAGACGGGCTGGTCGGTCGAAGAAATCGCGAGCCGCGTCGATGCGCTGATCGTCACGCGCGGCGAACAGGGCGCGCACATCCACCACGCCGGCAAGATCGAAGAGATTCCGGCCGTCACCGCGAAGCAGGTGCTGGATCCGACGGGTTGCGGCGACGCGTTCCGCGGCGGCCTGCTCTACGGCATCGAAAACACACTCGGCTGGGCCACGACGGGCCGTCTCGCGAGCCTGATGGGCGCGCTCAAGATCGAACATCAGGGGCCACAGAACTACGCGCCTTCGCGTGCGGAGATCAACGAACGATTCAAGCAGGCATTTGGATACGACCTGCCGTAAATAAGTGGGGTAAAGGGCATGAAAACGACGAGTCGCCTGGTAGTCGCGATGATGATCGCAGGTTCAGTGGTCATGACAGGCTGCGCGTACAACAGCAGTTCGGCCGACGTCTACACGGCGTCCCAGGCGCAACGTGAGGAAACGGTGCGCCTCGGCACCGTCGACAGCGTGCGCGCCGTGAAGATCAGCACGAACAACGGCCAGCCGAGCGGCCTGGGTGCGATCGGCGGTGGCGCGCTCGGCGCGGTGGCCGGCAGCACGATCGGCGGCGGCACGGGGTCGATACTGACGGGCATCGTCGGCGGTCTGGTCGGTGCTGTGGCGGGCAACGCGGTAGAAAACGGCACGGCGGTTCGCGACGGCGTCGAAATTACCGTGCGGCTCGACAACGGCGACCTGCGTGCGATCACGCAGAGCGCCACGGGTGAGATCTTCCGTGCAGGCGAACGCGTGCGTCTGCTCTCGAGCGGTGGTGTGACGCGCGTCACGCACTGATCCGCCTGCCCTGAACAAACCTTCCTGAGCCGCGCAGACATGATTCGATGTCGACGTGGCAACCTCACGCGCATGCCCTACTCCGGTCCCATGCAAGCCGCTTGCCGTGCGAGCGCTTTTTTCGTTCGTCGAAAGCGTGCGTCGATGGCGCTGCAAAACTAACAGACGAAAAAAATCCCGCCACCGGTAAACTGGTGACGGGACGGTGATTGGGTCCTGTTCTACCCAATCATCGGACACATCGCGATGCGCCTGATTACTGCTTCAGCGTCTTACGGACGGCTGCCAGTCGGAAACGGCCATGCTGCAGCCGGATTCAACGCGGTCTTCACCGTCGCAGCCGGTGCGCTCGATGCAGCAGGCGCAGCGGGAGCAGGTGCAGCCTTCTTCGAGACAGCCTTCTTCGCAGGGGCAGCCTTCTTCGCAGGGGCAGCCTTCTTCGCGGCAGCCTTCTTCGCAGGGGCAGCCTTCTTGGCAGCAGCCTTTTTCGCAGGCGCCTTTTTAGCAGCAGCCTTTTTAGCAGGCGCAGCCTTCTTCGCAGCGGCCTTCTTCGCCGGTGCTGCCTTTTTGGCAACCTTCTTCGCTGCAACCTTCTTCGCAGGCGCTTTCTTCGCAGCGGCCTTCTTCGCCGGTGCTGCCTTCTTCGCTGCAACCTTCTTCACAGCGACTTTCCGGGCAGCAACCTTCTTCGCTGCAGCTTTCTTCGCCGGCGCTGCCTTCTTCGCCGCAACCTTCTTCACTGCCACTTTCTTCGCTGCAACCTTCTTCACTGCAACCTTCTTCACTGCGACTTTCTTAACGGCTGCTTTCTTTGCCGGTGCAGCTTTCTTTGCAGCGACTTTCTTTGCCGGGGCTTTCTTCGCGGCGGCTTTTTTTGCAGTTGCCATCATTTTCTCCTTCAGGTTTTCAGATGAGAGTCAGTTCAAACAACACCCTTCGTCAAAACCCGCTTCCCGCGGACGCTTCTCAGGGCGCGCGCTACGAAGCGGGCTATTCATCGGCGTACGCAGGTGCGGCGCGCTTACGCTAATGAATGCGGTAAGGCGCGCGGTGCCATACAGCACCGCGCGCCAGATCTGGTCGGCGTCGGATTCCGACGCCGGCAATTGCTTGATCGAACCCCTGGCCTCAAGGCCAGCGGCTTTTTCCGGGGGGAAGTTTGCCCATCCCACTGAAGGGTTCGCAAAGTGCCTGTCATCGTCGTGGGCCATGGCCATCAAGGCACATGGCGCACCGGGCGTGCTTTGCATCAGGCGTTCCTGCTCCTAACCTTATGTGCCACCGACGGCCGTGAGCGGCCGGCAGCATCCCCATCAATTTCGTCTACGACACGACTCCCGGCTTATTCCCAGGAGAGCGCGCCGCCTGTCTGATATTCAATGACCCGCGTTTCGAAGAAGTTGCGTTCCTTCTTCAAGTCGATCATCTCGCTCATCCACGGGAACGGGTTTTCCTCGTTCGGGAACAGCGGATCGAGACCGATCTGCTGGCAACGACGGTTGCAGATGAAGCGCAGATAGCTCTTGAACATCGACGCATTCAGGCCGAGCACCCCGCGCGGCATGGTGTCTTCTGCGTAGCGATATTCGAGATCGACAGCCTGCTTGAAGATTTCGCGGATTTCCGCGCGGAACTCAGCGGTCCACAAATGCGGGTTTTCGAGTTTGATCTGGTTGATGAGGTCGATGCCGAAATTGCAGTGCATCGATTCATCGCGCAGGATGTATTGATACTGTTCCGCTGCGCCGGTCATCTTGTTCTGGCGGCCTAGTGCAAGAATCTGCGTGAAGCCGACATAGAAGAAGAGGCCTTCCATCACACAGGCGAACACGATCAGCGACCGGAGCAGCGTCTGGTCGGCTTCGAGCGTCCCGGTCTTGAAGGCCGGATCAGTCAGCGTGTGGATGAACGGAATGAGGAATTCGTCTTTCGCGCGGATCGAGGAGACTTCGTGATACGCATTGAAGATCTCGCCTTCGTCCAGGCCGAGCGATTCGACGATGTACTGGTAAGCGTGCGTGTGGATCGCCTCTTCGAATGCCTGGCGCAGCAGGAACTGGCGGCATTCGGGCGCCGTGATGTGGCGGTAGGTGCCCAGCACGATATTGTTCGCGGCCAGCGAATCCGCCGTCACGAAGAAACCGAGGTTACGTTTGACGACGCGACGTTCGTCTTCGGTCAGACCGTTCGGGTCTTTCCAGAGCGCGATGTCGCGGGACATGTTGATTTCCTGCGGCATCCAGTGGTTCGCGCAACCCGCCAGATACTTTTCCCATGCCCACTTGTATTTGAACGGCACCAGCTGGTTGACGTCAGTCTGGCCGTTGATGATGCGCTTGTCGGCGACATTCACGCGCGCTTCCGAAGCGGCGGCCGGCGCGGTAGCCGGCGAAGCTGGCCGCGCAGTCGGCGCGGTTGCCTGAGCGGCGGCGGAGGCAGCATACGGAGCGACAGCGATGTCGTTCGCGAAGATGTCCTGAGCCGAGGGAGCCTGATGAGCGGCACGCGATGCAGCCTGCGTTCCGACGGCCGTCTCCGAAGCGTTGCGCAACGCATTCTGTTGCGAAGCGCTCGCGGGAGTTACGGCAGTGATCTCGTCATCCCAGTTGAGCATAATGTCACCATCAATTTAGAACGGTTTGTACCATCTTTTCGTTAGCGATAAAAGACTTCGCTCACGAAAAATCCTGTTTTCGATTCACGTTGCGACCTGCATACAACACTTTGTTCAACAGAGCGTGTCTGTCGCTTCGTGTGAAGCGATCGAAGCATGTGATGCTGAAGGTCTTCGCTTCATCGAAAGCACCTCGTTTTGATGTCGCCTGAACGTCGCTTCGATGTCGCTTGCAGCGACCTGGAAGTTACTTCGAAGAGACCGCACGCCGATCTCAAACTGAACATCGAACCAACGATCGGGATGATCATCGAGGCGCTTCTAATCTGTGTCGCCTGGCTTCGCGTTAACGCGAAGCCTTGTCTGTCTGGCTACGCGCTGCGTACAAAGTTCAGGGTTTTCTCGCAGACGTCGATCAGCGTCGACGATGTTGCGATGCGCTTCGGTGCAATGTGTGTGACGCGAAGCACGGTTGCCGCGGCCTGGCTGCTGCTGCCCTGCACCTGCGTGACCACCGCCTGACTTCCGCACTTCATCGAATCTTTCCGTGAGCGGCAGTGACATCCGCCGCCGCTCACCTTGCTTCACGACCGGCTCACACCGGCCGTCGCCGCCTGATTACTGGCAGGCCTCGCACTCTTCGAAGCCCGGATCGCCCGGACGCATCATGCACACCGGGCCGTCTGCTTCCGGTGCTGCGTCGACTTCGATCGCCGCGGGTGCCGCATGGGCCGCCGATGCCTGCAGACCACCCGAAGCAGCGCCGCCGCTCGCGCCGAAGCCACCTGCCGCGCCACCGCCGACACCACCCGCGCCACCCGAGCTCTCACCGCCGCCCGACGACACCGCGTTCAGCGCACCGTGCGCCACCGTCGACTTCTCGACGTGCGTCGCGGCCATCGTGCGGAGGTAGTACGTGGTCTTCAGGCCGCGCAGCCATGCGAGCTTGTAGACCTCGTCGAGCTTCTTGCCCGACGCGCCACCCATATAGATGTTCAGCGACTGCGCCTGATCGATCCACTTCTGGCGACGCGATGCGGCTTCGACGACCCAGACCGGATCGAGTTCGAACGCCGTTGCGTAGATCGCGCGGAGGTCGGCCGGGATACGGTCGATGCGCGACAGCGTGCCGTCGAAGTACTTCAGGTCGGCGACCATCACTTCGTCCCACAGGCCGCGCGCCTTCAGATCGCGCACCAGGTAGTCGTTGACCACCGTGAATTCGCCCGAGAGGTTCGACTTCACATACAGGTTCTGGAACGTCGGTTCGATACAGGCCGACACGCCGATGATGTTCGAGATCGTCGCCGTCGGCGCGATCGCGACGCAGTTCGAGTTGCGCATGCCGTACGTTGCAATGCGGGAACGCAGCTCGGTCCAGTCCATCGATTCGCTCGAATCGACTTCGACATACCCGCCACGCGCTTCGGCGAGCAGCTTCAGCGTGTCCTGCGGGAGGATGCCGCGATCCCACAGCGAGCCGCGGTAGCTCGAGTAACGGCCGCGCTCTTCCGCCAGTTCCGTCGACGCGTAGTACGCGTAGTAGCAGACCGCTTCCATCGACGTGTCGGCGAACTTCACCGCCTCTTCCGACGCGTACGGCGTGCGCAGCAGGTGCAGGCAGTCCTGGAAGCCCATGATGCCCATGCCGACCGGGCGGTGCTTCAGGTTCGAGTTACGCGCCTTGGCGACCGCGTAGTAATTGATGTCGATCACGTTGTCGAGCATGCGCATCGCAACGCTGACCGTGCGCTTGAGCTTGTCGTGGTCGAGCACCAGCGTGCCGTCAGCCTGCTCCTTCAGGTGGGCGACGAGGTTCACCGAGCCGAGGTTGCAGACGGCGATTTCGGTGTCGCTGGTGTTCAGCGTGATTTCCGTGCACAGATTCGACGAATGCACGACGCCGACGTGCTGCTGCGGCGAACGGATATTGCACGGATCCTTGAACGTGATCCACGGATGGCCGGTTTCGAACAGCATGCCGAGCATCTTGCGCCACAGTTGCGCCGCCGGAATCTTCTTGAACAGCTTGATCTCACCGCGCGCGACCTTGTCTTCGTACGCGATGTAAGCCGTTTCGAACTCGGCGCCGAACTTGTCGTGCAGGTCCGGGCAGGTGGACGGCGAGAACAGCGTCCAGTCGCCGCCTTCGTGCACGCGCTTCATGAACAGGTCGGGAATCCAGTTCGCCGTGTTCATGTCGTGCGTGCGGCGACGGTCGTCGCCGGTGTTCTTGCGCAGCTCCAGGAATTCCTCGATGTCCAGGTGCCACGATTCCAGGTAGGCGCACACCGCGCCCTTGCGCTTGCCGCCCTGGTTCACGGCGACCGCCGTGTCGTTCACCACCTTCAGGAAGGGAACCACGCCCTGCGACTTGCCGTTGGTGCCCTTGATGTGCGAGCCGAGCGCACGCACGCGCGTCCAGTCGTTACCCAGACCGCCGGCGAATTTCGACAGCAGCGCGTTTTCCTTCAGCGCCTCGTAGATGCCGTCGAGGTCATCGTCGACCGTCGTCAGGTAGCACGACGACAGTTGCGAGCGACGCGTGCCCGAGTTGAACAGCGTCGGCGTGGACGACATGAAGTCGAAGCTCGACAGCACGTTGTAGAACTCGATCGCACGCGCTTCGCGGTCCACTTCGTTCAGCGCGAGACCCATCGCGACACGCATAAAGAATGCCTGAGGCATTTCGATACGCACGCCGTCGTGATGCAGGAAGTAGCGGTCATACAGCGTTTGCAGACCGAGGTAGCCGAACTGCAGGTCGCGGCTGTTGTCGAGCGCGGCGCCCAGACGCTTCAGGTCGTACTGCATCAGCTTGTCGTCGAGCAGTTCGGCCTGCACACCGCGCTTGATGAATTGCGGGAAGTACTCGGCGTAACGGTCGGCCATTTCGCCCTGCGTGACTTCTTCGCTGAGAATTTCGCGGCGGATCGTGTGCAGCAGGATGCGGGCCGTGGCCTGGCTGTACGCCGGATCCTTTTCGATCATCGTGCGTGCGGCGAGGATGGCCGAGTCGTAGACCTGGCTCATCGGCACGCCGTCGTACAGATTTTTCACCGTCTCCGCGACGATCGGCCCGGCGCTCACGGCGTCGCCCAGGTTCGCGCAGGCGGATTCGATGATGCCGCGCAGTGCAGCCATGTCCAGTGGACGCGTCACGCCGCCGTCGACCACATTCAGGCCCGACGAGCCTGCTGCCGCTTCCGGCTCCTGCGTGCGCTCCTGCGTGCGCTTCTCGCGATACAGCACGTAGGCGCGCGCGACGTTGTGCTCGCCGCCGCGCATCAGCGCGAGTTCGACCTGGTCCTGGATGTCTTCGATATGGAACGTGCCGCCGTTCGGACGGCTGCGCAGCAGCGCGCGCACCACGCTCTGCGTGAGCTGCTCAACCAGCTCGCGCACACGCGCCGACGCCGCGCCCTGGCCACCGTTGACGGCGAGGAACGCTTTCGTGACCGCGATCGCGATCTTCGAAGGCTCGAACGACACGACGCTGCCGTTACGGCGGATCACCTTGTAGTCGGCGAAGGTGGCCTGCGGCGCGAGCGCCTGGCCTGCCTGTGCCTGTCCACCGAACGGTTGGCCAGTGGGTGAGCCCTCATACCGGGTCGTCACGTTGTCGGTCGTTTGCATGTGCAAAGCTCCTGGTCTGGAATGGTGCGGAGGTAACCGCGGATTAGTACGATCGCCGCGACGTGGATACAACCGGCGCGAGCGTAAGGGTGCGGAGAGTGGGCCGGCGAGGTCTGCTGACCGGATGCGACGCGGCGGACGGGACAATAGTCTTCATCATGCGAGTCGCGATCACTGGCTGTGCCCTTTCCCCGAAGTTGCCGGTGCGGCCGCTCTCATCGGTCCACACCAGTCGAATGTTTTTTCAACGCCTGGAATGCATGCGGCGCCTTGCGCGTGAAGCGGGGCGCCGCCAGATCACCACAACATCTAGTTCGGAAATCGATTCCTTACACAAAGTATAGTGGAACTTCCCGGCATCTCAAATTATTTTATTTGCCGTTCGGCGCTTGACTTTTCATATCGCCAGGCCGGGTGGGACCGCGCGGAAAGCAAGGCGCTGCAACGATTTGCGACGCATCGAGGCAGCCCGCGTGACGGCTTTACGATGCGGCGGCGGGAGAGAGATAGGGGAAATACCGAGCGGGCAATGCGCAGTCGTGTTGAAGGCGTTGCCACTCGAAGTGAGGACCGGGATCGGTCTTGCGGCCAGGCGCGATGTCGGCGTGACCCGCGAGCGCTTCGACCGGATAGTGCGCGGCGAGCGCCTTCACGAGCGCGCCTAGCGTCTCGTATTGCGGCAGCTCGAACGCGCTGGCGTCGCTGCCTTCCAGTTCGATGCCGATCGAAAAGTCGTTGCAGCGCTCACGGCCGAAGAAGTTCGACACACCCGCGTGCCATGCGCGCGCGTCGCACGATACATATTGCTCGAGCACGCCGTCGCGACGGATCACGAAATGCGCCGACACCTTCACACCGCGCAGATGCGCGTCGTAATACGGATGCGCGTCGCAGTCGAGGCGGTTCTGGAAGAGTTCGGTGATCGCCGTGCCGCCGAATTCGCCGGGCGGCAGGCTGATGTTGTGGACGACGACGAGCGTCGGCCGCGCGCCTTCGGGGCGCGCCTCGAAATTCGGCGACGGCAGTTTGCGCGCAGCGGGAACCCAGCCGTCGGCATCGACGGCGAAGTCGACGCTCATCGTGCGTCGCGCCCGGCCGGGCGCGCGGCGTGGCGATGCGCGTGATCGGCGCTGCAGAACGGCTGGCCGGCGACGACCACCGAATCGCTCTTCGGCGCGTGTACGCCGCACTCGGCGCAACGGATCATCGGCTCGGCGAGTTGCGGCGCTTCGGACGCGCGCTGCGCGCCGCCTGCGGCCGGCCCCGACGACGCCGAACCGGTGCGCGCGGACGCTTTGGACTCGGCGCGACGCACGGCCTTGACGAGCCAGTTGCCGACGATGAACAGGAGAATCAGCAGAAAAATTTGTCGCATGATGACGCTCAGACCACAGGGCGGTGCAACAGCACCTCGAAAACGAAACGGCTGCCGACATACGCGAGCATCAACGCCGCGAACGAAGCCAGCACCCAGCGCAATGCCGCACGGCCGCGCCAGCCGGACACCCGGCGGGCGGTAAGCAGCGCGCCGAACATCACCCAGGAAAGGATCGCGAACACGGTCTTGTGATCGAGCCTCAACGGCCGGTCCACGAGCTGCTCGCTAAAGAGAATGCCTGAGATCAGCGTGAGCGTCAGCAGCACGAAGCCCGCGCCGATCAGACGGAACAGCAGCTTTTCCAGCGTGAGCAGCGGCGGTAGCGTATCGAGCCAGCTCGACAGCCAGCCGTTGCCGGCAGCCGCGTTCTGGCGCTGCAGCTCGCCGCCGCGCATCGCGTGCAGGCGGCGCTCCACTAGCAGCATCAGGACAGCGTGCAGCGCCGCGATCGCGAAGAGCCCATACGCGATGTTCGCGATCAGGAAGTGCAGCTTGAAAAGCGGCGCCGCCGAATACGGCAGCACGTGCACGCCGTTGAACGCGAGCGGCAGCAGCGACGCGACGCATGCGAGCGGCAGCACCAGCAGGCGCAGGCCGTCGAGCGGAAAGAACAGGCTTTCGATCCAGTAAATGCCAGCGCCGAGCCAGAACATCGCCGAGAGCGCGAACGCGAACCCGAACACCATCGCGTTCTGAGGAAAGATCGTGGTATGCAGCAACACGCCGTGGGAGATCAGCGCGACGAAGAGCAGCGCGCGCCCCGACGGACTCATGCCCGACGCCGCCGATACATTCGAAGGAACCGGGATCGACGGCACGCTCTCCAGCACCGGACGCGGCGCGGTGTGCCGGTGCGAGCGCCAGCCCGCGACGGCGAGACCGCCGTACAGGAGCGCAGTGAGGGCATACAGTACAATATCCATATCCGAAGTTTACACCAGGCCCTTGCCTAGCAACGCAACGGCCGCACTGCCCATCGCTCCCCATGCTCGACAATCTGACCCAACGGATGGCGCGCGTCGTCAAGACGCTGCGCGGCGAAGCCCGCCTCACCGAGGCGAACACCCAGGAAATGCTGCGCGAAGTCCGTCTCGCGCTGCTGGAGGCCGACGTGGCGCTGCCCGTCGTGCGCGACTTCATCTCGAAGGTGAAGGAAAAGGCGCTCGGCGAAGAGGTGATCAGCAGCCTGTCGCCCGGTCAGGCGCTCGTCGGCGTGGTGCAGCGCGAACTGACCGCGATCATCGGCGGCGACTACGAAGGCAAGGCGGTCGAGCTGAATCTCGCCGTCACGCCGCCCGCCGTCATCCTGATGGCCGGCCTGCAAGGCGCCGGGAAAACGACGACCGTCGGCAAGCTCGCCAAATTGCTGCGCGAGAAGTACAAGAAGAAGGTCCTCACCGTTTCCTGCGACGTCTACCGCCCCGCCGCCATCGCGCAGCTGAAGACGGTGACGGAACAGGTCGGCGCGGATTTCTTCCCGTCGGAGCCCGACCAGAAGCCGGTCGACATCGCGCGCGCCGCCGTCGACTGGGCGAAGCGCCACTATCACGATGTGCTGATCGTCGACACGGCCGGCCGTCTCGGTATCGACGAAGCGATGATGCAGGAAATCACCGCGCTGCACGCTACATTGAAGCCGGCGGAAACGCTGTTCGTCGTCGACGCGATGCTCGGCCAGGATGCCGTGAACACCGCGAAGGCGTTCAACGACGCGCTGCCGCTCACCGGCGTCGTGCTCACGAAGCTCGACGGCGACTCGCGCGGCGGTGCGGCGCTGTCGGTGCGTCACGTGACGGGCAAGCCGATCAAGTTCGTCGGCGTCGCCGAAAAGCTCGACGGCCTCGAAATCTTTTATCCGGATCGCATGGCGAACCGGATTCTCGGCATGGGCGACATTCTCGCGCTCGTCGAGGAAGCGCAACGCGGCGTCGACGTTCAGGCGGCGCAGAAGCTCGCCGACAAGGTCAAGAAAGGCGGCGACTTCGATCTCAACGATTTCCGCGCGCAGCTTTCGCAGATGAAGAACATGGGTGGCCTCTCCACGCTCATGGACAAGCTGCCCGCACAGTTCCAGCAGGCAGCGTCCGGTGCCGACATGGGCCAGGCCGAGAAGCAGATGCGTCGCATGGAAGGCATCATCAACTCGATGACGCCGAAAGAGCGCGCGAAGCCCGAGCTGATCAAGGCGACGCGCAAGCGCCGCATCGCGGCGGGCGCGGGCGTGCAGGTGCAGGAAGTCAACCGCATGCTGAACCAGTACGACCAGATGCGCACGATGATGAAGAAGCTGAAGGGCGGCAACCTGCAGAAGATGATGCGCGGCATGAAAGGCATGATGCCGGGCATGCGCTGATCGTCCCGATTGTTGTCCTGATTGCAGCTGCCGCTGTTCTCTCTCACACTATGTATACAGTCACCGCTCGCCAGACGTCATGAACCGCGAAGAAGCGCTCCACATTTTCAGCCACTCCGAAGAAATCGTTTCGGCCAGCGACGTCAACGCGTCGATCGGTGGCATGGCGAACGCCATCCGCGCGGAAATAAGCGAGGAATTCCCGCTCGTCCTTTCGGTGATGGGTGGCGCCGCGGTGTTCACCGGCATGCTGCTGCCGCACCTCGACTTCCCGCTCGAGTTCGACTATATCCACCTCACCCGCTATCGCAACACGACCAAAGGCGGCAGCGAGATGCAATGGCGCGTTGCGCCGGCGGAGTCGGTCAAGGACCGCGTCGTGCTCGTGCTCGACGACATCCTCGACGAAGGTGAGACGATGGCCGCGATCCGCGACCGCATTCTCGCGATGGGCGCAAAGCGCTTCCTGAGCGCGGTGCTGTGCGAGAAGATCATCCCGAAGGCGAAGCCGCTGCACCCGGACTTCTGCGGCTTCGAAGTGCCGGACCGCTATGTGTTCGGCTGCGGAATGGACGCGAAAGGTTACTGGCGCAATCTGCCCACCATCCGGGCGTTGACCGAAGACGTCTGAATTCCCTCCTTCCTGGGAATCGGCGCTTCACAATGAAAAAGCGGCTTGCGGGCCGCTTTTTCATTGTGTGATGTCAGTTGCTGCCGGCGTCAAAGCTGATGCACGAACGCGCGGATCCCCGCGAGTATCATCTCCACCGAAATCGCGACCAGCACGAGACCCATCAGCCGCTCGAACGCCATCACGGTGCGCTCGCCGAGCCAGGCCTGAATGCGCTCAGCCAGCACCAGCACGATTGCGCACACGATCATCGTGACAGTCAGCGCGCCAATCCACTCGGCCATCTTGCCGGGCGCCTGCGACGTCAGCAGCATTACCGTCGCAAGCGCGGAGGGACCGGCCAGCGCGGGAATCGCGAGCGGCACGATCAGCGGTTCGCCGCCGCGCGCATCGCCGCCGAACGGGCCGTCCGGATGCGGAAAGATCATCCGCAGCGCGATCAGGAACAGCACGATTCCACCGCCGATCCGCAATGAGAGGTCGGTGAGACTCATCATGCGCAAAAAGCGGTCGCCGACGACCATGAACACCAGCAGGATCACGAAAGCGATCGCGATTTCGCGCAGGATGACCGCGATCCGCCGATGCGGCGCGACGCCCCGCAGGCAACCGATGAAAAGCGGAATGTTGCCGAGCGGGTCCGTGATCAGGATCAGCAGAACCGTGGCGGACAGGAAGTTGTACTCCACCGCCCGCTCCGGTTAGCCGGCCAGCGCTGCGCGAATCTTCTCCGTCACCGTGGCCGCGGCGCTTTCCGCCGGCAGCAGCGTCGCTTCCGTGTCACGACGGCCCTGATATTCGACCTTACCTTCCTTCAGGCCGCGATCGCCGATCACCAGCCGGTGCGGCACGCCGATCAGCTCCCAGTCGGCGAACATCACGCCGGGGCGCTCGCCGCGATCGTCGAGAATCACATCGACACCCGCCGCGACCAGTTCCGCATACAGGCGATCGGCATGTTCACGCACGGCATCGCTGCGGTCGTAACCCATCGGACACAGCACAATTTCGAACGGCGCAATCGATTCCGGCCAGATGATGCCCCTGTCGTCGAAATTCTGTTCGATGGCGGCGCCGAGAATGCGCGTGATGCCGATGCCGTAGCAGCCCATTTCCATGTTCTGCGGCTTGCCGTTTTCGTCGAGGAACGTCGCGTTCATCGCTTCCGAATACTTCTTGCCGAGCTGGAACACGTGGCCGACTTCAATGCCGCGGCAGATGTCGAGCACGCCCTTGCCATCCGGCGAGGGATCGCCCTTCTGCACATTGCGGATATCGGCGACGACCGGCTCCGGCAGATCGCGGCCCCAGTTCACGCCCGTCGTGTGGAAGTCGACTTCGTTCGAACCGACGACGAAATCGCTCATGTTCGCGACCGTCGTGTCCGCGATCACCTTGACCGGCTTCTTCGTGCCGATCGGGCCGAGGTAGCCCGGCGGCGTGCCGAACCATTCGACGATCTCCGCTTCCGTCGCGAAACGGAACTCGCCGAGACCCGGGATCTTGTTGACCTTGATCTCGTTCATCTCGTGGTCGCCGCGCAGCATGAGGAGCCACAGCGTCGGTTCGGCGCCTTCGTTTTCGGTCGCGAGGACAATCGACTTGATCGTGCGTTGCAGCGGGATGTCGAGGAATTCGGCGACCGACTCGCACTTCGCCTTGCCCGGCGTCGAAGTCTTCGTCATGGGCCCGGTGGGCGCGGCGCGCTGCGCGATCAGCGGCAGCGCATCGGCCGCTTCGACGTTCGCGGCAAAATCCGATGTCGGGCAATAGGCGATCGCGTCCTCACCGGTTTCGGCGATCACGTGGAATTCGTGCGAACCGCTACCGCCGATCGAGCCGTTATCCGCTGCGACCGCGCGGAATTCGAGACCGAGGCGCGTGAAAATGCGCACGTAAGCGTCATACATCTTGCGATACGACTCGCGCAGGCCGTCCATGTTCTTGTCGAACGAGTAAGCGTCCTTCATGATGAATTCGCGACCACGCATCACGCCGAAGCGCGGACGGATTTCGTCGCGGAACTTCGTCTGGACCTGATAGAAGTTGACCGGCAACTGGCGGTAGCTCTTGATCTGGTTGCGCGCGATGTCGGTGACGACTTCCTCGTGCGTCGGACCCATCACGAAATCGTTCTGCTTGCGATCCTTGAAGCGGAGCAGCTCGGGGCCGTATTTTTCCCAGCGGCCCGATTCCTGCCACAGTTCGGCCGGCTGCACGGCCGGCATCAGCAACTCGATGGCGCCCGCCCGGTTCATCTCCTCGCGCACGATCGATTCAACCTTGCGGATCGAACGCAGACCGATCGGCAGGTAGTTGTAAATGCCGCCAGCGACGCGACGAATCATGCCGGCGCGCACCATCAACTTGTGGCTGACGATTTCTGCGTCAGCGGGAGCTTCCTTCAGGGTGCCGATAAAGAAACGGGAGGCTTTCATTCAGAATTTTCCAAAAGCGGCGGCACAATCCGAGCCGTCCAAAAAGATAAAACGGGGATTCGCGGACCCTTTGCGACCTTCATTGCGACCGTCAGCTGGCGCGACGGCGGCTTGCGCGGCGGTCAGGCCTGATCTGGCCGGGCCGATCCACAGGGTCTGATCCGGAAGACTACTCGACGACGCCCTTTTGCGGCGAATCGTTCCATTCTGGTGCGATCCGGTGCGTCAGGTCCGTTATCTGTTTATAATCAAAGCAATTTTAAAGGATTCGAAGGTGGTTGTATGCTGGATCGTGAAGGCTTTCGCCCGAACGTCGGCATCATCCTCTTGAACGCGCACAACGAGGTGTTTTGGGGCAAGCGGCTCCGTGAACATTCCTGGCAGTTTCCGCAAGGGGGCATCAAGTATGGTGAAACCCCTGTGCAAGCGATGTATCGGGAGTTACACGAAGAAACCGGCCTGCTTCCGGAACATGTCAAGATTATCGGCCGCACGCGCGACTGGTTGCGTTACGAGGTGCCGGACAAGTTCATCAAGCGTGAAGTCCGTGGTCATTACCGCGGCCAGAAGCAGATCTGGTTTCTGCTTCGGATGGTGGGGCGCGATTGCGATATTTGCCTGCGTGCCTGCGATCATCCGGAGTTCGATGCCTGGCGCTGGAACGAGTACTGGGTGCCTCTCGACTGTGTGATCGAGTTCAAGCGGGATGTGTATCAGTTGGCGTTGACGGAGCTATCGCGTTTTCTGCGTCGTACGGCGCCGCGTGGAGAGAAACCGGCCGGGCATCATGGGCCGCGTTATCCCCGGGTGGTCAGCACGATGGCGGCGGAAAGCGCATCGCTGGAATCGTCAGGGTCCCTGATGACGGTCGAGACGTCGATTCGCACGACGATCGAAACGGATTGCGGAGATGTCGAAACCTCCGTTAGCCGTTCATCGACGTTCGTGCGCGATTGAACCCTGTGCGGCTGTTCATGCCGCATCTTGCCGGGGGGGGGGTTGAAATTGCGCGGCGG
>NZ_CAJQYY010000004.1 GCF_907164575.1 Paraburkholderia gardini
AGCGGGTGTCGTACGGCGCGCGGGCGATCACCGCGGGCGGGCTGCTGTCGCTGCCCAGGCTGGTGTTCCCGGGCGGCGCGCTGGTGGGCGACGACGCGGGTTTCCTGAACGCCTCGCGCATCAAGGGCTCGCACGCCGCGATCAAGACCGGCATGCTCGCCGCCGACGCCGCGTTCGACGCGGTGCAGGCGGGCCGTCAGGCCGATGAACTCGCGGCCTATCCGGAAGCGTTCAAGACCTCGTGGCTCTATACCGAGCTGTACCGTGCGCGCAACTTCAAGCAGTGGATGAGCAAGGGGCTGTATCTGGGCACGCTGATGGTGGGGCTCGAGCAGAAGGTGCTGGGCGGCAATGTGCCGTGGACGCTGCATCACCGGCATTCGGATCACGAGATGCTCAAGCCCGCCTCGCAATGCAAGCCGATCGTGTACCCGAAGCCGGACGGCAAGCTGACGTTCGACCGGCTCTCGTCGGTGTTCATCTCGAACACGAATCACGAGGAGAACCAGCCGGCGCACCTGACGCTCAAAGACCCGTCGGTGCCGGTGAACGTGAATCTGGCGACGTACGCGGGCCCGGAAGCGCGTTACTGCCCGGCCGCTGTTTATGAATTCGTAAAGAACGACGACAACACGGAGCGGCTTGTGATCAATGCGCAGAACTGCGTGCACTGCAAGACGTGCGACATCAAGGACCCGACGCAGAACATCGTGTGGGTCACGCCCGAAGGTGGCGGTGGGCCTAACTATCCGAATATGTGATCCGGCTGCACTGTGATGCAGTAAAAAGAGTAAAAAGCCCCGCGACCGAGCGGGGCTTTTTGTTTCTCGGCGCCTGCGCCATTCGCCGTACGAAAGCGCTACACAGCGTGCTGACTTCAGCGCATCAAGGTGCGCTTGCCGCGATCTTCGGCGTGGCGACGACGACATCGCCACATTGCGCGCGATGCCGCAGCGCGTGATCGATCATCACCAGCGCGAGCATCGCTTCCGCGATCGGCGTCGCGCGGATGCCGACACACGGATCATGACGTCCGAACGTTTCGACGATAGCCGGTTGCCCCGCCTTGTCGATCGAGCGACGCGGCGTACGGATACTCGACGTCGGCTTGATCGCGATCGAAACCGTCACATCCTGCCCGCTCGAAATACCGCCGAGCACGCCGCCGGCGTGATTGCCGACGAAGCCTTCCGGCGTCAGTTCATCTCCATGTACCGAGCCGCGTTGCGCGACGCTCGCGAAACCCGCGCCGATCTCCACACCCTTCACCGCGTTGATGCCCATCATCGCGTGCGCGATATCGGCATCGAAACGGTCGAAGAGCGGCTCGCCGAGCCCCACCGGCACGCCCGATGCCACCACATTGATGCGCGCGCCGATCGAGTCGCCATCCTTGCGAAGCGCGTCCATATATTCTTCGAGCTGCGGGACGATGTCGGCGTTCGGCGCGAAGAACGGGTTCTCCCGCACGTGCGACCAGTCGACGAACGGCACGTCGATCTCGCCCAGCGCGCTCATGTAGCCGCGAATTTCGGTACCCAACTTCTCGCGCAGCCATTTCTTCGCGACGGCACCGGCCGCGACGGCCGGTGCCGTCAGACGCGCCGACGAACGGCCGCCGCCGCGATAGTCGCGGATACCGTATTTCTGCCAGTAGGTGTAATCGGCGTGCCCCGGCCGGAACGTATCGGCGATGTTGCCGTAATCCTTGCTGCGCTGGTCCGTGTTGCGGATCAGGAGCGCGATCGGCGCGCCGGTGGTCGTGCCTTCGAAGACGCCCGAGAGAATCTCGACCTTGTCCTCTTCCTGGCGCTGCGTGACATGACGCGACGTGCCCGGCTTGCGGCGATCGAGTTCGAACTGGATATCGGCTTCCGTCAGCGCCATTCCCGGCGGACAGCCATCGATGACACAGCCGATTGCCGGACCGTGCGATTCGCCAAAGGTCGTGACGGTGAAAAGCGTACCAAGGGTATTGCCGGACATGAGCGTCGTCCAAAGAAAGGCGGGGAAGCCGCTATTATGCCAGCCCGTCCGCCTGAACGCGCCCTCCGGCGAGCGGCGCGGGCCCTGTTCGAATGCCCGCCGCCCGCTGGAAACACGCAGCCGGACCTGGCCGCGAGGCACACCCGGCGATCGTGGCGCCGCGGCTATTTACGCGCGCCGCGCAACTCCGTCACGACCTGCTGCAAACCTTCAGGCGTAACGGTTACCGGATCGAGCGGCTCGCCGACCGCGAGCGTCAGACGGCTCATCACGCCTTTGCGGACCGGCCGGGGCAGGTGCGTGGCCTCATGCCGCGAAAACACGCTGCCCCACAGTCCGCGCAACGCCATCGGGATGACCGGAACCGGCGTGCGCTGGATGATTTCGCTCACGCCATGCCGGAACGGATTCAGATCGCCCGTACGCGTCAGCTTGCCTTCGGGAAAGATGCACACCAGATCGCCTTCGGCGAGCGCTTTCGCACAGGTCTCGTAGGCGCGCGTGAGCATCTCCGGGTTCTCGTGCGCGGGTGCGATCGGGATCGCCTTCGCCTGACGAAACAGCCATCCGGCAAACGGCGAGCGAAAAATCCGGTAGTCCATCACGAAACGGATCGGCCGCGGGCTTTCCGCCATGATGACGACCGCATCGAGATAACTCACGTGATTGCACACGAGCACCGCGCCGCCCTCCTCGGGGATACGTTCGGCGTGCACGAGGCGGATGCGATAAAACGTGTGTACCAGCAGCCACGCGATAAAACGCAGCAGAAACTCCGGCACGAGCGAATAGATGTAGGTGGCGACCACGATATTGAGTATCGCCGTCACGAGAAAGATGCCAGGAATGCCGACGCCCGCCGCACTCAGCGCAACCGCCATCAGCGCCGACACGATCATGAACAGCGAATTCAGAATATTGTTCGCCGCGATGATGCGCGCGCGATAGCCGGGCTGGCAGCGGCTCTGGATCAATGCGTAGAGCGGCACGCTGTAGAAACCGCCGAACATCGCGAGCAGGAAAAGATCCGCGAGGATACGCCAGTGCGGCAACAGCGAAAGAAACTCGCCGACGCCCAGCAGATGCGCGGCCGGCGGGATCGCGTGGCTCGCGAAGTAGAGGTCGATGGCGAACACGCTCATGCCGATCGAGCCGAGCGGCACAAGACCGATCTCGATGCGTCGTTTCGACAGCCGTTCGCAGAGCAGCGAGCCGATGCCGATACCGATCGAGAACGTGCCGAGCAACACCGTGACGACATCCGGGTTTGCCGAGAGCACGTCTTTCGCGAAGCTGAAAAACGACGACAGGAACGTGGCGCCGACGAACCACAACCACGAAATGCCGAGCAGGCTCAGGAACACCGTGCGGTCTTCGCGGGCGAGTTTCAGATTGCGCCACGTTTCGCTGACCGGATTCCAGTTGATGGGCAACTCCGGATGCGGCGCGGCCGACTCCGGCACGGCACCCGACACGAGCCGCCCGACCAGTGCAATCGCCACGCAGCCACACGCGAGCACCACGGCACCGTGTTCCACAAAGCCCGCAGCCGCTCCGCCGACGATCGTCCCGATCAGGATCGCGACGAACGTGCCCATCTCGACCATCCCGTTACCGCCGACAAGTTCCTGTTTCGACAGATGCTGCGGCAGATACGCGTATTTCACTGGACCGAACAGCGTGGAATGGACGCCCATCAGGAACGTGCAGACATACAGCAACGCCGCGCTGTGGAACACGAATCCTGCTCCGCCGACCAGCATCACGCCGATCTCGAACGTTTTCACGAAGCGCGTGAGCATCGCCTTGTCGTACTTGTCGGCGATCTGCCCCGAGGTGGCCGAGAACAGCACAAACGGCAGGATGAACACGGCCGAAATCAGAAACGCGGCCGTCTTCGCGTCGACGCCTGAAAACCGCGCGGTCTGAAACGTGACCAGCGACGAGAAGCCGATCTTGAAGACGTTGTCGTTCATCGCACCGAGAAACTGCGTCCAGAAAAACGGCGCGAAACGGCGCTCCCGCAGCAGGCGGAACTGCGATTCGTGCTCCCCGCCAGGACGACTGGCGCGACGGACTCCAGGTAACGGACGATCGTTCATGAAAACGGTAACCAGGACTTGAGGTAAGGGCGACCAGCGGCCTGCGCGGACACAAAAAAAGCGCACGCTTTCGCGCGCGCTTTCTGCTCAGATTCCATTTCTACTGCAGCGACGCATTGAACGCGGACGGCGATCTATATCTATGCCCGCCCGCTGCGGCGAACGCTCAACGCGACTGTTCCTGCTCCTGCTCGGGCCAGTCGCGGATATACGCCTTCAGCATGCGGTTCTCGAAACCCTGTTCCTCGACGACCGCCCGGGCAACGTCATAGAACGAGATCACGCCCATCAGCGTGCGACTTTCGAGCACGGGCAGATAACGAACGTGATGCTCGATCATCATGCGGCGGACTTCGTTCACATCCGTTTCCGGCGTACAGGTAAGCGGATGGTCGTCCATGATCTTGCGGATCGTCGACGTGCCGACGCTGCCGCCATTTTCGCGCAGCGTGAGAATGATTTCGCGGAAGGTCAGCATGCCGACCAGATCGCCGTATTCCATGACGACCAGCGAGCCAATATCGTGCTCGGCCATTGTGTTGACTGCTTCGCTCAGCGCGGTATCGGGCGTGACGGTGAAAAGTGTATTGCCCTTGACCTTGAGGATGTCGCTGACTCGCATGATTGTCTCCTGTAATGCCGTAAAGCCTGACTGACTTTCGATCCTAGCGGAAAGGGGTGCAAAAGGAAAGCGGGCAAACCGCATGCGGACGCGCCCGGGCCCCGGTGATACGATGGCCCCCACTTTCATCCTTCGCCGGGCCACCCGTGGCTCCGCCGCTCACGATGTCCGCCAACCGTTTCGACACGCTTGCGCTGCATGCCGGCGCTGCCCCCGACCCGACGACCGGCGCCCGCGCCACGCCGATCTACCAGACCACCTCGTTTTCGTTCCGCGACGCCGACCACGCCGCATCGCTCTTCAACATGGAGCGCGCCGGCCACGTGTATTCGCGGATGTCGAACCCGACCGTCGCCGTCTTCGAGGAGCGCGTCGCCGCGCTGGAGAACGGTGCCGGCGCGATCGGCACCGCCAGCGGCCAGGCCGCCCTGCACCTTGCGATCGTCACGCTGATGGGCGCTGGCTCCCACATCGTGGCATCCAGCGCGCTTTACGGCGGTTCGCACAACCTGCTGCACTACACGCTCCGGCGTTTCGGCATCGAGACGACGTTCGTCAAACCGGGCGACCTCGACGCCTGGCGCGCCGCGCTGCGTCCCAATACACGGCTGCTGTTCGGCGAAACGCTCGGCAATCCGGGCCTCGACGTGCTGGATATCGCCGCAGTCGCGAGCATTGCCCATGAGCACCGCGTGCCGTTGCTCGTCGATTCGACGTTCACGACACCGTACCTCATCAAGCCGTTCGACCTCGGCGCCGACTTCGTCTACCACTCGGCGACCAAGTTTCTCGGCGGACACGGCACGACGATCGGCGGCGTGCTGGTGGATGGCGGTACATTCGACTTCGAGGCGTCCGGGCGCTTTCCCGAATTTACCGAGCCGTACGAAGGCTTTCACGGCATGGTGTTCGCCGAGGAAAGCACCGTCGCGCCGTTCCTGCTGCGCGCCCGCCGCGAGGGCCTGCGCGACTTCGGCGCGTGCCTGCATCCACAGGCCGCCTGGCAGCTGTTGCAGGGCATCGAGACGCTGCCGCTGCGCATGGAACGCCACGTCGCGAACACGCGCAAGGTGGTCGCGTTTCTGGCCGCCCACGCGGCGGTGCAATCCGTCGCGTATCCGGAACTGGAATCGCATGCCGACCACGCGCTCGCGAAACGTCTTTTGCCGCGTGGCGCGGGCGCGGTATTCAGCTTCAACCTGCGGGGCGACCGCGCCGCTGGGCGCCGGTTCATCGAAACGCTCTCCCTCTTCTCGCACCTCGCGAACGTGGGCGACGCGCGCTCGCTCGTCATCCATCCCGCGTCCACGACGCATTTCCGCATGGACGCCGCCGCGCTTGCCGCAGCCGGGATCGCCGAAGGCACGATCCGGCTGTCGATCGGCCTCGAAGATCCCGACGACCTGATCGACGATCTCAAGCGCGCGCTGAAGGCGTCGCAGAAATCCGCCGGTACAGGCGCGGCGAAAGACACCGCGAAAGGCACTGCAAGCAACGGGGCGGCAACCCCACCCAGGGAAGGCGGCGCGCGCAAGGAGTCCGCATGATTCTCGACGTTCACGGCCAGCCCGCGTACGCCTACACCGGCGGCAAACCGTTCGATCCGGCGCTCCCAACGGCCGTGTTCATTCACGGCGCCGAACACGACCACAGCGTATGGGCGCTGCAGACCCGCTACTTCGCGCACCACGGCTTCGGCGTGCTCGCGGTCGACCTGCCGGGTCATCACCGCAGCCGCGGGCCCGCGTTGCGCGACATCGGCGCCATGGCCGACTGGCTGGCCGCGCTGCTCGACGCGGCGGGTGTCGCGCGCGCGTTCTGCGCCGGCCACAGCATGGGCTCGCTCATCGCGCTCGATTTCGCCGCGCGCTACCCCAAGCGCGCGACCCATCTCGCGCTGCTCGCCACCGCCGCGCCCATGACTGTTTCCGATACCCTGCTCGACGCGGCGGCGAACCGCGAACCCGACGCCATCGCGATGGTCAACCAGTGGTCGCACTCGACCTTCGCCGCCAAGCCGTCGTGTCCCGGGCCGGGCTTCTGGCTGCACGGCATGAACCAGCGGCTGATGGAGCGCGTCGCCGCCACCGGCGAGCCCCGCCTCTTTCACACGGACTTCAGCGCCTGCAACGCCTGGACGGAAGGCATCGCGCGGGCAGCGCAGGTGCGATGCCCCGTGCGGTTGATTGTCGGGTGGCGCGACGCCATGACGCCGCCACGCGCTTCGCGCACGCTCGCCGACGCGTTTGCGCGCGCCGGTGCCGCCGTCGACACTGTCACGCTGGACGCGGGGCATGCGCTGATGTCCGAGCAGCCGGACGCAACGCTCGACGCCCTGTTCACATTTGCATCCCGCGCCGCGCCGAACCCCTGAACCTGCGCGACAGCCACCACGATAGCGAATCGCAGCGGCGCGCACCATCGGCCGGACGGCCAGGTTGCGCCCTTGATCCGTTAGCAGCACAATGAATTCAGTTGTCCGGCAGCACGTGCATGGCGCACGCGACGTGTAACGGCCGGGCATGGAAGAAACGGAGGCGATGATGGCACACACCACTCATACCGGTCACTTCGCGAGTTTCGCGGAGTTCTATCCGTTCTACCTGGAAGAGCATCGTCACCCGGTATCGCGCCGGCTGCATTTCGTGGGCTCGCTGGGTGTGATCGGCTTTCTTGCGATGGCGCTCGCCACCGGCGGCTGGGTATGGCTGCCGGCCGCCCTCGTCTGCGGCTATGGCTGCGCGTGGATCGGGCATTTCTTCTTCGAGAAGAATCGCCCCGCCACCTTCCGGCATCCGGTTTACAGCCTGATGGGCGACTGGGTGATGTTCAGGGACATCTGCACCGGGAAAATCCCGCTTTAGCGGGATAGCAGAATAATGACGAGCGACGAACCGTTCGGGCCGTAGCCGTAATCGCGACGCTCGTCGAACTACGCCGTCTGATGCGGCATCGCCCGCCGCTGTGCGTCGTCCCCGGCGCTGTCGGACGCGCGTGCGGCGGCCCGCGTCAGCAGCAGCGAAGCAAGCGAAATGTCGAGTTTGTCGTTATCGAGTGCGGCGAGCAGCGATGCGCCATCCACGCGCGTCGAATCGAGATTCAACTGGTACTCCAGTTCCGGGCGGTCGATGACGAACATCGCGAACAGGTGCGCAACGGTAATCTGGTTCGGGTTCGCGAGCAGCAGAAAGTGCGGCTGCGCGCCGTTTTCCTCCAGGTGCGCAACCCACTCGCGGTTTTCGAGTTCTCGCGTGATACGGATGGTCGTATCCATATCGCGACGAAGCATGCGCGCGAGCTGCTGGATCGTGTAGCCCGGCTTGCCGGCTTCACGGGCTTCGGAGAGCCGTGCCAGAAGTTCGAGTCCGTCGAACAGGTCGCTGCCGGGAAACTGCGGCCGGTGGAACTGGCCGGTGCGGATGGCCGGCAACGCCGAGGCGATCATCGCGCCCGCCAGCGTGACGAACCAGCTGAGATACATCCAGAGCAGGAACATCGGCAGCGCGGCGAACGCGCCGTAGACGGCCGTGTACGTTGGAATGCGCCGGATGTAATAGCCAAAGCCGCGTTTCGCGAGTTCGAAGGCGAGTGCGGCGCACAGGCCGCCGACCACCGCGTCGCGCCATTCGACCCGGCAGTTCGGCAGATAGACGTACAGCATCGTGAACGCGAGCGCGGTGAGCGGCAACGCCGCACCCGTCAACGCCCATTCGATCACGGTCGGCACGTGCTGCGCGCCGGTGAACGCCATCGACTGCGTGAAGAGATAGGAGGAAATCGACAGGCTGAAGCCGATCAGCAGCGGGCTCAGCGTGAGAATCGCCCAGTAGACCAGCACGCGCTGCGCGAAAGGTCGCGGCTTGCGCACGCGCCAGATCACGTTGAAGGCGGATTCGACCGTCATCATCGTCATCACCGACGTGAGGAACAGGAAGATCATGCCCATCGTCGTCAGGCCTTTAGCCTTCGACGCAAATTCGTTCAGCCAGTTGAAAATCTGGTTGTTGATCTGCGCGGGCATCAGATGGTCGGCGAGAAAATCCTGCAGCGACACCCGGAACGACGCAAAAATCGGAAATGCGGTGAAGAGAGCAAACGCGACCGTCGCGAGCGGGACTATCGCGAGCATCGTGGTGAACGTGAGGCTGCCGGCCACCTGCGGAATACGGTCTTCGCTGCTGCGTTGCGCGGCAAACTGCGCAAGACGCCGGACTACGTCGAGATCGACACGCATTCTGGACAACAAAAGCACCTCCTTCGCCGCGCGAAACCGCCCGCCGCGCAACGTGCGCGCGGACCCAGCCCCTATAATACCCGCTCACCGACGAGGCCTATGAAAGACATTCTTGTGCTCTATTACAGCCGTCACGGCGCCACGCGCGAGCTTGCGCTGGCGATCGCACACGGCATCGACAGCGTGCCGGGCATGCAGGCGCGCGTGCGTACCGTGCCGCCCGTTTCGACCGTCTGCGAGGCGACCCAGCCGGACATTCCCGCCGGGGGCCCGCCGTATGTCGAACTGCGCGATCTCGAGGAATGCGCCGGGCTCGCGCTCGGTTCTCCCACCCGCTTCGGCAACATGGCCGCTTCGCTTAAATATTTCCTCGATGGCACGACACCCCAGTGGCTTTCCGGCGCGCTCGCTGGCAAGCCGGCCTGCGTGTTTACGTCGACGGGCAGCCTGCACGGCGGGCAGGAAACCACGCTGCTTTCCATGATGCTGCCGCTCCTTCACCACGGCATGATGATCCTCGGCATTCCGTACACCGAGAGCACGCTCACCACCACGCAGACCGGCGGCACACCCTACGGCGCGTCGCATTTCGCGCGCGCGGGCTCGGCCGGACAGGGTATTTCCGCCGACGAAAAAACGCTCGCGATCGCGCTGGGCACGCGCGTTGCCCGGGCGGCTTCGATGATGAGCGAGCGGCCATGAACACACCGCATGTGCCGCCCGCCGGCCTCACTCCAGCACCCGAGCCATCGACCGCGCCCGTTAGCGCGCCGCGCGGCTTCGCGCACGGCGCCTCGGTGACGCTGATCGCGCTGATCGTGTTGTCGATCGCGTGGGAATGGTGGCTTGCGCCGCTGCGTCCAGGCGGCTCGGCGCTCGTGCTGAAGGCCGTGCCGCTGTGTTTCGCGCTGGGCGGCGTGCTGCGCCATCGCGTGTACACCTTGCAATGGGCTTCGATGCTGGTGCTGCCTTATCTCGCGGAAGGCATCGTGCGCGGCATGACCGATGCGGGCCTGAGCGCACGGCTCGGCTGGTTCGAAACGGTGCTCGCGGGCGTTTTCTTTGTCTGCGCGCTCGGCTACGTCGCGCCCTACAAACGCGCGGCGAAGCGCGCGAAGAAAGCCGCCGTATGAACAGCCGTAATGCGCACGCCACGCACGCCACACACGTGGAAAATCGGCTGAAACAGATATGCATGCCGGTCGCATGCATCGCGCACGCAAGACAGGAACCCACGCCCGAAGCCCGCAATACACACTGACCGACCATCATGACTCAACCTGCTGAAGCCTCCCGCCATCACACGTTCGTCGACGCATGCCGCGCGACCATTGGCGCCGCGCACGTCCTGACGGACCCGCACGACACCGCGCCGTACGTCACCGACTGGCGCCGCCGCTACACCGGCGCCACGCTTGCGGTGCTCTGCCCGTCGTCGGCCGGGGAGGTGGCGGCGCTCGTCAGGCTTGCCGTCGAACACCACATCGTGATCGTCCCGCAAGGCGGCAACACCGGACTCGCCGGCGGCGCAACACCCGACAGCAGCGGCGAGCAGGCCGTGCTGAGCCTGAAGCGCCTGAACCGCATTCGCGATATCGATCCGCACAACAACACGATCACCGTCGAAGCAGGCGTCGTGCTCGCCGACGTCCAGGCCCGCGCGCAGGAAGCCGGCCGTCTGTTTCCGCTCAGCCTCGCGGCGGAAGGCAGCTGCACGATCGGCGGCAATCTCGCGACGAACGCGGGCGGCACTGGCGTCCTGCGTTACGGCAACACGCGCGAACTGTGTCTCGGCCTCGAAATCGTCACGGCGCAAGGCGAACTCTGGGACGGCCTGCGCGGGCTGCGCAAGGACAACACCGGCTACGACCTGCGCGACCTCTTCATCGGTGCCGAAGGCACGCTCGGCATCATCACCGCCGCTGTCATGAAGCTGCATCCGCAACCGGCCGCGCGCGTCACGGCGCTCGCGGCGCTTGCGTCGCCGCATGCGGCACTCGAATTTCTCGCGCTCACGCAGCGCTTTGCCGGACCGCTGCTGACCGGCTTCGAACTGATGTCGGATTTCTGTCTGAAGCTCGTCGGCAAGCATTTCCCGCAGATGCGCTATCCGTTTGCAGAATCGCACGCACAGGCCGTGCTCCTCGAACTGTCGGACAGCGAGAGCGAGGAGCACGCGCGCGCGCTCTTCGAACGGCTGATGGAACACGCGCTCGAAGAAGGCCTCGTCGAGGATGCGGTCGTCGCGGAAAACATCGCCCAGTCGCGGGCGTTCTGGAACCTGCGCGAACATATTCCGCTCGCCCAGGCCGAGGAAGGACTGAACCTCAAGCACGATATCGCCGTGCCGGTTTCGCGCATCGGCCACTTCATCGATGAAACCGGCGCGGCGATCGCCGAGCACGTGCCGGGCGCACGCATGGTGACGTTCGGCCACCTCGGCGACGGCAATCTGCATTACAACGTGCAGGCGCCCGAAGGTGTCGACGCAAAGGCGTTTCTGACGCAGTATCAGACATCGATCGCCCGCATCGTGTACGACAGCGTGCACCGGCATCGCGGCAGCATCAGCGCGGAACACGGCCTCGGGCAGCTGAAAATCGACGAGGCGATGCACTACAAGCAACCCGTCGAGGTTCAGCTGATGCGCACCCTGAAGGCCGCGCTCGATCCGCTCAATCTGATGAACGCCGGCAAGGTGATACGCTGAGGTCCGGCGCATCGATCTTGAAGGAGGAGCCGTGCCTGTGAAGATCCGTGTCCTGTCCGACCTGCATCTCGAAAGCGACGAGCCCGAAGTGATCCCCCATGCGAACGCGGATCTGGTGGTGCTCGCCGGCGACATCCACAATCACGCGCTCGGCCTGCGCTGGGCGGCGGAAACGTTCGATGACGCGGTGCCCGTCATCTACGTGCCGGGTAACCACGAGTACTACGACGGCGAGTTCGGCGCGCTGGAGTCGGCCATGCACGACGCGGCGCATGCGGTCGATAACATCCACTTCCTGAACAATGCTTCGCTGGTCGCCCCCGACGGCCGCTGGCGCGTGCTCGGCACCACGTTGTGGACCGACTTCGCGCTCTACGGCACGAGCGACGAGGCGCGCGCGGAGTCGATTGCCGCGGCCGAGCGCGTGATGCTCGACTTCCGCGGACTCATCCAGCTCACCTGGCCAAACGCCCAGGATGCCGGTAACGAAGACGGTAACGCCGCCGGCCCACGCGACTTCACACCCGCCGATTCGCTCGCGCTACACAGGAACGCACGCGCCTGGCTCGAGGCGGAACTGGCGAAGCCGTTTGCCGGCAAGACGATCGTCGTGACCCACCACGCGCCGCACCGGCTCAGTCTCGCCGCCCGTTACGCCGACGACCGCGTGTCGGCCGGCTTCGTCAACGATCTGCCGGAACTCGTCCGGGCACCCGCCGCGCTGTGGATCCACGGGCATACGCATACCGCGTTCGACTACACGGTGAACGGCACGCGCGTGGTGTGCAACCCGCGCGGCTATATCGACCGGCGCACCCGCAAGCTCGAAAACCCCGATTTCGCGTGGGACAAGGTGGTGGAAATCTAGCGCCGCGGTTCCCATGCGTGGTTCTTTCCGACGCTGCCATTGCGGGAACCTGAAACGATGGCGCGCAACGACTGCGTGCCGGCGGGCGAATTCGTGTGGTATCGCGTGGGCGGCGATGTCAACCGCCTGCCTGGCGGCAAACAGCGTCTGATCGAAGTCTTACCGTGACCAGACGTCACGAACGCAGGCGATCCGGTCAGCGAATGTCGGAACGGTCTGAACGAACGGGACGGGACACCTTGAGCGGCACGAGTTGGGGTTGCGGGCGCAGGGTGCGCAGCAGATTGCGCCCGGCGGCGATTCCGATCAGTCCGAGCATGACGGCAATGCCGACGAGCAGATGCGTATCCATGAAATTCCTCTTCGTCCGGTTCAGGTGATGCGATTGATTCGGGTGCTGCGTGTACACATCAGATCGATCGGTGCACCCGCCACACGTTAGCAAATCGATTCGCGCGAAGAAGTAAGGAAGTGTTGCGGTGCGCCACGGGTGTAACAGCGCGCAACCGCATGCGCACGTCCGGCTAGACAGTCACAACGCGGTCACACGCGTAGTCAAGTCCGCGCGAAACGGCGCAACTCGGCCTGATCGGTGGCAAGCGTCGCCGGCAGTTCATCGCGCATGAACTCGACCCACGTGCGGATTTTCGCGTCGAGATACTGGCGCGAGGCGTAGAGCGCGTACACGTTCATTTCCTGCGACGTGTATTCCGGCAGGATCCAGACAAACTCACCGCTACGCAGGCCGCTGATCGCCGAGTAGATCGGAATCAGGCCGATGCCCATGCCTTCGCGCACCGCCACCGCCATCGCTTCGGCGACGTTCACCTGAAACGTCGCCGGACCGAGGAACACGGATTCCTGGCCGTTGGGGCCATCGAAAATCCATTCGTCGGACGGGAAAACCGGCGTCATCATCTGCAGGCAGGTGTGTTTTGCGAGATCGGCCGGCGTTTGCGGAATGCCATTGCGCTCCAGATACGCCGGCGACGCGCAGGCGATGCTGAACGCGCTGCCGAGTCGCTGCGAAACGAGACCGGAATCGGGCAGGCCGGTCGCGAGCGTGAGGGATACGTCGTAGCCTTCGTCGAGCAGGTCAGGCATGCGCGGGGCGAGCGTCAGCTCGACGTGCACATCCGGATATCGCTTCTGATAACGACCGACGGCGGGCACGACGTAGTGCTGGCCGAAGCTCGTCATCCCGTGTATTTTCAGCTTGCCGGACGGACGGGCGTGCGCGTCGCCCGCCTCCGCTTCCGCCTGGTCGACATAAGCGAGAATCTCCTCGCAGCGCTGCAGATAACGCTCGCCCGCTTCGGTCAGCGCGATGCGCCGCGTCGTGCGGTTGAGCAGCCGCGTGCGCAGGTGCGCTTCCAGATCGGACACCGCGCGGGAACAATAGGCCGTGGTGGTATTAAGGTGCTGCGCGGCGCCCGTGAAGCTGCCTGCTTCCACGACCCGGACAAAGACGCGCATGTTTTGAAGCGTATCCATATATCCTTCCTTTAACCCGGTCGATTGTTACATGAATCGCAAGAACGATTATCTCAATTCCCGTAAAAATGCCTTTCACTTTTACGGGTTATTCAGTAATCGCTGAAAAAATATAATGACGCACAGTGTTCTATAGTCATTTGAGGAGCAAATCGTGCAGTCTCCGGTATCGAAATGGATCGTTGCGCTCAGCGTTCTTACGATCTCATTAATAATCACCGGCTGTGCCAATACCGGAGGCATCGCGCCGCAGGCGCAGGGGCTCGATTCATCCACGCTCGACGCCGGCGCGGCGATCCGCACGGCCAACGCGGACGCGAAATGGCCCGACGCCAGGTGGTGGCGCGCCTATAACGATCCGCAACTGAACGCATGGGTGGCCGCCGCGCAGGCAGGCAATCCGACGCTCGCGGTCGCCCAGGCGCGCGTGCTTCAGGCGCGCTCGCTCGCGGGCGTGGTTGCCTCGGCGCTCTCGCCGCAGGTGAAGGGCGATCTGTCGATCCAGCGCCAGCACTGGCCGGACAATGTCTATTACGGTCCGGGCCCGCTCGCCGACGCGAACACCTGGAACAACACCGGCACGATCAGCCTCTCGTACAACCTCGACCTGTGGGGCCACGATCGCAACAACGCCGAACGCGCGCTGGACATGGCGCACGCGTCAGCCGCCGACGCCCGCGCCGCCCAGCTCGAACTCGAAGCGAACGTGGTGCGCACGTACGTGCAGATGTCGATGAATTACGCGCTGCTCGACATCGCGAAATCGACGGTCGACCAGCAGCAGCGCATTCTGGATCTCGCGACGAAGCGCCTGAAAGGCGGCCTCGGCACACAGCTCGAAGTGAGCCAGGCCGAAACGCCGCTGCCGGAATACGAACGTCAGATCGACGCCTACGAAGAAGCGATCGCACTCGGGCGCAACCAGCTCGCCGCACTCGCGGGCAAGGGCCCAGGCGCGGGCGAAGCGATCACGCGCCCGACCATCGGGCTTGCGGCGCCGGTCGGCCTGCCCTCGACGTTGCCGGCCGAACTCATCGGGCACCGGCCGGACGTCGTGGCCGCCCGCTGGACGGTCGCGGCACAGGCGCGCGGCATCGACGTCGCGAAGGCCGACTTCTATCCGAACATCAATCTGCTCGCGTCGGTCGGCGGCTTTGCGGCGGCAGGCCCGATGTTCCAGTTCCTGCACGCGGCGAACGGCGGATGGACGGCCGGCCCCGCGCTGTCGCTGCCGATCTTCGAGGGCGGCCGGCTGCGTGCGCAGCTCGGTGCGGCGTCCGCCGGCTATGACGCAGCCGTCGATCAGTACAACCAGACGATCGTGAGCGCGCTGAAGGATATCGCCGACCAGATCGTGCGCATGAAGTCGCTCGAAACACAGGCGAAGGACGAACAGCGCTCCGTCGATGCCGCGCGCCGGAATTTCCAGCTGTCGGCGGAGGGTTACCGGCGCGGCCTGACCGACTACCTGAACGTGCTGATCGCGCAGACGCAACTGCTGCGCGCCCAGGAAGGCGTTGCGCGCGTGCAGGCCGAACGGATCGGCGTGCAGGCTTCGCTCGTGACCGCCCTCGGCGGCGGCGTCATCGAACCGGAAGACGGCCCCGATACCACCGAGACGCTACCGGCGCATGGACGCGGCAAGAAGACGCCGGCACCGGCCACACCGGTTGCATCGACGACACCCGGCGCGGCGACCGCCGCCACGCCGCGGCCGGTCAGCACGGTGTCACCGAAGTAAGCGCGGCGCTCCCATGTCCACACCGCTTTCCTCCGCCCCGTCGCCGCTCGCCGCGTTCTACACGGCCGCTGCCGACTGGGCCCGCACCGACGGCCGCACCTGGATCTACATGTTCAAGGCGATCGCCGCGGCGCTGCTCACGCTCGGCATTGCGATGAAGCTCGACCTGCCCCAGCCGCGCACTGCGATGACGACCGTGTTCGTCGTGATGCAGCCGCAAAGCGGGATGGTGCTCGCGAAAAGCTTCTACCGGATCTGCGGCACGCTCGTCGGGCTTGTCGTGATGCTCGCGCTGCTCGGACTTTTTTCGCAGCAGCCGGAGCTTTTCCTGCTCTCGACCGCGCTCTGGGTCGGCATCTGCACGGCCGGCGCGGCGCGTAACCGCAATTTCCGCTCGTATGGCTTCGTGCTCGCGGGCTACACGGCGGCGCTGATCGGCATTCCGGCCTCGCAGCATCCGGACGGCGCGTTCCTGTCGGCGCTCACGCGGGTGGCCGAGGTCACGCTCGGCATCCTGTGTTCGGGCGCCGTCAGCGCGCTTGTGTTTCCGCAGCATGCGGGCGAACAGATGCGCTCTACCGTGCGCGCACGCTTCAGCGCGTTTGTCGAATACGTGTCCGGCTCGCTGTCCGGCCGCGTGCCGCGCGAGCAGATCGAAGCGACGAACGCGCGCTTCGTCGCCGATATCGTCGGCTTCGAGGCGACCCGCAGCGTCGCAGTGTTCGAAAGCCCGGAATCGCGGATGAAAAGTGGGCGCCTGTCGCGGCTGAACAGCGAGTTCATGACCGCGTCGACACGTTTTCATGCGCTGCATCAGTTGATGAACCGTCTGCACAGGACGGCCGCCGCCGAAACCATCGCCGCGCTCGAACCGTACTTCAAGGAAATCGCGCCGCTGCTCGCGAAATCGGGCGCGGGCGAGCCGGTGCTGACCGCGAGCGACGCCGAGCACGCCGCCGCGCAGCTCGAAGCGTACAAGGCGGCGTTGCCGAAGCGCATCCGTGCGACGCGCGCGGAACTCGAGACGAAACCCGAGTGTCCGCTGCTCGATTTCGACACGGCGAGCGAGCTGCTGTATCGCTTCGTCGACGATCTGCATGCCTACGCCGCGACGTACGCGTCGCTGGCCGTCGATACGCATGAGCGCGAACGCTGGATCGAGCGCTACGAGCCGAAGACCAATCCGGTCGCGGCGGGCATCGCGGGCCTGCGCGCGGTCGTCGTGATGCTGGTGCTCAGCGCGTTCTGGATCGCGACCGCGTGGCCGAGCGGCACGACGCTCGTACTGAATGCGGCGGCGATCTGCGCGCTGGCGTCGTCGTCGCCTTATCCGACGCGCACCGCGTTCCAGATGGCGGCGGGCACCGTGCTCTCGACGGTCATGGGGATGATCGTCATGTTCGGCATCTATCCGCACATCGACGGCTTTCCGCTGCTCGCCCTCACGCTCACGCCGTTCCTGCTGCTGGGCGTGTTCATGACGACGCGGCCGAAGCTGGCCGGCTACGGCGTCGGCTATTGCATTTTCTTCTGCTTCCTGGCGGGGCCGGACAACCTCATCCACTACGACCCGACGAGCTTCATGAACGATGCGCTCGCGCTCGTGATGTCGCTGCTGGTGTCGTCGATTGCGTTCGCGGTGCTGCTGCCGCCGTCGACGCCGTGGCTGCGCAACCGGCTCTTTCACGATCTGCGCCGCCAGGTGCTGCTGAGTTGCCACGGGCGGCTCGCGCGCCTGCGCTCGCGCTTCGAGAGCGGCGCGCGCGACCTGATGTTCCAGATCAACGCGCTCGCCGAGGGCGAGCCCGAACTGAAGCTGAAAACGTTGCGCTGGCTCTTCGCGGTGCTGGAAGTGGGCAACGCGATCATCGATGTGCGCAATGAACTCGCGACGCTGCCCGCCGATCCGCGCTACGCCGGATCGACGCCGTGGCGGGTTGCGATCCGCACGATGCGCGACTCGCTCGCGGCGCTCTTCGATCATCCGCGTGCCGACCGCATGGACGAAGCACTGCTCGCCAACGCCGACGCGATCGCGTCGACGCAACTGGTGCTCGCGACGTTCACGCCGCCGCGCGAGGAACGCCACCAGCTGCAACGCATTCTGAGTCATCTGCATTTCATACGTACCGCGCTGCTCGATCCGCAGTCGCCGCTGGAGGCACTGGTGGGCGAGCGCGACGAGACGCTTGAGGGAGAACGCCATGCCGCGTGAAATTTCCGTCCTGGACGCCTATATACCGGCCATCGTGCTGCTGTTCATTGGCGGTGCCGCGATCACGTGGGTGCTGGACCGCGTGATCGCGTGGACGGGTTTGTACAGCATCGTCTGGCATCCATCCTTATTCAGGGCGAGCCTGCTCGTCTGTGTGTGCGGGGTGCTTGGCCTCGCCGTTTATCGTTGATCAGAGTCGAAACATGACCATCCGGAAAATCATTGGCTTTATCGCGACGCTTGCGATCTTTGCAGTCGCGATCTTTATTGGCCGCGCGCTGTGGGTTCACTATATGGACGAACCGTGGACGCGCGACGGGCGTGTGCGCGCCGAAGTGATCAACATCGCGCCGGACGTCTCGGGCGCGGTGGTGGAACTGCCCGTACACGACAACCAGCTCGTCAGGAAGGGCGACCTGCTGATGCAGATCGATCCGTCGCATTACCAGATCGCGGTCGAACAGGCGCAGGCGGCGGTTGCGGCGCGCAAGGCGGAACTGCAGGCACGTCGCGACGATGCGCAGCGGCGGGCGGATCTGGACAGCCTGGTCGTATCGAAGGAAAGCCGCGAAAACGCTTCACATTCCGCAGCGGCGGCAGAAGCGCAGTATCAGCAGGCGGTTGCCGCGCTGGATGCGGCGAAACTGAATCTGGAGCGCACGCGGGTGGTGGCGCCGGTGGATGGATATGTCACGAACCTGTCGGTGTATCGCGGGGATTACGCGACGGCGGGCGCCGCGAAGTTCGCGATCGTCGATAGTCATTCGTTCTGGGTTTATGGGTATTTTGAAGAGACGAAGCTGCCGCGGGTCCGGATCGGCGACAAGGCCGAGATACGGTTGATGAGTGGTGGCGTGTTGCACGGGCATGTCGAAAGCATTTCCCGCGGGATTTACGATCGCGATAATCCGCAAAGCAGGGAGCTGCTCGCTGATGTGAATCCGACTTTCAACTGGGTTCGGCTGGCACAGCGGGTGCCAGTTCGAATTCGGATTGATCAGGTGCCTGATGGGCTTGTTCTTTCTGCTGGCACTACTTGTACTGTTGTTGTTACGCCTCGTTGAAGCTGGTTTTGTGTTGCCCCTTTGGCGGGGCGGCATTTTGTTTTTCTGGCTTTTTGGCCTTTCCTTGGTTTGCTTTTGGTCTATTGGCGTTGCCCCTGTGCGGGGCGGCACCAATAGACCGACATGAATGCAAGGAAAGGCCAAAAAGCCAACAACAAAAGACCCCTATACCGCCAGCCGGAACTTCCCAACCATTCCTTTAAGCGCCTTCGCCTGATCATCAAGCGACCTTGCGGCAGCAGTAGCCTGCTCCACCAGCGCGGCATTCTGCTGTGTCCCGGAATCCATCTGGGTAACAGCGAGATTGATCTCTTCGATCCCGGAGCTCTGCTCGGCGGACGCCGCCGAGATCTCCCCCATGATGTCCGTCACGCGCTTCACCGCCTTCACCACCTCATCCATCGTCTGGCCAGCATCGTGCGCCAGCGTAGATCCATTGCCGACGCGCTCGACCGACGCACTGATCAGCGTCTTGATCTCCTTCGCAGCCGCAGCGGAACGCCCGGCAAGATTTCTAACCTCGCCAGCGACAACCGAAAACCCGCGTCCGTCCTCACCCGCCCGCGCCGCTTCAACCGCCGCGTTCAGCGCGAGAATGTTCGTCTGGAATGCAATGCCCTCGATCACGCCGATGATGTCGCCAATGCTGCGCGCGCTATCGTTGATCGCACTCATCGTCGCGACGACGCGACCCACCACCTCGCCGCCCTTCTCCGCAATCTCCGATGCATTGTTCGCCAGCGTGCTCGCCTGCTTCGCATTGTCCGCGTTCTGACGCACCGTCGACGTCAACTCCTCCATGCTGCTCGCCGTGCGCTCAAGCGCAACCGCCTGCTGCTCGGTGCGGCGCGACAGATCGAGATTGCCCATCGAAATTTCACCCGATGCCGCCGCGATCGCTTCAGCACTCGCCGCAATATCCGCAACCGTCGTCGATAAACCGGTCTGCATGTCGCGTAGCGCGGACAGCATGCTCGACGTGTCCTTGCGCCCCAGCACGATGTGATTCGACAGATCGCCCGCCGCGATGCGGCTCGCGATTTCCTTCGCGTACACCGGCTCGCCACCCAGCTGGCGCGCAAGACGCCGCACCACCCATTCGCTCACGAAAAACGCGAGCGCCATCAGCGCAATCGTCATCACGGCCATCATCACGAACGACGAGCGGTAAATGAACGCGGACGCCTCGATGGTCGCTTTCGCAGCCTTGCCGCGCTGGGCAACGAGTTCGTCGACGAGCTTCTCAAGCTTGCCGGTCTCGACCAGCAGCGACACGTCCTGCGTGCCAACCTGCCAGTTCATCTGAGAAAGATCGAGCGGCTGCGCCTTCACGAGCGTCACGAACGCACGCAGGTCGCCACTCCACGTCTTCACGGCGGCCGCGAATTTCTTCTGCTGCGCAACGGCCACGCCGTCCGACGGGTCGACGTACTGCTGCAATGTATTCAGTTCGGTATTGATCGACGAAAGACCCGTCTCGATGTCGCTGCCAAGTTCGTCGCGCTCCTTGCCGGTGGTCGCGGTCAGCAGCATTTTCTGCGCGCGGCTTGCACGCAGCACGTAACCGCGCGCTTCCTCGGCGGCTCGGCTCGCGACGTGACCCTGATCGTAGATCGACCGCGTCGAGCCATTCAGACGGCTGATCTGTGTCAGCGAAAACACGCCGATCGCCATCGTGCCGATCAGCAGCAACGCAAATGCCAGCCGCAGAGTAGCCTTCACCGAAAGCCCCGAAAGACGGCCCGCGCGCTGGCGCGTTTGCGAGGTGCCCTCCGCCCGGCCGCTGTTCGCCCTCAAACCTGCACCCGACTTTGAATCTGCCTGCGCGTCTGGTTGCCTGCCCAGCGAAACTGCTTTCATTCTTTCATTCCCCCGCTTCCGAATGCCGACTGCCGGAAAGGTCCGTTCCGGCATTTCTGCTTGTCTATCCGGGTCTACGGCAACATCCGCTGCGATCTTTAATGCCGCTCAGATGGGCCGCCCCGTGCCACCCGGCCTCGTGAGCCGCGTGTCCGCGCTGGGTTTATACACGTCCAAAAAGTCAGCCGGAAGCATTTGCCGAAATAAAAGCCCACTATTCGGGACGTTTTTGCACCGTTTTGGCGCAATTCGTCGACAAGTCGCTGTCCGATTCGCGACAAATCTTGGCCGGACAATTCTTCCCAGCCAAACTACACTGTCAGCACTAGCAGATAAAAACCGGCAAGAAAATCCCGATAACTGCGTCCTGATGCCGCGGCGCCGGAGACTGCCCCGGTCGCGAGACAATTCTTCCCAGCCCTTTTCGACATTTATGGAAACGAGCCTCGACAAAAGCGCCCTGAGCGCCGCGCCACCTGCTGCCGTCCGGCCGCAGCGCACGATTTACTCCGTGCTCGGCGCAATCAGCTTCACGCATATGCTCAACGACATGATCCAGTCGTTGATCCTCGCCATCTATCCGATGCTAAAGGACAACTTCTCGCTGTCGTTCGGGCAGATCGGTCTCATCACGCTCGTCTACCAGATCACCGCTTCGCTGCTGCAACCGCTCATCGGCAGTTATACCGACAGGCATCCCAAGCCCTATTCGCTGCCGGTCGGCATGGGTTTCACGCTGTCGGGCCTGCTGCTGATGTCGGTCGCGCCGAACTTCGGCGTGCTGCTGATGGCGGCGGCGCTGGTCGGCTGCGGCTCGTCGGTGTTTCACCCGGAATCGTCGCGGGTGGCGCGCATGGCCTCCGGCGGCAAGCACGGCCTCGCGCAGTCGCTGTTCCAGGTCGGCGGGAACGTCGGTTCGTCGCTCGGACCGCTGCTCGCCGCGCTGATCGTGATTCCGCACGGACAGGGCAGCATCGCGTGGTTCTCGGTGGCCGCGCTCGTCGCGATCGCCGTGCTGACGCAGATCGGCCGCTGGTACAAACAGCATCCCGCCACGAAAAGGACGCGCGGCGCGCAGGCCGGCCATCCGACGCTCTCGCGCAACAAGGTGCTGGTGGCGGTGGGCGTGCTCGTGCTGCTCGTGTTCTCGAAGTACTTCTACCTCGCGAGCATCAACAGCTACTTCACGTTCTACCTGATCGACCGTTTCCATCTGCCCATCCAGGCGGCGCAGATCCATCTGTTCGTGTTCCTCGCGGCCGTCGCGGCCGGCACGATGATCGGCGGCCCGATCGGCGACCGGATCGGACGCAAATACGTGATCTGGGTGTCGATTCTCGGCGTCACCCCGTTCACGCTGCTGCTGCCGTACGCGAACCTGTTCTGGACCGGCGTGCTGACCGTCGTGATCGGCATCGTGCTAGCGTCGGCGTTCTCCGCGATCCTCGTGTATGCGCAGGAGCTGATTCCGGGCAAGGTCGGCACGATCGCCGGACTGTTCTTCGGTCTTGCGTTCGGCCTCGGCGGCGTCGGCGCGGCCGTGCTCGGCCAGCTGGCCGACGCGACGAGCATCACGTACGTCTACAAGGTCTGCTCGTTCCTGCCGCTGATCGGCGTGTTGACGGTGTTCCTGCCGAACCTCGAACGCGGGAAAGTCAAGGCCTGAGCGCAGCGCGCCCGATTCGCCCGCTGTCTTTCGAGGCGCCGCACCGCGGCGCCTTTTCTTTTGGCGGGTCAGATCGCCACTTCCTGGCCCGCTCGTCGGGCCGCCTGCCGGATCCATGAGCGGCGCACAGGATGCGAGTCATGGTGAACCCGCGTTGTTCGACGATGCTTCGCTGCTCTATGCTGTGCGCACGCACTGCCCGCGAGCCACCTGCGTGGCCGGAAGTCGCAGGCGCGAAGAAGCCGGTCGCTGTCCCGCTCAACGCTTCCCAGAAGGATCGCCGCAGATGAGCCGTTATCGCGATTTCCACCGCCGCTCGATCGATGACCCTGAAACGTTCTGGGGCACCGAGGCGCAACGCATTCACTGGGAAACGCCGTTCGACACCGTGCTGGACCGCTCGAACCCACCGTTTGCGCGGTGGTTCACCGGCGGCCGGACGAACCTGTGTCATAACGCCGTGGACCGGCATCTCGCGGCACGGGCGCAGCAGAACGCGCTCGTCTACGTCTCGACCGAAACCGGCATCGAACGCCGCTACACGTACGCCGACCTGTACGCCGAAATCAACCGGATGGCGGCGGTCATGCGCTCGCTCGGCGTGAAACGCGGCGACCGCGTGCTGCTCTATCTCCCGATGATCCCCGAAGCCGTGTTCGCGATGCTCGCGTGCGCGCGGCTCGGAGCGATCCACTCGGTCGTGTTCGGCGGCTTCGCGGCGACCAATCTCGCGGCCCGCATCGACGACGCCAAACCCGCGCTGATCGTCACCGCCGACGCCGGCGCGCGCGGCGGCAGGGTGATCGACTACACGCCGCTCGTCGACGAAGCGCTCGCGCGTGCGCAGCACAAGCCGCCGCACGTGCTGCTGATCGACCGGCAACTCGCGCCGGAGCGGCTCAACGCGCATTATCTCGTCGCGTATGAACCGCTGCGCGAGCAGTTCTTCAACGCGCACGTGCCGTGCGAATGGCTCGAATCGAACGAACCGTCCTACGTGCTCTACACATCGGGCACGACCGGAAGGCCGAAAGGCGTGCAGCGCGACGTCGGCGGCTATGCGGTGGCGCTCGCGGCATCGATGGAGTACATCTTCGAAGGCCGCGCCGGCGACACGATGTTCACCGCGTCGGACATCGGCTGGGTGGTCGGGCACAGCTACATCATCTATGCGCCGCTGATCGCGGGGCTCACGACGGTCATGTACGAAGGCACGCCGGTTCGCCCTGACGGCGGTATCTGGTGGCGCCTCGTCGAGCAGCACGGGATCAATCTGATGTTCACCGCGCCGACCGCGCTGCGCGTGCTGAAGAAACAGGATCCGAAGCTCATGAAAGCCGCGGATCTGTCGAGCCTGCGCACGCTGTTCCTCGCCGGTGAGCCGCTCGACGAACCGACCTCTTCGTGGATCGCGGACGCACTCGGCAAACCTGTCGTCGACAACTACTGGCAGACCGAAACCGGCTGGCCGATTCTCGCGATCCAGCGCGGCGTCGAAGCGCTACCGCCGAAGCCCGGTTCGCCCGGCGTGCCGGTCTATGGCTACAACCTGTCGGTGCGCAACGAACACACGGGCGAGCTGTGCACGCCAGGCGAGAAAGGTGTGATCGCGCTCGGCTATCCGCTGCCGCCGGGCTGCATGACGACCGTCTGGGGCGACGACAAACGTTTCGTGGATACCTACTGGTCGAGCGTGCCGGGGCAGCGGCTCTATTCGACGTTCGACTGGGGCGTCCAGGACGACGACGGCTACGTGACGATCCTCGGCCGCACCGACGACGTGATCAACGTCGCCGGACACCGCCTCGGCACGCGCGAAATCGAGGAAGCGTTGTCGGGCCACACGGCGGTCGCGGAAGTGGCGGTCGTCGGCGTCGCGGACAAGCTGAAGGGACAGGTGGCGCTGGCGTTCGTCGTGCTGCGCGAGCCGGACCGTTATGCGGACCCCGCCGCCCGCAACGCGCTGGAAACGGAGCTGGCGGGAACCGTGGACCGGCAGCTCGGCGCGATCGCACGACCCGCACGCGTGCACGTGGTAACGATACTGCCCAAGACGCGCTCCGGCAAGCTGCTGCGGCGCGCGATCGCGGCGCTGGCCGAAGGTCGCGACCCAGGCGATCTGCCGACGATCGAAGATCCGGCCGCGCTCGGGCAGATTCGCGCGGCGCTGGATACGGTGGGTGGCTAAGGTGGGTGGCGCGGGGGATGCGCTGGACGGCGTTGGGTTGGAGCGGCGGATCGAAGTGGCGGACCGAAGAGGTGAGTTGAAGCGCGGGGCCGAAGCAGCGAATCGATGCAGCGACACAGGTTAGCGCCGCTGCATTACGCATCAGCGCCTCGGCTCACCCCGCGCCTGAAAGAACCGCGACAGAATACCGGTCGAATACGCGCCGGCAATTTCCACGAGAAACGTAGCAAACGAAGCCGGCGCGTGCGCATCGGCCGTATCGGAAATGGTCCGCACGATCGCACACGGCACGCCGTACTCGAAGCACACCTGCGCGAGCGCCGCGCCTTCCATCTCGACCGCGAGCGCGTCCGGCAATGCGTCACGCAACACCTGAACCGCCGCGGCGCTTGCGACAAACTGGTCGCCGCTGACAATCAGCCCGCGATGTATACGCGGACCCTGTGTGGCGAAGCGTGTTGAAAGCGCGCCGCCCTCCTCGGCGACAAACCGTTCGCAGGCCGCGTTGAGTTGCGCGGACAGCGTGCTGTCCGCAGCGAAGCGCGAAATGCCCAGCAACGGCACTTCGAAGCGCGGAAATAGCGGCGACGCGTCGAGATCGTGCTGCAACAGCGTATCGGCGATGACGATGTCGCCAATCCGCACGTCTTCCCCGACACCGCCCGCGACACCCGCGAACACGACTTCCTGAACGTCGAATACGTGAATCAGCGCGCTGACCGTCGCCGCGGCCGCTACCTTGCCGACCCGCGCAAGCGTCACGACACACGGCGTGCCCTGCACTGTGCCCACGTGATAGTCGCGCTGCCCGTGCGTGACGGTACGCACGCCGGATTCAGCGCGCATCGCGCCCAGCAGGTCGCCGAGTTCCTGCGGCAGCGCTGCCAGCACGCCAAGCGGACGGCGAGCGGCCTCCCGACCGGGTTGCGGTGTCGCGCTCATTCCACCGCCTGCAGTTTGGCGACGGCGAGCGCGAGCCATTTTTCGCCGTGCCGCTTGAACTTGACCTGCGCCTTCGCGTCGGCGCCACCGCCTTCGAGCGCCGTGACCGTGCCTTCGCCGAACTTCGTATGGAACACCTGCTGGCCGACACGAAAACCGGTTTCCGCGGCCCGCTGCGCGTTCGCGAACGCCGGCAGCGGCGCGGAAGTCGACGACGCCGCGCCGTCCGTATAACCCTGCTGACGGTCCGGACGCGCGAACCAGTCACGTCCATAACCGGCATTGTCCGAACGGCCGCCCCAGCGCGCGCCGGCCTCGACCTTCGGCGTAAGCCACTTCAGCGTTTCCTGCGGCAATTCGTCGAAGAAACGCGAGCGGATGTTGTAGCGCGTCTGGCCGTGCAGCATCCGGCTCTGCGCGAACGACAGATACAGCCGCTCCTTCGCGCGCGTGATCGCGACGTACGCGAGACGGCGCTCTTCTTCAAGACCGTCCGATTCCATCGCGCTGTTTTCATGCGGGAACAGGCCTTCTTCGAGACCCGTGATGAACACCGCCGTGAATTCGAGACCCTTCGCCGCGTGCACGGTCATCAGTTGCACGGCTTCCTGGCCGGCCTGCGCCTGGTTGTCGCCCGCTTCGAGCGATGCGTGCGACAGGAAGCCGGCGAGCGGCGTCATCGTGTCGGGGTTTTGCGCCGGATCGGTGGGCGCGGCGGCGTCGAGCACGACCGTGTCCGGGTCACCGGTGGCGACGAGTTCGGGCGCGCTGGTCGCACCCGCACGCAGCGGAATCGAGCGCGCGGGCGTGTCGAGGCCGTAGCCTTCCTCGCTGACAAAAGCGGTCGCCGCGTTGACCAGTTCCTGCAGGTTCTCCAGCCGGTCCTGGCCTTCACGCTCGTTCTGATAGAAGTCGAAAAGACCGCTCGTACGCACGACGTACTCGACCGTCTCCGGCAAGCTCATCTGTTGCGTTTCCGCGCGCATCTTCGCGATCAGTGTCGCGAACGTGCCGAGGCTCGAACCCGCCTTGCCGGTCACGTACGGAATCGCCGCCGCCATCGAAACGTTGTAGAGACGCGCCGCGTCAGCCAGCTGTTCGATCGAGCGCGCGCCGATGCCGCGCGTCGGAAAATTGACCACGCGCGCGAACGCGGTATCGTCGTTCGGGTTGTCGATCAGACGCAGATACGCGAGCGCGTGCTTCACTTCCTGGCGCTCGAAAAAGCGCAAGCCGCCGTACACACGATAGGGAATGCCCACGTTCACGAGCGTGTGTTCGATCGTGCGCGACTGCGCGTTACTGCGATACAGCACGGCGATTTCACTGCGCGACGTGCCAGTGTTGATCAGCGCCCGGATTTCCTCGACGATCCAGCCGGCTTCCTGCGTGTCGGTCGCGGCTTCGTAGACGCGCACCGGCTCGCCGTGGCCCGCGTCCGTGCGCAGGTTCTTGCCGAGACGGCGCGAATTGTTCGCGATCAGCTGGTTCGCGGCGTCGAGAATATGGCCGTGCGAGCGGTAGTTCTGCTCCAGCTTGATCAGGTGGCGCACATTGAACTCATGCTCGAAATCGCGCATGTTGCCGACGTTCGCACCGCGAAATGCATAGATCGACTGGTCATCGTCGCCGACCGCGAAAATCGCATTCGTCTGGCCCGCGAGCAGCTTGAGCCACGCGTACTGAAGCTTGTTGGTGTCCTGGAATTCGTCGACGAGAATGTGCCGGAAACGCGCCTGGTAGTGCGCGCGCAGCGGCGGATTGTGCGCAAGCAGTTCAAAGCAGCGCAGCAGCAGTTCCGGAAAATCGACGACCCCTTCGCGCTGGCACTGCTGGTCGTAGGCTTCGTAAAGCTCGACGAACTTGCGGTTGAAGTTGTCCGTTGCGTCGACGTCTTTCGGGCGCAGCCCCTGCTCTTTCGCGTTATTGATGAAGTACTGCAGGTTCCTGGCCGGATATTTCTCGTCGTCGATGTTAAGACCCTTCATCAGACGCTTGATGGCTGACAGCTGGTCGGCCGTATCGAGAATCTGGAACGTGGCCGGCAGCGCGGCGTCGCGGTGATGCGCGCGCAGCATCCGGTTGCACAGGCCGTGGAACGTGCCGATCCACATGCCGCGCGTATCGATGGGCAGGAGCGCCTGCAGGCGCGACATCATTTCGCGCGCGGCCTTGTTCGTGAACGTGACGGCGAGAACCGTGGCGGGCGAAGCAAGGCTGTTCTGGATCAGCCACGCGATCCGCGTGATCAGCACGCGCGTCTTGCCACTGCCGGCGCCAGCCAGAATGAGTGCCGGTTCGTTCGGCAACGTGACGGCGGCGTGTTGTTCGGGATTCAGGTTCGCTAGCAGATCGGGCATGTGAGATGGGTAGACGGCGGGGTGAAACAGCATTGGGGCAGGTCGTCGGACATTATAAGTCCGGGCGCTGTTCGTGCCGCTTCGTACTGCCCGCATTGACCAACCGGCCAGGACTTCGGTGAGTTCTTTGCCGGGCTCGCCTTGTCCGGATGGCCAGTCGGAGCGGGCCTGCGCCGTGCCGGCCGCGCCAGCCTTTATAATTGGGCATTCCCCGCTTCTTTTCACGCATTTTTCGGCAGACTTCCAATAATGAGCGACAGCACGCTTGCCAAGAGTTTCGAACCCCAGACAATCGAGGCCCAGTGGGGTCCCGAATGGGAAAAACGCGGTTACAGCACCGCGAAGATGGATGCGGACCGCAAGGATTTCTCGATTCAACTGCCGCCGCCGAACGTCACGGGCACGCTGCACATGGGCCACGCGTTCAACCAGACCATCATGGATGGCCTCACGCGTTATCACCGCATGCTTGGCGAGAACACGCTGTGGGTGCCCGGCACCGACCACGCCGGTATCGCCACGCAGATCGTCGTCGAACGCCAGCTGGACACGCAAAAGGTATCGCGTCACGACCTGGGCCGCGAGAAGTTCGTCGAACGCGTATGGGCGTGGAAGCAGGAATCCGGCTCGACCATCACGAACCAGGTGCGGCGCCTCGGCGCGTCGATCGACTGGTCGCGCGAATACTTCACGATGGACGACAAGATGTCCGCCGCCGTGCGCGACGTATTCGTCCGTCTGTATGAACAGGGTCTGATCTATCGCGGCAAGCGCCTCGTGAACTGGGACCCGGTGCTGCTCACCGCCGTCTCCGATCTCGAAGTGGTCAGCGAGGAAGAAAACGGCCACCTGTGGCACATCCAGTATCCGCTTGCGGATGGCTCCGGTCATCTGACGGTCGCGACCACGCGCCCGGAAACGATGCTCGGCGACGTCGCCGCGATGGTGCATCCGGAAGACGAACGCTATGCGCATCTGATCGGCAAAATGGTGAAGCTGCCGCTGACCGGGCGCGAGATCCCGGTCATCGCCGACGACTACGTCGATCGCGAATTCGGCACGGGCGTCGTGAAGGTCACGCCCGCGCACGATTTCAACGACTACCAGGTGGGCCTGCGTCACAAGCTCCCGCAAATCGAGATCTTCACGCTCGACGCGAAGATCAACGACAACGCGCCGGAAAAATATCGCGGCCTCGATCGCCTCGACGCACGCAAGCTGGTCGTGGCCGATCTCGAAGCGATTGGGCTGCTCGAATCGGTCAAGCCGCACAAGCTGATGGTGCCGCGCGGCGACCGCACGGGCGTCGCGATCGAGCCGATGCTCACGGACCAATGGTTCGTCGCGATGAGCAAGCCGGCGCCGGAAGGCACGTTCAATCCGGGCAAGTCGATCGCGGAAACGGCGCTCGACGTCGTGCGCGGCGGCGAGATCAAATTCGTGCCGGAGAACTGGACCACCACGTACTACCAGTGGCTCGAAAATATCCAGGACTGGTGTATTTCGCGCCAGCTGTGGTGGGGCCATCAGATCCCTGCATGGTACGGCGAGAACGGCGAGATTTTCGTCGCAAAGACCGAAGCAGAAGCGAAGGCGCAGGCCGTCGAGAAAGGCTACACCGGCGCGCTGCGCCGTGACGAAGACGTGCTCGACACGTGGTTCTCGTCGGCGCTCGTGCCCTTTTCGTCGCTCGGCTGGCCGAACGAGACGCAGGAACTGAAGCACTTCCTGCCTTCGTCGGTGCTCGTCACGGGTTTCGACATCATTTTCTTCTGGGTGGCGCGCATGGTCATGATGACCACGCACTTCACCGGCAAGGTGCCGTTCGACACCGTTTACGTGCATGGTCTCGTGCGCGACGCCGAAGGCCAGAAGATGTCGAAGAGCAAGGGCAACACGCTCGACCCGATCGATATCGTCGACGGCATCGAACTCGATGCGCTGGTCGCGAAACGCACAACCGGCCTGATGAATCCGAAGCAGGCTACGTCGATCGAAAAGAAGACGCGCAAGGAATTCCCCGAAGGCATTCCGGCCTTCGGCACGGACGCGCTGCGCTTCACGATGGCGTCGATGGCCACGCTCGGGCGCAACGTCAACTTCGATCTCGCGCGCTGCGAGGGCTACCGCAACTTCTGCAACAAGCTGTGGAACGCCACACGCTTCGTCCTGATGAACTGCGAAGGTCACGACTGCGGTTTCAGCAAACCGGGCGACTGCCAGCCGGGCGATTGCGGCCCGGGCGGCTATACCGATTTCTCGCAGGCGGACCGCTGGATCGTGTCGCTGCTTCAACGCGTCGAAGCCGAAGTCGCGAAGGGTTTCGCCGACTATCGTTTCGACAATGTGGCGAACGCCATATACAAGTTCGTGTGGGACGAATACTGTGACTGGTATCTCGAACTCGCGAAGGTGCAGATCCAGACCGGCACGCCGGAGCAGCAGCGCGCTACGCGCCGCACACTGCTACGCGTGCTCGAAACCGTGCTGCGTCTCGCGCATCCGGTGATCCCGTTCATCACCGAAGCGCTCTGGCAAAAAGTGGCGCCGCTCGCGGCCAGCTATCCTGAAGGCATGGCGGAAGGCGAAGCCTCCATCATGGTGCAGCGCTATCCGGTGGCCGAGCCGAAGAAGATCGACGAGGCGGCTGAGCAGTGGGTCGCGGACCTGAAAGCGGTCATCGACGCGGCGCGTAACCTGCGCGGCGAGATGAGCCTGTCGCCCGCCGTGAAGGTGCCGCTGCTTGCCACCGGCAACGCCGAGCGCCTGAAAACGTTCGCGCCGTATGCGCAGGCGCTGGCCCGTCTGTCGGAGGTCCAGATCATTGCCGACGAGGCAGCGCTCGACGCGCAGGCAGCGGGCGCGCCGATTGCTATCGTAGGTAATGACAAGCTCGTGCTGAAGGTCGAGATCGATGTCGCGGCGGAACGCGAGCGTCTGTCGAAGGAAATTGCGAGACTGACCGCGGAAGTTTCGAAATGTAACGCCAGGCTTCAGAATGAGAGCTTTGTTGCAAAAGCGCCGCCTGCAGTCGTTGAGCAGGAGCAGAAAAGGCTGGCAGAATATCAGACCACGATTGGCAAGCTCACGGCGCAACTTGCGCGTCTGCCGGCCTGAACGTCGAACCTGTTGCGCGGGATGGACCGAAACGCGCGTTTTAACCGGCGATATTTTGCAAGCACTGTAACCAGAGGATCCAGGGTAATCACATGCTAAAAGTTACAAAAGCAGTCTTTCCGGTAGCTGGTCTTGGCACCCGGTTCCTCCCTGCCACCAAGGCGAGCCCCAAGGAAATGCTGCCTATCGTCGACAAGCCGCTGATTCAGTATGCGGTGGAAGAGGCGATGGCGGCGGGCATTACGGAAATGATCTTCGTGACCGGGCGCAGCAAGCGCGCGATCGAGGATCACTTCGACAAGTCGTATGAGATCGAGGCCGAACTCGAAGCACGCGGCAAGCAGAAGCTGCTCGAACTCGTGCGCAGCATCAAGCCGAGCCACGTCGACTGCTTCTACGTACGTCAGCCGGAAGCGCTGGGTCTTGGCCACGCCGTGCTGTGCGCCGAAAAGCTGGTGGGCGACAATCCGTTCGCCGTCATCCTCGCGGACGACCTGCTGTACGGCAAGCCGCCTGTCATGCAGCAGATGATCGAGGTCTTCGACCACTATCACAGCTCCGTGCTCGGCGTGGAAGAGATCCCGGCGGAAGAAACAAAATCCTACGGTATCGTCGACGGCAAGGAATGGGAAGATTCGATCATCAAGCTGTCGGGGATCATCGAAAAACCAGCGCCGGAAGTCGCGCCGTCGAACCTCGGCGTGGTCGGTCGCTATGTGCTGAAGCCGCGCATTTTCCATCACATCCGCTCGATCAAGCCGGGTGCTGGCGGTGAGATTCAACTGACGGACGCAATTCAATCGCTGCTCGCCGATGAACAGGTGCTCGCGTACAAGTATCACGGCACACGTTTCGACTGCGGCAGCAAGCTGGGCTATCTGAAGGCGACAGTGGAATTCGCGCTGCGCCATCCGGAAGTGGCTGCGGATTTCGAGGAATATCTGCGCACGCGTTCGCCGGTGCTGGAAGGGTAAGCCGTCCGGTTCATTCACACCGCTTCACGGCGGTGGTCGTTTCAAAAAGGCGCTGTGCTTGCGTTTATCGTGGGCACAGCGCCTTTTTTCATGCGCGCGTGTGGCGCACATCGACGCCGCGCACGGCACAACCGGACACAACCCGCATGCCAGCCGCGACGCCTGGCCCAGCCCGGCTCAGCGCCGGCGCATCAGAAACGTGAAAACCTTGTCCTGCGATGAAACTTCGACGAGCTCATTACCCGTCTGTTTCGCGAACGCGGCGAAATCGCGTTGTGAACCGGGATCGGTGGCGAGCACCTTGAGAATCTGGCCGCTTTCCATATCGGCAAGCGCCTTTTTGGCGCGCAGGATGGGCAGCGGGCAGTTCAGCCCACGCGCATCGACTTCCTTGTGAATCTGGATCTGCATCGGGGATCGACCTTCGGGAGGAGGCGTCCGAAGGACGCCGTCAGAGCGTCAAATTCTACCGCACCCTCCCGGTCCGCGCTCCCACGCGGCGTGGCGCGACGAAACACAACCGCCGCCATCAGACGCTATCACAGCACAACCGGCTGCCCGCTCGCGAGCGATTCGCGCATCGCGCAGCCGATGCGCGTCGCCTCGAGCGCATCCGCGAGACTCGCGCCGGCCTGCGCCCCGCCCTTCACCGCCGACACGAACGCCTGCGCCTCATACAGGAAGGCGTCCTCGAAACGCTCGAAGAACGTCGGCGTGCACTCGCTGCGCACACCGTGCGCATCGGCGATCTCGACGCGATTCGCTCGCGGCACCCTCCCGATCGTCATCGCGCCCGCCGTGCCGATCACTTCGCTGCCGGTATCGTTGCCGTGCGCCATCGTGCGCGACGCGTAGAACATCGCGAGGCGGCCGCCTTCGAATTCGCAGATCGCCACGCCGTTGTCGACGTCGCCGAATTCGCGCAGCCCCTCGTGTAAGGCAATCGTGCCGCTCGCGAATACGCGCGTCGCGCGTGGATTGCCCAGCAGCCAGCGCGCGACGTCGATGTCATGCACGCTGCAGTCCAGAAAAATACCGCCCGACGTCGGCGCGAACCGGACGAAAAAGCCGTCGGGATCGTTCTGGTCGCAGGTCTGCGAGCGCACCATGAACGGCCGGCCGATCGAGCCCGCCTCGATACGGTCGAACGCATTGCGATAGCTCGGATCGAAACGCCGCATGAAGCCGATCGTCACGCGAAGCTGCGGATACTGCGCGGCTTCGGCAATCACACGCTCGCACTCGGCGACGTCGAGCGATAGCGGCTTTTCGCAGAACACATGCTTGCCTGCGCGCAACGCATCGAGAATCTGCTGCGCGTGCAGCGACGAAGGCGTCACGAGCCAGACCGCGTCGATGTCCCGGTCGTCGAGCAGCGACGCGTAATCGCGGTAGAGACGCGTCGACGGCAACGTGTCGCGCGCCCATTCAAGCTCCTCTTCCACCGGGCTGCACGCCGCGACGAGCGAAGCGCCCGGCACGCGAAACGCCAGATTCTGCGCGTGCCGTCGGCCCAGACGGCCGAGCCCCACCACGCCGACCCGCACACTCGATCCCGCTGGACTCATCGAACTGTCTCCCATGTGAATTTCGCAACGCGCTTCGGCGGATGCAGAAGCAAACGCATCCGCACGCTTACTCGCCGATCCGCACCGCCTTGCCTTCGCGCCACGAGCGCGTCGCGGCTTCGGCAAGTTCAAGCGCTTTCATGCCGTCGGCCACCGTCGTGCGCACTGGCTTGCCGTGCGTCACCGCATCGAAGAAATGGGCGATTTCCAGCGCATAAGCCGCGCGATAGCGTTCGAGGAAAAACGCCTCCGGCACGTCGCTCGACACCGCCGTCTTCGAATAGGCAGTCACTTCGGTCGGACGCACATTGCCCGCCTGCAACATGCCTTCGCTGCCCAGCACTTCGAAACGCTGGTCGTATCCGTAAGCGGCGCGGCGCGCGGTATTGATCTGGCACAGGCGTCCGCGTTTCGTGCGGATCGTGACGGCAGTCGAGTCAATATCGCCCGCCCCGGCGATGGCCGGATCGGAGAGACAGCTGCCGGTGGCATGGAGCGTCTCGGCTTCGTCGTCGAGAATCCAGCGGAAGATGTCGAAGTCGTGAATCAGCATGTCCTTGAAGATGCCGCCCGAATGCTTGATGTACTCGACCGGCGGCGCGCCCGGATCGCGGCTCGTCACGACGAGCATTTCCGGCGTGCCGATCTCGCCTGCATCGATGCGCGCCTTCAGCGCCGAAAACGTCGGATCGAAGCGCCGCTGGAAACCGATCATGCACACCACGCCGGCCTTTTCGACCGCGGAAGCGCATGCCCGCGCGCGCTCCAGCGTCAGATCGACAGGCTTCTCGCAAAACACATGTTTCTTTTGCGCGGCCGACTGCAGGATGAGATCGGCGTGCGTATCCGTGCTGGAACAGATCACCGTCGCGCCCACCGACGCATCGCCCATCGCGCCGTCGATATCCGCAACCTGCGCGCCGTGCTGTTCAGCCAGCGCTGCCGCGGCCTCGCGGTTCACGTCGACGACATATTTCAGTCGCACACCCGGTTGACGCGCCAGGTTCGCCGCGTGAATCCGGCCGATGCGACCCGCGCCGAACACTGCCACATCGATCGTCTTTACCACTTCAGTCATCGTAGCCTCCAAGATCTTTCGATTCTTCCACGTTCAGTTCGAGCCGGTACGCAAGCGCGATAAAGAGCGCCTGGCACAGACAGATGGTGCTCGTGAGCGAACGGAACGCGAACGCGCTCCCTTCCTTCACATAGAGTTGCGCGCTGGCATAGCGCAGCAGCGGTGAAAGCTGGCTGTCGGTGATCACCAGCGTTTTTGCCTGGTGGTGGTGCGCCACGCGCAGGCAGTACTGCGTTTCCTTGCCGTACGGCGCGAAGCTGATCGCGATCACCACGTCGCCCTTCTTCACGCTGCGAATCTGTTCGCGATACATGCCGCCGAACCCGGACACGAGGTGCACGCGCTTCGGCGTGTGCTGCAACGCGTAGACGATGTAGCTCGCCACCGGAAACGAGCGGCGCACGCCGATCACGTAGATGTTCTCCGCCTGCTGGAGCATCTTGACGGCGGCTTCGAACTGCGCGTCGTCGAGACTCTCCTCGAGTTCGTCGAGGCCGCCACGGCAAGCCGCCACGAACTCGCGCGCCACCGCGCCGCCGGACAACGCACCCGGCTTCTCGTCGATCAGCTTGCGGATGCGCTGCTGGTAACTCGGCGACGACGTCCCATGTCCCGTATAAGCCTGACGAAATACCGCCTGCAGGTCCGAAAATCCGGAAAATCCGAAACGCTGCGCGAACCGCACCACCGCCGACGGATGCACGCCGCAACTCGCCGCGATATCGCTCGTGCGATCCACCATCACGCTCGACTTGTGCTGCTCGATGTAGGTCGCGACGCTCTTCAACTGGCGTGGCAGCGATTCGTAGTTTTCCGCGATGCGCTGCATCAATTCCTCGACGCTTCGCAACGCTTCCGTGCTCTCTTCCGCCATGGGCTTTCCCCCGTGCATTTTCCGCGCTGCATCAATGACTTGACGGCCCTCGACAACGCGCTCTGACGGTCCGGATTATAGGCACGGAAAGTCATAAATGGAACACATTTTCCAATTTAGTTTGTAATGAAATTTTCATTGCAAGACGAAAGAAGTTGGCCTAATCTTGGTCGTGAGTGCTGGTGCGACGGTGACGTTTCGCGGTCCATCAAGCGCTCCTCTTGATAACGACAGACCGAGAAAGGTGGAGACAATGAGACTTTGCAAGGGCAAGGCTTCGCTCAGGATTCTGACAGCAGCACTCACACTGGCCATGGGGTTCGGGGTCGCGTCGTCCGCGCAGGCTGCGGACGCGCACTTCGTGCTGATCAGCCACGCGCCGGATTCCGACTCGTGGTGGAACACCATCAAGAACGCGATCAAGCAGGCCGACGAGGATTTCAACGTCGAGACCGATTATCGCAATCCGCCGAACGGCGACATCGCCGACATGGCGCGCCTCGTCGAACAGGCTGCCGCGCGCAACTACGACGGCGTGGTCGTGTCGATTGCCGACTTCGACGTGCTGAAGAACTCGATCGGCAAGGTCACGGAAAAGCACATCCCGCTTGTCACGATCAACTCCGGCACCGAGAAGCAAAGCGCCGAGCTGGGCGCGATCATGCACGTCGGCCAGCCTGAATACGCGGCGGGCAAGGCAGCGGGCGAAAAGGCCAAGGCCGCGGGCATCAAGTCGTTCCTGTGCGTCAACCATTACGCAACCAATCCGGCTTCGTTCGAACGCTGCCGCGGCTTCGCGGAGGCGATCGGCGTCAACTTCAAGACGTCCACGCTGGATGCAGGCCAGGATCCGACCGGCGTGCAGTCGAAGGTGAGCGCCTATTTGCGCAATCACCCGAAGACCCAGGCGGTGCTCGCGCTCGGGCCGCTGTCGGCTGACCCGACGATCAAGGCGCTGCAGCAAATGGGGCTGGCCGGCAAGATCTGGTTCGCGACATTCGACTTCGACAACGACATCGCGAAGGCCATCCAGGACGGCACGATCCAGTTCGCGATCGACCAGCAGCCCTATTTGCAGGGCTATATCCCGGTGGCGGTGCTCGCCATAGCGAAAAAGGACCACACCACCGATCCGGTGAAGATCACCGAAATCCTGAAGGCGAATCCCAAGTTCCAGCAACGGCTCGCGACCTACGGGCTTGCGCCCGCCTATGGCGCGCGCAATATCGGCTCCGGCCCGGGTTTCATCACGAAGGCCAATATCGACAAGGTGGTCAAGTACGCGGGGCAATACCGCTAATGCGCTAACGCAGCATGCAGGACGGCCGGACACGGAGACCGCGTTCCGGCCGGCATGAAGGAAACCGGGGCGGCAAGCCGTAGCCGCCGCCCCCTCGTCTGCCATGTTTCACACGCAATGCGCGCCGGACAGGGTCCAACGACCCGCCATGCCCCGGCGCATCAAGGAGAGCTTCGATGGGCGTAGCCAACCCCTTCCACATCCATTCGCGCAAACGTCCCGCCGCCGACGCGCCAGCCGAGGATCCGTCGACGTCCGATGAGCGCGTGCGCCGTGAATCGTGGTTCCGGCATCTGCTGACCCGGCCGGAGTTCGCGGCGCTCGCAGGCACCGTCATGGTGTTCATCGTGTTCGGGCTCGCGGCGGGCAACTCGGGCATGTTCAATCTCGACGGCGTGATGAACTGGTCGCAGGTGGCCGCCTATCTCGGCATCATCTCGGTCGGCGCGTGCCTGTTGATGATCGCCGGCGAGTTCGATCTGTCGATCGGCTCGATGATCGGCTTCGCCGGCATGATGGTCGCGCTGCCGACCATGTATTTCCACTGGCCGATCGCGCTGTCGATCGCGTTCGCGTTCGTCGGCTCCATGCTGCTCGGCGCGCTCAACGGCTATCTGGTGATGCGCACGCGGCTGCCGTCGTTCATCGTGACGCTCGCGTTCCTGTTCATTCTGCGCGGGCTCACGCTCGCGCTGTCGGTGATGTTCGCCGACCGCACGATCATCTCCGGCGTCGGCGACGTCGCGCGGCAGGACTGGTTCGCCCATACGTTCTTCCAGGGCGTCGCCTTCAAGGGGCTGTTCGTCTGGCTGGGCCACATCGGCGTCGTGAAGCTGCTCGACAACGGCCTGCCTCTCGTGCCGGGCATTCCAAAAGTCCTGCTCTGGTGGTTCGTGCTGGCCGCGGTCTGCGCTTTCATCCTGGCGAGGACGCGTTTTGGCAACTGGATCTTCGCCGTCGGCGGCGACGCCAATGCCGCCAAGAACGTCGGCGTGCCAGTGCGGCGCGTGAAGATCCTGCTGTTCGTGCTGACCGCGTTCTGCGCATGCCTCTATGCCGTACTGCAGGTGTGCGACATCGGCTCGGCCGCGGCCGACCGTGGGCTGCAGGCGGAATTCGAAGCGATCATCGCCGCGGTGATCGGCGGCACGCTGCTCACCGGCGGCTACGGCTCGGTGGTCGGCGCGAGCTTCGGCGCATTGATCTTCGGCGTCGTGCAGATCGGCATCACCTACACGAATATCGATTCCGACTGGTTCCGCGTGTTCCTTGGCGTGATGCTGCTGTTCGCCGTGCTCTTCAACCACTACGTGCGCAGCCGCGTCGCGGCGTCCCGCTAGACAAGGAGTTCATGATGACCGCCATACAACCGGCCGGTGACGACTACATTCTCGAACTGGACAACGTCAGCCGTTACTTCGGCAGCGTGATCGCCCTGAAGGACGTCACGATCAGGCTGAAGCGCGGCGAAGTGCATTGCCTGCTCGGCGACAACGGCGCCGGCAAGTCGACGCTCATCAAGACGCTGGCGGGCGTGCATCAGCCGAGCGCCGGCGTCTACCGGGTGGACGGCCAGCCGGTGCACTTTACGTCGCCGAAGGACGCGCTCGATCTGGGCATCGCCACCGTCTATCAGGATCTGGCGCTGGTGCCGCTGCTGTCGGTGGCGCGCAATTTCTTCATGGGACGGGAGCCGCAGAAGAAACTGTTCGGCTTTCTGAACGTGATGGACCTCGACCGGTGCGCGACGGCTTCGCGCGACAAGCTCGCGGAAATGGGCATCAACGTGCGCGATGCGCATCAGCCGATCGGCACGATGTCGGGCGGCGAGAAGCAATGTCTGGCGATTGCGCGCGCGATTCACTTCGGCGCACGCGTGCTGATTCTCGACGAGCCGACGGCCGCGCTCGGCGTCAAACAGAGTTTCAACGTGCTGAAGCTGATTCACACGGCACGCGCGAAAGGCATCTCGGTGATTTTCATCACGCACAACGTGCATCACGCGTATCCGATCGGCGATTCGTTCACGCTGCTCAATCGCGGCAAATCGCTCGGCACCTTTACGAAGGACACCATCACCAAGGACGAAGTGCTCGACATGATGGCAGGCGGCGCCGAAATGCAAAAGATGATCGGCGAACTCGAAGGCGCAACGATCTGAGCCGCGACGTCCATGCCTTTCATGCTTCGCATGCCCTTGCGCGCCGGGTCGCGTGCCCGGTCGGGCACCCGGTTGCGCACCTAGACATTCAGGAATATCCATGGCTCTCTCCAGCAAACCCGCGGTAGCCGCCAGCCCGGCCAGCCGCTTCGCACCCGGCCGCAGCCGCGACGTGATCTGCCTCGGCCGTCTCGCGGTCGATCTGTACGCACAGCAGGTCGGCGCGCGGCTCGAAGACGTGTCGACGTTCGCGAAGTACCTGGGCGGCTCGTCGGCGAACATCGCGTTCGGCTGCGCGCGGCTCGGCCTCGAATCCGCGATGCTCGCGCGCGTCGGCAACGACCATATGGGCCGCTTTCTCACGGAGACGCTCGCGAACGAAGGCTGCGACGTGAGCCACGTGCGTATCGACCAGGAACGTCTGACGGCCCTCGTACTGCTCGGCCTGAAGGACCGCGACACGTTTCCGCTCGTTTTCTACCGCGAGAACTGCGCGGATATGGCCGTCGACGAAAACGACTTCGACGAGGCGTATATCGCGTCGTCGAAAGCGCTTCTGATCACCGGCACGCATTTTTCGACGGAACAGGTCAACCGCACGAGCCGCCGCGCGCTCGACTGCGCGCGCCGCAACCAGGTGCGCACGGTGCTCGACATCGACTACCGTCCGGTGCTGTGGGGCCTGACCGGCAAGGCGGACGGCGAGACGCGCTTCGTCGCGAGTGAAGGCGTCACCGCGCATCTGCAGCGCATCCTGCCGCTCTTCGATCTCGTCATCGGCACGGAGGAGGAATTCCGTATCGCCGGCGGCAAGAACGGACTGATCGAAGCGCTCGCGATGGTGCGGGCCGTCACGCCGGCCACGCTCGTCGTGAAGCGCGGCCCGATGGGCTGCCAGATCATCGACGGCGCGGTCCCCGTCTCGCTCGACAGCGTGCCCGTTCAGGGCGGCGTACAGGTCGAGGTGCTGAACGTGCTCGGCGCGGGCGACGCGTTCGCCTCGGGGTTCCTGTCCGGCTGGCTGCGCGACGAACCGCTCGAAGCCTGCGCGCGCGCCGCGAACGCGAGCGGCGCGCTCGTGGTGTCGCGCCACGGCTGCGCGCCGGCCATGCCGACGCCGGCCGAACTCGAATATTTTCTGCGCGAAGCGAAAGCCGACCCACAACGGATGCGCCGCCCGGATCGCGACGCGACGCTCGCCCGGCTGCATCGCGTCACACCCGCGCGTACCGCCCGCAACGAAGTGCTCGGCTTCGCGTTCGATCATCGCAACCAGTTCTTCGACCTCGCGCAGCAGACCGGCGCGGACGAATCGCGCATACACACGCTGAAAGGGCTGTTCGTCGAAGCCGTAGCGCAGACGGAAGCCGCCCTCGGTCTGCAGGGCCGCATCGGCGTGCTGATCGACGACCGTTACGGTCAGGACGCGCTGAACGCCGCAACCGGACGTGGCTGGTGGATCGGCCGCCCGGTGGAACTGCCGGGATCGGTGCCGCTCGTCTTCGATCATGGCCGCTCGATCGGCACGACGCTCACGAACTGGCCGCGCGACCATGTCGCGAAATGCCTCGTGCAGTTTCATCCGGACGAGCCGGTCGAACAGCGGCTCGAACAGGAAGCGCAGCTAAGCGCGCTCTACGACGCGACACAGGCAAGCGGTCACGAACTGCTGCTCGAAGTGATTCCGCCGAAGAACGCGAATCTGCCGATGGCGTCCGACACCGTGTATCGCGCGCTCAAGCGGCTTTACAACATCGGCATCTATCCGGAATGGTGGAAGCTCGAACCGATGGAAGCGAGCCAGTGGCAGGCCATCGACGCGCTGATCGCCGAGCGCGACCCGTATTGCCGTGGCGTCGTGCTGCTGGGTCTGTCGGCGGCCGTCGAGCAGTTGAACGAAGGGTTCCGGGCCGCCGCCGCATCGGCGACGTGTCGCGGTTTCACGGTCGGGCGTACGATCTTTCATGAGCCGAGCCATGCGTGGCTCGCGGGACAGATCGACGACGCCGAACTCATCGCGCGCGTGCGCAACGTCTTCGAAACGCTGATCGCTTCGTGGCGTGCGGCCCGCGGCGAAACCGCGGCGCCGGCCGGCGGGGCGCGCAACGTCCATCAGGAGCAGGCGGCATGAACCAGCGTGTGTTGCATCACGATACGGCGCCCGCCAACGAAGCGACGCAGGTGTCCCCAGGCGGCACGATCCGCCTGACCGGCGCGCAGGCGATCGTGCGCTATCTGGCCGCGCAGCGCGTCGTCACCGAAGACGGCAGCGGCACCGAGCCGCTCTTCGGCGGCGTATTCGCGATCTTTGGACACGGCAACGTCGCGGGACTCGGCGAAGCGCTGTATCAGCATCGCCACGAATTGCCGACGCTGCGCGCGCACAACGAACAGGCGATGGCGCACAGCGCGATCGCCTTCGCGAAAGCGCATTTCCGCCGGCGCATGATGGCCGTCACCACGTCGATCGGCCCCGGCGCGACGAACCTGCTGACAGCGGCGGCGCTCGCGCACGTCAACCGTCTGCCGGTCCTGCTGCTGCCCGGCGACATCTTCGTGTCGCGCGCGCCCGATCCGGTGTTGCAGCAGATCGAGGATTTCCACGACGGCGGCATTTCGGCGAACGACGCGTTCAAACCCGTCTCGCGCTATTTCGACCGCATCGTGCATCCGGCGCAGTTGCTGACCGCATTGCCGCGCGCGATCCGCGTGCTGACCGACGCGGCGTTGTGCGGCCCGGTCACGCTGGCGCTACCGCAGGACGTGCAGGCCGCGGCGTTCGACTTCCCGGCGGATTTCTTCGCGCCGCGCGTCGTGCCGTTCCACTCGCCCGCGCCGGTCGCGCATGAACTCGACGCGGCGCTGGAACGGCTGAAGAGCGCGAAGCATCCGCTGATCGTCGCGGGCGGCGGCGTGCTGTACGGCCGCGCGACCGATACGCTCAAGGCGTTCGCCGCGCGGCACGGCATTCCCGTCGCCGAAACGCAGGCCGGCAAGGGCTCGCTCGCGTGGGACGATCCGCTCAACACGGGCGCGCTCGGCGTGACCGGCTCGCCGGCCGCGAACGAACTCGCGCATCGCGCCGATTGCGTGCTGGCCGTCGGCACGCGTCTGCAGGACTTCACGACCGGCTCGAACACGCTCTTCGCGCAGGCCGACGTCATCGGCATCAATGCGAACGCGTTCGACGGCATGAAGCATCGCGGCGTGGTAGTCGAAGCGGATGCGCGTCTCGCGCTGGAAGCGCTTACCGCGCGGCTGGGCGCATGGCGCGCCGACGCCGGCTGGACGCAGCGTGCGCAGCAGCTCGGCGGCGCATGGCGCGAGACGATCGGAAAGCTCACGCACGCGCCGCAGCGCGAAGGCGTGCTGCCCTACGACGCCGACGTGATCGGCGCCGTGCAGCGCTCCAGCGCGCGCTCGACCACCGACGACATCGTCGTCTGCGCGGCGGGCACGCTGCCGGCGGAGCTGCACAAGCTGTGGCGCACCGGGCGGCCGGGCGGCTATCACGTCGAATACGGCTACTCGTGCATGGGCTACGAGATCGCGGGCGGTCTCGGCGCGAAGCTCGCGCGGCCCGAGCGCGACGTCATCGTGATGGTCGGCGACGGCAGCTATCTGATGCTCAACAGCGAGATCGCGACGTCGGTGATGCTGGGCGCGAAGCTGATCGTCGTCGTGCTCGACAATCGCGGTTACGGCTGTATCAACCGCCTGCAGCAGGCGTGCGGCGGTGAGCCCTTCAACAACATGTTCGACGACTGCGCGCAAGGCCCGCCCGGCGCACCGGCGGTGGATTTCGCCGCGCACGCGCGTGCACTCGGCGCGCTCGCGGAGCATGTCGCGAACGTCGGCGAACTCGAAGCCGCGCTGCAACGTGCGCGCGCGGCGGATCGCACCTACGTGATCAGCATCGACACCGACGCGGCCCGCACCACCGACGATGGCGGCTGGTGGTGGGAAGTGGCCGTGCCCGAGGTATCGAGCCGCCCCGCCGTACGCGAAGCCCGCGCGAAATACGAAGCCCAGATGGCCGCGCGCGAACGCGGCGACGTGCGTGATGCCGGCGATAACGGTGATAGCGGCGATAATGCGGCCAACGATTGAGGACATCCGTATGACTGACTTTGAAGTACGTATCGGCATCAACCCGCTCTCGTGGATGAACGACGACCTGCCCTCGCTTGGCGGCGAGACGCCGCTCGAGCTCGCGCTGACCGAAGGCCGCGAAATCGGCTACGACGGGTTTGAACTCGGCAACAAGTTTCCCCGCGAACCCCAGGCGCTGAAGACGCTGCTCGCGCAATACGATCTCGCGCTCGTCTCCGGCTGGTATTCGGGACGTCTGGCGAAACGCAGCGTCGCGGAAGAAATCGAATCCGTGGGTCCGCATCTCGACCTGCTCGCGAAAAACGGTGCGACGGTCATGGTGTACGGCGAAGTCGCGGATTCGATCCAGGGCGCGCCGCAACCGCTCTATCAACGGCCGCGCTTTTTCTCCGACGCGCAGTGGGAACAGTACGCCGCGCGCCTCGATGAATTCGCGCGTTACACGCTAAGCCGCGGCGTGCGGGTTGCGTATCACCATCACATGGGCGCGTACGTCGAAACGCCTTCGGACGTCGACCGCCTGATGTCGCTCACGAGCGACGCCGTCGGTCTGCTCTTTGACGCCGGACACATCACGTTCGCGGGCGGTGATCCGGTCGAGATGCTCGACAAACACATCGCGCGCGTATGCCACGTTCATTGCAAGGACGTGCGGCCCGCCGTCATCAAGCTCGCGCGCAACCGCAACTGGAGCTTCCTCGACGCCGTGATCAACGGCGCGTTCACCGTGCCGGGCGACGGCACCGTCGATTTCGCGTCGATCATCGGCCGTCTGAAACAGCACGGATATCGTGGATGGCTCGTGGTCGAAGCCGAACAGGATCCGGTGATCGCGGCTTCGTACAAGTATGCGCAGAAGGGTTACCAGACGTTGCGATCGCTTGTCGACGCGCCGCTGGCCCCAACCAGGGAGGCAGCATGAGTCTGCTCGTCAAGGCACAGCGCGATGGCCAGACAATCGCGCGCGTGACACCGCAGTCCGCCGCGTGGCGATACGTCGGGTTCGCCGCGTACCGGATGGACGCGGAAGAAATCATCTACGTGCACGAAACTGTGCGCGAATCGTGCATCGTCGTGCTGACGGGCACGGTCGATATCGAAACCGCCGACACGAAATGGACGAGCCTCGGTTCGCGCGACAGCGTCTTCGAAGATGCCGCGCCCTACGCCGTCTACATTCCGCCCGGCGTGCGCACGACGATTCGCGCGACGCGGCACGCGGAGATCGGCATTGCCAGCGCGCCGGCCACCGGCACGCTGCCGGCCCGCCTGATCGAGCCTTCGCAGATGAAGCGCTCGACGCGTGGCAAAGGTCAGAATACCCGTTACGTCTGCGACATTCTTCCGCAGACCGAAGCGGCGGAATCGCTGCTGGTGGTCGAGGTTCGCACGCCCGGCGGCCATGCGTCGAGCTATCCGCCGCACAAGCACGACACGGATAACGTGCCGCTGGAAAGCTCGCTCGAGGAGACGTACTACCACCGCCTGAATCCGCCGCAAGGCTTCGCGTTCCAGCGCGTGTACACCGATTCGCGCGATATCGACGAATCGCTCGCGGTCGAGAATCACGATGTAGTGATGGTGCCGCGCGGCTATCACCCGGTCGTGGTGCCGTATGGGTACGACTCGTATTATCTGAACGTGATGGCCGGCAAGCAGCGCGTGTGGCACTTTAAAAACGATCCGGCGCATGAGTGGATCGTGGAACGTGACGCAAAGGCCTGAATCGTTACAGCGGGCGGATTACGTGTGCTTCCTGGCCAACGCCGAGCCATTCGTGCATCACGTGATCCTGCTCGCGAAACGCTTCAAACGTACCGTCAAAGACGATCTCGCCGTGGCCCATTACGGCGATCCGGCTCGCGATGTCATGTGCGATGACGAGCCGCTGCTCGATCAGCAGCACCGCCATGCCGCGCTCGCGAAGCTGCGCGAGACAACCGCTGACCTGCGCGACGAGCCGGGCGGCAAGCCCTTCGGCCGGCTCGTCGATGACGAGCAGATCGGGGCCGCCGAGAAGTGCTCGCGCAAGTGTCAGCATTTGCTGCTCGCCGCCGGAGAGTGCGCCGGCACGGGTCGCCCGTCGTTCGTGAAGGATCGGAAAAAGCGCGTACGCGTCATCGAGCGTGAAGCGCGGTTGCGCGCCTTTCGCTCGACGCGGCGCCACGCCGAGTTCGAGATTCTCACGCACCGTCAAAGCCGGAAAGACATCGCGATGTTCGGGAACGTAGCCTATGCCGAGCCGCGCGATCTCGAAGGTGCGCCGCCCCGCGAGCGGCTGGCCGGCGAACTGCATGCGGCCCTTCGTGCGCACGAGACCCATGATCGCTTTCGCGAGCGTCGAGCGACCGGAGCCGTTGCGCCCCACAAGCGCGACGACCTCGCCCGCCTCGATACGCAGATCGACGCCGAAGAGCGCCTGGCTCGCGCCGTACCACGCACACAGGCCATCGATGTCGAGCAAGGTGGTCATCGGACGGGATCCTCACCGAGGTAGGCCGCGCGAACGTTTCTGTCCGCGCGGATGGCTTCCGGTGTACCCGTCGCGATCACGCGCCCCTGCACGAGTACGGAGACGCGGTCGGCGAGGCTGAAGACCGCGTCCATATCGTGTTCGATCATCAGCAGCGTGCGGCCCCGGGTTGCTTCGCGGATCAGTTCGATGGCGCGCGCGGCTTCGGCGCGATTCATGCCGGCTGTCGGCTCGTCGAGCAGCAGTACGGGCGCGCCGCCCGCGAGCGCGATGCCCAGGTCAAGCGCGCGCTGTTCGGCGTAGCTGAGTGTGCCCGCAAGCACATGCCGGCGCGGCGCGAGACCCACGGCGTCGAGCACGCGGTCGACGCGCGCGTCGACCGCACGGGCATGCAGCCACCGATGCCACCAGTGCACGCCATCGCCGTTCGCCGCGAGCACGGCGCAGCGCAGGTTGTCGAGCACCGTCAGGCGGCCGAAGACGCTCGTCGTCTGGAAGCTGCGCGCGACACCGCCACGGCTGATCGCGGCTGGCGTCGATCGCGTCGTATCGACGCCGTTGATTTCGATGCGCCCCGCACTCACCCGGCCGGCGCCGGCGATCAGGTTGAAGAGCGTCGATTTGCCCGCGCCGTTCGGGCCGATCAGCGCGTGCCGCTCGCCGGCCGCGATGCTCAGATCGACGCCACGAAGTATCGCGGTCCCGTCGACGCTTTTCTCGACGCCCCGGAGGACGAGCGCGGGCGCGCCGGGTTTGATCGCGGATGGCGTGCTGACGGTAGCTGTTGAACGGGGTGTGATGATGTCCGCACCGGCCGCGGCAGGTGCAACGGTTGCCGCTTCGCCGCGAAGCCATTCGAGACGCGCCCATTCACGTTGTGCACGACGTCGTATCAACCAGCCAGCGAACGCCAGCACGACAATCGCCGCGCAGATCGCGGCAATCCGCGCGGTCGTATCGATTGCAAGCGAACCAAAAAGCACGACGTGTCCGCCCATTTCATCCGCCGACTGCATCGCATACGCGTACTGCACCGCCAGCACGACGGCGAGTATCCAGGCCAGACCAGCGCAGGCATCGGACAACGCGGCGCCCGAACATGCGCGCCATCCGTGCCGGCGTAATCGCGTAACGGCACGCGCCAGCAGCCCGGCGACACCATCCGGCGAATGCACGACGATCACAATGAACAACAGCCCCAGGTAAAACAGCCACGCACGTGTCACGCTCGCCACCGCGACGCTGAAAAACACCAGCACGACCGCGCCCGCGACCGGCCCAAAAAACGCACCGGTTCCACCAATCACGGTTGCGATCAGCACCGAGCCCGAGCGCAACATACCGACGCTTTCTGTCGACACCAGCTCGACGTTGATGAGCCCCAGCGTGCCCGCGACGCCCGCGAAGAACGACGCCAGCACGAACATCCGATACCGCACGCCCCGTGGATCGCAACCCGTCGACGCCGCGCGCACCGGATTGTCACGCACCGCATTCGCGAGCCGCACGAACGGCGTGCGCGACAGCGCCCACATCGCGAGCGTGGCGAGCAGGCACCAGCACGCGATCACCGCATACGCTTCGCGCGCCGGGCCAAACGTAAACGTCCCCCACGCGGGGCCGCCCGCGCGGTCGATCGACACACCCGCTTCACCGCCGAACCAGTCGGGCAACGACCACGCCGCAGCCGCCACGAGCTCCCCGATGCCAAGCGTGATCATCGCGAACGCAGTACCCGCGCGACGCGTCGCGACGAGGCCCGCGATCGCACCGGCAAGCGCGCCGCCCACGCCGCCTGCAAGCGGCAGCCACGGTAACGCGATGCCATACCGGTTAAAGAGATGCGCCGCGACGAGCGCGCCGAGCCCGGCAAACGCGGCGTGACCAAACGAAAGCAGGCCTGTCTCGCCGAGCAGCAGGTTCCAGGAGAGCGCGAGGACGATCATCGACGCGGTTTGCGCCAGATACGCGAGCATCCAGCTCTGCGACGACAGGCCCAGCGGCGCGACAAGCAGCGCGATCAACGCGAGCCACGACAGGCCGGTTCGCCACGCCGACGCATGCGCGTGCGATTCGCCACCGGCGCCTGCGCTGCCGGACAAGTGAGGAGCGCGATGCAAATCAGGCCTCGTCATCGCGCTGCCCGAAAAGACCACGCGGCCGCAGCGCGAGCATCGCGACGAGCAGCAGATACGGCACGAGCGGCGCAACCTGCGCGACGCTGAGCGATGCCCATTCCACTGGCAACGACTGCCCCGCCAGCGCGGCAAGCGAACCGAGCGAGATATCGCTAGCGACAGCGAACGTCTGCACGCACCCCACAACCAGCGAGGCCACGAGCGCGCCGCCAAGCGACCCGAGGCCACCAGTCACGACAACCACGAAGACGATCGAGCCGACCGAATCGGCCATCGCCGGCTCGATCACGAAGAGCGGCGCACCGATCACACCGGCAAGTGCGGCGAGTGCCGTGCCCGCCGCGAACACCAGCGTGAACACGCGCGGCACGTTGTGACCGAGCGCCTCGACGGCACTTGCATGCGTGAGCGCCGCGCGCACGATCAGGCCGGTTTTCGACGTGTGCAGCAGCAGATACAGCGCGGCGAGCATCGCGACCGAAGCCGCCATCATGAACGCGCGATAACGCGAAAAACCCGCGCCGAAGACCGTGAACAGCGGGCCGTCCAGCGCGTGCGGCACGGGCGCCGACAGCGCCGGCAAACCCCACACGAGCTTGACCGCTTCGCCGATCAGATACGCCGCGCCGAACGTGAGCAGTAGCTCGGCCAGGTGGCCATGCGGCCGCACGCGCCGCAACAACCAGCGCTCCATCGCCGCGCCGATGAGGCCGACGATCACCGGCGCGATCACGAGCGCACTCCAGAACCCCGCGTGCGCCGCGACCGAAAGCCCGACGTACGCGCCGAGCATGTAAAAGCTGGCGTGGGCGAAGTTGAGCACGCCGAGCATGCTGAAAATCAGCGTCAGCCCCGCCGACAGCATGAATAGCAGCAATCCGTAGCTGACGCCGTTCAGCAGATTGATGACTAGCGACTGCACCCGCTAGTCCGCCGCCACGACAAGCGGCGCGAGCGCCGCGTGCAGGACATCCGGCAGCGCGACCGGACGACGCGTCGCGCGATCGACGTACACATGCACGAAGTGCCCCTGTGCCGCCGCATGCGTCCCGCCCTCCCGGAAAAGGCCAACTTCGTAGCGCACGCTCGTCGAGCCCAGTCGCGCGACGCGCAGACCCGCCTCGACCCGCTCCGGGAACACGAACGGCTCGAAGTAGTTGCAGTGTGTTTCCACGACGAGCCCGATCGTCGCGCCGCGCTCGAAATCGAGCGCGCCGGCGCGGATCAGATACTCGTTCACCACCGTGTCGAAGTAGCTGTAATAGACCGTGTTATTGACGTGTCCGTAGACGTCGTTGTCCATCCAGCGCGTCGAGATCGGCAGAAAGTGGCGGTAAGCTTCGCGTGGCGTCGGAGTCGGTTTGCTCATCTTTTTATCGCGTCGTCAGGGGTCGCCATGGCGGCAGGATCAGAACGATTCGGTCAGCATGCGGCGATAGTCGTCCGCCGAGGCCTCGCGCGGATTCGTCTTGTGGCAATGATCGGCCAGCGCGCCCTTGATGACCTTGTCGAACACGCTTTCGTCGACGCCCATCTGTTTCAGCCCGGTCGGCAGCCCGAGCCGCGCCGTCATGTCGAACAGCGCCCCGGCAAGATCGGCGTTCTCCGGCAGGTTCATCACACGACGCATGCGCGCATAGCGATTGTTCGCCACCACCGTTTCAGCGGACGCGTTAAAACGCAGCACGGCCGGCAGCACGACGGCGTTCAGCGTGCCGTGATGCAGCGACGTACGCCCGTTCACCGCGATGCCGCCCAGCGGATGCGACAGCGAATGCACGCAGCCGAGTCCCTTCTGGAACGCCATCGCGCCCTGCATCGACGCGCTCATCATGTTCAGGCGCGCGTCCCGGTCGCTGCCGTCGTGCGTCGCGCGTTCGATATTGGCCCATGCACGTTCGAGCCCGTCGAGCGCGATGCCGTCCGCCGGTGGATTGAACGAAGGCGCGAGGAAGGTTTCGATGCAGTGGGCCACCGCGTCCATGCCGGTGGCGGCCGTCAGACCGGCAGGCAAGCCCAGCGTCAGACCCGGATCGCAGATCGCCGACTTCGGCAGCAGATGCCACGAGTGAAAGCCCAGCTTGCGGCCGTCGTTCAGGATCACGATCGCACCGCGCGCGACTTCGCTGCCGGTGCCCGACGTGGTCGGAATCGCGATTAGCGGCGCGGCGGCATCCGTGATCTTGCCGCTACCGCCTTCGATCGTTGCATACTGGGTCAGTGCACCCGGATGCGTCGCGGCAATCGCCACGCCCTTTGCCAGATCGATCGACGAACCGCCACCTACCGCAACCAGCCCGTCGCACCCTTCCTCGCGATACCGCACGGCGGCAGCGAGAACCATGGCCTCCGTCGGATTCGACGGCGTGTCGTCGAATACCGGTACGTCGGCGAGCTTCAGTGCATCGATCGCGCGCTGGGCGACGCCCGCCGCGACGACACCCTTATCGGTAATGACGAGCGGTCGCTTGATACCGACCCGCTCGCATTCGGCGGGCAGTTGCGCGAGCGCATCGTAACCAAGATGGATGTGCGTCAGATAGTAGATGTAGGCCATGTCGGTTCTGTCTCCTGGTGATGAACAAGTGTGGCGCGGGCTGCCGTGTGCCCACGCTCGTATGTTTCGCTGCCGTGTGCCGGGGTCATGCAGCCACTCTAACAACCCGGCGACGTGCTGACTATCGGCCGGATGGCCAGGTGTCCGGCCTGTTGAAAACGTGATCGAATGACTGCACGCAATCGCTCGCCAGCACGCTGCTCACTGTCCCGGCCGCTCGACGAATTCAAAAGGCAGGCCGCGCCGGCGCATCCATTCGCCGAGCGCCTGGCCGGTGCCCGCCCGCCACGGCCGCAGGTTCGCCGGTTCGACCAGCCGGTATTCGAGCAGTTCGGGCGAAAGCGTGACCGTGCCGTGCGCCTTCACGTGATAGGCAATGATCAGCTCGTTCTTGCGGATGAACTCGTAGACGCCAATCAGTTCGACCGATTCCGCGTGCAGCGCGGTTTCCTCGAGCACCTCGCGGGCGATGCCTTCCTCGGGTGTTTCGCCGTTTTCGAGAAACCCGGTGATCAGCGCGAACATGCCTTCGGGCCAGGCCGCGTTGCGCGCGAGCAGGATCTTGCCTTCGTATTCGACGATGGCCGCGACGACCGGCAGCGGATTGTTCCAGTGCACATAGCCGCAGGTTGCGTCGGGACAGACCTGGCGCACGCGGCCGCCTTCGTGGGCGGCGTCGCTGCGTTCGCTGAGCGGCGTCGCGCAACGTGGGCAGTATTGGTAGTCGGACATGCTCGTTGGAATTGAGGTGAATGAATGTCGGGAAAGGCTTCGGATCGTTTCACGTCGTGCGCGTCGCCGTGCGCCATGCGCTGGCGACGCTCGCTCTCATGCCGCGCACAGGTCGCGCACTTCGGCGGCAAACCGCTCGACGGTTTCGGGCTGTGTGTCCCACGCGCACATCAGCCGGCAACCGCCCGCGCCGATGAACTCGTAGAACTTCCAGCCTTTCGTCCGCATCGCTTTCGCCGCATGCGCGGGCAATTGCGCGAACACGGCGTTCGATTCGACCGGGAACATGATGCTCACACCGGGAATCGCTTCGAGACGCGTTTTCATGAGTTGCGCCATCGCGTTCGCGTGACGCGCGTTGCGCAGCCAGACGTCGTCGTCGAGCAGACCCAGCCACGGCGCCGAGATAAAGCGCATCTTCGACGCAAGCTGGCCCGCCTGTTTAAGGCGATACGCGAAATCGTCGGCCAGCGCGCGATCGAAGAACACGACCACTTCGCCCACCGGCAGGCCGTTCTTCGTGCCGCCAAAACACAGCACGTCGACGCCCGCGCGCCACGTGATCTCCGATGGATGCACGCCCAGCGTCGCGACCGCGTTGGCGAAGCGGGCGCCGTCCATGTGAACCTTCAGATGACGTCGTCTGGCAATCGCCGCGATCGCGCGCACTTCCTCGACGGTGTAGACGCTGCCGACTTCCGTCGACTGCGTGAGCGTCACCACCTTCGGCTTCGGATAGTGGATATCGGCCCGACGGGTCACGACGGCCTCGATGGCATCGGGCGTCAGCTTGCCGTGGGCGCCGGGCGCGGTCAGAAGCTTCGAGCCTCCGGAGAAAAATTCGGGGCCGCCGCATTCGTCGGTCTCGATGTGCGCGAGGTCGTGGCAGATCACCGAGTGATACGACTGACACAGCGATGCCAGCGCCAGCGAATTCGCCGCCGTGCCGTTAAAGACGAAGAACGCTTCGCAGTCGGTCTGAAACAGGTCGCGCAGGCGGTCGCACACGCGCTCGGTCCAGGAATCGTCGCCGTAAGCCGGCTCGTGACCGCTGTTGTTTGCTTCAACGAGCGCCGCGAGCGCCTCGGGGCAGATGCCGGCGTAATTGTCCGACGCAAAGTGTTGCATGGCGGGCGGCGCACCCTGTAGAAGGCACGCGAAAGTAACGGGAAGCGGACATTTTAGTGCGCCATCCCGTTATTGTCCGGTCGTTCGAATTTGCTGGAGGGTAATCGTAGGGTCGGGAAGCGCCGTGGGCGGCGCACGAGGCGCGAACGGACGTACGGCCCGAGCGGGCTATCGGTGCGAACGGCGATTCGAGACGCGGGTGACGATAAGGAGGCCGGCGGCGCCGAGCATCAGTGCGAACGCGGCCAGCCACAGCGCGGGCGAAAACGAGCCCGTATGAGCGGCGACCGGCGCGGCCACCAGCGGCCCCGCGATCTGGCCGATGCCATAGGCGGCCGTGGCGTAACCCATCAGTCCGGCTGCATGCTCCCCATGCAGTCGACGCGCTTCACGCATCGCGAAAAGCGTGATTGCCGTGAACGGCAACCCGATCAGCATGCTGCCGATCGAAAAACCCGCTGCGGTCGGCCAGACGATGCCCGACGCGATGCCTGCCGCCTGCAACACGTAAGCGCCCGCGAGGAGCATGCGATTGTCCCAGTGGAGCGGCAGACGCGCGGCAAGCAGCGCGCCTGCCATGAGCGCCACGCCGAACATCGGCCAGAACAGATCGGGCCAGGGCGAACCCGGTAACGCGGCGCGCGCGATCACCGGCAGGAACGTCGCGGTAATGATGTAGCCAAATCCCGGCACGCCGTACAACACGACGAGCCAGATCGCATCGGCGCGGTGAATGGTTCGATCGGGCCGGGCGTGATGTGTCGATGCGGAACTGCGCGCCGGTGGCGCGGTGCGGCCGGACGGTCGGGTGTGACTGCCGGGTCGATCGTGCCCGACGGCGACGGCTTCGGAATGCTCCGCTGCGACTGCCGGTGAAGCCGGAGCAACGCGTCGGGGCGCGGCCTCGAACACGTGCCACACGAGCGCCGCCAGGGCCGCCGAGATAAGCCCAAAGCCAATCCAGCCCAGTTTCGCACCGAGGCCGCCCGCGGCGCTCACGAGAAGCCCCGTGCCGACGATCCCGACCCCGGGGCCGGTGTAGATAACGCCGCTCCAGCGGTGCGCACCGAGTTCGGCGAGCCGGCGCAGGCCCCACTGCGATGCGAACACGAAGGCCCATGCGCTGATCGCTCCGCCCACGAAGCGCACCAGCGCCCAGATCCAGAACGCGTCGCTGACGCCCATGACGACGGTCAGCACGGCCGTGATGGCAAGGCCGGCGCGCACCATCCGGGCATGGTCGACCCGCAGCGCCGCGCAGGTAATCGCACCGATGAAATACCCCGCGTAGTTGAACGATGCGAGCCAGCCGCCGTGGCGAATATCAATCGAGCCGCTTTGCAGCATCAACGGCAACAGCGGCGTGAACGCGAAGCGCCCCACGCCCAGCGCGACCGCGAGCGCCACCATGCATCCGAGCGCGACGCGCCTTGCGTCGTGCGGGTGGGAGGAAGCAGCAGCAGTGGAAGTGGCGAGGGGTGTCATGGATGTCTTCGGGGATTCTCGGGGCCGGCGACACGTGCGCGCCGACCATCGCACGTTCAGATAGTAATCCGCACAGTTCATCACAAAAAATGAATTATCATGATTAAAAGCATCTCGGAGTGAGAACGATGGACCTGGCCGCCTTGAACATCTTTCGCGCGGTGGTGCGCGAAAACGGCGTGACGCGCGCTGCTGCAAAGCTGAACCGGGTGCAGTCGAACGTGACGACGCGCATCAAACAGCTTGAAGAGCAGCTGGGCACTGAACTCTTTATCCGCGACGGACGCCGACTCGTGCTGACGCCAGCTGGCGAGACGCTGCTGCCGTATGCCGAACGTCTGCTCGCGCTCGCCGACGAGGCGCGCCACGCGGTGCGCGAGAACCGGCCGAACGGCCGGCTGCGGCTCGGCACCATGGAAAGCGTCGCGGCGAGCCGGCTGCCGTCCCTGCTTGCCCGATATCACCAGCGCTGGCCCGACGTAGCACTGGAACTCGAAACCGGCACGACCGGACGGCTGATCGAACGGGTGCGCGACTTCGAAGTCGATGCCGCACTCGTTGCGACGCCGCTCGACCCGGACGCTTTGCGCGACGTTTTCGATTTTGTGCCGGTCTTTCGCGAAGAGCTCGTGATGCTGACGCCGCGCGGTCACCGGCCGATCCGCGATGCGCGCGATGTGGCACTGTCCACGCTCGTCGCGTTCGAGCGGGGTTGCGCGTATCGGAGCTATATCGAGAAGTGGTATCTGGCGTGCGATCTGCGGCCGGCGCGCATCCTGGAACTCGGTTCGTATCACGCGATGGTCGCGTGTGTCGCGGCCGGCGTGGGCGTCTCGATCGCGCCGCGCTCGGTGCTGGGTCTGCAGCAGAACGTGGACGATATCGCCGTTCATCCGCTCGGCGAACTCGATGCGATCGATACGCTTCTGGTCTGGAGGCGCGGTCACTTTTCGGCAGCGCTGAACGCATTGCGCGAGCAGTTGCTGGCGGGGAGCAATCTGTCGGCAAGTTCGGAGCAACCGGAGAGGATTGCGCAACCGGCGGTGTGATTCTTCTGGCCGCCCCAAAACGCAGAAAGCCGCGAGTTCGAAGCTCGCGGCTTTCTGTTTTCATGCTTTCTGCTGGATCTTTGGCGAAGCGGCCGGCTCAACCCTTTCGACAATCGAAACCGGTGCCGCTTATCGCATATCGCGCGCCCGTGGTTACAGTTGCGCCTCGACCCAGCCCTTCACGCCTGCCAGCGCTGCCTGCAGGTTCGCCGGTTCCGTGCCGCCGGCCTGCGCCATATCGGGACGGCCGCCGCCCTTGCCGCCCACCTGCTGCGCGACGAAGTTCACGAGTTCGCCCGCCTTGACCTTCCGGCTGGCCTCAGCGGTTACGCCCGCGATCAGGCTCACCTTGCTGCCTTCGACGGAGGCCAGCACGATCGCCGCGTTCTTCAGCTTGTCCTTCAGCTTGTCGACGGTTTCACGCAGCGTCTTGACGTCCGCGCCTTCGAGCGTCGCGGCCAGCACGTGCACACCCGCGACTTCGATCGCCTGACCCGCGAGCTCGTCGCCCTGGCTCGAAGCAAGCTTGGACTTCAGCGCGCCGAGTTCCTTCTCCAGCGATTTGACCTGCTCCTGGACCTGAGCGATACGCTGCGTGAGTTCCGCCGGTTGCGCCTTCAAGGCGGCTGCGGCCGCGTTGATACGGGCGTCGAGTTCCTGCACGAAACGCACCGCGTTATCCCCGGTAATGGCTTCCACACGACGGATACCCGCGGCCACGCCGCCTTCTGTCACGATCTTGAAGAAACCGATATCGCCGGTGCGATGCACGTGCGTACCGCCGCACAGCTCACGCGAGAAGCCGAGATCGAGCACACGCACTTCGTCGCCATACTTTTCACCGAAGAGCGCCATTGCACCGCCCTTCACCGCTTCGTCGAACGGCATCACGCGCACGATGCCCGGCGCGTTCGCCAGCACCTCGGCGTTCACGATTGACTCGACCTGGCGAATCTGTTCGTCCGTCATCGGCGCGTTGTGCGCGAAGTCGAAACGTGTCTTTTCAGCGTCGACGAGCGAGCCCTTCTGCTGGACGTGCGAGCCCAGCACTTCGCGCAGCGCCTTGTGCATCAGGTGGGTGGCCGAGTGATTGCGCTCCGTGCGTGCGCGACGCACGGCATCGATCTCCGCCTTCACCACGTCGCCGACCTTCAGCGTGCCCTGTTCCAGGGTGCCGTGATGGCCCACCACGTCGGCCTGTACCTTCAACGTATCCACAACGGCGAAGCGCACGCTCGCGTTGGCGAGCAGACCCTGATCGCCAACCTGCCCGCCCGACTCCGCATAGAACGGTGTGTGGTCGAGCACGACGACAGCCTGCTGGCCCTTCGCTACTTCCTTGACGGACGCGCCGTCGACGTACAGCGCAATGATCTTCGCGTCGTCGAAGACGATTTCCTCGTAGCCATGGAACGTGGTTTTCGCGCCCGAATATTCGAGACCCTGCGCCATCTTGAACTTGCCGGCCGCACGCGCCTGTTCGCGCTGACGGGCCATGGCCTCGTCGAATGCGGACTCGTCGACCGTGACCTCGCGTTCGCGGCAGACGTCCGCCGTCAGATCCAGCGGGAAGCCGTACGTGTCGTGCAGTTTGAACGCGAGCTCGCCGTCGAGCGTCTTGCCGCCCTTCGTATCGAGATCGGCCAGCGCGCTTTCGAGGATCGACATGCCGTGCTCGATCGTTTCGAAGAAGCGTTCCTCTTCCTGGCGCAGCACGTCGGTGACGCGCTGTTCCGCTTCCTTCAGTTCCGGATACGCGGCGCCCATCTGCGCGACGAGATCCGCCACCAGACGGTGGAAGAACGAACCCTTGCGGCCCAGCTTGTAGCCGTGACGGATCGCGCGGCGCACGATCCGGCGCAGCACATAGCCACGGCCCTCATTACCGGGAATCACGCCATCGACGATCAGGAACGAGCACGCGCGGATGTGATCGGCGATCACCTTCAGCGAATTGTTCGTGAGATCGGTGACGCCTGTCTCGCGGCCCGCTGCCGTGATCAGCGCCTGGAACAGGTCGATCTCGTAGTTGCTGTGCACATGCTGCAGCACGGCGGCGATACGCTCGAGGCCCATGCCGGTATCGACGCACTGCTTGGGCAGCGGCGTCATGTTGCCCTGCGCGTCGCGATTGAACTGCATGAACACGAGATTCCAGATCTCGATGTAACGGTCGCCATCTTCCTCTGGAGACCCCGGCGGGCCGCCCCAGATGTCCGGGCCATGGTCGTAGAAGATTTCCGAACACGGGCCGCACGGACCGGTATCGGCCATCTGCCAGAAGTTGTCCGACGCGTAACGTGCGCCCTTGTTGTCGCCGATGCGGATGATGCGCTCGACCGGCACGCCGACTTCCTTCGCCCAGATGTCGTGCGCTTCGTCGTCTTCGTGATAGACCGTGACCCACAGCTTGTCTTTCGGCAGCCCGTAGACGCCCGTCAGCAGTTCCCACGCGTAGTGGATCGCGTCGCGCTTGAAATAGTCGCCGAACGAGAAGTTGCCGAGCATTTCGAAGAACGTGTGGTGCCGCGCGGTATAGCCGACGTTTTCCAGATCGTTGTGCTTGCCGCCCGCACGCACGCTGCGCTGCGCAGTCGTGGCGCGCGAATACGGACGCGATTCGGCGCCGAGGAACACGTCCTTGAACTGCACCATGCCCGAGTTGGTGAAGAGCAGTGTCGGATCGTTGCCGGGCACGAGGCTCGACGAACGGACAATCGTGTGGCCCTTCGATTCGAAGAACTTGAGGAATTTCTCGCGGATTTCGGAGGCTTTCATGGCGTGCGGGGGACGGTCCTGACTGTTTCGGCTGCACCCGGAGATGCGCCAACTGATTGTTTCCTGAGCCGCTGATTATACGGGATCGGCGAGCACGGAGAGCGGCATGAGGCGGCCAGGACACAACGTTAGCCATCCGGCCATGTTTTTCCCGCTGAGGGGCGTGGGATGGGGCTTCGCGGCCTCAGATCCGTCCTATGCCATCCGGCCGATGGGTCTCCTGACGGGAATCGCTTAAGATTCTGGACATCGTTACGGCATCGCGCACCCCGCCGCATGCATGCCGCGCAATCATGCTTCAAGGAGACACGAACAGAATATGGGCGCCCTCAGTCATATCCGCGTGCTGGACCTCACACGCGTGCTCGCCGGTCCATGGTGCGCACAGACCCTTGCCGATTTCGGCGCTGACGTCATCAAGATCGAACGCCCCGAAGTGGGCGACGACACCCGTCATTGGGGCCCTCCGTACCTGAAAACGCCGGATGGCGAAGACACGCGCGAGGCTGCGTATTACCTCGCGGCGAACCGCAACAAGCGTTCGGTCACCGTCGACATCGCCACGCCCGAAGGGCAGCAGATCATCCGCGATCTCGCCGCGCAAAGCGACGTCGTGCTCGAGAACTACAAGGTCGGCCAGCTGAAAAAATATGGGCTCGACTATGCGTCGCTGAAGGAAGTGAAACCGGACATCGTCTACTGCTCGGTCACGGGTTTCGGCCAGACAGGCCCGTACGCGCAGCGGGCGGGCTACGACTTCATCATCCAGGGCATTGGCGGATTCATGAGCATCACCGGCGAGCGCGACGCGCTGCCCGGCGGCGGCCCGCAAAAAGCCGGTGTCGCCATCGCCGACCTGATGACCGGCATGTACTCGACCATTGCCGTGCTGACCGCGCTCACCCATCGCGACCGGACGGGCGAAGGCCAGTACATCGACATGGCGTTGCTGGACGTTCAGGTGGCGATGCTCGCCAACATGAACTCGAACTTCCTTGCGAGCGGCAAGCCGCCCGTGCGCTGGGGCAACGCGCACGCGAACATCGTGCCCTACCAGACGTTCCAGACGAGCGACAGCTGGATCATCGTCGCGGTTGGCAATGACGGGCAGTTTCGCAAGTTCGTCGAAGCAGGCAACCGGCCTGAACTCGCCGACGACGAGCGTTTCTCGACCAACCCGGCGCGGGTACGCAACCGCGAAACGCTCGTGCCGCTGCTGGCCGATATGGTCCGGCTGCGTGGCAAGCAGGAATGGATCGCCGCGCTGGAGGCGTCGGGTGTGCCGTGTGGGCCGATCAATGACCTCGGTGAGGTATTCGAGAACGAGCAGGTCGTCGCGCGCGGAATGCAGGTTGACCTGCCGCATCCGTCCGGCGGGACAGTGAAGCTGGTGCGCAATCCCGTCCGGATGAGCGCGACCCCGCCGGAAGCGGCCGCCCATCCGCCGACACTCGGCGAGCACACCGATGAGATATTGCGCACCGTGCTGGGGTTCGACGAAACCCGCATCGCGGAGTTAAAGGCGCGGTCGGTGATCTGACGGGTGGTGGTTCTCCGGCCGGTCTCGAAGGTGGTCTGCGCACATCCGGGGGACGCGGGCGGCCGCCGCGCCCGAACCCGGTCGCGCGGCAGCGGCACCGGCCGCTCTTTAGCCCACGCTCCAGCTACGATCAAACCGCCCGAAAACCTCGCTAAACCCGAGCTAAACCCGCTTTAGACCGCCTCGACCAGCGACTCCAGCCAGCACATTCCCTCGGGCCAGTCGCCGAGACCGCTTTCGCCGTTGATATGACCGCGCGGGCCGATGTCAAACCAGGCGCTCTGCCACGCCCTGGCGCAGGCCCGTGAAAACGCGACGCCGCCGTATGGGTCGTCCGTGCTGGCGACCACGATCGTCGGAAACGGCAAGGGCGCCATCGGCACGGGCGCAAACCCGGACGCATCCACCGGAAATTGCGCCCCCGCCGGATCGGGCACCGCGACCAGCAACGCCCCCGCCACCTTCGCAATCTGCGTGGCGTACGCGTACTGCGTGGCCCAGAACGCGACAGCCAGGCAACCGAGGCTGTGCGCGGCGAACATCACCGGCGCATCGGCGGCGGCCACGGCTTCGTCCAGCGTGCGGCACCATGCGTCGCGCACCGGGTAATCCCAATCCGGCATCTGGACGCGGGCGAATTCAGGATGTGCCGCTTCCCAGCGCGTCTGCCAGTGACCCTCGCCGGAATTCTGATAGCCCGGCAGAACCAGAACGTTATGTGTCGTCATCGCGGTTCCCCGATTTGTAGTTCGTTATCGTATTTCAGTGAAACACCCGTCCGACACCCGCACCACGCGGGTCGGCGGCAGGCTCCGGCGTCGTGCCTTCCACGCGGATCATCTGGACATCGCCGTTGAACTTCTGCCCTTCCAGCGTGTAGCCGAGACCTTTCAACTGGCCGGCCAGTTCGCCCGTTATCGGATGATACGGCTCCCAGTAGATTGTCTTCGGCGGCAGCAGTTGATGATGAAAGCGCATCGCGGCCAGCGCGTCGGCAGGCGGCATGCCGAAATCATAGAGATTCGTCATCACCTGGAAGATCGACGTGAAAATGCGCGAACCGCCGGGCGTGCCGATCACGAGCGAAACCTTGCCGTCTTTCAGCAGGATGGTCGGCGTCATCGAAGAAAGTGGCCGGCGACCCGGCGCAATCGTATTGACGTCGCCGCTCGTGACGCCGAACTGGTTCGGCGTGCCGGCCTTCGCGACGAAGTCGTCCATTTCGTCGTTCAGCGCGAAGCCTGCGTTGTCCACCACCACGCCCGATCCGAACGGCCCGTTGAGCGTGTACGTGTTCGACACCGCGTTGCCCCATTTGTCGACGACCGAAAAGTGCGTCGTCTCGGCGCGCTCGGGCATCGAATCGCCGAGGCCCGGCTTGACCGGCGTCGCGCCCGGCACTTCGTCGGGCGTCACCTCATCGGCGCGCTGCGCGAGGTAAGCGTCGTCGATCAGTTTGTCGACGGGCACGTGATACGAATCCGGGTCGCCCATGTACTGCTGCCGGTCGGCAAACACGCGATCTTCGATCTGCGCGACCAGATGAATGTACGCCGACGAATTCAGGTCGAGCCCGGCGAACGCGGGCTTCAGATCGGCCTTCATCTTCAGCAGCTGGATGAGCCCCACACCGCCCGAACTCGGCGGCGGCGCGGTGACGATCCGATAGCCGTTCCAGTCGGCCGTCACCGGCTGGCGCCACACGGCCTTGTATTGCACCAGATCGGTCTTCGAAAGAAGGCCGTGGCCGTACATTTGAGAACTGATGAGGTCCGCAGTCTTGCCTTCGTAGAATTCACGGCCGCCGTCGCTCGCGATACGCGAAAGCGTCTGCGCCAGTTCAGGCTGGCGGAACGTCGCGCCCGCCTTCAGCCCCGCGAAATACACGCTGAAATTGGTCTTGCCGGCGAAACTTTTCGATGCATATTCGGCGCGCTTCTGCAGCCACGGCTCGACGACGAAGCCATCGGTGGCGTATTTGATCGCCGGGGCGAGCACCTGCTTCCACTTCAGTTTGCCGAAGCGACGCTGCGCTTCCCACATGCCGTCGACGGTGCCCGGCACCGCCACGGCCCGGAACCCGACGAGGCTCATGCCCGGCACCGGGTTGCCCTTGTCGTCCAGATACATGTCGCGGGTCGCCTGCTGCGGCGCGCGTTCGCGATAATCGAGGAAGTACGGCTTGCCGTCGACGTAGAGCGTCATGAATCCGCCGCCGCCGATATTGCCCGCATCCGGATAGGTGACCGCAAGCGTGAACGCGATGGCGACGGCCGCATCGACCGCGTTGCCGCCCGCGGCGAAAATCTGCTGGGCCGTGTCCGCGCTGTAGCGGTCGGGCACAGCCACGGCCGACGCGTCGAGCACCGCTTTCGGCGGCGGCGTTCTGGCGAGCGCCGGTGCGGCGGGCACGAAACTGCCAGCCAGGGCGACGACGAGCGTCGCCGCGCCCAGACGCCGGATCAGGGCAAGGGGCAGCGGGACGAAAGGCGCGCAATGCGCGTCGTGCGTGGAATCGGGCATCCGTGAAACTCCAGGAACTGAAGGCGCCATGTTGCCGAACGGCGGGCCTTCGGGCAAGACAAACGGTCCGGCGAACGTCCACATGAAGGGGCAATCGCCGCGACAGCGGCTCAAGCGGGTTTGACGGGGCCGGCGGACACGTCAAAGGGGTCGGCGGACCGTTTTCAGCCGTCGAAAAGTCTGTGGCGACAGCGCCACCGGCAGGCGGCCCGTGCCGCGACGCTCGCATTCTGGCCAGGCGGCGCCCACGCGGACAACGCGTTTTACCTCCTGTTGCACGCTGTAACAGCGTCCGGGCGAAGTCCTCACTCCGGCCGCGTGCCACGTGAACCCTGTCGCTCCCTGACTGGTCAGGTAGAATTGACAGATAAGCGGGCGCATCGCGCGTCCTCGAACGACTTTCACCATCACGCATGAATACCGAACGTAACGAAGCGCCCGCGGCATCCAATTTCATCCGCAACATCATCGATGACGACAACCGCTCCGGAAAGTGGGGCCAGCGCGTGGAAACACGCTTCCCGCCCGAGCCGAACGGCTATCTGCATATCGGCCACGCGAAGAGCATCTGCCTGAATTTCGGCATTGCGAGCAGCTACGGCGGCGTGTGCCACCTGCGTTTCGACGATACGAATCCGGAAAAGGAAAGCGTCGAGTACGTCGATTCGATCATCGACGCCGTCACGTGGCTCGGCTTCGAGTGGACGAAGGACGACAAGGAACAGCTGTATTACGCGAGCGATTACTACGACAGGCTGTATGCGTTCGCCGAGCTGCTGATCGAACGCGGCAAGGCGTATGTCGACAGCCAGTCGGCGGAAGACATGCGCGCGAACCGCGGCTCGGCCACCGAGCCGGGCACGCCGTCGCTGTTCCGTGAGCGCACGGTGCAGGAAAATCTCGACCTCTTCCGCCGCATGAAAGCGGGCGAGTTCAAGGAAGGCGAGCACGTGCTGCGCGCGAAGATCGACATGGCATCGCCGAACTTCAACATGCGCGATCCGGTGATCTACCGCATCCGCTTCGCGCATCATTACCGCACCGGCGACACATGGTGCGTGTATCCGATGTACGACTACACGCACTGCATTTCGGACGCGCTGGAAAACATCACGCATTCGCTGTGCACGCTCGAATTCGAGGATCACCGTCCGCTGTACGACTGGATCCTGAACGAACTGGCGGACGCCGGCGTATTCACGCGTCCGCTGCCGCAACAGATCGAATTCTCGCGCCTGAACCTCACGTACGCGATCACCAGCAAGCGCAAGCTGCTGCAACTCGTGACTGAAGGCCACGTCGAGGGCTGGGACGACCCGCGCATGCCGACCATCGTCGGTGTACGCCGGCGCGGTTTCACGCCGGGGAGCATCAAGCTGTTCTGCGAGCGTATCGGCATCACCAAGGTCGATTCGTGGATCGACATGAGCGTGCTCGAAGGCGCGCTGCGCGACGACCTCGACGACAAGGCGCCGCGTACCGCCGCCGTGCTCGATCCGGTGAAGCTGATCATCGACAACTTCCCGGAAGGCACGATCGAGGAATGCAGCGCGCCGGTCCATCCGCATCATCCGGAAATGGGCACGCGCACGTTCCCCATTTCGCGCGAACTGTGGATCGAGCGTGACGACTTCGTCGAAACGCCGCCGAAGGGTTACTTCCGGCTCTTCCCGGGCAACAAGGTGCGGTTGCGCTACGGCTATGTGGTCGAATGCACGGGCGCCGAAAAAGACGCCGACGGCAACGTGATCGCCGTGCACTGCAATTACTTCCCGGACAGCAAGTCGGGCACCGAAGGCGCGAACACGTACAAGGTGAAGGGCAACATCCATTGGGTCAGCGCCGCGCATGCGCTGCCGGCTGAAGTCCGTATTTACGACCGGCTGTTCCGCGAACCGCAGCCCGACGCAGGCGGCCGCGATTTCCTCGAAGCGCTGAATCCGGATTCGAAGCGTGTCGTCAACGCATACCTTGAACCGGGTCTGAAGGACGTACCGCCGGAGCAGCGTTTCCAGTTCGAGCGACAAGGTTATTTTGTTGCCGATCGCTACGATTCGAAACCGGAAAAACCGGTTTTCAACCGTATCGTGACTTTGCGGGACAGCTGGGGCAAGCCGGCGTAAGCTGGACAGCTCCACTGATCGCCGGGCAGGTGAACCCGGCCCGGGGCACGGATATTCGCCGGCAAACGTGCCCCGGTGCGTCTCATGACATCGACAGGACGTTGCGGCACGGCGCGGTTCTCGAAGACGCACGCCCTTCCCGGAGGAGCAATGAAGTTCGCAGCCCGTTTCCGGCTGATCGCATGCGTCGCGGCGGCTACGTTCGCTTGCGGCGCCCATGCTGATGAACTGACCGGTACGCTGAAAAAAGTCCATGACGAAGGCGTCATTACGCTCGGCGTGCGCGAGGCGTCGATTCCGTTCGCCTATTCCGATGGCGGCCACACGGTCGGCTATTCGTACACGATCGCGCTGCGCATCGTCGATGAAATCAAAAAGGCGCTGGGCGTTAGCGATCTGAAGGTGCGGGAGATCGTCGTGACATCGGCCAATCGCATTCCGATGCTGCTCAACAGCCAGATCGACCTCGAATGCGGCTCGACGACACACACCGTGGAACGCGAATCGCAGGTGGCGTTTTCGGACAGCTTCTTCCAGTACGCGGTGCGCATGATCTCGCGTAAAAATTCGGGCATCGCCGACTTCGCGGATCTCGCGGGCAAATCGGTGGTGACGACGGCGGGCACGTCGGATGAACGGCTGCTGCGCAAGCTGAACAGCGAGAAGCAGCTCAATATGCGTATCACGGCGACGCGGGATCATCCCGAGGCGTTCGCCGCCGTGCGCTCGGACCGCGCGGTCGCGTTCGTGATGGACGAGCCGCTGCTGCACGGCCTGAAAGCGGCGGAAGCGCACCCCGAAGACTACGTGATCACCGGCACGCCGCTCGGCTACGAGGCGTATGCGTGCATGTTCCGCAAGGGCGACGCGCCGATGCGCGATGTCGTCAACGGTGTGATTTCGCGGATGCAGACTTCGGGCGAAGCTGAACGCCTCTACAACGTCTGGTTCACGCAGCCCATTCCGCCGCACGGGACGAACCTGAATTTCCCGATCTCGGCGGAAATGCGCGAGCTCTTCGCCCATCCGAACGACAAGGCGCTCGACTAGGCCATCGCCCCACGAACGCGCGCTTTCAGAGCGTGCGGTGCAGTTCGGCGAGCGAGAGCGTGGTCTGGAACAGCCGCGTGAGACTGCGGCTCGCATAGCGGTCGACCTCGTCGGGTTCGGTCCAGCGATACGCGTCCATTTCGGGAATCATCGTACCGTCGGAGCGACGCGGGAACATCGACGTGCACGTGCACTGTTCGATATCGATCTCGCCGTCGCGCGCGCGCGCGGCGAACAGATGCAGATCCTTGTCGCGACGATACACGAAGAGCCCAAGGTCTTTCAGACGCTCACGCGCGAGGACAATACCCGTCTCCTCGACCATTTCCCGCAATGCGGTGACATGCGGCGCTTCGCCCGCTTCGCCGTGTCCTTTCGGGATGTCCCAGTGCGAGGTTTCCGTGGCGTGCGCGAGCAGTACGCGACCCGCGGCGTCGAGCAGCACGACGCCGCAGGAAATGACGCGCGCGGTCATTGCAACCGCGCGCGGTGTGATGGCGTCGTCACTTTTGAAGCGGGAGTGACAGGGCTCGTGACGGGGCCAGCAGCAGCCTCGCCTGTACCGGCGCTGCGTTCAATCGACGTGCTCAACGCTTCTGCAGTTGCCACGCACCGCTGCCCTGCCGGCAAAAGAGCGGATGCAGATTCATCGATTGCCCTTTGGCCGACAGCACGACCGCCGTCGCGCGGCACGTGCGGTCGCCCTCCTTCGTGGTTCGGTCGGGTGTCAGTGTCGCGTCGATCTTGACGCTGTTGCCGGTGCCCTCGTTGACCCAGTTCACGGTCTGGCCGTCCTGCGTGTCGTTGAGCACCTGGGTGATGGCCTTCTTGATCGAATCGTTGTCGCGCGGCTTCATGTAGCTGATCGGCGTGTCGTTCAGGAAGCCAAGATTCGCCGCCTGTGCGACGCCTGCACCCGCGAGCAGCAACCCACCTGCAGTCCAGCACATCAGGGCTCGGTTTCGCATCGACATTGATTGTTCTCCTTGAAGGCTGACTGGAATGCCCTCGCGCGCATGTCGCGTGAGCTGACCCTCAAAAGCATAGCACGACGTGATGCGCGGCCGCCGCGCCACGGACGGCGCATGCAGGACCATGCCGGCCTTTTCGGACAGGTCCGATTGGCCCTGTCAGGGCGGATCATTAGCATCGAAAGATCCATTACGCGCATGCGTTTCACGCGTTTCACCGGTCCGCACGCGCATCTACGATCTTCTCTGCCGCCATGGACTACTCAATCGCACTTCGCTTCTTCGTCATCGTTCTCACACTGATCAGCATCGCGCTCATGCCGATCGTCATGCGTCGCGAGCCGGCACCCGTCGCCGGCATGCTCAGCATCCAGGTGCTGCCGCGTCCGCAATGGCCCGGCATCCTCACTCGTGCAGGCTTCATCTGCATGCTGGCCTCTTTCGTGATGCTGCTGATGTTCTGCGCGTTCCTGCTTCAGTCGTAACCCCGCGCGTTCAGTGCGCCGCGGGCCGATAGCCGTCCGTCAGCGTATTCAGGAACGCAACCACGTCCTTGATCTCCGCATCGTCGAGTGCCGGTGCGTCGCCCGGTTTGCGGTCAAACGGCGGATCCATATTCAGGTTCGCCTGCAAGCGGACCTTCACAGAGCAGCTTCGGCTGCTTTTTTTACGCTTCACGCAAGCGGCGCGTGCGCCGTCGGCGTAGCGCATTCGCGCGGTCATCCCTGATCCGGTGAAGACGCACGAAAGACAAACCTTCGCTGACGAGGTGAAGTAGAACGGTAGAACCGGAGTTGAAGTACAGCAGGCGGGGATCAGGTGAAAAGCAGGCGAAACCCGCTATGGAGAAACGCTCGCCCATGAAATGCGGCAAGGATGCCGGGGCCGGCAAACCGGTTGGCCCCCCCACGAGGAATCGAACCTCGATTTCAGGTTTAGAAGACCCGTGTTCTATCCGTTGAACTATGGGGAGGCAAAGCGCTCAGCCTGATCGAATGAATCGGCCAAGCCTTAAATTATACCGCATCGCCGCAGGCCGCCCGGTCCATGGCCGCGCGACGCGACGGCAACGCCTCTACACCGGCTGCGCATGCAGCATGAACCAGCCAAGGCACAGCGCGCCGGCAATCACGCAATACACGCCGAACGATGCCAGCCGGCCGCGGCCCTCGAAGTAGCGCATCAGGAAGCGCACGCTGAGATACGCCGCGATCGCCGTGAGGACGCCGCCAAGCAGCGCGTCGGCGAGCTGGTCGGGCGCGTGGAAGAGCTTTGGCATTTCGAGCAGGCCCGCTGCGAAAATAATCGGCGTGCCGAGCAGGAACGCGAATTCCGCGGCTTTTTCCGCCGTCAGCCCGGCCGCGTTGCCCGCGATCATCGTGAGGCCGCTGCGCGAGAAACCCGGAATCAACGCGCCCACCTGCGCGAGGCCGACAAAGAACGCCTGGCGGAACGTGAGCTTCTCCGGCGCGCGATGCACACGCGAGCGCTGCAGACGGTCGCCGAACCATAGCAACACGCCGTTCACGATCAGCGCGATCGCGACGATGCGCAGGTCATGAAACACGCGCTCAAGCCGCTTTTCGAGAATGAGGCCGACAAGACCCGCCGGAATCGTCCCGATGATGAGCGCCCACATCATGTGACCGTCGTCGTTACGCCGGCCGCGCAGCGAACCCACGAAGCCGCCGATCAGCGCGATCCACCGCTTGCGGAAGTACCAGAGCAGCGCTAAAGCGGTACCGAGGTGAAGCGCGACGAGAAAGGGAAGTAGTTGCGGCGCATGCTTGTCGATATGCATGCCGAACAATGCGGGCACGAGGAGCGTATGACCGAGACTGCTGACCGGAAAAAGCTCGGTGACGCCCTGCAACACGCTCAGAAAAATCAGAAACCACAAGTTCACGCGGCGGTCCTCTCAAGGGGTAAACATCGCGCGGGAATGCGTCTCCCGCGCATGGAAGCCGTCCGATTATGCCTGGCGACCCCGGCACAGCCAAGGGTTAACCGCACATACCCCCATTTTTCCGCCGCACTGCGTCACAACCTGAAACACCTGTAAATCGAATGAAAGCAAAAGGCCCGCAAAAGCGGGCCTGGAGTGGATTCTCGCAAGATCCGGAGGCGACGCGCGCGTCGCTTCGAGCGGCGAACGGTGCGTTCTAGCGCTCGACCTTGTAGAAGAAGTAGATGGTGCTGCCGGCGAACATGCCGATCAGTGCTATGCCCATTGCCATCGCAAGATCCATGCATCCTCCGTCCAGAACTGTCGACCCGCCAGTCGGCCGACCGGCCTGTTTTACGGATTATCAGCAAGCCTGCTCTTGCAGTCACGCCCGCAATTTCCCGAGAAAGGGTTTCCCCGTAGCGCAAAGCAGCGCAAAATCGGCCACCGGCAGCATGCGCGCCGCCATCCTTTTCACTCAACCAACTGCGTTTTAACGTCGACCATGGCCATATTCCAGAACCAGGACATCCTCGAAATCGCGCAGGGCGCGGCCCTCCTTCGTATCGCCCCGCAGGCAGGCGGCCGGTTGCTGTCATGGGAGATCGATGGCGAACAGGTGATTTTCTGGCCGGACGACGCCGACTGGAGCGACCCGGCCCGCGTCCGTGGCGGCAATCCGCTGCTGTTTCCGTTTCTCGCGCGGCATTTCGTCGACGGCAAGATCGGACGCTGGCGCGACGCCAGCGGCGTCGTGCGCGATCTGCCGATGCATGGCTTCGCCCGCGACCTGCCGTTCGCCGCGCAACTGGACGCGGCTGGCAACGGCGTCACCATGACGCTCACCGACAGCGACGCCACGCGCACCGCGTATCCGTTCGGCTTTCGTTTCGAGGCGACGTACCGTCTCGCCGACGCAAACACGCTCGACGTGGTGCTGACCACCACCAACACCGGCGACGCCGCGCTACCGTACTACGCGGGCCACCATTTCTACTTCGCGCTGCCGCACACGCAGCGGGTCGAAACCACGCTCGAACTGCCGCCGACGCAGCGCCGTCACCAGCAGGCCGATGCATCGATCAGCGCGGCCGAGCCCGGCGAAGAGCGGTACACGCTCGACGACGCACGCATTCTCGACCGCTTCCATCTGCTCGACGGCACGCCGGACCAGCCGGTGCGCATCGTCGCGCCGGGGCTGAACCGCACGATCACGATCGACCTGCGGCGGCCGGGCTCGATTCCCTGGTACGCCGTGACGACATGGACGCTCGCGCCGGAATCCGACTTCTACTGCGTCGAACCGTGGCTCGGACTGCCCGACGCCATCCATAACGGTTTCGGCCTGCGCTGGCTCGCGCCGGGCGCGACGGAAAGCGCTTCGCTGCGAATCAGCGTCGCCGCGAACAGCTAGAGAGCGATCAAACGGTTCGCGGCGTTTCGGGGTGCTGCAATGCAAAACCGTTAGAATCGGTTGTTTTGCCACTGGCGCGTGTGATCGGGGATCGACGCGCGACAGCGTTTTGTGAGGACCAGGTTTGCATACAAAAATCAGACGGCTCGCCTGCGTATCGATGATCGCGGTGCTCGCCGCGTGCGGGTCGGCTCCGGTGGGGCCAGGGTTCTATCGTGTCGAGCGGGGTGACACGCTGTCCGGCATTGCGCGCAGCAACCGGACCTCCGTGCAGAACATCGCGCGGTGGAACGGATTGACCAATCCCAACGCCATCGAAACCGGCCAGGTGCTACGCGTGGCGCCGCCCGCGAATACCGCGACCGCGGCTACGGGTTCGGGCAGCGCGCAGGCTTCGTCCGGATCGACGGCATCGCGCGGTACCACCGCGCTCGCGCCCGCGCCGACGGCGACGCCCGCTTCGACGATCGCGCTCGTGTGGCCGGCGCAGGGCACCGTCACGCGTCGCTTCGACGGCGCGAACTCGAAGGGCATCGACATCGTCAATGTGGCCGGCACGCCGGTCGTCGCGGCGGCGGCGGGCTCGGTGGTGTATGCGGGCGACGGTCTGCGCGGTTACGGCAACCTCATCATCATCAAGCACAACAGCGACTATCTGACCGCCTACGCGCATAACCGCGCGCTGGTCGTCAAGGAAGGCCAGGCGGTTTCGCAAGGCCAGAAAATCGCCGAGATGGGCGACACGGACAGCGATCACGTGATGCTGCATTTCGAATTGCGCTACCAGAGCCGTTCGATCGACCCGGCCCGTTCGCTGCCGCCCCGCTGAACGCGATGCAGGCATCGCGTTTGCTGCGGTGGGTGTCGTCAGGCACCTGGCGGCGGATCGTTTGCCGTGCCCAACGCACGGCGGATGCAAGGTTCCGCCTGAACAAACGGCGGCCTTGTGGACGGTCGATCAGGCGCGTGGGGAACCCCGCGGGCCCCTGAACGATCCATTCTCAAGGGGCGCGGCAACCGGCTGCGTCCGAAAACAGGAAAATCTGCGATGAAAAGCGCACTCGCCAAGGCGGCCGGAATGGCCGTCCTGACACTCGCAGGCCTCGCGGGCTGCTCCACCACGTCGACGCTCACGTATCTGCCGAACGGCGACACCGGCTTCGCGATCAACTGCAGCGGCAGCGATGCCAGCGAAAGCTGGGGCGAATGCTACAAAAAAGCTGGCGAAGCATGTGGCGCGTATGGGTACGACGTGATTTCGAAGGACGTCGACAACGGCGCCACATCGGGCGGCTCGCTCGGAGGGATTTTCGGTGCCAACGTCAAGAACCGGTCGATGGTCATCCACTGCAAGCAATGATGTCCGAGCGCGGCATCATTGCCGGATCGCGCAATAAAAAGAGCCCGGCACGAGGCCGGGCTAACGGGGGTTCGGCGCATATCGGCAAAGGACCGGTTCACCATGCGCCGAAACGAAATCTAGCAACGCGCGTATACCGACGCAATCGATTAATTGTGCAAATAATGTTACTCGGCGCACTGAGTGACACCGGCGCAAACCTGGCCCGCTCAATTTAGCAAGCCGAACTAACCTGAATGCTGCGTTGCAATGGGATTTCCATCCCCTTCCCGGCCAATGCCGATATGCCTCGAATGCCGCACCAGTCCTGCTTCTACGTCGCCCGGGCCGACCCGTTCAGCAGGCTGCGAAGGCCACTGCAAAAAGCGGCGCAGGCCATTTATTTTGCGATAACCTGCCTGTTTGAACCTTGGTGCGCAAGCGCACCCTTCCATTGATTTAATGACTAAATGCAATCGCGCGAACTACGATTTTCAGCGTATTTTGCTTTGATCAGATTAAATGCCCACGGCATCGCGATTGTTTAAACCGCGGATAAAAACTGATGTTAATTTCCGGTCCCGCAATCCGGCGCGCGGCAAAGCGGCGCCGTGACGATGGTTTATAGTGTCGGCCGCCCGTCTCGTTTCCCGATATCCCATGACTTCCCCTGACGCAACGCACAGCCCGCTCTATCTGAAACTCCTCGCCGAAACCGCGAAGATCGGCTGGCCCGAACTCGAACGTTTCTTTGCGCGCGGCATGCTGCTGCGCGTGGTGCGCGATCTCGACCTGGTGAGCGTCGCCGAAGCCATCGCCAGCGACGACGCCACGCAGGTCACGCAATGGCTCTCGGCGGGCCTCGTGGAACGCGTGCAGGCCGAAACGGCCGCTGATTTCGCCGCCCGCGACCCGGACCTGTGGGCGGTCGTCGTCTCGCCGTGGGTCTGCGTGCAGGAGCGCGGTTGAACGGCACGGAAAGCACGCGCGACACGAATGGCGTACGCAAGACGACGCCGGACAGCGCATCGCCGACGCCGGGGCAGCCCGATGCCATCGCGACAAGCGCCGTGGAAACTGTCGCGGACGCTGAAACCATCGCGCTCGACGGAACGACCAAAGCCGAAGCCGTTCCCGTGCACTGGCACCGTCGCGTTCTTACGCTCGCTTTTCCGATTGTCATTGCGAATCTGACACAGCCGATCCTCGGCGCGGTCGATACGGCGGTCGCCGGTCATCTGGAGAGTGCGTCGTATCTCGGCGGCGTCGCGCTCGGCGGGCTCTTCTTCAGCTTCGTGTTCTGGGGCTTCGGCTTCCTGCGGATGGGGACGACCGGACTCGTCGCGCAGTCGTTCGGTGCGAACGATGCGGCGGGCCTGAGGATGAACGTTATTCGCGCGCTCATGCTCGCGTTCGTGATCGGCGCCGCGGTGCTTGCGCTGCAGGTGCCGCTGATCGGTTATACGTTGCGTGCGATCGGCGGCAGCGAAGCGGTCCAGCTGCATGCCCGCGTGTATTGCCATGCGCGCATCTGGGCGGCGCCACTTGCGCTCGCGAACTACGTGGTGCTCGGCTGGCTGCTCGGCACACAGCGCGTGCGCCTCGCGCTCCTCACGCAGGTGTTCATCAACGCGGTGAACATCGTCGCCGTGCTGCTCTTCGTCTATGTGTTCGACTGGGGTATCGCCGGGATTGGCGCCGCGACGGCCACCGCCGATGCGCTCGGCTTCGTGCTCGGCGCCGCACTCCTGTGGCATCTGCGCCCGCGCGGACTTCCCGCGCCCGATCGCGCGTCGCTCGTCGATGCGACGGCGCTCAGACGGCTCGTCACGATCAACCGTGACATCTTCGTGCGCACGCTTTGTCTGCTTGGCGCGTTCGGCTGGTTCGCGCATCTCGGCGCGCGCCAGGGCGATACGACGCTCGCCGCCAACGCGCTGCTGCTCAACTTCCAGACGTTCATGGCATACGGGCTCGACGGCTTCGCCCACGCGGCGGAAGCGCTCGTCGGCGCGGCGATCGGCGCGCGCGAGCGCAGCGCGTTCCGCCAGGCCGTCAAGGTGACGATGCTATGGTCGACGCTCGGCGCACTCGGCTTTTCGCTCGCTTACTGGATGGGCGGTGCGTGGATCATCGAGCGCCTGACCGATCAGCCGGCCGTGCGCAGCGCGGCGGAAACGTATCTGCCGTGGGCCGCGTTATCGCCGGTGATTTCGGTGTGGGGTTTTCTGCTCGACGGCGTGTTCATCGGCGCGACGCGCACGCATGAACTGATGAAAGCGATGGCCGCATCGCTGACCGTGTTCGTGGCCGCATCGTGGGCGCTGATGGGTCCGTACGGCAATCACGGCCTGTGGATCGCCCTGCTCGTTTTCATGCTCGCCCGCGGCGCGACGTTGCTGCGCTACCTGCCGCGCGTGACGGCGAGCATCGCGCCCGCGCGCGCGGTTTAGCGCGGCCCCGGTTCGCCGCGTCAGACGATACGGGCTACGCTCACTTCGGCGCGGCGGGAACGTCCGACGGAGTGGGCGTGTCGAGCATCGACGGCGGCCGGTCGTCGGTCGGCACGCCGTGGTAGTCCTGCGGATCTTTGGGTGGTGTCTTGTGATGATCGTTGGGGTTGCTCGTGCAACCGGTCAGGGCGGACAACAGCAGGGCAATCAGGATCGTGCGATTCATGGACTCTCGAAAACAGGGAAAACGTGAGACGCGCCTGCCTGGCACGTCGTTGAAGTAAGTCTGACAGTCTACCTGCAACGCGTTTTCGCTGACGGCATGCGTGCAGTGCACAATGACTCCCCGCTTCGCGATGGCTGACCTACTATGTACACATGGCTGCAATCTTCGAAGGAGGCTGCCATGGACGCTGAATCAATTGCGGGGCTGATCGGCCTCGCCATCGGGCTGCTCGTGCTGGTCGCGCTATCGGTCTTCGAATCGCGAACCTACCGGCGCGAACACAGCGGTGAAGGCATGCTGCATCACTGGCTCGCCGGACATCACGTGCTGGATCGTCTGCATCGCAGACGTTGAGCGTCGGCTCATCGCGCGGAAGAGGTTCTTCCGCGCGCATCGATTATTCTCACCGACATTGCGCGCCCCAGTGTCTGGCGCGTGTGCTGCTGCGCGGCTCATCTGGCGCACGTCACTTCTCGTCAGTTCAAACCGGCTCCGCGTTCGTCTTTCTTCGCACTCGTGTGTTCTCCCTAAAACAAGGGTTAACGCGTGCATCCTTGTTACCGGCGCGTGCAGGAAATACCTTCACCCGACAATCCTCAGATGCAGCCAACGGACCCACGTCATGCGATGTTGATGGGGAATGAGCAGCGTCACAGCCAGCCGCAACGGCGCTGACGCGGCATCGACGCGGTTTGGCATATCGATTGCTCGAAGTTGCATGGAGCGGCTTCGCGGCCCTCCGCAAAGCCGTTCGATCGCCTCGCCACCCTGCCCTCCTGGCATCGGATCCGCGGCGGCGCGATGTTCCCCGGCCAATATCAAGGAGACGTGAAATGACCATCGGAACCATCCTGCTGATCGTGCTGATCCTGCTGCTGATCGGCGCATTTCCGACGTGGCCGCACAGTCGAGCGTGGGGCTACCAGCCGACTGGCATCCTCGGCATCGTCCTGATCGTGGTGATCGTGCTGCTGCTGATGGGGAGGATCTGAGCGGCAATGCACAGGTTCAACGATGACGACCGTCGGCAGATCACTGCCCGCAACCTGTTCGCACCCAAAAAGCAAAAACCCGCGAAGCCTGACGGCGACGCGGGTTTTTGCTTAATGCCTGTCTGCTGCTATTCGTGGTCGGAGCGATAGGATTCGAACCTACGACCCTCTGATCCCAAATCAGATGCGCTACCAGGCTGCGCTACGCTCCGACGAATCCGAGATTCTATCGGGGTGGCGATACCCCGTCAATCTTTAATCCCGCCGGACGCAGTGAAACTTCGCCTTGCCGCGTGCGGCGCGAACGTGCGAAAGTCGCGGCAGGCCGCATACACCTGGCGCATCATCTCAAGACAACCATCTTGCATGGGACCAGAGTAACGCGCTAAAGCACGAACTCTGGTCGACAGGAGACGACGATGAACCTCATCCTCTGGCGGCACGCCGAAGCCGAAGACGTCGCATCGAGCGATCTCGCGCGGCAACTCACCGTCCGTGGCCGCAAGCAGGCGCAAGGCATCGCGAAATGGCTGCGCGCGCGCCTCGACGACGACGCCGTCATTCTCGTCAGCCCCGCCGCGCGCACGGTACAAACCGTCGAGCCGTTGACGGACCAGTATCGCGTCGTGCGCGAACTCGCGCCAGGCGCACATTCAAGCGACGTGCTCGCCGCCGCCGGCTGGCCCGGGGGCATCGCGCCGACAGTCGTCATCGTCGGTCATCAACCGACGCTCGGCCAGGTTGCGGCGCTGCTGCTGTCCGGCAACGCATCGAGCTGGCCAGTGAAGAAAGCCGGTCTCTGGTGGCTCGAAAACCGCGAGCGCGCCGGCGACGGGCAGGTCGTCCTGCGCGCCGTGATGAGCCCGGATCTGCTCTGATCCCTACAATCTCCACGCGGCGTGCTTACGACACGTCATGGAATCGTCATCGCATTGCCATGCGAGCGTCACCCGGCGTTACTACATTGGCGGAAAAACGGACTCCTCCTTTTTTCACCAGGAACGCCCCATGCGAGAACTGCCGACGCCTACCCTGCCTTTCGCTTCGATCCTGTCCGAATCGCGCCGCCGTCTGCCGCGCGCCGAAGAAACCGTCACCGCGCAGCATCGCCTGCGTGTCACGTGGGCGAGGACCGACGAAGAACTCCGCGAGGCACAGCGTCTGCGCTACCGTGTATTCGCCGACGAAATGGGTGCGCGTCTCTCCGGCCCCGCCGGCCTCGACGTCGACCTGTTCGATTCATATTGCGATCATCTGCTGGTACGCGATCTCGATACGCTGAAAGTGGTCGGCACCTATCGCGTGCTGCCGCCGCATCAGGCCGCGCGCATCGGCCGCCTCTACGCGGAAAGCGAATTCGACGTATCGCGCCTCACGCATCTGCGCTCGAAGATGGTCGAAGTGGGCCGCTCGTGCGTGCATCCCGATTACCGCAGCGGCTCGGTCATCATGTCACTGTGGGGTGGACTCGCCGCGTACATGATGCAGAACGGCTACGAGACGATGCTCGGCTGCGCGAGCGTGTCGATGGCGGACGGCGGGCATTACGCATCGAACCTGTATGTTTCGCTGCGCGAGAACGCGCTCACCGCGCCGGAGTATCGCGCGTTCCCGCACACACCGCTGCCGGTCGACGAACTCCAGACGGGTGTCGACGTCGCACCGCCGCCGCTCGTCAAAGGCTATCTGCGTCTCGGCGCGAAAATCTGCGGCGCGCCGGCATGGGATCCTGACTTCAACACGGCCGACTTCCTCACGCTCTTCCGTCTGTCGGACATCAACGCGCGTTACGCGAAGCATTTTCTCGGCGACATGCTGTCGCGCTGAGCGCCAGTCCGGCGCACAGTGACAGCGGACCAAAAAACCCGGCAGACTGATCGCACAGCCGGCCGGTTTTTTTACGTTGAAGCTACGCGTTTCCGCCGTGACGGAACGCGCATCGCGCGGTTCAATCGTCCGTATAAACGACGCGATACGGAATCCCAACCTTCTCCCACTCCGCGGCTTCCTGAATCAGGCTGTAGTCGGTCAGCGGATTGTTCGCGACCCACTCGCCCGGCAGACGCACCTCGTAGCCGCCGTTCGCCTGCGTGACGAAAATGCCGGGTAGCCCGACGTCGGCACGTCGGCGGCACAGCAGCGACGCGAGCCGCAGGCAGAACAGCAACGGCCATTCCACTTCGCGCGTCTGCGACAGCTTGCCGAGCTTGCCCGCGTGACCGAGCACGAGCGCCGCGAGCCGCGCCTGGTCGGTGCGCGAAAAACCCGGCATGTCCGCGTTGCTCGCGATATACGCGGAGTGCTTGTGATACGCACTGTGTGAAATCGACAGTCCGATTTCATGCAGCGCGGCAGCCCAGCCGAGAAACATGCGGTTCTCCGCGCGGCGCTCGGCATCGTCTTCGTGAAGCTGGTCGTAGAAACGCACGGCGAGTTCGCCAATACGCCCCGCCTGCGCCCGATCGACGCCGTAGCGCCGCATGAAGCCTTCGGCCGTGACCGTGCGCATGTCTTCGTGCTGCGAGCGCCCCAGCAGGTCGTAGAGCACGCCGAGACGCAACGCGCCGTCGGTCGTGTCGACGTAATCGATGCCAAGCTCGTCGAACACCGCGATCATGATCGACAGACCGCCCGCCAGCACCGGAATACGGTCGGCCTTCAGCGCGACGAGCTTCAGCCGGTTGACGTTTTCCGCCTTGATCAGCGCACGCTTGAGCTTTTCGAGGCCGCCGCGCGAAATGCCGTGCGTGACGCCTGGATCGTTGAAATTGTTTGCTTCGACAAGTTCGGCCAGCGCGCGCGCCGTACCCGACGAACCGATCGCCTGGTCCCAGCCGGTCTGTTTGTAGTCGCTCGAGATGATCTGGATTTCACGTCGCGCGGCGAGTTCGGCCTGACGCATCGTGTAATCGTCGACATTGCCTGCGGGAAAAAACGTGCGGCTATGGCTCACGCACCCGATGTACAGGCTCTCCATGCGGATCGGCGTGTAGTGCGAGCCGATGATGAATTCCGTCGAGCCGCCGCCGATGTCCACCACCAGCCGCTGTCCGGCGTTCGCTGGCACGGAGTGTGCTGCACCGGCATAGATGAGACGCGCCTCTTCACGCCCGGCGATGACTTCGATGGGGAACCCGAGCGCGGCTTCAGCCTCGACCAGAAATTCGTCCGCATTCTTGGCGATGCGCAGCGTGTTGGTGGCGACCGCGCGAACGTGGTCGGGATGAAAATCGCGCAGGCGTTCGCCGAAACGCTTCAGCGCGTCCCAGCCGCGCACCTGCGACGCGCGGTCGAGCATCTTGTCGCGGGACAGACCGGCGGCGAGCCGCACGGCTTCGCGTAGCGCATCGACCTGGTAGATCTGGCTACCTGCCCCGGTTTCTTCAACGCGGCCCACGATCAGACGGAAGCTGTTCGAGCCCATGTCCACGGCGGCGAGGAGTTGTGGCGTATTGACCATCGACTGGGCGGACTCCATGCGCGCGAGTGCGGCGTCCATACTGGCTGCCGCAGTGTTCAAAGACGCCATTTTAAGCGTACTGGTCCTCACGATGTCACCCCTCGCGGTTGTGGGTGCGCTATGGTCCCATATACACTGGGTCGAATTCACGACAGGCAGCCGATACGGCGTAAAATTCATGACATTCGTGAATGTCATAAGAACGTCATCATACTGTGAGAATTTCCGAGCGTCCTTTCGAGTTACTAACCGACAATCCATTCTCGCTGCCGATGTCCATCCGCTACCCTCTTCTGAATCGCGAACTGGGCATTCTAGGTTTCAACGAGCGAGTTCTGGCGCAAGCCGCGGACCCCGCCGTGCCGCTGCTGGAACGCCTGCGCTTTATCTGTATCACCAGCAGCAACCTCGATGAATTCTTCGAAGTCCGAATGGCGGGCCTGCATGAGCAGATGCGCGACAACCCGGGCGCGCTCTCGCCCGACGGCATGTCGCTGCAGCACGTGTATGACCTCGTGGTCGAGCGCGCGCAGAAACTCGTGCATCGCCAGTACACGATGCTGCATGACACCGTGCTTACCGCCCTCGAGGAAGAAGGCATCTATTTCCACGGCACCGAAGCGTGGAACGAGGCGCAGACCGAATGGGCGCGCAATTACTTCTTCGACGAGCTGCTGCCAGTGCTGACGCCGATCGGCCTCGATCCCGCGCATCCGTTTCCACGCGTGCTGAACAAGAGCCTGAATTTCGTCGTCGAACTGGAGGGCAAGGACGCGTTCGGCCGCCAGGCGATGATGGGCATCGTGCAGGCGCCACGCGCGCTGCCGCGGCTCGTGCGCATGCCGCAGGAACTATCGGGTTATCCGCACGGCTTCGTGCTGCTCAGTTCGCTCCTGCAACGCTTCGTGAACGAACTGTTCCCGAACCTCATCGTGCGCAGCTGCAACCAGTTCCGGATCACGCGTAACAGCGAGCTCTTCGTCGATGAAGACGAAATCACCAATCTGCGTGTCGCGCTGCAGGGCGAACTGCCCGCACGACATCTCGGTAACGCGGTGCGCCTCGAAGTGTCAGCGGAAACGCCTGCGCATATCGCGCGCCGCCTGCTCGACGAAAGCGAACTCTCCGAAAAAGACTGCTATTTCGTCGACGGCCCGGTCAATCTCGTGCGGCTGATGCAGTTGCCCGAGATGGTGGACCGGCCCGATCTGAAGTTCGTCCCGCACATTCCGGCCATTCCGAGGCAGGTTGCCAACAGCGCGAGCCTCTTCGATGTGATCGATCAGGGCGACGTGCTGCTGCATCATCCGTACGAGAGCTTCCAGCCGGTACTCGAACTGCTGTTGCAGGCGGCGAAAGATCCGAACGTCGTCGCGATCAAGCAGACGATCTACCGCACCGGCACCGATTCGCCGCTGATGGACGCGCTCATGCAGGCCGCGCGCAACGGCAAGGAAGTGACGGTGGTCGTCGAACTGCTCGCGCGTTTCGATGAAGAGACGAACATCAACTGGGCGTCGCAGCTCGAAGCGGTAGGCGCGCACGTCGTGTATGGCGTGGTCGGCCACAAGTGTCACGCGAAGATGATGCTGATCGTGCGGCGCGTCTCGGTGAACGGCAAGTCGATGCTCAAGCGCTATGCCCACCTCGGCACGGGTAACTATCATCCGCGCACGGCACGGCTTTATACCGACTTCGGCCTGATGACCGCTGACCAGAGAATCTGCGAGGACGTGCATCACGTGTTTCAGCAACTGACGGGCATCGGCGGCGAACTGAAGCTGCACGAGCTGTGGCAATCGCCGTTCACGCTGCATCCGAAGCTCGTCGAGGCGATCCGCGTCGAAGCCGATCATGCGCGCGCGGGCCGCAAGGCACGCATCGTCGCGAAGATGAATGCGTTGCTGGAACCGACGGTCATCACGGAGCTGTACGAGGCGTCGCGGGCGGGCGTGAAAATCGATCTGATCGTACGCGGCGTGTGTTCATTGCAGCCGGGCGTGCCAGGGCTGTCGGAGAACATCACGGTGCGCTCGATTGTCGGACGCTTTCTCGAACATCACCGCATCTACTACTTCTATGCGAACGGCGAGGAGCAGGTCTATCTGTCGAGCGCGGACTGGATGGATCGCAACTTCTTCCGCCGCGTCGAAGTGGCGTTTCCGGTCAACAACCGGCGCCTGAAACGGCGTGTGATCGCAGAAGGCCTTTCGGCGTTTCTCGGCGACAACCAGACGGCGTGGCTGATGCAAAGCGACGGCCATTACCGTCGCCGCCGTCCGGGGAAATCGTCGCGAAATGCGCAGATGAGCCTGCTCACGCGCTTCTGTTCATAGGGTGATCGGGGCGGTGCCGCCCCGGTGCTGCCGGGCTCGCGCCTGCGGTTCAGACCGGCGCGGGTTGCCGCCGCGCCGTGCGCGACACCGGGAAGCGCACCGTGAAGGTACTGCCGCGCCCCACTTCGCTTTTCACTTCCAGTTGCGCGTCGTGCCGTTGCAGCACGTGCTTGACGATGGCAAGCCCGAGGCCGGTGCCACCCGTATCGCGCGAGCGGCTGCGATCGACGCGATAGAACCGCTCCGTCAGGCGCGGAATATCCGTCGCCGGAACACCAAGACCGCTATCGGTGACGGAAAACACCGCGCTGCCGCCGTTCGGCCGCCAGTCGACGTGAATCTTGCCGCCATCCGGCGTATAGCGGATCGCGTTCGTCACGAGGTTGCCGAGCGCGCTCAGGATTTCGGTTTCGACGCCCGTCACCGTCAGCCCTTCGTCGATATCGAACGTGATGACGTGCCGCTCGCCCGACAGGTTTTCTGCGTCGTCCTGCACATGACGGAGCACCGCGCGCATGTCGATCATCTGCTCGCCTGGCGGCTTGTTGTCGCCTTCGAGCGTGGCCAGCACCAGCAGGTCGCTCACGATATGCCGCATCCGCAACGCCTGCTGTTCCATCAGTTCCAGATAGCGTGAACGCTCTGCCTCGGAGAGCGGCAACTCGCGCATCGTCTCGAGAAAACCCGAAAGCACGGTAAGCGGCGTTTTCAGTTCGTGCGAAACGTTCGCGACGAAGTCGCGCCGCATCGCATCGGTGCGCTCGAGTTCGGTGATGTCCTGCGACAGCACGAGCTTGCGATTCTCGCCGTACGGAAACACCTGTACGGAAAGCACGTTCTGACGCTTTTCGCCCATGCCGCGCATGATCAGCATCGCGTCATAGAGATGCGAGTTCAGGTATTTGACGAAGTCCGGCTGACGCACGAGGTGTGTGATGTGCTGGCGCAGATCGCGCTTCGCGTCGAGACCGAAATGCACTTCGGAGATCGCGTTGCACCACTCGATCTGATCGTGATCGTCGAGCATCGCGACGCCGTTCGGCGACGCCTGGATCGCCTGGATAAAACGCGAATGCTGCTGCTCGACCTGGCGGACCTGCGCGTGCCAGCGCTTCGCGAGCTTGTGCAGCCGGTAGTAGATTTCGCCCCAGACGCCCGGAGCACTCGGCACCTCGCCATACACCGGCGCGTCGAGCAGACGCCACAGACGCTGCTTGTGAAACGTACTGAAGCACGTTTGCGCGGCGAGCACGACGATCGCGAGAATCAGCGCCGCGTCGACGTTCACGAGCATGCCAACGCCGACGCATGCGATCGCGAGCAGCACGAGCGACACGATGGAGCGCGCCCAGATGACGTTCATGTTCTACCGATCGAAGAGAGATTCAGGCGCACCGCGAAGGAGCCCTCCCAGCGCTGCACGTGATTGCCGGTGTTCCCGATGTTGCCCGGTATTGCCAGTCACACGCGACGGTCAGGCACTTTTCGCAAGCCGGTAACCGCTGCCGCGTACCGTTTCAATCATAGCATCGCACCCGGCCGGCTTCAGAGCCGCACGTAGACGCTTGATATGCACATCGACCGTCCGTTCCTCGACGAACACGTGATCGCCCCACACCTGATCGAGCAGTTGCGTGCGGCTATGCACACGCTCCGGATGCGTCATGAAAAAATGCAGCAGACGGAATTCGGTCGGACCGAGGTCGAGCTTGATCTCGCTGCCTTCGGCGTGTGCGGCCACGCGGTGTGTCGCCGGGTCGAGCTTCAGGCCGTTGATCGCGACGAGATCCTCGGTCAGCTGCGGCGCGCGGCGGCGCAGCACGGCCTTGATCCGCGCCATCAGTTCCTTCGGCGAAAACGGTTTGGTGACGTAGTCGTCGGCGCCGATTTCGAGGCCGAGCACCTTGTCCTGCTCATCGCCGCGCGCGGTCAGCATGATGATCGGAATGTGCTTCGTGCGCTCGTTGTTGCGCAGGTCGCGTGCGAAGGCGATGCCCGACTTGCCCGGCAACATCCAGTCGAGCAGGACGAGATCGGGCAGCACGTCGCTGATCAGGTTCGCCGCCTGCTCTGCGTTGTACGCGCGGATCGGACAATGTCCCGCGTGCTGAAGATTGACCGAAATCAGTTCGGAAATAGCGGGCTCGTCCTCAATGACGAGAATGCTGCTGGGCATCGGCACCTCTGTATCCTTGTGACGGGGTTAGCTAAGCGCTTCGCGTTCGAGCGCGTCGCGCGACTTGTGTCGCACGTCCGTGCCCTTCACGATGTAAATGATGAACTCGGCGATGTTCTTCGAGTGATCGCCGATCCGCTCGATCGCCTTCGCGATGAACAGAAAATCGAGGCCGACCGAAATCGAGCGCGGATCTTCCGTCATGTACGAAATCAGTTTGCGTACGAACGCGCGGAATTCGTCGTCGATCGCCTTGTCGTCGCGCACGATCTGCGCGGCGGCGACCGTGTCGAGACGCGCGAACGCATCGAGTGCGCGGCGCAGGATCGTCACGGCCATTTCGCCCGACAGCTTGATCTCGGCGATGTTGATCGTGCGCGATGCGCCGTCTTCCATCAGACGCTTCGTGCGCTTCGCGATCTTCTCGGCTTCGTCGCCGGCGCGTTCTAGATTCGTGATGGTCTTCGAAATCGCGATCAGCAGGCGCAGGTCACGCGCGGCCGGCTGACGGCGCGCGATGATGTTGCTGCATTCCTCGTCGATATCGACTTCCATCTTGTTCAGGCGCTCTTCGGCGGCAATCACCTGCTCGGCGATATCGAGGTCGAAGTTGTTCAGCGCTTCCATCGCCTTCACGATCTGCGATTCAACAAGGCCGCCCATTTCGAGCACCTTCGATGAAACGAGATTCAGATCGGCGTCGAACTGGCTGGAGAGGTGTTTGTCGGACATGTCTTGCTCCTGGTGCGCGCTGCATTGCGCTCTTGTGCTTCGCTTGTGTTCGCCGTGCGGTGACGTGCGCCGCGCAATCAGCCGAAGCGGCCGGTAATGTAATCTTCCGTTTCCTTGCGGACCGGCTTGATGAAGATCTTTTCGGTGTCGCCGAACTCGATCAGTTCGCCAAGGTACATATAGGCAGTGTAGTCCGAACAACGCGCGGCCTGCTGCATGTTGTGGGTGACGATCACCACCGTGTAATCGCTCTTCAGTTCCGCGATCAGTTCCTCGATACGGCCCGTCGAAATCGGGTCGAGCGCCGAGCACGGCTCGTCGAGCAGCAGCACTTCCGGACGGATCGCAATGCCGCGCGCGATACACAGGCGTTGCTGCTGGCCGCCGGACAGGCCGTAGCCGCTCTGGCCGAGTTTGTCCTTTACTTCGTTCCACAGCGCCGCTTTCGTCAGCGCCCATTCCACGCGATCGTCCATTTCCGAGCGCGACAGCGTCTCGAACATTTTCACGCCGAACGCGATGTTGTCGTAAATCGACATCGGAAACGGCGTCGGCTTCTGGAACACCATGCCGATGCGCGCGCGCAGCAACGAAATATCGCGTTTGGACGTGAGCAGATTTTCGCCGTCCATCAGGATTTCGCCTTCCGCCCGCTGCTCCGGATACAGCGCGAACATCTTGTTGAACGTGCGCAGCAGCGTGGACTTGCCGCAGCCGGACGGCCCGATGAACGCGGTCACCTTGCCTTCGGGGATGCGCAGGTTGATGTTCTTCAGCGCGTGATACTTGCCGTAGAAGAAGTTCAGGTCGTTGACCTCGATCTTCGGCGCGCCCGGCGCGAGCGCGTTGTCGCCCTCCACGGGACCGGAGCCGGCGGGCGCCGCGGAACGCGCGGCGGTGTTGAGGTGACTTTCTGCCATGTTCATCGGATGACTCCGCCGTAACTCATTACTTGTTCGAGAAGATCGTGCGCGCGAGGATGTTCAGACCAAGCACCCCGAGCGTGATCAGGAACACACCCGCCCATGCGAGCGATTGCCATTGCGCAAACGGACTCATCGCGAACTTGAAGATCGTGACGGGCAGGTTGGCAACCGGCTGGTTCATGTTCCATGTAAAGAACTGGTTCGACAGCGCCGTGAAGAGGAGCGGCGCCGTTTCGCCGGCAATCCGCGCGACGCCCAGCAGCACACCTGTCACGATGCCCGCGATCGACGCCTTCAGCGTGATCGACATCACCATCTTCCACTTCGGCGTGCCGAGTGCGAAGGCGGCTTCGCGCAACGCGTTCGGCACCAGCTTCAGCATGTTTTCGGTCGTGCGGATCACGATCGGAATCTGCAGCAGCGCAAGCGCAACCACCCCCGCCCAGCCGCTGAAATGCCCGAGTTTCGCGACCATCAGCGCGTACACGAAGAGGCCGACAACAATCGAAGGCGCCGACAGCAGGATGTCGTTGATGAAGCGCGTGATGCCCGCAAGCCAGCCCTTCTGACCGTATTCCGCGAGATAGACGCCAGCCAGAATGCCGATCGGCGTGCCGATGAAGGTGGCGAGCAGCACGAGCATCAGGCTGCCGACGATCGCATTCGCGAGACCGCCGCCGTCGGTGTTCGGCGGCGGCGTCGACTGCGTGAACAGCTCCACCGACAGACCGCCGACGCCCAGATGCAGCGTGGTGTACAGAATCCAGATCAGCCACAGGAGACCGAACGCCATCGCGCCGAGCGACAGCGTCAGCGCGACCGCATTGGTCGCGCGGCGACGCCGTTGCAGGCGGTTGCGCATCGCTTCGAGCGCAGCGCCATCGGTCGAACCGGGCATGATGTTCAGAGGCTGGCTCATTTCGCGCCCTCCGCTTTTTCGAGGCGAAGCAACATGAGCTTTGAGATCGCCAGCACGATGAACGTGATCACGAACAGGATCAGGCCGAGTTCCATCAGCGCCGACGTGTGCAGACCCGGGCTCGCTTCGGCGAACTCGTTGGCGAGCGCGGACGTGATGCTGTTGCCCGGCGAAAAGAGCGACACGTTGTCGAGCAGATTGGTGTTGCCGATCACGAACGTGACAGCCATCGTTTCACCCAGCGCGCGACCGAGGCCGAGCATCACGCCGCCGATCACACCGCTCTTCGTGAACGGCAGCACGATCTTCCACATCACTTCCCATGTGGTGCAGCCGATGCCGTACGCCGATTCCTTCAGCAGCACGGGCGTGACTTCGAACACGTCGCGCATCACCGACGCGATGTACGGAATGATCATGATCGCGAGAATCACGCCGGCACACAGGATGCCGATGCCGATCGGCGGGCCGCTGAAGAGCGCGCCAAGATATGGAATGCCGCCCAGCAGATGACCTAGCGGCTTTTCGAAGTACTCGGCGAAGATCGGCGAGAAAATCAGCAGACCCCACATGCCGTACACAATCGACGGAATCGCGGCGAGCAGTTCGATCGCGATGCCGAGCGGCCGGCGCAGCCACGCGGGCGAGAGCTCGGTCAGGAACAGCGCGATGCCAAAGCTCACCGGCACCGCGATAATCAGCGCGATGACCGATGTGGCGATCGTGCCGTAGATCGGAACGAGCGCGCCGAACTTCTCGCTGGGGGGATCCCATTCGGAGGTCCAGAGAAAGCTCAGGCCGAATTTCTGGATCGTGGGCATCGAGGCCACGATCAGCGACACGATAATGCCACCGAGCAGCAATAAGGTGACGATAGCGGCCGCACGCGTGAGACCGCCAAAAATGACGTCGCCGGCGCGACTGGGCGCTTTCTGCTGCGCCTCGCTGCCAGGCGGATTCGAACGGGGCGCACTGGCCTGAGGCGAGCCAGATGCTAGAGGAAGGTCGGACATGTCAGCCTTGAGAGCCTGTGATTCCTGAAGCTGCGCGGCACGATGCCGCCACAGCCGTACTGCAAAACCGCCTGGCCTCACACGAGGCCAGGCGGGAACATCGTCAGACGATACAGTTTAATCCGCGAGCGTCTTGCCCGAGGCGTCCTTGATTTTCGACTTCCACTGCGTGCGGATTTCAGCCGTCACCGAATCCGGCAGCGAGATGTAGTCCAGATTGTTTGCAGCCTGGGTACCGTTCTTGAACGCCCAGTCGAAGAACTTCAGCGTTTCCGTGCCTTGCGGCGCCTTGTCCTGCGTGGTGTGCAGAAGCACGAAGGTTGCGCCGACGATCGGCCATGCGTCCTTGCCCGGCTCGTTCGTCAGGATCTGGTAGAACGACTTCGACCAGTCTGCACCCGCTGCCGCGGCCTTGAACGTTTCCGTCTTCGGCTCGACCACGGTGCCCGTCGAATTCTTCATGGCGACGTAAGTCATGTGGTTCTGCTTCGCGTACGCCCATTCCACGTAGCCGATTGCGCCCGGCAGACGTTGCACGAAGGCCGCGACGCCGTCGTTGCCCTTGCCGCCCGTACCCGTCGGCCAGTTGACCGTTGCGCCTTCACCGATCTTCGACTTCCAGTCTGCGTTGACCTTCGACAGATAGTTCGTCCAGATGAAGGTCGTGCCCGAACCGTCGGCGCGGCGAACCACGGCAATGTCGGTATCCGGCAGCTTGACCTTCGGGTTCAAGGCGACGATTGCCGGATCGTTCCACTTCTTGATCTTGCCCAGATAGATGTCGCCGAGCACTTCGCCCGACAGCGTCAGTTCACCCGCCTTGATGCCCGGCACGTTGATAGCCGGGACCACGCCGCCGACCACCGTCGGGAACTGGAACAGGCCGTCTTTCGCGAGTTCGTCGTCCTTCAGCGGGGCGTCCGAGCCGGCGAAATCGACCGTCTTCGCAACGATCTGCTTGATGCCGCCCGACGAACCGATACCTTGATAGTTGACCTTGCCGCCGCCCGTCTTCGCGTAGGCGTCCGCCCACTTCGTGTAGATCGGTGCTGCAAACGTGCTGCCCGCGCCAGTGATGTCGGTGGCGTGCGCTGTGATCGCGAAAAGTGCGCCAGCCATGCCAGCAAACGCGGTGTGCATCAATTTCATGAGACCTCCAGAGTGTGAGCGGATTACACAACACCGCGAAGGATAGGGTCTATTTATGACAGTAACGTGACGTTACGTGAAACGTGCGTGACGGTACGGTTACCCGGATGAAAGGCAGGCTGGGAGGGGCTGAGGCGGGAATCCGGACCATGTTTGCAGCGGCGGATATGGCGCGCGATATGGTGCGGCGGGATTTGGGGCGGGATTGGGTCGCGGAATAATAGCTCCGGCAAGGTGCGCCCCTTGCCGGAACGGGTCTGACGAAACGACTTTACGTTGTCGCCTGCTTCACGACGTTCGCGATAGCCTCGGCATGCTGCACCGCATCACGCTCGTGGCGCGCTTCGACCATCACGCGCAGCACCGGCTCCGTGCCGGAGGCGCGGATCAGCACGCGACCGCTGCCGTCCAGCGCGCCTTCGGCTGCCCGGATGGCTTGCTGGATCGCTTCATTGCCCTTCCAGTCGGCGTCGGGCTTCATCCGGACGTTGATCAGCTTCTGCGGGAACAGCGTCACGCCGTCGAGCAGTTCAGCGAGGGTCTTGCCGCTGCGTTGCATCGCGGCCAGCACGAGCAGCGCCGAGACGATGCCGTCGCCGGTCGAATGGCGGTCCAGCGAAAGGATATGTCCCGATCCTTCCGCGCCGAGCTGCCAGCCGTGCTCACGCAACTGCTCCAGCACGTAGCGGTCGCCGACCGCCGCGCGCACGAACTTGACGCCCGTTCGCTTCAGCGCGACCTCGATCGCCAGATTGGTCATCAGCGTGCCGACCGCGCCTTCGACCTTGCCGTCGGTCGCGATCCGGTCCTGAACCAGCACGTACAACAGTTCGTCGCCGTTGTAGAGGCGCCCCGTCGAATCGACGATCTGCAGGCGGTCCGCGTCGCCGTCGAGCGCGATCCCGAGATCCGCGCGATTGGCCCGCACGGCGCGCACGAGCGCGTCCGGCGCGGTGGCGCCGACGCCGTCGTTGATGTTGAAGCCGTTCGGCGCGACGCCGATCGGAATCACGTCGGCGCCGAGCTCGTGGAAAACGTGCGGCGCGACGTCATAGGCCGCGCCGTGTGCGCAGTCGATGACGAGCTTCATGCCGCGCAGGTCGTACGCGGCCGGGAACGTGCTCTTGCAGAACTCGATGTAGCGGCCGGCCGCGTCATCCAGCCGGCGCGCCTTGCCGAGCTGCTCGGAAGCCGCGCAGTCGAGCGGCTGGTTCAACTGCTCTTCGATCTGCGATTCGACTTCGTCCGGCAACTTGTTGCCGTCGGCGGAGAAAAACTTGATGCCGTTGTCGTAGTACGGATTGTGCGACGCGCTGATCACCACGCCCGCCGCCAGACGCAGCGCCCGCGTCAGATACGCGATGCCGGGCGTCGGCATCGGGCCGGCCAGCATCACGTCGACACCCGCCGCCGAAAAACCCGCCTCCAGCGCCGCCTCGAGCATGTAGCCCGAAACGCGCGTGTCCTTGCCGATCAGCACGGTGGGCCGCGCGCCTGTTTTCGCCCAGCGGTCCGCGCCGGCCAGCACCTTGCCGGCCGCGTAGCCGAGGCGCAATACAAAGTCCGGCGTGATCGGCGCGTCGCCGACCTTGCCTCGAATACCGTCAGTCCCAAAATAGCGACGTGCCATTGCCAGATGCCCTCTCTTCGTACCGATATGTTGCGTTATGAGTTGCGTTGTTAGTTGCGACCTGCGGCATCGCGCAGCGCCGACCATACTTTCAGCGCGTCGACGGTCTCGGCGACATCGTGCACCCGGATGATCGCCGCGCCACGCTCCGCCGCGCAGACGGCTGCCGCGACGCTCGCCGCGCCACGCTCGGGCGCGGAGCGCCCGGTAACGGCGCCGAGCATCGACTTGCGCGACATGCCGGCGAGTATCGGAAACGGCGCTTCGCTGCGTGGCGCCGTATCGCGCAAGGCCGCCAGCAGCGCGTAATTGTGTTCGACGACCGCTTTCCCGAAACCGAAACCTGGATCGACGCTGATCCGCGCCTTCGCGACGCCCGCCGCCGTCAGGGCGCCGACCCGTTCTTCGAGAAACTCACGTACCACGCGAACGACATCGTCATACACCGGCTCGCCGGTCTGCATCGTCTGTGGCTCACCGAGCATGTGCATCACGCACAGACCGCACTGGCTGTCGCGCACGACATCGATCGCGCCAGGCATACGGAAACCCCAGATGTCGTTGATCAGGTCCGCGCCGGCAGCCAATGCGTGTCGCATGACCTCCGGCTTGTATGTATCGATCGACAGCGGCACATTCGCGCCGCGCAACTGCTCGATCAGCGGAATCACACGTTCGAGCTCTTCATCGAGCGGCACGGGCGGCGCGCCCGGACGCGTCGATTCACCGCCGATGTCGATGATGTCGGCGCCGTCGAGCAGCATCCGCTCGGCCTGGCGCAGCGCATCGGCCTGGGCGACGAAGAGCCCGCCGTCGGAAAACGAATCAGGCGTGACGTTCAGAATGCCCATGACCAGCGGGCGTTCGAAGGACAACGTGAACCGGCCGCATTGCATCGGCTCGGGTACAGCATGCATCAGAAGATCGGCGTTCGACACTGCGGGAAACAGTTCAGGAAGGGAAAGAAAATGCAAAACGGGCCGGTGTGGAATCACACCGGCCCGTAACGTGTTGCGGCTCCGGTCACGCCGGCGCGGTGGCGCCAGGCTTGACTTCGGTGCCCGTGCTGCCACCGGACGCGTCGCTTGCCGGTGGCGGCGAGCTCTTCGGCGAGCGCGGCGGACGGCCGGCCATGATGTCGTTGATCTGATCGGCGTCGATCGTTTCCCACTCCATCAATGCGGCGGTCATCGCTTCGACCTTGTCGCGGTTTTCATCGAGCAGGCGCTTCGCGAGGTTGTACTGCTCGTCCAGCACGCGGCGGATTTCAGCGTCGACCTTCTGCTGCGTCGCTTCCGAAATGGTGCGCGTGAAGCCACGACCAAACGGCGACGCATCGTTTTCGTCATCGACGTAGACCATCGGCCCGAGCGCATCCGTCATCCCGAAACGCGCGACCATGGCACGCGCGGTGGCGGTTGCCTTGTTGAAGTCGTCCGATGCGCCGGTGCTGATCAGGTTCAGGAACAACTCTTCGGCAACACGGCCGCCGAACAGAATGGCCAGACGGTCGAGCAGATAATCCTTCGAGTACGTTTCGTTGTCGTGCTCGGGCAATTGCCACGTGACGCCCAAGGCACGGCCACGCGGGATGATCGTGACCTTGTGCACCGGATCGGCCTTCGGCAGCAGCTTGGCGATCACCGCGTGACCCGACTCGTGATACGCCGTGGCGCGCTTCGCGTCTTCGCGAATCACCGCGGACTTGCGCTCCGGACCCATGAAGATCTTGTCCTTCGCGTCTTCGAAGTCGTTCATTTCGACGATGCGCTTGCCTCGACGCGCGGCAAAGAGCGCCGCTTCGTTCACGAGGTTCGCGAGATCCGCGCCCGAGAAGCCCGGCGTGCCGCGCGCGATGACCGCCGCGTCGACGTCGTTCGAAATCGGCACCTTGCGCAGGTGAACCTTCATGATGTGTTCGCGACCGCGAATGTCCGGCAGACCGACATACACCTGACGGTCGAAACGACCCGGACGCAGCAGCGCCTTGTCGAGCACGTCCGAACGGTTCGTCGCGGCGATCACGATCACACCGGAGTTCGCTTCGAAGCCGTCCATCTCGACCAGCATCTGGTTCAGCGTCTGTTCGCGTTCATCGTTACCGCCGCCCATGCCGGCGCCGCGATGGCGACCGACCGCATCGATTTCGTCGATGAACACGATGCACGGTGCGTGCTTCTTCGCCTGTTCGAACATGTCGCGCACGCGCGCCGCGCCCACGCCGACGAACATTTCGACGAAGTCCGAACCCGAAATGCTGAAGAACGGCACTTTCGCTTCGCCGGCGATGGCGCGCGCGAGCAGTGTCTTACCCGTGCCTGGAGGGCCGACGAGCAACACGCCACGTGGAATGCGACCGCCCAGCTTCTGGAATTTCTGCGGATCGCGCAGGAAATCGACAAGTTCGGAGACTTCTTCCTTGGCTTCGTCGCAACCGGCGACGTCGGTGAAATTGATGGCGTTGTTGTTCTCGTCGATCAGACGCGCACGGGATTTGCCGAACGAGAAGGCACCGCCTTTCCCGCCGCCCTGCATCTGTCGCATCATGTAGAACCAGAACCCGATGATGAGAATCGTGGGCCCGAGGTAATACAGCGCCGAGACAAGCGCGTTCGGTTCTTCATCAGCCTTGCCGCTGACCTGAACGCCGTACTTCATCAGATCGCCGACCATCCAGATGTCGCCTGGCGACACGATCTGGTACTTCTGGCCGTCTGCTGGAGTGACCGTGAGGTTCCGCCCCTGGACAATGACGTTCTTGACCTTGCCGTTCTTCGCGTCGTCCATGAACTGCGAATAGGAAACGCCTTCCTGGACACGGGGCTTGTCGAACTGCTTGAACACCGTAAACAGCACCAGTGCGATAACCAGCCACACTGCTGCTTTCGAAAACATATTGTTGTTCAAAGCACCACTCCTTCACTCATAGACGGGCGCCTACATTTGCCTTGCGGCACCACTAAAAGCATTCTAATCCAGTCCGCAGACCCCTGCCATAACCATTCACTACCGCGAAAATAGCGCATCGCGCTGCTCCGGCGGCGGCTTCCGGCCATCGGAACATGCCGCGCTTTCGCGCTTCACTTCCATTCCGGCGATCAGTTCGGCCGCTTCAGATGCTTGCCCAAAATAAACGTTTCGGACGATTTATCGCGGGATGCCTTCGGTTTGCGGGCAGCCACGGTTTTAAACTGCTGCTTGAACTTTTCAACGATCTGGCTATAACCGCTGCCGTGAAAGCACTTGACTAAAAGGGCTCCATCCGGCTTCAGATGGTTCTGGGAAAATTCCAGCGCGAGGTCGCACACATGCTCGATCCGCGCGGCGTCCGCCAGCGCCACCCCTGACAGGTTGGGCGCCATATCCGAAATTACAAGGTCGACCTGGCGCGCGCCTACCATTTCCTCGAGTTGCGCGAGCACGCTGTCCTCGCGAAAGTCGCCCTGAATGAAGTGGACATCGGCCACGGGCTCCATCGGCAGCAGATCGAGCGCGATGATCGTGCCGTCGATGCCGCCCTGGCGCTCGTCGTCGCGCTTCGAGCCCTTCGCGAGCTTGTTGCGCGCGTACTGGCTCCAGCTGCCCGGCGCCGAGCCGAGATCGATGATGACCTGGCCCGGACGGATCAGCTTGTCCTGCTCGTCGATTTCCTTGAGCTTGTAGGCTGCGCGGGCGCGATAACCCTCCCGCTGCGCCATTTTCACGTACGGGTCGTTGATATGATCGTGCAGCCACGCCGTGTTGAACTTGTTTTTTGCCATTAACCGATGATCTCTTGCTGCGTGATGTCGCGCTTTTAGCGGATAATACGCGTTTAATTCGCGTGGCCGCCGCTCGTTGAGCAGTGTTCCGCGCTTCCATGTTGTCCTGACGACGGATAGTCCTGCGCGAAAGCCGAAGTAATCGGGGCTGCTGCGGGCGCCGTCATTTTAGTCGAGTCTCCCACTTCACATGCCCGCCCTCAAAGTCTCCTCCGACCAACGCGCCGAACTGCGCTCCCAGGCTCACGCGCTCAAACCGGTCGTGCTCGTCGGCGCCGAAGGGCTGACCGATGCCGTCCTGACCGAGATCAAGGTTCACCTGAAGGCGCACCAGCTGATCAAGATCCGGGTATTCGGCGACGAACGCGAAGAACGGCTCGCGGTCTACGAACAGATCTGCGACCGGCTGAACGCCGCGCCAATCCAGCACATCGGCAAGCTGCTGGTGATCTGGAAGCCGGAATCGGCCCAACCTGCCGTGAAGGCGAAACGTGGTGCGCTGCCGAGTGCCCGTGAAGCCGCCGCCGAAGAAGCCAAACCGGGCAAGGGCCGCGCGCCGCGCGTCGTGAAGGTCGTGAAACCTTCCGAAATCCCGATGCGCAAGCCGAAAACGAAGGCAGTTCTGGTGCGCGGGAACGAACGCGTCACGCAGGGCGGCAATATCAAGCGCGCCAAGAAGCGCCAGACCAGCGCAAAGCGTCAACACCAGACGTCGAAGTAGTCAGGCGGATTCGCGCGCGGCACGCCGCGCGCGAATGCCAGAATGAACGGCAACCGGAACGGGTGTGAATTTCAACCCGACTCTCAGCCCGTAACCTTGCCCGCATCTGCATCACGGCGCACAGCCGGCGCTGCCGGCGCGCACACGCCGACCGGCAGCATCCACACAAGCGCAAGACCAAGCACGCTCTCGATCAGATAAAACAGGGTCGACACGCCGTGCAACATGCCAAAACGCGCGGCATAGGCGGAATGCCCGACATCCGTGCCGGCGTTCAACGCAGCCATACGCCATGCGTCCATGAACGGCTGCAGCGCGAAATAACCCACCAGCACGCAAAGCAGCATCGCGGCCGTCAACCAGCGAAGCCGCCGATACGCGTTGTCGCCGCGGCGCACGAGCACATTGCCAAGCACCAGCAGCAACACACCGCACACCGCACCCAACACCGCCTCGATGCGAAACAGCTGCGCCGCGACCGATCCCGCCGACATCCGCGAAAGCGATGTAAACAACACAGGCGCGACGGCGTAACCGATCGTGAACAGACTGCCGACCCACACAACGGTCAGCAGCCGGAACACACGATGAGGCGTCAGGGACACAGTGCGCCTTTCGTCAAACGTAGCGGATCACGACGATTTCGTACTCGCGCACACCGCTCGGGGCCTGCACCGATGCGACATCGCCCTCCGACTTGCCGATCAGGGCGCGCGCGATCGGCGAACTGATCGAGATGAGGTCGTGGTCGATATCGGCTTCGTCGTCACCGACGATCTGGTAAGTGACCGTGGCGCCTGAATCCAGGTCCTCGAGTTCGACGGTCGCGCCAAATACCACGCGGCCATCCGCTTCGACGGCTGCCGGATCGATCACCTGTGCACCGGCGAGTTTCGACTCGATCTCCGCGATGCGGCCTTCGATAAAGCCCTGCTTTTCTTTTGCGGCGTCGTACTCGGCGTTTTCCGACAGATCGCCCTGGGCACGCGCTTCCGCAATCGAATTAATGACCGCCGGACGTTCAACCGATTTCAGGCGCTGCAGTTCGTCGCGCAACATTTCTGCGCCGCGCTTCGTCAATGGAATAGTGCTCATAAACAACTCATGTAACAAAAAACAGCCGTAAAAAAATCGCCGCGGTTAAGTGCATCCCGGAGGAACCTGGCCGGAACTGGGGCCAGTGCCTTGTGGGACGCCGCTTAACCGCGGCACGTACGTCTTTGACTCGGAATCGAAGCCTTAGTTTAGGCGAGCATGGAGTCCTTGTAAATCATAGACTTCCAGGTCCCGGAGATAACGCAGACCTTCCACGGCGGCACGGGCACCCGACATCGTCGTGTAGTACGTGACCTTGTTGGCCTGCGCGCTCATCCGGATCGAGCGTGAATCGGCGATTGCGGCGCGGGTTTCGTCGACCGTCGTGAAGACGAGCGCGATCTCGCCGTTCTTGATCATGTCGACAATGTGCGGACGGCCGTCCTTCACCTTGTTGACGACCTTGACCGGCACACCCGCCGCCTCGATTGCAGCCGCGGTGCCCCTGGTCGCGACGATCGGATAGCCGAGTTCGTGCAGCATGCGCGCGACTTCGACGGCCTTCGGCTTGTCGGCGTCCATTACGGTCAGCAGCACCGTGCCGCTTTCCGGCAGACGCGAACCCGCCGCCAGCTGCGACTTGAAGAGCGCCTCGCCGAACGTCTGGCCCACACCCATCACTTCGCCGGTCGAACGCATTTCGGGTCCGAGGACCGGATCGACGGTCGGGAATTTCACGAACGGGAACACCGCTTCCTTCACGCTGAAGTACGGCGGATTGACTTCCTTCGTGACGCCCTGCTCCGCCAGCGTCTGGCCGACCATCGCGCGCGCGGCGATTTTCGCGAGCGGCAGGCTCGTCGCCTTCGAGACATACGGCACCGTGCGCGACGCACGCGGATTCACTTCGAGCACGTAGATCACGTCCTCTTTCGAACCGTCCGCTCGCGGCACCTGCTGGATCGCGAACTGCACGTTCATCAGGCCGATCACGTTCAGCGCCCTTGCCATCGCGCCGGTCTGGCGCTTCAGTTCGGCGATCGTTTCCTTCGACAGCGAATACGGCGGCAGCGAGCAGGCCGAATCGCCCGAGTGGACGCCTGCCTGCTCGATGTGCTCCATCACGCCGCCGATGAACACGGCTTCGCCATCGGAGATGCAATCCACGTCGCATTCGATCGCGTCGTTCAGGAAGCGGTCGAGCAGTACCGGCGAATCGTGCGACACCTTCACGGCCTCGCGCATATAGCGCTCGAGGTCACGCGGCTCGTGGACGATTTCCATCGCGCGGCCGCCCAGCACATACGACGGGCGCACGACGAGCGGATAGCCGATTTCGTTCGCGAGCTTGAGCGCTTCGTCTTCGGCGCGCGCGGTGCGGTTCGGCGGCTGACGCAGGTTCAGGTCCTGCAGCAGCTTCTGGAAGCGCTCGCGGTCTTCGGCTGCGTCGATCATGTCCGGCGACGTGCCGACGATCGGCACGCCGTTCGCTTCGAGGTCGAGCGCGAGCTTCAGCGGCGTCTGGCCGCCGTATTGCACGATCACGCCGACCGGCTTTTCCTTGTCGACGATCTCGAGCACGTCTTCGAGCGTCAGCGATTCGAAGTAGAGACGATCGGACGTGTCGTAGTCGGTCGAAACGGTTTCGGGGTTGCAGTTGACCATGATCGTTTCGTAGCCGTCTTCGCGCATCGCGAGCGCGGCGTGCACGCAGCAGTAGTCGAACTCGATGCCCTGGCCGATCCGGTTCGGACCGCCGCCCAGCACCATGATCTTTTTATTGTTCGTCGGATTGGCTTCGCACTCTTCCTCGTACGTCGAGTACATGTACGCGGTTTTCGTCGCGAACTCGGCCGCGCACGTGTCGACACGCTTGTACACCGGACGCACGTTCAGTTCGATGCGACGCTTGCGCACTTCCGTTTGCGTCGCGCCCAGCAGCTTCGCGAGGCGGCGATCCGAGAAGCCGCTCTGCTTCAGATACTTCAGTTCTTCCTTCGAAAGGCTCGCGAGCGTGCGACCCGCCAGCGCATTTTCCTTCAGGATGATCTGTTCGATCTGCGCGAGGAACCACGGGTCGATCGACGTTTCTTCGAAAATTTCCTGCTGCGTCATGCCGACGCGGAACGCGTCGCCGACGTACCAGATGCGGTCCGGACCGGCTTCGCCGATCTCGCGGATGATTTCGTCGCGGCTCGTGGTTTTTTCGTCGAGACCGTCGACGCCCACTTCGAGACCGCGCAGCGCCTTCTGGAACGATTCCTGGAACGTGCGGCCGATCGCCATCACTTCGCCGACCGACTTCATCTGCGTCGTCAGACGCGGATCGGCTTCGCGGAATTTCTCGAACGCGAAACGCGGGATCTTCGTGACGACGTAGTCGATCGTCGGTTCGAACGACGCCGGCGTCTGGCCGCCGGTGATTTCGTTCTTCAGTTCATCGAGCGTGTAGCCGCATGCGAGCTTCGCCGCGACCTTCGCGATCGGGAAGCCCGTGGCCTTCGAAGCCAGCGCCGACGAGCGCGACACACGCGGATTCATTTCGATCACGATCATCCGGCCATCTTTCGGATTGATCGAGAACTGCACGTTCGAGCCGCCCGTGTCGACGCCGATCTCGCGCAGCACCGCGAGCGATGCGTTACGCAGGATCTGGTATTCCTTGTCGGTGAGCGTCTGCGCCGGCGCGACTGTGATCGAGTCGCCGGTGTGGATGCCCATCGGGTCCAGATTTTCGATCGAGCACACGATGATGCAGTTGTCCTTCGTGTCGCGGACCACTTCCATCTCGTACTCTTTCCAGCCGAGCAGCGATTCTTCGATCAGCAGTTCGCGCGTGGGCGACAGATCGAGACCGCGCTTGCAGATCTCTTCGAATTCGTCACGGTTGTATGCAATGCCGCCGCCCGAGCCGCCCAGCGTGAACGACGGACGGATCACGACCGGATAGCCGCCGCTACCCGTTTCCGACGCGATCAGCGCCTGCACGGTGAGCGCTTCTTCCATCGAATGCGCGACGCCTGACTTGGCCGAACCGAGGCCGATCTTCGTCATCGCGTCCTTGAACTTCTGACGGTCTTCGGCCTTGTCGATCGCTTCCGGCGATGCGCCGATCAGCTCGACGTTGTACTTCGCCAGCACGCCATGGTGATGCAGATCGAGCGCGCAGTTGAGCGCGGTCTGGCCGCCCATCGTCGGCAGGATCGCGTCCGGGCGCTCCTTCTCGATGATGCGCTCCACCACTTCCCATGTGATCGGCTCGATGTAGGTGACGTCGGCCGTGTTCGGGTCGGTCATGATCGTCGCGGGATTGCTGTTGACGAGAATGACCTTGTAGCCTTCCTCACGCAGCGCCTTGCACGCCTGCGCGCCCGAGTAATCGAACTCGCACGCCTGGCCGATGATGATCGGACCCGCGCCGATGATGAGGATGCTCTTGATGTCTGTCCGCTTGGGCATAACGCTCTCGCTAATGTATTCCTGTGTTCTTGCCGTGGCGCGCTGCGTGCTGGCATCTGCCTTGGGTTACCTCGCGCCAGCCTTTCTGCCTGGCGCTGTCCGCCCGCCGCGTTTCGCCTCGCGCGCGCTCTTTACTCTTTCGCCTTCCGCGTGCTTCGCTTACGCGACTGCGGCCGCTGCCGTGCTGTCTGCTTTACGCCTGTCCATCAACGCGGTGAAGCGGTCGAACAGATAGGCGATATCGTGCGGGCCGGGGGATGCTTCCGGGTGACCCTGGAAGCAGAACGCGGGCTTGTCGGTGAGGGCGAAACCTTGCAGCGTGCCGTCGAAGAGCGACACGTGCGTGACCTTTGCGTTGGCCGGCAGCGTGGCCGCATCGACCGCGAAACCGTGATTCTGCGACGTGATGATCACGCGGCCGTCGTCGAGATCCTTCACCGGATGATTCGCGCCATGATGGCCGGTCTTCATCTTGATCGTCCTGGCGCCGAGGGCGAGACCCATGATCTGGTGACCCAGGCAGATACCGAACGTGGGAATGCCGCGCTCGATGAACTCCTGCGTGGCGCGAATCGCGTAGTCGCACGGTTCCGGGTCGCCCGGACCGTTCGACAGGAATATGCCGTCCGGATTGAGCGCCAGCGCCTGCTCCGCGCTCGCCTGCGCCGGCAGCACGGTGACATGGCAGCCGCGTTCGGCCAGCATGCGCAGAATGTTGTACTTCACGCCGTAATCGAACGCGACGACGCGGTACTTCGGCGCATCCTGCGTGCCGTAGCCCGTGCCGAGGCGCCATTCGCGCTGCGTCCATTCGAACGGCTCTTTCGTCGACACGACCTTCGCGAGGTCCATGCCAGCGAGGCCCGGGAACGAGCGCGCGAGTTCGATGGCCTTAGCTTCATCATCGGAACCCGCGAGGATCGCGCCGTTCTGCGCGCCCTTGTCGCGCAGCACGCGCGTCAGCTTGCGGGTATCGATACCCGCGATGGCGACCACGCCTTCGTCCTGCAGATATTGTGGGAGCGTGCGCTCCATGCGGAAATTCGACGCGAGAACCGGCAGATCGCGGATGATCAGGCCGGCGGCATGGACTTTCGCGGCTTCGACGTCTTCGGCGTTGACGCCGACGTTGCCGATGTGCGGATACGTCAGGGTGACGATCTGGCGGGCGTAGCTCGGGTCAGTCAGGATTTCCTGATAGCCCGTGATAGCCGTATTGAAGACAACTTCGCCTGTCGTATGACCGGCGGCGCCGATCGAGTAGCCACGAAAGACCGTGCCGTCGGCGAGTGCGAGCAAAGCAGGAGAAAAAGACGGCAACACGGGAGACTCCTTGGGGAACACCCTGTTGCCGACCTGTCTATCCGACCGTGCGGGCCGCGGCGAGGCGCATCGACAGGATGCGCGCGCAGGCCCGCTCGCGTATCGCGGCTGACGTCACGTCGCGTCGGGCGCGATGGGTCCATTGTGTGGACGGATCGGCTGGAGGCGGGACGCTCGCGGCGCGCGGCGGATGAACGGTATGGGAGAGGTAGGCGCTAGGGTGCGGGTTGATAAGCTCAAACCTTGCAATTATAGCGCGAAAGTACCCCTTCCTTCAAATCCAGGATAGCCTGGAACCCCAGCTCGCGCGCCGCAGGTCGCGGTGCGAGTCTTATGGGACAAGGCTTTGCGGCCTTTCACCGGGCGTTCGCGCGAAGCAGATCGCGACGTCCGGCGCGGCCCGGGCTACGACTGGTGTTCAGCGTGCAGATGGGCGGGTTTCGCCAGCACGCGCCCGGGTAACACGTACCAGATCGCGCTCGCGATCTCCAGCGCGACGAGGATGCCCCACGCGGTGAGATGCGCTGCCGGCGGATAGCGACCGTCCGTTGCCGGCCAGCGCGACAGCACCGCGCCGACACCAATCTGGAAGCCGAAAATCAGCAGAAAGAGAATCAGCGTGAGCGTGGTGTTGCAACGGCCTGCCATGTGCGGCGGAAAATGCCGCGCGAGCACGGCGTAGCTGAGGATGCCCGTCCCGCCGAACACGCCGTATGCGCCCCACAGGAGGCCGGCCGGCAACGGCACGCGCATCATGATCAGGATCTGCGTGACGACAAAGAGCGCCATGCCCACGCCGCAAAACGCGTAAAGCGATACGCCGCGCTTTTCCAGCGAACGCGCCGCCGCGCCGAAGCCCACGCTGCCCGCCATCATCGCGACGCCGAGCAGCGACACCAGCGCCGCCGCCGGCCCTGGCTGCAGACCCGCGACATCGCGCAGCCACGCGCCCACCCATAGCGACTGCATCGCGTAAAAGACGCCTTGCGTCATCACCGAAAACGATGCGATTTTCCAGAACGCGGCGCTCTTCAGGATGTGCCACGTACCTTTGAACTGACTGACGAGACCGGCCTGATGGTGTGTATCGCGCGCGTCGGGCGCCATCGTCCACAGCGCGGCCGAAACGGCAACCGTCAGCAGTCCGAGCGCGACACACACAAGGCGCCAGCCCGCGAAACCCAGCACCCACGTGAGCGGCGAACCGACGGCGACGCCGCCCAGCCCGCCGACCGCCATCACCAGCCCGTTGACGAGCGGTAAACGCGTCACCACGAAATACTGCGCGAGCGCCTTGAACGCCGCGCCGAGGCACGCCGAAACCCCGACGCCGATCAGCAGCCGCCCCAGCATCATCATGCCCACGCTGTGCGCCGCGCCGAAGACCCAGACGCCCGCCGCCGCGAACAGCAGCAGGCCGGCAGTCACGCGTCGCGGGCCGAAATGATCGAGGAGCACGCCGGCGGGAATCTGCGCGCCCGCGAAGCCGAGAAAATAGAGGCTCGTCAGCAATCCGAGATCGGTGGCGGAGAGCCCAAGTTCGTGCGTGATCAGCGGCGCAAAACCCAGATTGACCCCGCGAAACACGTAGGAAATGAAGTAGCCGAGCGAGAACAGCAGGAACACGCGAAACTGGGTCGAAGACATGGCGCGCAGGACAGGAACCAGACAGTGAGAGCGGGGAACCAGAACGATACGGTAAACCGGCAACGCGCGCTGAAAGGTCAGCGGAAATGAAAACGCCGTCGCGACAGGCGACGGCGTTTTAAAAGCGAGAGATGATCGGAGCGCAATTCATGCGCTGCCCCCGCAACGCATGTGGTCACCTCCGCAGATGCCGCTATTATCTACTTGACCTTCTGCGCGTTGGCTGTGGTCTTCGGGCGGCTACCCGCAGCCTTCGACGCCTTGCTGGGTGTACCCGATGAAACCGCTACCTTCGACGTTTTATGCTTGCTGGCTCCTGTCGATGCGCTGGCCTTGCTCACCGGTACCGAAGCCTTGACGACCTTGCCCTGGCTACGACCCTTCTTCTTATCGTAGCGCGAATCGGGCTTCGTGTCTGCGACCCGGGTACCGATCTTCTCGACACTGCCGCCCTCGCCCGACGATGCACTGGCGCGCAGCACAGGGCCCGGCTCAGCCGGCAACGCCTTGCCGACTGGCACGTGCAGCACGATCACCTGGCCCCGCGAAACCTGATTGCGGTGCGTACGATTCCATGCCCTCAGTTGTCCCACAGAAACGCCGTAGCGATCGGCGAGCGATGCCATCGACTGCGTGCGACGCACGCGGATCAGCATCTTGCGCGTATCGGGAACGTCAGGTTCCATCGCGAGCACAGCGCTTTCGGCGACGTCGGCGCTGATGTCCTCGTCGTCGTCGTCGCCGCGCGGCACGACGATCGTCGAGCCCGGCTTCAGCCGCATGCCCGCCGGGATCTTGTTGACTTCCATCAGCGTGTCCGCGTCGACGCCGATCTTCTGCGCAATCGCGGCCGGACGCGCGCGCTCGGTGACCGTGTAGGTGGTCCACGACGACAGCGAGCCGCTATACGACTTCAGGTTCGCCTCGAAGGCGCTTGCGTTGTCGAACGGCAGCAGGATCTGCGGTTGCGTGGCGCCGAGAATCACCGGCTTTCTGAACGACGGATTGAGCGAGCGGAATTCGTCGGTCGACATGTTCGCGAGCTTCGCCGCCGTGTCGACGTCGATATCGTGCGCCGTCGTGACGGTCACGAAGTACGGATGGTTCGGAATGCTCGGCAGCGTCAGGCCGTACATCTGCGGATTCGCGATGATGTTCTTCACGGCCTGCAGCTTCGGCACGTAGTTACGCGTCTCATTCGGCATGCGCAGGCTGAGATAGTCGGTCGGCAGGCCGGCGGCCTCGTTGCGCGCGATCGCGCGCTGCACGTTGCCCTCGCCCCAGTTGTACGCGGCGAGCGCGAGATACCAGTCGCCGAACATGTCATGCAGGCGCGACAGATAGTCGAGCGCGGCGCTCGTCGACGCGAGCACGTCGCGGCGTTCGTCCTGCCACATGTTCTGCTTCAGGTTGTAGGTGCGGCCCGTGCCGGGCATGAACTGCCACATACCCGCGGCCTTCGCGACCGACAGCGCCTGCGGACTGTACGCGGATTCGATGAACGGCAGCAGCGCAAGCTCGGTCGGCATGTGACGCGCCTCGAGCTCCTCGACGATGTGATACAGGTATTTTTGCGACCGGACCGTCATACGCTCGACGTAATCGGGACGCTGTGCGTACCAGTTGACCTGCATGTCGACGAGGTCGGTCTTCAGGTCCGGCATCTGATAGCCACGACGAATACGGCTCCACAGATCGGCGTCGGGACTCGTCAACTGGTTGACGGAACCTTGATCGACGTTGATGGTTTCCCTGGCGGAGGCGGTCTTGCGGAGGGCGTCGGCTACTGCCTGTTGCGTGGCGGGGTTCGTTGCTGCGGTGGTTGGGCTATTCGCTGGCGGCCCCGAGCTCGCGCATGCGGCGAGCGTCAGAACCAACAGCACACTTAGGATAAATCGCATGTAGATCTCGGCTTCCATAGGACTGGAATTTGCAGCCGATAGTACGAAACGATATAGTTTTCGTCAATCAGAAATATAAGAAAACCTTGGCAAATCCTAGACTTGGCGAATTTTTTCTATTTTTGGCTTGAGCAAAACCCTGCCTGACGACAGGTTACCGGAAGCGGTTTTTCCACTCGCGCATCAACGTGAACGCGGCAAGCCGGTCGGGCACCGATTCATGCAACTGTTCGGCGAGGGTCGTCTGGACGGCCTGATCGTCGGTCCGCAGGAACGGGTTCACCGCCCTTTCGTGGGCGATCGTGGTGGGCAGCGTGGGCATCTTGCGGGCACGCAGCGCGATCGCCTCGTCGCGCCAGTTCTGCAGGGCGCGGTTGTCCGGATCGCAGGCGAGCGCGAAGCGGATGTTGGAGAGCGTATATTCGTGCGCGCAGTGGACTTCGGTCGAACCGGGCAGCGCGGCCAGCGAATCGAGCGAGTCGAGCATCTGCGCCGGCGTGCCTTCGAAGAGCCGGCCGCAGCCGCACGCAAACAGCGTGTCGCCGCAGAAAACGTGCGGCGTGCCGCGCGGGTCGGCCGCCTGAAAATAGGCAATATGGCCGCTCGTATGGCCGGGGACGTCGAGCACGGTGAATTCGAGCGCGGGTTCGGCGAGCATCACGCGATCGCCGTGTTTCAGACGATATGTGAGATGCTCGATCGCTTCGCCGGCCGGACCGTAGACGGGCACCGCCTGGCCATTCAGCAGATCGGCCACACCGCCGACGTGGTCGCGGTGATGGTGCGTGAGTAAAATAGCGCTCAGTTGCCAGCCCCGTTTTGCCAGATACGCACGGACGGGTTCGGCCTCGCCCGGATCGACGGCCACTGCGTGGCGGCCGTCCGATACGAGCCAGATGTAATTGTCTTCAAACGCCGGGACCGGGACGTATTCAAGTTCAAGCGAATTCATGGGCGACGCATTCTCTGACATGTCTGACCGATCGATTATAGACTGGCCCGCCTGGACCGATTCGCCGCCTGGTCGTTACGTGCTCGAGTGGGAACAGGCGCAGCTCGACCGGGTGGTGTCGAACGTGTTCGGCTATCACGCGCTTCAGCTCGGGCTGCCGCAACTCGACGCACTGCGTGAGAACCGCATGCCCTGTCGCGGCCTGGTGCTCGACGCCGCCAGCGGCAGCAGCGCGCCCTACTCGTTCCCGCGCGGCCCGATGCCCGGCCCCGTCCGCAGCCTCGCCGAGCGCCACGCGCCCGCCGGCCGCAGCACCGTCTGGTGCGATCTGCTCGACCTGCCGTTCGAAGCGCAGAGCGTCGATCTGATCGTGATGCCGCATACGCTCGAATTCACGAGCGACCCGCACCGCCTGCTGCGCGAAGCCGAACGCGTGCTGATGCCGGAAGGCCAGCTGATCATTCTGGGCTTCAATTCGCTATCGCTGTGGGGCGCGCGGCAATCGCTCGGCAAGGTTACGGGGCGGCCGTTCGTGCCCGCCCAGCATGACCTGATCGCGTTCACGCGCCTGAAGGACTGGATCAAGCTGTTAGGCTTCGACCTTGAACGCGGGCGCTTCGGCTGTTATCGTCCGCCGCTCGCGAGCGATCAGTGGCTCGCTCGCTATGCCTTCATGGAAGCCGCCGGCGACCGCTGGTGGCCGATCTTCGGCGCGTCCTACATGGTGACCGCGATCAAGCGCGTGCGCGGCATGCGGCTCGTCGGTCCATTGAAGGTGAAAAAGCCTGTTCTTGCCGCCGGGCTTGCGCCCGCCGCCACTCCGAATACCCGTAACCACCGCAAATGACTCAAGAAATCATCGAAATTTTCACCGACGGCGCCTGCAAGGGCAATCCTGGCCCTGGCGGCTGGGGCGCGCTCATGCGCTTCGGCGCACAGGAAAAAGAGCTGTTCGGCGGCGAAGCGCTCACCACCAACAACCGCATGGAACTGATGGGCGTGATCGCAGCGCTCGAAGCGTTGAAGCGTCCATGCAAGGCCGTCGTGCATACCGATTCGCAATATGTGCAGAAAGGCATCAGCGAATGGATTCATGGCTGGAAAAAGAAAGGCTGGATGACGGCGGCGAAAACGCCGGTGAAAAACGCCGACCTCTGGAAACGGCTCGACGCGCTCGTCCAGCAGCATGAGATCGAATGGCGCTGGGTGAAAGGCCATGCCGGACACCCGGAAAACGAGCGCGCCGATGCGCTTGCGAATCGCGGCGTCGCGTCGCTCGCCGGGACCTGAATTCCGGTCCCTCTTTTTATCGCTAATTTCAACGCGGGCTGATCCGATATGCGTCAAATTGTTCTCGACACCGAAACCACAGGCCTCAATGCGCGCACGGGCGATCGCATCATCGAAATCGGCTGTGTCGAGCTGGTCAACCGCCGGCTGACGGGCAACAACCTGCACTTCTACGTCAACCCGGAACGCGACAGCGATCCGGGCGCGCTCGCCGTTCACGGCCTGACAACCGAATTCCTCAGCGACAAACCAAAGTTCGCTGAAATCGCCGATGCGTTGCGCGATTTCGTGCAGGACGCAGAACTGATCATTCACAACGCGCCGTTCGACATCGGCTTTCTCGATGCGGAATTCACTCTGCTCGGGCTGCCGCCGTTCAGCCAGCACTGCGGCGAGGTGATCGACACGCTGGTGCGCGCGAAGTCGATTTTCCCGGGCAAGCGCAATTCGCTCGACGCGCTGTGCGACCGTTTCGGCATTAGCAACGCGCACCGTACGCTTCACGGCGCATTGCTCGATTCGGAACTGCTCGCGGAAGTTTTTCTCGCGATGACGCGCGGCCAGGAAAGCCTCGTGATCGACATGATGGGCGAAGTGTCCGGCGGCGGCGATGCGCATGCGCCGCGCGTGAAGCTCGACGCACTCGACCTGGTCGTGCTGACGGCGAGCAGCGATGAACTCGCGGAACATCAGGCCGTGCTGGATGGTCTCGACAAGGCGGTCAAGGGCACGAGCGTCTGGCGTCTCGCGCCGGTATCAGAGGCCGGTACAGCCGTCGATACGCAGTCTGCTTAAAAAATACTTTACGGCTTCTCAGGCGTCTGACATAATTCGGCTCTCTTCGGGTGGTTAGCTCAGCGGTAGAGCACTGCCTTCACACGGCAGGGGTCACTGGTTCGATCCCAGTACTACCCACCAGAATGTGCGCGAAAAGCCCAGGTCTCACGACCTGGGCTTTTTTCGTTAACCTCGTCCGACGAGCTCGACCCGGGCATCCGACCCGCGCAGTCAGGGCGGCTACACACGCCGCCCGTCACTCACAACGCCCCGGCATACTCCGGCTCGGGCAGCCCACTCACGCCTGCCCGGATCGCGAACACCGCACCGTCATCATCGGTTGCGCCAGCACCCGGACGGATCGACGTCACGAACAGTGTATCGAGATCGCGCCCGCCGAACGCGCACATCGAAGGCTTCACGGCCGGCACTTCGATCTGCCGGTCGAGCGCGCCTTGCGGCGTGAAACGCAGCAGCAAACCTGCATCGTTGGCACACGTCCAGTAACAGCCGTCCGCGTCCACCGCCGCGCCGTCCGGACGGCCCGCGTGATCGTGAAGATCAGCGAAGACGCGCCGGTTTCGCGGCGTACCGCTTTCGACGTCGAAATCGAACGCCCAGATGAGACGCTTCAACGGATGCGAATCCGACAGGTACATCGTCGCGCCGTCCGGCGACCACGCAAGACCGTTCTGCGTGATCAGTCCGTCGATCACCGGCGCTGACAAAACACCCTGCACGTCGAAGCGGAATAACGCGCCGAGCGGGCTCGCGAGCGACATATCCTGGACCATCGTCCCGGCCCAGAAGCGCCCCTGACGATCGCAGCGTCCATCGTTAAAGCGCATGTCCTGACCGGGAAACACCGGCGCAGCCAGTTTCCTGACCCGCGACGGCGGCACAATCACACTCGCACCGGCCGAACCGCCGGCCTCGGGCAACGTCACCGAGAACAAGCCGGTTTCCATGCCTGCGAGCACGCGGCCCGTCTGATCGAATGCGATGCACGCGACCTTCTCGGGCAACACCCATTCCGAGCGCACGCCGGTGGCCACGTGCAACCGCACGATCTTCCGCGCGGGGATGTCGACCCAGTAGAACGCCTCTTCCGCCGCACGCCACACAGGGCTTTCGCCAACCGACGCCTGCCCTGCCACGTCGATTCTTTCGACCGGTACGCCCACGGCCATTACTTGCGCTCCATCGGCTCGCCGAGCACGAATGCACCGCCCTGATACAGCTGCGCGGCGTCGTCGCGATTGTCGGTCGGTGCAGTCAGCGGGAAACGGGACTCGAACTGCGTCGAACTGTCCTGCGGGTTGAAACCGAGGAACGCCGCCTTCGTGTTGTCCCACCATTTCACCGGGTTGTTCGAAGCGCCGTAGACGATCGCGTGCCCGACACGATTCGTGAACAGCGAGCAGCGCACCAGTTCGATGAAATCGCGATAGCTCAGATACGTGACGAGCATGCGCGGATTGCGCGGTTCCTCGAACGACGAACCAATCCGCACGCACACGGTTTCCAGCCCGAAACGGTCGTAGTAATAGCGCGACAGCGATTCACCGAAGCATTTCGTCACGCCGTAGAGGCTGTCGGGGCGCGTCGGCGAATCGGCGTCGAGCACCGTCGTGGTCGGGTGGAAACCGATCGCATGGTTCGAGCTGGCGAAGACGATGCGCTTCACGCCATGCTTGTGCGCGGCCGCATACAGGTTGTAGAGCCCGCGGATATTGGCTTCGATCAGATCGTCGAACGGAGCGTCGACCGAAATGCCACCAAGATGCACGATCGCATCGACACCTTCGACCAGCGCATCGACAGCCGCCCGGTCAGCCAGATCCAGCACGACAACCTCTTCGTGCGACGCCGCCTCGCCCATCGGCGCAATGTCGGTCACGCGCACGATGTCGGCCCAGTCCGCGAGCGGCCCGCGCATCTGGACGCCGAGGTTGCCGGCGGCACCCGTCAGGAGAATGCGATGGAATGGTTTGCGTGCTGCGTCCGATTGATTGCTCATGTTGGGGTGTCCTCTGATTGCGTATGATCGGTGGTCAGCCAGCAAAAAAACTGGCGAGCGAAAACGTTTTCCTACTATAGTTTTTCAGGCACCATCGAGTCAAGAAATTTGCCTGAAATTCGGACCACATTCTGTGAAAAACGTTTACCTTAAATGAAAAGAACTACACCCACGATTCGCGATGTCGCCGCTGCAGCGGGTGTCTCGGTGGCGACTGTGTCGAAGTACATGAACGGTGCGCAACGCTTTTCCGCGCCTGTCGAAGCCCGCCTGAAAGAAGCGATCGAGCAGCTCGGCTACCGCTCCAACCCGCTCGCCCGCTCGATGATCACGGGCGAGACACGCACGATCGGCCTCGCGATCCTCGATATCCGCAACCCGTACTTCACCAATATCGTGAAGGGTGCGAACCGCATCGCGCTGCGTCACGACTACACGCTATTGCTGGTGGATACCGAGGAAAACCAGGAGCGCGAGCGGCCGCTGATCGAGGCGCTCGCGCAACGGGTGGACGGCGTCATCATCAGTTCGCGGATGCAGGAAGACGCCATGGACTGGATGACGAAGCTGAACAAGCCCGTCGTCCTGCTCGGCCGCAACGCGCAATGTCCGATTCCGAGCGTGAGCCACGACAGCTATCTCGCCGGCTACATGCTGGCGCGACACCTGTTGAATCTGGGGCACCGGCGCATCGCGTATCTCGGGTTCGCGAGTTCCCGCTGGGACGCAGAGCGCATCCGCGGCGCACGCACGTGCCTTTCGGAAACCGGCATGAAGCTCGACGTGTATGACGCGCACGCGCCATCGACGCTGGCCGGCAAGGCCGCCTGCTCATCGGTCATGCTGGGGCCGGAACGGCCCGAGGCGCTCATCTGCTACAACGACCTGATCGCGCTCGGCTTCATGAAGGAAGCGCTGGCGCTCGGCTTCAAGCTGCCGCAAGACCTCTCGGTGACAGGCTTCGATAACGTGCCGTACGGCGAATACGCCGTTCCGGCGCTAACGACCGTCGATATGCAGAGCGAAAAGATGGGCGAAACCGCGATGCTCAAACTGATCGACGTACTGTCCGGCAAGCGCGACATCGGTCACGTCACGCTCGAACCGCGACTGATCGTGCGCGACTCCACGATACGACGCGAAGAGACGCCCTGACCGTGCGGCGCGGCACATCGGGATGGGACACGCGGCCCACCCGGTTCAATCGACGTGTTTCCCGAGAAATCAGACCTGCCGCAATATCGAATCGAGCGCACGGGCGGCCACACGATCGCCTTCGGTCAGAAGCGGCGCGCGGAATACGGTCTGCCGGTTATGTCCGGCTGCGGCGGGCGAATCCCACAGCAGTTCGACCTTCGGACGACGCCGCCACGCAGCAAGGCGCACGTGCGGCGCCGGAGCGGCCAGCGCGGCGTGCGTGACGCCGGCGACGGGCGGTTCGGTCGCAAGCTCAGCGACGCCCGTCGACGGCGGGCCGGTATCGGTTGCGGCAATGTCGGGCCAGCGCACCGACAGTTCGCGCGAATCGTACTGGCCGAGCTTGCGGCTCTCGGCCCAGACGATCGCGGTACGTGTCACGAGATCGAGCGCCACGGCATAGCGGCCGATTGCATAGCGCCGCGCGGCGGTGTTCGTGCGCCACAGCGCGCGCGGACGGCAGATCCACATGACGGCGGCGTACAGCGCCGGCGCGGCCACGAGCCAGCCGTTAGTCGCGGCGATCGTGCTGACGGCACGCCGCCAGCCGGCTACCCACACAAACGCGCCGACAGACCAGACTGCGAACACGAACCCAAGCAGCGCGAAGAGGCGCAACGCCTGACGCAGCCACTGCGGCAACGGATGAAACGGACGCTCGGCGCGAGGGTGGGCGCCCGGCAGGAAGATGATCAGGAACAGAAACACGAGGTTGATGCAGACCCACGGCGAGGACGCCATCGCGCGCAGCGTGGCGAGCCCGAAACCCATGTCGGACATCGAAAAGAGCCACCGGGCCAGAATCACGAGACCGATGGCGCGCAGCGCGAAAACCGTCCCGGCGCCCGGCGCCGCGTTCGCACGCGTTTCTTTCGTTCTCGCCAAGGCATCCTCCTGTCATCGGCGGCACCGCGGGGGAATTTTGCGGCACGGCCATTATAGGGATATTGCTGCGCTGCCTCACGCTCCGCAACACCGAAACCACGCCCGTTCGCCCTGGACGCAGCGCACATGCAACAACGCCCCGCATGCAATTTGCACGCGGGGCGTTGCATGGCTGCAGCGAGGCTGACAGCGGCGTGCCGGCGGGCGCGTTCCCGGAGGGATACGGCCCGCGTTCAGCCGTTTCAGCCTGCGTTGACTTCGCGCAGCACGGTGCGGCGCTTGCGGCGCAGCAGTTCTTCGTACGAGGCAAGGTAGTTCTGCGCCATCACCTTCGACGAGAAGCGCGATTCAAACGCCTTACGGACGTTTTCGCGCGGCAGCGTGTGCAGACGCTTCACAGCGGCAACCGCGCTGATTTCGTCTTCGACGACAAAGCCCGACACGCCGTTTTCAATCACTTCCGGCACCGAACCGCGCTTGAACGCGATAACCGGCGTACCGCATGCCATCGCCTCGATCATCACGAGACCAAACGGCTCCGGCCAGTCGATCGGGAACAGCAGCGCGTGCGCGTTGCCGAGGAATTCGGTCTTTTCGGCTTCGCTGATTTCGCCGATGTATTCGACGTGCGGCAGCGACATCAGCGGCTTGATGACTTCTTCGTAGTAGGCGCGGTCGGCCTTGTCGAGCTTCGCGGCCACCTTGATCGGCATGCCGGCCTGTCCGGCGATACGGATAGCCGTGTCGAGGCGCTTTTCCGGCGAAATACGGCCGAGGAACGCGAGGTAGCCCGGTTTCACATCCGGAATCGGCTTCAGCAGGTTTTCCGGCAGGCCGTGATAGACGGTCGACAGCCAGTTGGCCTGTTGCAGCGGCGAGCGCTGGTTGTCCGAGATCGAGACAACCGGCACGTCGTTGAACGTGTTGAAGACCGGTTGCAGTTCCGGCAGGTCGAGACGCCCGTGCAGCGTGGTCAGATGCGGTGTCGGCTGGCGCGAGAACAGCGAGAACGGGTAGTAATCGATGTGGAAGTGCAGCACATCGAATTCGTCCGCGCGGCGGCGCACTTCTTCAAGCAGCAGCATGTGCGGCGCCATCGTGTCGCGAATGGTCGGGTCGAGGCGCAGTGCCTGCGGCCAGAAGGCTTCGAGTTTCGCCGAAGTCTGCGAATCGCCGCTCGCGAAAAGCGTAACGTCATGTCCCAGCTCGACCAGTGCTTCGGTCAGGTACGAAACCACGCGTTCCGTGCCGCCATACAGCTTGGGAGGAACCGCTTCGTGTAACGGAGCGATTTGAGCGATTCGCATGATGGTGAACTCCTGGTAAAGATCAAGACTACAAGTTTGTTAAAAGCGACTCGCCCGCCCACCCCGTGCGGCTCGCACCAGAGGCGCTGGCCCGTTTCATTCGGGAAATTCTGCGATTGAACGCTGGCTGGATTGCCCGAACTGGTCATCGTCACCAGGCGGCGCATCCGGTTTAAAACGCACGGACTGCCCACTCGTTGACAAACTGTCAGATTTTAGTGGGCCAAACCGAGCAGGCATTATCGGCGCCGGGAGGCACCCGCGACGCACAACCTTTCAAAGTCTTTATGTTGTTACAAAGAGGAAACACTTTGCAAACCCTTGTTTTACAAGACAGTTTTACATTGAAAGGCCTGCAGTGACAGAGGCGCTCGAACGCCCGGCCGATCCATCTCGTGACGCGTCTTTCCCGGCGCCGGGTGATCAACGGGTTGAACCATCTGCCAATGCGACGCAACTGTATGCAACTTGTAATTATATCTCGAAATTTTTCCCGTGCCGAGATGAACCACCGCTATTCGAGCGGGTCTCGCAACACATAGTTTGCGAACTTTTATTGCGCGAAGTTGAGCAACCGGCACCGCTTCGTTGCCTGTCATTGCGCGCCGTTTCCATTTTTTGCAGTCTCAGAAAGTTCTCTGCATGTTTACAATGCGAGAAGGTGCGCATTTTTGTCGCGATATGGCGACATGCACGGATGGCCAGCCGCAACGCCGTCACCTCCTCGACTACCGACACTCGAACACATTGGAACATCTGACCATCGCCCAGCGTAATGCCCACAACGCAAAGCTCGCGAGCTATGCGAACCGGCCGCTTGCGTTCCTTTTCCGCTTTATCCGCCGCCATCCGGTCTCACATACAATCGTCCTGTGCAGCGTGTTCGCGGCCGTGGGATGCGCGCTCGCGTCGCAATACGCGATCAAGCATCTCATCGATGTGCTTGGCGAAGGCCGTCATCACCCGGGCCCGCTGTGGGGCGCGTTCGCGATCCTGGTCGGCCTGATCGCCGCCGACAACATGCTGTGGCGGATCGGCGGCTGGGTCGCCGCGCATACGTTCGTCGCCGTCACGGGCGACCTGAGGCGCGATCTGTTCCAGTATCTGAGCGGCCATTCGCCCACTTACTACTCGGAAAAGCAGCCGGGCATGCTGGCGAGCCGGATCACGGCAACCTCGAACGCGGTCTATACCGCGGAAAACACCACCGCGTGGAACGTGCTGCCGCCGTGCATCGCCGTGCTCGGCGCCATCGTGATGATCATCGCCGTCAATCCGCTGATGGCGGGCGGCCTGATGCTCTGCTCGGCGATCCTCTCGATCGTACTCTACAAGCTCGCGGGGCGCGGTTCGGCGCGTCACCATCACTTCGCGTCGAAGGCGGCGTCGGTCGACGGCGAGCTCGTCGACGTGATCAGCAACATGGGCCTCGTGCGCGCATTCGGCATGACGCTGCGCGAACAGAAGCGATTCGGCGCCACGGTCAAGGCCGAGATGGATGCGCGCCAGCAAAGCCTGCTCTATCTCGAGAAGCTGCGCCTGCTGCACGCGGTCATCACGGCGCTGCTGTCGGCGGGGCTGCTCGGCTGGGCGCTGTGGCTCTGGGATCAGGGCCGCGCGACGTCGGGCGACATCGTGCTCGTCAGCTCGCTCGGTTTCACGATCCTGCACGGCACGCGGGATCTTGCCGTCGCGCTCGTCGACGTCACGCAACACGTGGCGCGTCTCGCCGAAGCCGTGAAGACGCTGCTCGAGCCGCACGGCATGCCCGATCGCAAGGATGCCGTGGAACTCGTGCCGCAAGGGGGGCGCGTCGACTTCGAACGCGTGACGTTCGCGTATCCGCGGCGCCGGCCGATTCTCGATCACTTCGACCTGCATATCGAAGCCGGCCAGCGCGTCGGGTTGATCGGCAAGTCGGGCGCGGGCAAATCGACCGTGCTCGCGCTGCTGCAGCGTTTCTACGACACCCAGGGCGGACAGATCAAGATCGACGGCCAGGACATCGGCGGCATTACGCAGGACAGCCTGCGCCACTCGATTGCGCTCGTGCCGCAGGATATTTCGCTGTTCCATCGCTCGGTGTATGAAAACATCGCGTATGGCCGCCCCGAGGCAACCCGCGACGAGGTGCTGGCCGCCGCGCGCGAAGCGCGCTGCTCCGATTTCATCGATGCGATGCCGGAAGGCTATGACACGATCGTCGGCGATCGCGGCGTGAAGCTGTCGGGCGGTCAGCGCCAGCGCATCGCCATCGCCCGGGCGATCCTGAAGAACGCGCCGATCCTGCTGCTCGACGAAGCGACATCCGCGCTCGACAGCGCGTCGGAAGAAGCCATCCAGATCGCGCTCGACCGGCTGATGGTGGGCCGCACGGTGATCGCGATCGCGCACCGCCTGTCGACGCTGCACAACTTCGATCGCATCATCGTGATGAGTACGGGCAAGGTCGTCGACGACGGCACGCCGGAGGAACTGCGCAACCGTCCGGGGCTCTATCGCGATCTGCTGTCGAAGCAGTACGGCAAGGGAACGACGCTGCACATCGGCGGCAAGAAGGTCGACGAACAGCACGTGGCCTGAGCAACGCGCAAGGCCGCAGCGTTGCCACGGGTGATGTAAAGCAAAAAGCCGCTTCGAAAGGAGCGGCTTTTTTACTGGACGCCATGCGCAGCGTCTGCTGCAAACCGCGCGACGTCGCGCGCGTCAATCGGCGAGCGAAACCCCTGCGTGCTTTCGCACGGGCTCCACCGAGCCGGCTGCCTGCAGGTCGCGCATGAAATTGTCGCGCCACACGGAGACGTTGTTCTCACGCAGTTGCGCCATCATCTCCCGGTAGCGCGACTGACGCTCGGCAAGCGGCATCGCAAGCGCGGTGGCCAGCGCTTCGGCCATGCCGTCGATATCGACCGGATTCACGATCAGCGCGCCGTTCAGCTCCTGCGCCGCGCCCGCGAAGCGCGAAAGCACCAGCACGCCTGGATCGTCCGGGTCCTGCGCCGACACATACTCTTTCGCGACGAGGTTCATGCCGTCGCGCAGCGGCGTCACGTAGCCTACGTGCGACGCGCGAAAGAGCGCCGCCAGCACCTGCCGCTCGTATTGCCGGTGGATATAACGGATCGGCGTCCAGTCCAGTTCGGCGAAACGACCATTGATGCGGCCCGATTCGCCTTCCAGCTGCACACGGATGTCCTGATACGCGTGCATGTCGGCGCGCGTCGGCGGCGCAATCTGCACGAACGACACCTTGTTGCGCTGCGCCGGCGACTGTTCCAGCAGACGCTCGAACGCGCGGAAACGCTCGACCAGTCCCTTGGAATAATCAAGCCGGTCGACGCTCATGATCAGCTTGCGCGCGTGCAACGTCGCGCGCATCGTGCGCACCGGTTTACCGCTCTCGCCTGCTCTCGCCAGTTCCGCGATTTCGTCCGGATACACGCCAATCGGATAGGCCGCCGCGTGAAGCGTGCGGCCGAATGCCTGAACCGTCGTCGGACGGCCGTTTGCCGGTGCGTCGGCCGTGCCGTTCGCCTCATGCACGATGTAATCGCAGAACGAACGCAGGTCGGGTTCCGTCTGGAAGCCGAGCAGATCGAACGAACACAGCGACTCGACGAGCTCGCGATGCGGCGGCACCGCGAGCAGCACCTGCGAAGCGGGAAACGGAATGTGCAGGAAAAAGCCGATGCGGTTCTTCACGCCCGCGGCACGCAGCGCCTTCGCGAACGGAATCAGATGATAGTCGTGTACCCAGATGACGTCGTCAGGGCGCAGCAGCGGCACGAGTTGCTGCGCGAGCCACGTATTGACGCGGCAATAGCCTTCGAAATCGTGCCGGTCGTACTGTACGAGATCCGCGCGATAGTGGAACGCCGGCCAGAGCGTTGCATTCGAAAACCCGCGGTAATACTGGTCGTAATCGCGCCGCACGAGGCCGATGGTCGCGAACGTCACCGGTCCGCGCTCCTCGACGCTGATCCGCGGCTGACCGGACGGCAGCACGTCGCCGCTCCAGCCGAACCACATGCCGCCGGTTTCCTTCAGCGCGTCATAGACGCCGACTGCCAGCCCGCCCGCCGCGGGGCCCCCTTCCGAGATCGGCGCGACCCGGTTCGATACGATGATCAGTCGACTCATGAAGCGCAATTCTCACGCTGAAAAAAACAGTCACTGCGACGGAAGTGCCGCATGAACGTCACGCCTTGCCGCCTGCCGCGACAACCGCGGCGAGCCAGTCGATCAGCGCGCCGACCGAGTCGAGCCGCGTTCTGGCGACCGAATCGCCGCCGCCGACCTTGATCGACACGCCGCCGCGCTCGTTGACGACGACGAAGCCTTTCTCGTCGGTCAGGTCGTCGCCGGCGAATACGGGCGTGCGACCGGTGAACGGAGGCTCGTCGAGAAAGGCGCGCAACGCGCGACCCTTGTCGACGTCCTTCGGCTTGATTTCATAGACCATCTTGCCGGGCTGGAGCACGTACGCATCCGGATATTCGGCGACGAGGCGACGGGTGGCCTCGCGAGCGACGGGTTCACGCTCGGGCGCATTGCGATAGTGCAGCGCGACCGCGGCGCCCTTGATCTCCAGCAGCATGCCCGGATTCGTGCGGACGACCCCGGCGAGTTCCTGCTCCATGCGCAGCAGCCGGTCGTCGTTAAAACCCGTGCGTTGGGTGTCGCCGTTCGCGTCACGCCGCTCGGCGCCGTGCAGCCCGGCGATCGGCATGTCGGGCATGCCGAGAAACGAATCGATGCTGTCGATGCTGCGCCCCGAAACGATCGCGACCGCGCCGTTCGTGAGACGCTGCAGCACGCCCAGCAGTTCGATGACCCTGGGTTGCACCAGCACGCCGTCGGGCGTCGGCGCCAGCTCGACGAGCGTGCCGTCGAAGTCGAAGAAAAAAGCCGTCTCGCTCGGAGACAGAACAGCCGGGAGTGCTCGCATCGTGTTGTCTTGCCTTTCAGCCGCTTGCAGCCGGAAAAGTGTGCGCATCTTACCGCGCATCCACCAATTTTTCGAGAAGGTAAGGTTCACGCGCTGGCTGGCCGGACATCGGCGCCCGTCCGTCAAACCGATTTCGTTCAAAAACAGAACAATCCGGTTTCATGCAGCTTTCAGCCACATGTGGCATTTTGCCCTGGTCGCCCCGTGCAAACAGGCGCACGGACGCATTGTCCGACGAATTGCGATAAAGTCGCAGGCACCGCGCGTTGCGCGGAACGCGGCCGTTGTCCTGGAAACTGCAACAGCGCACCTTTCTTCCGCATTGCCTGATCGAGTTATCGAGATCCCATTTGTTCCCTTCCGCCCCATCCAGCCGCCAGACACAGCGCCAGCGTGACCTGTCGCACGAGGCCGCAAACCGGCCGCGCGCGAAGCGCATCGTGTCGCGTGGCCTGCTTGCGCTGCTTGCCACCGCGTTCACCACGCTGGCCGCCGGCGCACTCACGGCCTGCTCGCACGACAGCACGCCGTGGCAGTTGACGAACGTGACCGGCCACCTTCCCGACCTGCAGTTCGCCCTGACCGGGGACGACGGCAAGCCCGTCACCGGCGACACCTTCAAGGGCCGCGCGGCGCTCCTCTATTTTGGTTATACGCACTGCCCGGATGTCTGCCCGGAAACGATGGGCCGGTTGATGCAGGTGATCGACCGGCTCGGCCCGGATGCGCAGCAGGTGCGCATCCTGTTCGTGACCGTCGACCCCGCCCGCGACTCGGCGCAGGCGCTGCACGATTACGTCGGCGCGTTCGATGCGAAGCACGCGTACGGACTGACGGGCAGCGACGCCGAAATCGAAGGGCTCGCAAAGCGCTATCGCGTCGCGTACCAGATGGAAAAGCGCGACCCGAAAGGCAATTACGAAGTCACCCACAGTTCCGCCGTCTACGTGTTCGATGCAGCGGGCCACGCGCGCCTGCTTGCCACCGATCACGATTCGCCCGACGCTATCGCCCACGATCTGCGCCGTATCATTGACGCTCGTTCCTGACCTACGCCAACCATGACGCTCATGCCGACCAAGACCTCCATTTCGACCACACTGGCTGCACTCTTCGCGGCCACCACGCTTCTCGCTGCCACCGCCCACGCGGCCGGCGTGCAAGCCATCACGACGCAAAACGCATGGGTTCGCTGGCTGCCGAACAACCTGCCTGCCGGCGGTTACGTGACGCTCGTGAATGCAAGCGACAAACCCATCGATCTCGTCGATGTTTCGAGCGACGACTACGGCAGCGCGATGCTGCACGAGACAGTCTCGAACGGCTCGACGCAAAAAATGGTGATGGTGGACAAGCTCACCGTACCGGCGCACGGCGAGGCGAAGATCGCGCCCGGCGGCTATCACGTGATGCTCGAGGAACCGAAGCACAAGATCGCGCCGGGCGACACGGTGCATCTGAAACTGACGTTCTCCGATGGCGAGACGCTGAACACGCCGTTCGCCGTCAAGTCGCCCTCACAGACGAAGTAACGCCGCGCGATGAACCTGCTTGTCTGGCTCGAACCCTGGGAGTTTTCGCCGACGGTCGTCGTCGCGGTTGTCTTGACGGCCGTGCTGTTTGCCCGCGGCGTGAGCAAGGCGAAGGTGTCGATCGCGCGACAGCTGTCGTTCTGGTTCGGGCTGATCGCGCTGTACGTCGCGCTGCATACGCGACTCGATTATTTCTTCGAGCATGAATTTTTCATGCATCGCGCGCAGCATCTCGTGCTGCATCATCTCGGGCCGTTCTTCATCGCGCTGTCGTATCCCGGCGCGGCGATCCGCGCGGGCATTCCGTTTTCCTGGCGCCAGCGTTTCGTGCGTCCCGTTCTGCAAACGCGCGTCGTGCGCGCGACGCTCGACGTGGTCATGCATCCGGTCGTCGCGGTTGTGCTGTTCGTCGGACTGATCTATTTCTGGCTGCTCTCGCCGGTGCATTTCGTCGCGATGCTCGACTGGCGGCTTTATCGCGTGATGAACTGGAGCATGGTGATCGACGGCCTGCTGTTCTGGTGGCTCGTCCTCGACTCGCGCGCGGCGCCGCCGGCGCGGCTCTCACCCGGCCGGCGCGTGCTCATCGTGATCGCGGCGATTCCGCCGCAAATCCTGCTTGGCGCGTTCATCTTCTTTTCGTCGCACGAACTGTATCCGGTGTATTCGATCTGCGGACGCGCGTTCACATGGCTGAGCCCGATGCGCGACCAGCAGATCGGCGGCCTGCTGGTGTGGATTCCGGGTTCGATGATGAGCGTGATCGGCGCGCTCATCGCACTGCGTCACTGGATGCGGCTTTCAGGCCGCGGGCGACTGCGCGACGGGCGTAAGGCGCCGGCGAAGGCTGCGAACCCCGCGCATTCGCGCGCCTCGCCCGCCGGCCAGCCTTGACTTGACGGCCCGATTCGCGACGCGCGCGGCTCAGGGGAGCGCATTCTGCTCAGGCGGAGCGCATCCAGATGTGCGGGATGCCGTCTTCTTCGTGGACGTCTGAAATCGCTTCAAAGCCGAACGCGCCGTAAAACGGCTGCAGATGCGCCTGCGCATGCAGACGGATCGGCGTGGTCGGCCATTGCCTGGCGATATATTCGAGCGCGCATTCGAGCATTCTCGTACCCAGCCCCTGACCGCGAAAATCCGCGGTGGTCAGCACGCGACCGATACGGATATCGGTTTCGCTTTCGTCCGGCAGGAGCACGCGGAGGTAACCGGCTAGCTTCGCGCGCGGCGCGCCCGGACCGTACGCAAGGAGATGCCAGGCCTCGGTGTCGAGGCCGTCGATGTCCCCATACAGGCAATTCTGCTCGACGACGAAGACCGCGCTACGCGCGGCCAGCATGTCGTAGACCTCGGCGGGGGTCAGGTCGTCGAAGGCTTTCCAGCGCCATTCGATCATCGGTTGCGACAAGGTCTGATCCATATCAATCTGTTTCGAGGAGGCGCTTGCGCGCACATCAAAGCCGGATTATGCCGCGCCGCGCGTCTGAAGGCCAATATGGTGTCACCCTGTATGCCGATCGCAGGTCATTTTGAACGGCTGGTGCGTGCGCAAGTCAGTTTTGAACAAACCGGCCTATAACGATGAAGGACAGCACGTTGCCCACCCTGTTGAAGCAGGAGTTGCCATGACCGACGTCATCACTGAAATTGCACGCTTTAACGCCGGGCGCGATCCAGAACGGCTCGCGATGAAGTACGCGAGCATGCGCACATCGGCGTTCGTCTTTCTGCGCGGCACGTGTCACCTGTTCTACGCGCGGATGCCCACAGGCGGCGTACTCGACCATATCCCGCAGACGTGGATCTGCGGCGACATGCATCTGGAAAATTTCGGCAGCTACAAGGCCGACAACCGCCTCATCTATTTCGACATCAACGACTTCGACGAAGCCTGCCTCGCGCCGTGCCTCGCGGAACTCGTGCGTCTGCTCACGAGCGTGCTCACCGCCGCGGACGGCCTGCACGTCAGCCGTGCCGAAGCACTCGCGCTCTGCCACACCGCGATCGACGCATACAGCGCCGCACTGCGCTTTGGCAAGGCACGCTGGATCGAAGAGGAACTGGCGACCGGCATGGTGCGTGAGCTGTTCGACGCGCTGCACGAACGCACGCGCGTCGACCACCTGAACCGGCGCACGGATCTGAAAGGCAAGAAACGGACGTTAAAGGTCGACGGGAAAAAAGCGTTGCCCATCGACGATAAAACGCGCGCCGCCGTAACCGCGTTCATGAAGGCGTTCGCCGCGAGCGAGCCGGACCCGTCGTTCTACAGGATGATCGATATCGCGCGACGCATCGCGGGCACAGGCAGTCTTGGCGTCGATCGATATGTGATGCTCGTGGAAGGCAAAGGATCGTCGGACGGCAACTATCTGCTCGACCTGAAGGAAGCGTTGCCTTCTTCGGTCGCGCCTCATGTGAAGACGAAGCAACCTGCGTGGGACACCGAAGCGCAGCGCGTCGTCGCGATCCAGCAGCGCGCGCAAGCGGTCTCGCAGGCGTTCCTGCACGTGGTCGAATTCAACGGCAAGCCGTATGTATTGCGAAGCCTGCAACCGTCGGAAGATCGAGTGACGCTCGCGAACTGGAACGGCAAGCTGTCGCGGCTCGAATCGGTCGTGAACAACATGGCGGAATTGAGCGCGTGGTCGCAGCTACGCAGCGGCGGTCGCCAGGGCTCCGCCATCGCCGATGAACTGATTGCATTTGGCAACCGTACCGACTGGCAGATGCCGCTCATCCAACTCGCGGTGCAATGCGAGGCCCAGGTGGAAGCCGACTGGCACGCGTATTCGGATGCGTATGACCGTGGTGTTTTTGGGGCGAGCGCGAAGCGCTAGCGATCGCGTCGAATTTCGAGCCTGCGTGATGCGCGTGCGGAGTCAGCATGGCACTTCGCGTCGTACTGCTTCGGATTGACCTGCGTCGAAGGAAGATATGCGGAAAAAAGAAAAGCCCCGATTTTTCGGGGCTTTTCTTTCAATGCTGGAGGCGCGAGCCGGAGTCGAACCGGCCTAAACGGCTTTGCAGGCCGCTGCATAACCGCTTTGCTATCGCGCCGTAAGCGGACTGCCGAACCGTGAAAACGCGCTGCATTTTGACGATTCGCAGATTTGTGCGATGGCCAGATAACCAACCGGCCTTCCAAACAAAAAGGGAAGCGCTGCTTCCCCTTGTGTATGGAGCGGGAGACGAGGCTCGAACTCGCGACCTCAACCTTGGCAAGGTTGCGCTCTACCAACTGAGCTACTCCCGCGTTGTACTTCACTGCTAACAACGCCCTGCCATTTTCACTGCTGCAAAACGCTGCTTCAAAATCTGGAGCGGGAGACGAGGCTCGAACTCGCGACCTCAACCTTGGCAAGGTTGCGCTCTACCAACTGAGCTACTCCCGCGTTGTGCTGCTGCTTTGCTGCCTTCCGCTGCAGAACCGCTTGCACCGGAGAGACGAGATTATGTACAAGGCGCTGAAACGTGTCAACCCCTTTCCAGCGAGAGATCGCGCGTGATTTAAACGATCCCGCCCCGCTCACGAATCTGCGGCCATGCCAGCTTCATGTAGTACAGCATCGACCAGATCGTCAGCACAGCGGCGAGATAGATCAGCCAGCAGCCCCACACACGCGTATCGATCGAAAACCCCGCGACGAGCGGCACCGGCTCCCACAACAGCAACATCGGAATGGCGACCATCTGGCACGCCGTCTTGAACTTGCCGAGCGAATTCACCGCGACGCTTTTCGACGCGCCGATCTGCGCCATCCATTCGCGCAGCGCGGAAATCGCGATCTCGCGGCCGACGATCACGAGCGCGATCGCCGCGTCGAGCCGGGCGAGCTGCACGAGCACGAGGAGCGCGGCGGTCACCATCAGCTTGTCGGCGACCGGGTCGAGAAACGCGCCGAACGCCGACGTCTGGTTCCATTTACGCGCGAGATAGCCGTCGAACCAGTCGGTCAGCGCCGCCAGGATGAAGATCACCGCGGCCGCGAGATTGCGGTGCGGGAGGCTCATCACCGAGTCATTCAGATAGAAGACGCCCACGACGAGCGGGATCAGTACGATCCGCAGCCACGTCAGGAAAATCGGAAAATTAAACGGCATGGGCGGGGGCCACGTCAGACAAGGGAGATGCAATTGTGCCGTGTCGCCGGATATGCCACAAGCAAAGGGACGCGCGGCGCGCACGCTTCGGCCCGTGGTCACGCGGTTTCGCGGCGCGGGTGCCGGTCGCGGCGTCAGTGCAGTTGACGGTAAATCTGCTCGGCAAGCGCCTGGGAAATGCCCTCGACGCTCGCCAGATCGTCAACGCTCGCCGCCACCACGCCGCGCAGCCCGCCAAACCGCGCGAGCAGCCGCTGACGGCGTTTCGCGCCCACGCCCTCGAGTTCCTCGAGGCGTGACGTCTGCCGCGTCCTGGCGCGTTTCGCGCGCATCCCGGTGATCGCGAAACGGTGCGCTTCGTCGCGGATCTGCGCGACGAGCATCAGCGCGGCGCTTTCCTTGCCGAGTTCGAGCGGCAGGCGGCCGCCCACGAAGATCAGCGTTTCGAGCCCGACCTTGCGCCCTTCGCCTTTCGCGACGCCCACCAGCATGTCGGTATCGAGCCCGAGCTCCGTGAACACCTGGCGTGCGATCTCGACCTGGCCCTTGCCGCCGTCGATCAGCACGATCGTCGGCAACGTGCCGCCCGCGGCGACGGGTTCGGCGGCATCGGGCGTGACGGCTGGGCCGGCGGTGTCTTCGGGTTGCAGCGTGGCCGCTTCATCGGCGGCATTCTGCGCGGCCTGCGCGACCATCTTCTCGTAGCGCCGCGTCAGGACCTGGCGCATGGCGGCGTAATCGTCGCCGGGCGTGATGCCGGTGATGTTGTAGCGCCGGTACTCGCCCGACTGCATCTTGTGATGGTGATACACGACGCACGATGCCTGTGTGGCCTCGCCCATCGTGTGACTGATGTCGAAGCATTCGATGCGCAGATGCGCGAGATCTTCACATTCAAGACCCAGCGTATCGACGAGCGCCCGCGTGCGCGCCTGTTGCGAGCCCTGCTCCGAAAGCAGCCGCGCAAGCGCGAGCCGCGCATTCTGCACAGCCATCGCGAGCCAGACACGCTTCTGGCCCTGCGGCTGCCGCAGCAGCGTGACCTTGTGGCCCGCCTGTTCGTTCAGGAGATCAATCAGCTCGCGGTTGGCAGGCGCGTGGCTTACGACGAGCACCGGCGGAATCCGGTTGCCCAGGTAGTGCTGCGCGATAAACGCGTCGATCACCTCGCCTTCGATGCCTGGGCCGCGTGGCGTGTCGCCTGCATCCGTATCCGCCGTATCTGTATCGGCATCTATATCCATTTCCGCAGGAAGCGCCTGCGCCATGACAAGCGCATCCGGCACATCCGAAGCATCGGCTTCGACGGAAACAGCCGGCGCGGTCAGCGCGACGTCGGCGCTTTCCGCGGCGAGGCCGCCTTCGCCGGCCGTCAGCGCGGCTTCGACATGCGTCGGGAAATACGCCTTGTCGCCGAGATGGCGGCCGCCGCGCACCATCGCGAGATTCACGCACACACGCCCGCCCAGCGCGACGACCGCAAGAATATCGACGTCGCTCTCGCTGCCGGTTTCGATCGCCTGCTGATGCAGCACAGTCGAGAGCGAACTCATCTGGTTGCGCACCGCCGCCGCCTGTTCGAACTTCAGATCGACGGCGAACGCATGCATCTTCTGTTCGAGTTCCTGCATCACTTCTTTCTGCCGGCCGAGCAGGAAGCGCGACGCGTTCGCCACGTCGCGCGCGTAGTCTTCCTCGCTGATCGCGTTGACGCACGGCGCGGTGCAGCGCTGGATCTGATGCAGCAGACAGGGCCGCGTCCGGTTGTTGAACACGGAGTCTTCGCAGGTGCGTAGCTGGAACACACGCTGCAGGATCTGGATGCTTTCGCGCACCGCCCACGCACTCGGGAACGGACCGAAATACTGGTTCTTTTTATCGACGGCGCCGCGGTAATACGCCATGCGTGGAAACGTGTGGCCCGTCAGCTTCAGGAACGGATAGGACTTGTCGTCGCGAAACAGGATGTTGTAGCGCGGCGCGAGTGCCTTGATCAGATTGTTCTCGAGCAGCAGCGCTTCGGCTTCCGAACGCGTGACGGTCGTCTCGATGCGCGCGATGCGCGTCACCATCATCGCGATACGCGGCGACAGCAGCGTCTTCGTGAAGTAACTCGACACACGTTTCTTGAGATCGCGCGCCTTGCCGACATACAGCACGGCGCCATGCGCGTCGTAATAACGGTAGACGCCCGGCAGGTGCGGTAACTGGGCCAGTATTTTTTTGGGCTCGAAAGCGTCGGAATCGGTCATGCAGGATCAGGCTGGGCGCCGCGCGCAAGCACGCGGAATCGGGGGCAAGTGCTTTAGAATCGCCAGTTTAGAACATTCCGCGCGCGTCCGAACAACGTCCGCCGGCCGCCATGTCCGCTCCGACTGTCTCCAGCTCTCCTCCGCCCGCCGGCATCGCGTGCGATATCTTCTGCGCGGTCATCGATAATTTCGGCGACATCGGCGTCTGCTGGCGCCTCGCTCGGCAACTCGCCGGGGAACACGGCTGGCAGGTGCGCGTGTTCGTCGACGACCTCCACGCGTTCCAGAAACTTTGCCCTTCGCTCGTCGTCGAGCGCACGCGCCAGTCCATCGAAGGCATCGTGATCGAGCATTGGCACACGCCATCGCATGCCGGCGATACGCTCGAAATCGCGGATGTCGTCATCGAGGCGTTCGGCTGCGAGCTGCCGTCCGCGTATGTCGCGGCGATGGCCGGACGTGAGCGCACACCGGTCTGGCTGAACCTCGAATACCTGAGCGCGGAAGACTGGGTCGCCGATTTCCATCTGCGCCCGTCGCCGCATCCGCGCCATGCGCTCAGGAAGACGTTCTTTTTCCCCGGGTTAGGCCCGGGAACCGGCGGCGTCCTGAAAGAGCGCGGGCTCGACGCGGCCCGCATCGCCTTCGAATCCTCCGACGCCGCGCGCGCCGCATGGTGGCAGCAGGCAGCGGGCGTACGGCCCCCCGCACCGGAGGCGACGGTCATTTCGCTGTTCGCCTACGAAAACCCGGCCGCCGACAGCCTCCTCGAACAATGGCGCGATAACCCGGGCGAAATCGTCCTGCTCGTGCCGGAAGGCCGTATTTCAGGCGCGGTCGCGCGCTTTTTCGGGCTGCCGTCGTTCGCGGCGGGCACGCATGCGCGGCGCGGGCACCTCACCGCCCACGCGCTCGCCTTCACCGACCAGCGCGGATACGACGCGTTGCTGTGGGCGAGCGACGTCAACTTCGTGCGCGGCGAAGATTCGTTCGTGCGCGCGCAATGGGCGGCAAAACCGTTCATCTGGCACATTTATCCGCAGGCCGATGACGCCCATCTGCCGAAGCTCGACGCCGCCCTCGCCCACTATGCCGGCCCGCTGCCGGACACGTCCCGCGAAGCGCTCGCCCGCTTCTGGCACGCGTGGAACGGCGTGGGCACGCCGGACTGGGCGAAATTCCAGCGCCACCAGGCAGCCTTCGAAGCCCGCGCCGCCGGATGGGGGCGCGAACTTGCGGGCGTCGGCGATCTCGCTGGAAATCTGGCCGGATTTGCAAAAAGTCAGTTAAAATAAGCGGTTATCCAACGGCCGACGACTCAAGCGCGGCCCGATTGCAGCGACGCGCCAGACCTGAAACCGGCGCTTTTTGCTGGATCGGCGCCATTCGTATGCGCCTGAATGGGTAACCCCGGGATAACCGCCGGGGTAAGCACCGGGCACCGGACGCGTTTGCGTCGTATGCCGTTGAGCACAAAAGTTGAAGCTACTTATTTCGTACAGGACAGTTTTATGAAGATCGCACAGGAACTCCGCACCGGTAACGTCGTGATGATCGGCGCAGACGCGATGGTCGTGCAGAAGGCCGAATACAACAAATCGGGCCGCAACTCCGCCGTCGTGAAGATGAAGTTCAAGAACCTGCTGACGGGCGCAGGCATGGAATCGGTCTACAAGGCCGACGACAAGTTCGACGTCGTGCTGCTCGAACGCAAGGAAGTGACGTACTCGTACTTCGCCGACCCGATGTACGTGTTCATGGACGCCGACTACAACCAGTTCGAAGTCGAAGCCGAAATGATGGGTGATGCGCTGCACTACCTCGAAGACGGCATGGCTTGCGAAGTCGTGTTCTACAACGAAAAGGCCATCTCGGTCGAACTGCCGACCACGCTGGTCCGCGAAATTCTGTACACGGAACCGGCTGTCAAGGGCGACACGTCGTCGGGCAAGGTTCTGAAGACAGCAAAGCTGAACACCGGCTTCGAACTGCAAGTGCCGTTGTTCTGCAGCATCGGCGACAAGATCGAAATCGATACGCGTACGCACGAGTACCGTAGCCGCGCCTGATTGAGCGCCGGATCTGCCCCGCCGTTTCTTCGAAGCGGCGAATCGCGAAAAGCGCCCCTCGGGGCGCTTTTTCTTTTTTGCACGACCGTGTATGGTTTAAGCAAACTTTACCGGCCCGACGTGAAAATTTTCCGGTGTCGATACAACCGATATCTGTCCGGGGCAGACAAAACGTTGATAAATATGAATATTTCTCTTTGGCACGCTCTCTGCTTATGAAAGAAGTCACTCCCGACTGCACGGCGCAATCAGAGCCGGTGAAGTTTGCCTGATCCAAAGCAGTTGCCATCGCACCTGTCGACACGCGCGTGATGTCTGAGCGAAGCGCGTGCCGGCAGGGATTTCCGATCAATTGAAAAGTGCGTCCGCCATGCCACACGCCCTGATTGTCGAAGACGATCCCAATAGCCTGTCCGGGCTGTCCGCCATCCTGGCCGCCGACGGTTTCTCCGTCGACACCGCCACGACGCTCGCTGAAGCGCGCGCCGCGCTGGCGCGCTTTATCCCCGACGTCGTTCTCGTCGACCTGAACCTGCCGGACGGCAGCGGGCTCGACCTGCTCCAGCATCTGCCCGCGCAACCGCCCGGCGGCGCCCTGCCCGTCATCGTCATGACCGGCAACGCAACCGTCGAAAGTGCGATCGAGGGCTTGCGGCACGGCATCTGGGACTACCTGTTGAAGCCGGTCAACATTCCGCGTCTGCGCAGCCTGCTCGCGCGCATCCCCCGTCCTTACGAGCTGACCGAAGAGGTTCAGACGCTGCGCGCGGCGCTGCGTCTCATGGGCCGGTTCGGGCCGATGGTCGGCCGCAGCAGCGCGATCCAGCATGTCTACGACACGATCGAGCACATCGCGCCAACAGAAGCCGCCGTCCTGATCTCGGGCGAATCCGGCGCGGGCAAGGAAGTGGCCGCGCGCACGCTGCACGAGATGAGCCGGCGTCGCAAAGGTCCGTTTGTCGTGTTCGACTGCCAGACGGCCGCCGCGACGGCGGGCGACCGGCCGCTCGACAGCCAGCTCTTCGGGCACGAGCGCGGCGCGTTCAGCGGCGCGGATCAACGTGAACCGGGCCTCTTCGAGCAGGCCAGCGGCGGTACGCTGTTTATCGACGAAATTTCCGGGTTGCCGCAGCCGCAGCAGGAAGCGCTGCTGCGCGCACTCGATTCGCAGACGTTCATGCGCGTGGGCGGCACGAATCAGCTCGTGACCGATTTCCGCCTGATCGCGTCGACCCGCAAGGTGCCGCGCGCGGCGGTCGCCGAAGGCTCGCTGAACGAAGACCTGTGGCTGCGTCTGGATGCCGCCGCGCTCAGCCTGCCGCCGCTGCGCGAACGCGGCGACGATGCCGCACTCTTCGCCGAGGCGCTCGTCGACCAGCTCAATCACGAGGCCCATGCTCGCGGCCTCACGGGGACGACGAAGCTGATTGCGCCAAACTTCATCCGCGAATGTCTCGCGTATGACTGGCCGGGCAACGTCCGCGAATTGCAGGATCGCGTGAAGCGCGCGTACATCGCATCGGGCGACGTGCTCGAGTCATTGCACGCCGACGAAGCCGGCACATCCGGCACACGCGAACTCAACGGCAGTCGCGTGCAGGTGACCGTCGGCACACCGCTCGCGGACGTCGAGGAAATGCTGATCCGCGCGACGCTCGATGCAGTGGGCGGTACACGACATCGAGCGGCATCGCTGCTCGGTATCAGTCCGAAAACGCTCTACAACAAGCTGCAGCGGATGCGTCTGAATTAGGACTGTGGTCCCGCAACGGTGAACGACAAAACGCCCGCGTCAGCTCACAACTGGTGAACTGACGCGGGCGTTTTTACGCGCGAACGTCGCGCGCGAACTTCGCCTCAGGGGAACGTGTTACGTAGCAGCGTCTTTGCCTGCTGATATTCCGGCTCGGCCATCAGCCTGCTCCATTTGAGCGCCTTGCCACGCGGGCGCATGGCCTTCAGTCGCTGACGCGATTCCTTCGACGGCGTGAAGCGCAGCGCATCCAGCACCTTTTCGGCTTCTTCGGGCTGGTTGCAGATGAGGACCATGTCGCAGCCCGCCTGCAACGCAGCCGTGGCGGCCTCGGTCAACGTGCCGCCCTGACGCGCGGCTTCCATCGAGAGATCGTCGCTGAAAATCGCACCCTGGAAGCGCAGACGCTCGCGCAGGATGTCCTGCAGCCACACACGCGAAAAGCCGGCTGGCTTCGCGTCGACCTGCGTATAGATCACGTGCGCCGGCAACACCGACGCCAGCGACATTCCGAGCCAGTCGTAAGGCGCGACATCGTCCGCGAGAATCGCTTCGAGCGGACGATCGTCGGTCGGCATCGCGACGTGCGAGTCGGCCCCGGCATAACCGTGCCCCGGGAAGTGCTTGCCGCAGTTCGCCATGCCGGCCAGCGCAAGCCCGTGATTCAGGCTTTTCGCGAGCATCGTGACGACGCGCGGATCGCCATGAAACGCGCGGTCGCCGATCACCTGCGACTGGCCGTAGTTCAGATCGAGCACCGGCGTGAAGCTCATGTCGATGCCGCACGCGCGCAACTCCGACGCGAGCACGTAGCCGACTGCCGTCGTGACCTTCGTCGCGTGGAGCACGTCCCTGTCCCAAAGCGCGCCGAGCCTGCCCATCGCGGGCAGCACCGTGAAGCCGTCGGTGCGAAAGCGCTGCACGCGGCCGCCTTCGTGATCGACGGCGATCAGCAGGTCGTCGCGCACCGCGCGGATCGCATCGGTGAGCGCATGCAGTTGCGCGCGGCCCTCGAAGTGCCGCGCGAACAGGATCACACCGCCGGTCATCGGGTGCGCGAGACGGCGCACATCGTCAGTGGTCAGCTGTTTGCCGACCACATCGAGCATCACGGGTCCAGGAGCATATTTCATCTGATTTGTGGCAACAGGTATGAAGCGCGGCCTGACGCCGCGCTGGATGGATTCGGGTGAAGTTCAGGAAGCAGCAGGACCGGCGACTTCGGCGATCACGAACGACACGGCATAGTCGCGTTCGTCGCTGATCGTCACGCGCGCCGTGATGCCGCGCGCGTCGAGCCACTCGGCCAGTTCGCCCGAGGCGACGACCATCGGCTTGCCGCTCGGCTCGTTGAGCGTCTGCAGCGCGCGCCAGGTCATCGGCCAGCGCATGCCGAGACCGATCGCTTTCGAAAACGCTTCTTTCGCCGAAAAGCGCGTCGCGAGGAACGCAAGACCGCGTGCCGCCGATCGCGCATGGCGGGCGTGATAGATGCGCAGTTCGTCCGCGCCGAGCACTTTCCCGGCAAAGCGGCCGTTGGTGCGCTCCATGACCGCCGCCACGCGGCTTACCTGAACGATGTCGGTGCCAATGCCGTAGATCGTCATGCCGTGGTCGCCGTTTCAGTTATCGAAGGAATCACGCGCTGGCGCCGAGACGCGCGGCGACCATGATCGCCTTCATCTCGCGCACTGCGTTGTCCCAGCCGGCGAAGATCGCATGCGCGACGATCGCGTGACCGATATTCAGTTCGACGATGCCCTCGATCGCCGCGATCTGCTGGACGTTCGTGTAATGCAGGCCATGACCCGCGTTGACCTTGATGCCGAGCGAGCGTCCGAACGCAACGCTACGCACGACGCGTTCGTATTCGCGCTGCTGCTCGCCCGCGTCGTGCGCGTCGGCGTAACGACCTGTGTGAAGCTCGATGACCGGCGCGCCGGCTTCATGCGCCGCGCGAATCTGCGTTTCGTCCGGATCGATGAAAAGCGACACGCGCGAACCCGCGTCCGCGAGTTGACGGCACGCCGCGCGCACGGCCTCGAACTGGCCGGCGACGTCGAGACCGCCTTCGGTCGTCAGTTCCGCGCGCTTTTCGGGCACGAGACAGACGTCATGCGGTTTCACTTCGCATGCGATGTCGAGCATTTCCTGCGTGACGGCGCATTCCAGATTCATCCGCGTTTTCAGGAGCGGGCGCAGCGTGCGCACGTCGGCGTCGACGATATGGCGGCGGTCTTCGCGCAGATGCAGCGTGATCGCATCGGCGCCGGCTTCCTCGGCCGCGAGCGCCGCGCGGATCGGGTCGGGATAGGAGGTGCCGCGCGCGTTACGCAGCGTGGCGACGTGATCGATGTTCACACCGAGGTCGATCACGCCAGGAGACGTCAGAAAGAAGCTCATAGGCTCTGCAGGTCGATCAATATCTGGCGCGTCGCGAGCGGCGTGCCGGCAAGGTAGGTATTGAGCAGGAAGCGCATCAGTGTCCTGCTCTGCGAGATTGTCTGAGGACGATGGTAATCGTCCTGCTCCATGTCGAGCAATGTCTGTCCGGCAATCACCGGCCATTGCGCGGGAAGCTCACCGGACGCTTCACGCACGCCGCGCTCCGGATCGAACACATAGCGTCCGTCCGCCACGACCGCGCGACGCGTGACGGTACGATCGAGCGCCATCGCATAGCCAGTTTCCCGCAGCAGCACGCGCTCGAACGAACGCAGCACCTGCACGGGCGGCTCGTCATGCGCGAGACGCGTCATCGTGACGACATAGTGATGGAACAGTTGCGGATGCGGATCTTCGCGTGCGCAGAATTTGACGAGCAGCTCGTTCACGTAGAAGCCGCACAGGAGCGCGTCACCCGCGAGCGGCAGCATGCCGCCGACCCACTCCGCGCCCGTCAACGTGCGCACTTCCGACTTGCCGGACCACGACAGCGCGAGTGGCTGGAACGTCTGCAGGACACCGCGCAGCGCCGAATGCGGACGCTTCGCGCCTTTCGCGACGAGCGCGAGACGGCCGTGATCGCGCGACAGCACGTCGACGATCAAGCTGGTTTCGCGATACGGATAGCTATGAAGGACAAATGCGGGCTGTTCGGCGACCCGGTAATCGGACGCCGACGCGCGCGAAGGACGGCGCGCGGGCGCCTTGCGCGCCTCGCCTTCGCCGCTGCTTTTCGCAGAAGAGGATTTGCGGGCCCGGGAAGGCGCTGGCGCCGGCGCAGCCGGTTCGCCGTCGTCGTCCGGATCGGCGCCGGGTTGCAACGTCACCCAGGCGTCATTCGTACCCATAGGCGCGAAGTCCGGCTTCGTTATCGGCCCAGCCGCTTTTCACCTTGATAAAGGTTTCGAGGTACACGGGGCCGTCGAAGAGCTTTTCCATGTCGAGACGCGCTTCGGTGCTGATCTGTTTCAGCTTCGCGCCTTTCTGGCCGATGATCATCGCCTTGTGCGTGTCGCGCTCGACCATGATCGTCGCGAAAATACGGCGCAGGCGCCCTTCCGTCTCGAATTTGTCGATCAGCACGGTGCTCGTGTACGGCAGTTCGTCGCCCGTCCAGCGGAAGACTTTTTCGCGCAGGATTTCCGCGGCAAGAAAACGCTCGCTGCGATCGGTCAGATCGTCTTCGCCGTAGATCGGCGAGCCTTCCGGCAGGAACGGCTTCACCGTCGACATCAGGCGCCTGATGTCGTCGGGGTTCTTCGCCGACAGCGGCACGATCTCGTTGAACTGGCGCAGCGCGCTCACCTGTTGCATGAAGGGATACAGACTGTCCTTGTCGGACACGCGGTCGAGCTTGTTCGCGATCAGCAGCGTGGGCACCGACGGCGGGATCAGGTCGAGCACCTTCTGGTCGTCCGGACCGAAACGGCCGGCTTCGATCACGAACAGGATGGCGTCGACGGATGTCAGCGTCGAGGTGACCGCGCGATTGAGCGAACGGTTCAGCGCGCCGCTGTGCTTCGTCTGGAAACCCGGTGTATCGACGAAGATGTACTGCGCGTCTTCGAGCGTGTGAATGCCGGTGATGCGATGGCGCGTGGTCTGCGCCTTGCGCGACGTGATGCTGACTTTCTGGCCGACAAGCGCGTTCATCAGCGTCGATTTGCCGACGTTCGGGCGGCCGACGATCGCGACCATGCCGCAACGAAAACCAGGGGGAGTGGGAGCGTTCATATTCGGGCTACAGCAGGTTCGGGTGGACGCGCGGCAGGGGTACGACCCGTGCGGCGCGCTGGATGCATCAATGGCCGGCGTCGGCGGCGCGCGTTTGCACCGCGCCTGCTACACCGGGTTCGAGTTCGGCTTCGTCCGGTGTGCCGGCAACGCCCGACGCCGGTTCGCGGCTGCGAAGCGTGAGCTTGTCGGTGGCGATGCGACTGACGTCGGCTTTGTCGGTGGCTTTGTCGGTAACTTTATCGCTGCGATCGACTTTGTCCTGCGACTGCGCGGGCTCGCTGTATTCGACATGAGCGGCGCGAATCACGGCAAGCGGCAGCGAGGGTGGCACGCTCGCGGGTTCGTTCGCGGCGCTCGCGCCGTCTGGCACGGTCTGTGCCGCTCGTGCTTCGCCACGCCCGGCGCGCTCCGACGATTTTCGATGATCCGGCGCGCGTAGATCCAGCGCGGTCTGCACGCCCGCGACGCCCGGCACGATCTCCGGCTCCGCGCGCTTCGCAGCACGGGCGCCCTTCGAGCGCTTCGGTTTCGTGACCAGCGCGGGCGCGGCTGCCATGACTTCGTCGAGCGCCTTCTTGGCCGCGGCCTGCTCGGCCGCGCGACGGCTGGCGCCCGAGCCCGACACCTTCACATCCAGCTTCGGCACCGTGCATTCGACTTCGAACTGCTGATTGTGCGCCGCACCATGTGTCGCGACAACCGTATAGGTCGGCAACGCGATCTTGTGACCCTGCAGGTATTCCTGAAGCAACGTCTTGGAGTCTTTGCCGAGCGTGCGCGGATCGATGTGGTCGAGAATCGGCACATACAGACGTTTGATGACTGTCTGCGCGGCGTCGAAACCGCCGTCGAGGAAAACCGCGCCCAGCACGGCTTCCAGTGTATCCGCAAGAATCGACGGGCGACGGAAACCGCCGCTGCGCAACTCGCCCTCGCCGAGACGCAATCCTTCGGAAATATTCAGGGCCTGAGCAATTTCATACAGCGACTGCTGCTTGACCAGATTGGCGCGGACGCGCGACAGATCGCCTTCGTCCAGCTTGCTGAAACGTTGGAACAATAGCGCGGCCACCGCGCAATTCAGAACGGAGTCGCCGAGAAACTCGAGCCGTTCATTATGCGTAGCACTGTGACTGCGGTGAGTTAAAGCCTGACGCAACAATTCCGCATTGCGAAATTCGTAGCGCAAACGGCTTTCCAACGGAGATAGGGGCATGTGCAGAGTATAACGCGGGCGCCTGCCCCGGCGAAGACGCGGGACGGCCGACGAAAAAGCGTGGTGAAGCGACGTTACCGCACGTTCTTAAAGTAGCGTGCTAACACGCCGCGCGCTGTGCGCGGCGTGCGATGCGGCCCGGTTGCCACGCGATCAGTTGAAGGAACCGATGCGCTTGAGACTGCTGAAGTTCATCCAGACGAAGAACGCGCGACCGACGATGTTCTTGTCCGGCGCGAAACCCCAGTAGCGGCTGTCCGCACTGTTATCGCGGTTGTCGCCCATCATGAAATAGTTGCCTGGCGGTACCTTGCAGATCACGCCCTGCGCGTTATACGTGCAGTTGTCGCGATATGGGTAATCTTCCGCGCCGACGATGAACGGCGGAACCGCCGGATTGTTCAGGATCGCGTTCTTGCGTCCGTCGAGATCTTCTTCGAACTGCTTCGCGTAGCCAATGCGCTCTTCGTCGAAGTAATCCGGCAGCGCCGTTTCAGGCACCGGCTTGCCGTTGATCGTGAGCTTCTTGTCCTGATACGCGACGACATCGCCCGGCAAACCGATCACACGTTTGATGTAGTCGACCGATTCGTCTTTCGGATAGCGGAACACGACGACGTCGCCGCGTTCGAGCGGACGGCCCTGCGTGATTTTCGTGTTGATAATCGGCAGACGAAGACCGTAATCGTACTTGTTGACGAGGATGAAGTCGCCGACGACCAGCGTAGGCACCATCGAACCCGACGGAATCTTGAACGGCTCGACGACGAACGAGCGTACGACGAATACGACGAGAATCACCGGGAAAAAGCTCGCCGAATATTCGAGCCACCAGGGCTGGCGCAACTTTTCGTCACGCAGACGCGCACGCGTTTGCGGCGCGTTTTCATCGGCGAAACGCTCGCCAACACGCGCCTGCTGGCGGTCGAACTCGGCGACCGCAGCGTCGGCGGCGCGGCGCCTTCGCGGGATGAAAACCAGTTTGTCTGCGACCCAGGCGATGCCCGTTACGACGACGAGCACAAAAAGAATCAGCGCAAAATTCATGGGGTTCCGTTTCTTCTCTTATTTGTCTTCGACACGCAGGATTGCGAGGAAAGCCTCTTGCGGGATTTCCACCGACCCGACCTGCTTCATCCGTTTCTTGCCTGCTTTCTGCTTTTCCAGCAACTTCTTCTTGCGTGAGATATCGCCGCCATAGCACTTCGCCAGCACGTTCTTGCGCAACGCCTTGATGTTCTCACGCGCGATGATGTTCGCACCGATCGTTGCCTGAATGGCCACGTCATACATCTGACGCGGAATCAGCTCGCGCATCTTGGCCGCGACTTCACGGCCACGGTACTGGCTCTGCGAACGGTGAACGATCACCGACAGCGCATCGACCTTGTCGCCGTTGATCAGCATGTCGACCTTTACCACGTCTGCCGCGCGATATTCCTTGAACTCGTAGTCCATCGACGCATAACCGCGCGACGTCGACTTCAACCGGTCGAAGAAGTCGAGCACGATCTCGCCCATCGGAATTTCGTACGTCAGCTGAACCTGACGACCGTGATACTGCATGTTGATCTGGTTGCCGCGCTTGTTGGTACAGAGCGTGATGACCGAACCGACATATTCCTGCGGCATGTACAGGTTGACCGTGACGATCGGCTCGCGTACTTCCTCGATCCTCGACGGGTCCGGCATTTTCGCCGGATTCTCGACCATGATGACCGTGCCGTCGCGCTGCAGGACTTCGTACACGACGGTCGGCGCCGTGGTGATGAGGTCCATGTCGAACTCGCGCTCGAGCCGTTCCTGGACGATCTCCATGTGCAAGAGGCCAAGGAAGCCGCAACGGAAGCCGAAGCCCAGTGCCTGCGACACCTCCGGCTCGTACTGCAGCGAAGCGTCGTTCAGCTTCAGCTTTTCGAGCGATTCGCGCAGGGCGTCGTACTGGTTCGCCTCGACCGGATAGAGGCCGGCAAACACCTGCGGCTTCACTTCCTTGAAGCCCGGCAGCGGTTCAGCCGCTGGACGGTTCACGAGCGTGACGGTGTCGCCCACCTTCGCGGCTGGCAACTCCTTGATGCCCGCGATGATGAAGCCCACCTGCCCCGCCGACAGCACCTCGAGATTCTTCGACTTCGGCGTGAACACGCCGATGTGCTCGACCGGATACTGCGCGCCGGTCGCCATCATGCGGATGCGGTCCTTCGGGCGCAGCGTGCCGTTCACAATGCGCACCAGCATCACCACGCCGACGTAGTTGTCGAACCACGAATCGATGATCAGCGCCTGCAGCGGCGCCGCGGTGTCGCCCCTCGGCGGCGGCACTTTCGCGATCAGCGCTTCGAGCACGTCTTCGACGCCGAGACCGGTCTTCGCGCTGCAACGCGTGGCGTCGGTCGCGTCGATGCCGATTACGTCCTCGATTTCCTCGATCGCGCTTTCCGGGTTCGCCGCGGGCAGATCGATCTTGTTCAGCACAGGCACGACTTCGACGCCGAGCTCGATCGCCGTATAGCAGTTCGCGACCGTTTGCGCCTCGACGCCCTGACTGGCGTCGACGACGAGCAGCGCGCCTTCACACGCCGACAGCGAGCGGCTGACTTCATATGAGAAATCGACGTGCCCCGGCGTGTCGATCATGTTGAGGTTGTACACCTTGCCGTCGCGTGCGCGATAGGAGAGCGCCGCCGTCTGCGCCTTGATGGTGATGCCGCGCTCACGCTCGAGATCCATCGAGTCGAGCACCTGCGATTCCATTTCGCGGTCGGAGAGACCGCCACACAGCTGGATGATGCGATCGGCGAGCGTCGACTTGCCATGGTCGATGTGCGCAATGATCGAGAAATTACGAATATGATCCATTCAGTACCGATCAAGCAAAAAAGGCGCGCTCGGACGATTGCGGAGCACGCCTTGTAAGTAGGTGAAAAACCGGACTATTTTAGCCGAAAAGGCCTTCGCCCGGCGCTTTTTGCGGGACGGCCAGCCAGGTGGCCAGGGTGTGTGCATGCGCGTGCGGAGCTCGCGGGTCCCTTTCACTGCGCGGAGCGGTCAGGCGTGACGCGCGCCATGAGCGCGGCACGGACGCGCGCTTCGTCGAAATGATAGTGGCACAGTTCGACGCCATCGCAGATCAGAACAGGGACGTGCTCATTGTAACGGGCTTCGAGCACCGGGTCGGCATCGATGTCGATCACGTCGACATGCGTGCCGAACTCGGCCAGCAAAGGCTCGAGCGCTGCATGCATGTCGTCGCACAGATGGCACCACGTGCGCCCGTAGAGCGTCAGCGGTGCCGCCATCGTCACTTCTGCGCCGGCGCCGAACGCGGACGGATCGGCACGAACTGCGTATTGTCGCCGCGGCGCACGAGCAGCGCCGTCATCTTTTGCGGGTCGAGATGCGACGTGGCGTCTTCGAACTCCTTCGCGTTCGAGACGTCGGTATCGCCGACACGCAGAATGATGTCACCCTTCTGCAACCCGACTCGCGCGGCTGGGCCCTCCGCCGCGTCGATCTGCACGCCTCCGCGCAGTTTCAATGCTTTCAGCTGATCGGAAGGAATATCACTGACCGCGAGACCCAGCGCGTTCGTGGCGCGCTGCTTCGGCGGCGGCGTTTTCTTCGTATCGGCCTTCGCGGTCTTGTCCGGCTGCATCTCCGCGATCGTGACCGGCAGGTCGCGCGTCTTGCCCTTGCGCCAGATCGTGATGGTTGCCTGCGTACCCGGCTTCGTGTCACCGACCATCCGTGGCAGATCCGTCGCGGTATCGACCGGATGACCATTGAACTTCAGGATGATGTCGCCCGGTTGCACACCCGCCTTGTCCGCGGGACCGCCCGGCTCGACGCTGCTCACAAGCGCACCCTGCGCCCTCGGCAAGCCGAGCGAATCGGCCACGTCCTTCGTCACCTCGCCGATCGCGACGGCGATGCGGCCACGCGTCACCTTGCCGGTCGTCTTCAGCTGGTCGGCCACGCGGATCGCTTCGTCGATTGGAATCGCGAAGGAAATGCCCATGAAGCCGCCCGTACGGCTGTAAATCTGCGAATTGATGCCGATCACCTCGCCCTGCATGTTGATCAGCGGGCCGCCCGAGTTGCCCGGATTCACCGCGACATCAGTCTGGATAAACGGCAGATAGTCGCCCGTATCACGGCCCTTCGCGCTCACGATACCGGCGGTGACCGTGTTTTCGAGCCCAAACGGCGAGCCGATCGCGACGACCCATTCACCCACGCGCACCTTGTTCGAATCGCCAATCGTGACGGCCGGCAGGTTCGCGGCATTGATCTTCACAACCGCAACGTCCGTGCGATCGTCGACACCGATGAGCTTCGCCTTGAACTCGCGCTTGTCGGTAAGTGTGACGTAGATCGTGTCGGCATCGTCGACGACGTGCGCATTCGTCATCACGTAACCGTCAGCTGACAGGATGAAGCCCGAGCCGACGCCACTGTTCTGTTCGGTATCGCCACCGCCACCGCTGTCGGGCGTGTCCTGCTGGCCCTGGTTGCCACCACTACCGCCTCCACCACCGCGGGGCTGTGTATCAGGCGATTGCGGCGATTGCGGCATCGGAATACCGAAGAAGCGCCGGAAGAACTCTGACATGTCGCCATCGTCCATGCCCGGTGGCAGACCTCGCGTCGAACTCGACACGCGCGAGGTCGTGCGGATGTTCACGACGGCGGGCCCAACCTTGTCAACGAGGTCGGTAAAGTCGGGAAGACTGGCTGCAGGCGCCGCCAGCGCCGTGTGCGGCACGAGCGGCAGACACACTGCCACCACCGCGGCTGCAAGGAAATTGCGCACCGAGAAGTTCGTCATAAGGTCTTGAGCCGGAGGATTACTTTGTAGCCTTGTATTCTATGGCAGACGCAAATTGCTGCAACGTGGCCTGGGGCACTTCCCCGAGCAAGGTAATCCAGAAATCGCCGTGGCGCTTCACGAGCACATGCGTTGCACCACTACTGCCCGACCCCTCCTTGCGCGTGTTCTTTTCGACAGGTTCGACGAAGATCGAAATGGCCGCGAGACCGTCCGAAAACACCGCCTGATCGACCGGAATAGTCGGATCGCCAGCGTCGCGCGCGGCCATCGGGCGGCGCAACTCACGAATCTTGCGGAAACCCGGAACAGTCGGCGACATCTGCCAGCCTTGCGCTTCCATGTCGACTGGTTCGATTGGCGGATGCACCACCGTCCACCCGGCCGTGTTGTGAATGCCGTTGACGATTGCAGCCTTGTCGACCGGCACGCCGATGCGGATCTGCGAAAACGACAGCTGTTCGAGCACCTGACCAGCCGGATCAAGCGTCTGCGCACGCAGCAGCAGCCCGGTTTTCGTGTCGGCCCACAGTTTGTAGGCGTAGCGGTACGCGTCCTTCGGATCGAGTTCGATTACCTGGCTGTCGATTCCGGCCACGCGATCGGCGCCAAGCAGCTTCGGTTCATAGACCGACAGCACCTGATCGACCGGCGCGGACAGGAGCGCGGGGAACGAATCCTTGTTCTGACGCTTTTCGACGACGCACAGATGACGTTCGGGCACGAACGTATAGAGGTCGTCGTTATGGCGCAGCATCTTGCGCGGCTTGCCGTCGAGGCTTTCCAGCTGCTCGTATTCGCCGTCGTTGCGCGTCGCGTAATGCGAGATGCGCGACGACTGCACGAACGAACCGCGCTGATAGACGAACGCACCCTCGTAATTCTGCTGCTGCGCAGCCTGATGGATGCGATTGAGCCACTCGGCCGCCGTGCGATGGTCGGTCGCCGGATCCTGGGATTGTGCGAAAACGCGGGATGTTACGGAAAGCAGTACGGCTGCACAGAACAGAAATGCCGGCAGCCGCCCCCAGTTTGTCGTTTTATTGAACTGCGGAGTCTGCATCAACTATTGGTCCTGCGAGGTCACGGCAGCGGCAGCACGGATCAGCGGCATCGAGCCCGGAACGACCGGCTGCTGGGCGAACTGCTGGTGGGCTTCCAGATACTGGTCAAGATTGGCGTCACGGATGATGTTCACATCCTGCATGGCCGGCTGCACGTTCGCGACCGGCACCGAGGCCATCGCCACACGCTGCATGGAAGATACCGAAGCCATCTGCGCGCCACCGGACGTACCGACACCTTGCAGTTGCGGAACGACGATCCACGTGAGCGTTGCCGCGGCGGCGGCTACTGCAAACGTCGGCAAAACCCGCCGGCGCAGCGCCAGCAAACGTTGCGCGACTGGCATCGGCGCAGGCGCGAGCACGTGCGCTTCCGATTCGAAGCGTGCCGCAAAACCCGCCATGAACGCCTGACTGGCAGCCGGACTGACGGCCAGATCGTCGGAACGCAATGCGTCGCCGATCAGGTGGTAATCCGCCCACATCCCACGGTCTTCACGATTCAGATCCGCGATAAATTTGTTCAGATGCTCTTCGCCGGACAGCTCTCCGTCGACAAAAGCGGACAGACGCTCGCCTCGCGAGCTTGCTTGCGATTGCATCGAGACCGACCCCATGATGCTCCCCATCTTGCTGACACTCATAGTGACACCACCTAACCCAGATACTGCGCCCTTGCCCGTCCGGCTAGCTGGCTATTACCAGCGCTTGCCCTCGGGTGTGTCAAGCAACGGACGCAATTTTGCCGCAATGGCTTCGCGAGCGCGAAAAATTCGCGATCTGACGGTACCGATAGGGCATCCCATCATCTCAGCGATTTCTTCGTAACTCAAACCTTCAATTTCACGAAGAGTAATGGCGGTGCGCAGCTCTTCCGGTAAAACCGCCATTGCAGCATTGACCGTCTCGGCGATCTGCTTGCTCATCAACATCGACTCAGGCGTGTTGATATCCCTTAGTTGGTCGGCATCCGAGAAAGTTTCAGCTTCTTCAGCATCCGCTTCGGTCGACGTCGGCGCGCGCCGGCTCTGGGTCGCAAGGTAGTTCTTTGCCGTGTTCACCGCAATACGGTACAACCACGTATAAAACGCGGATTCGCCCCGAAACTGGGGAAGTGCCCGATATGCCTTGATAAAGGCATCCTGGGCCACGTCCTCGACCTCGGCGGGGTCCCGCACGAGGCGCGAGATCAGCCGGATGATCTTGCGGTGGTATTTGGTGACCAGAAGCTCGAACGCGGCCTTGTCGCCCTTCTGGACGCGCTCGACCAGCACCTGATCAATTTCTTTTTCGCTCACCTGATAAATCCGTTAGCTATAGGGTGCATGGCGGGGCACCATTGTAGCGTCCCCATCATCGCGTCACGTTACGCCGGTAACAGTGGTTACAGTCTTTATAGTGAAGTTGGGGAGCCGCGCCGGCCAAGGACCGACAGTTCGAGGAAGACGCTGGCCGGAACTGCGTCGGCCGCAATAAACAACGGTTTGAGGGGCCCGGTCTCCCCGGCAATCGCAAGAATGAGGAGCCGGTTGCTCCACTGCGAACAGCCGGTTATCCGGGCCTGAACGGGTGTTGCATCGCGCTCGTTCCATAACCACAGACCATTTGCCCCGATTCTCAACCATCGCGGCTGGGTACGCTCCCAACCGCGTGCGCTGGCCGCGAGCAGAATGAAAACGGTGAAAACCAGAGGTAGCGCCGGCCCGGCGCCAGGACGCGGCGCGAGGCAGGTGAACATGGCCGAGGTCGCGATCATGACGAAAATCGCGATCGCCCAGCGCACCGCCGGGGAACGCCGCAGCGCGATGCGCCGGTGCGATCCGTCTGACGGCGCCGATCCGGCAAGATACGCCGGACCGGCTGTCTCAACGTGAACCGTCAAGCCGTCAGGCGCGCTTGAAGACCAGCGTGCCGTTCGTGCCGCCGAACCCGAAAGAGTTCTTCAGCGCGACGTCGATCTTCATTTCCCGCGCGGTGTTCGCGCAGTAATCGAGATCGCAGGCCGGGTCCTGGTTAAAGATGTTGATGGTCGGCGGCGAGATCTGATGATGCACGGCCAGCACGGTAAACACCGATTCGAGCCCGCCCGCGCCGCCGAGCAGATGCCCGGTCATCGACTTGGTGGAATTGACGACCATGTTCTTCGCGTGATCGCCGAAGGCGCGCTTGATGCCGGTTGTCTCAGCCAGATCGCCCAAAGGCGTCGAAGTACCGTGCGCGTTCAGGTAGCTCACCTGATCCGCGTTGATACCCGCGTTCTTCATCGCAGCCAGCATGCAGCGGCGTGCGCCGTCGCCATCCTCGAGCGGTGCGGTCATGTGGTACGCGTCGCCGCTCATGCCGTAACCGGACACTTCCGCGTAAATCTTCGCGCCACGTGCCTTGGCGTGTTCGTACTCTTCCAGCACCATCACGCCCGCACCCTCACCCAGCACGAAACCATCGCGGTCCTTGTCCCACGGACGGCTTGCCGTCGCGGGATCGTCGTTACGCTGCGACAGCGCGCGCGCCGCCGCAAAGCCGCCGACACCGAGCGGCGATACCGTCGATTCCGCGCCGCCTGCGATCATCACGTCGCAGTCGCCGTATTCGATCAGGCGCGAGGCTTCGCCGATGCAGTGCAGACCGGTCGTGCAGGCCGTGACAATCGCGAGGTTCGGGCCTTTAAGGCCGAACTTGATCGACAGATGGCCGGAGATCATGTTGATGATCGACGCCGGCACGAAGAACGGCGAGATCCGGCGCGGACCGCGATTCAGCAGTTCGGTCTGCGTGATTTCGATCATCGGCAGGCCGCCGATACCCGAACCCACGACCACGCCGACGCGTTCCGCGTTTTCCCCGGTGATTTCGAGGCCGCTGTCGTGCATCGCCTGAATGCCGGCAGCGACGCCGTAATGGATGAACGTATCCATGTGGCGCGCTTCCTTACCGGGGATGTAGTCCTCGATATTGAAGCCCTTGACCTCTCCGGCGAAGCGGGTCGAGAAGTTCGATGCGTCGAACTTCGTGATGTCGGCAATGCCGGATTTGCCGGCGACCAGATTGGCCCAGCCGTCGGCAACATTATTGCCAACAGGCGAAATCAGCCCCAGGCCTGTAACAACAACTCGACGACGGCTCACGGTAACCTCGTTTTCATAAATGACAAAAGCAAAAGCCACAGCGGCCACAGGAACATGCCCTGTGAGCCCTGTGGCTGTTAACCTGGCAAAATCGTCCGAATGACCTTAGGCCTTGACGTTTGCGCGGGCGTAGTCGATCGCTTGCTGGACGGTCGTGATTTTCTCGGCTTCTTCATCCGGAATTTCCATGCCGAATTCGTCTTCGAGGGCCATCACGAGTTCGACCGTGTCGAGCGAGTCAGCGCCGAGGTCGTTCACGAACGATGCTTCGGTCTTGATTTCTGCTTCGGCAACGCCCAGTTGTTCTGCGACGATCTTCTTGACGCGCTGTTCGATATTGTCCATTACCCCTCCAAGGGAAATAAGTTCAAAAATGCAGGTGCGCGCATTTTATCAGGTTTGACACGCTAAAAAAGCGGCGCGCACGGTTGCTGACCCACCACCCACGGCACGTTTACCCGAAAGGTATAAGCCGGTGATGAAAAACGAAAACTTTTACGACATATACATGCCGCCATTCACGTGCAGCGTCGTGCCCGTGATGTAGCCAGCATGCGGTGAAGCCAGAAACACGACGGCGTGCGCGATATCTTCCGGGCTGCCCAGACGGCCAAGCGGAATCTGCGTTTTAAGCGCGGTTTGCTGCTCTTCGGGCAGGGATTTCGTCATGTCGGTATCGATGAAACCTGGCGCCACGCAATTGACCGTGATGTTGCGGCTGCCGATTTCGCGCGCGAGCGCCCGCGTCATGCCCGCGACACCGGCCTTGGCCGCCGCGTAGTTCACCTGCCCCGGATTGCCCGCCGAGCCGACCACCGACGTGATGTTGATGATCCGGCCGCCGCGCGCCTTCATCATCGGACGCAGCACGGCGCGCGACAGACGGAAAACCGACTTGAGATTGGTGTCGACCACCGAATCCCATTCGTCGTCTTTCATGCGCATGGCCAACTGGTCCTGCGTGATGCCGGCATTGTTCACGAGTACGTTGAGCGCGCCGAATTCCTTCACCGTGCCGTCGATCAGCGCTTCCGCAGCCGCTGCGTCGTTCACGTCCAGCACGGCGCCGCGGCCGTTCACGCCTTCGGCCCTGAATGCTTCGGTGATCGCGGCCGCCCCCGCTTCGCTCGTGGCCGTGCCGATCACGGTCGCACCCTGGCGCGCCAGTTCAAGCGCGATCGCCCGGCCGATGCCGCGCGAAGCGCCCGTCACAACAGCGATCTGCTTGTCGAGAGTCTTTTCCATCTTGATGTCCGGATTGCCCGTGAAAGTCCGGGCTGAAATAATCGTTGAATCTGCTGCCGGGGCAGCAGACTTGCGCCCGCTACCCACCGCAAAGGCGAATTACGCCGTCGCGAGCTTGAGCGCTTCGTCGAGCGATGCCGGATCGACGATCGATGCGCCGACTAGGTTGCCGTCGATGCGCTTCGTCAGCCCCGCCAGCACCTTGCCCGGCCCGCATTCGATGACGTGCGTGACGCCCTGACCCGCCATTGCCTGCACGCACTCCACCCAGCGCACCGCCCCGGCGGCCTGGCGCACGAGCGCGTCCTTGATGCCGGCCGGTTCGGCCACGATGGCAACGTCAACGTTATTGATGACAGGAATCGCCGGCACCTGAATGTCCACGTCCGCCAGATACGCACGCAACTGGTCCGACGCCGGCTTCAGCAGCGACGAGTGGAACGGCGCGGAAACCGGCAACGGCAGCGCGCGCTTCGCGCCCTTCGCCTTCGCGACGTCACATGCCTTTTCGACGGCCGCCTTGTGACCCGCGATGACGACCTGCAACGGCGCGTTGAAATTCACCGCCTCGACAACGCCTGCCGACGACGCTTCGGCGCAAACCGCACGCACCGTATCGTCATCGAGACCAAGAATCGCGGCCATGCCGCCCTGGCCGACCGGCACCGCCGTCTGCATTGCCTGCGCGCGAAAACGCACGAGCGGAACCGCATCGCGGAATGCGAGCGCGCCGGCCGCAACCAGAGCGGTGTATTCGCCGAGGCTGTGCCCCGCGACGATCGCCGGCGCCGGGCCACCGGCCGCCTGCCACGCGCGATAGATCGCATAGGCGGCGGTCAGCATGACCGGCTGGGTATTGGTAGTGAGATTCAGATCGTCGGCCGGGCCTTCGGCGATCAGCTTGCCGAGATCCTGACCGAGCGCGTCGGAGGCTTCCTGAACCGTCTCGCGCACGATGGCGTGATCGGCGAATGCATTGAGCATGCCGACCGACTGCGAGCCCTGACCAGGAAAAACGAACGCAAATGTCATATCGTCCTCAAATTCGGTGAGAAGTGGAGCCGCGCACGCGACATCGCCATGAGACAGGGCAACCGGCAGCGAAATGTCGCGCTGGCCGCAAGCCTGTCGATCAATAGCGGATGACCGATGCGCCCCACGTAAAGCCGCCGCCCACGCCTTCGATCAGGACGTTCTGACCGCGCTTGATGCGCCCGTCGCGAACCGCGACGTCGAACGCGAGCGGAATCGATGCCGCCGACGTGTTGCCGTGCTCGCCGACGGTGACCACCATCCGCTCCTGCGGAAGACCGAGCTTGCGACACGTGCTTTGCATGATGCGGATGTTGGCCTGATGCGGAATCAGCCAGTCGATCTGCTCAGGCGCGAGGTTGGCCTTGGCGAGCGCTTCGATCGCAACCTTCTCCAGCACGTTGACGGCGAGTTTGAACACCGCCGGGCCGTCCATGTGCAGGAACGCGCTGCCCGCCACCACGCCGCCGTTCACGTTCCCCGGCGTGCACAGAATCTTCGCGTGGCTGCCATCGGCATGCAGCGCGCTCGCGAGTACGCCCGGTTCTTCGGACGCTTGCAGGATGACCGCGCCGGCGCCGTCGCCAAACAGCACGCACGTGGTCCGGTCGTTGAAATCGAGAATGCGCGAAAACGTCTCGGCGCCGATCACCAGCGCCGTACGATGCTGCCCGCTGCGAATGAAACTGTCGGCGATGGCAACTGCGTACGCGAAGCCGGAACACACGGCCTGCACGTCGAACGCCGCGCCGTTATTTTTGATACCGAGCTTGTTCTGCAACAGACACGCCGTGCTCGGAAAAACGAAATCCGGAGTGGACGTAGCGACAATGACGAGATCGATGGACTGCGGGTCGATGTCAGCCGCTTCGATCGCGCGTTGTGAAGCGATCAGCGCGAGGTCGCTCGTGGTGACATCAGGTTCTGCGAAATGGCGGGCATGAATACCCGTGCGCGCGACGATCCACTCGTCGCTTGTCTCGACACCCTGTTTCGCGAGACGTTCAGCCAGATCCTGATTCGTGACGCGTCGGGGCGGCAGATAGCTGCCGGTGCCCAGCACGCGGGAATAAATAGTCGATTGAGCCATTATGCCTTCGAGGATTGCGCAGCGTAGGGATCGGCTGGCTGGCCCGCGACCGGGCTGGCCTGACCCGCGCCGCCTGTCTCCGGATTCACTCCGGGGGCTGCCCCACGCGCTGCCTGTTCGAGAGGACCCGCATTCTCTTCCATCGCGGATGCAAGGCGTTCGAGCACGCCATTTTTGACGGCATCATACCCGCGTTTGATCGCCCACTCAAACGCGTAGGCATCGGCCGAACCGTGGCTCTTGATCACGAGACTGCGCAACCCGAGCAGCGCCGCACCATTGTATTGCCGGTGGTCGACGCGCTTCTTGAAACGCATCAATACCGGCAATGCGAGAAAGGCCATCAGCTTCGTGAGCCACGAACGGCCGAACTCTTCCTTGATGATATCGGAAAGCATCTGTGCGAGCCCTTCCGACGTCTTCAGCGCGACATTGCCGACGAAGCCATCGCAGACGATGACGTCGACGGTACCTTTATAGATATCGTCGCCTTCGACATTGCCGCGGAAGTTGAGCGTGCTTGCACGCAGCAGTTCGCCGGCGCGCTTGATCGTCTCGTTGCCCTTGATGACTTCTTCACCGATGTTGAGCAGGCCGATGGTGGGCCGCTCCTTGCCTTCGAGCGCGGACACGAGCGCGTGCCCCATCTCGGCGAACTGCAGCAGATGCTGCGGCTCGCAATCGACATTGGCGCCAAGGTCCAGCATCATCGTGTAGCCGGTGCGGTTCGGCAGGGCGAACGCGATCGCCGGGCGCTCGATGCCCGGGAGCGTTTTCAGCACGTAACGGGAAACCGCCATCAGCGCGCCTGTGTTGCCGGCGGAGATGAAGGCCTGCGCTTCGCCTTCCTTGACCCGGTTCAGCGCAACGCGCATCGACGAGTCTTTCTTTTTGCGCAGGGCGACTTCGACCGGATCGTCCATGGCGACGATCTCGGTGGCCGCGACGACCGTCAGCGCCGGCTCGTCCAGCGCTTTCAACTTCTTCAGCTGGGCCCGGATCGCGGTTTCGATGCCGACAAGCATCAGGTGCACGTCGGGATGCGAACGAACGAAGTTGACAGCTGCGGGAACGGTCACGGACGGGCCGTGGTCGCCTCCCATGCAATCGATCGTGAGCTTTACAGTCATGGAATGCGACGAATTTCAGGCACAAAAAAGCGGCAGTTGAATGCCGCCTTTTTGTCGAGCCGGGAAAATGTCAAGCGAGCTGATCGCCACGCGACACGCCATTGAACGCAACCGCGGAAGACGCGACGAGTCGGGAACGATTAGTCGTTCTTCGTCTTGACGACTTTCTTGCCGCGATAGTAGCCGTTCGGGCTAACGTGGTGACGCAGATGCACTTCACCCGTGCTCGGTTCGACAGCCAGCGGTGCTGCGACGAGAAAATCGTGCGAGCGGTGCATGCCGCGCTTCGACGGCGACTTCTTGTTTTGTTGAACTGCCATGATAACTCCTAAAAATTTTCCGAATTCTAACACAGCCCGACAAGGCAATCGGCAGTGGCCGACTGGCCAATACGCCGAAATACCATCGCGCTCCCATGCAACCGTTCAGTGCTTTTCGCCGCCAGGACCGCCCCGCTTGAGCCCTTCGAGCGCCGCAAATGGATTCGGCCGTCCGGGTTCGCCACCCTCGCCAGCTTCGTCCCGCGCCGCCTCTTCGCCCTCGCCATCCGCACCGCTTACGCCCGAGACGAGACTTTCGTGAACCTCGGGGCAAACATCGTGCTTCGGCACCAGCGGCAGCGAAAGCAGCAATTCCTCTTCGATCAACCCGACGAGATCGAACTGGCGTGAGCCCACGATCACCTCGACTTCATCCTCATCCAGCGGGAATTCTTCCGCTTCTTCCTCGGTGTTGACTACCCGGTATATCGCGTCGACGTTGAACGCCTGCTCATACGGGGCCAGACAACGCTGACACACCAGCCACGCCGAACCGTGAAGCGCGAGCCGCAGATAAGGCTGCGGACCCTCGGTGCCGTCGTCCTGCAATTCGGGCTGGGTCGACCCTTCCGCCTGCCAGGTGAACGCGGTATCGCGCTCTGGCGCCTCGGCCGGGACTTCGTTTAACATGCGCGGCAGTTGCGAGACGCGCACCACACCCGCAGCCTGCCGGCCGCTTCGCGCGAATTCGAACAGGTCGAGTTCGCGCGGATCGAGAACGGCAGCGGAACCTGCAGGTTTGCCAGGATGTTCAGTCATGTGCGCTCCTGCGTGGATGGCCTTTCGGCCGGGATGATCCGGCATGCTCGGGGCGTTGCCTGTTGCCATATGTCATATGCGATGCGCAACAGGTGCGCGCGCAAATAACATAGCGATGAAAAGCCCAAAATCATATCCGTTTTGTCTTTTCGAGTCAAACACTTAAGTCCGCATCCCGAAACCGGTTTGCGGTCCGTCTTTACTGCCTTTGGTCGACCATGCCAGCTCCCCCGAATCGCCCGCCCCGCCTGATTCTCGCATCGAGTTCGCGGTATCGCCGCGAACTGCTCGAGCGCCTGCGGATTCCGTTCGACGTCGTCGTGCCGGACATCGACGAGACGCCGCTCGCGGGCGAAAGCCCCGAAACCACCGCGTTGCGGCTCGCCGAAGCCAAGGCGCGCGCCGTCGCCGGATCCAGTGCGGCAGCCGCATCGCGTACGCTTGTTATCGGCTCCGATCAGGTCGCAACTTACGACGGCCTGCAGATCGGCAAACCCGGCACGCACGCAAAAGCGCTGGCGCAACTGCAGGCCATGCGCGGTCGCGAAGTGCTGTTTCATAGTGCGCTTTGCCTCTTCGACAGCGGATCGGGCCAGGCGCAAACCGTCGATGTCGTCACGCACGTGCGCTTTCGCAACCTGCCGGACGCCGGTCTCGAGGCGTATCTCCTTGCCGAAAAGCCCTATGACGTCGCGGGCAGCGCAAAATCGGAAGGGCTTGGCATTGCGCTTCTCGAAGCAATCGATTCAGACGACCCCACAGCGCTGATCGGCCTCCCGCTGATTGCACTCACGGGCATGCTGCTGGCGGCTGGTTACCCACTTTTTGGTGCACGATGAGCGGCGTTCTCTACCTGATCCCCAATACACTCGGCGAAGGCGACGCGGACGCGCTCGCCGCCGTCCTGCCCGCACCGGTTCGCGCACAGGCCGCCGCGCTGCACTATTACATCGGCGAAAACGCGAAGACGACACGAGCGTTCCTGAAGAAAGTCGGCACCGACCGGCCGATTCAGGAAATCGAGATTCGCGAGCTGAACGTGAATACGCCGGCCGGAGAGGTCGAAAAGCTGCTGGCGCCGATTCTTGCCGGAACGGATGCCGGGCTTGTTTCGGAAGCCGGTTGCCCGGCCGTTGCCGATCCTGGCGCGTTGCTCGTACGGCGTGCGCATGAGCGCGGCGTCAAGGTCGTGCCGCTCGTCGGGCCAAGTTCGATCCTGCTGGCGTTGATGGCATCGGGTCTGAACGGCCAGAGCTTTGCGTTTCACGGCTATCTGCCGGTCGACGCAGCGGAGCGCGCGAAGCGTCTGCGCGAACTCGAACAACAGTCGCGCAAGGCGAAGCAAACCCAGATTTTTATCGAGACGCCTTACCGCAACCGCGCACTGGTGGATACGCTGATCGCAACCTGCGCGCCTTCGACGCTCGTCTGCGTCGCGGTCGATTTGACGCTGCCGGAAGAAACCATCGCGAGCCGTTCCGTGGCGGACTGGAAAAAAGCACCGGCCATCGATCTGCACAAGCGACCGGCGATCTTCCTGCTACTGGCGGTCTAGGCGAAGCATCAAGGCGATAACGGCCGCCCGGTCCAGCCCGGTGCCGGCGTGGTACCCGCCGGGTTCCCCTGCCGCGCTGTATGAACAAGCCTGCGGAGTGCGTCAAACCGGTCAACGGCCACTCAGCCACTCATGGTCAATGCAGGCTGAACTTCCCGCCAGCAATCATCGCGTGCACGCCGGCCGCGCCCACTGCCGCGCCGAATTTTCTCGCAACGCGGTCGGTGATGCTTTCCTTCACCGTGTAATCGACGATGTCCGGCGCCTTGATGATCTCGCGCGCGACGTAATCGGTGTCGCCGAGCGCGTCCGCGAGGCCCAGTTCGATGCTCTGCTGGCCGGTCCAGAAGAGACCCGAGAAGATATCCGGCGTCTCATGCAGCCGCTTGCCGCGGCCCTGACGCACGGCATCGATGAACTGCGCGTGGATCTGGTCGAGCATCTCCTGCGCGTGGGCGTCCATCTTCGGCGTTTCCGGCGAGAACGGATCGAAAAAGCCCTTGTTCTCACCCGACGTATGCAGCCGGCGCTGCACGCCGAGCTTGTCCATCAGGCCCGTGAAGCCGAACCCGTCCATCAGCACGCCGATCGAACCGACGATGCTGGCCTTGTCGACATAGATTTTATCGGCGGCAGCCGCGACGTAATAACCACCCGACGCGCACATGTCGTCGACCACGACATAAAGCGGAATCGACGGATATTTGCCCCGCAAACGCCGGATCTCGCGATTGATGATGCCCGCCTGCACCGGACTGCCGCCCGGACTGTTGATGCGCAGGATCACGCCGGCCGTGCCGTCGTCGTCGAACGCGCTCTCGAGCGCGGTATCGATATCGTCCGCGTTTGCGTTGGTGTCGGACGAAATCTCGCCGTCCAGCGTGACGAGCGCCGTGTGGCGCCCGGTCGTCGATACGCGTTCGCCGCTAAAGTCGAACACGCCCCAGACCAGCAGCGCGAGAACACCCAGAAACACGAAGCGGAAAAAGATCTTCCAGCGCCGGGCCGCGCGCTGTTCGGTGATCGCGGCAAGCGCGATGCGCTCGAGCGCCGCGCGCTCCCAGCCCGGCTCCGGTTCAGGCAGGCGGCGGTCCGAACCGGCGGGTTCAATGGGATCAGGATTTTGATTATCGGCCATGCGTCGCAGAATGAAGGATCAAGGGGTGACCGGACGCAATTCGTCGTCCGGAAGCCAGAACACGGCGCGGCCTTCAGGCGTGTCGCGTTCGTCGACCTCGACGGGACGCAGCCTGCCGCCACGGCACGGACCGCCGACACACCGACCGGTGTCCGGCGCATAAATCGCACCGTGCGTAGCGCACATCAAGTATAAACCCGACGATTCGAAGAACTGGCCCTCGGACCAGTCGAGCTCCATCGCCACATGCGCGCAGCGGTTCAGGTACCCATAGGCGCGGCCATCGTAACGCACGAAGAATACAACCACCTCCCCACCGCCATACGTCGCGGCGTGGCGCACGCCGGCGCCGCCGTCCACCAGCTCACTGGAAGCGCAGATCCAGACCGGCTCGTGAGTCGCGCCGCTCATGCGTTCTCGCGCAACCAGGATGACAGCGACCCCACGCTGTCCGCGACGAATTTCGGCGTCAGCGCCGTCAGCGAAGTGGCCGGATGCGCGCCGTAGCCCACGCCGACGCCCGCCACGCCGGCATTGATCGCCATCTGCAGATCGTGCGTCGTATCGCCGATCATCACCGTGCGCACGGGATCCTGCCCCAGTTCGCGTGTGAGTTCATGCAGCATTGCCGGATGCGGCTTGGAGAACGTTTCGTCGGCGCAGCGCGTGCCGTCGAAGAGGCTCGTCAGGCTGCTCTGGTCGAGTGCGCGGTTCAGTCCTACGCGGCTCTTGCCCGTCGCGACGGCCAGCAGATAACCCGTGTCCCGCAATTCCTGAAGCATCTCGCGCACCCCCGCGAAAAGCTCGGTGGTCTGATCCTTGACCAGATAGTGAAAGCGGTAGCGCTCGGCAAGACGCGGGTAGTCAGCCGGATCGAGCGTCGGCGCGGCGATCTGAAGCGCATCGCGCAGGCCAAGACCGATCACATAGCTCGCGGCCTCGTCAGCGGGCACGGGCAGACCGAGGTCGCGACACGCCGCCTGGATGCTGCGCGCGATGTGCACGGTCGAATCCATCAACGTGCCGTCCCAGTCGAATACGATCAGGTCAAATTGCTCTCGGGCCATGCGGGTTCGTCTCGTTTTGGGGTTGATCACGTAATGCGGTGAGCTGGGCGACGAAGCGCCGGCATTCGGCCGGCAGCGGCGCGTCGAACTGCAGGACGTCGCCGGTGGCCGGATGTCTGAGCTTGAGCCGGTACGCGTGCAGGAACATGCGCTTTAACCCCGGATTCGCGTTCGCGCGCGCCAGCGCCTTGTTCAATGCGAAGTCGCCGTATTTGGCGTCGCCGACGATCGGCAGCTCCAGATGCTGCAGGTGAACGCGAATCTGGTGCGTGCGACCCGTCTTCAACTCCGCTTCGACAAGCGCGTACGACGGCCAGCGATCGATCAGGTTGAACACCGTATGCGACGGCAGGCCGTCCGGCTGCACCCGCACGCGCCGCTCGCCTTCGGGGGTCAGATACTTGTGCAGCGGCTCTTTCACTGTATGCCGGCGCCCCCAGTCGCTCGCCCACTCGCCGTGGACGCACGCATAGTACCGCTTGTCCATCTGGTTCTCGCGGATCTGTTCGTGCAGACCGACCAATGCCGCCCTTTTTTTGGCCAGCATCAACACGCCCGATGTCTCGCGATCGAGACGATGCACCAGTTCCAGGAATTTTGCCTGTGGACGCGCGTGCCGCATCTGCTCGATCACGCCGAACGCAACACCGCTTCCGCCATGCACGGCGACGCCGGCGGGCTTGTCGATCACGAGCATGTGATCGTCTTCGAAGAGGATCTTGAAATCCGCCGACGGCACCGGCGCGTGCGCGGCAGATTCGGTGCCCTGCGCGATCCGGATGGGTGGCACACGGACCAGATCGCCCAGTTGCAGACGATACTGCGCATCGACCCGCCCCTTGTTCACGCGTACTTCGCCGCTGCGCAGGATACGGTAGACATGGCTTTTGGGCACGCCCTTACAGACACGCAACAGGAAGTTGTCGATGCGCTGACCGGCCGCGCCGTCGTCGATCTCGATCATCGAGACCTGGTCGCCTGCGACCGCGCTATTGAGCGATTTCTGGGATATTTTGCCTAACTCTTTCATTATGAATATAATTTGCCCAGCAGTCTGCAAGACCGGCACATTGGACCGGTGCATTCAACCGGTGTATTACACTGGAATGCGGGCGGATTGCGCAGGTGCAAGCGATAAACCGCTATTTTACTTGCGCCAGGGTCTGGCTGCTCACCCTGAAAATGAGATGCAGCGAGTTGCACGCACGGAACCAGCACCCGGCAGGGACGGCGCCCACAGGCGCGTTCGGTCACGGTCGGCTCCGACGGTAACGGAATGTTGGCAAAAAAGAATTTATCCGGTGAGCGTAGGTCGCGGGCGGTCTGATGGCCCCGCGTGATGCTCCTGGTTGCGAATATACGGCGTGCGCCCGAGCGCGTCCTGCAGAGAATGCGGGGCATGGCGACGTCAAAATGAGGCGAGACACCCCGAGTGGGAAGTCGGGCGTTTTGAGCAAGCTTCCCGCTGCGGCATGGCCGCAGCCTTCGTCCGGATGGTCCTGCGCACAGCTGGCGCGCCGGAAGGACACATGAAGGCGATGCAGGTCGGACTGCCAGAACCCCCGGCGTGTCGTGCCGTTATTTGAAGCCGTATTCGCGTGTGCCCAGCGGCACCGTGTCCGTATGCCGGACCGGCCCCGTATCTGGCAATTCTCCCACCATCGTTCCCGCTCCAGCGTGCTTGTGAAAACACAATAAGGCGCGGCATGCCGCTGCCCTCGACGTTCCGGCTGACAACCGGCACGCGGGCAGGCAGAGCCGCTCTGGAGCCGTTCAATGAAACGCATGCTGTTTAATGCGACGCAGCAGGAAGAACTGCGCGTCGCCATCGTCGATGGGCAAAAACTCATCGATATCGACATCGAGACCGCCGGCCGCGAACAACGCAAAGGCAATATCTACAAAGGTGTCATCACCCGTATCGAGCCGTCGCTCGAAGCCTGTTTCGTCAATTACGGCGAAGACCGGCACGGTTTTCTCCCGTTCAAGGAAGTCGCCCGTCAGTATTTCCGTGACGGCGTCGACATGCGCTCGGCACGTATCCAGGATGCGCTGCGCGAAGGCCAGGAACTGATCATTCAGGTCGAAAAGGAAGAGCGCGGCAACAAGGGCGCGGCCCTCACCACGTTCATTTCGCTCGCCGGCCGTTACCTCGTGCTGATGCCGAACAATCCGCGCGGCGGCGGCGTGTCGCGCCGGATCGAAGGCGACGACCGTCAGGAACTGCGCGAAACCATGGCGCAGCTGCAACTGCCGGAAGGCATGAGCATCATCGCGCGCACGGCCGGTATCGGCCGCTCGGCCGAAGAGCTGCAATGGGACCTGAACTACCTGATGCAGCTGTGGCGCGCGATCGAAGCCGCGTCGCAAAGCGGCTCGTCAGGTCAGCCGATGCTGATTTATCTCGAATCGAGCCTCGTGATCCGCGCGATTCGCGACTATTTCCAGCCGGATATCGGCGAAATCCTGATCGACACCACGGAAATCCATGACCAGGCACGCGCCTTCATGGACATCGTGATGCCGGACAACGTCAGCAAGGTGAAGCGGTATCACGACGACGTGCCGCTCTTCTCGCGTTTCCAGATCGAACACCAGATCGAAACGGCGTACTCGCGCACGGTGCCGCTGCCGTCGGGCGGCGCGATCGTGATCGACCACACCGAAGCGCTCGTCGCGATCGACGTGAACTCGGCACGCGCCACCAAGGGCGCCGACATCGAGGAAACGGCCGCGCGCACGAACCTCGAAGCCGCCGACGAAGTCGCCCGCCAGTTGCGTCTGCGCGACCTGGGCGGCCTGATCGTGATCGATTTCATCGACATGGAATCGGCCAGGAGCCAGCGCGAAGTCGAGCAACGCCTGAAAGATGCGTTGAAGCACGACCGTGCGCGTGTCCAGATGGGCAAGATCTCGCGCTTCGGCCTGATGGAACTGTCGCGTCAACGCCTGCGTCCGGCCCTGTCGGAAGGCAGCCACGTGACGTGCCCGCGCTGTAACGGCACGGGTCACATCCGCGATACCGAATCGTCCGCGCTGCAGGTGCTGCGGATCATTCAGGAAGAAGCGATGAAGGAAAACACCGCGGCGATCCATTGCCAGGTGCCGGTCGAAGTGACCGCCTTCCTGCTGAACGAGAAACGCGCGGAAATCAACAAGATCGAATCGCGCTTCAAGGTCAACGTCGTGCTGATCCCGAACAAGCACCTCGACACGCCGCATTACAAGCTCGAGCGCCTGCGTCACGACGATGCGCGCCTCGACGAACCGCGTGCTTCGTGGAAAATGGCCGAAGAAGCGGCTCGCGAACTGGAATCGGAAACCGGCTACAGCAAGCGCACCGAAGAAGTGAAGCCGAAGCAGGAAGCAGCGGTCAAGGGCATCACGCCCGAGAAGCCGGCGCCGAGTGCTCCGGTGAAGCCGGCTGCGGCGACGCCCGCGTCTGTCGCGGTAACACCGGCTGGCGGTGGATTCATCGGCTGGCTGAAGAATCTGTTTGGCGTGGCGCCCGCAGCGCCTGCTCCGGCTCCTGCCCCGGCTGAAAAGCCGGCGCGTCCGGCACGCGGCGAACGCGGTGAGCGAACCGGCGAACGCGGTGGCGATCGCAATCGTAACCGCCGTGGCGGCGCAGGTGGCCGCGATGCGGCTGGCCGCACCGAAGGCGCGAGCGCCGGCCGTCAAGGTCAACCGTCGCAACGTCAGGAACGCGAAGGTCGCGAGCCGCGTGAGGCACGCGAAGGCCGTGAGGCACGTGAACCGCGTGAGCAACGCGAGCCGCGCAACGCCCGCGAACCGCGCGAAGCACGTGAAGGTCGCGATGCACGTGGCGAGCGTGGTCAGGAACGTGGCGAACGCGTGGAAGCCAACGAAGGCACACCGCGCGGCGAGCGTCAGGAACGCGGCGAGCGCCGTGAACGCGGAGAACGTGGCGAGCGCCGCAACCGTCAGCCGCAGGAAGGCGAAGCGCTGAATCAGGAAGCAACGCTCGAAACCGCGCTGCCGGTTCAGGCAGACATGACTGAAGGCGCTGCGCCGGCCGATCAGGAAGCGATTGCACGTGAAGGTGAAGAACGTCGTCGTCGCCGTCGCGGCCGTCGCGGCGGTCGTCGCGAGCGCGAGGAAGACGGTTCGAACGTCAACCTGGCCGCCGACGTTGCTGAAGCAGAAGGCGATACCGTGAACGTCGCAGCCGATGCACCGGTGCGTGCGCCGGAGCCGCGCGTGGAACGTAGCGAAGCGAAGGATGTGACGCCGGTGGAAGTCGTGGTTGCCGCCGTTGCAACGCAAACCGCCGTGGTCAGCGAACTGCACGCTGCGGCCGAAACGCCGGCTCTCGCCGTCGAAAAGGCAGCGAAGTCCGAAGCGGTTGTCCCGGCTGACGAAGCACCGGTTGCGCAGGCTGGGTCCGCAGTCGAAGCGCCGGCTGCGCCGTCCTTCGAACCGGTGGCCGCGGAACCGGCACCGGCAGTCGCGGCGACGCCCGCTGAGCCCGTTGTACCGGTTGCGTCTGCCGCACCCGCTGTCAGCGAGACGCTCACGCAGGTCGAACCGGTTGCTCACACGGCGGCGCCTGCCGTCGAAGCGCACGCCGAGCCGGCGCTCGCGCCGGTCTACGAAGCGGCTGTCGAAGCCACCGTCGCACCGGCGGTGCAGGCTGAGGTTCACGCTGAACCACAACCTGCCGCTGTCGAAGCGCCCGTTGCCGCGGTGCCAGCGCCGGCGGCACCGGTAGCAGCGACCCCGGCACGCGAGGCATCGCGCCCGAACGGCCTGTCGCCTGAAGCCCTCCAGCCGGTGCTTGAACAGGCCGGCCTCGTGTGGGTGAACACCGACACGGACAAGCTGCGCGCCGCTCAGGAAGCCGCTGCTCAAACCGTCAAACCAGCACGCGTCGTGCGCGAGCGCAAGCCGCTTCCGCCGGCTGACAGCGCGCCGATGCAGCAGGTCGAAACGGCAAAGCACTCGCAATAAGCCAGTCTGGCTGTTACAGGCAAAAGACCCGCCCTCACCGGCGGGTTTTTTGTTTCTGGGGGTAGCACGCTGTTCCGGGCGCGAGCCGGTGACGCGGCGCCCATACCAGGTATGTCCCCAGGTTGGACGGGGGTCAACGGCGGGCCCCTGTCTTTCCGCTAGAATGGACATCCAGACGATACAAAAGCGATCATGTCCCGACGCATCATTCCTGTTGCCGATGTCAGCGCGATTCCGGATTACTCCGGTCCCGCGCACGCGCCCCGTGGCGAGCTGACGGACACGCTCGCGCGCCCGCTGCGCGACCTGCGCATCTCGGTGACCGATCGCTGTAACTTCCGCTGCGTCTATTGCATGCCGCGCGCGGTGTTCGACAAGGACTACCCGTTCCTGCCCCACGGCGCCCTGCTCACGTTCGAGGAAATCGAGCGCCTCGCGCGCGTGTTCGTCGAACATGGCGTCGAGAAAATCCGTCTGACGGGCGGCGAGCCGCTGCTGCGCAAGAACCTCGAATTCCTGATCGAACGCCTCGCCGCGCTGAAAACCGCCGGCGGCCAGCCGCTCGATCTCACGCTCACCACCAACGGATCGCTCCTCGCCCGCAAGGCGCGCAGCCTGAAAGATGCTGGCCTGACGCGCGTTACCGTCAGTCTCGACGCGCTCGACGACGCGCTGTTCCGCCGCATGAACGACGCCGATTTCGCGGTCGACGACGTCCTGAAGGGCATCGCAGCCGCACACGATGCCGGACTCGCACCGATCAAGGTGAACATGGTCGTGAAACGCGGCACGAACGACACCGAGATCATCCCGATGGCGCGGCACTTCAAGGGCACGAGTGCGGTGCTGCGCTTTATCGAATACATGGATGTCGGCACGTCGAACGGCTGGAACATGACTGAAGTCCTGCCTTCGGCGGACGTCATCGAGCGCATCGCCGCGCATTTCCCGCTCGTGCCGCTCGAAGCGCACAGTGCCGCCGAAACCGCGCAGCGCTGGGGTTACGCCGACGGCGGTGGCGAAGTCGGCGTGATTTCCAGCGTCACGCGTGCGTTCTGCGGCAGTTGCACCCGCGCGCGGCTGTCGACCGAAGGCAAGCTGTATCTGTGTCTCTTTGCCTCGTCCGGCCACGATCTGCGCGCGCTCGTGCGCAATGGCGCAAGCGATGCCGAGATTGCCACCGCCGTCGCCCGCATCTGGCACACGCGCGCCGATCGCTACTCGCAGTTGCGCGGCAGCGCGAGCGCGTCGGAAGAGCGGCGCGTTGAAATGTCGTACATCGGCGGCTAAGGCCGTCGCGTTCATGTCGATCCCCACCGGACAGATCACCGGCCTCGTTCTCGCAGGCGGACGCGGCACGCGCATGGGCGGCCTCGACAAAGGCCTGCAACCCCTGCACGGCGAGCCGCTGGCGCTGCATGTGCTCAGGCGTCTCGCGCCCCAGACCGGACCGGTTCTGATCAGCGCCAACCGTCACATCGAGCAGTACGCCGAACTGGGCGCGGCGTTCGGCGCGACGGTCGTCGGCGATTCCCTGCCCGGTTTTCCAGGCCCGCTCGCCGGGCTGCTGGCCGGGCTGCGCGCGGCGCAAACCGGTTTCGTGCTGAGCGCGCCGTGCGACACGCCGAATCTTCCCGCCGGCCTCGCGCAGCAACTGGTCGACGCGCTCGAAGCGAACGCGGCCGATATCGCTACCGTCACGACCCGGGACGCGAGCGGCGAAACCGTCCTGCATCCTGTTATCGCACTGCTACGCACGTCGCTGGCCGACGATCTGGCGACTTTCCTCGCCGCCGGCGAGCGCAAGGTACGCGCGTGGTACGCGCGCCACACGACCGTCGAAGTCGGCTTTACCGACGGGCGCGCGTTTTACAATGCCAACTCCTTGCAGGAACTCGCCGATCTCGAACGGGCATAAGACCTTGTGCAGCGGCTATAGCCGCCTCCGGTCGCACGCGTCACGAGACGATCGCCGGATCCGCATCCGGGCCGCGACGCATCTCACCCAATGACCACGTTTAACGACTTTTCCCGTTGTATCGTCCAGTACGACCCTCACGCGCTGCCTGTGTCCTCGGCCCAGGCGATCGTGCGCGAATGGGCGAGCCCGGTGACGGCAGTCGAGCGCGTGCCGTTGCATGACGCGCTCGACCGCGTGCTGGCCGAAGATATCGTTTCGCCGATCAACGTGCCCGCGCACGACAATTCGGCGATGGACGGCTACGCGTTCGACGGCGCATCGCTCGAAGCACAGGTCGCCGCCCAGGTTTCGCTTCGAGTCGCGGGGAAGGCGCTCGCGGGTCACGCGTTCGGGCGGGCAATCACGGCTGGAGAATGCGTGCGCGTCATGACCGGCGCGCTGATCCCGCCCGGCTGCGACACGGTCGTGCCGCAGGAAGCCGTGACCCGCGAAGCGGACACGGTTCATTTCGCCGCGACCGCATTGATGCGTGGCGCGAATCGCCGCCTCGCCGGAGAGGATCTGGCACAGGGCCAGCCCGCATTGCGCGCGGGCCGCATCGTGCGTGCATCCGATCTCGGTCTGCTTGCCTCGCTGGGTATCGGCGAAGTGCCGGTGCGCCGGCGACTGCGCGTCGCGTTCTTTTCCACCGGCGACGAGTTGCGCTCGCTCGGCGAGCCGCTCGACCCCGGCTGCGTGTACGACAGTAACCGTCACACGCTGTTCGCGATGCTGCGCCGGATGAACATCGCCGCGCTGGATCTTGGCGTCGTGCGCGATGAACCGGCCGCGCTCGAAGCGGCACTGCGCAACGCTGCCGAAAGCGCGGACGTCGTGCTGACGTCTGGCGGCGTCTCGGTTGGCGAAGCAGATTTCACGAAGCAGCTGGTACGCACGTTCGGCGACGTCGCGTTCTGGAGTCTCGCGATGCGCCCAGGCCGCCCGCTGGCGTTTGGCCGCGTATGGTCCGGCGGCCGGCCCGGCGCCGGTCACCCCGCGCTGTTCTTCGGCCTGCCGGGCAATCCCGTCGCGGTGATGGTGACCTTCTACCAGATCGTGCGCGAAGCGCTCATCGTCATGTCCGGCGCGACGGTTTCGCCGCAACCTGTTATTTCGGCGACCAGCACGCAGGCGATCCGCAAACGCCCTGGCCGCACGGAATTCCAGCGCGGCATCGCGACACGCGACCCGCACGGCCAGTGGCACGTCACGCCAACCGGTTCGCAAGGCTCCGGCGTGCTCAGTTCGATGAGCGAAGCGAATTGTTTCCTCATGCTCGCGCACGAGCAATCTGACATCGATGAAGGCGACACTGTCGACATCATGCTGTTCGACGGCCTCGTCTGAACACCCCATCTCAACGAAACCATCACGACTAGCAGGTTTGATTCAAATGAAAAAGCAGATCTCCTTCATCGCGCCGGGACAAACCGCCAAGGCGCTGATTCTGGTTTATCTGACGTTCAGCGTGCCGATCGTGTTGCTAGGCGTGCTCGTCGCATTCTTCCGCTATGGCTCCGTCGAACTGAGCACCGTGTTCAGCGCGCTGCTGCTGAACGCGATTCTCGGTTTCATCCTGCTGTGGATCGCGTGCCACGCGTATAACTGGGTTGCGTCGCGCTTTGGCGGCATCGAGATTCATCTGTCCGACGCGCCGGAAGAAGCCTGATGGCCGCCACCATCCGCTCAGCGACGCCCGCCGACATCGGCGCGATTTTCGCGCTCATCTACGAGCTGGCCGAATTTGAAAAGCTCACGCATCTGTTCGTCGCGACCGAAGAGGGCCTGCACGATGCGTTGTTCGGTGAGAAGCCTTCGTCAGAAGCGCTGGTTGCCGAAGCAGACGGATGCGTCGTGGGCTTCGCGCTCTTCTTCCACAATTTTTCGACGTTCCTCGGTCGCCGTGGGCTGTATCTCGAGGATCTCTACATCCAGCCTTCACAACGCGGCACGGGTCTCGGCACGGCGATGCTGCAGCGCCTCGCCGCGCTGGCCGTCGAACGCCAGTGCGGACGCTTCGAATGGTCCGTGCTGGACTGGAACCAGCCAGCCATCGATTTCTACGAGAAGATGGGCGCGAGCGTAATGCCCGACTGGCGCATCGTGCGCATCACGGGCGACGCGCTCGAGAAGCTGGCCGCGCCTGGGCGTATCAAGGCGGGTTGATTGCCTGGCTCTGCCGCGCCGCCATTGGTGTCGGGTTAGCGAAGTTTTCCTTCGATGGGCCCGCCGTCGTCAGTCAGCTAGCGTCAACCACGTTGCACACGCTGGGCATCTTCACCCCGCCGCAGCGTGCGGTGCGTGAAGACCGGATCACGGTTCGTCCGCATCCGCGCCTGAGAGCGTATCGCCGAGCAGCCCGCTCGCCGCTTCGCCCGGCAACGCCTCGACATCGCGCAACTTGCGGTTCATCACCCGCGTACGCGTTTCTGCCTGTTCGATCGAACGCGTGACGGTTTCGAGTTGCGCCTTTGTCTTCGACAGCACGTCGCCGAACTTGCCGAACTCCGTTTTCACCGCGCCCAGAACCTGCCAGACCTCGCTCGAACGCTTTTCGATCGCCAGCGTGCGAAAACCCATCTGCAGACTGTTGAGCAACGCTGTCAGCGTGGTCGGGCCAGCAATCGTCACGCGGTATTCACGCTGTAACAGGTCGGTCAGGCCAGGGCGACGCAGGATCTCCGCATACAGACCCTCGGTTGGCAGGAACAGCAACGCGAAATCAGTGGTATGCGGCGGCGATACGTACTTTTCCGCGATGGTCCGTGCCTCCGCGCGGATACGCGCTTCGAGCGCGCGCGACGCGTCTTCGACCGCCACCGGATCAGCCCGCTCCTGCGCATCGATCAGACGCTCATAGTCTTCGCGCGGGAATTTGGCATCGATCGGCAGCCACACCGGAATCGCGACGCCATCGGCTGAATCTTGCCGCCCCGGCAGCTTGATCGCGAACTCCACACGATCGCCGCTCTTCGGAATCGTGGCGACGTTCTTCGCGTACTGGTCGGACGTCAGCAACTGTTCGAGCAACGCCTCCAGCTGCACTTCGCCCCACGTGCCGCGCGTCTTCACGTTCGTCAGCACCTTCTTGAGATCGCCGACGCCCGCGGCGAGCGTCTGCATCTCCCCCAGCCCGCGATGCACCTGCTCGAGCCGGTCGGAGACCTGCTTGAACGATTCGCCAAGACGCTGCTCGAGTGTCGCGTGCAGTTTCTCGTCGACCGTGCGACGCATTTCCTCGAGCTTCGTCGAGTTGTTCGCCTCGATGTCCTTCAGACGCTGCTCGATCGTCGCCCGGACCTCGGCGAAACGCCGGTCGTTCGCCTCGGTCAGCTGGGCCAGCTGCATCGTGAGCGTGTCGCCGAAGCGCTTGAGCGTCACGCCCTGCTCTTCTCGCGCCTGCAACGACTGCTGCTGCAAACTCTGGCGCACGGCTTCGAGCTGTTGCGCGTTCGATTCGGTGAGCTTCACGAGCTGCTGCGCAAAGCCGTCGATCTGGTTGTTCTGGACGGTCGCGATACTCGTGAGCTGCGACGCAAGTGTCGTCTGGAACTGCGAAAAGCCGCTGGCCAGTTCCAGCCGCGACGTGCGCGCCGTCTCCGTGATCTCGCTGCGCAGTTCACGTTCGAGCCGTTCGTAAGCACGCGCCTGCGCGTCGGCGGCGTCGGTCATCCGCCCGCCGAGCGCCGCGAGAGAGTCGTTCGTATCGGCACCGTTGCGGCCGCGCATCAACACGAGCAAGGCAACGACAAGCGCGATCGCCAGAATGACGACGGCCGCGAGCAAAAGAGTGGTCATGTACGCCCTTTCCCCAGCACTTCAGGATTGATCGGACTGGGCGGCCGCTCGGCACGCGGACCCTCGCCGAGCGCCGCGATGAGATTGTCCGCCGCGAGATTCGCCATCGCGCGCCGCGTGGCTTCGGTCGCGCTCGCGATATGCGGCGTGAGCACCACGTTCGGCACGGTAAGCAGATCGGGATTGAGCTTCGGCTCGCCTTCGTACACGTCGAGGCCTGCCGCCGCGATGCGCTTCGCGCGCAATGCCTCGACGAGCGCGGCGTCATCGACAATACCGCCACGCGCGATATTCGTGAGCGTCGCCGTCGGCTTCATCAAGGCAAGCTCGGCCGCGCCGATCGTGTGATGACTGTCCTTCGTATAGGGCAGCACTAGCACGACGTGATCGGCACGACGCAACAGTTCTTCCTTCGATACGTACTGCGCGTTCAGTTCAGCCTCGATCTGCTCCGCGACGCGCGAGCGGTTGTGATAGATCACCTGCATGTTGAAGCCGCGCGCACGCCGCGCCAGCGCCTGCCCGATGCGCCCCATGCCGATCACGCCAAGGGTCGAGCCGTACACGTCGCCGCCAAGGAAACTGTCGTAGCTCCACTTCTGCCAGTGGCCGGCGCGCAACCAGTGTCCGGATTCCTCGATACGGCGCGCGGCCGCCATCATCAGCGCCCAGCCGAAATCGGCCGTCGACTCGTTCAGGACATCGGGCGTGTTCGTGCCGAGCACGTTCGCGCGATTGAACGCGGCCATATCGAAGTTGTTGTAGCCGACGGCCATGTTCGCCACCACACGCAGCCGTGGCGCCGCGGCAAGTGTCGATGCCCCGACCGGGTCGCCGGCTGTCAGCGCGCCGTCCTTGTCGGCAAGCCGGCGGGCAAGTTCGTCGGCGCCCAGCACGTCTGCGTTGTTCCAGTCCACATCGAAATGCTGCTTGAGCCGGTCGATCACGTCCGGAAAGATCGGACGTGCCACAAGAATCTTCTGCATTGTCATTCTCCGGAGTTGCCGCCCGCGCCGCCCGCACACGACGCTGGCCTCATTACGCCTCTATACAGTCAGAAAAACAGCCAGGTGCCCAGCAGGAACACTGGCATCAACACGACCAGCGCCCAGCCAAGGTACGCGAAAAAGCCCGGCATGCGCACGCCGCGCGATTCCGCGATCGCCTTGACCATGAAATTCGGCGCGTTGCCGATATAGCTGTTCGCGCCCATGAACACCGAGCCCGCAGAAATGGCCGCGAGCGTCATGGCGCCCGAGGTCATGAGCGTATGCGCATCTCCGCCGGCCAGGTTGAAAAACACCAGATAGGTTGGCGCGTTGTCCAGGAACGACGACAGGATGCCGGTCGCCCAGAAATACATCGCATCGTGCGGCTGGCCCGACGCGTCGTTGACGAGATGCACGATGCCCGCGAACGCGCCGTCCTGGCCCGCGCGCAGGATCACGATAACCGGCGCGATCGTCACGAAGATACCGGCGAACAGCTTCGCCACTTCCTCGATGGGCGCCCAGTTGAAATCGTTGCCTTCGCGTGCGGTGCGCGGCGTGATGGCGAGCGATACGAGCGTCACGACGATCAGCGCCGCGTCGCGAACCGCGTTTTGCAGCGCTACGTGCGTGCCGAACAGGTCGAATTCGATACCCGGCTTCCACAGGCCGCTCATCAGCACGAGCCCGATCACCGCGCCGAGCAGCACGAAATTGATCTTGCCATCGAGCCCGAACGGCGCGGAATCGGGCGTCGGATCCAGAAACGGTGTGCGCGACTCCTCGCGATGGCGGAAATAGTACGAATCGAGCACGTAAAAGATGGCGAGCAGCGCCACGCAGACAAACAGCATCGGCAACGCGAGATGCGTCGTCGTCCAGAAAAAGTTCACGCCGTTGAGAAAGCCGAGGAAGAGCGGCGGATCGCCGAGCGGCGACAGCGAGCCGCCTGCATTCGCGACCAGAAAGATGAAGAACACCACGACGTGAACCACGTGTTTGCGATTGTCGTTCGCGCGCAGGAGCGGGCGAATCAGCAGCATCGCCGCGCCCGTCGTGCCCATGATGCTGGCGAGCACGGTGCCGAGCGCGAGAATGCCCGTGTTAAGACGTGGCGAGCCATGCAGGTTCCCACGTACGCAAATGCCGCCCGCCACCGTATAGAGCGAAGTCAGCAGCACGATGAACGGGATGTATTCCTCGAACAGCGCATGCACGAACGTGCCGAACGCCACATCCGCGCCGAAAGCGACGGCGAACGGAATCAGGAATACGGCTGCCCATGCCGCCGAGATCTTGCCGAAATGGTGATGCCAGAACGTCGGCGCGACGAGCGGGAATATCGCGATAGAAAGCAGCATGCCCGCAAAAGGCACGCCCCATGACGCGGAAAGCGTTGCACCATCGAGTGTGGCGGCGGCGGCAAGTTGTGGACACGTTGCCACCAGCAAGGCAACAAGCGCCATGCCCGCGCGCGACGCGGTATGTCGTTTCATCAGGGGATCCGGAATTGAGATAAGCGACCGGTCGCGTAACGCTTTACGCGCCACGGACGACGATCGCGTGAACCCGGTAAGGGCCGTGCGCGCCAAGCACGATGGTCTGTTCGATATCGCCGGTACGCGAAGGCCCGGAGACGAAATTGACCGCACGCGGCAACTCGCCGCGCTCGGCCCGGATCAGGCTGAACGCATCCTCATGACCCGCGACTATGCGCGATGCTGGCACGATCGCGATATGCGTTTCCGGCAGCAGGCCCGCCGATGAATACGTCTGCGGTCCCGACAGCAGTACCAGCGTACCGGTTTCGGCCGTCGCGCAGAAGCAGTCCGTGATGCCGACGGGGTCGAGGTTCCCGGGCTTGCGAAATTCGACTGCGATGCCGGCGTCAGCCCACGCGAGTTCGCGCAGCGTCTCCCACGCGACGGCCTGCACCGGAAGGTTGCGCTCCAGCAGATAACGATGCGCTGCCGCGGGCACATCGCTCAACGTCGCGACTTCCTCGACGGTGGTCGACATCTTGCGTGCTTCATCGACAAAACGCGCGACGAGGTCATCCGGCATGGGCGGCCGCGGACCTTCGGGATGGCGCGCGAGATAGTCCGCGACGGCTTCGCGTTCGGACGCGGCAGGTTCGGCTGGACGGCCCTGCGCTGCGCGTATGCGAGCCAGAATGTTGCGACGGGCAACCGGTGTGTCCATGTGCAATCCTCGTGACGATGACCATGACCTTGCGGTATCGGGAGAATTATACCGGCCGCCCCTCGCGCGAACACCTGGCCGGATGGCCGTGTTCGCGCACGTCGACGTTGCGTTACTTCGCGGCGTCTTCCTCGGGCGATTCGATGCCGAACACCTGGCGCAGATAGGCGAGATAGGCCCTGTCTTCGCACATGTTCTTGCCCGGCGAATCGGAGAGTTTCGCGACGGGCTGACCATTGCAGCGGACCATCTTGATCACGATCTGCAGCGGGTTATAGCCGAGATCGTTGGTGAGGTTCGTGCCGACGCCGAACGCGAGCTTGCAACGCCCGCGGAACCGTTCATACAGCTGGAGCACCTTCGGAATATCGAGCGCATCGGAGAACACGAGAACTTTCGTGCGCGGGTCGCAGCGGTTCGCCTCGTAGTGCTTCAGCAGGCGTTCGCCCCAGTCGAACGGATCGCCCGAATCGTGGCGCGCCCCGTCGAACAGCTTGCAGAAGTACATATCGAAGTCGCGCAGGAACGCCTGCATGCCGTACACGTCAGAGAGCGCAATACCCAGATCGCCGCGATATTCCTTCGCCCACATCTCAAAGCCGAAGATCTGCGAATCGCGCAGCCGCGGCCCCAGCGCCTGACAGGCCTGCAGGTACTCATGCGCCATCGTGCCGAGCGGCGTCAGGCCATGCTTGAGTGCGTAGAACACGTTGCTCGTGCCCGCGAACTGCTCGCCGAGACCGTCCTTCAGCGTGAGGATCACCTCTTCATGCCACTGCTTCGAGAAGCGGCGCCGCGTGCCGTAATCCGCGATCTTGCATTCGGAGAATTCCGGACGCGCGCCCAGCAGCTGGATCTTCTCGCGCAGACGCTCGCGCCCTTCCGTGTAATCCGGCTTTTGCTGCGTGTTGCGGAAATACACCTCGTTGACGATCGCGAGCATCGGAATCTCGAAGAGGATCGTATGCAGCCAGGGTCCCTTGATTTCGATGTCGATCTCGCCGTTTCCCTTCTCCGATGGCTTGATCGAAATGTATTTTTCGCTCAGATGGAAAAGCGCGAGAAACTCGATGAAGTCGCCCTTGATGAAACGCATGCGGCGCAGGTAATCGAGCTCGTCGTCGGTGAAATGCAGATGGCAGAGCTGACGGACCTCATCGCGGATTTCGTCGATATACGGCACAAGATCGATGTTCGGCGTCCGGCAGCGAAATCTGTATTCCGCATTCGCAGCGGGAAAATGATGCAGAACGACCTGCATCATCGTGAACTTGTACAGATCAGTATCGAGCAGCGAATTAATAATCATGTTGTGCAAGCCGGACTGCCAATAATCGGAGATGGCCGCAGGAGGCACCTCGTAACCCGGATGCCCCGAACGGACCGACCTGTCGCATGTTACCCGAATGCGCGCCGCCACACGGGCCGAAGGGCCTCTGCCGGATGGCCAGCGTCCGGCCGCCAGGGTGGGCTCGCGCCAGCAACAGCCGCCGCGCTCCATAAACTAATCACGAAACGATATAAACCCCCATTGACCGCCAGCCTATACGGCTCTTGACCTTACGCTACAATAGCGGTTTTGGCGTTTCGCCTCCCCAGATACCGCATGCAGGAGCTGCCTGAATGACTCACGTTGTGACCGAAAGCTGCATCAAGTGCCGCTATACCGACTGCGTCGATGTGTGCCCGGTGGACTGCTTTCGCGAAGGTCCCAACTTCCTCGCGATCGATCCCGATGAGTGCATCGACTGTGCTGTTTGCGTCGCCGAATGCCCGGTGAACGCGATCTATGCCGAAGAAGACGTGCCGGGCGACCAGCAGGATTTCATCCCCCTGAACGCCGATCTCGCGAAGGGCTGGCCGAGCATCACGAAGACCAAAACGCCGCTGCCGGAAGCCGACGACTTCAAGGACGTGAAAGAAAAGCTGGCGATGCTCGAGCGTTGAGCGGCGCGGGTCTGCGCCCCGGAGCGCCGCGCGCCACGTGCAGCGGAAGCACAATCGGGGTGAGCAAAAGCTATTGACAGGCCCTGAAGCACCCCATACAATTTCGCTTCTCTGCTGTTGTTGTTCCCCGATAGCTCAGTTGGTAGAGCGCCGGACTGTTAATCCGTAGGTCCCTGGTTCGAGCCCAGGTCGGGGAGCCAAGAAATTGCAAAGGCCCGTTAGCCATAACGGGCTTTTTTACGTAAAGTAGCACCGCAGCAGCAAGTTGCATTGTTGTTCCCCGATAGCTCAGTTGGTAGAGCGCCGGACTGTTAATCCGTAGGTCCCTGGTTCGAGCCCAGGTCGGGGAGCCAGAATTCGAAGGCCCGCATTTTTGCGGGCCTTTTTGTTTTCTGTTTCTGCACTCCTCTTTTGCCTTCCGTGCTTTACGCAGCCACCGGTTGCGTAAAGCCGGAACGATCAGCCCTGCGCATTCCCCCCGAGCCATACCACCGTCAGCGACCGCACGCCCTGCGCGCCGCGGATCAGCACGCCTTCGATATCCGCCGTCGCCGACGGGCCGGTCACGAGCACCGCGTAGCGCGCATCGCGAAAATCCGGCCGACGGTAGACGTCCTGCAAGCCATCGACGATCCGCGTCGGGTCGAGCAGCACGACGAGATGCTGCGCCAGATAGCCCAGCGCGTTCACCACGTACTCTTTCTCGCTGAACCAGACCGAGCCGGTTTCCGCGACGCCGAAGCGCGCCCTCACGACGCCCACGTCGACGTCCTCCAGCGAAGCCGGCGGCGTGTCCGGGTTCATCGCACGCGTGCCCTGCACTTCGGACGTTGCGCTGCAGATCACCGCGTCGGCGCCGAAACGCGCGTCGAGCAGCGCGCGCACGTCCGCGGCCGTTGCCGCCTCGACGCAGGTTCCACCCATCAAGCCAAGCGCCGCGGTGAAACGCTCGCGCAGGTCGCCGCCGGGCGAAGCGAACAGCGGCACATCGGGTCGCGGCCGACCCGCGGGCTGCGCCGCGCGCACCCTCGCGAGGAAATCGTCACGCGTTGCCATCACGGCCTCCGCGATTCTTTTTGTACCACTCGTGGAAAGTCATGGCCGGCGCGTCCGGCAATTCGCGTTGCCGGCCCCAGATGTTGAGCGGGTTATACAGCACGAAATTCGGCAGGCGCTTCAGCGCGCCGCCCAGCGACGCGATCGTCGCGCGATACAGCGTCGGGCTCGCGAGGAGCCGCCCCGCCATTTTCAGCACTTCCTTCTTCACGAACGGCACTTCGTGGCGCACCGCGATCACTTCGCGCCACTTGTAGATCTGCTCGTGGATATTGATCTTCACCGGACACACGTTCGTGCAGCTGCCATTCAGTGTCGACGCGAACGGCAGCGCGCTATAGCGCTTCAGGTCGAACGTCGGGTTGATGATCGCGCCGATCGGCCCCGAATACGTGCCGCCATACGAGAGCCCGCCGCTGCGCCGGTACACCGGACACGTATTCATGCAGGCGCCGCAGCGGATGCACTTGAGCGAGTACCAGAAGTCCTCCATCGCGAGCCGCTCGATACGGCCGTGGTCGACGAGGATGAAATGCATCTCCGTGCCGGGCCGCGGTGCGCGAAAGTGCGACGTGTACTGCGTGATCGGCGAGCCCAGTGCACTGCGCGAGAGCATCCGCACGAATACGCCAAGATCGGCAATCCGCGGAATGATTTTCTCGATGCCGATCGAAGCGATATGCAGCGGCGGCACATTGGCCGACAGGTCCGCATTGCCCTCGTTCGTGCAGACGACCACTGTGCCCGTCTCCGCAATCGCGAAATTGCAGCCGGTCATGCCGGCGGTCTTCTCGCGCACGAAATACGGGCGCGTGTCCATGCGCTGGCTTTCGGCGAGATAGTGAATGTCGCTGTTCTTCGGATCGGTGCCGATCGTGCGGCCGAACAGTTCCGCCACGTCGCCGCGCAGCTTGTGGACCGCCGGCACGACCATGTGGCTCGGGTCCTGGTGATCGAGTTGCTGGATGCGCTCGCCGAGATCCGTTTCCATCACCGTGATGCCGCGCGGCTCCAGATAGTCGCGCATCGCGCATTCGTCGGTGAGCATCGACTTGCTCTTGACGAGCGCCGTCATGCCACGCTCCGACATGAGCCGGTAGACGATCTCGTTGTGCTCTTCCGCGTTCGCCGCCCAGTGAACCACGACGCCGTTGGCCCCGGCCGCATCCGCGAACTGCTCGAGATACGACGACAGATGCGACAGTGCGTGTTCCTTGATGCCCGAGGCGAGTTCGCGCATCGTCTCCCATTCGGCGATGCCGTGCGCCTGCGCATCGCGCTTCTGGCGCAAATCCCACAGCCGTTTGTCGTGAAACGCGACGTGATCCGCTTTCGCGATGAATTCGCCGGCCGCTTTCGCGTGATCGATACGCTTCATTCGCGTGCTCCGTTCAGCACCTGCGCAATATGGATGAAGCGGGCGTCCGCCTTCATCCGCTCGGCGCAGCCCTGTTGATGCATCAGACACGACATGTCGCCCGACACGATGTACTGCGCGCCCGCATCCAGATGATCGCGCACCTTGTCCTGCCCCATGCGGACCGAGACGGCCTCTTCGGTCACCGAGAACGTGCCGCCGAAACCGCAGCATTCGTCGGGTCGCGCGGGGCTCACGAACTCGATGCCCTTCACGCCCTGCAGCAGCGTGCGCGATTTCGAGAACGGCATGCCGGCGATCTCCGAAACCGATCCCTGATGCAGATGCCGCAACGCGCTGCAACTGTTGTGCAACCCGACGCGGTGCGGAAACTCCGCCCACGGAAATTCCCGCACGCCGACTACGTCATGCAGGAACTCGACAAGCTCCCAGGCACTGGCCCGCACCTTCGAGACTTCGCCAGTCTGCTCGATGGCGGTGAAATGCTCGCGCACGTGGTGAGTGCAGCTCGCCGACGGTCCGACGATGTAGTCGTAGCCCGCGAAATTGCGGGCGAACACGCGCTCGGTGCCGGCCGCGTCGACCTGCGCGCCGCTGTTGCCCATGGGCTGACCGCAGCAGGTCTGGTCCTGCGGATAGTCGACGTCGATGCCGAAACGCTCTAGCAGTTCGAGCGTCGCAATGCCGACTTCCGGGTAGAACGCATCGATGAAACAGGGGATGAACAGCGCGACTTTCATGGGTAAACCAGACGGGTTATAGGGGACGTCGTGCGACGGCGATGCGGAATTCACACACCTGTCGCTATTGGTAAAGTTGGTCTGACCATCAAATATAAAAGGGACGCAAGGCGCTGTCAAACCTCGTCCGCACGCCGACCTGCCGGTATACGATGGCGGTTTTCTGATGGAATTGCGATGACACATACATTGTTGCGGGCGTCGTTCATGGCCGTGTCAGCGGCATGGCTGGCCGGGGTCGCGCCGCTCGCGCACAGCGAGGAAGTCGGGAGCGTCAATACGAACTTCCATCTGACGGGCTCCGATCGCGTGGTGGTCGAGGCGTATGACGATCCGGACGTGGCCGGCATCACCTGCTACGTGTCGCGGGCGCGCACGGGCGGCATCAAGGGGACGCTTGGCATCGCGGAAGATCCGACCGAGGCGTCGATTGCCTGCCGGCAGGTCGGCGCGATCCACTTCAACGGGCCGCTCAGGCAGCAGTCGGACGTGTTTTCCGAACGCATGTCGCTGGTCTTCAAGACGCTGCACGTGGTGCGGGTCGTCGATCCGAAGCGCAATACGCTCGTGTATCTGACGTACAGCGACCGCGTCGCCACGGGCAGCGCGAAAAACAGCGTCACAGCCGTACCGATGCCGGCCGGCACGACAATTCCGGTGAAGTAACAAGTCGGCCCATCGAATGGACGCTCGCGCTAGACTGACGGGTCCAGCTGGACTTTTCCCATGACTTCGACCGGTTCTTCCACCCGCTTTCGCGATTCCCCCCGCTACTGGCGCACGCCGCTCATCCCCGGTGCGGAGATGCTCACGGCCGAGTATTACGATCAGGCGTTCACGCCGCACTGGCACGACGCGTACGCGATTCCGGTGATCGAAGCGGGCGCGGAAACCTACCGTTATCGCGGGTCGACCCATGTCGCCGAGGCCGGCAGCGTGCCGGTCATCAATCCTGGCGAGCTGCACACTGGCTCCCGGGCCGTCGATGCGGGCTGGCGCTACCGCGTGATGTACGCGCCGGTCGACTTCCTCCAGAGAATCGCCGACGACCTCGCCGGCAGGCCGCAACCGTTGCCGTGGTTCGATCCAGGCGTGATTCGCGATCGCGATCTCGCGTACCGCCTGCGGCACGCGCATCAACTGATGGAAGCCGGCGACGACCTGCTCGCGGCCGAAACCGCGATGATCGACGCATTGTCGACGCTGCTCGCCCGCTACGGCAGCACGCAGCCCGAAACGCAAAGAATCGCGGCGAACGATCCGCGCGTCGCGAGGATGCAGGCACAACTGGGCGCCGACCTCGCGGCGCCGGTGCAACTGTCGGATCTGGCGGGCGCCGTCGGGTTGTCGCCCTTTCACGCCGCGCGGCTCTTCGCGCAGGCGACGGGCATGCCGCCCCACGCGTGGCGCAACCAGATCCGCCTGCAACGCGCGCTGGGACCCCTGCGGGCGGGTGCCTCGGTCGCGGACGTCGCCGCCGCCAGCGGCTTCGCCGACCAGAGCCATTTCACACGCCATTTCCGGCGCATGTTCGGCGTGCCGCCGGGGCGCTGGCAGTCGGCATAAGTGGCCCGGATGGCGTCCGGCACGCCTGCCCCCTTGCTCAACGCGGCCTGGAACCCGGAACGCCGCCCGTAGCAAGAACGTACAAGCCCATTTCGCCCAGGACGACTACGCTCCGTGTTCAAAGGAGAAGTCAGATTGAGCCAGTCCAGCCATTTCAGTGAATTCGTCGCGGGGGCCCGCGACACGATCCCCATGATGGTCGGCGCCGCGCCGTTCGGCGTCATTTTCGGCACGCTCGTCACATCGGGGCCGCTGCACCTGTGGCATGGGCAGCTGATGTCGCTCGCCGTGTTCGCCGGGTCGGCGCAGTTCATCGCGGTCGGTCTCATGGCGGGCAATGCGAGCTTCATCGTGCTGTGGGCGACGACGTTCGTCGTGAACCTGCGCCACGTCCTCTACAGCGCGACGCTCGCACCGTACGTCGCGCACCTGCCGCTGCGCTGGCGCGTCGTGCTCGGCGGCCTGCTCACCGACGAAGTGTTCGCCGTCGCGTGGACGCACTACCGGCGTCACGCGCCAGGCGAGATCGGCCCATGGCATTTCCTGGGCTCCGGCGTCTCGATGTACGTCAACTGGCAAATCTGGACGCTCGCGGGCCTGCTGTTCGGCGCGGCGTTTCCCGGCCTGCAGTCCCTCGGGCTCGATTTCGCGATGGTCGCGACGTTCATCGCGATCGTCGTGCCGCAGCTCATCGCGTTCCGCTACATCGCCGCAGCCGCGACCGCGGGCGCGCTCGCCTTTTTCTGGCAGGGCTGGCCGTACAAGCTCGGTCTGCTCGGCGCCGTGATCGCGGGTGTCGCGATCGGCGTGGCGCTGTCGCGGCCGGAAATGCAGCGCGCGCGCCGACGCACCGCGGAGGCCTCGCAATGAGCTACGTCCTGGTCATTCTCGGCATGGCGCTGATCACCTGGCTCATTCGCACGACGGTTTTCATCGTCGGCGACCGGCTGGTGTTTCCGCCGCTCGTGCGCACCGCGCTCGGGTTCGTGCCGGTCACCGTCCTGACCGCCATCATCGTGCCGATGGCGGTGTCGCCTCATGGCGGCGGCGCGGAACTGACATGGCGCAATCCGCAACTGGTCGGCGCATTGGCTGCCGTCCTGGTGAGCGCGCTCACGCGCCGGCCGCTCCTGACGATCGCTGTCGGGCTGGCCGTCTTCTTTTTGTGGCAAGGCGTCGTGCTGAGGTAGCGCCGGCGGCGCGGGCAGTTTCCACGGCCGGGCGCGCGCTGGCTCTTCCCGCCAGCCCGCATCGCTTTTATAACGCCAGTTCCACAGCACTCGCCCGGAGCCCACCTGCGCACCGGGGCCAGACCGCCCCGCCTTGTCTCGTGGCCTTCCTCCATCAATCCGGCTCAAGTTTTGGCGACGTCCGCCGATAAACAGTCGACGTCCCCTTGCCGGACCGGCGCGATCGCCGGTTTCGCCAGAAAACAGGGACCAGCCGCGCAATGTGTCTGGCGGATCGCCCATCGGCGGGCCGCCGGCGACGCCAGACAGACGCAGCGCGGGACGACCACTCGGGACAGAAAGCTATGGGTCACATCACCCTTTCACTGAAAGACGAAACCATTGCGTCATTGCGCAAGGATTTCGACGCGTTTCTGCGCGTATCGCTGAAGCTCGATCCGCAGTTCGCGACGCCTTCGTTCGAGGATTTTCTGCGCGCCAAGCTGCTGGACAATATGGTCCCGCTGACGGAGCACGCGGTGCAGCGCATGTTGCAGGGCGGCCAGTACGCATGGGCCAAGCGCACACTCGACAAGGAATTCCCCGACGTCGTCGCGATCCTGATGCGTCAGGCGAACGAGTTCGGCTTCGGCTTCGCGGCGCGCTCCGAATGGACGCCCGAAGAGCTGGCGAAGCAGTGCCGCGACTGGGCGGCGGCCATCGTCACCGAAGCACAGGGCGACCCGACGCTGGTCGATCCGCTCGCCGCGCAGATCAAGTCGGCGGCGCAGGACATCCAGGCGCTCGAAGAGATAATGCAGACGCCCGCGTGGCGGCTCGCGGAATCGCTGCGCCAGCGCGTGTACGAAGCGAAGATCGGCTGCGAAACGAGCGTCGGCAGCATGGCGCGTGAAAAGCTGGGCGAACTGCGCGGACTGCTGCGGCTCGGCATTTCGCACGGCTCGTTCCAGAAGCAGGAAGCGCAGCAGATCATGGAATACCTGCGCCTCCTGAAGCCGGATATCTTCGTCGAAGAACCGTACGACATGTTCACGCGGCTCGCCGCGTGGCTGCGCAATATCTTCACCCCGCCGCCGCGCACCCAGCAACGGCAGTCGCGCTAAGCGTGACCGCGGTCGGAGCGCCCGTAACTGAGCCGCCGCTGAGCCGTCACTGCGCCGCTGCAGGCCCGCGTCGATCACACGCCCGCGGCGCTGGGCGCATCGCTCAATCCCACATCTTTCTCAGCTTCGCCGCGATCTCGATCTTCGCGTGGGCCGCTGCCGCAAGCCCGGCGGCCGTCGGCGCGGCGGGCACCGGCACATGCGGCCATGCGTGCGCGTCGAAGAGCGGCAGCAGATGCGCCGGAATGAACCGCGTACGCTGCGCCCACACGTGACGGTCGCCGAGTTGCGTCTGGTTGTGCACGTAGAAGCGCTGCGGCACGACGATATGCAGGTCCTCCTTTGCACGCGTCATCGCGACATAGAGCAGGCGCCGTTCTTCATCGAGTTCGGCGTCGTTGCCCGTCGCGAGATCCGACGGAATGCAGCCGTCGACGCCGTTCAGCACGAACACGTTGCGCCACTCCTGCCCTTTCGCAGAATGGATCGTCGACAGGATTAAATAGTCTTCGTCGATCAGCGGCACGCCCGATTCATCGCTGGTGGCGTCGGGCGGATCGAGCGTCAGCTCGGTCAGAAAGCGCTCGCGCGACGCATAGGTGCCCGCGATGCTTTCCATCTGCAGCAGATCGCCCTGACGGATCGAAGCATCTTCGTGATTGCGCTCCAGATGCGGCTCGTACCAGCGGCGGATCAACTCGAACTCCGCCGGCCAGGCCGACTGGCGCCCACACAACTGCGACATCAGTTCGACGAACGGTTGCCAGTCTTGCGCCGCGCGGGCCGGCGGCGTGAACGACGCCAGCGCGCCCGCTGTGTGCTGCGCACCGCGATACAGGCCGACGGCTGTGTCCGTGTCTTCCGGCGGCGTCGCGCCAGCGCGTTCGGCGACCTGATCGAGCACGCGCGCGGCCGTTGCCGGCCCGATGCCCGGCATTAACTGGACGACGCGAAAACCCGCCACCCGGTCGCGCGGATTTTCCGCCCAGCGCAATACGGCGAGGACGTCCTTCACATGGACCGAATCGAGGAATTTGAGGCCGCCGAACTTGACGAACGGAATGTTGCGCCGGGTCAGTTCGATCTCGAGCGTCGCGCTGTGATGGGCGGCCCTGAACAGGATGGCCTGCGATTTCAGCTTCATGCCGTCCTCGCGCGCCTCCAGCACTTTCTCGACCACATAACGCGCCTGATCGACTTCATCGGCGACGGTGACAAGACGCGGACGTTGCGCCGATGCGCGATCGGTCCACAGGTTCTTCGTGAAGCGCTCGGCCGCGAGATCGATGACGGCGTTCGATGCGGCAAGAATCGGCTGTGTCGAACGATAGTTGCGCTCGAGCGTGACCTGTTTCGCCGGCGGATCGAAGTGCGCCGGGAAATCGAGGATGTTGCGCACCGTCGCGCCGCGAAACGAATAGATGGACTGCGCGTCGTCACCGACAACCGTCAGGCCGCGCCCGTCCGGCTTGATGCCGAGCAGGATCGACGCCTGCAGGCGGTTGGTGTCCTGGTATTCGTCGACAAGCACATGATCGAAGCGCCCCGACAGGTCGGCCGCGATCGACGGCTCCGCCGCCATGTGCGACCAGTACAGCAGAAGGTCGTCGTAATCGAGCACGCTCTGCGTCTGCTTGGCCGCGACGTACGCGGCAAAGAGCGCGCGCAGCTCGGCTTCCCATTCGCGACACCACGGAAACGCGGTGTCGAGCACGTCGGCGAGCGTTGCACTCGTGTTCACGACGCGCGAATAGATCGAAAAACAGGTGTTTTTCGACGGGAACCGCTTCTCTTTCGCCGACAACCCGAGTTCGTGACGCACGAGGTTCATCAGGTCGGCGGAGTCTTCGCGATCGTTGATCGTGAAGGTGGGCGACAGACCGATGAGATCGGCGTATTCGCGCAGCAGACGCGCGCCGACGCTGTGAAACGTGCCCGACCAGGTGAGCCCCTGGGCGAACGCCGCCCGCGCGCCGGGCGCGGCGCCCGCGATGCGCGTGACGCGCCGGATCATTTCCTGCGCGGCGCGCCGCGAAAACGTGAGCAGCAGGATGCGGCGCGGGTCGGCGCCCTTCATCACCAGGTGCGCGACGCGATGGGCCAGCGTATTCGTCTTGCCGGAACCCGCGCCGGCAATCACCAGCAGCGCGCCGGATGGTTCTCCAGAATCGTCCGCACCGAATTCGACGGCCTCGCGCTGGGCCTCGTTGAGCTTCGCGAGCCAGGCGGCGGCATTGGAGGGCGGGGAATCGGCGGTGGAGAGCACAGTGGTCGGGAGCATAAGGTGACGGAGGGCGACGCATACTGTATATCCATACAACCCGTGCCGACAAGCGCCCTGTTTGGGGCTCCATGGCGGCGACCGAAGCGATCCGCGCTTTCTTTGGGATTTTCAGCTCACGCAGACAGGAACGGCCCGGACGCGCATAGCGCTCCGGGCCGCTCGTTGCGACACGCCGTTGGCTCGGACGAAACCGTGACGCGGGTCGGGGACGCGAGCGGCGTGCGTGGTTAATCCTGCTTCTTTGCGTCCTTCACGCGAGCGTCGGCCGCTGCCTTGTCGGCATCGGACTGCGCATCGGTCTTCTTCCTGTCCGCCTTTGCCTGAGCGACGGCCGCCTTTTTATCAGCCTTCGACTGTTCCTTCGCGGCCTTGCTGTCTGCATGCGTGACAGGCTCCGATACCGGATCACGCGAAGGCGCGGTTTGCGCGAAAGCGGCGGCCGGCATGCCGGCCGACAGGCAACCTGCGACAAGCGCCGCGATGAGTGTGCTGGTTTTCATGGGATACCTCCTGTTGTGCCGTCTGCATTCTCCGCATGAAACGGTCCCGGCAGGGGAAACGGCTGAAACGGGGCCCGGAAAATGGGCGCGGGCAAGAGACGCGATTACCGACGGGTTACTGGTGTGTATCGGTTCCCGGAGCCGCGCCCTGTCCCTGCGTGCCCTGCATTTGCGCGTTCATTTCGTTGCTCGCGGCGGCCTTGTCAGCCTGCTTGTTGATCTTCGCGTTGCGCACGTCCTGCTTGTATTGCGCCTTCGCATCCTTCTGTTCCTGCTTCATCTGCGCCTTCGAAGCCTTCTTCGACGCGCGGTATTCGGCGTTTGCCTGCGCGTTGGCATCACGCTTCTGGACGAGCGGATCGGCCGAACCCGGCGCGACCAGTCGTTGCGGCGCCGGCGTGACGGGCGTTACACCCTGCGCGGCCGGTGCGGCCGGCGCCATGTCAGCGCCTTGCGCGGCGGGCATCTGCATCTGGGACTGGGGCTGGGCTGTCGCGCCCGGAGCCGGTTGCGCGCCTGTCTGCGCGAACGCAGCGCTCGAAGCAAGGGCGGTCAGGGCGGTACCGATCAGAAGCGAACGAATCTGGGTCATGGCTTTCCTCTCTCAAGTTGTCCGGCCGGGCGTCGAATCTGGCGTGCCGCATTCAATGCGCACCGCGTCCGGTCTGTTGAGCCTCGCTACAAAATGCAGCAGGCTTTTCTACAGACTGCCCTCTGGAGAGTGAAGTTCGACCGCAAACACCGGGTGTTACTCAACGTTTCATTTCCTGACAACTCGATAACATCTGCTTGCAGAGCGGGCCAAAGCAGGCACGCAGAGTGCGTCCATGAGACTTCTGGCTTATGATTCGATGTCGTATCCCGACTGGCGCGCGCCATGCCCAACCTCGATTTCACGCTGACCGGCGACTACGTCGAACTGCACAACCTGCTCAAGATCACGGGCCTCGCCGACAGCGGCGGCTCGGCGAAAGTAATCGTCGCTTCCGGCGCCGTGACCGTCGACGGCCAGATCGAAACGCGCAAGACCTGCAAGATCCGCGCGGGCCAGGTGGTGCTGCTGGGCGACACGCGGATCGCCGTCCACGAAGGTTAGCGAAAGAAATTGCACCAGAAATGTGCTTCGTGATCGACAGCGGCACAGCTTCCCAATAAGCTGTCTCTTTTAGAAGAAAACGGCGTGGACCGCGTTCCGCGCGCCGTTCCTCGTTCATGACCCAACCCGGTTTGCCCCACATAACCGCCGCGCAACCGTCGCTATCGCGGCATGCCGCCGATACCGCCCGCCTCGCCGCCCCGCTCGCCATCGCACAGCTCTCGCAGATGGCGATGGGTGTCACCGATACCGTCCTGCTCGGCTCGCTCGGTCCCGACGCGCTCGCGGCCGGCGGCCTCGGCGCGAACCTGTTCTTCGTCGTCGTGACGCTGCTGCAGGGCGTGCTGACGTCCGTCAGCGTGAGCGTCGCGCATGCGCGCGGCGCGCAGGCGGAAGAGCGCGTGCCGCACATCTACTGGACAGGTCTCCTGCTCTCGATCCTGCTGGCGATACCCGCGTTCGCGCTGCTGTCGTTCGCGAGTCCGATCCTGCTCGCGTTCGGCGAGCCCACGCTGCTCGCCCATAACGTCGGCGAATACTGCGCGATGCTGCGCTGGGGCACGCCTGCGAGTCTGATCGGGATCGGCCTGATGCGCTCGTTCCTGCCCGCGATCGGCGCCGCGAAGCGCCTGCTCTGGGTATCGATTGGCGGCGTGGGCGTCAACGCGTTCCTCAACTACGGCCTGATTCACGGCGCGTATGGCCTGCCGAGGCTCGGCTTTCTCGGCTCGGGCGCGGCGACGACCATCACGGTATGGCTGACGGCGCTCATCCTGATGGCGCTTCTCCACCTGCGTCCGAGATATCGCCATTTCGTGACGGCGACACGTCCGGAGATGCCGCTCATGGGCGAGCTGTTCGGCATCGGCTGGCCCGTTGCGATCACCTACGGCGTCGAGTCGACGCTTTTTCTCGCGACCGGCCTGATGGTCGGCCTGCTCGGCGAATCCCAGCTCGCCGCGCACCAGATCGCGCTCAATGTTGCTTCGGTGGCGTTCATGGTGCCGCTCGCGATCGGCCAGGCAGCGAACGTGCGAGTCGGCTACTGGTCGGGCGCCGGACAACCGCTTGCCGCCCGGCACGCCGGGTTCGTGGCGATCGCGCTCGGCGTCGGCTTCATGGTGCTGTCGGGCACCGTGCTGATCGTGGCACCGCACGCGATCGTCGGTCTGTATCTGCATCTCGACGACCCGGCGAACGCATCGACGGTGTCGCTCGCTGCGTCCCTGCTTGGCGTCGCGGCGATTTTCCAGATCGTCGACGGCATGCAGACGGTCGGCTCCGGCTGCCTGCGCGGCCTGAAAGACACCCGCGTGCCGATGATCGCCGCCGCATTCGGCTACTGGGGCATCGGCTTTCCGACTGGCTACACGCTGGCGTTCCACTTTGGCCTCGGGGCGCGCGGCCTGTGGTGGGGCCTCGCCGCGGGCCTCGCCAGCGTGGCGCTCCTGATGACGCTGCGCTTTCACCACCTGAGCCTGCGACGCGTACCCGCCATCCCGGCCGGTCAGCCGGGCACCAATAGCGCGACCGACCCAGGACTTACCCGGTAAACGCTGAAAACATGGCTGGAAACGCCTGTCTGACTGGAAACCGGCCGGTAAAATAAGCGTCCGCTACATAGCGGCGCCGTATTTACCGTCAATCCAGGCAAACAGGATCTTTTCATGCTCGCCCGCGCTACCCGCCTTTTCCCCCTGTGGGCCGTGCTCGTCTCGTTCGCGGCCTGTTTTTCGCCGACGTCCGTAACACCCATCGCTCCGCACGTCACCACGCTGCTCACGATCATCATGCTGGCCATGGGCGTCACGCTCTCAGTGGCCGATTTCCAGCGTGTGTTCACGCGGCCGGCTCCGGTCGTGGCCGGCATCGTGCTGCATTACCTCGTGATGCCGCTTGCCGCGTGGGCCATCGCGAAGGCATTGCGCATGCCGCCCGACCTCACGGCGGGCATGGTGCTCGTCGGCAGCGTGGCGAGCGGCACGGCGTCGAACGTCATGATCTATCTGGCGCGCGGCGATGTCGCGCTGTCCGTCACCATCAGCGCGCTGTCGACGCTCGTCGGCGTGTTCGCGACCCCGCTGCTCACGCGCCTGTACGTCGACGCCTCGATCGTGGTCGACGTCCACGGCATGCTGATGAGCATCCTGCAGATCGTCGCGCTGCCAATCGTCGTCGGCCTGATCGTGAACCATCTGTTCAGCCGTTTCGTGCGCAGGATCGAGCCCGTGCTGCCGCTCGTTTCGATGGTCGCCATTCTGCTGATCATCGCGGCAGTCGTGGGCGGCACGCAAAAGAGCATCGCGTCCGTCGGCCTCCTGGTGATGCTCGGCGTCGTGCTGCATAACGGGATCGGCCTGCTCGGCGGTTACTGGGGCGGCCGCCTGCTCGGCTTCGACGAGGCCGTGTGCCGCACGCTCGCCATCGAAGTCGGCATGCAGAACTCCGGCCTTGCCGCCACGCTCGGCAAGCTGTACTTCACGCCGATCGCCGCGCTCCCGGGCGCGCTGTTCTCGGTGTGGCACAACCTGTCCGGGTCGCTGCTCGCGGGTTACTGGGCAGGCCGCCCGGCGAAGGGGTCGACGCACCCTGACGGTGCCGCCCCGCTCGCGCCCGGGCGCAGCCAGGGCGCGTCGTAATCCGCCATTCGCGGTCATCGTCCCGATGACCGCGCTCACACGGCGGCGGCTGATCCTCAAGCCTGTTGCCGTGTGTTTGCCGCCGGCGCTGCGTCCTCCGTTACCCTTCGATTCCGCCTGTTCGCCGCACTTCGCGTTACCCTTCCTTTCCCCACGCCTTCCCGTGACGTGCCCGTCACCGCTCGACCACCCCATCCGCCCGACGCGTTCACGCATTCTGAAGCGACGCGCCGGCGCAAACAATCTGCCGAACGGCCAGGTGGGTCTGGCCGCCCGATTCCCCTTAGAATGCTTTTCAGGCTGCGGCGGTGACTCGCGGTACGCCAGTTGCCAGGCGGTAGCAGCCGTTTCACAGGGAGAGCGCCAAGGTGCCGGGATACAACAGCAACAAGAACAGCGTTCGGCTTCACGATATTTACGTCGCTTGGGCCGCCAGCCTGCGCCTCGCATTCGCGTGTGCGTTCCTTGCGTTCGTCAGCGGCTGCGCGACGCGCCCACCGGCAACCGATCTTCATCGCGACATCACGCACGCGCTGCCGGCGTCGGAACCCACCGCGCTCGGCGCGGCGCTCGCCCCGCTCGAACGCACGCATCCCGGCGAATCCGGCTTCCGTGTGCTGGCGAGCGGCACCGACGCGCTGCAGATGCGCATCGCACTCGCCCGCGCCGCGACGAAGACGCTCGACATGCAGTACTACATCGCGAATGAGGACACCACGGGCAAGCTGCTGCTCGCCGCCGCACTCTACGCGGCCGATAACGGCGTGCGGGTGCGCATGCTGGTCGACGACCTGAACTTCAAGGACATCGATCGCGTGATGGCCGCGCTCAATTCCCACGACAACATCGAAATCCGCGTCTTCAATCCGTTCGGTTCGGCGCAGGAAAGCTTCTACGAGCGCACGAGCAACGTGTTGACGCAGCTCGACCATTTCACGCGGCGCATGCACAACAAGGCCATGATCGCGGACAACCAGCTCGCGATCGTCGGCGGCCGCAATCTCGGCGACGAATACTTCAGCGCGAGCGAAACGCTGCAGTTCCGCGACATCGATGTGCTCGCGGCAGGCCCGGTCACGAATGACATTTCGGCAAGCTTCGACGCGTACTGGAACAGCAGTGCCTCGTACCCGCTACGCGCGCTCAACAAGCAGAAATTCGACGCCGCCGATCTCGATGCGATGCGCGACGAACTGCGGGCACACTGGCGCGCCAACGCCGATCCGTATAACGCGAAACCGCTCAACGCCACGCCGCTTGCCTCGCAGATCCAGAAGGACGAACTCGGGCTCACGTGGGCGAAAGCCGAATTCAAGGCCGACACGCCCGACAAGATCACGCATCCTTCGCCCGACTACAAAAGCCCGCCGCTGGAGCGCGTCATCGCGCTCACGAACGCGGCGCAGAAAGAAGTGCTGATCACGTCGCCCTACTTCGTGCCACACGATGCCGGCGTCAAGGCGCTCGGCGAGCTCACGGCGCGTGGCGTGCGGGTTGCCGTGCTGACGAACTCGCTTGCAGCCACCGATGCAGTCGCCGTGCAGGCCGGGTACAGTCCATATCGTGAGCCGTTGCTCGCGCACGGCGTCGAGCTTTACGAATTCATGCCGCAGCAGGAACAGCGTAGATCGCGGGTCAATTTCATCGGTTCGGCCTCGCACTCGAGCCTGCACGCCAAGACATTCGTGATCGACCGGCGGATCCTTGTGATCGGCTCGATGAATCTCGATCCGCGCTCCGCGAATCTCAACACGGAACTGGTGCTCGTGATCCATAGCCGGCCGCTCGCGGAGCAGCTGGCAACGATCTTCGACCATGCAACGGCTCCGTCGGTCAGCTATCGCGTGGAACTTGCCACGCCCGCGCAGCTTGCGCGGCTCAAGGCAACGGATGCGCCGCCGAGCGACCTTGTCTGGACCGGCGAGGTCGAAGGCCAGTTACGCACCTGGAATCTGGATCCGGGCGCCGGTTTTTACAGGAACCTGATGACGGGAATTTTCATGCTGCTGCCAGTCGACAGCCAGCTTTGACGTGCGGTAGTGCCGCGCGCCGCAACACTTTCTCAAGTGGAGTTGAATCATGACTGAAGATGTACGGATGGAGCGCGACACGTTTGGCGAAATCGCCGTGCCGAATGCAAAACTCTGGGGAGCCCAGACGCAGCGCTCGTTGCAGAACTTCAAGATCTCGACTGAAAAGCAGTCGCCCGAACTGATTACCGCGCTCGCCATCATCAAGCGCGCGGCAGCGGAAGTAAATCAGGGCCTCGGCGTACTCGACGAAAAGAAAGCCCGCGCGATTATCGAAGCCGCCGACGAAATCATCGCAGGCAAGCACCCCGACGAATTTCCGCTTGCCGTGTGGCAGACCGGCTCCGGCACGCAAAGCAACATGAACCTCAACGAGGTGATCGCGAACCGGGCAAGCGAACTGCTCGGCGGCGAGCGCGGCGAAGCACGCAAGGTGCATCCGAATGACGACGTGAACCGCGGGCAGTCTTCAAACGACGTGTTCCCGACGGCCATGCACATCGCGGCGGCTGTCGGCATCGTCAAAAATCTGCTGCCGGCGGTGAAGACCTTGCGCGATACCCTCGACTCGAAGGCGAAAGCGTTCGCTGGCATCGTGAAAATTGGCCGCACGCACTTGCAGGATGCGACGCCGCTCACGCTCGGTCAGGAGTTCTCCGGTTACGTCGCGCAACTCGATCAGTGCGCGAAGCATCTCGAATCGGCGCTGCCGCATCTGTATGAACTCGCGCAGGGCGGCACGGCCGTCGGCACCGGCCTCAACGCGCATCCGCAGTTCGCCGGCAAGGTCGCCGCTGCGATCGGCAAGCTGACGGGCGTGCCGTTCGTGTCGGCGCCGAACAAGTTCGAAGTGATGGCTGCGGCGGACGCGCTCGTCTTCGCGCACGGCGCGCTGAAAACGGTGGCCGCAAGCCTGATGAAGATCGCGAACGACATCCGCTGGCTCGCGAGCGGTCCGCGCTGCGGCCTCGGCGAGCTGTCGATTCCGGAGAACGAACCGGGCAGCTCGATCATGCCGGGCAAGGTCAATCCGACGCAGTCCGAAGCGCTCACGATGCTGTGCTGCCAGGTGTTCGGCAACGACGTCGCCGTGAACTTCGGCGGCGCGAGCGGCAATTTCGAGCTCAACGTGTTCCGTCCGATGATCGCCCACAACGTGCTGCAATCGATCCGGCTTCTCGCTGACGGCGCGCTGAGTTTCAACGACAACTGCGCGGTCGGCATCGAACCGAACCACGACCGTATCGAGACGCTGCTGAACGAATCGCTGATGCTCGTCACCGCGCTCAATCCGCACATCGGCTACGACAAGGCCGCGCAGATCGCGAAAAAAGCGCACAAGGAAGGCACGACACTCAAAGCCGCGGCGCTCGCGCTCGGTCACGTGACAGAACAGCAATTCGACGACTGGGTGAAGCCAGCCGACATGGTCGGCACGATCAAGACCTGACGTCCGGCTGGGGTCGATCTTTTGCCGGATCCGATGCCTGATCTCCGGCCCGGATACCGATACGAAAAACGCCGTGCCGGCGTGAACCGGCGCAGCGTTTTTTACTGGTGTCCTTACTGGTGTCTTTACCTGGCAGGCTCAGGCCACGCGCACTCACCCGGCGCGCGCGTTCAGGGCCCGCAGCGACGCCCCATCAAACCGCGCCTTTCACCACCTCTTCAGGCTTCAGTTCGACGATGGCATCGAGCGCGTCCTTGACGTCCATCGCGTACTTCGCAAGGCGTTTCTGCTCGTCGGTTTCCGGCTCGAACGACGGCACGCCAATCGGGTGCCCGTTCTCGTTGACGGCGACCATCACGACGAGGCAATCAGTCGTCTGCAGCAGCTCGCCGCCCTTCGGGTCGCCGGCCTGCACCGACACGTGAATGTGCATGCTGGTCCGGCCCGTCGCGACGACGCGGGCGCGCAGTTCGACCAGATTGCCGACCAGGATCGGACGACGGAAACGGATGTTGCCGACGCTTACCGTCACGCAGTAGCGGCTCGACCAGACCGCCGCGCACGCGTAGGCGGTTTCGTCGATCCACTTCATCAGCGCGCCGCCGTGAACCTTGCCGCCGAAGTTCACCGAGGTCGGCTCGGCGAGAAAGCGGAAGGTGGTTTCGGAACGGTCCATCGGGGCCGCAGGGTTGTGGGTCTTGACTCTACTCATCCTGCACTCCGTTCGGGAATTGAGATTATCGAAAGGAGCCGATTATACGAGTGCCAGAAACAGCGCGGTACACGATCCGGAGATACCACGTTGTGCGCGAAGACAAACGAACAAGCGCACGAACGCACGAGCGCACAAAACGCACCGGCCGCGTGACCTGAACCGTCTGCACACGGGTCACAAGCGGTTCAACGCACCGTGCACGCCGTCAGATACGTCAAAACCCTTCAGGCAGCGGACGCAAACCGCTCGCGATAATCAAGCGGCAACACCCCGAACCTTCGCATGAACGCACGTCTTAAATTCTGTTCACTGCCAAAGCCGCAGTCGAGCGCGATCCGCTTGAGCGGCGCGCGCGAAGCCGCTAGCGACTGTGCCGCCGCTTCGAGTCGCATCGATGAAACGGTTTTCGCGGGCGTACGCCCCACTTCCTCGACGTAGCGTCGCGCGAAGGTACGCGGGCTCATGCGCGCCTGACCGGCCAGCCGCTCGACCGAAAGATCGTCGCGCAGATTGACCGCCATCCAGCTATGCAGCGCGTCGAACGGGCCGCCGGCCGTTGCCTGCGCGGCCAGCGCCGCGCTGAACTGGGACTGCCCGCCGGGACGCTTCATGAAAACCACCAGCCGCCGCGCGGCCTGCATCGCGACCGCGTGACCGACGTCTTCCTCGATCAGCGCCAGCGCGAGGTCGATGCCCGCGGTCACGCCCGCCGAAGTCCAGACCGCGTGCGTCTGCCGCGGGTCGTGCGCTTCATCGTCGCGCGAGGACATGGCCGCGTCCTGCCCGCCGCGCGCATCATCCGCATCGCTCGGATCACCTCCGGAGCGCCGCGCGGACGCGTCGCCTGCAACGCGCAAATCCCGCGCATCGCGGATGAAAATCGGATCCGCATTCACATGCACCTTCGGAAAATGCCGTGCGAGCAGTTCGGCATCGCGCCAGTGCGTCGTCGCGCGGCGTCCGTCGAGAAGGCCCGCCGCCGCCAGATAAAACGCGCCGGTGCACACCGAACACACGCGGCGCACGCGAGGTGCGCGACGCGCGAGCCACGCGACGAGCTCGGGCTGCAGCGCGATCCGCTCGTCGATCGGCACACCGGACACGATCACGGTATCGATGGGTTCGTCATCCAGCGCATCGAGCCGTTGCGTGACGACCGGCAAACCCGGAAACGTCTGCAGGACACCGCCTTCGATCGACGCCACCGTCAGGCGATAGGCAACCGGCTCGTGCGCCGGCATCCCGGTTGCGTCCGGAACGGCCGCTTTTCGCGCAGCCTCGGCGAGCGTCAGCTCGGCTCGCCAGAACGCCTCCAGCGGTCCGCAGGCGTCGAGCAGCACGAGATCGGGCGCCACGGCGATCACGATGTGGCGAACCATTGAAACAGGTGTGACAGAAGCATTCATGTGAGCAGGCTTGTCGTCCAGTCGGAACAGCAATCAGGAAGCCGCAGCCGCGACGACGCGCGAGCGCGACCACGCAAAGGCGAGCGCCGCGAGCGCGGCAACGCCGAGCAACGGCAGGATCGCCGCATTGATCACGGCCCAGCCGAAGTGCGCGAGCAGCTGTCCCGCGAAAAGCGATCCGAGCGCGGAAAACGCGAAGGTCGTGAATTCGCTCGTGGCCTGCGTCTTCGCGCGTTCGGACGGCCGGTACGACTGCGACAGCAGCGTCGAGCCGCCCACGAACATGAAGTTCCAGCCGACGCCAAGACAGGCCAGCGCCGCATAAAAGTGCGGCAGGTCGGTCGAACGAAGCGCGATCACGGCGCACAGCGCCGACAGCACGATGCCCACGCCGATCACACGCAGCACGCCGAAGCGCCGGATCAGTCGCCCAGTGAAGAACGACGGCGCGAACATGCCGACAAGGTGCCATTGAATGATCCGCGCGCCGTCTCCGATCGTGTGTCCGCAGGCGAGTGCCGCGATCGGCGTCGCTGTCATCACGAACATCATCACGGCATAACCGAGCGCGTTGTTCGCCAGCGCGGCAAGGAAAACCGGCTGCAGGACGATGTCCCCGAGAGGTCGCGCCGGCTCGGCGGTCACGGCCGCGCTCGCGTGGGCCGGCACGTGATCCCGGTAGAACAGCGCGAGCAGCACGATCGACAGGAGGCCAAACACGGTCACGAGCGCATACGACCCGGCGAACGCCACCGGCGCGAGCCAGTCGCGGCTCCACGCGGCAAGCGCCGGGCCGGCCACCGCGGCGAAGACGCCGCCCGCCAGCACCGTCGAGATCGCGCGGCCTTTCGCCTCGCCGCCGACGGCGTCAGCGGCGGCAAGCCGGTAGTACTGCGCGAATGCCTGGAACACGCCGACCGTCGCCGTGCCGGCGCAGAACGCCCAGAAACTGTGATGAAAGATCGCATACACGGAGATCGCGCCGCCCGCCGCCCCGACGCCCGCGCCCAGCACGAACCCCGCGCGCCGTCCGACGCGGGCCATGAGGAACGACGCGAAAATCGTGGTGAGCGCGGCGGCGACGGTGATCAGCGAAAAGGGCAGCGTCGCGAGCGCCTTGTCGTCGGCGAGCGTGTAGCCGACCAGCCCTGTCAACGTCAGATCGATGGACACCGACGACGTATAAAGCGCCTGGCATACCGCCAGCACGCGCGCGCCGCGCCGGCCGCTGGCGTCGGACGGGCGCGGATCCGGAACCGTGGATGAAAAAGCAGCAGCGTTGGGCGACATTGGCGAACCTCATGCGGTCAAGGTGACGAAAGTCCTGATCGTCACATGCCCGTCGATGGCAGGAATGCCAATGATGCATCAATTCCAGCCAGACCAGTCGTTTCCACCGGCCACGGCATCGCGGTTGCGATTATTTATGGAAGGTGACGCCTTCGTCGATGGTGCCGTACATCGTGATACCGCTCGAATCCGATTGCGAGGAACTCGCGCCGCCCTGTGCGCAGCCAGCGCAAAGCACCGCAAACGCGGCTGCGGCAATGGCGAAATAGCGTTTCATGACTGCCTTGCTGTCCGGCGAGAAGAGGATCCGATTCTAGCCTGGCGGACGTCCCGCACCCGGTAGCGGCATTGCATTCGACATTTCGCCTCATCGTGAAACATGGAATGCGATGCCGCGCTAAAGTGAGGTCATCGCGCGCCTTATCGGCCGCTACCCATGTGGAGACGCCATGTCCAATCCGTTGCTCGACGAGCGCGGCCAGAGCCATTTCCCAGGTCTGAGCCGGCTCGGCGCGCTGCTTGCCGATCCGGGGCGCGCCGCGATGCTGTGGGCGCTGATGGACGGCAGCGCCAGGCCCGCCGGCGAACTGACGTTGATCGCGGGTCTCTCGCCGTCGGCGGCCAGCGCCCATCTGGCGCGGCTCACCGATGGCGGCCTTCTCGCGCTCGAAGTGCGCGGCAGGCATCGCTATTTCAGGATCGCTTCGCCGGAAATCGCCGCCACGATCGAAGCGCTCGCCAACGTCGCGCAGGCCACGGCGCCGCAGCGTCCGGTGCTGCGTCCCGCACGCACGGTGCCGGTCGACATGCGTTACGCGCGCACGTGCTACGACCACATGGCCGGTGAGCTCGCGGTGCGCGTTTTCGAACGGATGGTCGGCGACGGTCTGCTCACGCAGAACGGCGACACGCTCGACGCGACGCCCGCCGGCACGGCCCGCTTCGCGGGCTGGGGCATCGACGTCGGCGGACAGCAGGCGCGGCGGCGACGCTTCGCCTGCACCTGCCTCGACTGGAGCGAACGCCGGCCGCATCTGGGCGGCGCGCTCGGCGCGGCGCTTCTCGAAGCGTGGAAGACGCACGGCTGGGTCGAACGCACGGAGCGGCCGCGCATCCTGCGAATCACGCCTGCCGGACGGCGCCACTTCGACCAGTTCCTCGCGCAATAAGGCGGCGGGCCGGATTTTCCGCTGCGCGCGACCGTCGATAAATTTTGTTACAGGCCTCCCGGCGAGACTTACAAATGAGCGCGCCTTGATACAGGCACGGCAGGTAGAGTGACTTCACAGGATGCGGCCATGCGGCTGCATCCGATGGAGAGAACACATGAACACACTCACACCACACCTGCTTGCGCTCCGCCGTATCACGGGTTATCTCCTCCTCGCCGCCGTGCCGTTTTCCCTTGCTGCCCAGGCCGCGTTCGCGCAGGCCGCGCCACCGGACGCCCCGCCCGATGCACAGGCGCCGCAGACGGCCCAGAACGATCCGCCGGGACGCGTCGCGCGCCTGAACTACACCGCGGGCACGGTCACCACCCAGCCCGCCGGTGCAACCGACTGGTCGTACGCGCAGATCAACCGGCCGCTCACCACCGGCGACCAGCTCTGGAACGACAAGGGCGCGCGTTCGGAACTGCATCTCGGCTCGACGGCGGTTCGCCTCGGCGAATCGACGAGCCTCGACGTCCTGAATCTCGATGACAGCAACGCCCAGTTGAAGGTCGCGCAGGGCACGCTGTCGACGCGTGTGCGTTCGTTGCCGGCCGGTTCGACGTATGAGATCGACACGCCGAACCTCGCGCTCGGCGTGAGCGCTGCTGGCGATTACCGCGTCGACGTCGCGCCGGACGGCAGCAGTACGACCGTCACCGTGCGCAGCGGCGCGGCAACCGTGTATGGAGACAACGCACAGGTGCCCGTGCAGGCCGGCCAGCAGGTGACGTTCACCGGTACGAACCTGCAACAGACCGCCGACAACGGCGCGCCGCAGCCTGATGCATTCGATCAGTGGGCATCGAGCCGCGACGCGGCCGAAGACCGCTCGGTATCGGCGCGCTACGTATCGCGCGACATTCCCGGCTATCAGGATCTCGATGCCAACGGCACGTGGCGCGACAATCCGCAATACGGCGAAGTGTGGGTACCGAACGCGGTGCCGACGGGCTGGGCGCCGTATCGCGACGGCCACTGGATCTGGCAGGCGCCGTGGGGCTGGACATGGATCGACGACGCGCCGTGGGGTTTCGCGCCGTATCACTATGGCCGCTGGGCTTATGTCGACAATGCGTGGGCGTGGGCGCCGGGGCCGATCGTCGAAGCAGAGCCGCCGGTGTATGCGCCGGCCCTCGTCGCGTTCGTGGGCGGTGGCGACAGTCATTTCAACTGGGGCGTGAATCTGGCGATCGGCGGTGCGGTGGCAGCCGCCGGCGTCGCATGGTTTCCGCTCGGTCCGGGTGAGCCGTGGCATCCGCGCGGCGGCGACTGGAGCCCGCACTATTACGACCGCGTGAACCGGACGGTGGTGGTGAACAATGACAACCGCCAGATGAACGTGACGAACATCAACGTCCACAACACGTATGTCAACTATCGCGCGCCCGGCGGCGTGACCGCCGTCCCGGCGACCGCGTTCGTCCATGGTCAGCCGGTGGGACGTTATGCGCAGAAGGTCGATCCGCGTCAGTGGCGAAATGCGCGGATCAATCCGGGCACCCCGGGCATCGCACCGGTTCGCGAGAGCTTCAACCCCGGCATGCGTAACGCGAACTCCAGGCCGCCTTCGAACGTGACGCAACGGCCCGTCATCGCAACCCGTAGTCCGGTCATGCCGGCGGTGTATCACGACAACCTCGCACAACGTTTCGCGCGAAGCGGCGGACGCGTGCCGAACGCGGGAAATCCGGTGGTGCGCACTTCCGTACCGGCGCATCTGGGCAACCGGCCGCGGCAGGCTGGCTCGGACGCGCCGGCGCAGAACGTGCGTGTGGTACAGGCGCATGGTCCGGGCGCGACGCCAGCGCGCGGTGAAGGTCAGGTGGCGCAGCGTCCGGGTACGGCGCCTCAACGTCCCGGTGCAGTTGCGCGGGCGCCGGGCGCGGCCCCGCAACACCCGGGTCAGCCTCCGCAAATGGCTAACGCACATCCGCAGCCGGCAAACGGCGTGCCGCGTCCGCCACAGGTCTGGGGCAATGTTCCGAACGGGGGGCAACCGCATCCGCAACCAGAAGCAGCGGCCGGTCAGCCACGCCAGCAGCCGGCATGGACGCAGCCTCATGCGCCGATGGCGCAGCAGGCCCCGCGTCCGCAGCAGCCGGGCAGTCCGATGCAGGGCCATCCGGCGCAGACAGATCGCGGCGCGCCACAACCGCCGAATCATGCGGAGAATCCGGCCGTCGCCCAGCAGCCGCGTCAGGAATTCCATCCGCAGGCGCAGCCGCCGCAAGCGCAGCAGATGCATCAACCGCAACAGGCGCAATCAATGCCGCATCCGCAGCCCGCACCTCAACAGGCCGCACAGGCGCCACACACGCCGGAAATGCACGCGCAGCAACAGCCCCGGCCACAGCCGGCACCTCAACCCGTGCAGCAGCCGCCTCGCGAGGCGTTTCATCCGCAGCCGCAACCACGGCAACAGGCCCAGCAGCCGCGGCCAGAACCGCGTCCGCAGCCGCAACCCCAGCCGCGCCCGGAATTTCATCCGCAACAGGCGCAGCAGCCGCGTCCACAACCAGCGCCCCAGCCTCATCCGCAACCGCCGCCGCAGGTCCAGCAGCCGCATGCGCAACCACACCCGGACCAGCACGCCACGGGCGGAGGCGAACATCAGGAACATCAGAGAGGTTGAAACGTTTTTCGTCAACGTCGACTCCATGAAAAAACCCGCATCGGCTCACGCAGCGATGCGGGTTTTTCGTCATGCCCAGCCGGCACGACGTGAAACGGAACAAGAGACTACACGGCCATCGGCGCCGTCAGCGGCTCGTGATGACGGTAGCCGACCAGCGAGAAATCCGACGGCTCGATCTTCTCGAGCCATTCCGGCTCATAGACGCCCGTCTGCGCATACGCCGGCACGCGCTCACTGATCGCGAACGAAGGGCTGTCGAACGGCTCGCGCCTGAGCTGCTGCTGCAGCATGTCGAGCTGGTTTTCGTAGATGTGCGCGTCGCCGATGAAATACGTGAACCAGCGCGGCGTGTAGCCCGTCAGCCGTCCGACCAGATGCAGCAGCGCGGCGCCTTCGGTCAGATTGAACGGCGTACCGAGCCCGACGTCGTTACTGCGGATATACAGGCAGAGTGAAATTTCGCGCTTCGTCGCGTTCGGCAGAAACTGGTACAGCAAATGGCACGCAGGCAGCGCGATTTCGTCGAGCACCGCCGGGTTCCATCCGTGAAACAGGATTCGACGGTCCGACGGGTTGCGCATGATCGTGTCGAGACACTGGCGCAACTGGTCGACCGCCTTGTAGAGCAGCACTTTCTGGCTGCCGCCTTCATCGAATGACGTGACGATACTGAAGCCACGCGAGGTCGCATCCGCGATCCGTGCGGTGGCGCCTGCGTCCAGCACCTTGTAGGCCGGCCACTTGCGCCACTGCACCCCGTACACGTCGCCGAGGTCGTCCGGGCCTTCGCGATACGGGTTCGCGAGCCATTGCGGATTGTCGTTGGCGTTCGCGTCCCAGACCTTGCAGCCGAGCGCGCGGAACTCCGCCGCGCTGCGCGACGCGCGCAGGAAGCCCACCAGTTCGCCCACGGCGGACCTGAACGCCAGTTTCTTCGTGGTGACAGCCGGGAAACCCTGCTGCAGATCGAAGCGCATCATCGCGCCGGGCATGCTGATCGTGCGAATGCCCGTGCGGTTTTCCTGCCACGTGCCGGTATCGAGAATCTGGCGGACGAGGTCGAGGTATTGTTTCATTCGGGTTCCTTCGGCCGGGCGCGGACGCACCCGTTTTTGGCAGCAGAGAATCCCTGATTCTAGCAAGCGCGGCGGACTCCCGTCCGGCCGCGCTGTTTTACTGTCGATCGAGGGGGTCGCGGCGCATGCCGGCGAACTTCCCGATGAGGATGAGGGTGAACGAAGCGCCCGATGCGCTTCAGAGATGCGGGATGGTGGCGGGCAGATCCGCATGCACGGCGATCGGATCGCCATCGATATGTCGCATGCCATGCGAGCACAGCAGCCGGTACAGCGTCACGCGTGAAATGCCGAGTTCCTGCGCCGCGTCGCCGAGGCGCCCGCGATGACGCAGCAGCGCCAGCTCGATGGCCTGACGCTCGGCCGCTTCACGCGCCTGCGCAAGCGAAACCGGCACGATCTCCACGTAATCCGCGAGCTCGAGGTCGCGTGCGGTAATCGCACGCCCCTCGGACATCACGATTGCCCGGCGCACGCGGTTGATCAGCTCGCGCACGTTGCCCGGCCAGCTGTAGTTATGCAGCGCCGCGATCGCATCCGGCGAAAACCCGCGCAGACGGCGGCTCGCATCCTTCCTGAAGCGTTCGAGCATGTGACGCGCGAGCAGTTCGATGTCCTTGCCACGCGCGCGCAGCGGCGGCTCGTCGATCTGCAGCACGCACAGACGGTGATACAGATCGGCACGAAACCGCCCTTCGATCATCGCCGTATGCATGTCGACGTGCGTGGCCGAAATGATCCGGACGTCGACAGACGTCGACGCGTGGCCGCCCAGCCGTTCGACCTTCCCTTCCTGCAGGAAACGCAGCAGGCTGGCCTGGCTTTCCATCGGCAGATCGCCGATTTCATCGAGGAACAGCGTGCCGCCGTTCGCCGACTCGACGCGGCCGATCTTGCGCTGGTTCGCGCCGGTAAAGGCACCGCGCTCATAGCCAAACAGTTCGGATTGCAACAGATGCGGCGGGATCGCGCCGCAGTTGATCGGCACGAACGGCGCGGCGCGACGGCCCGAGCGTTCGTGAATCGCCACCGCCGTCAGTTCCTTGCCCGTGCCGGATTCGCCGGAGATAAACACCGGCGCGTCGGTCATCGCAACCTTGCGGATCGAGCGGAAGAGCGCGAGCATCGCGTCGCACGAACCGACCATTTCACCTTCGGTGCCAGCGGTGGACGTGGCATCGTTCGAGGCGGGTTCGCCAAGCGAAATCATTCCGTAAGCGTGACCGACGGAATCGACGATGCGATCGCCCGCATACGGGACCGTTACGTAATCGAAACAGTAGTCACGCACCAGACGACGCAGTGCTGCATCCTGCAACTGGCCTGGCGTGGTGGCGGCTACCCAGCCGACATTGGGCATCGTCAGGCACGACTCGAACCCGACGATTTCATGCGGCTGAAAACGGCTCGACAGGTCGAGCAGGCCGCCGGCTGCCGTACCGGCACGCACAGCGCGACGAACGTCCCGCGCCGAATTGACCACTTCCACATGCCAGCCGCGCTCGTGAAAGCGCGAATTCAGGTCCGCGCTTGGATCGCGAGTCACGTAAATCAATTGCCGCGGTGCGGATTCCATTATTCAGATCCTCTCGTCAACGAACGTTAAGGATGACGGCACGTACCTGAACAGTTGTTTTCAGACACGCCGGCTCACGTCGGGATTTCGCGTTGGCAAAAAACCGAACGGCCATTCCATTCCGTGCGGACAGCGGATCCCCGAAAAGCGGCGTGTGTGTATTGAGACGTCCCTGGTCCGGACATTTTTAAAATGTGCTGCTGTTTTCCAGAGCTTACTATACGCGCGCCGCCCGGGAAAACATTTATGCAAATTAAATATCTCTTCCGCCACAGGTAAGGCTGAGCGGACGATTCGGGTTGTCTGCATCCTGTTAATAAACCGATTCCATCACACGATTAAACGTTTTCACCCCGTTTCACGTCCCGCCGCTGCTTTCCGGAATCTCCGGTATTTTCTGCCACTCGTTTCAGACCTGAAACATTTTCAGTCGTTTTCTTAATCCATCCATCACGCCAATTAGAAGCTGCCCAGTCCCATCAATGGATTGCGGCAGATGGCACACGTTTCGCTAAATGTCCTGCACCAAGGAGACACACCATGCGACCTGTTTTCCGCATCGACATGAAGTTGTCCACGCTGGGCGCCGCAATCTGCGTCTTGCTGGCCTCGACGGCGCTGCCTGTCGACGCCATTGCCCAGGTGGTTGCTCCCGCATCAGACAGCAGTAGACCTGCCGTTGCATCCGTAACGCCCGTAGTGCTCGCCAGTCTGGACGACAACGCGACGGACACATCGTCGGTCGCCGCACAGACGTCTGCCGATTCCACCGGGGCCGCGGACGTCGCCGCGTCGAACGGCATGGTGCTCGACGACCAGATGCTGTCGCGGCAGCGCGGCGGCGCGGTCGGCATGGTGATGGTGGCGGCGACGCCGCAGATGCGGGGCGGGTCGGTGACGCTGTGGGACGAGATTGCACCGCCCACGCCGCTGCCGGTTCCGGTGGATGCGGCCCGCGCGGCGCAAGGCAACGTGGCGAGCTTCACAAGACAGTAACGCGAATGAACAACGAACACGATCGCCGCTGCCCGGCACCGGCACTTCGGTTCGCTATCGGGGACCCTGACATGACCGCTTCAACCCAGACCACGCGTGCCCGCCGGCCATCCGCGCCGCGCCTTGCAGCCCTGCTGCTCGGCGCCCTGGCCGCCGGTGCCGCGACGCTCGCGAGCGCCGAGCAGGCCGTCAATCCCGGCGACATCATCGTCGAACGTCAGATCACCCCGCGCATCGCCTACGACAACGTGCCGAAGAGCGAGGACCCGGTACTGGTGCGCGCCACGACGTTCCCGGCCAGCAGCTTCAATCCGATGATGGCGACGATGGTCTCCGACGCGGACCTGACGAGCGCGCACGGCTCGACCGGACTGGCCGACGGCAGCGTCGGCGCAGCCGGCCTGCAGGCGGTCACACGCATCCTCAGCGGCAACGCCACCGGCAATAACATCGCGCTGAACAGCGGCAACATCGGCGCGCCGGCGGCGGGTATCGGCGGCACGATTTCCTCATCGGTATCGGGCGCGCTGGCGCCGCTGTCGACCGCCCTCGGCGGTGCGCTGGGAGGCCTGAAATGAGCCGCCTTCCGAACCGCACCCCCGGCATGCGCCGTTCGATCGCCGCGTGCGCGGTACTCGGCGCACTGCTCGTGCCGGTCGCCCATGCGCAGTCCGTCCCGCGCGTCACCGCCGATGCGACGATCGCGAACGGCGCCGCGACCAGCGTGCACGGTGCGATCGCGATGAACGAAACAGCCGGCCTCGACAACGCCCAGGCCAACCAGTTGACGATCACGACAGGCGGCGCGGTGGCGAACGACAACTTCAGCGCCCAGAGCTCGACGGTCGCCGCGAAGGTCAAGGCCGCGCGCGCTTCCATCGAAGGTAATGCATTTTCCAGTACGTCCGGAGCGGTGATGTTGAACCAGTCTGCGGGCGCGGGAAATCTCCAGCAAAACAGTGTGCAGCTTGGCACTGCGGCGCTCGGAGTCGAGACCGTTCCGGATGGGGTGCTATCCGCGACGGCCGCGAAAAACGGTGGTTCGGGTCAATCCATCGGGGTTCAGGGCGTCAGGGAAGCCAGCATTTCCAATGAGGCTTTCAAGAACGTCAGCGGGATCGTCCAGATCAACCAGGCTGCAGGAGCCGGTAATGCAACGGCAAACAGTTTTGTGCTCCGTCCCCCGGCGGGCACTCTTTTCTAAATAGCCACACTCGTATCGGAGCGAAAAAATGAAACGCACAATTATTGCAGCGGCAGTGTTTGCGGCAGCTTCGGGTTCCGCCTTCGCATCGCCGCAGAACCCCTACCTGTTCAACGCCACCATGGTCGGCGAACAGGTCGGCATCGAAGGCTGGGTCACGCTGTTCGGCTGCGTGAACGTGTCCAGCACCGCCGGCGCCGTCGTGAACAACACCCAGAACACCAGCGTCTTTGCATCGCTCGATCCACAGGCACAGAGCTATATAAAGGGCGCCGTCACGACGAGCTATAACAACCGTTCAAGCGGCGTTGTCGGCACGGGCACGAACACCTCGTACGACAACAAGTCGTTCACGGCAAACGAAGCCTCGTTGCACGGCTACACAACGACCACGACGAACGCATCGAACTCGACGACGACGAAGAGTTCGGCCAGCAACTACGCGTACGGCAACACGGCGAGCGCGGGGGAAGCGAGCCAGGCACATAGCGCGAACGACAACGGCTGGTCCAGCAACAGCGCCTCGGCAAGCGACACGTCGAAGACGCACACGAATAATTCTTCGTCGCAGAATGCGAGCTCCAACTACGCGAATGGCAACCATAGCCAGGCGGCGGCAGGCACGGCTTCGGCAGGTATCGCCACCTCGAGCGGCGGCAACATCTTCAATGGCCACGCTGGCGTCTCGGTTTCGGGTTCGGAAAGCACCGCGTCGAACTACAAGAGCAATCACAACAACGGCGGTTCGTCGACGTCCTCGCACGGCTCGAACTCGGAAGACACGTCGAACTCGACGAAGAGCGCCGATGCAAACCACGCTTCGTATGGCGACGCATCCCAAAGCTGGGCGGCAACGGCATCGAACAGCGGCTCGGGCAACAAGTCGAAGGGCTCCACGTCGACTTACGCTCATAACGACTCGTCCACGCATGCGACGGGAAGCGCAAGCTCCTCTTCGTACAGCAAGTCGTCGCAGGCATCGCGCTCTTCGGGCTACAGCGTGAACGACACGCTGGCAACCACCGACGTGAAGACGACCGGCTCCGTCACGCAGGTCTATGACACGCGCGTCGCCGGCACGCTGAACGCCACCACGGGTGCGGGTGCGGGCTCGGGTGTATCGGGCAACCTCGGTATCAACATCGCGGAAGGTATCGACAACGCCCAGAGCAACGACACGTCGCTCGCTTCGGTCGACATCGGTAACGTGTTCGGCAATGCGCAGGTCTTCAACGTGCAGTCGTCTTCCGGCCTCGCGAAGATCAACAACTTCAACCTGAACGCTTCGATCGGCGATAACTCGCTGCAAAACGTCTCGGGCAACGTTGGTGTGAACGTCGCGTCCGGTATCGGCAATGCGCAGAACAACAGCCTTGCCGGCGCGGTCACGACGACGTCGCGGGGTAATGCGCAGACGACGGCCATGGTCGCCACGGACAACAACTCGCAAAGCGCGTCAATGGCGGTGCAGGGTCAGTTCCAGGGTACGGCAATGCTCGGCGCCGGCGCGCTTGCAAACTCAACCGGCAACATCGGCGTGAACATCGCCGGTGGCGCCGGCAACCTGCAGCACAACGGTCTGGCGATCGCCGCCCTCAACAGCGGTCACTGATCGAATCACAGTGGGGAACGCGCCGGCCGCCACGGAAGCGGCCGGCGTGAATCAGCAGGAGACCAGCATGTCCGGGCTTGTCCCACCTCTCGTGTCGCGGCGCGTCGTCAGGCTCGCCGCAGCGCTGGCAAGTTGCACGATGTGTGCGGCAGGCCACGCACAGGCTGTCATCGATACGTCTACCCTGATGGGCGTCCCGCTTCATAAAACGGTGCGCTCGATGAAGGACATTCGTTACGGCCACATCGTCAGCCAGCAGTTCGATTACAGCTGCGGTGCAGCTGCGCTCGCCACACTCCTCAAGTACGGCTACGGCATCGACATCCCCGAGACGGAACTGATCCGCCGCATGATGGTGTTTTCAACGCCCGACGTCGTCGTGAAGAATGGTTTTTCGATGCTCGACATGAAGAAGTTCGTCGAGACGATCGGGCTGCGCGGCAGAGGTTATCGGGTCAATGTCGACGCGTTGTATCACCTGCAGATCCCCGTCATGGTTCTGATGAATATCGGAGGGTATGAGCATTTCGTGATCGTCAAGCATGCGCAGGACGGCCGCATTTTCATCGCGGATCCTGCCCTTGGCAATCGCATCGTGCTCGAAGAGGACTTCGCGAAGACCTGGAACGGTCTCGTGTTCGCTGTCCTCGGAAAACCATTTCTGGAGGATTCACCGCTGTTGCAGGACAACGAGTCGCTGGCCCTGAAGCTGCGCACCAACGCGCTGAACAACGGGACGGCGGCGACTCCTTTTGTCGAATTTGGCTTGACCAAGGCAGACCTGTTCTGACCCGACCATGAAGCTTACATTCACCCGATTCGGCTTCGCGTTGTGCGCATCGACATGCGTCTTCGCAAGTGGGGCTTTTGCCGCCGACGGAACAGGCACTTCACCGGTTCCCGGTTTTCTGTCGACGCGCGATGTTGCCCCTCAGCAACTCAAGTGGCAAATGGTGGACGACGACGTACTCGAGCATCAGACCGGCAAATTCGCCGGTGCCCCGATGATCTCCGGGTTCGTGCTGAGTGTCCTTTCCCAATGGCAGTTGCCCAATGGTGCGGCGGCGATCGCCCAGGGCGCCCTCACCGTCACGAAAAATCTGACTAACCAGATCAACGCGCAGGTGAACACGATGACGAAAGTCATCGAGCAGAACGCGACCAACGCCGCCAACAGCGGCGCCAGTCCGAACGCAACGACCAGCGGCGGACAGGGCGTCTCGGTGAACGGCGTATCGCAGGTCACGCAGGTGGCGGGTGACCACAACATCGGCGTGAACGCGGCAACGATCGATTTCAACAACAACGCTGCACAACTGGCGAACGTACCAGGCGGCACGAATTCGGCGACGTCGAACGCATCGAACGCGTCCGGCACGATCAAGGCTGGCATCGCGTTCGGCACGGGCGGCGTCACCGTCGCACTGCAGACGCCGGCCGGCATCGCGACGCAAACCATCGTCCCGAGCACCGCGCAGCAGGTCAGTTCGATCGCGCAGATGCTACAGATCGCGGGGAATAACCAGCAGGTCGGGAACCAGTTGATGTTGCACCTGCAGACGCAACAGATGACACCGGCAATGCTGCAACAGATCGGCGTCCTGCAGGCTCTGCAGAACTCGAGGAGATAAGGCGGGCCGCCACCCGTGACCTGAGACCGCAGTAAAAAGAGACGCAGGCAGTACCAACGGCAACGCGTTGCGACAAGGAGACCCGCGGCGCGCGGCTGTTTTCCCGGGGGAACAAGAATGAAGAACGATTCAGGAACCAGGGCGCCGCGCAGCGCACTGGCGGCCATTCCAGTCGCGGTGATGCTGTTCGCGCTTTCACAGGGGGCGAGTGCGCAGGCGCTTGCGGGCCAGTCGGTGGACGAACGGCTCAACACACTGATGCGCGTCGTCGACGAACAGCAAAGGCAGATTCACTCGCTGGAGCGGCAGGTCACGAACCTCGAGATGGCGCAGCGCGGACGCGGCGCGCCGGGTTATGGCGGCCCCGCCGGCTCGGAAGCGGTCGCAGAGCAGCCCGGCGCGGACGGCCTGCCCGTGCCGCTTCCGCCGCTCGCCCAGGTCAGCCCGGGGGCACCGGCGCCGGGCGGTTCGACAGGTACGGCGACCGGCGTGCCGGTCAACCCGCCCTCGCCCAGTAACGGCGCGCCGGGCGTGCCCGCGGGTGCCACGCCGGCCACGGCCGGCACGTCGGGACCGGCCGGCTCCGCCGGCACGGACGGCACGGTCGGCCAGACCCAGAAAGCGGCCGAACCCGTCCGTACCCAGGCCGAGGAAGCCGTCGTACAGCGCGAACACGCACCGCTCTTCGACCACAAGCTGACGCTCGACTGGGGTATCAGCGATACCTATTACGACCGCCGCCAGCTGCAACTGTCCGGGTTCCTCGCGCTCGACGCGATTTTCCTCGGCAACATCAACCTCGGTCAGACGAAGTCGCACCAGGTGATGGCCGACCTCGACACGCGCTACGGTCTCACGGACCGCATGAGCGTCGATGTCGACGTGCCGTACATCTATCGTCACAGCGACTTCATCGTGGGCGGCGCGGGCGGCGCGGCCAATTCGCTGTCGGACGCGTCGGTCAATTCCAGTGCGATCGGCGACGTCAACTTCGGGATCTATTACCAGTTCCTGAAGGAAACCAACAACCTGCCCGACGTGGTCGGCAGCCTGCGCGTCAAGGCGCCGACCGGCACGTCGCCGTTCGGCATCAAGGTCGTCCAGCTCACGCCCGACAACACGAATCTGGTCGCGCCGAGCAAGCTGCCCACCGGCACGGGTTTCTGGAACATCACGGCGGGTATGTCGGTATTGAAAACCTATGACCCGGTCGTGCTGTTCGGCAGTGTGTCCTATACCTACAACATCGCCCGTTCGTTTGCGGATATCTCGTCGGTGGCCGGCCAGACACAGCCCGCAACCGTGAAGCTCGGCGACATCGTGCAGTTCGGCGGCGGCGTCGCGCTGGCGTTCTCGGACAAGGATTCCGCAAGCATCTCCTACACGATGGCTATTGAACCGTCATCGAAGACGAAGTCGCCGGGCGGCGGCTACGTCAGTGTGCCGGGCAGCGAAACCACCGCGTCGGTACTGAATTTTGGCTTGAATCACGTAGTGAACAAGCACCTGACGATCAACGGCGTGGTGTCGGTGGGCCTGACGCCCGACGCACCGAATTTCGTCGTCGGCATGCGGTTCCCCTACACTTTCTGACGTGCCACCGATACGAGGTCGATCGTGCGCGAATCACCCCATCTGACTACCGTCACTCCGCTCGCTGGCGCGGGCTCGCGGCTTTCGCTCGCCCGCAGCAAGGAAACCGTCGCGCAGCGCGAGCAGAAGACGGAGCAACGCCTCTCGCTCGCCCGTGAGTCGGGTCCAGGGATCGATGCGGGCGAACGCGCCGGACATCCCGGCACCGAGGCCGCGCGCATGTTGCTGTACGTCGCGCGGGTACCCGACGAGACGCTCGCCGCCCACCTGCGAAGCCGAGGCTGGACCGTCGTGGTCGCACGCTCGGCGCATGAACTCAGCCGGCTCCTGAAGCCGGATCTGGCGTGTGCCGGCATCGTCGATCTGACGAGCTTCGTGCCGCGCGACCTGGCGGGCCTCGAAGCGAGCCTGCGCCAGCAGCAGGTCGGCTGGATCGCGCTCGCGACGGATGAGCGCCTCACCGATCCTGAAACGCGGCGCCTGATCCGCCATTACTGCTTCGACTACGTGAAAACGCCCGTCGCGAGCGCGACGATCGATTATCTCGTGGGCCACGCGTTCGGCATGGTCTCGCTGTGCGATCCCGACCTCGCCGCGAGCGCCGCCGTAACCGGCGACGAAGAAATGGTCGGCACGTGCGAGGCGATGCAGCAACTTTTTCGCACGATCCGCAAGGTCGCCAACACGGACGCGAGCGTGTTCATCTCCGGCGAATCGGGCACGGGCAAGGAACTGACCGCGCTCGCGATTCACGAACGTTCGCCGCGCCGCAAGGCGCCGTTTGTCGCGATCAACTGCGGCTCGATTCCGCATCACTTGCTGCAATCCGAACTGTTCGGCTATGAGCGCGGTGCCTTTACCGGCGCGAACCAGCGCAAGATCGGCCGCGTCGAGGCGGCCGACGGCGGCACGCTGCTGCTCGACGAAATCGGCGATCTGCCGATGGAAAGCCAGGCGAGCCTGCTGCGTTTCCTGCAGGAAGGCAAGATCGAGCGGCTGGGCGGGCGCGAATCGATCACGGTCGACGTGCGCATCATTTCCGCGACCCACATCGACCTCGAACTCGCGATGCGCGACGGACGCTTTCGCGCCGACCTGTTTCACCGTCTGTGCGTGCTGCGCGTCGACGAACCGCCGCTGCGCGCACGTGGCAAGGATATCGAAATCATCGCGCATCACGTCCTGCACAAGTTCAAGACCGACAGCGCGCGGAAGATTCGCGGCTTCACGCCCTCGGCGATCGAGGCGATGTACAACTACAACTGGCCCGGCAACGTGCGCGAGCTGATCAACCGGATCCGGCGCGCGATCGTGATGGCCGAGAACAAGCTGATCTCCGCCGACGACCTCGATCTCGCGCACTTCACCGAGCAACAGACGATGAGCCTTTCGCAGGCCCGCGAAGCCGCGGAAAAACGGGCGATCGAATCGGCGCTGCTGCGCCATCGTCATCGTTTGAACGAAGCGGCGGCCGACCTCGGCATTTCGCGCGTCACGCTGTACCGGTTGATGGGCGCACACGGTCTGCGCGAATGTATCGCGCCGGAGGACAAGGCGGGCCTGCACGGCGACAGCGAGCATCCGGAGTGAGCGCGGCGCGTTCCCCACGCAGCGGACATTGCACGCAAGCGGCCGGTTCCGCGAAAAGAGGCGATGCGCCCGTCAGGTAGAATCAGGACGATTACGTTCACTGACTACTCGATGACGACGCTGACCCTGATCGTCGCTCGCGCCCGCAACGGCGTGATCGGCCGCGACAACCAGTTGCCCTGGCGCCTGCCCGAAGACCTCGCCTTCTTCAAGCGCACGACGATGGGCGCGCCCATCATCATGGGCCGCAAGACCCACGAATCGATCGGTCGCGCGCTGCCGGGACGACGCAATATCGTCGTCACGCACGATGCCACCCGGCGCTTCAACGGCTGCGACACGGTCACGAGTCTCGACGAAGCACTCGCGCTCGCCCAGCAGGATCAGGCGCCCGAAGCATTCCTGATCGGCGGCGCACAGCTTTATCACGAAGGTTTTCACCACGCCGACAAGCTCGTGATGACCGAGATTTCCGCCGACTTCGAAGGCGATGCGACGTTTCCCGCGCCGGACCCTGGGCACTGGGACGAAGTTGCACGCGAGACGCATCGCGCGCATGCGCCGAACGAATTCGACTACGCGTTCGTGACGTATCAGCGCCGGCACGACTGAATCTTCGTGACTGCACGTCGCGCCTTTTGACGGGCGCATGAAAAAACGCCACGGCTGGATTGCGCCGTGGCGTTTTTTTGTGCAGACGGCATGCGTCTCTTCATGCTGACGAGCGCTTACTGCCCGGCAATCGTCATCCGCTCGATCAGCACCGAGCCGGTCTGCTTGGTGCCGCGCACGATCGTATCCGCGCCGATCGCGACGATATGACGGAACATTTCCTGCAATGTGCCCGCGACGGTGATTTCCTCGACCGGGTACTGGATCTTGCCGTTCTCCACCCAGAAGCCCGACGCGCCGCGCGAATAGTCGCCCGTCACGTAGTTGACGCCCTGTCCCATCAGTTCCGTCAGCAGCAGACCCGTGCCGAGCTTCTTCAACATCGCCTCGAAGTCGTCCTCCGGCCGCGTGCTCGAACTGAGCAGCGACAGGTTGTGCGAGCCGCCGGCGTTGCCGGTCGTCTTCATGCCGAGCTTGCGCGCCGAATACGTCGACAGGAAGTAGCCTTCGACCACGCCGTCCTTCACCACCGAACGGCGCTGCGTGCGCACGCCTTCTTCGTCGAACGGCGCGCTGCCCATCGCGCGCGGCGTGTGCGGATCCTCGACCACCTGAACGTGCGGCGCGAACACCGGCTTGCCGAGACTGTCGACGAGAAACGTTGTCTTGCGATACAGCGCGCCGCCGCTCGTGGCCTGCACGAACGCGCCGAGCAGGCCCGCGGCAAGCGGCGCCTCGAACAGCACCGGCACCTTGCGCGTGTCGAGACCGCGCGCGCCCGTGCGCGCAAGCGCGCGATGCGCGGCGTAACGGCCGACGGCTTCCGGATCGGCCAGATCGCCGGCGCTGCGCTTCGACGTGTACCAGTCGTCGCGCTGCATGTTGCGCCCGCTGCCGGCGATCGGCGCGCACGCCACGTAATGCCGCGAATACGGGTAGCCGCCGAGAAAACCGCGCGAGGTGGCGAGCACGAACTGCGAATGCTGTGCGGAGACGCTCGCGCCTTCCGAATTGCGGATCTGCGGGCTGACGGCAAACGCGGCGTCTTCCGCGCGACGGGCGATTTCGACCGCTTCGTCGGCGGACAGATTCCACGGGTGATACAGATCGAGATCCTGCGGGCTGGTTTCCAGCAGTTCCTTTTCGGCGAGACCGGCGCAGTCGTCTTCCGCCGTGAAACGCGCGATGTTGTATGCGGCCGCAACGGTGTCCTTCAGCGCCTGGGATGAAAAATCCGACGTGCTCGCGTTGCCGCGCTTGTTGCCGATAAAGACCGTCACGCCGACCATCTTGTCGCGGTTGTGCTCGATCGTTTCGACTTCGCCGCGCCGCACCGAGACCGACAGGCCGTCGCCCTCGGAGATTTCAGTGGCCGCGTCGCTGCCGCCGATCGCCTTCGCGTGGCGCAGGATGTCTTCGGCGATCTGCTTCAGTTCGTCCTGCGTGTGCGGGAAAAAGCGCTGTTTAACGTCCATGTCGGTGTCTGCTGCCATCGTCGTTACCGTCCGGTTCGGGGCCGGAAACCGGCCCGCCTGTTGTTCGCATCGGTGAAATTCCGCATCTCGCGATCATAGCAAGGTCCGCGCCGCCGTACCTGACCTTCGACCGTCTTCAAGCCAGCGCGTTAGCCATCCGGCATGGGGGTTGGCGGGACACGGCACGTTACAATATGGACATGACACGCAAAACCCGCACTCAACCCATGCAACCCGCTCCGGAAGTCGACGAGAACGGGTATGACCGTCCCAGCAAATCGCAGCTCAAGCGTGACATGCACGCGCTGCAGGAACTGGGCGAGGCGCTGATCGCGCTACCGAAAGACGCGCTCAAGCGCATGCCGATGCCCGAAGCGCTCAACGACGCGGTCCGCGAGGCACGCCGCATTACCGATCACGAAGGCAAGCGCCGTCAGGTGCAGTACGTCGGCCGCGTGATGCGCGGGCTGCTGGATGCGGAAACGGCCGCGCTGCGTACCGCGCTGGACAGCTACAAGGGCATCAACAAGGCCGAAACGGCCCGTCTGCACTGGATCGAGCGCACCCGCGAGAAGCTGCTCGCCGACGACGCGGCGCTGACCGGATTCATCCGCCAGCACCCCGCCGCCGACCCGCAGGAAGGCCGCACGCTGATTCGTAACGCGCGCAAGGAGCAGCAGCAGGCCAGGCCGCCGCGCTACTTCCGCGAACTGTTCCAGTGGATCAAGGACACGAGCAAAACCGGCGACGATGATGACGACAGCGACGAATCCGGTGAACCCCGCGAAGACGACGATGACGAAACTGGCGCGTAACCACCCTGACGAGATCCTGATCGGCCTCGTGTCGATCAGCGACCGGGCGAGCAGCGGCGTCTATGAGGACAAGGGCATTCCCGCGCTCGAGGCGTGGCTGGGCACGGCGCTCGCCTCGCCATGGCGCGTCGAGACCCGGCTGATACAGGACGACGCGGCCACCATTTCGGCCACGCTCGTCGAGCTCACCGACACCGTGGGCTGCGATCTGGTGCTGACAACGGGCGGCACGGGCCCGTCGCGCCGCGACGTCACGCCGGAAGCCACGCTCGCGGTGGGCACAAGGGAAATGCCGGGATTTGGCGAACAGATGCGGCAGATCAGCCTGAATTTCGTCCCGACCGCGATTCTCTCGCGGCAAGTGGCGGTCATCCGCGAAACGGCGGAGCGCGCCGCGCTGATCGTCAATCTGCCGGGTCAGCCAAAGTCGATCAGGGAAACGCTGGAGGGGTTGCGCGATGAAGCCGGTGCGGTCGTCGTTCCAGGCATTTTTGCGGCGGTGCCGTATTGCATCGACCTGATCGGTGGCCCGTACGTGGAAACGAACGCGAGCGTGGTCGCGGCATTTCGCCCGAAGAGCGCGCAGCGCACTCCCCGGTAGCGTTTCAGGCTGCTAACGGGCGCCTGCGATGGCGGCCCGGACCGCAGCGACTCAGATGGCGACCGCGGCAGCGCCGGGCGCGCTGGCCTGCGGAATCAGGAAGTGCTCGCGGTAGTACTTGAGTTCGTCGATCGATTCATGGATGTCGGCCAACGCCGTATGCATCGCGCGCTTCTGAAAGCCCTTGTAGATCGTCGGCTGCCAGCGGCGGCACAGTTCCTTCAGCGTGCTGACGTCGAGGTTGCGATAGTGGAAAAAGCGTTCGAGGTCCGGCATCCAGCGCGCCATGAAACGGCGGTCCTGGCAGATCGAGTTGCCGCACATCGGCGATTTGCCCGGCGGGACGTATTCGCCGAGGAACGCGCGAATCTGTTCGGCCGCTTCGGCTTCACTGACCGTCGACGCGCGCACCCGGTCGATCAGACCCGAGCGGCCGTGCGTGTTCTGGTTCCACTGATCCATTTTAGCCAGCGTTTCGTCGCTTTGATGAATGGCCAGCACCGGGCCTTCCACCAGTTTATCGAGCGTCGAACTGGTCACGACGACAGCGATCTCGATGATGCGGTCCGTGTCCGGTTCGAGGCCCGTCATTTCCATGTCGAGCCAGATGAGATTCATGTCGCTGCGAACGAGCGGGGTCTGGCCAGCGGCGTCGGGGGTGTCAGTCATGAAGGCAACCTTGGTTGTTATCAGGCGGTGGGCGTTGCGTGCGCACGGTGCGCCCGGACGTCACTAAAGCCGCCAAAATAGTTCGTATGAGCGCAACCCGCCAGCCGGCGGGAAGAAACATATAATTCTCGCATAGATACCACGGACCTCCCGGATGCCTACCCTGTACTTCACCGTTCTGTTCGTGATCGCCGTTGTGGCGATGGTCGGAACCAAACTCTGGCTCGCGTCGCGGCAAACCCGCTTCGTGGCGGCGCACCGCAACCAGGTGCCGCCGCAGTTCTCCACCGCCATTCCGCTGCCGGCACACCAGCGCGCCGCCGATTACACCGTCGAGCGCACGCGCCTTACGATGGCGGAAATCGTCGTCAGCGCCGCGGTGCTGATCGGGCTGACGCTGCTGGGCGGTGTCCAGTGGCTCGATCTCAGCCTGACCGACTGGCTCGGCCGCGGCTACAGCGGCCAGATCGCGCTGGTCGCGGCGGTGGTCGCGATCACGAGCGTGATCGATCTGCCGTTCGACTATTACCGTCAGTTCGTGATCGAAGACCGTTTCGGCTTCAACCGGATGAGCCGGCGTATTTTCTTCGTCGACCGTATCAAGGGTGTGCTGCTCGGTGCAGCGTTCGGCCTGCCGCTGCTGTTCGTCGTGCTGTGGCTGATGAACCAGGCGGGCAGCCTGTGGTGGCTGTGGACGTGGATCGTGTGGGTCGCGTTCCAGATGCTCGTGCTGGTGCTGTATCCGACGTTCATCGCCCCGCTCTTCAACAAGTTCGAACCGCTCAAGGACGAAGCGCTGAAAGCCCGCATCGAGGCGCTGATGAAGCGCTGCGGCTTCGCCGCCAAGGGCCTCTTCGTGATGGACGGCAGCCGTCGTTCGGCGCATGGCAACGCGTATTTCACGGGCTTCGGCGCGGCCAAACGCATCGTGTTTTTCGACACGCTGCTCGCGCGCCTGTCGGGCAACGAGATCGAAGCGGTACTGGCGCACGAACTGGGCCACTTCAAGCGTCGTCACGTGGTGAAGCGGATGGTGGTCACGTTCGCGATCAGCCTCGTGATGCTGGCATTGCTCGGCTGGCTGTCGCAGCGCGTGTGGTTCTACGAAGGGCTGGGCGTGCGCCCGTCGCTCATCGGCGGCAATAGCGGGCTTGCGCTCGTGCTGTTCTTCCTCGCCGTCCCTGTGTTCCTGTTCTTCGTGACACCGCTTGGCAGTCTCAGTTCGCGCAAGCACGAGTTCGAGGCCGACGCTTTCGCCGCCACGCAGACGGATGCCAAAGACCTCGTCAACGCACTCGTCAAACTGTACGAGGACAACGCGTCGACGCTCACGCCCGACCCGCTCTACACCGCGTTCTATTATTCGCATCCGCCGGCGTCGCAGCGGATCGACCGCCTGCTGCGGCACGCATGAGCGGCCGTTCGCCGAAAGCGGCCCGCGCCGCGGCCAGCGCGCAAAAGCAGGTACACGGTCTCGTCGTCGCGGCGCATGGCCGCCATTACCTCGTCGTGCCCGATGACGGCGGCGCGCCGCTGCAATGCTTTCCACGCGGCAAGAAGAGCGAGGTCGCCGTCGGCGATCGCGTGACATACGAAGCGGCGTCTGCCGACCAGGGCGTGATCGTCGCCATCGACGAGCGGCGCAACCTGCTCTACCGGTCCGACCAGTACAAGTCGAAGCTCTTTGCGGCGAACCTCGACCAGTTGCTGATCGTGCTCGCCACCGAGCCGCATTTCAGCGAGGACCTGCTCGGCCGCGCGCTGGTCGCGGCCGAAGCCAACGCGCTGAAGCCGCTCATCATGTTGAACAAAACCGACGTCGAGGCCGCGCTCCCGGGCGCGCGCGCGCGGCTCGCACGCTATCGCGAACTCGGGTATCCGGTCGTGGAGGTGTCGGTCAGGACACGGCCCGACGAGGCCCGTGCGGCACTCGGTGAACATCTGACCGGGCATTCGACGCTTCTGCTCGGGCAATCCGGCATGGGTAAATCGACGCTCGTGAACCTTCTGGTCCCGAACGCCGAAGTCGCGACGCGAGAGATCTCGACCGCGTTGAACAGCGGCCGCCATACGACCACGTACACGCGTCTTCATCGATTGCCCGAAGGCGGCTCGCTCACCGACTCGCCCGGTTTTCAGGAATTCGGCCTGCACCATCTCACCGAAGGGCGCCTCGAACGCGCGTTTCCGGAGTTTCGTCCGCTGCTGGCGGATTGCCGCTTCTATAACTGTCATCACCTGCACGAGCCGGGCTGCGCGATCCTCGAAGCCGTCGCCAGCGGTCGCATCGCGCGCGAACGTCATGCGCTCTATGCGCAACTTGTCCACGAAGCCAGCCAGATCGTGCGCTAGGCGCCGACTCCCGCCCCGCCATGATGAAACTGATGCGCGCACCGAACGTGGTGACCGGACAGCACTGGATCAACGTGCTGTCGGCGGCGGGCGTCGCGTGCGAGTTGCATAACCGCTATCTGAACGGCGCGCTGGGCGAAATTCCGGCGGAACAGTGCGCGCCGGAACTGTGGCTCGTCGATGAACGCGACGAAGCGCTTGCGCGCCGGTTGATCGACGCCGCCACGAACGGTCCTGCCGCGGGCGCGCCAGCGTGGCGTTGTGCCGGGTGTGGAGAGACGCTGGAAGCGCAGTTCACGGTGTGCTGGCAATGTGGAACCGCACGGGATCCGCTTGACGGCTGATCGTCACCAGCTCGATTAGCGGATAAAAAAAGAGGCCGGGTTTTCATTCCGGCCTCTTCTGCTTTGCGACTGATGGTTCCGGGCGGTGAGACTCAGGCCAGCCACACGGCGATCGTCAGCATGAGCAGGATGATCATCCACAGGATAACCGCGCGCCACACCAGCCCGACCGCGGATTGCAGCGTGCGCGGCGTGCAGTCGTCGCCGACCTGCATTGGGCCACCGTCGCCGGTCGAAAGCGCATCGAGACTCGACGGCTCGGCAAGCGGCCCGCTCAGACGCGCGCCGAGCGCACCACTGCCCGCGGCAAGCAGGACGCCATCGTTCGTATCGGGCCACTGGCGGGCGTGATTGCGCCACGCGTAGATGGCATCTTCGAAATTGCCGACGATCGCGAAACCCAGCGACGTCAAACGCGCCGGAATCCAGTCGATCACGAAAAACGCCCGCTGCGCGAACGTCGAGAACGCCGGCGTGCGGTCGTCGGCCGGCTTCGACCACGTCCGCGCGAGATATTCAGCGATGCGATACAGCACCGCGCCGGCCGGCCCGACCGGCACGAGAAACCAGAAGAACACGCCGAACACGTGACGATGCGACGCGATCACCGCGTAAATCAGCGTGTGACGCACGATCTCGCTGACCGGCATATCGATGGTCTCAAGGCCAGTCCACTCATTGAGAATTTCACGCGCGCGCGGCACATCGTCGTTATTGAGCGCGAGATGGATGTCGGTGAAATAGTGGCTGAATTGCCGGAAGCCGAGCGTGAAGTACACGATCGCGACGTTCCAGAGGAACGCGAGCACGAAGTTGATCTCATACAACACGTAGTAAACGGCGCCGACGAAGAGCGTCCATGGCAGCACCACGACCAGCCAGGCGAGGATTCCGTGCTTCTGCTTGCCGGCGTCAAAGCCTTGCGCGGCAGACTCCGCATGGTACTGAAGCAGCGCCGACACCGGATTGCCAGGCGACAGCGCGCGTAACTGTTCGATGATGAGAGCCAGCAATACGGAGAAAAATGTCATGCGGTGCGCCGTGCCATTCAGGTTTATGTGATTCTTTTATAACGATAGCACAGGGTCGGATGAGCCTGAGCGTGCAAGGGGTGCAAACGCCTGGGGCGCAAGACTGCCTTTCGGGTCACGCGGCGAGGAAGCGATAGAAATTGCGCAACATGCCCGCCGTTGCACCCCAGATGAAGTGATGACCGTCCGGTTCGCCACGCGGATAAGGCATCGCAAAAAAACGACGCTCCCCACCTTCCCAGCGAAACACGCGGACTTCGTGACGCGCCGGGTCCATCAGAAAGGCGAGCGGCACCTCGAAGATTTCGGCGACTTCGAGCGTATCGGCTTCGACCGTGAACGGCCGATGCACGAGACCGACCACGGGCGTGATGCGAAAACCGGTACCCGTCAGGTAGTCGGGCAGCGAACCCAGCACTTCGACGCGCGCAGGATCCAGCGCGACCTCTTCCTGAGCTTCGCGCAGCGCGGTCGCGGTTGCGTCCGCATCCCAGGATTCCCGGCGGCCGCCCGGAAAACTGATCTGGCCGGCATGGTCGTTGAGATGGTCGGCGCGCTGCGTCAACAGCACGGTGAGCCCTTCGTCGCGCACGATCAGCGGCACCAGCACGGCGGCCAGTCGCGGATCGCCGTCATGCAGACGCGTTTCCACCAGCGGCTCCGGCGCCCACGCGAGCGTTTTTTCAAAACGCGCGCGCAGACCGTCGGGCGTCAGCCGTTCGGGCGCAACGGCAGACAGATCGATACCCGTCGATTCGACAGGCAGGGCTTCGGGTTCAAAAACGGGGCGGGTCAACGGGTTTCCGGGAATCGGGCGATTGAATTGGACAAGGCGCTATTCTGACGCACCAAAGAAAAAAGCACCCGCGAGGGGTGCTTTTTCTTACAGCTCTTACAGGTTTCAAGCCTGCGAAGCAGCACGGCCTTTCGAGACCAGCTTTTCCTTGATCCGGGCCGACTTGCCCGAACGATCGCGCAGGTAGTACAGCTTTGCGCGACGCACGTCACCGCGACGCTTCACGACGATGCTTGCCAGCAGCGGCGAATACGTCTGGAACGTACGCTCGACGCCTTCGCCCGACGAAATCTTGCGGACGATAAACGACGAGTTGAGGCCACGATTGCGCTTGGCAATCACGACGCCTTCATAAGCCTGCACACGCTTGCGCGTGCCTTCTACCACGTTCACGCTGACGATCACCGTATCACCGGGGGCGAATTGGGGGATGGTCTTCTCGCCGAGGGCGCGCGCGATTTCTTCCTGCTCGAGTTTTGCAATCAGATTCATCACTGACTCCTATGTCCATCTTGTCGGCGTTCGTACCTGCCTTGCGCTGGCTTTGTCTGCTGCGCGCGGCTACGGCCCCGATAGAGGATGGGTTCACATCTGGCGCCGCACACGCATGTGCGACACCGCCTGGTGCTCACTCGGAATCGTGAAGGCTTACGCCTTCGACGCTTCTTTCGCGAGACTTGCAAGCCATGCCTCATCGGCACGGCTCAGCATCTTGTTCTTTCTCGCGCGCTCGATCAGATCGGGGCGCTTGACCACTGTGTTGCGCAGCGCTTCGCGCCGACGCCACAACTCGATTTCCGCATGATGGCCGCCGAGCAGCACATCGGGCACGCGCACGCCATCATATTCTTCAGGCCGCGTGTAATGCGGACAGTCCAGTAATACATCGACGAAACTATCCTGCACCGCCGACTGCGAATCGTTCAGTACGCCGGGCAACTGGCGTACGACAGCATCCATTAACGCCATCGCCGGCAACTCTCCACCGGACAGTACGAAATCACCCAGGCTGACTTCTTCATCGACAACCCGGTCGATCAGACGCTGATCGATCGCTTCGTAGCGACCGCACAGCAGGATCAAACCCGGTTGCTGCACGAACTGCATCACGCGATCGTGATTGAGCGTTGCGCCCTGCGGCGACATCATCACGACGCGCGCACCGGTCACACCCTGCTCCGCCTGCGCGGCTTTCGCTGCACCGATCGCATCTTCAAGCGGCTTTGCAAGCATGACCATGCCAGGGCCGCCGCCATACGGGCGATCATCGATAGTACGGTAGTTGTCGGTCGTGAAATCGCGCGGATTCCACGTACGCAAACCGTATCGCTGCTGCTTCGCTGCCCGGCTGGTGATACCCCAATCGGTCAATGCATGAAACATGTCAGGAAAGAGCGTGATGACATCGAACTGCATCGCTCTCCCCATTCAGCGAATCGTGCCCGGTACCGTGATGCCGGCACCGCGATTAATAATCGGCTTCCCAGTCGACGACGATCTTCTTCGCCGCCTGATCCACCGATTTGACGTAGACGCCGACAAACGGAATCAGACGTTCGCCAGTAACCGGCTTGCCGTCTTTCCCCGTGGTCGGATACTCGATGCGCAGAACCGAATGCGCACCGTTGTCGATCATGTCGGCAACCGTGCCCAGCGCGACGCCAGACTCGTTGACGACAGAGAGGCCGAGCAGGTCGACCCAGTAAAATTCGTCGGCATCGAGTGCCGGGAAGTCGCTGCGACGCACGTACACGCTGTGACCGCGCAGCGACAACGCCTCGTCACGGTCGGCCGTGCCGCCCAGATGGGCAACGATACTATCGCTGTGTATCTTCGACTGCAGAACGGTTGCAGAGCGACGCTCGCGGCCTTTCTGCAGCCACCAGCGTTTTGCGCTCAGCAAGGCGTCGCCGCCTCGCCCGGCGTCCGCATGCGCGGCCACCTTCACCCAGCCCTTCAGGCCATACGAGTCGACAATTGCACCGACTTCGACAGCGTCGTCCGGCCAGCTTTCTGCCGGTTCAGCGCGCATTTCTGCTGCAACCGGACCCGCCGCTGCCGGAGCAACCCGCGCTACCGGCTTGCGGACAAAGGCGCCAAATGAAGCTTCGCCACGGTTCGCGGTTTTGCTACGGCCCGAGCCGTCAGAATCACGCGTGGACATGGGTCAACCTCACAGCCTGCTTCGGGCCAACTTCAGACAATACGTGCGCATCCGGCACGCCGCACAGTTCGCGCGACACGCCCGCGATGCGCATGCTGGCTACCATCAGGCAGCCGGCTGCGCCTTTTGGGCTTCCTTCACGAGACGCTGGACGGTCGGCGACAGCTGCGCGCCAACGCCTTGCCAGTACGTCAGGCGGTCCTGAGCGATACGCAGCGACTCACCCTTCGTAGCGACCGGGTTGTAGAAGCCAACGCGTTCGATAAAGCGGCCGTCACGACGGTTACGCGAATCGGTTGCGACGATGTTGTAGAACGGGCGCTTCTTGGAGCCGCCACGAGCCAAGCGGATGATGACCATACTGGAATCCTTGAAATCCGGGGTTCGAAACCACTGAAACGCGAGATTATAGCCCGAAAGCAATGCCATAACAAACACTTACGGGGATAAACTGCAATGCCGGGCCGCTGCGACGAGACATCGCGCCCGACGCAGCGGCAGCGGGCTCGCCCGGTTATCTATGCGGGAGGCACATGAAAACTGCTTTTCTGACGATGCCCGGACTGCGGTCTGGACGCCCGGACAGCCGGCATGACTGGCTGTTCGTCATCGCATTTTTCCTGATGAATCTGACTGCAACCGCCGCCACGGCAGCGTCGTTGCCAATCGGGCGAATCAAGCTGCCGCCCGGATTTCACATCGAAGTTCTGGCGGACAACGTGCCTTCGGCACGCGAAATGGCCTTGTCGCCGAAGGGCATTCTGTATGCGGGCAGCATCGACGGCCACGTTTACGCCCTGGAACTGCGTGCCGGGCGGGTCACCGCCCGGCACGTGATCGCGTCCGGACTCGACATGCCGGCCGGCGTCGCGTGGCGCGACGGGGCGCTGTACGTGTCAGCGGTGTCGAAGATTCTGCGTTTCGATGCGATCGACGACCATCTGGCCGATCCCCCAAAGCCGGCGGTCGTCACGGACAGATTGCCCACCGGGCATCACCACGGCTTGAAATTCATCGCCTTTGGCCCCGACGGCAAGCTGTACGTGCCGCAGGGCGCGCCCTGCAACATCTGCCTGCCGGATCGTGACCATTACGCCATGCTCGGCCGCATGGACGCCGATGGCAGCCACTACGAAACGATCGCGCGTGGCATTCGCAACACGGTCGGCTTCGCGTGGCATCCGGTGACGCACGAGCTGTGGTTCACCGACAACGGCCGCGACATGCTCGGCGACGATCGCCCCGACGACGAGCTCAATCGCGCTCCGCGCAGCGGCATGGATTTCGGCTATCCGTTCTGCCATGCGGGCGACATCGCCGACCCGGAATTCGGCAAGAACCACCCGTGCAGCGAATTCACGCCGCCGGTCGCGAAGCTCGGCGCGCATGTCGCATCGCTCGGGATGCGTTTTTACACCGGTACGATGTTCCCGACCGACTACCGGAACAACATCTTCATCGCCGAGCACGGATCGTGGAATCGCAGCCGGAAAGTCGGATACCGTGTCATGCGGGTGATCGTGAACGCCGACGGCAGCAATCCGCGCCAGGAGGTCTTCGCCCAAGGCTGGCTGATGCCGGATGAAAGCGTGTGGGGTCGCCCCGCCGACGTGCTGCCATTACCCGACGGCTCGCTTCTGATCAGCGACGACTATGCGGGCGCGATCTATCGTGTCACCTGGACGGCGCCTTGACCAGTTCACCCAGCCAGGCGCACGAGGCAAGAACGACACCCGCGCCGGGACTTCCAAAGTGACCCACGGCGCGCGCCAGGCGTAGAATGCGCGTCGGCCCGCGTACCTGCCGCGGCATGCGCGCCTGGCGCGTCCATCCCGTTGTCTGGAAATTCAGTCCTAGCTCATGTCCACCGCTGCCTCGCTTTCCCCGCGCTTCAGATCCAAGACGATAACCGCAGCACTGGCGTTCTTCTTCGGCACGCTGGGTGCGCATCGCTTCTATCTGTATGGATTGCGCGATGTGTATGGCTGGGCGCATCTGCTCGGCACGCTGATCGGTATCCCCGGCTATCTGCTGCTCGCCGCGACCGACCGCGCGTCGACGCTCGGCTGGATGCTCGTTTTTCCGGGTGCGGTCTCGCTGTTCGCGGCGTTCCTCGCTGCGATCGTCTACGGGCTGCGCCCCGATGAAAAATGGGATGCGCAGTTCAACGCGCAAACTGGTAAAGAGAGCCACTCGGGCTGGACCGTGATCTTCATCGTTATCTTCTCGCTGCTGATCGGCGCGTTCCTGCTGATGACAGGGCTCGCGTTCTCGTTTCAGACGTACTTCGAATCGCAGGTTCAGGCGGCGAAAGCGCTTTCTCAGTAAGACCCCGGCGCATCCCGCGACTGTTCTAGAAAAGATCGAGTTGCGGGTTATCCGGTAACGGCGGTTTCACCATTTCGATCCGGCGAAACTGCGACATATCCAGAATGCCGCGTTGCCGCTCGTTCAGACCGAGCCGTCGGGCGGCATTGTGAAAACGCTGCTTGAGCAGATCTGCCCAAAGCCCTTCACCTTTCATCCGCGTCGCGAACGACGCGTCGTAGTCCTTTCCGCCACGCATGTCTCGCACACGACTCATCACGCGATCGGCACGATCCGGAAAATGCGCTGCGAGCCAGTCTTTGAACAACGGCGCGACTTCCCAGGGCAATCGCAGCACGATAAAGCTGGCCGACGACGCCCCCGCCTGGGCGCACGCTTCCAGCACCCGCTCCATGTCCGGCTCCGTGACGAACGGAATCACCGGTGCAATGCTGACGCCCACCGGCACGCCCGCCTCGCTCAACGTTTTGATCGTGCGCAGCCGCCGCGCGGGTGTCGCGGCGCGCGGCTCCAGCGTACGGGCAATATCGGCGTCGAGCGTCGTGATCGTGATGGCCGCCATGACCTGCCCGCGCGCCGCCATGGGCGCGAGCAGGTCAAGATCGCGTTCGATCAGCGACGACTTCGTAATGGCCGCGAACGGGTGCCCACGGTCATGCAGCACCTGGATGACGCTACGGGTCAATCCGAGACCGCGTTCCACCGGCTGCCAGGCATCGGTATTCACGCCCAGCGCAATGGGCTCGGGGACGTAGGATTTCTTCGACAATTCGTGCCCAAGCAATGCCGCTGCATTGATCCTGGCGTAGATACGACTCTCGAAATCCAGCCCCGGCGAAAGCCCCAGATAGCTGTGCGTTGGGCGCGCGAAGCAGTAGATGCAGCCGTGCTCGCACCCCCGATACGGATTGAGCGACACGCTAAACGGAATGTCCGGCGAAGCGTTGCGCGTCAGGATCGATTTCGCCTTCTCTTCGAAAACCTGGGTACGCAATGCAGGCGTTCCGTTTTCTTCATCCGCGGGCGACAGCACCCAGCCGTCGTCGAACGCTTCGCGCTGGTTAATCTCGTAGCGCCCCTGCAGGTTCGTGACCGCACCGCGCCCCTTGAGGGGCGCCGGCGGGGCAATCGGATATTCGTCGTCGGAACGGGTCACGGTATGGAAAGTGGAAAGCAAAACGTCTAAAGCACTGTATAAATATACAGTGTTTTAGACGTTTGTCGAGACCCGTCAGATGGCCAGGCGAACCTCACTCGCCGACGGCGATCGTCAGCGTTTCCTTGATCTCTTCCATGACGACATAGCTCTTCGACTGCACCGCGCCGGGCAGTTGCAGCAGGATGTCGCCGAGCAGTTTCCGGTAGTCGGCCATTTCGCCGATGCGCGCCTTGATCAGATAGTCGAAATCGCCCGATACGAGATGGCACTCCAGCACCTCGGGAATCTTCTGCACTTCGCGCCGGAACTGGTCGAACATGTTGCCGCTCTTGTGATCGAGCGTGATCTCGACGAACACCAGGAGTGCCGCGCCCAGTTCGGCCGGATTCACCCGGGCGTGATAGCCCATGATCACGCTTTCGCGCTCCATGCGTTTGACGCGTTCGATACACGGCGTGACCGAGAGGCCCACCTGTTCGGCGAGGTCCTTCATGGCCATGCGCCCATCCTGCTGGAGCAGTTTCAGGATGCGGCGATCCAGCTTGTCCAGAGCGCGGACCGGTTGACGTTGGGTTCGCATGGTTTTTCCACTGAAAATCCAAAAAATACGATAACAACAGCTACCTGATCATCAATATGATAGCCGTTAACACTGGGTTGACCACGTAATCCGTCATTAATCGAACGTTTCGATGCCGTCAGCCTTTCGACCTTTCTGGAGAAGTCATGCGAGTCGTCATTCTGGGCAGCGGTGTCGTTGGCGTTACGAGCGCGTATTACCTGGCGCGCGCGGGTCACGAAGTGACCGTGATCGACCGTGAGTCCGGTCCGGCACTCGAAACCAGCTTCGCGAACGCGGGGCAGATTTCGCCCGGATACGCCGCGCCGTGGGCGGCGCCTGGTGTGCCGCTGAAGGCCGTCAAATGGATGTTCCAGAAGCACGCGCCGCTCGCCATCCGGCTCGACGGCACGCAGTTCCAGCTGAAGTGGATGTGGCAGATGCTGCAGAACTGCACGACGGAGCGCTACGCCGTCAACAAGGGGCGCATGGTTCGCCTGGCTGAATACAGTCGCGACTGTCTGCAGGCGCTTCGCGCCGACACCGGCATCCAGTACGAAGGCCGCACGGGCGGCACGCTCCAGTTGTTTCGCACGCAACAGCAGCTCGACGGCGCCGCGAAAGACATCGCCGTGCTGAAGGACGCGAACGTCGCGTATGAACTGCTGACGCCCGCTGAACTGGCGCGCGTCGAACCGGCGCTTGCCGCGACGTCGCACAAATTGACGGGCGGCCTGCGCCTGCCGGGTGACGAAACCGGCGACTGCCAGTTGTTCACCACGCGCCTCGCCGCGATGGCCGAAGCGCTCGGCGTCAAGTTCCGCTACAACACGCCGATCGACGCGCTCGCGATGGGCAACGGCCGCATCGCCGGCGTGAAATGTGGCGACGAGATGGTGGTGGCCGACAGCTACGTCGTCGCACTCGGCTCATACTCCACACGCTTTCTGGCGGATGTCGTCAAGATTCCGGTTTATCCGCTGAAGGGCTACTCGATTACCGCGCCGATCGTCGATGCAGCCGCAGCCCCCGTTTCGACGGTGCTCGACGAAACGTACAAGATCGCGATTACACGTTTTGACGACCGGATCCGTGTCGGCGGCATGGCCGAAATCGCGGGCTTCGACAAGTCGCTGCGTCAGGCGCGCCGCGAGACGCTCGAAACATGCGTCAACGACCTGTTCCCGGGCGGTGGCGATACGTCGAAAGCGACCTTCTGGACGGGTCTGCGTCCGATGACGCCGGACGGCACGCCGATCGTCGGGCGTACGCCGGTGTCGAACCTGTTCCTGAACACGGGACACGGCACACTCGGCTGGACGATGTCGTGCGGCTCGGGCCAGTTGCTCGCCGACCTGATCTCCGGCAAGCAGCCGGCAATCCAGTCGGGCGACCTGTCCGTGCATCGCTATCTCGGCGACACGGGCAGCGCGCACCGGCCGGCGTACGCCTGACGAATTCACCAGATTTCCCGATCGCTCGACTGCGATCAGACATACTCAAAACAGAACGGCGCCTCACAAGAGGCGCCGTTCTGTTTTTGATAGACGTTCGGCTGCAATGCCCGCCCGTCCGCGCATCACGCAGTCCTTTCGCGATCAGAACTGATCTGCGTCAAGCGCCAGCACACCCTCATCGCCCTTCGCCGTCACGATCGACGCTTCAAGCGCCGATGCCTGCGCCAGCACGTGTTCCGCGAAGAACTGCGCGGTCGCGATCTTCGCGCCGTAAAACGACGGATCGTCCGCACGCTGCTCCA